>CBDCSV010000007.1:0-607500 GCA_965221855.1 Rhodospirillales bacterium | reverse complement strand
AATGGCAACTACGAGCTCGCCACCTCATTGGACGATCTCGGCAAGCTGCGCCCGGCGTTCAAGAAAGACGGCACGGTCACGGCGGGAAATTCCAGCGGCATCAACGACGGGGCCGCCGCCCTCCTGCTCGCCAGCCGCGAGAAGGCCGAAGCCCTCGGCCTCGAGCCGATGCTGCGCTGGATCGGGTCGGCAAGCGCCGGCACCGACCCCAGCCATTTCGCCTACGGCCCCATACCTGCAACACGAAAGCTCCTGGACCGCTTTGCCCTCGGTATCGACGACATGGGCCTCATCGAACTCAACGAGGCATTCGCCTCCCAGGTCATCGGCTGCGAGCGCCAACTCGGGATCGATCACGCCAAGACGAATGTCAACGGCGGCGCCATCGCCCTGGGCCACCCGACCGGCTGTTCCGGATCACGCATTCTCGTCACGCTGATGCACGAAATGAAACGGCGGGCGCCGGACATGCCCAGGCCCTTCTACGGTCTGGCAACCCTCTGCGTCGGGGTCGGCATGGGCTCGGCCACGCTGGTCGAGTGGATCGGCGATTAGGCCGCAGCCATGGTGCGCCCCCTGGACGGAATTCGGGTCATCGGCCTCGAGCAGTACATGGCCGGCCCCTATTGCACCATGCTGCTGGCGGATGCCGGCGCCGAGGTGATCAAGATCGAACGGCCGGGCCGCGGCGACCCGCGCCGCGCCATGCCGCCCTTCGTCGAGAAGAACGGGGTCAAGAAAGCGGCCGGATACATGGGCTACAATCGAAACAAGAAGAGCCTCGCCCTCGATCTGCAATCCGAAGCCGGCCGGCAGGTATTCCGGGACTTGGCCGCCAAGTCCGACGTGGTGGTCGAGAACCTTCGCCCGGGCGCCATGGAGAAAATCGGTCTCGACTACGAGGCCCTCAAGGAGGGCAATCCCCGCCTGATCTGGGCCCTGATTTCCGGCTTCGGCCGCCTCGAAGGGTATCGCGGCGCCTACTCCGACCGGCCCGCGTTCGACATCGTCGCCGAAGCCATGAGCGGCATCATGCATCTGGTGGGGTTTTCGGACAGGCCGCCGTCCTGGACCATCTACGGGATGGCCGACATCTATACCGGCATGTGCACCGCCTACGGCGTCATGCAGGCCTTGTTCATGCGGGAGAAGACCGGCGAGGGACAGTTGGTCGACAGCGCCATGTTCGATGCCATGCTTTCGCTCAACGAAGCCATGGTCACGGTGCATTCGGTAGCCGGCCAGAACCCGAGCCGGGGCCGCTCCCGCAATGTCTGGCCGCGTGGCGCGTTCCGGTGTTCGGACGGCTATATCGCCCTCAATGTCCCGGATGAGATCATATGGAAACGGCTGGCCGAAACGGTTGGTCACCCGGAACTGGCCAATGACCCCAAGAGCAACTCGGCAGCCGCCCGCGCTGACCACGCCGATGAGCTACGGCCGCTGATCGAAGGCTGGCTGGGGCAGCGCACCCGCGCCGAGGCGGTAGATGCGCTCAACGGGGCGGGCGTGCCCACGGGCCCGGTCAATACGGCCGAGGACGTTTTCGCCGATCCACATGTTCGGGAACGCGGGCTCCTGATGCCCATCGACGACCCGGAAGTGGGCGAGTTCAGGTTTACCCGGACGCCGGTCTTTCTCTCCGAAGCGCCGGAGCTGCCCGCAAACGCCGCGCCCGCCCTCGGCGCCGACACCGAGGCGATTCTCACGGATATACTCGAGTACGACCAGGCAATGTTGGAACAGCTCGCACAAAAAGGAGTGGTTTCCGATTAATCGTCCCGCATAAATTCAATTCTTCATGTTATCGAGTGCGCACATTGACTATTGGAATTCCCGCCATGCAGCCCTCTCTTCCCAACAACCTGTATTCGATAGCTTTCTCGATTTTGCTGGGCATATCGGCGGCGACGAATGCCGCTCGAGCCGATGAGACCGGCACCATCCTCCACCAGGGGATCGAGCGGCACTATATCGTCTACAGTCCAACTTCGGTCGTCGCGGCCCCATCACCCACGGTCATCGCTCTCCAGGGAAATCGGCAAACCATCGGCCAGTTGAGAGAGACCTTGCGCATGGACCGCGTTGCTGACCGCGACGGTTTTCATGTCGTCTATCCAAGAGCGGTCAAGGACAGCTGGAGTTATGGCAGGCCGGTCCATAACCCGATGTCTACGGTCAACGGCGAACCCGCCGATGACGTCGGTTTTATCGACAAGCTCATCGACCGGCTGATCGACGAAAATATTTCAGATCCCGGCCGCATTTACGTCACCGGCGTATCCCGGGGCGGTATCATGGCCTTCACCCTGGCCTGTACAATCCCTCGGAAAATTGCAGCCATCGGCCCGATCATCGCCAATATGACCGAGCACCAGATCAGCGATTGCAACTCGAACCGGCCATTACCGGTCGTTGTGGTCGCTGGAACCAGCGATTTCAACGTTCGTTATGACGGCTGGATTCATTTAAGAGGACGACTCCTCTCCGTACCCGAAACAATGGAATATTGGCGTAAACGAAACGGCTGCAAGCGCCAGTCGGTACGACTCATCCCCAACCGGGCGCCTCATGATCGAACCCGCATTGCGAGACATGATTGGACCGAATGCAGTTCCGGCGCACCGACCATTCTCTATCGAGTGGCAAATGGCGGGCATCGCGTTCCGACCCTCGAGCCGCAAGAACCAGGACCTCCCGGCCGGTCGGGCCGCCGCAGCGGGGATATGGAAACCGCAGAGGAATTTTGGTCCATATTCAAGACCATTAGACGACGCTAGCACTTTCATCATGCGCCCCGCCCGGCGGTGAATTCAGGATGACGGGAACCAATAGTCCGATTATCGTTCTCTCATAAGTTCGAATTTTGAGGAGGAACCCATGCTGCCCCCAGCACGAGTGTGGACCAAGGAAGAAATGATGAAGCGGGTCGCCCGGTTTGCCGATCTCAAGGGGTCGCGCGGCGGTCTCGATGACAGCGAACTGCCCGAATGCCACCGGGAACTCATCAACGTCATCGGTTTTCAGCCGCCCGAGGATGACGGGTCGGGTACGGTTCTATCGCCCGTCGGCGAAGACGCATCGGCCGCCCCCGCGATTGCCATCTCGGAAGGCTTCAACATGGGGTTCGTCAAGGCCAAGCCAGGCTGCGGCCCCCTGATGCACAACCACGATACCAACGAAACCTTCATGCCCATTACCGGCACATGGCGCTGCGCCTGGAACGAGGGGGACGACTACGAGTACGTGGATGCGGGGCCGCTCGACGTGGTGTCTTTCCCGCCGGGCCTTCAACGGCGGTTCTTCAATGTCACCGAGGACGAGCCGGACGTGGAGCATATCATGCTGTTCGTCATCGGCGGCGACAATCCAGGCGCGGAGTACAGCGAAGACGCCCTCCGGACCATCAAGGAATACAGGGAGTCGAAGAAGGACTAGCCCGATATCCGGTGCCGGCCGGGTCCGGATACGCTATTCGCCCTGGCGTTCCAGCGACGCCTTGATCCTGCGGAGGGGCTGGCCGTCGCGGATGCGCTCGAAGTCCAGGGACATTCCGTTGCCGGTGAGCGTCCGGTCGTAGGTCTGCATCTCGAAACCGCCGTCGTCCAGAATGATCATCGCATGGACGGTCAGCGTCTTGCCGGAAATCCTCGCCCAGACATAGGGATCGCCTTTCAGGGGATCCAGAGGAACGCCCTTGCCGAATTTGTTGATCTTCATCGCCGAGCCGAAGATGCCCTCGCGGCGGCTCGGCCGAAAATTGATTTTGTAGGAAGCCCGTTTTGTCTTGCCGCCGGCGCGCCGGGTGACCGTCGTCCACTCGACCGTAAATCCCTTGCGGAACGGCTTGATGACCACGTTGAGGTCGCGCTCGCCGGCGACACCGTCCTTCTCGACGATCGCCTTGCCGACGTAGGTGCCGTAGAAGGCATCGATCGCGGCATCTTCCGCTCGGGCAAGACCCGAAAGCGCAACGGCAAATATCAGTCCAAACGTCAGGTTTCTCAGGGCGTTCATCGCCATCCCCGCGTCAATTGTCCGCCGGCTTCGGGCCGTTCGATCGGCTGTTCCCGCGAGTTCGCGTTTGCCGTCTCCAAACCTACGAACGTTTTGCGGCGAACAAAAGTCCGAATTGCTTGAAATTCACCCGATTCAACGGCCCGCCCGTCAAATCCCGTCAGCCGAACCGATTCCGGGTATGCCCCTGCCTCAGGTCCATCTCCGGTCCTTTTGGCACGATGCCGTTGGTGGGGATCGGGCCGGCGCCGCCATAAACCCCGTCCTTCATGCCGGCCACGTCGCAAACCCGGTCGATGCCGGGAGTCTGATAGAGGTCGCGGAGATATTCCGACAGATTGGGATAGTCGGCGATACGCCGGAGATTGCACTTGTATCCCAGATAATAAATGGCATCGAAGCGCACCAGGTTGGGAAACAGGCGCCAGTCGGCCAGCGTTTGCCGATCGCCGCACAGGTAGCGCTGCCGGCTGAGCCGTGCCTCCAGTTCGTCCAGGGTCCGGAAAAGCTTGTCGAAGGCAGCCTCGTAGGCCTGCTGACTGACGCCTCGGCCGCACTCGTTCACGGCATTGTTGATGCCATCGAGCACCATGGCGTTGACCGCGTCGATATCCTCCCTGAGCGCCGGGGGATAGTAGTCCGGGCTCGGAGGCGCAATCTCGTCAAAGGCCTCATTGAACATGACGATGATCTCCGAACTCTCATTGGACACGATCCTTCGCGTGTGCGAATCCCAAAGCGCCGGCACCGACACCCGGCCGGTGTACGTGGGTTCCGAAAGCGCATAGACCTCGTGCAAATAGGCCGCGGACCGGTCGGTACCCGTCACCACATGCGGTTCCGCGAACGTCCAGCCCTGACCGCCGATGGTTTGGCGTGTGTCCGTGTGTCCGACGATCCCATCCAGTTTCTTCAGGATCCGGATCAGTTCGGTCCGGTGGGCCCACGGACAGGCGACCGACGAATAAAGGTGGTAGCGCCCGGTCTCGGCCGGAAAGCCTCCCTTCCCGCCGTCCCCGTCCCGTGTGATCCAGTTCCTGAATATGCTGTCGAACTTGACGTATTTTCCATCGTCGCGGATTTCCTTCAGGACCTCGTCGTCGGTCCACTCGCCGTCAAGCAGATGCCCCATTTTTCCTTCCCCGGATCAATGGCTTAGGCGAAAATTCCCAAGCTCTTCTCGCGAATGAAGCTTGCCCGCTGCCCCCACCATTCCCGGGCGCCGGATGCATACATCGACCGGAAATGAATCCGGTGCTTCAAATTTTTGTTGTTCAGGTCGTCGAGGGGCGGCTGCTCGCCGAAGAACCCGCCGCGGACCTTGCCGCCGACCACGAAGTGGGGCGCCGAAGTGCCGTGATCGGTGCCCGCCGAATTGTTCTCATCGGGCCGGCGGCCGAACTCCGCATAGGTCATCACAGCCACCTTGTCCCAGTTGCCCGTACTTTTCATGGCCGCGGCGAAGGCCGCAATCGCCCCCGCAACCTCTCCCAAAAGGTCCGCGTGCAGCTCCTTTTGCTCGATGTGCGTGTCGAACTGACCCAACGACAGCTTGATGAACGGGACTCTTGCACCCGACACGATGAGACGGGCGGCATTCTCGAACTGCTTGCCAAGCCCGGTCTCGGGAAAACCGCCGCCCGGATCCGTATCGGCGATCTGCCTGGCGACGAATTTGTCGGCCGCGCTGCGGAGATCGCGCCGCTGTTTCAGCAGATGAGCAAGCGCAGGATTATGCGGCGGCGCCATGCCGCCGGTCCTGAGCCGCGTCGCCTGCTTGAGCAATTTGCCGGGCTCCCTGGGCAACTGGACGACGCGGGCGCCGCCGCCCATCAAGGGTCCGACCGAATTCCGCCCATCACCAGACCGTCCGCCGCATACGACTCCGGCGGGCGGGATTCCTTGACCAGGCGGGAGACCCACCCGTCATCCAACACTTCCTTGGAATCGGACGCGCTGTCCCAGATATCGATTCCCCTGAAATGAGATAGGTTCGGGTCGGGATATCCGACGCCCAGGACGATGGCCAGTTCCCGGTCCCGCCACGAGCCCATCAGGGGTTCGAGCCGCGGATGGAGTCCCAGTTTCTCGTCGAGCCGGATCACCTTGTCCCTCGGCACCGCCAGTTCGGGCCGCAGCGAATAGTATCTGGGGTCTGTGTAGGGTACGACGGTGTTCAAACCGTCATTGCCGCCGTTCAGTTCGAGCAAAATGAGCGTCCGGTCCCAGCCGGCATCGGCGGCATGGGCATCGCGCGGCATCAGAATCCCGAACGGCGCCGCCGAGACGGCGGCGGTCATGGATGAATAGGCGAGGAACTCCCGTCGGTTCATGTTCATCTCCTACTTCAACTGATAGACCGGATCGAGGGTCAGGTTTGCCAGGCGATTTATGCCTTTGCCCTTCGCCGGCCACTGCATGGCAGGGGCGGCGGCTAACAAGAGACCGGGCAACCGCTGCCACTCCGATTCGAATGCCGCCTGCAAAGTTTCCGCATTCGCGGCGCCAAACGGCCCGGCTTTCATCATCTGGCCGTTTTGCGCCGCCCGCCCCGCCCGGAGACCCCGGTGAACCGCGCGGATGAACTGCTCCCGGCGCAGCGCCGTCGTGGAGGACAGCCAAGCCGTATGCCCGCGCCAGCCCTTCACGTCCGGCGGGTCGAACAGCTCTTGACCCATATCTTTCTGCCACCAAAAGGCCTTGATTGCCGGCACTTGTTTGAAATGGAACAGACGCAGCGTGCCAACGACGAGATCGACCGGAGATTTCACCAGAATTCCCCTATTGGCGGGATCGCGAAAAGCCTTACTGAGCAACAGACCTCTCAGCAGCGGCTTGAGCTCGTATCCCGAAGCGCGGAAGCCGTCGGCCAGTTCGCGGACCGTCCGGGGGTCCGGCTCGCGGGAAACGAACTCCAGCCATAGTTTTTCGGTAATGAACTCCGCGACCTCGTTCCGGCGCAGAATGATCCGAAGCACGCTCATCCCGTCGTGGTTCCCATCCACGCCGAGCACGGTCTTGATGTTGTTGTCGTGGCGGCCGAACTTGAAATCGAACTTGCCGGTGTCGAAGTCGATGGTCCAACCCGTAAAGGCGCGGGCGGCCTCCCGGATATCCTTTTCCGTATAGCCCCTGCCCTCGCCCATGGAAAACAACTCGAGGACTTCGCGGGCGAAGTTCTCGTTGGGTTTGCCTTTGATGTTCTTATGCCCGTCAAGATACAACAGCATCGCCGGATCGGTTGAAACCTTGACCAGCATCTTGCCGAAATTGCCCAGGGCATATTTCCTGAAGATGGCGTTTTGAGCATAAATCCATTGGCCGAACCGGACCTTGCGGCCCTCGGACGCAAAGTGATTGTGCCAGAACAGGACGAGGTGCTCCGTCAGCGGCGAATCCGTCGCCAGCATTTCGCCCACCCACCACGCTTTCATCGCCTTTCGGTCCCCATTCACGCGCCGGGTAAAATCCCGGCGATCCTCGGCATTCATGCGCCGAACTCTCTTTCGTTCAGTGGGTTCCGCCGCAAATTCGGGAACAGCCGTCACGGGTTCGGTCCGGACGCCGTCAAGCAAGTGATCCACCGCCTGCTCGAAACTCATCGGCAGGAGTTTCTGGATGTCGGCCGGCTCGGCGACGCCGAAACCGGTCCGCGCCAAAAGGTGCCGCGCCTCATCGTATGTAATTGCCATACTATGAGCCGGCCACAGGAAGACAAATCCGAGAACGAGAAGTAATCTCACAATATGCTGTCCGTCGATGGTCTTGACGATAATACAATAAGTGGCGGCACGCGAGATTACTGTGACCGTCTTCACACTTAGGGGCTATTCGGACACGCGGGAGATACGAAATGCCGTTTATCGATACGCAAAACCGGGAAGTGAAAGCACTCACGGGCATTCACTTGTACCACTTCTGGCTCTCGAGCTGCTCTCAACGGGTCCGGATGGTGTTGGACGAGAAAGGACTGGCGTGGACCGGTCACGAGGTCGACCTGGAGAAGATGGAACACGCGACCGAGGAATTTCAGTCCATCAACCCCAAGGGTCTGGTTCCGGCAATGGTCGTCGACGGCCGGGTCATGATCGAGAGCATCGACATCATCGACTACCTGGACACCACGTATCCGGAACCGCCGCTGAGGCCCGCGAACAGGGACGACGAAGCGAAGATGCTGAAGTGGATGGCCGATGCCGACGATGCCCAACACTCCCTGAAGCTGTTGACCCATGAATTCCTGTTCAAGATGCACAAAATGCCGCCCGAAGCGCTGGCTCATCTCGTCGCGTCCCATCGCAACGACGAGCTGACGGAATTCATGAAGGTATGGGCATCCGACGACGGTTTTCCGAAGGATGAAATCGACGAAGAGCTGAAAATTCAGCACGACTATTTCGTGGCGCTCGATGGCGCCCTGAACGGCCGTCAATGGCTCTTGGGCGACCGGTTCTCGCTTGCCGACATCGCTTGGGTGCCCAACGTCCATCGGCTCGACCTGATGGATTATCCGCTGGATCGTCATCCCAATCTTCTCGGCTGGTACGCGCGCATCAAGGAACGGCCGAGTTACCATGCCGGGGTTCTGAGCTCGGAGATTCCGCCGGCCATGGAGGCGTTTGCCGCTTACTGCGAGCAGCGCCGCGCCGAGGGAACGGACGTCACCCGATTCGGGCCCTTGGCGGCGTAAGGGCCTAGTTCTCTCTCTGGTCCTCGGAGGGCCGTCCCAGCCTGGTCGCGATCGAGCCTGCGCACTCCTGGACCCCGGTTTTCACGAGTTCGAGGTGATCCTCGTCCGCGCGGCCGCCCGGAATGGTACAGCCGACGGCGCCGAGCACCGTGCCCGAGTAATCCCGAATGGCCGTCCCGACACTGACGACACCGGGCAAAAACTCTTCTTTTTCCATGGCGAAGCCGAACCGCCTGACATGGCGAAGCCCCTCGATCAAATCGTGACGGTCGACGACGGTCCGGTCGGTGAATTTGGTCAGCCCCTTGTGATCGAGAATCCGGGTGATTTCCGGCTCCGGCAGCCAGGCGAGAATGGCCTTGCCGATGGCGCTGGCGTGCGCGGCGTTCGCCAAGCTGATGGAGTCCGTCACCACCCGGACGATCTTGGGAGAGGCCAGTTCGGTCAGGATGACCAAGTCATTGCCCTGAATGACGGCAAGGTGGACGTTTTCCCCGGTTCTGTCGTTCAACTCCCGGAGGGCCGGCATCGCCAGATCCACCAGACTGAATTGACGGGCCCGATTTGAGGAAAGCTCGATGACCTTCGAACCCAGGGAATAGGACCGTCCCTTTTGCGCCTGCCCCGCATACCCCCGGGTCAGCAGCGTCAGCAATATGTGGTGGCAGGTCGAGACGTTCAGCCCGGTCATCCGGGCGATTTCGTTCAGCGGCATCTCTCCTTCCGACATCGACAGCACTTCGAGAATGTCGAGCGCGCGCGTGACCGACTGGATTGTCCGGCCGTCCTTCGGGTGGGCCCCGGCGTCCGCGGATATGAGGTTCATCGCCATCCAATCGATTGAAAATTGCTGGAATATAATTTCATAATATGAAATCTAATTCAACCCATTGCTAGGTAACGTCAAGAGTTATGTGTCAGGGAGACTGGGGTACTGATTCCCTGAGACTTGTTTTCGTGAATGAAGACCGCGAAGAGGATGCGGTCCATTGAGGTTTTATCCTTGAAGGTTCCCATGGGCCGGGTTCGTCTGCGAACCTCGCGGAACCTCCGTTCGATGGCATTGGTGGTCCTGACCTGCTTTCGCTCGGCGAGGTCCTTGTAGCGGAAGCAGGTGAGCAGGTCGTCGAGGTCGTTGCGCAGGCAGGCGACGGCCTTGGGGTAGGTATCTTCCCAGGCGTCGGCGAAGCGGCGGGCGGCGGTCTCGGCCTTGCGGCGGTTGGGGGCATTCATGACGGCGTGGACGTCGGCCTTGACGGCCTGCTGGTCGGCTACGCGGACCTTGTTGAGGATGTTCCTGATTTTGTGCGCCCAGCACCTCTGAACGGGGATGCCGTGATAGACGATCGGCAAGGCGGCGAGCAGGCCTTGGCCGCCATCAACGCAGATCATCTCAAGGCCCTCGCCGGTGAGGCCGCGGCGGTGCAACGCGGTGAGGAAGCGCTCCCACTCCGCGGCGCTCTCGCTGGCGGCGAGTTGGAAGTCGATAATCTCCTTCTTGCCGTCGTGCCGTATGCCCAGCGCCACCAGGACCGGCCTCCTGAGCGCGCCGGCGCCGGTCTTGCAGGCCAGCACCACGCCGTCGAGCATCAGCGCCTTGTAGGCGTTCTTCAGCGGCCGGCGGTGGAATGCGGCGACCGACAGATCGAGGGTCTTGGCGACCCGGCTCACCGTCGCGGCCGAGACCGGACGCCCGAGCAGGGCAAGCAGGACCTCGCCGACCTTGCGGGTCGAGAGCCCCAGCACGAAGCCGGCCAGGATGGCGCGGTCGATCTCTGGAGCGCGCCTTGCGTAGCTCTTCAGAACCTCGGTCGGGCAGAAGTGCCGGGTGCGCGGCACGTTGAGCTCGATGTCGCCGAGCTCGCTGAGCAGGCGGCGCCGGTAGGTGCCGTTGCGCCGGTCGCGCATAGCGCTGCCATCGAGGCCGTCGAGCCAGCGATCCACCGCCTCGGCCATCCGGCCCTCGATGATCTCGGCCAGCGCCTGGCGGCCAAGCGGGCGATAACCCTCGCCCCAGTCCAATCCGCCTGCTTGCATCTCCTTCACCACCTCAAAGGCTTGTGGTAGGTTCTCAATCGTTACAGCTTGCTGTGGCATCGGGGTGCTCCTTCTTGCGGTTGTCGTAAACCACAGGGAGTACCCCATTCCCAACTGACACATAAATTTTTACGTCACCCATTGCTAAATCTCTTTGACTTACGCGGCAGATGTGTGTTTCCATGCCGTCAAGAGCCGATGCTCAGCAATGGCGCCCGACAATCAAGAATCCTACAGGGAGAGTCCCATGACTAACGCCGCCGCGGTCGCGGCCACCCGGCGTCTGACCAACGCAGGCGCAAAGGAAATGATGGCGGCGGCCATCGCGAAATCCGAAGAGATCGGAATTGCCGCGACCGTCGCCATCGTCGATGCCGGCGGCCATATGATTCTACTTGAAAGGATGGACGGGGGGCGGTTCCATACCGTTCATTCCTCCACCACGAAGGCGGTAACCTCTGCATCGAACAAACGCCCGACGACGACGCGCGGCGCGCAAGGTCAGGATCTCGATACGCTGCATGCCATTGGCCTGTCGCTCGCCGCCGGCGCAAATCGCTGGACCGCCATGGAGGGCGGCTTTCCCATATTCTTCGAAGGCGAATGCCTGGGAGGAATTGGCGTCAGCGGCGGTGACTGGGAACAGGATCAAGACATCGCCAGGGCGGCGGTCGACGCCGTCGGCGCATCCATCGAGTAGGTTTGGAACGATAAAATCGAGTGCAATTCAAGACAGCAAGCTTCATTTAGCAGGGAGACTAAAATGAAAAAGTTCACTTCAGTTGCTCTGGGATCGGCCGCGGCGATTGCGCTGATCGCGGGGGCCGGGCAGGCAAAAGCCGAATGGCCCGAAAAGCCGATCGAGTTCGTTATTCCGTTCGGCGCCGGGGGCGGCGCCGACATCGAAGGCCGGATGATCGCCAAGGCGATGAGCGCCGAGCTTGGCCAGCCGGTCGTGCCGGTGAACAAGCCCGGCGGCGGCGGCGCCATCACCTATACCTATGTGAAGAACTCGAAACCCGACGGCTACACCGTCGCCTGGAATTCCACGTCGATCCTGACCACCACGAACATCGGCAACGTCGATTTCGACTACAAGGCGTTCGACCACATCGGCCAGGTCGCGCAACAGCCCGTCCCGCTGGTGGTCAAGGCCGGCCGTTGGAAGTCCTTCAAGGACTTCGTCGCCGAGTGCAAGGCCAAGCCGAAGACCCTGAAGCTGGCCTTCGCCGGTTTCAGCAGCGCGACCCACCTGGCAGGCGTCGCCATGTCGGCGCTCTCCGGCTGCCAACCGGTCATGCTGCCCGTTAAGGCGCCCGACCGGCGAAAGATGATCCTGAGCGGCGAGGCCGACGCGGCGGTCGACATTTTCTTCGTTCCGCTGCGTCTGGTTAAGGCCGGCAAGGCCCAGTTCCTGATGCTTTCCAGCGGCAGCCGAAACCCGGCGGCCCCGGACGTTCCGACCGCCAAGGAACTCGGAATGGACATGGAATTCGACCTCTTCCGCGGCCTTTCGGTCGCCAAGGGCACGCCTCAGGCGATCAAGGACAAGCTGGAAGCGGCGATGATCAAGGCCGCGAACTCGCCTGATTTCGCGAGCCGCATGAAAAAGCTGAACCTGACGTTGAAGCCGATGGGGCAGAAGGAATTCGCGGCCAAGCTCGAACGCTCCAATGCCAACATCGTCGACATCATGAAAAAGGCCGGGATGTACAAATCCAAGATGAAGAAATAGTGCACCCGTAACGGAGGACACGGGGCGGTTTTGCTGTTTGCCTGGCGGACCGCCCCGACTTTTTGAGGGCAAGGTTCAATATGCGCAGGCGCAATCTGATTGCCGCCATTTTTCTGTTGGCCATCGGCATCGGCTATACGGTCCTCACCGCGAACCTGCCGACGCGCGACATCGGCAGCACCACCCAACCATCGTTCTTCCCCTGGGTTATCGCGGTGCTGTTCCTGGTTCTCTCGGCTGCGCTGCTGTTCCAGGGTCTGCGTCCGGCGGCAAGCGACGCGGTGCCCAAGGCGCCGGACGTGGCGCCGAACAAATATCTGTGGGGCGGCGTTGCGTTCGTGGTCTATCTCGCCGCGCTGCCCACGCTCGGTTTCCTCGCGGCGAATATCCCGTTCTTTTTGGCCCTGATGTACCTGTACGGCGAGCGCCGCCCGCTTTGGCTGGTGGGCGGCTCCGTCGGGATTTCGATCGCCCTGTTCTTCCTGTTCCGTGAAGTTTTTCAGATTCGGCTGCCGAGCGGCATTCTTTCGGGGGTGATTGGATGAACCCGGATATCCTCGACGGATTTGCCCAGGCAAGCATGATGTCGAGCCTGATCGCCACCGGCATCGGCTCGCTGCTCGGCCTGGTCGTCGGGATGATCCCGGGCATGACCATCTCCACCGGCATCATCATCGTCCTGCCGTTGACCTTCGTCCTGGAGCCGACCATCTCCATCGCCCTGCTCCTCGGCCTCTACGTTTCGGGCATGACCGGCGGCAGTTTCTCGGCGATCCTGCTCAACATCCCGGGCACGCCGTCGGCCTCGGCCACCGGTCTCGACGGCCATCCCCTCGCCCAGCGGGGAGAGGCCGGGCGGGCGCTGGGCCTCGCCATCACGGCCAGCTTTATCGGCGGCATGGTCTCGTTCGCCGGATTGTTTTTCATCGCGCCCCTGCTGGCGGAGATTGCGCTCCGGTTCCAGTCGCCGGATTTGTTCAGTCTGGTTTTTTTCGGCCTGACGATCATTTGCAGCTTTGCCGCCAGATCGGTGATCAAGGGCCTGCTCTCCGCCGTCATCGGGTTGATGATCGTCACAATCGGCCAGGACCCGATGATGGGTTCGCAGCGGTTTACCTTCGGCCAGGTAAACCTGATTGCCGGCATCCACTTCCTGACGGCGCTGATCGGCCTGTTCGCCATCCCCCAGCTGGTCGACAATTTCGTCGAATTGATCAGCGACAAGGAGACCCGGCACAAGGCCGCGCGCATCAGGCGGGTGCTGCCCCGCTGGGCGGATCTCAAACGAATCCGGCTGCCCGTCTCCATCGGCGCGCCGGTCGGTGCGTTTCTTGGAATCCTGCCCGGCGCCGGCGGTCCCATCGCCGCGTTCATCAGCTATGACTACACCAAGCGGGTTTCCAGGAACCGTGACGAATTCGGCAAGGGCGCGGTCGAGGGAATCGCCGCGCCGGAAAGCGCCAACAACGCGGTCACCGGCGGAGCGCTCGTGCCGATGATGACGTTGGGAATCCCGGGCGATCCGGTCACCGCGATCCTCATCGGCGCGCTGCTGATTCACGGGCTGGCGCCGGGACCGCTGCTGTTCGTCGAAAACGGAGGCTTCGCCTTCGGCGTGATCTTCTCCTTCATGTATGCCAACTTCTTCAACATCGTCATCGGGTTCCTCGGCCTGCGGCTGCTGGTCAAGGTTCTGGCGACGCCAAACGCGCTGTTGATGCCGACGATCGCGCTTTTGTGCGTCATCGGCTCCTACGCGCTGCGCAACAATTTCTTCGACGTTTATGTGATGTTCGGGTTTGGGCTGCTGGGTCTCGCCATGCGCTGGCTCGACATGCCGGTGGTGCCGCTGCTCCTGGCCCTGGTCCTCGGCCGGCCGCTCGAGGAGCATCTTCGCGTGTCGCTCGCAAGCTCCCAGGGCGACCCCACAATCTTCTTCACGTCGCCGTTCAGCGTCGTCTTCCTGAGCATGGCGGCGCTTTCGATCTTCTGGTCCTTCTACGCCGAGCATCGGTCCCGGCGCGTATCCAACGGAGCGACACGACAATGACTGAAACGATCCGACTGGCGTCCCTGGGCATCGGCTGGTGGTCCAACGTTCTTGCGGACGGAGTGACGCGGGCGCTGGGGGTGGAAATCGCCGGCTGCTTCACCCGCTCGGACAAAAAGCGCCGGGCGTTCGCCGAGGCGTACGGCTGCAAGGCCTATGACAGCTACGAGGACATCCTCGCCGATCCGGATATCCACGGAATCATCAACACGACGCCCAACGACATCCACCTGGAAACCACGCGGCAAGCAGCGGAAGCCGGCAAGCATGTGTTTCTCGACAAGCCCATCGCCAATTCCACCGGCGAGGGCGCCGAGATCACCAAAACCTGCCGGGACGCCGGCGTCAAATTGTCCATTGGCTTTCAGCGCCGGCGCGAGAGCCAATTCCGATGGGTCCATGAGAAGGTCAGGAACGGCGACTTCGGCATCTTGGTTCAGGCCGAGGCCAATATCAGCCGCGACCGCCTGGGCGCCTTCGATGAGGGGCATTGGCGCTATACCGCCGAGGGCATGCCGGGGGGCGTGATGCTGCAGATCGGCCCCCATTATGTGGATGTATTGGAGATGATCATCGGACCCGTCGTCGAGGTCTCGGGCATGCTGTCCCAGCTCGTGCTCCCGGGCGACAACCCCGATGTGGCCGGTCTGGTGCTCAGACACGAGAACGGCGCCGTCTCGACCCTCAATGCCGGCTACGCGTCGGCGGGGGAGAACTACGTCATGAACATCTACGGCAAAAAGGCGTCGGCGCTCTACACCCTGCACACCGGCATGTATTTCCTGGAACAGGGCGACGAGAGGCCCGAACACGTGCCGTTCGAAAAGAACGATACCATCGCCGAGCAGATGCAGGAATTCGGCGACTGCATCCGGGACGATACCGAGCCCGAGGTCGGCGGCGAATGGGCGACCCGCTCGCTGGCGGTCATCCGGGCCGGCGTCAAATCGGCCAGGGAAGGCCGGATGGTGACCATCGACGAGATTCTGAAGAGCGGCGAGTAGCCGGACACGTGGCTTGGCGGGCTTGCCCAACGACTTCCCTTTGGCCACAGTAACGGCCGCAGGGAGGTCATGAATGGACGACACCGCGCCGGAGCTTCCGGTCCAATCCAACATGTTTGCCGACAAGGCGCTCGCCGGGCAGCATGCCATCGTCACCGGCGGCTCCAAGGGCATCGGTGCGGCGTGCGCGGCGTTTCTCGCCCGGATGGGCGCGAACGTCTCGCTGATTGCCCGCGGCCAATCGGATCTTGATGCCAAGGCCCGGGAAATCTCGGCCGAACACGGCGTTCAGGTGGCATCCGCCGCCGCCGACGTCTCCCAGGCCGGCGACGTGGCGGCGTCCTTCGATTCCGTGCAGGGCGAGCTGGGCCCGGCTCAAATCCTGGTCAACAATGCCGGCGTCGGGAAAAGCGCGCCCATGCACCGGATGAGCCTGGAATTCTGGGAGATGACCATCGGGCTCAACCTGACCGGTACGTTCCTTTGCACGGGGCAGGTCTATCCGGCCATGCGCGAGGCCGGCTATGGCCGGATCATCAACATTTCCTCGACCGTGGGGCTGCGCGGCTACCCCTATATCGCCGCCTATTCTGCCTCCAAGCACGGGGTCGTGGGCTTCACCCGCTCCTTGGCGCTGGAATGCGCCACCAAGGGCGTCACCGTCAACGCCGTCTGCCCGGGCTACACGGACACCGACCTGGTGGCCGAGGCGGTCGACAATATCGTCGAGAAAACCGGCCAGTCGGCGGACGAAGCCCGCGCCCATCTGGCCGGAACCAGCCCCATCGGCCGCCTGATCACACCCGATGAAGTCGCCGAGACGGTTGCCTGGCTCGCCCTGCCCTCGTCCGCCGCGATCACCGGCCAGAGCATCGTCGTCTCCGGCGGTTCGGTGACCAACTAGGGAAACGCCATGAACGCATCCGACATCAAAGCCGAACACTTCGACTGGTCCGTCGACGGCAAGGTGGCGATCGTCACCCTGAACCGCCCGGAACGGAAAAATCCTCTCACCTTCGAGAGCTATGCGGAACTGCGCGACACCTTCCGGGCATTGAACGATGCCGACGACGTCAAGATGGTGGTGATCACCGGCGCCGGCGGGAACTTCTGTTCCGGCGGCGACGTCCACGACATCATCGGCCCGCTGGTCGAAATGAACGGCGACGAACTGAGGACGTTCACCACCATGACCGGCGACGTCGTGAAGGCGATGCGGGCCTGTCCGCAGCCGATCCTGGCCGCCGTCGACGGGGTGTGCGCCGGCGCGGGCGCCATACTCGCCATGGCGAGCGATCTCCGTTACGGCACGGCCGAAGCCAAGGTGGCGTTCCTCTTCGTCCGGGTGGGGCTGTCGGGCGCCGATATGGGCGCATGCGCCATCCTGCCCAGGATCATCGGCCAGGGCCGCGCGGCCGAGCTGCTCTATACGGGCCGATCCATGTCCGGCGAGGAAGCCCTCGACTGGGGTTTCTTCAATGCGCTCCACCCGTCCGGTGAATTATTGGAAAAAACGCTGGAGAGCGCGCGCAAGCTCGCGGCCGGTCCGACCTTCGCCCACGCCGTCACCAAGAAGATGATGAACGACGAGTGGGAGATGAGCGTCGAGCAGGCGATTGCCGCGGAGGCGGAGGCCCAGGCGGTCTGCATGGAGACCGAGGATTTCAAACGGGCTTACCAGGCCTTCGTGGCGAAGGAAAAACCGGTCTTCGAGGGCGATTAGGCGATGCCCGATACCACCTTCCTCAACTGGCCGTTCTTCGATGATGCTCACCGGGAGTATGCCCGGGGCATCCGCGAGTGGGCGGCCGCAAACATTCCCGGCATTACCGAAGACGAACCCGGCGACAACGAACAGCTGGACGCCCGGATGCGGGAGCTGGTCACGGCCATCGGCGCGGCCGGCTGGTTCAAGGCGTGCGTACCCGCGGCCTATGGCGGCTCCTCCGAAAGCTTCGACGTGCGCAGCCTGTGCATTGCCCGTGAAACACTGGGCTACTATTCGGGTCTCGCCGATTTCGCCATGGCCATGCAGGGGCTCGGCACCGGCTCCATATCTTTGTTCGGCTCGGATGAACTGAAAAGCCGTTACCTGCCGCCCGTGGCGGCCGGCGAGAAGATCGCAGCCTTCGCCATCTCGGAAAAGGGCGCCGGCTCCGACGTCGCCAGCATGACCACGGCGGCCGAGGCCGACGGCAACGGCTGGGTGATCAACGGCGAGAAGACTTGGATCTCCAATGCTGGTATCGCCGATCACTACGTGGTCTTCGCCCGCACCGGCGAGGCGGAAGGCGCGCGGGGAATTTCGGCGTTCGTGGTCGATGCGGACAATTCAGGGCTATCGGTTTCGGAGCGCATCGACGTTATCGCGCCCCATCCCCTGGGCACCCTTGAATTCAACGACTGCCGGGTCGAAGGCTCGCATCGCCTGGGCGAGGGCGGCGACGGGTTCAAGATCGCCATGGCGACGCTGGACGTCTTCCGCTCCACCGTGGGCGCGGCGGCCCTTGGATTCGCGCGGCGCGCCATGGACGAAGCCGTCGGCCGCGCGGAATCCCGGCAGGCCTTCGGCTCGGCCATCGCCGAGTTTCAGCTCATCCAGGAAAAAATCGCCGACATGGCCGTGGCCATCGACGCCATGGCGCTGCTGGTTTACCGCTCGGCCTGGACCAAGGACACCCGGGAGGCCCGCGTCACGCGGGAATCGGCCATGGCCAAGCTGCACGCCACCGAGAGCGCCCAACAGGTGATCGACCAGGCGGTGCAGATTTTCGGCGGCGAAGGCGTGGTGTCGGGGCGTACCGTGGAAAAACTGTATCGGGAAATCCGCGCGCTGCGCATTTACGAAGGAACTTCGGAAATTCAGAAGCTGGTCATCGCCGGTCAGGTCCGGGCGGCGTTCGGAGACGATTGATGCGGTTTGATCCAAAGGGTCTCACCCTGAATATGGAGGGCAAAGCCACCCCGGGCTTCACGCTCTTCTCACCGCTCTACAGGCACGAAACCTACCTCATCGACCTCGAGGGCGAGATCGTCCATCAGTGGCGTCACTCGGATCGAATCGGCAGCTACGCACGTTTGCTTCCCAATGGAAATCTCCTGTCGTCATTGGACGGCGGGGCGACGCCCGAAGGAATATTGCCGCGCGGCGGCATCATTCGAGAGGTCGACTGGGACGGCAACGTGGTCTGGGAACATCTGGACGACCTGCAGCACCACGACATGCGCCGGCTGCCGAACGGCAACACCGTTTATCTCGCGTGGGAGCTGTTGAGCGAGGAAAACGCATCACGAGTCCGTGGCGGTGTCCCGAAATCCGAACACCCGGACGGCATATTTGGCGAAGTGGTGCGCGAGGTGTCTCCGGAAGGTGATCTCGTCTGGGAATGGCGGGCGCAGGAGCACATGGCGATCGAGGATTGGCCCATCCCGCCGGTGCTGCTTCGCGCGGAATGGGGTCACACGAACGCCGTCGTACCGGTCGGCGGGGACGGCTACCTCGTCGGCTTTCGGGATTTCAATCTCCTGGCGGTCATCGACAAGAAGACCAACGGCTTCTCGTGGCAACTGAGCAAGCCGGAATGGGGATTGCCTCACGACCCGCATTTTCTGGACAACGGCAATCTCATGCTGTTCGCCAATCGGGTCGGTCAAATGCCGCTGGGATCAAAGGTCCTGGAGATGAACCCGGACGACGGGTCCGTGATCTGGGAATATTCCGCGCGGCCCCATCACAGCTTCTCCAGCCCTTTTATCTCGGGCGCCCAGCGCCTGGCGGGCGGCAACACGCTGATTTGCGAAGGTCTTTGGGGCTGTATCTTCGAGGTGACGCCCGGCGGCGAAATTGTTTGGGAGTACGTCAATCCCTTTACCGCGGAATGGAACGAAGGCCCGTTGCTGGGCCCCGTGGGCGCCCTGTTCCGCGCCTATCGATATGCCGGAGATTCTCCGGAGATCGGCGGCCGGCTGGGGGCATAATCCTTCCAGGCGGCAGGCCGGCTACTCGGCGGCGTCCTTCTTGGCCGCGCCCCAGTACTGCCACTGGCTGGGCGGCTTTGCCGCCTCGCGCAATTCGGCCAGGGCCTGGTTGTCCCGCTCGGCCACGGTCTCGGCCTGGGGTTTGGCGCTCAAATACTGGTTGGGCCACAGCTGGTCCTTGTAGCCGTAATGGGCGGCGGCCTTCAGGGTGAAGTGCGGATCGAGGAGGTGCGGGCGCGCCAGGGCGCAGATGTCCGCCCGGCCCGCGGCGACGATGGTGTTGATTTGATCCGCCGACGTGATGTTGCCGACCGCGATGGTCGGCACCCCGGCCTCCAGACGAACCTGCTCCGAAAACGGGACCTGGAACATGCGGCCATAGACCGGTTTGGCGTCCGTCGAGGTCTGCCCGGCCGAAACGTCGATGATGTCGGCGCCGTTGGCCTTGAGCATCTTCGCCACTTCGACGGCATCGTCTCCGGTGAGGCCGCCGTCCTCGACCCAGTCGGTGGCCGAGATACGGACCGCGACGGGTTTCTCCGCCGGCCATGCCTCGCGCACGGCGCGAAGCACCTCCAGCGGGAACTTCATCCGGTTCTCGAGCGGCCCGCCATACGCGTCGGTCCGCAGATTGGAGAGCGGCGAGATGAAACTGGACAGCAGGTAGCCGTGGGCCATGTGAATTTCGAGCATGTCGAACCCGGCCTGCTCCGCCATCCCGGCCGCGCGGGCAAAGTCCTCCCGGACCTTGTCCATATCGGCCCGGTCCATCTCCTTCGGCACCTGATTGCCCGGCTGATAGGCCCGGGCCGAGGCCGAAACGATTTCCCAGTTGCCCTCTTCGAGGGGCTCGTTGTCCCCCTCCCATGAAAGTTTGGTCGACCCCTTCTGGCCCGCATGGGCCAGCTGAATGCAAATTTTGGCCCGGCTGTTGCCGTGGACGAAATCGACGATCCGCTTCCAGGCGTCCACATGTTCCGCCTTGTACATGCCGGCGCAGCCGGGGCTGATGCGGCCTTCCCGGGAAACATCGGTCATCTCGGTGTAGACCAGCCCGGCGCCGCCGACGGCGAACCCGCCAAGATGCACGAGATGCCAGTCGGTGACCGTCCCGTCGTCCGCCGAGTACTGGCACATGGGCGAGACCATCACCCGGTTTTCCACCACCATGTTGCCGATTCGGAAAGGCGTGAACATGGGCGGCGGCGGGTTGTTGTGGGGCACATCGAAGCCCTGCTGGCGGACGATTTCGGCGAACCACCGGTCCACGTCGGCACCGTAGGCGGGATCCCGCATTTTCAGGTTCTCGTAGGTGACGCTCTTGGAGCGGGTCAGGAACGAAAACGCGTACTGCGGCGGATCGAAGACGTTGAAGCGCCGCGCGTTTTCGTACCACTGCAAGCTGACCAGCGCCGTGTGCTGCAGCATCCCCACCTCGTCCTTGCGCGCATCCTCATAGGCCTGGAGGCCGGCCTTCACATCCCTGCCGTGCCGGGTCATGGCGTCGGCCAGCGCGATGGCGTCCTCCATGGCGATCTTGGTGCCGGACCCGATGGAGAACTGGGCGGTGTGGCAGGCGTCGCCGATCAGCACGACGTTGTCGAAGTGCCAGTTCTCATTGTAGACGGCGGGAAAGTTGCGCCAGATGGAGCGGTTGGCGATCATCGGATGACCTTCCAGCTCCTCTTCGAACATCTCCTCGTAGTAGGCGACCGTCTCCTCCTCGGTCATCTTGTCGAAGCCGGCGTTTTTCCAGGTGTCTTCGTGGCATTCGAGAATCCAGGTGGCGCCCTGGTCGCCGAACTGGTTCTTGCCCATGCGGTAGGCGTGCAGATAGTGCCAGCCGTGTTCGTTCTCGCGGAAGATGAACGTGAACGCGTCGAACACATGGGTGGTCCCGAGCCAGACGAACTTGGTCTTCCGATAGTCGATGGTCGGGTTGAACCGGTCCTTGTAGGTTTCCCGGACCCAGCTGTTCACCCCGTCCGACCCCAGGATGAGGTCGCAGTCGGCGAACTGATCCAGATTGTCGACTTCGTACTCGTACTCGATGGCGACGCCGAGTTCCGTCGCCCGCGCCTGCAGGAGATTCAACAGCTGGATGCGCGAGATACCGCAGAAACCGTGGCCGCCGGACCGAATACGCTGATCCCGGTAGCGGACCTCGATTTCATCCCAATAGCCGAAGGCCTCGGTGATGGCTTCGTGGGTCTTTTCGTCCCGCCCCATGAAGCCCTTGAGGGTTTCATCGGAGAACACGACCGCGAAACCGAAGGTATCGTCGGCGCGATTGCGTTCGTAGACGGTGATGTCGTGCGCCGGATTTTCCTTTTTCATCAGGATGGAGAAAAAGAGACCGCCCGGCCCCCCGCCAATGACGGCGATTTTCAGCGGATCAGACATTTTGTTTCCTCGGGCCGTTTCCTCATGCCGTTTCCTCGGGCGACTTCGTTCGGATCGGATCCATCCATGGACCGTCCCTACTGAAACGCCAATTCGGGGGTAATTCAAGCCCGGGAACCGAGAGCCGATCCCGGCGCCGCGGGGTCGGTCCGCAATAGACGCCTGCTCAAATCCGAATGATCACGGGCTTTCAGTCACGCCTCCTTTGGCGCTACAATCCGGCCAACTCGTAACGGGGAGCGGACCCATGCACAAATGCGAAGTTCCAGCCTACGCCGTCGAGGGCGCGAAGCGCCGCCGCGGGCGTCAACACCTGTTCGAAACCATCGACAGCGCCCGGACGGCGCTGGTGGTCATCGATATGCAGAACGTCTTTCTCGAAGAAGGGGCGCCCATCGAAGTGCCCTATGCCCGGGAAATCGTTCCCGGCATCAACAAGTTGGCCGCCGCGACGCGGGAGAGCGGCGGCACGGTGGTTTGGGTACAGATGACCCAGACCGAGGCCTGCCTGGACGACTGGTCGGTGTTTTTTGAAGGGGATTCCAAGAAAGACCGCCAGGACACGACATTGAACTGGCTGACGGATGGCGATCATGGCCACGAGGTGTGGGGTGACCTGGATACCCGGGATGGCGACCTCTACGTCCGGAAGAACCGCTACAGCGCGTTTTTGCCCGGATCCTCGGACATCGAGGATCGTCTGCGCGAGCGCGGGATCGACACGGTCATCATTGTCGGAACGCTCACCAAAGTATGCTGCGAGTGCTCGGCGCGGGACGCCATGATGCGGAACTTCAAGGTGATTTTCGTCGCCGACGCCAACGCGACCCGTACCGACGAGGAGCACAACGCAACCCTCGGCATGATGGCGCAGATATTCGGCGATGTCCGGTTTACCGACGAAACCGTGCGGCTGCTGAGAGACGGCGCCAAACGCGAAGCGGCGGAATAATAGACGCCGTCGAGGTTCGGACAACCGAAAATTGTGTTGCCGCCCCATAGGGCGAAAAATATAACCAGCACCGGTAAAGCCCTGGGGAGAAAGGTGGCGGTGAAGCGATTTGTTCTAACTCTTGCCGTAATATTGATGGCGTGGGGCGGCTCTCCCGCGGTCGCGGAAACCTCGCCTGACAAAGCGGCGGCGTTTATCGGCGGTTTGAGCGACCAGGCGCTCAAGGTACTTCGGGCCGACGGTGTACCGCTCAGCGGCAAGGAAGAGCAGGTTCGCTCGCTGCTTGCCGAAAATATCGACCTCGATGCCATCGGGCGTTTTGTCCTCGGGCGGGCATGGCGGCGCGCTTCGGCGGAACATTGGGACCAGTATCAGAAACTCTTCCGCGAATTCGTCCTCCGAACCTATGCCAGGCGGCTTGGCGCTTATACCGGCGAGACCTTTGAAATTGTCGGTGCGCGGCCGGTGGGCAAAAGGGACGTGCTGGTGAGCACACGTATATCCAGGACGAGCGGCCCGCCGATCGACGTAGGCTGGAGGGTTCGAAACGGGCCGAATGGCCACAAGATTCTGGACGTCGTGATCTCCGGCGTCAGCATGGCGGTCACCCAGCGTTCCGAGTTTCGCTCCGTGCTGAGCAAACAGGGGATGGAAGGACTGATCCGATTGCTGCGGGTTCAGGTGAGCAAGCTTGCCGCGGCCTCACGCCAGACTTCGGGCACCTCGTCCGCCGCGAAATAGCCGGTCACACCTTCACCCCCGGCGCCACGCCGCTGACATCCGCCAAGGCCGCCTGAGCCGCGGCCTGATCGGAAAACGGCTCGTCGACAATCGGCCAGCGGTTGACCAGCGGGCGCATGAAGTCCGGATGGTAGACGCTCCTGGCTTCCTGGGTCATCTCGAGGATGGTATCGCCGTTCTCGGGATCGAAAATTTCGGAAAAGAAGAACACCTGGCCAAGGCCCTCCCCGTCCATGCAGCCCTGCCGGGCGACCGCATCCCGGATCTGGTTGTAGCGGCTGACGTAGTAGGCCATGTGGAACCGATAGAGATTGTAGTCCTTGAGTTTGCGTTCCCGGAACCGGGCATATTGAAAGGGCCCCATGGTAACCACCGCCGTCCGCTCTCCCTTGATGGACCGCATGGCAACCGGCGCATCCATGAGCCGGCTGAAAAATCCGCCGATGGGCGCCGCCAGCCCCGGTTCCACGGGAACATCCACGTAGTTCATGCCGAGGGGCTTGAGGAATGGGACGGTCCCCGCCTTTTGCAGCCGGATCTTCAGGCCCCAAGGCGCGGTGACGACCGGGGTCCTGCCCTCCATTTTCCAGGCATACCGGGTGCCCTTGAATTTGCCGTCCCGCTTCAGCCGGTCGAGCCTGGCCTTCATCGCCTTGAATTCCGGCACCACCAGTCCGATCTCGCCGTGATAGGGCGGCGTTTCCATGCCTCGCCGCGGCAAATGGAATTGCTGCAAGCCTATGTTGACCCCCATGTTCCGGTGATCGGTGCGCCTGTAGGGGTCGCGGGTCAATCCGAGGCCGGCCATGAAAAAAGTCGTGACGATATCGTGGTCCAGCACCTCGCAATTGAAATGTTCGAGATGCAGAATGCCCCCGACTTCCGGCAGCCGTTCTCTCCGGTCCGCGAGGCTTGGCGGCTTCCTGGCCATATGGTCTTCCCTCTTGTGTCCTGGCCCTTCGTGGTCTGGCCCCTTGTGGTTTGGCGCAGCATAGCCAATCAACCCGTCGCCCCCAAGAGGCGGGCGCAATGCCGCACGTCCGTTCCGGAATCAATGGCCGGAATCGATGGCCGGAATCGATGGCCGGAATCGATGGCTTGACCCGCGGTTCGGGAAAAACTCAAAATTCGCGACCATGTGACGTGCGGTTTGGGAGGACCGATCGATGCCCAATGACGATAAATTCCGGCATACCGCCAAAGACGAACGCATCCTCGCGGTGATCGAGCGATGGGCGCCGAGGTTTATTTCGAATGGCGTCCCGTTGACCGACTATCAGGAAGTGATGGACGGGCTGGAGGTCTGGGACGACTGGTGCCGCCATTGGGCCGCCCGGGCATCCGAGCATGAGGCGCGCGGCCGCGAGGCTCTGGACGCCGGACGAACCATTTCGGCCGCGCAGCACCTGGATACGGCGGGGGTGCTCTACCACTTCGCCAAGTTCGTTTTCGTCAACGACATGGAGCAACTCAAGGCGACACATGCCAAAGCCGTGGAATGCCGGAACCTCGCGCTGCCCTGCCTGGACCCGCCCGGCGAACGGATCGAAATCCCATACAAGAACGGCACGCTTTACGGAAATCTGCGGAAGCCGGCCGGGGTGGAGCGTCCGCCCTTGGTGATCATGTGCATGGGGATGGACTCGGCGAAGGAGGAAATGGGCACCAACGAAGCGCATTTCCACAAGCGGGGCATCGCCACCCTGGCGTTCGACGGTCCCGGGCAAGGCGAGGGCGAGTACGATTTTCCCATCAATCCGGCCTACGAGGAAGCGGTGACGGCCGTCTGCGACGCGGTAAGCGCCCGAGACGATATCGATGCCGCGAACATGGGCGTGTGGGGTGTCAGCTTCGGCGGATACTACGCGCCCCGGGCCGCGGCGTTCGAGAAACGGTTGAAGGCCTGCATCTCCATTTCAGGGCCGTTCTATTTCGGCGCACTCTGGGAGCAGCGGGCCACCAACGAGGTATTCGTCGTTCGGTCCCATTCCAAGTCCGAGGACGAGGCCTACGGGATCGCCAAACAGGTCGATCTCCGGGACTGCGCCAAGGAGATCACCTGCCCGCTCTACATCGTCGGCGGCGAACTGGACGTTCTGACGCCCCCCGGAGAACAGGAGGCGCTCGCGGCCGCCGCGTCGGGCCCGGTCGAGCTCAATATCCTGAAGGGCGGCAACCACTGCGCCAATAACCTGCGCTACAAGTACAGCCCGCAGAGCGCCGACTGGATGGCCGGCCATCTGGGCGGCCACGTCGGCTAGAGCGTTTCATATTTTGACGGAAGCGTATCCTGCGTTTTTGAAGTAGTTGGCGCATTGCTGTGGCTCGATGGTGTCGATGAGGCTCCCGAGATGGCGCCATAAGTCGTCGATCTCCCGCTTCTGGGCGTTTCTCATCCAGTGCTTGATTTGGGCAAAGGTCTGCTCGATGGGATTGAGGTCGGGGGAATATTTGGGCAGGAGCCACAGCTTGGCTCCGGCGGCACGGATGGCGTTTCGCACGGCTTTTGACTTGTGGCTGCCGAGATTGTCCATGATGACGATGTCGCCGGGCACCAGGGTCGGCACGAGCAGCTGCTCGACGTAGGCGCGGAAGCACACGCCATTGATGGGGCCGTCGAAGACGCAGGGCGCGGTGAACCGGTCGCAGCGCAGCGCGCCGATGAAGGTCAGGGTGTGCCACCGCCCATGGGGGGCAAAGCCGCGGACCCGCTCCCCTTTCGGCCCCCAGCCGCGCAGCGGGGCCATATTGGTCCGGATCCAGGTTTCATCAATGAATACCAGCCGTTCGGGATCAAGCTTTGCCTGCCACGCCTTCCAGCGCCTGCGATGGCGGGCGATGTCCGCGCGCGCCCGTTCAACGGCGAACAGGGTTTTTTTTAAAGCGCAGCCCTTCACGGCGCAGAAACAGCCATACCGTGCTGTGGGATACCCTGACACCCCGAGCGGCCAACTCGTCTCTCAACCGATGCAGCGTCAGATGCGGCTCCTGGTCGATCCGGCCGACAATGAACTCCCGATGGGGCTCAAGAACCCGGCGGCGGTGACCGCCCATCTTGCCGGGCGCAACACTCCCCGTCCGCCGGTAGCGCTGCGACCACTTAACCACGCTCGAAACCGCAACCCCAAACCGAGCCGCTACAGCGCGGCAACTCTCCCCCGCCAAAACCGCCAAAACAACACGCTCTCGCAAATCAATCGAATAAGGTCTCGCCATGAATGCTGGCCTCCTTGCCCAGCATCCATCTTGAATCATGGTTCGCCCATACTTGGGAATCCCTAAAATGATTCAATCAATCTCAAATACGCTCTAGGGCTTGACGCCCTGAAACGGAAAACGGGGCCGTTCGGCCCCGTTTTTTTGTACGTCACCGCTTTGGCGCGGGCTTCGGCGGCGGCGCGCCGGCCGCAATCACCCGCCCCAGATATCATTCGCGACTTCGACGCAAAGAGCCAATTTGGCTTCCTGCTCGGCTTCGCTCAGCTTGTTGCCGTGGTGGGTGCTGGCGAAGCCGCACTGGGGGCTGATGCAAAGCTGGTCCATATCCACGTACCTGGATGCCTCCTCGACCCGGGCCTTGAGTTCGTCCTTGGGCTCCAGTTCGGGAAACTTGGAGGTCACCAGGCCGAGAACCACCATCTTGTCCTTGGGCACGAAACGGAGCGGCTCGAAGTCCCCTGCCCGGTCGCTGTCGAATTCCATGAAGAAGCCGTCCACATCGGTCTCGTTGAACATCTTCTCGGCCACCGGCTCGTAGCCGCCCTGCGCCATCCACGAGCTTTGGAAATTGCCGCGGCACATGTGGGTGGTGACGGTGACATTGTCCGGCCGCCCGGCGATGGAGGCGTTGTTGACCCTGATGTAGGTGTCGAGAAGGTCTTCGGGATCGTCGCCCCTCGCCGTGACCCGTTCACGCTGCTCCTGGTCGCAGAGGTAGCAGAAATTGACGTCGTCGATCTGCAGATAGGTCGCGCCGTTGGCGACGAAATCCATCACCGCATCGTTGTAGGCCTTTCCCATATCTTCCCAGAATTCGTCGAGATCCGGATAGGCCTCTTCGCTGATACCGTCGCGGCCCGGCCGGAAGTGATACATGCCGGCGGTCGGAAAACAGAACTTGGCGGTCTCGCGGGCCTCCGAATTGAGGTACCTGAAATGATCCAGCATGTTGCCGCCCTTGGGATAGGAGACCTTGCCGTCGACGTAGGTCGTCGCGACCGAGATACCGGCATTGAATTTCATGCCGTAGGTTTCCTGGCTGAGTTCGACGCCGTCGAAGCCGCACATGAAATCCAGGTGCCAATAGTCGCGGCGCATTTCCCCGTCCGTGATGCCCTTGAGCCCGACCCGTTCCTGCAGGCCGATGGCGTCGAGGACGGCGGCATCCTCCATGCGGCGCAGTTCCTCGTCCGATACCTCGCCCTTCCGATGTTTCTCCCGGGTTTCAGCCAGGGCGGCCGGGCGCAAAAGGCTGCCCACATGGTCGGCCCTGAATGGGGGTTTGTCTCTCAATGCCATGTCGTCCTCCCGGTGCGGTAGCGGGACCAGCCTATCACGCGCCATCCCGTCGCACCCTCATTTTCGGGCGTGACCGCCGCCATAGTGGGCGGCGCCCCACGTCGATGGAGTGCGAACCGTCGAAACCGGGCGCCTATGGCGCGCCGGTGACCGACCGCAACAGGGCGCGCGCATCGTCGGGGATTTCATCCGCGCACCACGCAATGAAGTGGTCGGGCCGGACCAGAACAAAGCGCCGCCCGTAATCCGCCCGCTCGTCCGCTGCGGTATCGCGGACAATGCTCAAGGGAAGCACGATTTCGCCGGCCGCGTCGGCAAATGCCCGGATTTCATCATCCGACGCATCCAGCGCGATCAGCGTAAATCCGCCGCCGAGTTCGTCGTAGACGTTGGAGCCCGTCGAAAGACCGCGCGGCGCCAGATGATGTCCGGCGCGGGCCTCGAACGTATGCTCGCCGATGGCCGTCGTAATCGCGCCGTCGGGGGCGGCGATGATCGGCGAGCCGCCGTAGCTGGGTTCGTAGCGCCGGATGAATCCGCCGGCGCGGCCCGATTCCTTTTCCCACGCCGCCTCTAAGGCGGCCCTGTCCTTTTCCGGATTGAATTCGCCGAAGAATGCCGCGTCGTCCCTGATCCGGCCGCCGATCAACGTCTCTCCGATATCCCGGAACACGGGCTGACGCTCCAGGCCATACGACTCGAGCAGGGTTTCTCCGCCCCAACCCTCGAGCCGCGCGGCCAGCTTCCACCCCAGGTTTCGAATATCCTCCAACCCGTTGTTGAGGCCGAAGCCGCCATAGGGCGGGTGCGAGTGGGCCGCATCGCCGGCGATGAATATCCGGCCCTTGCGGTATTCCTCGGCCACCAGAACCCGCAGGTCCCAGAAACCCAGGTAATCGAACGCCGCATCGAATTCGAACCCCGCGGCGTCATGAAGCAGCCCGAGAAAATCGTAATTCTCGCGAGTGGTATCCGCGGGGACGGGCGCGTGAAAAAAGAACCCTTCGCCGACGTCGATACGGCCGAAAAACTGCCAATAGCCGTTCAGCTCGGGCTTCATCACCCGGTAGGTGGACCGCTCCGGGTAACGGGCGAGGCCGTCGTGAAACTCCTTGGAGCGGAAGACCGCGAGAACCATCAACTGGTCGTAGTCGTCGCCGGACCGCCGGATGCCGATCTGGTCGCGCACCGTCGAATGAGCGCCGTCGCAGCCGACCAGGTAGTCCGCCGTCAATTCGATGCGCCGGCCGGACGATTCCTCGGTCATGGTGAGCGTGACTCCGCCGCCATGATCGGCAACGCTTTCGCCCGCCCAACCGAGGCGGAGCTCGACGCCCGGGATGGTCCCGGCCTTGGCGCGCAGCACCTTCTCCATCTCGTACTGAGGCAGCCGGTCGTTCTTCTGGAAGTAGTACGGGTTGAGGATTTCGCGCATCGGCGGCGCATACCAGTACTCGCCGCGCAGGTTGCCATAGGCCGTGATGCCGCTCTCCGGATAGCCGGCCGGCATGACCCGGGCGGCGCGAATTTCGTCGATGATTCCCCAGTTGAAGAAATGCTCCAGCGTCCGGGCGGTAAGGTTCTGCCCCTTGGGAATGTTGTGCATGCCCGTCCGCCGCTCGATGACGATGCAGGAAACGCCGCGCAGGCCCAACTCCACCGCGAGACCGACGCCGACCGGCCCGCCGCCGACGATAATGACCTGTGTGTCGTTGCTCATCGTCACACCCCACTAGTCGACGGGAATGAGCGCCGCGGCAACCCTTCGTTCCTCGGCCAGCAGGACATTGAAGGTCCGGCAGGCCGCGCCCGTGTCCATCAATTCGGCGACAATGCCGGCGTCCTTCAGTCCGTCGCGGATCGACCAGTCGATGGGCTGGGCGCCGGCGCCGCAGCCGATCAGCAGGATTTCCGTCCCCAGATCCTCGTCGATGACCGGGGCCAGGTTTTCGAGACTGATGTCGGAGACGGCGGCGACATCCCATGAAACGGTGCTTTCGATCAGCACCAGCACCGCGCCCGAATACGCCTCGTCGCCGATACGGAAGCCGCCGTTGCCGTAGCCGTGAATCAACTGGCGTCCCGCCGGGACCATCGGCGTGATGTCGAGAGACATGATTACTCGCCGGGCTCGGCCTCGGCCTGGGGGGTGCCGCCCGGGGTGTTGTCGGCGGCCTTTTCGGTGCCTCGGTTGACGTTGAGGTAAAGCAACAGCGGCACGGCGAGGCAGATCGAGGAATAGGTGCCGATAAGCACGCCCCAGATCAGGGCGAACGAGAAGCCGCGGATCACTTCGCCGCCGAGAATGTAGAGCGACAGCAGCGCCAGCAACGTGGTCACCGAGGTCATGACCGTCCGGGACAAGGTCTCGTTGACGCTCATATTGAGGAGTTCCACGAGCGACATGGTCTTGTACTTGCGCAAGTTCTCGCGCACCCGGTCATAAACCACCACCGTATCGTTGATGGAATAACCCGCGATGGTCAGGATCGCCGCCACGGTGGCCAAGTTGAACTCGATCCCGGTGATGGAAAACACGCCGATGGTGGTGATGACGTCGTGAGCCAGCGCGATGATGGCGCCGACGCCGAACTGCCATTCGAACCGGAACCAGATGTAGATGAGAATGCCGGTCATGGCGAACAGCATCGCCAGCACGCCGTCCCGGAACAGTTCCTCGGATACCTGCGGCCCGACGAATTCCGTCCGCCGGTACTCCACATTGGGCCCGAGGGTGCCCTTCACCTTGTCGATGGCGACCTGTTGAGCCCGCTCGCCGCCCTCCTGCCTCTGCACCCGGATGAGGATGTCGGTGGGAGAGCCGAATTCCTGGAGCGTCACTTCGCCCAGGCCGAGATTGCCGAGTTGGGAGCGCATCTCGCCGAGCCGTCCGGCCTCGGGCATCCGCACCTCGATCATGATGCCGCCTTCGAAATCGATGCCGAAGTTGAGGCCGCGGGTCATGCCGAGGGCCAGCGAGGCGGCAACGAGAAGCGCCGAAAACATGAAAAACAGTTTCCGCCGGCCGACGAATTTGATCTTGGTGTTGGCGGGGACGAGGCTGAGTTTTTTCATCCGTCCTCTCCCCTACACGACCGGCAGCGCGGCCGGACGCCGCCGCCTGAGCCAGGTGACGATCAACAGCCGGGTCAGCATGATCGCCGTGAACATGGAGGTGACGATTCCGATGGAAAGCGTCACCGCGAACCCCTTGATCGGCCCGGAGCCGAAGAAGAACAGGATCAGCGCCGCGATGAGCGTCGTCAGGTTGGCGTCGATGATCGTGGTGATGGCGCGGCTGTAGCCGGCATCGATGGCCGAGATGGGCGTTCGCCCGGCGCGAACCTCTTCCTTGATGCGCTCGAAGATCAGCACGTTGGCGTCCACCGCCATGCCGATGGTGAGCACGATCCCGGCAATACCGGGCAGCGTCAGGGTCGCCTGGAAGAGGGACAGCGCGGCGAGGATCAGAATCATGTTCACCGCCAGCGCCACATTGGCGAACACGCCGAACAGCCCGTAGACCAGGATCATGAAGACGACCACCGCGATCAGGCCGATGACCGAGGCGACCTTGCCGGCGGCGATCGAGTCCGCGCCCAGGCCGGGACCGACGGTCCGCTCCTCGAGGATGTTCAGCGGCGCCGGCAGGGCGCCGGCCCGCAACAGCAGCGCCAGATCGTTGGCCTCGGTGACGGTGAAGTTGCCGCTGATCTGTCCGTTGCCGCCGAGAATGGGCTCCCGGATCACCGGCGCCGAGATCACCTTGCCGTCGAGGACGATGGCGAACGGACGGCCCACATTGTCCCGGGTGATGTCGCCGAAGCGCTTGCCGCCCAACGTATCGAAGCGGAAGGTCACCACCGGCTCGTTGGTCTGGGCCGAGAACGAGGCTTGGGAATCCACCAGCCGGTCGCCGCTGACGGCGACCCGGCGGCGCAGCAGATAGGTGCCGCTGGAATTTGGATTGGCCGCATCCGCATCCGGCAGTTCCATACAGCCCGGCGGTATCCGGCCCTGGCCGGCGTTCTGATTTTCGCACAGCAGATGGAACGTCATCTTGGCGGTCCGGCCCAACAGCCGCTTCACCCGTTCCGGATCTTCGACGCCCGGCAACTGCAATAGAATCCGGCTGTCGCCCTGCCGCTGGATGGTCGGCTCCCGGGTGCCGGTCTCGTCGACCCGGCGGCGGACGATTTCGATGGATTGGGCGAGCGCATTGTTCCGCCGCTCGGTGACCGCGTCCTCGCTGAGGCTGAGAATGATCCGGTTGCCTTGAGTGTCGACCTCGATGCCGTTGTCGATGTCCCGGATCAGCTGCACGGCCTTTTCCACATCGGCCGGATCACGCACCGTCACGCCGACGCCGAGGCCGCGGACGCCGAGACCCGTATAGCGGATCCGCTCGCGGCGGAGCGACACCCGGACGCCGTCGACGATGGACTCCAGCTGCTCCTTGATGACCACATCGGTCTCCACCTCCAGAAGCAGGTGCGAACCGCCCTGCAGATCGAGGCCCAGATTGACCTGCTTGTGGGGCAGCCACGTCGGGATGCTCTCGGCGGTGGATTTCTCCATGACGTTGGGCGTGGCGAAGACGAAGCCCAGCGCCACGACGGCAAGAACGAGGATGATCTTCCACTTGGAGAAATAGACCATGGGGTCTTGCGGCCTCTCTTGATTCAGCCGTTAACGGGACCGGTCAGCGGCGGCCGCCGAACAATCCGCCCAGGAGTCCGCCGCCCTGCTGGCCGCCGGGCGCGCCCGGCGCCGGGGCCTGCCCGCCCTGCGGGTCGGTCTTGGACACCACGCCGGCGACCATGCCGCGCTGCACCTTCACCTTGATGCCCTCGGCGATCTCCACGGCGATTTCGTGATCGTTCACCACCTTGGTGACGGTCCCCATGATGCCGCCGCCGGTGATCACCTTGTCGCCCCGGCGGATGGCGCCCAGCATTTCCCGATGCGCCTTGGCTTTCTTTTGCTGCGGCCGGATCAACAGGAAATAAAACACCGCGAAAATCAAAATCAGCGGGATCAGGGTCGTAAACCCGTCGCCCCCGCCGCCGCCCTGCGCATATGCGGGTGAAATGAACATGAAGAAATCTCCCTAGCCCTTTGCGTGCACGGGCGAAATATAGTCCGCATCGCCGCCGTTGCAAACGCTAAGCGCCTGATTTCCAAGCTCCTTGGCATGCCGTCCCGGCCCCGGCAATTCACCGCCATGGCATTGGCCCCGGTTCGCGCATCAGGATTGACCGGGCAAGCTTTTGTGTTAGTGTCCCGCCGCTTTTCCAAGAGGACCCGTCATGAGCGAGCGCGAGCTCGAACCACTGCTGACCCGGATTGCCGGCGCGTTGGAGCGCCTGGCGCCGAAACCGGTGCCCGAACACAGCCTGGACGGCGCCGACGCCTTCATTTGGCGCACCGAGCCCGAACATCTGGAGCCGGTCCATGAGGTCAACCGCATCCCCCTCGAACTGTTGCGCGGCATCGACCGGCAGATCGATATCCTGCTCGACAATACCCGCCGCTTCGCCGCCGGTTATCCGGCCAACAATGCGCTGCTCTGGGGGGCGCGGGGCACCGGCAAGAGTTCACTGGTGAAGGCCGCCCACGCGACCATCAACGACGAGGCCGGCCAGCCGCTGGCGCTGGTCGAAATCCACCGGGAGGACATCCCCACCCTGCCCCGGCTCCTTAACGTGCTGGGCGGCTTCGAGCGGCGCTGCATCCTGTTCTGCGACGACCTGTCCTTCGAGAGCGAGGACGCCACCTTCAAGTCCCTGAAGGCGGTCCTCGAAGGCGGTATCGAAGGGCGGCCCGGGAACATCATCTTTTATGCGACCTCCAACCGGCGGCACCTGATGCCCCGGAGCATGATCGAAAACGAACGCTCCGACGCCATCAACCCGGCGGAATCGGTGGAGGAAAAGGTTTCCCTGTCGGACCGGTTCGGCCTGTGGCTCGGTTTCCACCCGGTCAACCAGGACACCTATTTCGCCATTATCGAAGGCTACTGCGAGAACTTCGGCCTCGAAATGGATCCGGACGATCTCCGGGCGCAGGCCCTCGAATGGTCCATGACCCGGGGATCCCGCTCGGGCCGCGTCGCCTGGCAGTTCATTCAGGATCTAGCCGGCCGGCTGGGAAAGACGCTCTAGGGCGAATTTCCGGCCGTTCGGCCTGCGCCGCGTCCAAGCGGTCGAACGGCAAAAAAACCGCCGAAAACGGCGGCTGCGGCTCGAACGGCTGGAGCGACGCGCACGGCTCCCGATTCTGGGAAAAATATATACCATAACTGTCGCATGTGTCGCAAGCGTTTTTTGAATTATTTTCTTCAAATTGAAGAAATTTTGCCCAATCTAGGATAACCAGGCGGGACGGAGGCCAAGAACGGCCTCGAAATATGCTTTAACTATTTGTAAATTCACACGTTTTTTCATAGCATCCAAATCGTGTCAAAAATGTCACTTATCTTGGAAATATCTACCTAACCGGAGCAAACGAGCCTGCGCGCCGGGTGGCTCAATCGAGGCCGGGGCCCAGGGCAAGTTTCCGGCCGCTCGCGCCGGCCAGGTGACGAATCGGGTTGACCGCTTGTTTTCCCTTGCGGATTTCGAAATGAAGCTGCGGCGAAACCACATTGCCCGTATGGCCCACCCGGGCGATCACCTGCCCCTTGTTCACCTTGTCCCCGCGCTGCACCAGCAGCTTGTCGGCGTGCGCGTAGGCGGTGATCCAGCCGCCCGAATGACGGATCAGCAAGAGATTGCCGTAACCCCGAATTTCATTCCCGGCATAGGCGACGACGCCGTTCTCGGCCGCCTTGACCGCGGCCCCCTTGGGCGCCGCGATATTGATCCCGTCGTTGTGCAGCCCGCCCCCCTTGGGCCCGAAGGAGGACAGGACCTTGCCCCGCACCGGCCAGGCGAACCCGCCCCCCCGTTTGCGGGGCGGCGGCGGGACACGGACGGTCTTTCTTGCCGGACTCTTGGGCTTGACCGCCGGTTTCGGGCCGGCCTCGCGCGGCACCGGAGGGGACGCGGCTTGAGGCGGCGGCTTGCGCGAAGCTTGAGGTGGCGACTTGCGTATGGCCGGACGGGACGCAACCTGAGATGGCGACTTGCGTGAGGATTGGGGCGGCGGCTTGCGCGAAGTTCGAGGTGGTGACGGGCGCGAGGCCGGCCGCGCCGCGGCGACAACCGGGCTGATGGTATCCGGCAGGCGCAGGGTCTGTCCGGGCAGGATGCGGTAGGGCGGAACAATCCGGTTGATCCGCGCCAGGCTGGAAACGTCGACGCCGTAAGCCCGGGAAATATCGTAGAGGGTATCGCCGGCCCGCACCACGTGCTCCCTGGGGGCGGGCAGCACGAGCCGCTGGCCGGGCCGCAGGCGATAGGGCGGGCGGACGTTGTTGGCCACGATCAGGCCGCGGAGGGACACCTTGTGCCGGCGCGACAGGGAATAGAGCGAATCCCCCCGTTTGACGATCACCATGCCGCCGGTGCGCTTCCGCGGCGCCTCGCGGACGGCGCCGCGCGAGGCGGTGTTGGGCGGATTGGACAGCGCCGGCCCGGACGACGGCGGCCATTGCAGGCTGCCGCAGGCGGTGAGGCCCAGCAGCACGCCAATGGCGATGACCGGCCGCAAACGCATGCCCTACGCCGCTCCCTCTTCGGGGATCAGGGGCACGAACTTAACCGTCCGGATTTCCTCGGTCTCGAAGCCCTCGGCGGTGCGGGTCACCCGGACGATGGCCTGGTTCTCGGGATCGCTGGCAATGGGCACCAGCATGACGCCCCCCTCGCGCAGCTGATCGGCGAGGACCGGCGGTATGTCGGCGGCGGCGGCGGTTACGATGATACGGTCGAAGGGCGCCTGCTCGGGCCAGCCCAGGGTGCCGTCGCCGATCTGCGTGGTGACGTTGCGGACCCGCAACTCTTCCAGCCGCGCCTCCGCCTCTTCCATCAGCGGCCCGTGGCGCTCGATGGTGTAGACCCGCCGCGCGAGCCTTGAGAGCACCGCCGTCTGGTAGCCCGATCCGGTCCCCACCTCCAGGACCTTGTGCCGGTCGGTAAGCCGCAGCGCCTCGGTCATGACGCCGACGATGCCCGGCTGGCTCAGGGTCTGATGATGGCCGATGGGCAGGGTCACGTCGTCATAGGCCTGGTCGAGGAAGAACCCGGGCACGAACATTTCCCGCGGGATCTGCTCCATCGCCGAAACCACGGCGGTGTCCGTCACCCCGGCGGAGCGCAGCGTCATGATCAGCCGGGCCTTGCTGTCGGCTGTGGGATCGGAAACGGGCATATCCATGCTCAGCGTCCTTTCTGTAGCTTCGTCTTGAGCGCATTCATGGTCGGGCGGTGAGTCAGGTCGATGGACAGCGGCGTCACCGACACCATGCGCCGCTGAATGGCGTCCAGGTCCGTGCCCCGGGCGTATCGGGGCGAGCTTTGCTGCGCGCCGATCCAGTAGTAGGGCTCGCCCCTGGGGTCGGCGCTTTCGATCACGTGATCGCCGATCTTGCGGCGGCCCTCGCGGGTGATTTCGATGCCCTTTACCTTGTTCGCCGGGCCGTCCGGGAAGTTGACGTTCATCAGCACGTCCCGGGGCCAGTCGATGGCGACCGCCGTCCTGATCACCCGGGCGGCGTATTTCTCCGCCACCGTCCAGTCGGGCTTGGAGTCCACGTCCCAGCCATCCTCGGCGATGTATTGGGAGAGGGCGATGGCCGGGATTTGGAACAAGGTCGCCTCCATGGCCGCGGCGATGGTCCCCGAATAGGTCATGTCCTCGCCCACGTTTTCGCCCCGGTTGATTCCGGACAGCACCAGATCGGGCCGTTTGTCCTTCATGATCTGGTTGACCGCCAGCAGGACGCAGTCGGTGGGCGTGCCGTCGACGGCGAACGTGCGCGGCGCCGCCTTGCGGATGCGCAGCGGGCGCCGGAGGGTCAGGGAATGGCCGGTGCCGCTCTGCTCGGTCTCGGGCGCCACCACCCATACCTCGCCGGCGATCTTCCTGGCGATGGAAACGAGGCGCTTCAATCCCTCGGTGCCGATGCCGTCGTCGTTGGAGATCAGCACCCGGGCCTTCTTGAGATCGAGGGGCGCCTTAAGCATCGGGCGTCAGGACCTCCAAGCCGTTCATGTAGGGCCTGAGGGACGGGGGCAGGACGATGGAACCGTCCTCCTGCTGGCCGTTCTCCATCACCGCGATCAGCGTCCGCCCGACGGCGAGCCCGGACCCGTTGAGGGTGTGGACGAACCGCGTCCCTTTACCTTCCGATGGCCGGTAGCGGGCCTTCATCCGCCTGGCCTGGAAATCGCCGCAGTTGGAGCAGGACGAGATTTCCCGGTAGCGCCCCTGCCCCGGCAGCCAGACCTCGATGTCGTAGGTCTTGCGGGCCGCGAAGCCGGTGTCGCCGGAACACAGCACCATGGTCCTGTAGGGAAGCTCCAGCCGCCGGAGGATGGCCTCGGCGCACTCGGTCATGCGCTCGTGCTCTTCCGCCGACTTGTCGGGATGGGCGATGCTCACCAGCTCCACCTTGGTGAACTGGTGCTGGCGGATCATCCCCTTGGTGTCCTTGCCCGACGCGCCGGCCTCGGAGCGGAAGCACGGCGTCCGCGCGGTGTAGCGGAGCGGCAGGTCCTCTTCGTCGAGGATTTCGCCGGCCGCCATATTGGTGAGCGGCACCTCGGCGGTGGGGATCATCCACCGGCCCTCGTCGGTCTTGAACAGGTCATCGCCGAACTTGGGCAGTTGGCCGGTGCCGAAGAGGGCTTGGTCGCGGACCAGCAGCGGCGGAGAAACTTCCGTGTAGCCGAACTCCTGGGTCTGGATATCGAGCATGAAATCGCCGATGGCCCGCTCGAGCCGCGCCAGCGCGCCGGTCAGGATCACGAACCGGGCGCCGGACATCCCGGCCGCCCGCTCGAAATCCATCAGCCCTAGCTCAACGCCCAGATCGTCGTGCTCGCGCGCATCGAAATCGAAATCGCGGGGCTCGCCCCAGGTGCGGAGTTCCCGGTTGTCGTCCTCGTCGGCGCCGTCGGGCACGTCCGCGTCCAGGGCATTGGGAATGCCGGACAGCAACTCGTCCACTTGGTCGCCCGCCTCCTTGGCGGCGGCCTCGGCCTGGACTTGCGCTTCCTTACCGGCGGCGACCTCGTCCATCAGGGCCTGTAATTCCTGTGGCGCGTCCTCGCCTTTCGATTTTGCCACGGACTTTAATTGGCCGATTTGTTTGGAGAGCTCGTTGCGCCGGGTTTGCAGTTCCTGGGCCTCGGTTTGGGCCCCGCGGCGCTTGGCGTCGATCTCGACCACCCGGGCGGACAGGGGTTCCACGCCGCGCCGCGCCATGGCGGCGTCGAAGGCCTCGGGATCGTCCCTGATCCATCTGATATCGTGCATCGTCTTTCCCCATCCGGGCCGGCGCCCGGTGAACCAAGGATGGGCGGACCTTCCGAGTCGCCGGAAAACCCGCGGGGTTTATAGGCGCGCCAAAAGCCCCGGGCAACACGCCCGCGTGCGCGCCTCGGGCCGAATCTCAATGGAATCTGATGCCGGAAAAGGGTTTAGGTGAGGTTAAAGAGCAAGAACGCGAAGTGGGATCATATGAATACGCTTCGCAATGCCTTATTGGCCGAATTCGTCGTCGAGTCTGGCCGAAATTGTTTCGGTCAACGCTTTAAAATAATTTGACTCTTTTTCGAACACACAATAATTCGACTCTTTTTCGAACACACAATATGTATCGACCCAGGGCAATCGCATTTGATTTGGTTCGTGAACGGAATGGCTTCGTAAACGGAATGGAAATGAGTATCGCTGCTGCTGGAGCTTCTTTGACGTTTGATGGAGGTTTCGGTGGAGAGATTTCGGGAGAGTTTTTCGGGTCTTGATGATCCGCGCACGGGCAACGCGTTGCGTCATGATCTTCTTGAGATGCTGTTCATGGCGCTGTGCGCGGCGCTGTGTGGAAGCACGTCGTGCGTTGACATGGCGGACTTCGCCGAGGCCAAGGAAGAGGTGCTGCGCGAGTTCCTGACCCTGCCCGCTGGCCCGCCCAGCCACGACACCTTCTCGCGGCTGTTCCGGTTGTTGGACCCGCGGGCCTTTCATGCCGCCTTCCAGCGCTTCATGTCCGATTTCGCGACCGCCCGGGCGGAGGTTGTTGCGATTGATGGCAAGAGCCTGAGGCGCTCCTTCGATCGGGCCTCCGGAACCTCGCCGCTCCACCTGGTCAGCGCCTGGGCCGCCGATCAGCGGCTGGTTCTAGGCCAGATGAACGTGGGCGCGAGCAACGAGATCACCGCCGTGCCGGCCTTGCTCAAGCTGCTCAGCCTCGAAGGCGCGGTGATGACCATGGACGCCATGCACTGCCAGAGCGGCACGGCCCGCGACATCCACGAGGCCGGCGCCGATTACCTGATGGCGCTGAAGGCCAACCAGCCCGACCTTCTCGCCGACGTCAAACTGCTGCTGGACGATCCCCAGGCGCCCGCCGACGGCGTGGACCAGACGGTGGACGCCGGCCACGGCCGCATCGAAACCCGCCGCGCCGAGGTGCTGCACGATATGGACTGGCTCGCCGAAGCCCACCGGTGGCCGGCCCTGGCCGCTGTCGGCAAGGTCACCTCCAGCCGCGAGACCGACGGCCGGGCCACGACAGCGGTGCGCTACTTCATCGCCTCCTGGCCGCTCACCGCCGACGAACTGAACCGCCTCGTCCGCGGACACTGGGGGATCGAGAACCAACTCCATTGGGTGCTCGATGTGGTCATGGACGAAGATCAGGCCCGAGCCCGCAAGGACAACGCCCCGGAAAACCTCGCTCTCCTCAGACGCCTCGCCCTCAACGTCATCAAACGCAACAAGGACAAGGGATCAAACCGTCTCAAGTTCAATCGCGCCGGGTGGAGCGACAACTTCCTCCGAAAACTCATCGCCGAAATAGGCTAATGCGATTGCCCTGGATCCTCGCCAGACGCCAGGACTTCTTGCTCAACTTCATTATCGTTCGGCAACTAACTTACTTTTCCGGAGTGTCTCGATAAGCGCCGAATGCATTAACACGGGAAGGGTGCTTACTTCCATCGCCCAAGTATTTCGGCTTACAGACGTCCAGGCATCAAGTACGCATGCCGGATCAATCGTCACTACTCCCGAAAACGGGGAGTCGCCATCAAACGAGCTAGGCCATTCACGATTCCTGGCCCTGATTCGATTGGGGTATTTTCCTACCGAACTCACAAAATTTGATGTGTCATTTTTTGCAGACGGTCCCATCGTCGCCAATCCTACACCATTGATTCCCTTCAAACTAGCGTTTCAAAGCTAGTACGTGGGCCAATTGTCAATATGTAAGGAGAAACTAACAACTCAAGCCTGACCATGCCAACAAGCAATTGGAGGCTAGAATGGGGCCTACCCCCCGAACCCCAGCACGTCCATCATGGAATAGAGCCCGGCGGGCCGGCCCTCGGTCCACAGGGCCGCGCGAACCGCGCCCCGGGCGAAGATGACCCGCGACGCCGCCTTGTGGGTGAGCTCGATGCGCTCGCCGGCGCCGGCGAACACCACCGTATGCTCGCCGACCACGTCGCCGCCCCTGAGGGAAGCAAAGCCGATCCGGCCGGGCTCCCGCTCGCCGGTGATGCCGTCCCGGCCCCGGTCCGCCACCTGGCTCAGGCCGACGCCGCGGCCCCTGGCGGCCGCCTCGCCCAAACCCAGCGCGGTGCCCGACGGCGCGTCCACCTTGTGCTTGTGGTGCATCTCGACGATCTCGATATCGAAATCCTCGCCGAGCACGCCCGCCACCTGTTCGGTGAGGCCGAGCAGCAGGTTGACGCCGGCCGAGAAATTGGGCGCGAGCACAATGGGCGCGCGTTCCGCCGCCCGGCCCAAGGCGGAGAGCTGTTCGTCGTCCATGCCGGTGGTGCCGGCCACCAGCGCGGTCGAGGACCCGGCGGCCAGGCCGGCGTGATGCAGGGTCGCTTCCGGGACGGTGAAGTCGATCACCGCGTCCGACGCCGAAAACAGCGCCGCCGCGTCGCCGGAAACCTTCAGCCCGGAGGCCGCCAGACCGGCGATTGCCGATACGTCCTCGCCCAGCATCGGGTGCCCGGCGGATTCCGTTCCGCCGGCCAGTTCGCAGCCGCCGGTTCCGGTGATTTCGGCCACCACCATCCGGCCCATCCGGCCGGTGCAGCCAACGACGCCGATTTTCATGATTCCTGCCCTCGCCGAGAAAATTCGACGGGCGTTATAGCAACCTTACTCTTTCAGGTCTTCCCAGATTTCCTTGACCTTGGTGAAGAAGCCGTCCGATTCCGGGTTGTTGTCCGCCTTCCTGCCGGCGGATTCGAACTCCCGCAGCAGTTCCTTCTGCTTCCTGGTCAGATTCACCGGGGTCTCGACCGAAGCCTGCACGAACATGTCGCCCCGCTCGCGGCTGCGCAGAACGGACATGCCCTTGCCCTTGAGCCGGAACTGGTGGCCGGGCTGGGTGCCCGCCGGGATGGTGATCTTCGCCCGCCCGCCGTCGACCGTCGGCACCTCGATGTGGCCCCCCAGCGCCGCCGTGGTCACCGGGATCGGCACCTTGCAATGGATGTTGGCGCCGTCCCGCTGGAAAATGTGGTGGGGCGCGACGGAGATGAAGATGTAGAGATCGCCCGACGGCGCGCCGCGCAGGCCCGCCTCGCCTTCGCCCGCCAGACGGATGCGGGTGCCGTCCTCGACGCCCGCCGGAATGTTGACCGAGAGGGTCTTTTCGCGGCCCGTGCGGCCGGACCCGCCGCAACCGGTGCACGCTTCGGAAATGACCTGGCCCTGTCCCTGACAGGTCGGACAGGTGCGCTCGATGGTAAAGAAGCCCTGCTGGGCGCGGATCTTGCCGTGGCCCTGGCACGACGGACAGGTGTCCGGCGCCTTGCCGCCGGCCGAGCCGGTGCCGCTGCACGAGTCGCACTGGATGGAGGTCGGCACCCGGATATTGGGTTTCGATCCCGAGAACGCCTCGGTCATGGAGATTTCCATGTTGTAGCGGAGATCGGCGCCGCGGCCCGACGCGCGGCCGGCCCGGCGTCCGCCGCCCATGAAATCGCCGAACATTTCATCGAAGATATCGGCGAACCCGGCGCCGAACCCTTCGCCGAAACCGCCCTCTCCGAAGCCGCCGGGCCCGCCCTGCTCGAACGCCGCGTGGCCGTATTGATCGTAGGCCGCGCGCTTCTGTTCGTCCGACAGGACGTCGTTGGCTTCGTTGAGTTCCTTGAACTTCCGCTCGGCCTCGTCGTCGCCCTGATTCCGGTCGGGGTGATACTTCATGGCCAGATTGCGATAGGCCTTCTTGATGTCGCCGGCGCTGGCGTTCCGGTCGACACCCAGGGTCGCGTAATAGTCGTTCTTGGCCATCGCTCAGGCACTTACCCCAAATTGCGGCCCCCTCGCGGTTCGGGGCCCGAAATGGCGCCCGGGCGCGGTTTCCCGGACGCCCGGGCCCACCCGGTAACTTTCAACCCGCGAACCCGGTCAGGCGTCGTCTTTCTTTTTCGGATCGACTTCCTCGAAATCGGCGTCCACCACGGTGGCGTCGTCATCCGATGGGGCGTCGCCGGCGCCGCCCTCGGGCGCATCCGTCCCGCCCATGCCGCTCATGTCCAGATCGGGCGCCCCTTCGCCCTCCTGCGACGCCTTGTACATGGCCTCGCCGAGCTTCATTGACGCCTGCATCAGCGTCTCGGTCTTGGCCTTGATGCCGTCGATATCCTCGCTCTCCTGGACATCCTTGAGAGCCTGGAGCGCCGCCTCGATGGAGGCTTTTTCCTCTTCCGAGACCTTGTCGCCGTATTCGGCGAGGTTCTTCTCGGTGGTGTGGATCAGGGTGTCGGCCTGGTTCCGGGCCTCGACCAGCTCCCGCCGCTTCTTGTCCTCCTCGGCGTGCTCTTCCGCCTCGTGGACCATGCGGTCGATATCGGCGTCCGACAGGCCGCCGGAGGCCTGGATGCGGATCTGCTGTTCCTTGCCCGTCGCCTTATCCTTGGCCGAGACGTTGACGATGCCGTTGGCGTCGATGTCGAAGGTCACCTCGACCTGCGGCATGCCGCGGGGCGCCGGCGGAATGCCGACCAGGTCGAACTGGCCGAGCAGCTTGTTGTCCGCCGCCATCTCGCGCTCGCCCTGGAAGACACGGATGGTCACCGCCGACTGATTGTCCTCGGCGGTGGAGAACACCTGGCTCTTGCGGGTCGGGATGGTGGTGTTGCGGTCGATCAGGCGGGTGAACACGCCGCCCAGGGTCTCGATGCCCAGGCTCAGCGGGGTCACGTCGAGCAGCAGCACGTCCTTGACGTCGCCCTGAAGGACGCCGCCCTGGATGGCCGCGCCGAGGGCCACCACCTCGTCCGGATTCACGCCCTTGTGGGGCTCGCGGCCGAAGAATTCCTGCACCCGCTCCTGCACCTTGGGCATGCGGGTCATGCCGCCGACCAGGATCACCTCGTCGATTTCGCCGGCCGTGATGCCGGCATCCTTGAGCGCCGCCTTGCAGGGCTCGATGGTCCGGTCCACCAGATGCTCGACCAGGGCTTCGAGCTTGGCCCGGGTGAGCTTGATGTTGAGGTGCTTCGGCCCGCTGGCGTCCGCCGTGACGAACGGCAGGTTGACCTCGGTCTGCATGGAACTCGACAATTCGGTCTTGGCCTTCTCGGCGGCCTCCTTGAGACGCTGCAGGGCGAGCTTGTCGTCGCGAAGATCGATGCCCTGCTCCTTCTTGAATTCGTCGGCCAGGTAGTCGATGACGCACTGGTCGAAGTCCTCGCCGCCGAGGAAGGTGTCGCCGGCCGTCGATTTGACCTCGAAGACGCCGTCGCCGATCTCCAGGATGGAAATATCGAAGGTGCCGCCGCCGAGGTCGAAGACCGCCACGGTGCCGGAGTTTTTCTTGTCGAGACCGTAGGCCAGCGCCGCAGCCGTCGGTTCGTTGATGATCCGCAGCACGTCCAGGCCGGCGATCTTGCCGGCATCCTTGGTCGCCTGTCGCTGGGAATCGTTGAAATAGGCGGGGACCGTGATCACCGCCTGCTCGACATTCTCGCCGAGATAGGCTTCCGCCGTCTCTTTCATCTTCTGCAGGATGAAGGCGGAGATCTGGCTCGGGCTGTGCTTGTTGCCGCTCGCCTCGACCCAGGCGTCGCCGTTGTCCGCCTTGACGATCCCGTAGGGGACGAGGCCCTTGTCCTTCTCGGTCATCGGGTCGTCGAACCCGCGGCCGATCAGGCGTTTGATGGCGTAGAGCGTGTTTTCGGGATTGGTCACCGCCTGGCGTTTCGCCGGCTGGCCCACCAGCCGTTCGTCGCTCTCGGTGAACGCGACCATGGACGGGGTCGTCCGCATACCCTCGGCGTTTTCGATAACCTTGCCCTCGCTGCCCTCCATCAAAGCGACACACGAGTTGGTCGTGCCGAGATCGATTCCAATGACTTTGCTCATTCCGCCCTCTTACGTTAGCAACAGAACCCGCGGCCCTTCCGGCGCCGCCGGTCTTACCCCGTTCCCGGGCCCTGACGGACCTTGACGGGAACATGTCAACAAAATTGCCGGGGATATATAAGGCGGCGGTATAGCCCGCGCAAGTGAGGGGCCGCCGCATTTTTTCGGCCCGAAACGAGTCCTTTTCGGGGCCTTACGGCTCCTTGCCGGCGCCTGCCGCGTCGCCGGCGTCTTCCTTGGCGCCTTCCTCATCGGCGACGCCGGACTGCTTCCCGTCGCCGCCATCCGGTTCTTCCCCGGCCGCCTCCGGTTCGGCTTCCGGTTTCGGCCCGCCCTTGGAGACGCCGACCATGGACGGGCGCAGCAGCCGATCGTGGATCATGTAGCCGGTCTGGATTTCCTGGACGACGACGCCTTCCGGCTGGTCGGGGTCCTCGACCTCGAACATGGCCTGATGGAAATTGTGATCGAACTTCTCGCCCATGGCCTCGATGGGCCTGATGCCGAACCGCTCGCAGGACGCCTCCAGGGCCTTTTGGGTCATTTCGATGCCCACATGGAGGTTCTTCAGGTCCTCGTCGCCCTCCATCCTGTCCTCGTCGACCGCGTCGACGGCCCGGCGGAGGTTGTCGGCGACGCCCAGAACCTCGCGGGCGAAGTTGGCCACCGCGTATTTCGACAGGTCCGCCTTGTCGCGCTCGGCCCGGCGGCGGACGTTCTCGGTCTCGGCCAGCGCCCGCAGCAGCTGGTCCTTCAGCGAGGCGACATCGGAGAGAAGCTCCTCGTAGGTCGGCGGCGCATCGCTCTCATGCACATCGCTCCCTGGCGCATCGCTCTCTGGCGCCTCCTCTTCCCCGGCCGGCTCCGCCTCCGCCGGCGCATCGTCCCGGATGTCGTCCGTCGGTCCTTCGGCGCCCTCTTCCGCAGGGGCCTCTTCGGCGCGGTCTTCGCCGTTGCCGTTTCGGTTTTTCTGGTCGTTCATTCCGGTTCCGTTTCCTGATCAGCCCATGGCGTCGCCGATGAGTTTGGCGGTGTAGTCCACCATGGGAATTATGCGCGCATAGTTCATCCGCGTCGGGCCGATGACGCCGATCGCCCCCACAAGCTGCTGCTGGCTGGAATGATAGGGCGCGACGATGAACGAACAGCCCGACAGGGAGAACAGGTCGTTGTCGGCGCCGATGAATATCCGCACCCCCTCGCCGCCCTCGGCGAGATCCAGGATGCGGAGCATCATTTCCTCGGTTTCCAGCGCCGCGAACAGGGCGCGGATGTGCTCCAGGTCGGCGAGCGCCGTCACGTCGTCCAGGAGGTGCGCCTGACCGCGGATGATCAGGCTTCCGCCGCTCTCGCCGCCGGCCCAGGTGGCGACGCCGGCCTCCACCACCTTTGCCGCCAGGCTGTCGAGGTGCGCCCGGTTGGCGGTCAGTTCCGCGTCGATGGAGCGGCGGACCTCGGTGAGGGTCTTGCCGACGAACCGGGCGGCGAGGAAGTTGCCGGCCTCGGTCAGGGCCGATGCGGGAATATCCGCCGGCACCTCGATCAGCCGGTTCTCGACGATGCCCTCCGCCGTCACCATGACCACCAGGGCGCGGCCCGGGCTCAGGGGCACGAATTCGATATGCTTGAGGGGCGATTCGGTCTTCGGCGCCAGAACCATGCCGGCGCAGTGGGACAGCCCGGAGAGGGTCGCGGACGCCTCCTCCAGCATCTGTTCGATGCTCTTGCCGCTCCCCGCCAGGCGGCGCTCGATGTCGCGCCGCTCCTCGCTCGCCAGGTTGCCGACCTCGAGCAGGCCGTCGACGAACATGCGCAAGCCAGCGTCCGTCGGCAGGCGCCCGGCCGAGGTGTGGGGCGAGTACAACAGGCCCGCCTCCTCCAGGTCCGCCATGACGTTGCGGATCGTCGCCGGGGACAGCCCGGCCGTCAGGCGCTGGGACAGGGTCCGCGAGCCGATGGGCTCGCCGGTCTCGACGAATTCATCGACGATCAGCCGGAATACCTCGCGGGACCGGTCGTTGAGTTCGGTCAGCGTCGGGCGTTTGGTGTCGGGTCGGCTCATGTGCTTGCTTGGGCTTGGTCTCGTCCGGCCCCTCGGTTGGGGCCGCCGGAAATCTATGTCCGCCGCCCCCGGGCGTCAACCGACGAAGGCCGTGGGTAACGTCAAGAGTTATGTGTCAGGGAGACTGGGGTACTGATTCCCTGAGACTTGTTTTCGTGAATGAAGACCGCGAAGAGGATGCGGTCCATTGAGGTTTTATCCTTGAAGGTTCCCATGGGCCGGGTTCGTCTGCGAACCTCGCGGAACCTCCGTTCGATGGCATTGGTGGTCCTGACCTGCTTTCGCTCGGCGAGGTCCTTGTAGCGGAAGCAGGTGAGCAGGTCGTCGAGGTCGTTGCGCAGGCAGGCGACGGCCTTGGGGTAGGTATCTTCCCAGGCGTCGGCGAAGCGGCGGGCGGCGGTCTCGGCCTTGCGGCGGTTGGGGGCATTCATGACGGCGTGGACGTCGGCCTTGACGGCCTGCTGGTCGGCTACGCGGACCTTGTTGAGGATGTTCCTGATTTTGTGCGCCCAGCACCTCTGAACGGGGATGCCGTGATAGACGATCGGCAAGGCGGCGAGCAGGCCTTGGCCGCCATCAACGCAGATCATCTCAAGGCCCTCGCCGGTGAGGCCGCGGCGGTGCAACGCGGTGAGGAAGCGCTCCCACTCCGCGGCGCTCTCGCTGGCGGCGAGTTGGAAGTCGATAATCTCCTTCTTGCCGTCGTGCCGTATGCCCAGCGCCACCAGGACCGGCCTCCTGAGCGCGCCGGCGCCGGTCTTGCAGGCCAGCACCACGCCGTCGAGCATCAGCGCCTTGTAGGCGTTCTTCAGCGGCCGGCGGTGGAATGCGGCGACCGACAGATCGAGGGTCTTGGCGACCCGGCTCACCGTCGCGGCCGAGACCGGACGCCCGAGCAGGGCAAGCAGGACCTCGCCGACCTTGCGGGTCGAGAGCCCCAGCACGAAGCCGGCCAGGATGGCGCGGTCGATCTCTGGAGCGCGCCTTGCGTAGCTCTTCAGAACCTCGGTCGGGCAGAAGTGCCGGGTGCGCGGCACGTTGAGCTCGATGTCGCCGAGCTCGCTGAGCAGGCGGCGCCGGTAGGTGCCGTTGCGCCGGTCGCGCATAGCGCTGCCATCGAGGCCGTCGAGCCAGCGATCCACCGCCTCGGCCATCCGGCCCTCGATGATCTCGGCCAGCGCCTGGCGGCCAAGCGGGCGATAACCCTCGCCCCAGTCCAATCCGCCTGCTTGCATCTCCTTCACCACCTCAAAGGCTTGTGGTAGGTTCTCAATCGTTACAGCTTGCTGTGGCATCGGGGTGATCCTTCTTGCGGTTGTCGTAAACCACAGGGAGTACCCCATTCCCAACTGACACATAAATTTTTACGTCACCAGGCCGTGACTCCGGCGGGAAATGTGGGCTAGTGTCCCGCTCCGACCGATCCAACCGGCCAACGCGGAAACCGACCATGAGACCATCGGGACGGGCCCCGGACGAACTCCGGACCATCGCCCTGGAAACCGGCATCAACAAGCATGCCGAGGGTTCCTGTCTCGCCAAGTTCGGCGATACCCACGTCATCTGCACCGCCAGCGTCGAGGAGCGCGTGCCGCCGTGGATACGGGATTCGGGCAAGGGATGGGTGACCGCGGAATACGGCATGCTGCCCCGCTCCACCGGCACCCGGACCGACCGGGAGGCGGCCCGCGGCCGGCAGGGCGGCCGGACCCAGGAAATCCAGCGCCTGATCGGGCGGTCCCTGCGCGCCGTCACCGACCTCGCCGCCATGGGCGAGATGCAGGTGCGCATCGACTGCGACGTGATCCAGGCCGACGGCGGCACCCGGACGGCGTCGATCACCGGCGCCTATGTGGCGCTCCATCTGGCGTTCGAGAAGGTCCGGCATCTGGGCCTGATCCAGGCGGTGCCGCTGACCGGCGAGGTGGCCGCCGTGTCGTGCGGGCTCTATGACGGCGTGGCGGTGCTCGATCTCGACTATGACGAGGACAGCCATGCCCAGGCCGACGCCAACTTCGTCCTCACCGGGGCCGGCGACATCGTCGAGATCCAGGGCACCGCCGAGGAAGACCCGTTCAAGGAAAGCGAGCTGACGGCCATGCTCGAACTGGCCAAGAAGGGCATCGGCGAACTGGCCGCCCATCAGCGCAAGGCCATCGAAAACGCGGCCCAATAACGGGATGGCGCGGCAGTTCGACGGCGGCCGGCTGGTCATCGCCAGCCACAATCCGGGAAAGGTGGCGGAAATCCGGGCGCTGCTGGCGCCCTTCGGGGCCGACATTGTTTCGGCGGGCGAACTGGGCCTGCCCGAGCCCGACGAGACCGGCCGGACCTTCATGGAAAACGCGGAACTGAAGGCCCTGGCCTCGGCGAAGGGGGCGAACCTGCCGGCGCTCGCCGATGATTCCGGCCTCGCGGTGCACGGCCTCGGGGGCGATCCCGGCATCTATTCGGCGCGCTGGGCGGGGCCCGGCAAGGATTTCGGCCTCGCCATGAAGAAGGTGGAACAGGCCCTGGGCGATAACCCGGACCGAACGGCCCATTTCGCCTGCGCCCTGTCGCTGGCGTGGCCCGACGGGCATAGGGAAACCGTCGAGGGCGCGGTGTACGGGACGTTGACGTTCCCGCCCCGGGGGGACAAGGGCTTCGGATACGATCCCATCTTCGTTCCCGACGGCCACGGCGAGACCTTCGGCGAGGCCGACCCGGACTGGAAGCATTCGGTGAGCCACCGGGCGGCCGCGTTCCGCAAACTGGTGGCCCGGTGTTTCGATGCCGGCGGCTGAGGATATTTCAACGATGAACCCCGGCCTTGATGAAGCCGGACACCGCCGCGGCGATCATCGAGCGCATCCGCGCCAACTGGCCGGTGGCGGACGACGTGGAGATCACGGCTTGCGAGCGCCTGTTGATGGCCAGTCCTGGTGGTGGCGTTCGTTGACGATTGTAGTCACATATGACAACATCTGCCATGAATCATGACACCAGACCGGTTAGTTGGGTCGCGGCGGCGCGGAAGGTGTTCGAGTCGTTCCCCGCCGCCGTGCGGGATCGGGTCGGCACGGCGCTCACGATCGCCGCCGAGGGCGGCAAGGCGGATATCGCCAAGCCGCTGAAGGGCTTCGGACCGGGCGTCATGGAGATCGCCGTTCGCCACCGGCCGGGCGCCTGACGGGTGGCCTATGTGACGGAGGTGGCGGGGCGGTTCTGGGTGGTCCACGCGTTCCGGAAGAAGTCGAAGACAGGTATCCGGACGCCGAAGGCGGAGATTGATGTGATCAGAGGCCGGCTGGTGCGGCTGAGAAGGGAACTGATGCCATGAATGAAAGCGACTTCGAACTGGTTGAGGGAAGCGGCAACGTGTTTCGCGACCTCGGCGATCCCCAAGCCGATCTGAAGCAGGCCAAGGCGGTCCTGGCGGCCCGCATCGTTGCGGTGCTCGACGAGCGCGGGCTGTCGGTGCGGAAGGCGAGCGCCTTGACGCGCTTCGCCGCGGCGGACTTCTCGCGCGTTCGCAACGCCGACCTCGGGCGGTTCACGCTGGACCGGTTGATGAAGATGCTTGCGGCCCTTAACGGCAATCTGCGGGTCACGGTCCATGTCGAGGAGAGGCTTGCGGGTCAGGCCGCGGCGCCGATATGAGGACGGCGACGATAGACTGCCAACTGATCGGCCGGTGGCGGATCGTCGAGGCCGACCTGTGGGACCGCGGCCATCTCGACCTCGGCCAACCCGCCATGCTGGTCATTCGCGACGATGGTCATGGCGAAATCGCCTTCGGCGCTCTGAACGCCCGCCTCGACCTGGAATACGGCCGGTCCATCGTGTTCTTCACCTGGGCCGGCTTGGACGAGATGGACGAAGTCAACGGATCGGGATCGGCCGAACTCCTCGACGACGGATCGTTGGAGATCGAGTTCGCCTACCATCACGGCGATGAGGCCACCCTCAAAGCCGAACGAGCCGCTTTTCCGGCGGCCGGTTAGACCCCATGTCCGCCGGATTCGGCATCTACGTGCACTGGCCCTATTGCGAATCCAAGTGCCCGTACTGCGACTTCAACAGCCACGTCGCCGAGACCGTCGATCACGGCCGCTGGCGGGCGGCCTACCTTTCGGAGCTGGACCGCACCGCCGCCGAAACGGGGGACCGGACCGTCACCTCGGTGTTCTTCGGCGGCGGAACGCCGTCCCTGATGAAGCCGGACACGATCGCGGCAATCATCGAGCGCATCCGCGCCAACTGGCCGGTGGCGGATGACGCGGAGATCACGGCGGAAGCCAACCCGTCATCGTCGGAAGCCGCCCTGTTCGCCGCCTTCGCCGATGCCGGCGTCAACCGCCTCTCCATCGGCGTCCAGTCCTTCGACGACGAAGCGCTGAAGTTCCTCGGCCGCCGCCACGAGGCGGACGAGGCCCGGCGCGCCATCGAGGCGGCGCGGGAAGCGGTCCCCCGGTTTTCCTTCGACCTCATCTATGCGCTTCCCGGCCAGACGGCCGATGACTGGCAACAGCAATTGTCGGAAGCCGTCGCGCTGGCCTGCGGCCACCTCTCGGTCTATCAGCTGGCCATCGAGCCCGGGACCGAATTCCATAGGCGGCGGGTCGAAGGCGCGGGCGACGAGACCGCCGCCGAGCTCTACGAGTTCACTCAAGAAGCCCTGGCGGCCGCCGGCCTGCCGGCCTACGAGATTTCCAACCACGCCGCCCCGGGCAATGCCTGCCGGCACAATCTCACCTATTGGCGGGGCGGCGCCTATGCCGGCATCGGTCCCGGCGCCCACGGGCGGCTCAGGACCGGCGGCGCCTGGACGCTGACCCTCGAAAAACGGATGCCGGACGATTGGCTCAGGGCGGTCGAAACCGAGGGCGCCGGGCTCCACAAGCGCACCCCCATCGATCCCGACGAGCGGGCCCGGGAAGCGGTCCTGCTGGGAATGCGCCTCGCCGACGGCCTGAGCGCGGCGGATTTCGCCGAGACCACCGGCATGTCCCTCGAAGACTGGCTCGATCCCGACCGGCTGGAGGTCCTGGCCGGGGAGCGGATGATCGAGCCCTTCGACGGCGCGCGGCTCCGGGCGCTGCCCGACGGCCTGATGCGCCTGAACGCGGTGCTCGATTATCTGCTGAACTGATCTAGAGCGAGATGGGTCGATTGTGAATCGAAAGGCGATCCCCTTGGTTGGCTTGAACTGGTCCTTGTCGCGGCGTCAACACGAAATCCCCCTCACCCAGCTACGGCTAGGCTCGCCTGGGCAGTCGCTTCGCTTTGTGCCCTAGAGCGTATTTGAGATTGATTGAATCATTTTAGGGATTCCCAAGTATGGGCGAACCATGATTCAAGATGGATGCTGGGCAAGGAGGCCAGCATTCATGGCGAGACCTTATTCGATTGATTTGCGAGAGCGTGTTGTTTTGGCGGTTTTGGCGGGGGAGAGTTGCCGCGCTGTAGCGGCTCGGTTTGGGGTTGCGGTTTCGAGCGTGGTTAAGTGGTCGCAGCGCTACCGGCGGACGGGGAGTGTTGCGCCCGGCAAGATGGGCGGTCACCGCCGCCGGGTTCTTGAGCCCCATCGGGAGTTCATTGTCGGCCGGATCGACCAGGAGCCGCATCTGACGCTGCATCGGTTGAGAGACGAGTTGGCCGCTCGGGGTGTCAGGGTATCCCACAGCACGGTATGGCTGTTTCTGCGCCGTGAAGGGCTGCGCTTTAAAAAAAACCCTGTTCGCCGTTGAACGGGCGCGCGCGGACATCGCCCGCCATCGCAGGCGCTGGAAGGCGTGGCAGGCAAAGCTTGATCCCGAACGGCTGGTATTCATTGATGAAACCTGGATCCGGACCAATATGGCCCCGCTGCGCGGCTGGGGGCCGAAAGGGGAGCGGGTCCGCGGCTTTGCCCCCCATGGGCGGTGGCACACCCTGACCTTCATCGGCGCGCTGCGCTGCGACCGGTTCACCGCGCCCTGCGTCTTCGACGGCCCCATCAATGGCGTGTGCTTCCGCGCCTACGTCGAGCAGCTGCTCGTGCCGACCCTGGTGCCCGGCGACATCGTCATCATGGACAATCTCGGCAGCCACAAGTCAAAAGCCGTGCGAAACGCCATCCGTGCCGCCGGAGCCAAGCTGTGGCTCCTGCCCAAATATTCCCCCGACCTCAATCCCATCGAGCAGACCTTTGCCCAAATCAAGCACTGGATGAGAAACGCCCAGAAGCGGGAGATCGACGACTTATGGCGCCATCTCGGGAGCCTCATCGACACCATCGAGCCACAGCAATGCGCCAACTACTTCAAAAACGCAGGATACGCTTCCGTCAAAATATGAAACGCTCTAGAGCGGGATGCCTCATTCGTGAATCGACAAGGGATTCCCCTGGTTGGCTCGAGCCGATTCCTTGTCGTGGCGTCGACACGAAATCCCCTCCCACCCTCGACGCCCGGCTATCGCCGGGCGTCGAGGGTGGGAGGGTGGGGTGCGAAAACGGCTGCCAAGACGCCGGATGCGCTTCCCCTTAGAAGTATCTCGCGCTAACCGATCTTCGGCTTCACGTCGAGGGTCTTGGCGAGGTCGCGGAACAGCCGCTCCACCGCCTCGCTGTGGAACAGTTTCCGGTTCGGCGCCAATCCCAGCGTCAGGTTCGATCTGGTGAGCGACAAGCCGGTCTTTTCCAGCAGGCCCGGCACGCCGCCCGAAATGACGTGGGCCAGCCTCAGCGCCAGGCCAAGGACCGCCGCGGCGTGTTCCCGCTCCTCGGTCAGCAGAGGCCGGATTTGATTGACCTCGTACTGGCGGCGGCTGCCGTCGTAGCGGACGAAAACCGCCAAGGCCAGGAACGCGCGATCGCCGTGGGTCAATCCGGCGATCGGCAGCCGCAATACCCTCAGGAACGAGTGGAGGGCCCGATAGTCGGGATGGTCCGCCCACCCCATATCGCTCAGGAGCGCGGCGGCCAGGCAGAGCCGCCTGTCGGCGGCGGAGGCATCGGGGAACAGGGGTTCGAGCCATGACACCACCTCCTCCCCATGGACCGAAAACCGGCCGCCGCGCCGGGCGAATCCCTCGCACGCGCTGATCAGCGGATCCTCGCGGCGGGTTTCATCGCTCAGCATTTCGAACAGCTTCCCTTCCCGCATGCTGTAGCCCGAGAACACCAACTGTTCCGGCCGGGCGCGCTCCAGCAGGCGGTTCATGGCCATGGCGGCGAACGGCAAGGTCTCGGCCCGGCGCCGGGAGACGCCGGTAATCCGTTCCAGGGATTTGCGGCCGAGGCCCGACAGAACCCGGGTCATTTCAATCGCCGTGTCGGCGGGCACGGAATAGCCGTCGAGCACATGCAGGGGATAATCCTTCTGGGTGATCGAGACCCGCGCAAGGGCCCGCCAGGCGCCGCCGGTGGCATAGACCCGGCGCCCGCGGAAGCCGGCGAGCCAGGGCAGCCGGTCGAGCGCCTCGTCGACCAGATTGCGGGCCTCGATCACGTCGCCCTCGGAATCCTCGGCGATCCGGAGGTGCCCGAGGGGAAGCGAGCAGCTCTCGCCGAACTCTCCCCGGTTGAGCGAGACCAGATCCAGACTGCCGCCGCCCATGTCGCCGACCAGGCCGTCGGCGTCGGGCATCCCGCTGAGAACGCCGGTCGCCCCGAGCCGTGCTTCCTCGTCGCCGCTCAGGACATGGACCGCCCGCCCGAAGCGTTTTCCGATCCGCGCCGCGAACGCCGGCCCGTCCTCCGCCTCCCGGACGGCGGCCGTCGCCAGCAGCTCCAATTGGCTGACTTCCATCTCCTCGGTGAGGTTGATGAACCGGGTCAGCGCCGACATGGCGAGCTTCACGCCGTCGGCGTTGAGCTTTCCCGATTTGCCCAGGCCGCGGCCCAGCGCGCAGGTGACCCGCTCGTTGAAGATCGGAACCGGCAGGCGGCTGAGCGAGTCGTAAACCACGAGACGGACGGTATTGGACCCGATATCGACGATGGCGATACGCCCGGCGCCGTTTTTCGGCGAAAGCTGCCCGGTCCCGGCCTTGTCCGCGAGGGAGTAGATCTCGGCGCTCATATGGTTTGCGGTCCGCGCCTCAATCCCGGGCCGAGACCAGCCTCGGCATCTGCGGCCGATGCTTTTCGAGAGCGCTGCCGCGGCCCGACAGGCTCGGATTCGTCATGAAATAGGTGTGCGCGCTGAAATCGTCCGGCTCCGCCTCGAGCCGCGTATAGGTCCCGTCCGGACCCATGGACCAGCTTTGCTGGACGTCGTTCAGGTTGGCGACCATCACCTGCTCGACGACCTGCTGGTGGACGGTCGGGTTCTCGATCGGCACCAGCACTTCGACGCGCCAGTTGAGATTTCGCGGCATCCAGTCGGCGGATGAGATGTACACCTTGGCCTTCGGCGATGGCAGCTTCTGACCGTTTCCGAATACCACGATTCGCGAATGTTCAAGAAATCTTCCGATGATGGATTTGACCCGGATGTTGTCGGACAGGCCGGGCACCCCGGGACGCAGGCAGCAAATCCCGCGGATGACCAGATCGACCTGCACCCCCGCCCGCGACGCTTCATAGAGTTGGCCGATAATTCCCGGATCCACCAGAGAGTTCATTTTCGCCCACACGGTCGCCGGACGCCCGGCGCGGGCATGCCCGATCTCCGCGTCGATCAGTTCGGTCAGGCGCTCGCGGAGGTCCAGCGGAGAAACAGAAAGCTTGGTCAGGTTGCGGGGCTCGGTGTACCCGGTCATGAAATTGAACACCTGAGCCGCGTCCTGGCACAGGCCGGGATCGGTGGTGAAGTAGGACATGTCCGTATAGACCTTGGCGGTCTGGGGGTGGTAGTTGCCGGTGCCGAAGTGGGCGTAGGAGATCAACTCGTTGCTCTCCCGCCGCAGCACCAGACTGATTTTGGCGTGTGTCTTCTTGTCGACGAAGCCGAACACCACTTGCGCGCCGGCGCGCTCCAAATCCCGCGCCCAGCGAATATTGGCTTCCTCGTCGAAGCGGGCCTTGAGTTCCACCATCGCGGTCACCGACTTGCCGGCCTCCGCCGCCTCGATCAGCGCCGCCACGATCGCCGAGTCGTTGCTGGTCCGGTAGAGAGTCTGCTTGATGGCGACGACGTCCGGGTCCTGGGCGGCCTGGCGGAGGAACTGGGCCACCACCTCGAAGCTCTCATAGGGATGGTGGACGATGAAATCCTTGGTCCGGATCGCGGCGAAGCAGTCCCCGTCCAGTTCCCGGACCCTCTCCGGAAACCGGGCGTCATAGGGCCGGAACTTGAGATCCGAGCGCTCCACGCGGGTGATTTGTTCCAAATCGCTCAGGCCCAGCAAACCGTCGTGAAGCACCACGTCTTCCGGATCGACCGCCAAGCCGTTGACGATCATCGTCCGGAGATCGTCGGAGATGCCGGCGTTGACCGCGAGACGGATGGTGACGCCCCGGCGCCGTTGCTTCAGCGCCGACTGGAAGCTGCGCACCAGATCCTCGGCCTCTTCGTCGATCTCGAACTCGGTATCGCGGATGACCCGGAACCAGGCGAATTCGCCGATCTCGAAGTCGGGAAAAATCCGGTCGAGGAAGAGCGATATCACATCGTCCTGGAGCACGAAGCGCGGGTGATCGCCGGGTAGCCGCAGGAACCGCTCGAGCATCTGCGGCAGGGTGATCAGCGCCTGCAGGTTCTGGCCTTCCTGCGGGCGGCTGATGTTCAGCGCCATCGACAGGCCGAGGTTGCGGATGAACGGAAACGGATGGGCCGGATCGATGGCCAGCGGCGTCAAAAGCGGAAACACCTGTTCCATGAAATGGCGTTCGAGCCGGGACCGGTCCTCGTCCGTCAACGCATCCGTGTCGACGACGTCGATGTTTTCGCCGCGAAGCTCGGATTTCAGATCATGCCAGCAGCGTTGCTGATCGGCCATCAGGCGGTTGGCGGCGCCGCGGATGGCGATCATCTGCTCATGTGGGGTGAGTCCGTCTTCGGAGAGGGTCACCACATCGGCGTCGAGTTGGCCCTTCACCCCGGCGACGCGAACCATATAGAACTCGTCGAGGTTGGACGCGGAAATGGACAGGAAGCGGACCCGCTCGAGCAGTGGATGGGCTTGATTGCCGGCCTCCCGGAGCACCCGGTTGTTGAACGACAGCCAGGACAGCTCGCGATTCAGAAACCGGTCGTCCGGTCCCGGCGCCGAGGTATCGTGATCTCGCTCAGGTGACGCAATCATCTCTCTCTCCCGGAACGGATTTTAGCCCGGCCGCCGGGTGTTCGAAAGCATGCAAAGTGGTGGAGACGGCGGGCGGAATCCGTCATTCTCTGCCGGAAACGGCCCGGAAAGTCCTTGAAAAGTCCTTGGGAAGTCCCTTTGAAGCGCCTTTATCTGCTCCGACACGCCAAATCGAGCTGGGCCAATGAAGGCTTGAGCGATTTCGACCGTCCCCTGAACAAGCGCGGCCGGCGCGCCGCCGCGCTGATGGGCGAATTCATGGAAAGGAACGGCCATCATCCGCAACTGATCCTGTCCTCGCCCTCGGCCAGGACGCGGGAAACGCTGGCCATCCTCGAGCAACACGGGTCGTGGACCCATGACACCCGATTCGAAGACGATCTCTATGGGGCATCGTCGTTCGTGATGCTCAATCGTCTGCGGGAGCTCGCCGATACGGCCGCCGCGGTCATGCTGCTCGGCCACAATCCGGGACTGGAGTCGATGGCGCACCTGATGACCGGCGACGGCGCGCCGGACGCGCTGTCCAGGCTCCGGGCCAAATACCCGACGGGGGCGTTGTCGATCATTTCATTCGGGGCGGGGACGTGGCGCGATGCCGGACCCGGCGCCGGCACCCTGGAGGCCTTCGTTCGTCCCGCCGATCTGGAGAGGGAATAGGTCCGGGGAGCAGACCAGCCTCGGAAAGGCGGCTACCTACATCGAGAAGGAGATACGCGGCCGCAGAGCGTGATTATTCTATTGGGAAGCGCATCCGGCGTCTTGGAAGTCGTTTTCGCAACCCCCTCACCCTAACCCTCTCCCCCTGAAGAAGGGGGAGAGGGGATAAGTGCTCCCTCGCCCCCTTGGGGGAGAGGGATGCGGAGGCTTGGCGAGCTTGCGAGCCCTAGCCGAAGCTGGGTGAGGGGGATTTTGTATCGCCGACGCTAGTTTCCGGCGCGCCCCGCCAGCACCGTCCGCACGAACGGCAGGGTGACGTTGCGCTTTTCCGCCAAAGACGCGCGGTCGATATCGTCAACCAGCTTGTCGAGGGCGCTAAAGGACCGCTCGATGCGGGGCAACAGAAACGAGATCACCGCCGGATCGACCCGCAGCTGGCGATCGGAAAACTGCTTGGTCAGGACCGCCGCCATCAGATCGTCATCGGGCAAACGAATACCGACGGAGGGGGCGGCGCGTAGCCGGGACGCCAAGTCGGGAAGGCCGATGTTCCATCGGGCCGGCGGCGTTCCCGCGGTGAGCAGGAGCCTACTGTTCCCATCCGCCGCCACATTGTAGAGATGAAAGAGGATGGCCTCGTCCACCGATTTGTCCGCGTCGTCGACGATCACCACACGTCCGTCACTTTGCGCCCCCCGAACGACCTCGTCATCCAGCTCGTCACCCTGAACCAGCGTTCCGCCGGTCTGGGCCTGAAAGACATGCGCCACGTGCGTCTTTCCGCTGGCGGGCGGCCCGTGAACCACCAGGGCGGGTCCCGGCCAGTCCGGCCATTTGTCCAGCCAGGCCACCGCCGCCCGATTGCACTCGGCCACCAGGAAGTCGACGCCGCTCATCGACGGCCGATGATCAAAGCCAAGCGGAAGCTGCGCGGCGTCGGTCATGCATCCGGGTCTTCACCGGCCTCGTCGCCCCCGGCGCCATAGAGCGGGCTTTCCAGATACCGGCGGAGAAAGAACCGGATCAGCACGCCGATGGTTGCCGCGGCCGGCACGGCGAGCAGCACGCCGGTAAAGCCGAAAATGGCGCCGCCGGCGAGAAGCGCGAATATCACCCAGACCGGGTGCAGGCCCACCCGGTCACCCACCAGCTTGGGCGTCAGGAACATGGACTCGACCGCTTGGCCGGCCATGAATACGGCGAAGACGAAGACGAACGGCAGAACTTCGGTGAACTGGGCAAACGCGACACCGAACGCGACGCCCATCCCCACCAGCATCCCGAAATAGGGAACGAAGGAGATCAGGCCGGTCGCCAATCCGATGGTAAGGCCGAAATCCAGCCCAACGATGGTCAGGCCGACCCCGTAGAAAACGGCGAGAAACAGACAGACCGTCCCCTGCCTGCGGACGAAGCCGGCAACGGTGGTATCGATGTCGGCAAGGATTTCGCGGATGGCCGGTGCGTGGCGGCGGGGCAGCCAGCCGTCGACCCGCTCGACGATGCGGTCCCAATCGCGCAACAGGTAGAAGCTGACGATCGGCGTGATCACCACCAGGGACAGCAAATTGAAGAAGGCGACGCCGCCCTGCCAGATTCGGGCAAGCAGGCCGCCGGCCCAAGCGATCAAAGTGCCGGCGGAGGACTGGGCGGCATCGCGCAACTGCTCCAACCGGTCACTGGAAATCAGGCCTTCGACCCGTTCCTGGAGCGGCGCGATGGAGGCGAGGAAGGAATTGACCAGCTGCGGCAGTTTCTCGACGAATGAGAGGACCTGCCCTTGAAGCAGCGGCACCAGCAGCACCAGCGCCAGAATCAACAGGGCGAAGAAGATCAGGGTGATGATGATGGTGGCGACGGTTCGCGACGTCCCCCACGCCTCCAGCCGGTCGGCAAACGGATCGAGAAAATAGGCGACCGCCATTCCGGCCACGAACGGGAGCAGAATACCGCCGGTGAGCGTCAGGGCGGCGGCCAAGGCGGCCAGGACGCCGATCCAGACCAGGGCTTGATTGCGCGCCGTCATTACTCGCCGGGCTCCAATGCCGAGGCGCGCCGGCCCCACACCCACACATACGCCGTGCCCGACGCGAAGGTGGTCGCCGCCACCACATAGACCATCAAATCCACCACTGCCCGGCCCTCCAACTCGTAGCCTGCCATGCCCAGGACGCCGAGGACGAGAAGAAATTGCACCGTCGTATTCAATTTGCTGATCATCAGCGGCTCCATGCTCAGCCGCTGATAGAGCACATGATAAAGCAATGCCCCGAGGAGGATCAGCCCATCCCGGAACACCACCAGGATGACCAGCCACGTGGGCAGAAATCCGGCGTGTACCAGGGCGACGAACACACTGACCAACAGCGCCTTGTCGGCGACCGGGTCCAGAAATCCGCCGAGTACGGTCTCCGAGTTGAAACGCTTGGCGATGAAGCCGTCCACCGCATCGCTCGCGCAGGCGACAAGGAAAACCCAAAAGGCCCAGAGGTAGGCGTCACTGAGAATCAGCCAAACCGCCAGCGGCACCGACAGCAGCCGGGCAAAACTGATGAGATTGGGAATGTTGACCCTCAGCGTCTGGCGCATCTCGCCTCAGCCCTGGTTGGGCGGCGCCGCCCGGGGCGGCGCGCCGCCCGAACCCAGTTCGAGAATCCAGCTGCCCCCCTCCTCACGGAGACTGAGGTCCGCCTGGGCCAGCGCCAGCGCCAGCTGGTCGATATCGCCGAGATATCGAATGTCGAGGCGCGCCTCGTCGCGGGACAGCAGGACGAGATCAATGCGGTCGACAACCGCCACCCGCCGCAGCCTGGACCGGGCCGCCACCCAATCGCCGAGCGACTTGATCGGCAGCACGACCGCCACGATTTCGCTGCGCTCGAACCGTATAAGGTTGTCGGCTTTCCACTGGTCCTCGATCTCATCGGCAACCTGAACCGCCGCGCGCCGCAGGACCGCCTCGACCGCCTCGCCCGGCCGGCCGGTGACGCCGCTGACGATGGCCTGCTCGGAAACCGATTCGCCATAGCGGTTGACGGTGACGGAGATGGAGGGCGCCCCGCCCGGCGCCGCCGCGAGTTCGGCGAGGGCGACGATCACGTCGCTGGTTCCGTAACGCTCGGACAGCGCCTCCAGCCGCGTACGGTCGCCGGCGGCCGCCTGCTCCGCGCCGATGGCCGCGATATCGGCCAGGCCGCCTGCCGGAAGCTCCATCGGGACCAGACCAGCCACGGCGTCGGGCCCGCCTATGCCGCTCCACGCGTCCCGCCAGGGGTTGGGGTCATCCCACAGCACGACCACACCCGCGGCGCGGTAGACCGGCAGCACCAGCACCGGTTTGCTTGGGGTTTCGGCAAAGTCGATGGCCAAATCGCGAAGCATCCGGCGCACTTCGCGCGGCTTGAAACGAAACGTCAGTTCGGCGAGATACCTGACGGCGGAGGTTTTCTCATTGGCAACCGAGAGGTCCTGGACCAACTCGGCGCGGTCCGCGGCGCTCAACACCGGCAGACGGTCGATATCCGATTTCAGCGTCAAACGATCGAGGAGAATTTCGAAGGCGCGCTGTTCTCCCGAGGCGAGTGCGCGCGCCCGGGCGGCGGCGGCGGTTTCCGCCGTCACATCGACGGCCACGCCCGAAACCTCGAACACGTCCTGCGCGGTCGCGATCCCGCTGGCGGGGGCGACCGCCAGGGCCAATGCAAATCCGACGACCGCCGCGACAAGCGGGGCTCGCACCCGTCCTTCGCGCGTCAGCGGCATCCCGGCGCCTGGCGAGACGCCGAGCCAGATACGTCCTCCGAACATTGCAAACCGCCCTGGATCAAGTATGTTTTCGGCCTTCGTGGGCGGCTAATTTAGCACGTAGAAACGATGGAGGAAGGCATTTCCAAGGGCGGCGGCAAGCGGAAGTTCGGGCACCTCGGCAGGCCGGTGGAGTTCACCCTGAACTACAAGGATGCCGGTGTGGACATGGATGCCGCCGATGATCTGATCGGCGCCATCCGGTCCGCCGCCAAGGCCACGGACCGGCCGGGCGCCATGTCCGGGCTCGGCGGATTCGGCGCCCTGTTCGACCTCAAGGCCGCGGGCTATCGGGACCCCATCCTGGTTTCCGGTACCGACGGCGTCGGCACCAAGCTGAAGGTGGCGACCGCGATGGGGCGACACGACACCATCGGCATCGACCTCGTGGCCATGTGCGTCAACGATTTGGTGGTCCAGGGCGCCGAACCGCTGTTCTTTCTGGACTACTTCGGCACCGGGCGGCTGGAGCCGGCGGTGGCCGCCTCCGTCATCAACGGCATTGCGGACGGCTGCCGGCAGGCCGGGTGCGCCCTGATCGGCGGCGAAACGGCGGAGCTGCCCTCCATGTACGCCGACGGCGATTACGATCTTGCCGGGTTCGCGGTCGGCGCCGTGGAACGCGATGCGCTGCTCACCGGTGACGACGTCCGGGAAGGCGACGTCATCCTGGGGTTCGCCAGCGCCGGCCTGCATTCCAACGGTTTTTCCCTGGCCCGGCGGGTGGTCGAAAAGGCGGACCTGACCTTCGACGACCCGGCCCCCTTCGCGCCCAGGCAGAGCATTGGCGAGGCCTACCTGACCCCGACCCGTATCTATGTACGCGCGGCGCTGGCCGGCATCGGCGCCGGCGGCGTTCACGCCATTTCCCACATCACCGGCGGCGGACTGCTCGACAACATTCCCCGCGTGCTGCCCGACGGACTGGGCGTCGATCTCTATGCCAGGGCGTGGGACCTGCCGCCGGTATTCGCCTGGCTGGCCGAGGCCGGCGGCGTGGCGCCTCGGGAAATGGCCCGGACCTTCAATTGCGGCATCGGCATGGTGGCGCTGTGCCCGGCGGACGAAGCGGCGGAGATCAAGTCGGCGCTGGAGGCGGCAGGCGAGACCGTCAGCGCCATCGGCGAAGTGGTCCGCCGCGGCGACGACGCGGACCGAGTCCGCATTCACGGCCTGGACGACGTGTTCGGCGGATGAAGATCGCCGTCCTCATATCCGGGCGCGGCAGCAACCTGCAGTCGCTGATCGATGCCGCGGCGGCGGGGGAATTGGGGGCCGAGATCGCCCTCGTCGTCTCCAACGTGCCGGATGCTCCCGGTCTCGAACGGACCGCCGAGGCGGGCATACCGACCGAAACCATCGACCATCGTGACTTCGAGGGTCGGGAGCCGTTCGAGGATGCGCTCCACGCGGCGCTTTCCGGCCGATCCGTCGAGCTTGTCTGTCTTGCCGGGTTCATGCGGCTGCTGACCGGCGACTTCGTCGGCAAGTGGCGAGACCGGCTGATCAATATCCACCCCAGCATTCTGCCGGCGTTCAAGGGTCTTCACACCCATGAGCGGGCCATCGAGGCGGGCGTGAGGTTTTCCGGCTGCACCGTCCACTTCGTGACGCCCGAGATGGACGACGGCCCGATCATCGCGCAGGCCGCCGTGCCCGTCCTGCAGGACGACACGCCCGGAGATCTGGCGGCGCGCGTTCTGGCCGAGGAGCACAAACTGTACCCGCTGGCGGTCCGGTTGATCGCCGGGGGCCGGGCCAAGGTGGCCGGAAACAGAGTGGAGATAAGCGGGACGGGGGCGGCCCCCTCCCCGGTTGTCAATCCCGCAGGCTAACGGGCCGGCAGCCGGTCAGCCGACGATTTCCAACTCACTGAAGAAGAAGGCGATCTCGCGGGCCGCGGTTTCCGGCGCATCGGAACCGTGGACGGAGTTGGCCTCGATGCTCTCGGCGAAATCCTTGCGGATCGTGCCGTCATCGGCGTTGGCCGGGTTGGTGGCGCCCATCACCTCGCGGTTCTTGGCAATGGCGTCCTCGCCTTCGAGGACCTGAACCACCACCGGTCCGGAAATCATGAAGTCGCACAAATCGTCGAAGAACGCCCGCTCGGCATGTACGTCGTAAAACCGCTCCGCCTGCTCCCGGGTCAGGCGGACCCGGCGCTGGGCGACAATCCGCAAACCGGCGTCCTCGAACCGGGCATTGATTTGGCCGGTGAGATTGCGCCGGGTGGCGTCCGGTTTGATGATCGAAAGTGTACGTTCGACGGCCATTGCATCGAACCCTGTGGTTGCCTCGAGAATCGGGTGAAACGTGATCCTTCCGGATACAAAGCTGCCGGGAATCCCGGAAAACCGGGGCGCTTATATACATATGGCCGGAATGTGGCAAGGGTCTTGGCCACCGGGGTCCGTTGCTCAAAGCGTACCGGTCAGGCGCTCGCCTTCTCTTCCCAGGCGCCCGAGACACTCTGCTGCCAATAGGTCAGTGCATGACCGGCGGCCGACAGGGATTTCCAGCGGCCCCGCGCCGCCTCGACCGCCGCGTCGTCATTGCCGTCGAACAGGTCGAAGCACCGTTCATAGCCGCTCAGGTCCTCGACGGCCGCGCCGTCGGTGAGGAACAGGAAATCGGCCCGGTTGGGGTTCTCCAATGTCGCGGTCAGCCACACGGGCTGGTGCTCGGCAAACCCGTCCGCGGCCGATCCGTGAGGCAGCCAGCCACCCGGGTCCTGGCTCCAGAGGATGGCGTTCAGCGATTCCACCCGGTCCTCGGAGGATGCCATCACCACGGCCCGCTTGCCCGCTGCCAGGGTCTTCTCCAGCAGCTTGGGCAAGACAACTTCCAGCGGGGAGCGCTGCAGGTGATAAAAGGAAACCTCGGTCATGGCTCCAACGGTGCCACATTCGCGCCGCTTTTGGCAGCGAGTATCGGACTACTTGCTCTCGTAGTGGTCCTTCACCAGCCGGTCGAGCAGCCGGACCCCGAAGGCCGTGCCGCCCTTGGGAACGGTGGGCGCGTCCTTCTTCGACCAGGTGACGCCGGCGATATCCAGGTGCGCCCACGGGGTCTTGCCGACGAACCGGTGAAGGAACTGGGCCGCGGTAATGCTGCCGCCGCCGCGTCCGCCGATGTTTTTCATATCGGCCGCATCGCTGTCGATCATCCGGTCATAGCCTTCGCCGATGGGCATTCGCCAAAGCTTCTCGTCCACCGCCTCGCCGGCCTTGGTCAGCCGGTCGGAAAGCGTGTCGTTGTTGGAGAACAGGCCCGCATATTGATCGGCGAGGCTGATGATGATGGCGCCGGTCAGGGTGGCGAGGTTGACCATGAACTTGGGCTTGAACCGCTCCTTGCAGTACCACAGCGCATCGGCCAGCACGAGGCGCCCCTCGGCGTCGGTGTTCAGCACCTCGATGGTCTGGCCCGACATGGAGGTGACGATATCGCTCGGCCGTTGGGCGTTGCCGCCGGGCATGTTCTCCACCAGGCCGACGACGCCGACCACGTTGGCCTTGGCCTTGCGGCCGGCGAGCGCCCGCATGAGGCCGATCACCACGCCGGCGCCGCCCATATCCCACTTCATGTCTTCCATGCCGGCCGCCGGCTTGATGGAGATGCCGCCCGTATCGAAGGTCACGCCCTTGCCGAGAAAGGCGATGGGGGCGTCCGCCCGGGAGCCCTTGGATTTCCCGCGCTTCGGCGCGCCGTTCCACTGCATGACCACCATCCGCGCCTCGCGGACGCTGCCCTGCGCGACGCCGAGCAGCGCCCCCATGCCCAGACGCTTCATCCGGGCGGCGGTCAGGATCTCGACCTTGATCCCAAGTTTCTCCAGCTTCTTCGCCTCCTTGGCGAGAGACTCGGGGTAGAGAATGTTGGGCGGCTCCGAGACCAGATCGCGGGTGAAGAAGACGCCGTCGGCGATCTTGCCGAGCACGCTGTAGCGCTTGCGGGCATTGAGGTGTCCCGGGCAGCCGAACCTGATCGATTTGAGGGTGGGCTTGGCCGAGTCCTTTTCCTTGGTCCGGTATTTGCTGAACCGGTAGGAACGCAGCAATGCCCCGTATCCCATCTGGGCGGCGAGCTCGTTGGCCGGGAGCTTGCCCCCGTCCACCGGGTCGACGGCGACATTGACCGTGCCGCTCTTGGCCCGGCGGGTGTTGGCGTACATCAGCCCCCCGATCTTCTGGGCCTGGAGCTCGGTCAACGCCTCCGGCTTGCCGAGGCCCATGATCATGATGGCTTCCAGCCGGGTTCCCGCCGGCGTCCAGATTTTCAGGGACTGATCCGCGTTGCCCTTGAAATGGCTCGCCTTGATCGCGCGCCTGATGGCGTCGCCGGTTTTCTTGTCGAGCCTGTCGGCGGACGGAGTGAGCTGACCGCCGGCGGTTGCGAAAACCACCGCGACCCCATTGGTCGCCTGCGCGGGCTTGTCGAACGATATTCTCATTGCGGGACTGCCTTCCTCGGTGATGGGCGAAACGTTCGGCTGCTTCCTGGTTGAGCCGCTTGAACTTATGTGATGCGGACGGGCCTGTAAATTCCGGCGGATGGCCCGGCGGGGATCAGGCCCGCGGCATCCCGGCCGCCACTTCGGCCCGCCGGTGGCCGCTCCTGAGCCACAGCAGCGCGCCGGGCAGCGCGACGACGACCATCAGGACGCCGAGAAGGAGCGACAGCAGGACCGCGTCCTGTTCGCCGACCCCGGCAAATCCGAGGGCGAAGACCATCGCGGTTTCGCGGACCCCCCAACCGGCCACCGAAATCGGAATGGTCGTCACCAGCATCACAGGCGGAACGAGCACCAGGCAATCGGCGAGGGAGATGTCGATGTCCAGGCCGAGAGCGAGCACGAATGCCAGGAGGCTGATCAGCGAAAACCCGACGAAGCCCAGCCCGATGGCCGGCAGCGAATATTTGAGCTCCAGGAAGAACCGCCGGGTGTCTTCGGCCAGCGTCGCGATTCCCCGGATGATCCTCCACTCCTTCATCACGGGCGGAAACCGGTCCAGCAGCATGACGAAGGCGATGCCGGCCACCGCCGCCACCGCCAAAACGGGAAAAGCGAACCGCGCCGGGTTGTCGCCGATGCGCGACAACAGGAGCGGCTGCGTCGCGACGACCAGAAGAATCAGCCCCAGCAGGGTCGCCGCGCGCTCGAGCAGGATGGAATTGACCGCCGGGCGAACCCCGGCACCGGTCTTGTAGACCAGGAACATGCGGACCGCGTCCCCTCCCACCGAAGACGGCAGCACCTGGTTGAAGAAGATGCCGATATAGAGAATTTGGAAGGTTTGTCCGAAGGGAAGCGCCGCCGCCAGACTCTTCATGACGATCCGCCAGCGGATGGTGTTGTTCAGGAGGACAGAGGCCCACACCGCCGCCGCCAGCGCCAGCGGCCAGACGGGCATGGAGAACAGCCGGTCGAGCGCCGAGGCAAAATCCAGGTTTCGGGTCGCGTACCAGATGAGCCCGATGGAGACCCCGGCCTTCAGCGCCAAGCTCAGGAACCGTTTCATGAAGTCGTCGTCTCGGTCGGAATTTTCGCGGCCACAGCTTTAGCACACCTGATGGTCAGGTCCAGCGCGGATCACGCCGCCGCCTCACGAATGCGAACCGGCCGGCGTTTACGGCCCCAATCGCCGGGCGGGCCGTCGAACACGCCGACGCAGGGCGTGCCGCAATCGGCGCACCGGCCTTCTTCGGTGAGGTTCCATGTGGAGAGTTCGTACCAGTCCCGGCCGATCAGAACGCCGCCACAGCCATGGCAGTAGGTGCTCGACCCGTCATAGTCGTGAATGTTGCCGAGGTAGACGTAGCGAAGCCCCCGGTCGAGGGCGATGGAGCGCGCGCGCCGCAAGGTCTCCGGCGGCGTGTTGGAAACGTCGGTCATTTTCCAGTCCGGGTGAAACGCCGAGAAGTGGAGCGGCACGTCGGGCCCGAGGTTTTCCGCGATCCACTCGGAGAGTTCGGTCAATTCGCGCTCCGAATCGTTATGGCCCGGAATCAGGAGGGTGGTGATCTCCACCCAGACGGCGGTCTCGTGCACCAGATATTGGAGGGTATCCAGCACGGCATCCAGATAGCCGGAGCAAAGGTCCCTGTAGAACTCTTCGGTGAACGCCTTGAGGTCGACATTCACGGCGTCCATGTGCTCGTAGAACTCGACTCTCGGCTCCGGCGAGATATAGCCCGCCGAGACGGCGACGCTCTTGATCCCGAGTTCGCGGCACGCCTTGGCGGCGTCCACGGCGTATTCGAGAAAAATCACCGGGTCGTTGTAGGTGAAGGCGACGCTCCGGCAGCCGTGACGCCGGGCGGCGCGGGCGATGGCTTCCGGGCTCGCCTGGTCGGCCAGCCTGTCGAAGTCCCGGGCCTTTGAAATATCCCAATTCTGGCAGAACTTGCTGGTCAGGTTGCAGCCCGCCGTGCCGAAGGACAGGACGGGCGTGCCGGGCAGGAAATGATTGAGCGGCTTTTTCTCGATGGGGTCGATGCAGAAACCCGACGAGCGGCCGTAGGTGGTCAGCACGATGCCGTCGTCCTTCCGCGCGCGGACGAAGCACAGGCCGCGCTGACCGTCGCTCAGCCTGCACTCGCGCGGACACAGGTCGCACTGAATGCGGCCGTCATCGAGGGCGTGCCAATACCGTCCGGGATATGATTGGTCTGCCGGGATCTGGTTCACCCGAGCCTCCCATCGGCGGTACCATCATTCGGACCATCATACAAACTTGCCGCGATTGCCTCCAGAGGGCGGCGCCGTTGGTGACGTAAAAATTTATGTGTCAGTTGGGAATGGGGTACTCCCTGTGGTTTACGACAACCGCAAGAAGGATCACCCCGATGCCACAGCAAGCTGTAACGATTGAGAACCTACCACAAGCCTTTGAGGTGGTGAAGGAGATGCAAGCAGGCGGATTGGACTGGGGCGAGGGTTATCGCCCGCTTGGCCGCCAGGCGCTGGCCGAGATCATCGAGGGCCGGATGGCCGAGGCGGTGGATCGCTGGCTCGACGGCCTCGATGGCAGCGCTATGCGCGACCGGCGCAACGGCACCTACCGGCGCCGCCTGCTCAGCGAGCTCGGCGACATCGAGCTCAACGTGCCGCGCACCCGGCACTTCTGCCCGACCGAGGTTCTGAAGAGCTACGCAAGGCGCGCTCCAGAGATCGACCGCGCCATCCTGGCCGGCTTCGTGCTGGGGCTCTCGACCCGCAAGGTCGGCGAGGTCCTGCTTGCCCTGCTCGGGCGTCCGGTCTCGGCCGCGACGGTGAGCCGGGTCGCCAAGACCCTCGATCTGTCGGTCGCCGCATTCCACCGCCGGCCGCTGAAGAACGCCTACAAGGCGCTGATGCTCGACGGCGTGGTGCTGGCCTGCAAGACCGGCGCTGGCGCGCTCAGGAGGCCGGTCCTGGTGGCGCTGGGCATACGGCACGACGGCAAGAAGGAGATTATCGACTTCCAACTCGCCGCCAGCGAGAGCGCCGCGGAGTGGGAGCGCTTCCTCACCGCGTTGCACCGCCGCGGCCTCACCGGCGAGGGCCTTGAGATGATCTGCGTTGATGGCGGCCAAGGCCTGCTCGCCGCCTTGCCGATCGTCTATCACGGCATCCCCGTTCAGAGGTGCTGGGCGCACAAAATCAGGAACATCCTCAACAAGGTCCGCGTAGCCGACCAGCAGGCCGTCAAGGCCGACGTCCACGCCGTCATGAATGCCCCCAACCGCCGCAAGGCCGAGACCGCCGCCCGCCGCTTCGCCGACGCCTGGGAAGATACCTACCCCAAGGCCGTCGCCTGCCTGCGCAACGACCTCGACGACCTGCTCACCTGCTTCCGCTACAAGGACCTCGCCGAGCGAAAGCAGGTCAGGACCACCAATGCCATCGAACGGAGGTTCCGCGAGGTTCGCAGACGAACCCGGCCCATGGGAACCTTCAAGGATAAAACCTCAATGGACCGCATCCTCTTCGCGGTCTTCATTCACGAAAACAAGTCTCAGGGAATCAGTACCCCAGTCTCCCTGACACATAACTCTTGACGTTACCGCGCCGTTGCATCGCCGGCACTTGTCCATCTCGTGGACCCCGGGGAATATGGCGGTGAATTTGGTGGCGGGTCGGCGGTCAAACTGCCTATAAGAAAGCGGTCGCCAGACGCGAACAGGGAGAAAAGACGATGAAATTCGGCATTGGGCAGGCGGTTTCCAGAAAAGAAGATCCGAAATTTCTGACCGGCAAGGGGCGCTATGTGGACGACATGGTGCTTCCCCGGATGACCCACGGCCATGTGCTGCGCTCGCCGCACGCCAATGCCAGGATCAAGTCCATCGACACCTCGGCCGCCGAAGCGGCCCCCGGGGTCGTCGCCGTCTTTACCGGCGCGCACATAGAAGCGGCGGGCCTCCGGGGCATTCCCTGCATGACCATCATCCCCTTCCTGGTGCAGGGCGAGCCGGTCCAGCGGCCCCATGCGGCGCTCGCCAAGGACGAGGTCAAGTGCGTCGGCGCCCCCGTGGCCTTCGTGGTCGCCGAGACCTTGGCCCAGGCGAAGGACGCCGCGGAACTGATCGAAGTGGACTACGAAATTCTGCCGGCGGTCACCACCGTCGCCGCGGCCCGGGCCGACGGCGCGCCACTGGTCTATGACGGCACCGACGGCAACCTCACCTTCCAGTATGCCATGGGCAACGCCGAGGCCGTCGAGACAGCCCTCGCCGGCGCGCACCACGTCACCAGGGCGCGGATCAACAACAACCGGATCACCACCAATTCCATGGAAACCCGGGTCTCCCTCGGCAATTACGATGCGGGCGAGGACCGCCATACCCTTTATACGACGTCCCAGGTTCCGCACAGCGTCCGGGCCGAACTGTGCCATGAAATCTTCCATATGCCGGAGAGCAAGCTCCGGGTGGTGGCGCCCGACGTCGGCGGCGGCTTCGGCATGAAGGGCGGGTTTTACAGCGAAGACATCCTGACCGTCTGGGCGTCCAAGGAAGTGGGCCGGCCGGTCAAGTGGGTGTCGGACCGGGCCGAGGCGCTGCTCTCCGACTCCCAGGCCCGGGACGTGGACGCCGAGGCCGAAATGGGATTCGATGCCGACGGCAAGGTGGTCGGATTCCGGGTCACCGGGCACTATAACCAGGGCGCCTACATAATGCCGAACGGCGGCATTTCGCCCATGTTCTTCACCACGCTGATGTCCGGCGTCTACGCCATGCCGGCCATCCGGGTGACCACCAACTGTTACTTCACCAACACCCAGGGGACGGCGCCCTATCGCGGCGCCGGCCGTCCCGAGGCGGCTTACGTGGTGGAACGGATGTTCGACATCGCGGCGCGCGAGATGGATATGGACCCGATCGAACTCCGCCGGCGCAACATGATCAAGCCGGATCAGATGCCCTATCAGACCGCGCTCATGTACCAGTACGATTGCGGCGATTTCGAGGCTTGCATGGACAGCGCCATGGAGGCCGCCGAGTGGGCGGGCTTCGATGCGCGCCGGAGCGCGTCCGAGGCAGACGGCAAACTCCGCGGCCGCGGGCTGGCGGTCTATCTGGAATCCGCCGCCGTGTTCAACGACCGGATGGAAATCCACTTCGACGGCACCGGCGACGTTACCATCGTCGCGGGCACGCACTCTCACGGGCAAGGTCACGACACGGTCTATGCCCAGATGGCGTCCGAATTCCTCGGCGTCGACAACGAGCGGGTCCGGGTGGTCCAGGGCGATACGGACAAGGTATCCATCGGCCGCGGTACGATAGGCTCGCGCTCCATGGTGGTCGGCGGATCGGCGCTCAAGAGCGCCGCCGACGAGGTGATCGAGAAGGGCAAAAAGATCGCCGCCCATCTGATGGAAGCGGGCGAGAGCGATATCGAGTTCGACGACGGCGCCTTCACCGTCGCCGGCACGGACAAGTCCATGGATATCACCGAGGTCGCCGCGGCGTCCTACAATCCGATCATGTATCCGCCGCACCTGGGCGTCGGGCTCGAGGGCGTGGGCGCCTTCCAGGCCGGCCTCGGCAACTTCAATTTCCCCAACGGCTGTCAGGTGGCCGAAGTGGAGATCGATCCCGACACCGGCAAGGTGGAACTGGTCGGCATGACGGTCACCGACGATGTCGGCACCGTGATCAATCCACTGTTGCTGAAGGGTCAGCTTCACGGCGGCGTCGCCCAGGGCGTCGGTCAGGCGCTCATGGAAAACATGGTCTATGACGAGAGCGGACAAATGCTTTCGGGCTCGTTTCTGGATTACTGCATGCCCCGGGCCGACGACTTCCCGAAGATCGCCGCCGACTCGCTGCCGGTGCCGACGGGCAACAACCCGCTCGGCGTCAAGGGCGCCGGGGAGACCGGCACCGTCGGCGCGCCGCCCGCGGTGATGAATGCGGTGGTCGATGCCTTGGCCAGCGCCGGCATTACCCATGTGGATATGCCGGCAACGCCGGAGAAAATCTGGCGGGCGCTCCAGGAAGCGGCATAGCATCCAGCCGGCCGAACTTCCGTCGGCCGCCGGGAGGCGCTAGACTGGCCGGCGGAGTTGAGAGGTGCGGCAGATGAATGCGGTCCGTCCACCCGCCGTCGCCGGGATGTTTTATCCGCGCGACCCCAAGGAGCTGAAAGCCTCGGTCAGCTACTACCTGGCCGAAGCCGCCGGGAGCGGCCGGGCGGACGGCCACGCGGACGGACAGGCGGACAACCGGGCGCCCAAGGCCATCATCGCACCCCACGCGGGCTACATTTATTCAGGCTTTACCGCCGCCTGCGCCTATACCCGCCTTGTCCCGGCGGCCGACAGGATCAAACGCGTGGTGATGATGGGCCCGTGCCACCGGGTCGCCGTGAACGGGATAGCGTTGCCCGAAGCGGATGCGTTCGCGACGCCCCTCGGCGAAATTCCCATCGACGCCGATGGGGTCCGGAAGATCAGCCGCCTGCCGTTCGTCCAGGTGTTCGACGCCACCCACAAGGACGATCACTGCCTCGAAGTGCACCTGCCTTTCCTGCAATCCGTCCTCGGCGAGTTCACCATCGTACCGATGATCGTCGGCCGGGCGGCCACCGAACAAGTGGCCGAGGTGCTGGAGATTCTGTGGGGCGGGCCGGAAACATTGATCCTCGTCAGTTCGGACCTGAGCCACTATCTGCCCTACGACAAGGCAAAACAGACCGACAGCCGGGCCGGCACGGCCATCGAGGCGTTGGACCCGCTGTCCCTGGAGAACCATCAGGCCTGCGGCCGCCACTCCATCAAGGGTCTGCTTACCGTAGCCAAACAAAAGGGGCTCGCGGCCCGCACCGTCGACATGCGCAATTCCGGCGACACCGCCGGGCCGCGGGACCAGGTCGTCGGTTACGGCTCATGGATTTTCCACGAGCCGGAGGACACCGGATCGGCAAAAGGCGGCTTCGAGGACCAAACCCGGGTCCTCCTCTCGCGGCACGGGGAATCACTGCTCGAACTTGCCGGCCATACGGTGAAGACCTACCTCGCGGACGGCAAGCGGCACACCCCGGACGTAGCCGCCGCGCCGGCTGAACTGGCCCGCGACGGCGCCAGTTTCGTTACCCTGGAGAAAGAAGGGAAGCTGCGCGGCTGCATCGGGTCCCTCACCGCCGTGCGTCCCTTGGTGCTGGACGTCGCGGAAAACGCGTTCAAGGCGGCGTTCAAGGATCAACGCTTCCCGCCCCTGTCGCGGGAAGAGTTCGAGACCGGCGATCTGAGCCTGACCGTCACCGTCCTCGGCGATCTCCAGCCCATCGCGTTTTCCGATGAGGCGGATCTTGTCCGGCAATTGCGGCCGGGAACCGACGGGCTGCTGATCCGGGAAGGCGACAAACGCGGCGTCTTCCTGCCCGCTGTCTGGGAGAGCGTTCCGGAACCGCGGGCATTCCTGAAACGGCTCAAGCACAAAGCCGGGTTCGCCCCCGACTATTGGTCCGAGGGGCTCGAGGCCTGGCGATTTGTTACGGTATCGGTCCATTCCGCCGGCCTCGGCAACCCCGACGCCGTCTGGCGCTGATCCCTCGCCTGGCCCGTATTTCTCACCAGGGTCACGCGCTGTAACGGCATGGCGTCTTCCGGCCAAGTCTGGTACATCGACGCCCTCTTGACGCTCTCAGTTCCGGGGTAGAGATGACACTCAACATTCGACGCATCGTTACCGATCACGATTCCGAAGGCCGCGCCATCGTCGGCACGGACGAGGTGATGACCAACGTTCACAAGCTTCGATCGGGCAATATCCAGACGCTGATCTGGATGACCGACGATACGCCGGCCGACATCGAGGGAGACGAGGACCCGGCGGCCCGCGTAATCGAAATCGAACCCCCGGCTCGCGGCTCCGTATTCCGGATACTCGAACTCGCGCCGGGCAAGGACGCCTACATGCACCGCACCGACACCATCGATTACGCCATCTGCATGTCCGGCGAGTGCGACATGCTTCTGGACGATGACGCGGAGGTTCACATGTCGGCCGGCGATGTCATGGTGCAGCGCGCCACCTGGCACGGCTGGGCGAACCGGGGCACCGAACCTTGCCAGATCGCCTTCATCCTTATCGGGTCCCATCCGCCGTCCAAGACCCTGCATCCGTAAGGAGGCGATGCGCCCATGGCCCGACGCATTACCGAAGCAGAGATCGGGACGCTCCTCGACACCTCCCGCGAGGCCGGCCGCGCGATCCTCGGCATTTACGAGACGGAATTCGAGGTCCGGGCGAAAGACGACGCCTCGCCGGTGACCGAGGCCGATGTGCTTTCCGAATCCATCATCCTGCCGGTGCTGCGGGAGATCACGCCGGAAATCCCGATCATCGCCGAAGAAGCCTATGCCGCGGGCGACCGTCTGGATGTATCGGGCGGTGAATTCTGGCTTGTCGACGCCCTCGACGGCACCAAGGAATTCGTCAGGCGGACCGGCGAATTCACGGTCAACATCGGATTGATCCAGGACAACCTGCCCGTCTTCGGGATAGTTCACGCACCGGCTATCGGAACGACCTATTGGGGCGGGGATAACGGCGTGTTCAGGCAATCGGGCGATAGCGCGCCGGAGCCAATTACCGTTCGGGCGCCCGGCGAAGAGGGGTTGGTCGTCATGACCAGCCGCTCCCACCGCGCCAACGAAGAGGAATTTCTCGAAGATTTTACGGTGCGTGACGAAATGCACGCCGGGAGTTCCATCAAGTTCTGCCTCGTCGCCGCCGGAGAGGCCGATTTCTATCCGCGCCTCGGCCCGACAAGCGAGTGGGATACCGCCGCCGGCCATGCGATCCTCCGGGCCGCCGGCGGCTCGGTGCGAACGCTCGACGGCGGCGACCTGAAATATGGCAAGCCGGACTTCCGGAATCCGTTTTTCCTGGGGCGGGGCGATTGGTCCTGAGGCCGATAGGTGCGGCGATGCCGGCAGACATTCTCCCCTCCGACAAAAACGCCATCGATCGGGCCGCGGCGCTCCTGCGGGACGGCGCCGTGGTCGGACTGCCAACGGAGACGGTCTACGGGCTCGGCGGCGACGCGACCGATGACCAAGCGGTCGCGCGGATTTTCGAAGCCAAGCGGCGTCCCGAATTCAATCCCCTGATCGCCCACGTTCCGGGGCTCGAAGCGGCGCGGAAGATCGCGGAATTCCGAGCCGCCGCCGAACGCCTCGCCGAGGCCTTTTGGCCGGGTCCCCTGACCCTGGTGCTGCCGAGCGCCGACGGCTCGCCGATTTCCGAACTCGCCCGGGCCGGCCTCGATACGATCGCCGTCCGGGCGCCCGCCCACCCGGTCATGCGGGCGGTCCTGAAGGCGCTCGACCGCCCCATTGCCGCGCCGAGCGCCAACAAATCCGGGGAGGTCAGCCCGACGACCGCCCGGCATGTCCTGGACTCGCTGGGCGCGGATATTCCGCTGATTCTGGATGGCGGGCCGTCCGAAATCGGAATCGAATCGACCATCGTCGCCCTGACCGGCGGGCGCCCGCGTCTGCTTCGGGAGGGAGCATGCACGCAGGGCGAAATCGAGGCCGTCATCGGAGCCGTGGACCGGGCCGCGGCCAACGGCGACGTGGTCGCACCCGGCATGTTGTCCAAACACTACGCGCCAAGGAAACCGCTGGAGCTCGGCGCCGAAGCGCGGTCGGCGGGAGCCGTCCTGCTGGGATTTGGCCCCGACGCGCCCGCGGATTGCCTGAACCTCAGCCCGGCCGCCGATCTGGTCGAGGCGGCCGCCAATCTCTACCGCATGGTGCGCGAGCTCGATTCGGGTCCGGGGAGGATGATTCAAGTCATGCCGATCCCCCGCGACGGTCTCGGCGCGGCCATCAATGACCGGCTTGAAAGAGCCGCCGCGCCCGAGTAGGTCTGGCAAATGCCGGAATTGGAGATCAGATGACCTTGTCGGCCGAATTCGTCGCGGAATTGCGCGAGATACTGGGCGAGCGCGGCGTCATCTCGGACCCATCCGATCAGGCCCCCTATCTCAGCGACGCGCGGCAATGGGTGGAAAGTTCGTGCGACATCGTCGCCCGCCCGTCGACCACCGCGGAGGTCGCCGAAATCGTCCGCCGGTGCCAGGAAGCCAAAATCCCCATTGTCCCCCGCGGCGGCGGAACCGGCCTGGTGGGCGGCACGGTGGCCGCCGACGGCGTGGTCCTCAGCCTCGACCGGATGCGGGCCGTTCAGCATGTCGACCCCCTGAACATGACCATGACGGTTGAAGCGGGGTGTATCCTCAAGGATATCCAGGACGCCGCCGCCGAGGCCGAGTGTTATTTTCCATTGAGCCTCGGCGCGGAGGGGAGTTGCCAAATCGGCGGCAATATATCGACCAACGCCGGCGGCGTCGGCGTCCTGCGCTACGGCAATACCCGCGAACTGGTCATGGGTCTCGAGGTCGTACTTCCCAACGGCGAAATCTGGGACGGGATGAATGCGCTGCGCAAGAACAACATGGGGTACGACTTGAAACAGCTGTTCATCGGCGCCGAAGGCACGCTGGGGATCATCACCCGCGCCGTGCTCAAACTGTTTCCACGGCCCCGCACCCGGGTCACGCTGCTGGCGGCGATGGACGGCCTCGAACGGATACTGCCGCTGTTCGATCTGGTCCGGGCCGATCTAGGGGACCGGGTGACCGCCTTTGAACTGATCCCAAGGCTGGCGATGGAGCTGTGTACGCGGCACATCGACGGCGTTGCCGATCCCTTCACCGAATCGCATCCGCAATACGCCTTGATCGAGATCGCCTCACCCCGGGCGGATGAGGATCTTCGGGGCGAAATCGAGCATGTACTCGGCGGCGCGCTGGAAGCCGGCCAAATATCGGACGCCGTCTTCGCCGAAAACGAAGGCCAGGCCTTGGCGCTCTGGCGTCTCCGGGAGAGTATTCCCGAAGCCCAGACCCACGAAGGCGCGAGTATCAAGCACGACGTTTCGGTGCCTGTTTCCCGGACGACGGAGTTCATCGAGAAGGCCAACGCCGAGCTCGCGCCGGTGGTGCCCGGGGTCCGTTTCTGCGCCTTCGGCCATATTGGAGATGGCAACATTCACTACAATCTCACCCAGCCCGCGGACGCGGATGGGACGGCATTCATGGACCGCGCGGAGGAACTCCATCGAATCGTCCACGATATGGTGGTGGAAATGGGCGGAAGCATCAGCGCCGAACACGGTATCGGCACCTTCAAGAAGGCCGAACTCGTGCGCTACCGGTCCTCTCTGGAGCTCGATCTCATGCGTCGGATCAAACGCGCCATGGACCCCGGCAACATTATGAACCCGGGAAAGATAATTTCGGTGTAGAGCGGCGTTGCCCGGCAAAAGTCGGCTATGCCCTTGATTCTCTCACTTTTTTGCAGATTCACCGGTTTTGACGGGTATAATCCCGACCAATGAATCGGGCATTCAGATACGTCCTGGGGCAATTGGTCGTCGGTATGATCGCCACGACGACCGTTTTGGCCGGAATTCTATGGCTTGCGAACTCGGTCAAGTTTGTCGAGTTGATCGTCAACCGCGGGGTTTCGGTGACGACGTTCGCCTATTTGACGATGCTCACCGTCCCCAACCTGCTCAATTTCACTCTGCCGATCGCGGCGTTTGCCGTCGTCGCCTTCATCTACAGCAAACTGAACACCGACCGCGAACTGGTGGTGCTACGCGCCGCCGGCCTAAGCCCTTACCGAATTGCCAAGCCGGCAATCGCGCTGGGTCTGATCTTGACGGTGGTAAGCTACATTTTCGCGTTCTTTCTCACCCCCACGTCCTTCCAGAAGTTCCGCGAGATGCAGTTCAACTCCCGATACACCTTCAGCCATGCGTTACTGAAAGAGGGCGAATTCAACAACTTTGGCAACAAATTCACGATTTACATTCGTGAGCGGAATGGTGAATCGGATCTTCGCGGCGTCTTGGTTCACGATACGACAAACCCCAAGGAACCCGTCACCTACATCGCTGAACGCGGCGTGCTGGTCGAGGGTGAAAAGGGCCCCCGTGTCGTCGTATTTCAGGGCAACCACCAAAAAGTGGATGCGGAAACCAAGAAGCTGTCAGTACTCTATTTCGACCGTGCCCCGATCGAGCTGTCCGGCATCCTCAAGAAACCCGACGTCAGATACCGGGAAGCACGGGAGCGCGGGACGCTTGAGCTAATCAACCTGGAGCGGTCCGACCTGGGAAATGCTTCGGACTACGGGAAGTTCAAGGTCGAGCTTCATCAGAGGTTCGTTTCGCCGCTGATGATCATGGGATTCATCCTGGTCACCGTGGTTTCGTTGGTCGTTGGCGACTACTCTCAGCGCGGCCAATGGAAGCGTGTGCTGACGGCATTGGTCCTGAACATCCTCATTGCGGTTAGCAGCCTTGGGTTGGCGGGCCTCTCGGCGAAGGTTCTTTACTTGTGGCCGGTTCTCTATGTCAACGCGCTGATCCCCATCGGGTTTGGCCTGGTATTTCTTTTCTTCACCCCACGACTTCCCGCGACATCGAGATCGCCCTCGCTGTCCGGCGCGAGCGGTTGAGGTCCGGCATGTTGATATCGCCGCTTCTATCGTTCTATATCGTCCGCAATTTTCTCCTGAGCTTCGGGACGGTTTTCCTCGGTTTCATCGGGGTGATTTTTTTGTTCGACACCATCGAGCTGCTGCGTCGAGCGGGGTCCAGCGAAAATATTTCGCTGGGGCTCATTCTACAAATGAGCCTGCTGCGCCTCCTGTTTCTGGCTCAACAGGCTTTTCCCTTCGCGGTGCTGTTTGGCGGGATGATTGGTTTTTGGCGTCTGACGCGATCACGGGAGCTTGTTGTCACCCGTTCGGCGGGGGTCTCCGCCTGGCAGTTTCTCCTACCCGTCATTTTCATTTCAGCGGTTTTGGGGGCGCTGAGCGTCACTGTCGTCAATCCGATGGCATCCGCCCTGCTCGCCAAGTATGAGAGGCTCAATGCGAGCTACTTCGAGGGACGTTCCCGCACCTTGTCGATCTCGGGATCGGGCCTATGGCTGCGACAGGCGAACCTTGATAGCCGATCCGTTATCCACGCGCCGGCTGTAAGCATCGACGGACCCAATGTCAGTCTGACCAAGGTAACGGTATTCGTGTTTGACGGGTCCGACACCTTCAAATCACGGATCCAGGCTTCGAAAGGAAAGCTTGAAGATGGCTTCTGGCACCTGATGGATGTCTGTATCCACGAATCCGATAAACCGGCGAGGCTGGTGAACGATTACTGGTTTGAAACCGATCTTACGCTCAACAACATACAGGACAGTTTTTCTCCCCCGGAGACAATGTCGTTCTGGGACCTGCCGACGTTCATTGCCAATTTGGACAAAGCCGGATTTTCGGCCATCCGCCACCGATTGCATTGGCACAGCCTCATGGCCGTTCCGCTGCTCTTCGTTGGCATGGTTCTGATCGCGGCGGTATTCACCCTCCGCTTGTCAGCGCGCGGCAGCGCCACATTTATCATCCTGGGCAGCGTACTCAGCGGCTTTTTGCTGTTCATATTTTCTGACATCGTATTCGCATTGGGTCTGAGAGAGAGCGTACCGGTGGCACTGGCGGCATGGACGCCTGCCGGCGTCTGCACGCTCCTGGGGATGTCGATGCTATTTCACCTGGAAGACGGATAGCGATGCGACGCGCGATTGCATCCGCGTTATTGGTGACCGCCTTGTTTTGGCTCGGCCTCAACCCGGCCCGAGCGCAAGGGGCCGCCGAAGAACCGCCAATCCTGTTTACCGCCGATGACGTAACGCATGACCGGGAACTTGGAATTATCCGGGCATCGGGCAACGTCGAGGTTTCACGTGACGATCAGGTGCTTCTAGCCGATACCATCACTTACAATCAGAAGCTCGACGTCTTGTCGGCGTCCGGCAACGTCAGCCTGCTTCAGCCGGACGGGAGCGTCATATTTGCCAATCTGGTTGAACTCACGGGAGACTTTAAGGACGGAATCCTTCAGGACCTGAGAGTGCGCCTATCGGACAATGCCCGGTTTGCCGCGGCCGGGGCACGGCGGTCGGGCGGTAACGTCCTTGAGATGCGGAACGCGGTGTATTCACCCTGCGAGTCCTGCCCCAAACGGCCAGAGCGCCCTCCCCTCTGGCAACTCAAGGCGCGCAAGATCGTCCACGACGAGACCAAGCAGGTGGTGGAGTACACCAATGCGTGGATGGAATTCTTGGGTGTTCCGGTCATCTATACGCCGTACTTTTCCCACCCCGACCCCACCGTCAAAAGACGGAGCGGGTTCTTGACACCCAGCGTGGGGGGATCTTCCACCCTGGGTACGACCGTCAGCACGCCCTACTACATAGCCGTCTCGCCGTCGCGGGATTTCACCATCACGCCCACCTTGACCACCAAAGAGCGTGCCGTCCTGGCGGGCGAGTACAGAGAACGCCTTGCCGCGGCTGAACTTCAGACGACTGGAAGCCTCACTTTCGATTCGGAAGACGAGTTCCGTGGGCACGTTGACGCCGCGTACCGGCAAGACATCTCCAATACCTGGCGGGGCGGCGTGGATTTACAGCGTTCCACGGACGACACCTACTTGCGCCGTTACAATTTCAGTTCCCCCAGGACGCTGACCAGCAGGGGATTCGTTGAAGGCTTCCGAGACAGGAACTACATGGCTCTGAACGCCTACGCGTTCCAGGGCCTGCAGGAGAGCGACGACCCGGGCACCACGCCATTGGTTCTGCCGATGTTCGAGTACCAGCACGTCGGTCTTCCGAATCGGATTGGGGCCTTCAATACGATTGATGCCAGCGTGCTCGCCTTGACCCGATCCGATGGCCGGGACACACGGCGTGCTTCCCTCGGCGGGGGCTGGAATCTGCCCTTTAGATCCAACATTGGCGACCGTTATCAATTGTCGCTCAAGCTGCGTGGCGACCTGTACCATGTCGATCACGAAGAGGAGTCGGCGGCGGATGACGGCGTTACCGGACGCATTTATCCTGAAACAAGTCTTGGCTGGAGACTGCCGCTATCCCGGCACGACGGGAATTTTAGCCAGATCCTCGAACCCGTCGCTTCGATAGTCGTGAGCCCGTACGGCGGCAATCCAACTGACATCCCCAACGAAGACAGCGTCGACGTCGAGTTCGATGATACCAATCTGTTCTCGCCTAGCCGATTTGCCGGGATCGACCGCGTTGAAGGGGGCCCGCGGATGAATTACGGGCTCAAATGGAGCGTGGTTGGCTTACAGGGCGGCGGAACATCCGTGTTTGTCGGCCAGAGTTATCGGTTGAAGGACGATTCGACATTCTCGGCGGGTACGGGATTGGACGATAACCTGTCCGACATTGTCGCTCGGGTTGACGTCACCCCCGGCAAATATATCGACCTCGGCTACCGAACGCGTTTGGACAAGGACAACCATTCCCCGAGCCGAAATGAGCTGGCGCTCAGTGTAGGTCCACAGACTCTCAATGCCGCGCTCAACTACGCGTATTTCGAGCGCGAGCAGGGATCCGAGTTCGGGGGCCGCGAAGAACTCTCGGCCTCGGCAAGGGCCAGGCTGTCAAGGCTTTGGCGAACGAATTTCTCCAGCCTATATGACGTTGAGGATGATGCTCTGCGAAGCATCTCCCTGGGTATTGTCTACGAATGCGATTGCTTTACCTTCGACATGACTCTTCGGCGCACCCTCTTTGAGGACCGGGACATCGGACGCGAGAACTCATTCTTATTTCGGCTGACGTTCGAGACACTCGGAGAAGTGCAGACGGGCGTGCTGACTTCGGGAAATTGACCGGTGCTCGAAATGAATAGAATTCGTCGCGAACGCCGCGTTTTGGCCCGAACGGCTCTGCTGACCGCGGTCATATTCGTCCTTCCATTGATAACGGATGCCGCAAGGGTCGCGGCCCAATCACAACTGACCGGCATTGCCGCCGTAGTGAACAATGATCCGGTGACGCGGCGAGACCTTGAAATGCGGCTCCGGATGGTCATCGTGTCTTCCGGACTGCCCCCCGATCAATCGACCATTCGCCGAATTCGACCGCAAGTTTTGCGGAATCTCATCGAAGAAAACTTGCAACTCCAGGAAGCCAAGAAGCGCAATGTTTCGGTCTCGCCCGTTGAGCTCAAGGCGGCGATGTCGGAAATCGAACGACGGAACGACATGCAGCCGGGCCGGATGCTTCAATTGTTGAAGCAAAGCAAGATCGATCGAGCGACCCTGGATACCCAATTGAGCGCGGATTTGTCTTGGGCCAAACTCGTAGGCGCGCAGGTTCGCCGGTCGTCGATTACCGACGAAATGATCGACGAGCGAATTGCCCGGATCGAGTCGGGAAAGGGCAAGCCCGAGTTTCTGGTCAGCGAGATATTTGTTCCCTTCGACCTCGGCAGTTCAGGCGGCGACGCCAATAGGCTGATTGCCGATCTGGTCGGTCAAATCCGGGGCGGCGCGGACTTCGGCTCACTGGCCCGCACCTTTTCGCAGAGCACTTCGTCGGCCCAAGCGGGAAATCTCGGGTGGGTTCGGGCGGAACAACTGGATCCGGCAATTGGAACGGCTCTTCCCGGTATGAAGACCGGGGACATTGCCGGTCCGATCCGGGCGGCCGACGGTTTCTATATCCTTCAGCTGCGAAATCGCCGCGTATCCCGCGGATTGGCGACCGGCCAGGTGACCGTTGAGCTTCAACAGGTATTTCTGCCTCTCCCTCCGGACCCGCCCCAATCCGCGATCGACTCGGCCAGGGCTTCGTTGAACCGCATAGGCTCCGCCGCAAATTCCTGCACCGAGCTGGATGAGCGAGGCAAGGAACTCGGTGCGCCACGGTCCGGCAGACTGTCGAACGTCAATCTTTCAAGCCTGGAAGCGCAAATTCGTGGTGCGATCGAAAACCTGCGGACAGGCCAGGCCTCCCAACCCATCCGATCCGGCGGCGGTATGGTTCTGCTGATGGTCTGCAATCGCGAAAATTCGTCGTCGGAAGAGGAAATACGGCAGCGCGTGGCCGCGGAATTAGGGCGAGAGCGGGCGGAACTGATTTCCCGCCGCATGTTGAGAAACCTCTGGCGTCAGGCTGTGATCGACCCCCGATGATGAGCAGCGCCTCGTCACCTCCGTTCCTGATCACTATGGGAGAGCCCGCCGGAATCGGCGGCGAAATTCTGCTAAAGGCCTGGAGGCGTTTACGAAAATCGGGTTTGGCATTTGCCGCCGTCGACAATCCTTCCCACTTGACCGGACTGGCAAAAATGATTGGTGAGGACACGCCGCTCCGGGAAATCGGCCGGCCGGAAGAGGCGGCGCCGGTTTTCTCCGGCGCCCTGCCGGTCATTCCCATCGACCTGCCGCGCCCGCCTGTTCCGGGCAGGATCGATCCGGAGAACGCCTCCGCGGTACGGGCCTCCATCGAACAGGCGGTCGCGCTGACCCTTTCAGGCGAGGCAGCCGCCGTCGTGACCAATCCGATACACAAATTGGCTCAATATCAGGACGGATTCGAGTTTCCGGGCCATACCGAATTTCTCGCCCACCTTGCCGGAACCGATACCGAGCCGGTAATGATGCTGGCGAGTGAGCGGTTGCGGGTCGTGCCGGTCACACGGCATGTCAGCCTGAGGGAAGCTCTTGCAAGGTTGAACGAAGACTTGGTGGCCGAGACCATCTCGATCACCGCAAAGGCGCTCACAACGGATTTCGGCATCAAACACCCCCGCATCGCCGTCGCCGGGCTCAATCCCCACGCCGGCGAAGGAGGAGCCATGGGACGGGAGGAAATCGAGCTGCTGAAGCCGGTCGTCGACCGGTGCGGCCGCGAAGGGCTGACCGTTCTCGGGCCGCTTTCGCCGGATACGATGTTTCACGATGCCGCCCGCGGGACCTACGACGCGGCGGTCTGCATGTATCACGACCAGGCGCTCATTCCGATCAAGACCCTCGATTTCGACCGGGCGGTCAATGTGACCCTCGGCCTGCCGTTTATTCGAACCTCGCCGGACCACGGAACCGCCTTGGATTTGGCGGGAACCGGCACGGCCAGGGAAATCAGCCTGGTTTCCGCAATAGAGGCCGCCGCCGCCATGGCGGAGAATCGGCGAAAGGCGCCGGCCCTTGCCTGAACCCGCGCTGCCGCCGCTGCGGGATGTCATCAAACGGTATGGGCTGTCCGCCCGGAAACAGCTTGGGCAGCACTTTCTTCTCGATCAAAACCTGTCGGACCGGATCGCCCGAACCGCTGGAGACTTGACGGGCTGCGACGTGATCGAAATCGGCCCAGGTCCCGGCGGTCTCACACGGTCGCTGCTCGATGCCGGTTCCCGGCGGGTGATCGCCGTCGAAAAGGATCCGCGCTGTGTCGAAGCTCTCAACGAGCTGGCCCATGCCTATCCCGATCGATTGGAAATCATCGCCGCCGACGCAACGGAGCTTATTTATTCCCAACTCTCGGCCGGTCCCCGGAGATTGGTTTCAAACCTGCCCTACAACGTCTCCACGGTCATTCTCGTCGAAGCGCTGAAACAATCGGCTTCCCTCGAATCGATGACACTGATGTTCCAGCGTGAAGTCGCCGGCCGGCTGACCGCTTCGCCGGGCACCAAGGCCTATGGCCGATTGTCGGTGCTGACCCAATGGCTGTGCGCAACCGAGCCCGCCTTCAACGTCGATGCACGCGCCTTTACCCCGCCGCCCAAGGTCGCCTCGACGGTGGTGACGCTGACACCCTATGCGGAGCCCAGCTTTCCGGTTCGGTTCGAGGCGATCGAAACGATCACCGCGGCGGCTTTCGGTCAGCGGCGAAAGATGCTGCGGGCATCGCTGAAACCTCTCGGGCTGGACCCGGAAGCCCACGGCATCGATCCGACCCGGCGCGGCGAGACCCTGACGGTCGGGGAGTTCTGCCGGTTGGCGAACGCGCTGGATGGCTAATTTTCGCGGCGCAGTTTGGTTACGAAATCGTGGAGCCCGACCTGCCGCACCCGCTTTGCACGCTCGGCGAAGATGATCGACCGCACCCGGGAAACGCTGAGTTCCAGATCTTCGTTGACGATGATGTACTCATAGCTGTCATAGTGGCTCATCTCGTCGGAAGCCCTCGCCATTCGGCTTTGCACGATCTCTTCGGGGTCCTGCGCCCGGCGGCGCAGGCGCGCTTCGAGTTCCCCGGTGCTTGGCGGCAGGACGAATACGCTTACCAGATCGGAGCGGAGCGTCCTATCGTCGGCGATCTGCTGGGTGCCTTGCCAATCGATATCGAACAGAATGTCGCGGCCCTCGGCGAGCGCTTTTTCGACGGGAGCCCGGGGCGTTCCGTAGAAATGGCCGAAGACGTTGGCATGTTCCAGAAACTCGCCCGCCTCGATCATCCTGTTGAATTCGTCCTCGCCGACGAAAAGGTAGTCGTCGCCGTCGGTTTCCGCCGGGCGTTTGGGCCGGGTTGTCGCCGAGATGGAGAGGGACAGCGCGGAATCGTGTTTCAGCAACTCACGGGAGATGGTTGTCTTGCCCGCCCCGGAGGGAGACGACAGGACGAGCATCAGGCCGCGCCGTGCGATTTGAACCGGTGTCGCGGAGCTACTCAAGGTTTTGAACCTGTTCCCTGAACTGTTCGACGGCCGCCTTCATCTCCAGGCCGATGTTGGTGAGCTCGATATCGGCCGCCTTTGAACAAATGGTATTGGCCTCGCGGGTGAACTCCTGGCAGAGAAAGTCCAGGCGCCTGCCGATGGCGCCGCCGCCGTCCAGAAGCTCGCGCGCCGCTTCGAGGTGGGCCTTCAGCCGGTCGATCTCTTCGCGCACATCGGCCTTGGTCAGCAGGATGGCCACCTCCTGCGCCAGACGCTCGGGCGGGATTTCCCGCGGTCCGCCGTCAAGCAGTTCATCCACCTGTTTCTCGAGTTTCGCCTTCAAGGCCGCCGGCTGCGCCTCGCCCACCTTTTCGGCGGCTTCACAGAGCGCCTCGATGGTTCCCAGCTGACCTTCGAGAGCCGGCAGGATGCGGCTGCCTTCCTCGCCGCGCGTGGTATGGAGCTCGTTCAGAAGTTGCCGCAACCCGTCGAGCATCGCCGTCTTCAACGCCTGCCGCGCCGCATCGTTTTCTTCGAGTTCCGCCGCCTCGACCACGCCCCGAACGCCAAGCAGCCGGTCCAGCGCCGGCGGCTCGCCGTTGCTTTCGGCGGCCAGGCTATTGGCGGTTTCCACCAGTCGGTCCAGAAGCTCCCGATTGATGACGTATTGGGCGTCGCCGGAGGTCTGGCGCAGCGTCAAACCGATACTGATATTGCCGCGGGAAAATTTCTCGCCCGCCATCTTCCTCGCCTGAACTTCGATCTCGTCATGGCCCTGCGGCAGCCGGCAGCGGATGTCCAGCCCGCGGCCGTTGACGCTCCTCGCTTCCCAGATCCAGGTGTGATTGCCTTCCCCGCCGTCGACCCGGGCGAAGCCGGTCATGCTGGCAATCGTCATGAAGTCTCCATTCGCATCTTGGCCCGTGTTATAGCCGTGCATCGGCGGCGCAACAAGTTGGCGCCGCGAATGGCCCGCGCGCGAGAAGAATGACCAAACGCTTCCAATCGATTTTGATTACCGGCGCTTCAAGCGGCATAGGCGCCGCCCTCGCGGAAGCTTATGCCGCGCCCGGCGTGAGCCTGTTCCTGTGCGGCCGCGACCCGGCGCGGCTGGAGGGGGTCAGGGAAAATTGCCTCGCGGCCGGAGCGGCGCGGGTGGAGGTTCGAGCGCTCGACGTCACCGACCGGCTGGCCATGGAAGAGTGGGTGACCCGGACCGACGGCGATCATCCCCTCGATCTGGTAATTGCCAACGCCGGGGTAAGCGGCGATACCAGCGGCGGCGAGAGCGCGCCCGAACGGGACCGGTTGGTTCGCGAGGTGAAGGTGAACGGCGTGCTCAACACCATTGATCCGCTGGTCCCCCGAATGGCGGCGCGCGGACGGGGACAGATCGCCGTCATGAGTTCGCTCGCAAGCTTTCGCGGCATGCCCGGCGCGCTGCACTATGCCGCCGCCAACGCGTGGGCCCGGAGCTACGGTGAAGGCTTGAGAGGCCGGCTGGCGGCCGACGGAATCGGCGTCAGCGTCATCTGCCCGGGGTGGGTCGTCAGCCGCATCACCGACGAGAACAGGTTTCACATGCCCTTGCTGATGGATGCGCCCAAGGCGGCCCGCATCATCCGGCGGGGGATTGCCCGCAACCGGCCGCGGATCGCGTTCCCGTGGATCTTCCATGCAATGCTCGTATTGACCGCCGCCCTGCCCCCCGGTCTGACCGATCGTTTCTTCGCCGGCCTTCCCCGCAAGGAATAACGGGTCACTGGGCCGATCGCCGCTCCCGCTCGATCCGCCGCCACTTGGCGACGTTGGCATTGTGTTCCCGAAGCGTCCGGGCGAACAAATGCCCGCCCTCGCCGTCGGCGACGAAATAGAGATCGCCGGTCGCCGCGGGGTTGACCGCCGCTTCAAGGGACGCACGGCCCGGATTCGCGATGGGGCCCGGCGGCAGGCCGCGAATGACATACGTGTTGAACGGATGATCCCTGGCGAGGTCGGCGCGGGTCAGCCCCCGTCCCAGCGGTCCCCGGCCATCGGTCAAACCGTAAACCACGGTCGGGTCGGATTGCAGGCGCATGCGCTTGTTGAGGCGGTTGATGAAGACGCCGGCGACCCGCCGGCGCTCATCGGCGCGCCCGGTCTCTTTTTCGACAATGGAGGCCAGAATGACGGCTTCGGCGGGCGATTTGATCGGCAGGCCGGGGGCTCGGCGCTGCCAAATCTCCTCCAGGACATCCGCCATGGCGACCCGCATCCGCCGGACGATCTGCTCCCGGGTGTCGCCGTAGGAAAAATGATAGGTCTCCGGCAGCAGCGACCCTTCGTCGGGCCGCCGCCCGATTTCTCCCGACAACCCTTCGGTCGCCCGAAGCTGCGCCAGCACCTGCTGGGAGGTCAGCCCCTCGGCGACCGTCAGCCGGCGGACGACGGTCTTGCCCTCGTCCAAAAGGCCGGCAAGCGCCCGCGGGCTGAGGGACGGCGGGATGGCATATTCACCGGCCTTGAGCGTCTTGTCCGGGTCCAGCAGCCGCAGGCCGGCGCGGAACACGAACGCCGATCGAATCAGGCCGCGGCCCTGCAAATCCCGGGCGATGGCATCGACACCGGTTCCTTCGCCGATGATGATCGTGGTGCCGATATTGTAGGGCCCGGGACGGAGGTATTCCGCGTAGCCCCAGGCAGCGACGCCGCCGGCCGCCAGCCCGACCGCCAGAACAAATCCGAATAGCCAGCGGAGCATGCGGCGCCGGGCCTCCTAGGATGGAGCGGTAAGGATCAGCGACGCGTTGGTCCCGCCAAAGCCGAAGGAATTGGAGAGCGCCGTCTTGATGGGCCGCTCCTGGGCCTCATGCGGCACCAGATTGATGTCGCAGCTATCGGACGGGTTGTCCAGGTTCAGGGTCGGCGGCGCCACGCCGTGCTTTATCGCCAGGATGCAGAACACGGCCTCGGCGGAGCCGGCCGCGCCCAACAGGTGTCCGATGGAGGACTTGGTGGACGACATGGCGATCCCGTAGGCGTGGTCGCCGAACAGCCGCTTCACCGCGCCGACCTCGATCTCGTCGCCCAGCGGCGTCGACGTGCCGTGGGCGTTGACGTAGTCGATATCCTCCGCGTTCAGACCCGCCCGTTTGAGGGCCGCCTTCATGGAGCGGAAACCGCCGTTGCCGTCTTCCGCCGGCGCCGTAATGTGGTGAGCGTCCCCCGACATCCCGTAGCCGACGACCTCGGCATAAATTTCGGCGCCCCGCTTCCTGGCGTGCTCCAATTCCTCGAGCACGACGATGCCGGCGCCCTCGCCGATGACGAACCCGTCCCGGTCCTTGTCGTAGGGACGCGAGGCCTTCTCGGGCGTATCGTTGAAACCGGTCGACAGGGCGCGGGCCTGGGCGAACCCTGCCATACCGAGCCGGCAGACCGCCGCTTCGGCGCCGCCGGCCACCATCACGTCGGCGTCGTCCAGCATGATCATCCGCGCCGCATCACCGATGGCGTGCGCGCCGGAAGAGCACGCCGTGACCACGGCATGGTTCGGTCCCTTGAATCCAAACCGGATGGAAACCTGGCCGGACGCCAGGTTGATCAGGCTGGCGGGAATGAAAAACGGGCTGAGCCTGCGGACCGCCTCGTTGGCGACGACCCCGGCGCCGTGCTCGATCTCGGGAAGCCCGCCGATGCCGGAACCGATGAGAACGCCCGTGCGCTCCAGCGACTCCTCGTCGTCCGGGGTCCAGCCCGCATCCCGGACCGCCTCATCGGCGGCGGCCAGCCCGAAGATGATGAAGTTGTCCATGCGGCGCCGTTCCTTGCCCGACACCACATCGTCGAAATTGAAACTGCCCGCCGGCGCACCATCGCCGTCGGCAACCGGCACCTGGCCCGCGATCTTGGACGGCAGGTCCGACACGTCGAATGAGGTGATGGCCCGGATGCCCGATTGGGCGCCGATAAGCCGTTCCCACGACGTACCGACACCGTTTCCAAGCGGCGTTACGAGCCCGACACCAGTGACAACGACACGTCTCATGTGAACCGCTGCTCTCGGTCGACCGGCCCCCTAGGTCAACCAGGCAAATTGATAAACGCGAGGCGGCCGGCTAGGCCTGCGACGACAGGAAGTCGACAGCGTCCTTCACGGTGAGGATCTTCTCGGCGGCGTCGTCCGGAATTTCGCATCCGAATTCTTCTTCAAACGCCATCACCAATTCGACGGTGTCCAGGCTGTCCGCACCCAGATCGTCGATGAAGCTGGCGGTGTCCGTCACCTTGTCTTCTTCCACGCCAAGGTGTTCGACAATAATGCCCTTAACCCGTCCGGCAATATCATCACTCATTCGCTTGTACCTCGATATGTTCTTAAGGCCGCGGTCCCGGATGCCGGCCGACAATTGTCGGTTTCCGGCGGAAGACCGCAAAAAGTGCCCGTTGGTAACACACTTTCCTCGGTATGACTAGCGCTCGAACAAGGCCGAAAGAGCCCCGTCAAATCATAGCCAATCCGCCATTTACATGAAGGGTCTGGCCCGTCACGTAAGCGGCTTCCTCGCTGGCCAAATAGACCGCGGCGGCGGCGACGTCATCCGTCTCGCCCAATCTGCCGGCGGGGATTCGCGCCGTGATCTGCGCTTGCTGCTCCTCGGTGAGCATGTCGGTCATCGGGGTGACGATGAAGCCGGGCGCGATGCAGTTGACGGTGATGCCGCGGCTCGCGACTTCCTGGGCAAGCGACTTGGACATGCCGATCATGCCGGCCTTGGAGGCGGCGTAATTGGCCTGACCGGGATTGCCGGTCGCGCCGACCACGGAGGTAATCCCGATGATCCGTCCCCAGCGGGCCTTCATCATCCCCCTGAGGCAGGCGCGCGCGAGCCGGAACGAGGCGGTCAGGTTGACGTCGATGACGGCCTGCCATTCCTCGTCCTTCATCCGCATGGCCAGATTGTCGCGGGTGAGGCCGGCATTGTTGATCAGGATATCGATCCCGCCCATGGCCTCGCCCGCCGCCCCGGCCAGCGCATCGGCGCCGCCCGCATCGGACAGATCGCCGGGAACGGCATGCGCCCGGCCGCCCAGTTCTCCGGCCAAGGCTTCCAACGCCTCGACCCGGGTGCCCGACAAGGCGACAACCGCGCCTCGGGCGTGGAGGGCCTTGGCGACGGCGGACCCGATTCCGCCCGATGCGCCGGTGACCAGCGCCCGCTTGTCCGTCAGGTCCAGCATGGTTCCGCTCCTCAGAGTGTTTTGACGAATTCTTCGATATCCTCGGGGGTCTGCACCGAGACGCCCGAGAGTTCCCGGTCGATCCGGCGGGTCAGTCCGCCGAGCACCTTGCCGGCGCCGAGTTCGACCACCGTGTCGACCCCGTTGTCCCGCATATACAGAACCGATTCCCGCCAGCGGACCCGCGCCGTCACCTGCTCCACCAGCAGCTTGCGGATCGTATCCGGGTCATCCGCCGCCTCGGCCGTCACGTTGGCGATCACCGGCACGGCCGGCGCGCTCAATGCGATGGCTTCCAGTTCCCGTTCCATGACCTCGGCCGCCGGTGCCATCATGGCGCAATGGAACGGCGCGCTGACCGGTAATTTCATGGCCCGTTTGATGCCTTCTTCGGCGGCGATCCCGACCGCCCGGTCGATGGCCCCCGTGGCGCCGGACAAAACCACCTGGCCGTCGGCATTGTCGTTGGCCGCGGTACAGACCTCGCCGCCCGCCGCGCGCTCGGCGATGTCTTCGGCCTGTTCCAGCGTCGCGCCGATCAGCGCCGCCATGCCGCCCTCGCCGACGGGCACCGCTTCCTGCATGGCGGTGCCGCGGGCCCGCAGCACCCGGGCCGCATCGGCGAACGCGAACGTCCCGCCGGCGGTCAGCGCCGAATATTCGCCGAGGGAATGGCCGGCGACAAACTTGCCGGCCCGGGCGAGATCGAGGCCGGCTTCCTTCTCGAGCACCCGGAAGACGGCGAGGCTCATGGCCATCAAGGCGGGTTGCGCGTTGGCGGTCAGGGTCAGTTCGTCCTCGGGCCCTTCGAAGATCACCTTCGAGAGCTTCTCCGACAGCGCGTCGTCGAGTTCCTCGAAGACGTAGCGGGCCTCCGGGAAGGCGTTCGCGAGATCCCGGCCCATGCCGGCGGCCTGGGACCCCTGCCCCGGAAATACGAACGAACGAACGGCCATGACGATCCTGTCTGCGTGAAGTGCCGCCCGGGACGGGCGCGGATGAATTTTCGACAGTGATAGCGCAGGGCGGGTCGGAGTCAAGAAAACGAAGGATCGACGGTTCGCTCCATTGGGTCTCCAATAGCGCTTTCGGAATCTAGGCGGCGATGATCGGCCGGTAAGTCTCAACCAACCGGTTGGCGAACATATCCACCTTGGGAATCATTTGCTTCTGTCGGCAAACCGCAAGGTCGATATGCTTGGGCATCACCGCTCCCAAGGTCGTAACCGGGGGGGCGCTCTTGTTGATATTCCAATCCGGGAAGCCTGTTGGTGGAATGATCAGGCTTCCCCCTGGGTACGGACAATCGGTCCGGTTGGCGAGTACAACCACGACGCGGTTGTCTTCGGCACGTGGGATGGCGATGAGTTCCCGCTCGAACGGCTCTCGCAAGGCCGCGGGCCAAAGGACGATATCCGCGCCCGCCACCCCGAGGCACCTGGAAACTTCGGGAAACACGCCGTCATAACCGCTCATGATGCCGATGCGCCCGAACGCGGTCTCAAATACTGGATAGGTGTCTCCGGGAGTTGCCCACCTGACTTCTTCGGCCGTTAGGTGTGTCTTGCGGTATTTTCCGATCTGATCGCCGTCCGGACCGATCACGAAGGTCGTGTTATGCAGTCCGGTGGCGGCGCGTTCGACGGCCGGTAGCGCAATCAGGCAGCCGTAACGGGATGCGATGGACGCCGCCGTGTTGAGGTCGTCTTGCAGGCGATCGGCTAAATCGTCGGCCTCGTCGCCATTGGGCAGCCATGTGCTGGAGAGCGCGTATTCGGGAACCAGGATCACATTGGCCCCGAGCTTGGCGGTATGATCGATCATGGCCCATACATCGCTAGCCGATGATTGCTCGCCGGCATGGATTTGGACCGCGGCTACCTTGGTCGTTGAATCCGCCGGTACAATGGGCGTGCTGGCGACCTTGGACACCGGGGTCCGATCATAGGGCTCGACCAGGATTTGATACGTATCCGCCCGGCGGTCGGCGATTTTGTCATTGGCGTGATAAATGGTCTTGTCGGCCGCCAACGCCGGATCAACCTCGGCCGTCGCTATTCCGTGGGTGTCGTAAGGTACCTTGGACACCACCCGGCCCTGAGGATTGACGATCATGCTGCCGCCCGGATAGTAGATCGAGCGCTCATAGCCCGCCTTGGTCGCGGCGACCAGCCATACGCCGTTCTCATAGGCCCGGGCCGGGCCCCACATGTCAGCCTGGTCCATGGTGAAGAAGTTTGCCATGTCGACGATGACCTCGGCGCCCTGCACGGCCATTGACCGGAATATTTCCGGAATACGCCCGTCGAAGCAGATCAGCAGGCCAATTTTGCCGAGATCGGTGTTGACGACCGGACAGCCACGCTCGCCGAACGCAAACCAGTTCTGATCATGGGTCGCGAGGAATTGTTTGTGGTAATGGCAAGCCACATCGCCTTGCCGATCGAACATAATGCCGGTGTTGAATATCTTTTCTTTTTCCGGATCCCACTCGGTAACTCCGCTGGCGATATATACGCCGTACTCACGGCTCATAGCCGCCAACGCGGAAACGAATGGCCCATCGGGAATCGTTTCAGCCAGCTCGCGCGCATGTTCCGGGGAATCGAAAAGGTAGCCGGAGCCCATACACTCCGGGAAAACAATCAGTTCGGCGCCCTGGCGAACCGCATCCTTGGTGTACTTCTCGGCCAACGCGACGTTGTGACCGAAATCTCCAAGCGCGGCCAAGGTTTGAACCGCGGCGGCGCGAAATCGTCTGCTGGTCATGAAATCCTCCGTAAACTCATTCCACCTAGCCGGGGGCGTGATGAAACGCTCAGCCGGCTTTCACCTCTCGCCAGAAGATGTCCAGACAATGACGCTTCAACTCAACGAACTTCGAATCGGTGGTCACCTGGGTATTTCTGGGCCAATCAAGATCGATAGGGACCATCTCGGCAATTGAGGTCGGCCGCCGGGTTAGCAGCAAGACCTGATCAGCGAGTTGGATTGCCTCTTCGAGGTCGTGAGAAACCAACAAGGTGGTGGTGCCGGTTTTCATGAAAATCTTCTGGATCTGTTCGCGCATGAACAGGGTCATCTCGTAGTCGAGTGCCGAAAACGGCTCATCCAGGAACAGGACCTCGGGGTCAGTCACCAATGCACGCAATATGGAAACCGTCTGCTGCTGTCCGCCGGAGAGGGCGTAAGGATAGGTATTCAGATCTATTTTTACTTCGAAGTCGGCGAGCAGGCGCTCGACGCGTTCTTCCCGGTCCGGCTTCTTCATACCGGCCACCTTCAGCGGATAGTGGATATTGTCGATGGCGCGAAGCCAGGGAAACAGGGCTTCCCTGTAGTTCTGAAAGACATAGGAGATTTTCGTCTCCTTGATCGTCTGGCCGTCATAACGCACCTGACCGCCGTCCATCGGCAATAGGCCAGAGATCATGTTGATCAGGGTGCTCTTACCGCATCCGTTCGGCCCGAAGATGGAAACAAACTTGCCGAACTCCAACTCGATATCGAAGCCACTATAGACCACCGCATCGCCGAACGATTTCTGGAGCCCGCGGACGGTGATCAGCCGGCGGCGCCCCGCTGCTTCCGGACCCTTGGCGGGCCTGCCATTTCGCGGTTGGGAGCGGGAGAGTCCCGCCCCCTTGGCGCCCTCGGCATGGGCAGGAGTGTCCGCCAAAACACTATCCATGATGCTCATCCGCCGACCGAACTAGCTTCCCAGTTCCGACTTCTTGAGGATTTTTTCACGGACATCCATCGGCGATTTCAAAACGCCTTCCTTAACGAACACATCGACGAATGCCTGGTAGGAATTCATGTCGACTTCGTTGAGATCGTAGAATGGGCGCAGGTACGGCTTCGCCAGCAGGCCGAGTTGGGATTTTTGAATCGCCGTGTATTTGGGAATTATCACCTTGTATTTCTCAAAGTCGGCGTTTACTAGATCGGTGGCCTTATCGATGATCTGAACGATTTTGTTGGCGACCGTGGGCCGCTCCTTCATGAACTTGGTGGTCAGGATCGCCGCACCCGAATAGAACGGATCGGCGATCACGCTGGCCACTGGGTTGGTCATGGCGCGTGAAGCCTTGCCCGATGCGGCGGCAATCGAGCCGACCGGCTCCAGAGACAGGGTCGCATCAACACTGCCGCCGACGACAGCCGGCACCTGCATGGCAACGGCCAAATCCGTGAGCTTTACATCCTTATCCGGATCGAGGCCCGCAGCGCGAACCATGTGGCGCGAGATGGTCCGCCACTGAATGCCGGGAACGTGACCAAGCCGCTTACCCCGAAGGTCGGCAAAGGTCTTGATTTCGCTGCCCGGCTTCACGATCAATCCATCGTTGATCAGGTTGATCTTGATACCCCCGCCCTGCAATCCGAAAACCTTGAAGGTGCCGGGGAATTTGGACTCAGCGATCATCGCAATACCTGCGGCCGCGCCGGGAGGTCCAAAGTCCGCGCGGCCCGCGACCAGGGCATCGATGATATGATTTGGGGATTGCATCTTGTTCGACTGAATTTCGATGCATTCCCGTTCGAACAGTTTTTCTTCCAAAGCCACATAATAGGCCGTCGTCTGCATGATCGGCAGCCAGGCGGCGACCACCTTCTCCATCGAAGAGCAGGCGGCATGGGCGCTGTTGGCGCCAGGCGCGAGAAGAGCGGCAACCGCGGCCGCGGTCGTCATCAATAGCTTTTTCATTGTCTTGGTTTCCTTTGGTGGTTGGTTGCGGGGAATTTCATTGGCCGAATTCGTTCGTAGCTAACGGCCCGACCAATGAACGAGAGTGCTCTCGACGATGAGTAGAGCGAGATTGAGGCCGTACCCCATCGCGCCGGCGACTAGGATGGACCCGTACATGTCCGTCAACTGATAGGAAATCTGGGCATCAATGATCCGGTGCCCCATTCCGTCCTCGGCGCCGATGAACATCTCGGCGACGATGATGACTACAAGTGCGATGGACACCGCGTTGCGGAGCCCGACAAAGGTTTGCGGCAGGGTCTCCAAGAAGATGACATCCTTGAAAATCTGGAGGGACGAAGCGCCCATTGAACGGGCAGCCAGGATTCGGGTTTGCCGGGCATTCATGACGCCATAGGCGACATTGAAGACGATAACTAGCCAGGCAGCGAATGCAGCGACGGCGATTTTGGAGATGTCGCCCAGACCAAATAGCAGCAAGAACAGCGGGAACATGGCCGTGGCCGGGGTCGAGCGGAAGAAATCGATGACGAACTCGAGCGAGCGGTAAACGGCCTCTTTGGCCCCGAGAGCAATGCCAATGGGCACACCGAGGATGATCGCGATAGCGATGGAATATCCGACCCGGATCAGGGTCTGGCCGAAATCAAAGGCCATCTCGCCGGCGAATATGTTCCGGGCCGTGTCGGCCAGGGTCGCAAATGGCGAAGGCAAGAGATCCTTGTTAACCAGTTCGCCGACAAAGGCGACCCACCAGATAAGAATCAACAGGATGGGCCCCGTGGCGAGTTCGGTAATCCGTCTGAATTTGCCGTTTCCGAGGATACTCTTCGCTGCCGACGCCATGTTTGCCAATTCCACTTTAATCTCGCGGCGCGCTGCATCGGGGATCTGCCGTCAATACGCCTAACGATTCGCGGGCAGGCGATTTTGCAGCGCATAAACGAGATTATTCGGGAGCGAAGAGGGGAGAGGAAAGGCCCAGATTTGCAAGCTATTGTGCAGAATTACACACAATTCGGTAGAACTTTCTGATTTCATTGAATTTTTGCATGTACAAAAAATAATCAAAAAATTTTTTGTACAAAAATTAGGCTTTCGTAATACGTCTCTCTTTGATATTTGGCGGGTCAAAGCCCGGCATCAGATACCCGGAATCAGCCTTGACGCGCTTCTCTAGGTAACTAACTAGCGCCCGTATTCGAGAAACATGCAGCAGGTCGGCGTGAACCGAGAGCCAGACATCCCGCACCGCGTACAACTCCGGCATTACCGGCACCAACTCCGGGTGATGGGCCGCCATGTACGACGGCAGCATGGCGATGCCGAGCCCCTCCAACGCGCACCGGTATTGAGCGATCAGGCTCGTGGAACGGATAGCGGTATGGCGCGGCCGGAGTATGTCCGACAGCCAACGGTTTTCCTGAACGTGGACCAGTTCATCGATAAAGTCTACAAAGGTGTGCTCCTCGAGTTCCCGCAACGTCGTTGGGATGGCCCGATCGGCAAAGTAGGCTTCGGCGACGAACAAGGAGACCTTGAACTCGCCGATCTTCTTGACAGTCAGGCGCCGGCCCGAAGGCTGAAAAAAGCTTATGAATATATCCGCCTCTCGGCGGCTCAAGTCCAAGATCTGATAGTCCGTAATCAGCTCAAGCTGGATCGACGGATGAATGCCATGAAACTCGCCAAGACACTTCGTCAGATAAGACGAGCCAATGCCTTCCATACTGGCAACACGGACGGGGCCGGTTTCTCCGGCCCCCTGCCCGCCAATTGCCTCGGCAATGGAGTTTGCCTGGCTTTCCATGCCCTCGGCGTATTTGAGCAGATCCAAACCCATCTCGGTCAGGGCGAATCCGGACCTGCCGCGGGTAAACAATGTCGTATTTAAGCTACGCTCCAGTTCCTGAATCCGGCGGCTTACCGTCGTATGGTCGACACCCAGGTGCTCGGCGGTACGCACAAGATTCTTGTGCCGGGCCAATTCCAGGAAGTAGACAACGTCATTCCAGTTGTAGCGAACACGCCGCTTCGAATCCAAGATTCAAGACTTTCGGTCAGAATGCGCCACGCAAAGACCATCTTACACCCGCGCCCCGAAAGGGAAATAGACGATTAGCCGATCCCGGATTACGGCCCGGGAATCAACAAACCTCGTTCGTGGCCGATGGACGGCGCAATAAGGAAGGAGCTTGTTCATGACCAAGGAACTGTTCGTCAACGGCACCCTCATGCGGGGGCTCGCCCTGCATCCCAATCTGGCGGGCGCCGAATTCATGGGCGAATTCCGGACCGCGCCGGTCTACCGCCTCTATTCCATCGGCGACGTCCATCCCGGCATGTTCGAAGTCGATGAAGGCGGCGTCTCGGTCGCCGGCGAAATGTACCGGATGAGCGACGAAATCTGGGAGAAGGTCGAGGCCGGGGAGCCGCCTCACCTTTACCGCGGCCCGGTCAGGCTGGACAACGGCGACGTGGTCGACGGCATCCTGTTTCCCCGGGATATCGCCGAGGCCGGACACAAGGATATCTCCGATTTCGGCGGCTGGCGGGCCTACGCCGCAACTCTTCGGGACTAGAGCGTATTTGAGATTGATTGAATCATTTTAGGGATTCCCAAGTATGGGCGAACCATGATTCAAGATGGATGCTGGGCAAGGAGGCCAGCATTCATGGCGAGACCTTATTCGATTGATTTGCGAGAGCGTGTTGTTTTGGCGGTTTTGGCGGGGGAGAGTTGCCGCGCTGTAGCGGCTCGGTTTGGGGTTGCGGTTTCGAGCGTGGTTAAGTGGTCGCAGCGCTACCGGCGGACGGGGAGTGTTGCGCCCGGCAAGATGGGCGGTCACCGCCGCCGGGTTCTTGAGCCCCATCGGGAGTTCATTGTCGGCCGGATCGACCAGGAGCCGCATCTGACGCTGCATCGGTTGAGAGACGAGTTGGCCGCTCGGGGTGTCAGGGTATCCCACAGCACGGTATGGCTGTTTCTGCGCCGTGAAGGGCTGCGCTTTAAAAAAAACCCTGTTCGCCGTTGAACGGGCGCGCGCGGACATCGCCCGCCATCGCAGGCGCTGGAAGGCGTGGCAGGCAAAGCTTGATCCCGAACGGCTGGTATTCATTGATGAAACCTGGATCCGGACCAATATGGCCCCGCTGCGCGGCTGGGGGCCGAAAGGGGAGCGGGTCCGCGGCTTTGCCCCCCATGGGCGGTGGCACACCCTGACCTTCATCGGCGCGCTGCGCTGCGACCGGTTCACCGCGCCCTGCGTCTTCGACGGCCCCATCAATGGCGTGTGCTTCCGCGCCTACGTCGAGCAGCTGCTCGTGCCGACCCTGGTGCCCGGCGACATCGTCATCATGGACAATCTCGGCAGCCACAAGTCAAAAGCCGTGCGAAACGCCATCCGTGCCGCCGGAGCCAAGCTGTGGCTCCTGCCCAAATATTCCCCCGACCTCAATCCCATCGAGCAGACCTTTGCCCAAATCAAGCACTGGATGAGAAACGCCCAGAAGCGGGAGATCGACGACTTATGGCGCCATCTCGGGAGCCTCATCGACACCATCGAGCCACAGCAATGCGCCAACTACTTCAAAAACGCAGGATACGCTTCCGTCAAAATATGAAACGCTCTAGTGGTCCGATGAGAGGACGGATGCCCCCTTCGGAATCCGCATGTCGTCGACCATACGCTGGGTTTCCTCGTCCGGCTCCGCGGTCATCTGCGTAACGACCACCATCGCCACGAGGCTGACCGCCATACCGACGATGCCGAAGCGCAGATGATCGAGACCGATGAACTCGGCGCCGCCCATGAACCGGACCCAGATCAGGTACGCGGTTCCCGCGAGGAAGCCGAAGACCATGCCGGCGATGGCGCCCTCCCGGTTGGCTCTCTTCCACCATATGCCCAGAACGAGCGGGAAGAAGAGGCCGGAGGCCGCGAAGTTGAACGCCCAGGCAACGGCGCCCAGAATGCCGGTTAGCTGCAAGCTGGCCACCAACGCGCCGGCCGCACCGATCACGAGCAACAAGGCGCGAGCCGCAAGCAGCCGCTTCCTTGTGTCGGCGCTCGGGTCGATGATCTTGTAATACAGATCATGCGACAAGGCGTTGGCGATGGCGAGCAGCAGGCCGTCCGCCGTCGACATGGCAGCCGCCATACCGCCGGCCGCCACGAGACCGGAGATCACGAACGGCAATCCGGCGATTTCCGGCGTCGCCAAGACGACGATGTCGGGCCGCATGAACAGCTCGTTGATCTGCAGTATGCCGTCGGCGTTGCTGTCGGAAATCTTCAGCATGCCGACGTTGCTCCACTTCTGAATCCAGTCGAGCGAGGCAACTTCCGAGAATGATTTCCCGATGATGCCCGTCGCAAGGTTGGGATCCAGAACCTGAAGCTTGGTGAACGTCGCCAAGGCCGGAGCCGTGAAGTACAGCAGGAAGATGAAGAACAGCGACCATGCCACGGACGTCCGCGCCGCCCGCACCGAAGGTGTGGTGAAGTAGCGCATCAGAATATGCGGCAGAGACGCCGTACCCGCCATCATCATGAAGGCGAGAGTGACGAACTTCCAGCTGGCCAGGGCGCTGGCGCCCGCCGTCGCATGCTCGACGGTCAAGGCCCGGACACCCGCAAAAGTCTCGGTGGGCTTCAGCTCACCGACCTTCTGCAACGCCTCCAGTTCGGCCACCCGGGCGATCGCGTCGCCATAGGCGAATTGCGGGATCAGGCCGAATTCCTGCTTGCTGGACATCCAGAACACGGGCACCAGATAGGCGATGATCAGCACGATGTACTGCGCCACCTGGGTCCAGGTCACCGCCCGCATACCGCCGAGCATGGAGCACAGCAGAATGCCGAGGAGGCCGAACCAGACGCCGACCCCGAACGGAATCTGCAGCGCCCGCGCCGCGATGGTGCCCGTCGCGTTGATCTGCGCCGTCACGTAGGTGAAGGACGCGACCACCAGAACGATCACCGCGCACAAGCGGGCCAGATCGCCGCCGTACCGGGTTCCGATGTAGTCCGGCACCGTGTAGCAGCCGAACTTCCGGAGATAGGGCGCCATCAGCGAGGCCACCAGCACATAACCGCCGGTCCACCCGACGACGAAGGCGAGATAGCCGTAACCGCCGAAATAGATGCCGCCGGCCATCGCGACGAACGAAGCGCCGGACATCCAGTCCGCCGCCGTCGCCATGCCGTTGAATACCGCCGGAACCTGCCGGCCGGCGACGTAGTAGGCGTCGACCTGCATCGTCCGCGACAGCCATCCGATGGCGGCGTAGATGATAACGGTGAAGAGAACGAACAAAATACCGATCGTCTCTGCGTCGACGCCGACCTGCTCCAGGACGGCCATCAACAGGATGAAGACAACGAACCCACCGGTATAGAGACCGTAGATTTTGGGCAGGTTGTCGATGAAGTTACCTTTCATGGTGTCTCTCCTCTCTACCCGCCGTTAGCCGTCGTCGTCTTCGGCCACGCCGAACTCTTCGTCGATCGAATTCTGCCGGGTAGCCAACCAGTAGATCAGCACGACAAACACGACCAGAGATCCCTGCGCCGCCATGTAATAGCCGAGCGGGAACCCGAAGATTGAAAGTGTATTGAGATCGCTCGCGAACCAGTGCACCGCGAAAGAGAAGATGAACCATAAGACCAAGACCATTATGGTCAGGTTCTTGGTTTTTGCCCAGTGCGCGGCGCGCACTTCAGGCGTCACGTCAGTCATCTGTGATGCTCCCAATCCGAATTAGCCACATGCACGCGGCATCCCCTTCTGGGTCCGCCACGCTCTCTTGTTCCAGCCAACCTGTTGGGCCGACCATTCTGATCCGGCCGCTGCCCTGCTCTTCCAGGCAATTTATTGTTGGGTTATTGACGGCAATGCCGTAGGAGGTACCCCTCTGTTGAACTTCGATGATGCTACCCCATTTTCATGCGAACGCAAAATAAAATGTTGAAAGACCTCCGCGACGGAGGCAAAGAAGCTATATATTTCATATGGTTAGCACTTCGCGCCCTCAAGTTCTGGCGGAAGGAGCCGCCCATATTGACGCCGTCCGATTTGGCGGGATTCGTCGAGACCCGGGCCAAGTACGTCGCCCAGCGGACCCTGTTCGGCTACGTCAAGACCCGGGCCGGCACCCGCTACACCTCGCTCTTCGAGGACGAGATATTCGTCGCCTCGGTGGACGCGGCGAAGTGGGAGATCTACCTCGCCTGCCTCGCCGACCTCGCCATTTACGCCGCCGCCGCCATCGGCCGGACAGGCGCCTTCGACAAGCCGGACCTCGACGGCCTCGCCCGGGACTGCTTTCTCGCCGGGCTGGTGGTCGACCGGCTGCCCGACCGCCGGGCCGAGGGGTTCGGCCGGGACCGGGAGGCCTTCGACCGGCGTCTCGCCGAAACCCGGTGGGCCGAGATCCCCGACGGCGAGGCGGTGTTCGAGAACAGCCTCAAGGCGCTGGTCCACTGGGCGCCGGTCGCCGACGAACTCAAGCAGTACGACGTCGTGCCGGTGCGCAACTCCATGCGCTTCCAGTGGAAGACGGTCCGCGACCAGCTCAGGGACCGGCTCGACGCCGACGCCGTCGCCGCCGGCCTCCCGTCCCCGGACTGATCCCCGCGCTTCGGCAAACCGTTCCCGCTCAGCGTTTGTAGAGACCCATCAGGGTCGCCTTGGCCACGTGGTTGAAGTTGAGCTGGAAGCCCATCACCGCGCACGGCGTCTCCCCGGTCACCGGCAGCGCTTCCTCGCTCACCGCGTAGAGGGTGAACAGATAGCGGTGCGGATGATCGCCCTCGGGCGGGCACGGGCCGCCGTAGCCGGCGAAGCCGAAATCGTTCCGCGCCTGGACGCAGCCCTCCGGCATGGCGCCGCCGGGGGTTCCGGCCCCGGCCGGCAGCTCCCGGAGATCGGCCGGCAGGTTGAGCGCCAGCCAATGCCAGAACCCGGACCCGGTCGGCGCGTCGGGGTCGAACATGGTCAGCGCCAGGGACTTCGTGCCCGCCGGCGGGTCGGTCCAGGAGAGCTGCGGCGAGACGTTGCCGCCGGCGCAGCCGAAGCCGACTTCCTCGTTGACCACCTGCTCGAGCGCCAGGTACTCGCCGTCGGCGAAGTCGCTGCTGCTCAGAATGAACCCGGCCATGTAAACCTCCCTGTTTAAATAAAGACCTGACCGTAGCTAACCGATAATGCCGTTCAACGTGGCGCTCGGCCGCATGGCGGCGTCCACCTTGTCCTGGGGCGCGTGGTAGTATCCGCCGAGATCGACGGGCCTGCCCTGCGCCGCCAGCAGTTCGCCGTTGATCTTGTCCTCGTTGTCGGCCAGCGCCTCGGCGATGGGGGTGAAGTGGGCCTTCAGGTCCCCGTCCGCGTCCTGGGCCGCCAGCGCCTGCGCCCAGTAGAGGGCGACATAGAAGTGGCTGCCCCGATCGTCGATCTCGTTGACCTTGCGGCTCGGCGACCTGTTCTCGTCCAGCAGCCTGCCGATGGCGCTGTCCAGGGCGTCGGCCAGGACCTGGGCCTTGGGGTTGGACCTGGCCTGGGCGAGGTGCTCCAGCGACGCGCCCAGCGCGCAGAACTCGCCGAGGGAATCCCAGCGGAGGTGCCCCTCCTCCTGCATCTGCTGAACGTGCTTGGGGGCCGATCCGCCGGCGCCGGTCTCGAACAGCCCGCCGCCGTTCATCAGCGGCACGATGGAGAGCATCTTGGCCGAGGTGCCGAGCTCGAGGATGGGGAACAGGTCGGTGAGGTAGTCGCGCAGCACGTTGCCGGTGACCGAGATGGTGTCGTCGCCGTTCTTCATCCGGGTGAGGGAATACTTGGTGGCGTCGACGGGCCGCATGACGCGGATGTTGAGGCCCTTGGTGTCGTGGTCCTTCAGATAGACCTCCACCTTCTTGATCAGCTCGGCGTCGTGGGCCCGGTCCTTGTCGAGCCAGAACACCGCCGGCGCCCCGGTGGCCCGGGCCCGGGTCACGGCGAGCTTCACCCAGTCCCGCACCGGCGCGTCGCGGGTGATGGCGGCGCGCCAGATGTCGCCCTCCTCCACCCGGTGCTCGATCAGGGTGGCGCCGCCGGCGTCGACCAGCCGGATGGTTCCGTCCGCCGGCGCCTTGAAGGTCTGCGGGTGGGAGCCGTACTCCTCGGCCTTCTGGGCCATCAGCCCGACATTCGGAATGGAGCCCATGGTGGCCGGATCGAAGGCGCCGTTTTCCTTGCAGAAATCGATGGTCGCCGAATAGACCCCGGCGTAGGACGAATCGGGGATGACGCACTTGGTGTCGTGTTCCCCGCCGTCCGGCCCCCAGCCCTTGCCGCCGCCCCGGATCAGCGCCGGCATGGACGCATCGATGATCACGTCGGAGGGCACGTGGAGATTGGTGACGCCCCTGTCCGAGTTGACCATGTACATGGGCTGCTGGGTTTCCATGCAGGCGTTGAAATCCCGTTCGACCTCGGCGCGGACGCCGTCGGGCAGTCCGGCGATCTTTTCGGCGAGCTCGCCGATGCCGTTGTCGGGGACGACGCCGGCTTCGTCCAGAACCGCGCCGTGGCGGTCGAAGAGCGGCTTCAGGTAGGCCTTCACCGCGTGGCCGAAGATGATCGGGTCCGAGACCTTCATCATGGTCGCCTTCAGGTGAACCGAGAACAGCACGCCGCGGTTCTTGGCGTCGGCGATCTGGCGCTCGAAGAACAGGGACAGCGCCTTGGCGCTCATCATGGTGGCGTCGACCACGTCATCGGCCCCGATGGGCGTCGCCCCCTTGAGTTCGGTGACGGTGCCGTCCCCGGCGATGAATTCGATTCGCGCATCGCCCGCCTGGTTGGCGGCGACCGTCAGCGCCTTTTCGTTGGTGAAGAAGTCCTCCCGGCCCATGGTCGAGACGTGGGTCTTGGACTCCCTGGTCCATTTGCCCATCCGGTGCGGGTTCTTCCGGGCGTATTCCTTGACCGCCTTGGGCGCCCGGCGGTCCGAGTTGCCTTCGCGCAGCACCGGGTTCACCGCCGATCCCTTGACCTTGTCGAAGGCGGCGAGCACCGCCCGGTCCTCGTCGGACGAGGCCTCTTCCGGGTAGGCGGGGACCGTGTAGCCCTGATCCCGCAGCTCCTTCACCGCCGCGTTGATCTGCGGGATGGAGGCCGAAATGTTGGGCAGCTTGATGACGTTGGCGCCCGGCTCCTTGACCAGTTCGCCGAGCTCGGCGAGGTCGTCGGGCCGCTTCTGGTTGTCGGACAGGTAGTCCGGGAAATTGGCCAGGATGCGGCCGGCCAGCGAGATGTCCTTGGTGCCGACGGTGATCCCGGCCGGCCGGGTGAACGCCCTGATGATGGGCAGGAACGACGCGCTCGCCAGTTCGGGCGCTTCGTCCACCTTGGTGTAGATGATGTCGGGCCCGGCGGCGGGCCTTTCGTTGTTGCCGTCGCTCATGTCGTCAATCGCCCCCCTGGCGTCCCTGGATATGCCGATGTCCCGCGCCGGAACCAAGCGGTTCCGGGCGGCCCCTTTTGTAGTCAGCCCGGCCCGATTGGGCAAGCCGACCCCGTGGCGGGCCCCACGGGAATCCCCCTGGCCGGACCCCCGGCCAAACATATTGCGAACCTGACGAACGGGTTAGATTTAAATTATAATCTTTAAATTCCAACCGGGCATTTCGCGCGGGCTGCAATGGACATTCATGGACATTAATGGACATTTGATGACTTGCTTAAATTCCAATTCGGCCGTTTCGCCACGGAGAAACGGGGCGCAGGGAGGGCATGAGTTTTGGCCAGCGTCCCCAAATTTCGTCATACCCCGGCCTTCAGTCGGCCGAAGCCGACTTTCGGACGGCGCAGGCCGGCGCAAGTCCGGGGGGCCAGATTTCCAATTCTTGAACCACGGAGGCAGTGAGACAGTGAGGGCGCCGGGATCGAAACCCCTCTTTTCAAGCTCTGTGCCTCTGTGTCTCTGTGGTGAATAATCCTGGATGCCCCGCCCACTTTGCCGGCTGGCCCGGCAAAGCCGGTCCGGTGAGCCGGTCCGGTGGGGCGGGGCACGACGTGACTTGATGCTCTTTGCTCCATGCCTCACCGCCTACGTGACGAACAATTCAACGCAGTTGGGCCAGGACCTCCTCGTAGGTCGGCCCGCTGCTCGCCTGGGGCGCGCTGCCGCCGCTCCTGGGGCGGACGGTCGCGCCGCCGTGCACCAGACCCAGTATTCGGGCCTGAAGCTCGACGGTCTGCAGCACCGTGTCCATGTCGCCGGCGGCGAGCGCCGCGTCATAGACCGGCGTCAGCTTGCCGATCAGGTCGCCGGCCAGTTCGGCCCGGGGATCGCCCCCGCCGGCGGAAAGCTCGGCGATGCGGGCGAGGATTTGCGGCCGGATCAGCAGCCGCGAGGCCTGCCGGGCGGCGGTGGCGGCGGCATAGCCCGCCTCCCGGGCCGCGTCCGCCCCGTGGGGACGGCGGGCATAGGCCGCGCAGAACGCCTCCGCCCTCTTGGTGAGGGGCGAAGCCGGATCATCGGAGTCGCCGGAAATGTCGTCGGAATTGTCGGAAAAGCCGGTGGTGATGTTGGGAAAGGGTGAAGCCGTGTCGTCGTAGGTGTCGGTGGTCATGAGTCTCGAGAAGCCCTGTTCTGGTGGAAACGGGCCCTTATATAGGCAGGGGATGAGGGGAGCGGTAGTGCTCCGAGTGTGAGAATCTATTCAGCAAATTCTCTAGGTCGAACTATTTATGCGTGAGTGGTATGGTTTATTCGCGCGTTAAATTGGCTTCGATATCGTGACGGACTAAGCATGGCTGCATTATCTGACCTCGCAATCAGCGCACCGACGTTAGACGACCTAATACACGATGTGTTTGAGGCAATGCTGTGCTCCACGAATCGAATTGATCCCACCTCCGACCCCTGTAGGGAAGAAATCGGGGTAATCCTTGAACTAACAAATCCTCGGGCCAGGCTTAGCAGAAGCGAATCTCGAGGAAAGATGTTCAGCGCATTGGGGGAATTCCTTTGGTATCTATCTTATTCTGACGATCTGGATTTCATCAGCTACTACATCGACTATTACAAGGAACTCTATCCAGACGGAGGTCCAGTAACGGGGGCATATGGTCCGCGTTTGAAATCTCTGGATGGCCAAGATCAGATTTCGAACGTTCTGAAAGTTCTGTCGAGGCAAGACTCCAGGAGAGCGGTGATTCAAATATTTGCGGCTGCCGACATCGCAGTCCATCAGCGCGATACGCCGTGCACCTGTACATTGCAGTTTTTTCGAAGAGATGAGAGGCTGCACCTTATGGCCCATATGCGTTCGAATGACGTGTTTTGGGGTGTCCCCCACGATATTTTTTCGTTCACAATGTTTCAGGAGCTGCTAGCCAGAAAGCTGGAACTAGAAGTGGGCTTCTACAAACATGCCGTCGGAAGCTTGCATTTGTATGATCGAAATCGAGACGCCGCGCAGAGTTATTTGGACGAGGGATTTCAGCCGACTGTTGCCGTCATGCCGAAAATGCCAGACGGCGACCCATTCCCAGAATTGGATAAGCTAATTATTCTCGAATCCAAAATTCGAGCGGGTGGTACGGTAAACTTGGATGAGAGCGAACTCGACCCTTATTGGCTGGATTTGGCCCGCTTAATTCAACTCTATTCCTGCAACGACTCACGTGACCAGTTTAACCAAATTTGGAAGTCAATGAGTTCTAAAGCTTTTGACCCATACATTGAGCGGCTTGCTGATAGGAGATTGGATCAATCATGAGAGCCGCTCTAACTGATCTACTGGAGAAGCTTGACGATCCTGAACTAAAGGAACTTGGGATTATCGGTTGGGGCGCTCCAGTCCCTTCATTCGGGGACATTAACTCGTCCAAGGTTGCCACTCTGGGCCTCAACCCCAGCAACCGAGAGTTCGTTGACACTGCCGGCAACGAACTGGACGGGGTAGAGCGCCGGTTTCACACATTGAACTCGCTTGGTCTGCGCCAGTGGAACGAGGCTCGCGCAAAGCAGCGTGAATTGATTGAAGAATCATGCCGCTCATACTTTGCGACCAACCCCTATGACGCATGGTTCCGCGAACTGGATAGGTTGATAGCCGGCACCTGTACTTCCTATTACACACCGCTAAGTCCAGCCTGCCATTTGGATTTAATTCCCTATGCAACGTCGGATAAGTGGGCCAGCCTCCCGGCCTCACGAAGGCAGTCGCTCCTCAATTTCTCCAGAAACAGTTTGGGTCTGCTGTTATCGGAGTCGCCCGTTGAATTGCTGATCCTCAACGGTCAGACAGTGGTCAATTGCCTAGAAGAGCTTGCCGATACGAAGTTTGCTTCAAAGAAGATGCGGGAATGGCAGCTACCGCGCAAACGTACACAGGGCGTTATGGGATATGCCTACTCGGGAGAAGTTGAGTATGTGGGCGACGTGCACCTGCAGCGAACGATCAAGGTGCTTGGTTTCAATCACAACATTCAGAGCAGTTTTGGTGTCACGACGACAGTGAAAGCTGCAATTGCTGACTGGATTAGAACTGAGTCGGAGGGGCTCGCTTGGTGAGGCCCAAAGACCAGGAAAATTTCAACCAACTGGTAGCTCGGTTGGAGGACTTTCGTGCCGTCATTCGACCTTTGCCGGGACTAACACCTGACGAACGGCGCAATACATTTGTCGAACAGATAATTGAGAGCCTCCATCGTGTCGAATACGTTCGCGTGATCAGAGGTCGAAATTTAGTGCTGGCAAGCGGTTCGCCTTCCAGTGACGCATTTAACCCGCTCAAGGCTGCACTATTGGCTCTTCACAACAATCAACTCGATGAAGCATGCTGGTTGGTATTCTTGTTTGTCCATTTTGGGAAGAATTCGCGCAGCGGATGGCGATTGATTCGAGACGTTTATGGTCAACTCGGCGGTAACGATCGATGGGACTGGGCTACAGTTAGTGCCAATGTTGATACCTTCAGGGAATGGCTCGACGAAAATCAAGCCACTCTTCGCGGCGGAGACGGCATACACCGAGGGTTTGGAAACCATCGGAAGTACGAAAGCCTCGGGGCCTATTCGACATCAGGTACTGGTGCTGTTGTTGAAAGTTATGTGGAGTGGGTTGGGGATACCGGACATCCTCCACTGCTGGCGGCAGCGTTTGTGGATAGTGATGGGACGCAAACAGGGGCGTTCGACTACTTGTATCACACCATGGACTCGGTCCGGCGTTTCGGGCGTACCGGGCGATTCGACTACCTGACGATGATCGGAAAGCTTGGGATTTCAGACATCAGGCCAGGGCGTGCATACCTCCAAGGCTCAACTGGGCCAATTCAGGGGGCCAGGCTTCTATTTGATGGATCGCCCGACAGCGGTACCAGAGCAGCGAGCCTTGAGGAGGCAATTGCGGAACTCGATGAGGCCCTGCAGCTAGGAGACTTCAGCATGCAGGTTCTGGAAGACTCTTTGTGCAACTGGCAGAAAAGCCCAGCGGTGTTCCGACCTTTCAGGGGCTAGCTACTATTCGTCTTCACCCCAGGAATAGCGAGTCTTCAGGGAATTCAGTTGGTTCCGATGAATTAGCCCATGGTGTTGTAGCTGGCCAACAACAATACCGGGTGCAATTCCCACCCGATGCGCGAATCTGGCCACGGCATACTTCCGTGCGCCAAGTGTTGTCATTTCATCGAATTTGTCGACAGGAATAAGAGTGCTCGCCGCGAATTGATTTGCTTCCTCTTCTTCCTGGGACAGGTCTATGGCGTCCCCATCTATAAACAGATCACTGTCTCTATGCAGTAGAAGATGACCGGCCTCATGGAAGAACGAGAACCAAAAATGGTCGTCGGACAAATACCGAAAGCTCAATACTATGATTGCCTTTTTCGGAGACACGAAAAATGTAGCACCACTAGCTCTGCATCCCTCCGGCGCTCGAACGATCACCACTGCTACTCCGCTAGCAGCGCAAATTTCGATGAGCTCAGGCATGAATACCTGCGGGTCACGTTCGCGGGTCAGCCCTCTAATCGTCCCCAGGGACTCCCGAAACAACACTGGGTTCCATGGCTTGCACCTAGTTGCCCTTCCCTTGATCTCACCTCTTCTGAGCCAAGCTGCTACAGCTCCCGCTTTAGATCGGAAGGTAGGCGAGGTTCTAAATGCGGCCTCCTGCAATACCGCTCCTTGTGTTGATCGCCAGTCCGAAACCGACTCGCAACCAAAAAAGCGTAGGCATTCCTTAGCCTGAGCCAGTGATGATTTCTTGGCCGCCACCCAATCAAATCTGACTAGATCCGCGACCGGAAGTTCTCGGAGCCAGTTTTCTAATTCTTCGTGATCGTCCGTGGCTTGGAGACGAATTTGGTCCTCTCGGTATGTCGCCTCGCGGCGAAGCCAAAACTCGGTAGTACCGCCAACCGACTTGCTAATCTTTTTGGCTACCTGCTCGGTCAGTTTGGTACGGCCCGAAAGCAACGCTACAACCTGAGAAGGAGACATTCCCATTGAGTTGGCAAATTTTTCGCGCGAGACCTGTTTGCTCTGTAGCAAGTCAATCAAGGTCTCTCCAGGAGGAGATACCCATTGTGGCCTAAACGCACCGCTCACTGTCCAAAACCCACGTCAATTGAGATGAGCTTCACGCGTCTCACTTTTTTCCAATTTATCTCACCATCCTCATCAATGGGGTTAGAGACATGATTGGCCTCAATGGTGAGCACCCAATTATTTGAAAGCTCGATCAGTCGTTGCGCAGGATTTGTGGGATGGACGCTAGCCACACCGAGTGGCAAATCACAAATTGAACCGGCAACTCGCATATCGCTCAAACGTGCGCGAAGTGATCTAGCGACTTGATCGCCAAGCTTCTCAATTCCTGCGGTTTCATTTTCACACTGCTCTCGGAGCCGCTTTGTTTCGAATGCTAACTCCAAGTCCGCCCCCGAGGAACTGAATTTTCATTTGGCTCTAACCAGTCGATCTGCCCATCAGCCACCGGGCCGAACATGATCGGTCAACAGGCAACTATGCTAATACTACAATATGTTGACAAAACATCAACTTATGGATACAAGATATTGGGGAACTTGGTCTCCGAGATGGTAGACACTTTTGCTCTCCATCCCCCCTCACAAATGACTATTCAGCACCACGATGTCCGGCTCGGGGGCGGCGTCGATGGCGGGGAACACCTCGTCCACCGTATCGACGACGGTGAACAGGTCCCGCACCTTCGGGTGGGCGAAGCCGTTCCCGATGGTCCAGTCGATGAGCGCCTTCAGGGGCTCCCAGTAGCCCGCCACGTTCAGCACCACCACCGGCTTGGCGTGCACCTGCAACTGTTTCCAGGTGATGATCTCCATGGCCTCGTCCAAGGTGCCGAGGCCGCCCGGCAGGATCACCGAGGCGTCCGATAGCTCGAACATCTTGTTCTTGCGCTCGTGCATGCTCTCGACCTGGTGCAGCTCGGCGAGGCCGTCATGCTCCACCTCCAGCTTGGCGAGGAACCGGGGGATCACCCCGATCACGCGGCCGCCCGCCTCGACCGCCGCGTCGGCGACGGTGCCCATGAGACCCAGGCGCCCGCCGCCATAGACCAGGGCGATGCCGCGCCCGGCGGTCTCGCGGCCCAGCGCCGCGGCGGTCGCCGCGTAAGCCGGATCGGAACCCATCTTGGAGCCGCAGAAGACGGTTATGCTGGTCACGTCCCTCACCCGGCCAGTCTACCACGCCGGCCCCGGCGTTCCAGCGGGTGTTCCGGGGGGACGCAGGGCAATCGCATTTGATTTGGTTCGTGAACGGAATGGCTTCGTAAACGGAATGGAAATGAGTATCGCTGCTGCTGGAGCTTCTTTGACGTTTGATGGAGGTTTCGGTGGAGAGATTTCGGGAGAGTTTTTCGGGTCTTGATGATCCGCGCACGGGCAACGCGTTGCGTCATGATCTTCTTGAGATGCTGTTCATGGCGCTGTGCGCGGCGCTGTGTGGAAGCACGTCGTGCGTTGACATGGCGGACTTCGCCGAGGCCAAGGAAGAGGTGCTGCGCGAGTTCCTGACCCTGCCCGCTGGCCCGCCCAGCCACGACACCTTCTCGCGGCTGTTCCGGTTGTTGGACCCGCGGGCCTTTCATGCCGCCTTCCAGCGCTTCATGTCCGATTTCGCGACCGCCCGGGCGGAGGTTGTTGCGATTGATGGCAAGAGCCTGAGGCGCTCCTTCGATCGGGCCTCCGGAACCTCGCCGCTCCACCTGGTCAGCGCCTGGGCCGCCGATCAGCGGCTGGTTCTAGGCCAGATGAACGTGGGCGCGAGCAACGAGATCACCGCCGTGCCGGCCTTGCTCAAGCTGCTCAGCCTCGAAGGCGCGGTGATGACCATGGACGCCATGCACTGCCAGAGCGGCACGGCCCGCGACATCCACGAGGCCGGCGCCGATTACCTGATGGCGCTGAAGGCCAACCAGCCCGACCTTCTCGCCGACGTCAAACTGCTGCTGGACGATCCCCAGGCGCCCGCCGACGGCGTGGACCAGACGGTGGACGCCGGCCACGGCCGCATCGAAACCCGCCGCGCCGAGGTGCTGCACGATATGGACTGGCTCGCCGAAGCCCACCGGTGGCCGGCCCTGGCCGCTGTCGGCAAGGTCACCTCCAGCCGCGAGACCGACGGCCGGGCCACGACAGCGGTGCGCTACTTCATCGCCTCCTGGCCGCTCACCGCCGACGAACTGAACCGCCTCGTCCGCGGACACTGGGGGATCGAGAACCAACTCCATTGGGTGCTCGATGTGGTCATGGACGAAGATCAGGCCCGAGCCCGCAAGGACAACGCCCCGGAAAACCTCGCTCTCCTCAGACGCCTCGCCCTCAACGTCATCAAACGCAACAAGGACAAGGGATCAAACCGTCTCAAGTTCAATCGCGCCGGGTGGAGCGACAACTTCCTCCGAAAACTCATCGCCGAAATAGGCTAATGCGATTGCCCTGCGGGATTGAGACTTGCCGGGCGCCGCCGCGGCCCTTATGTTTCCATCATGGCAGAGGCCATCGCGTTCGACACACACCGCTTCATCAAGCGTTTGACCGGCTGCGGCTTCACCGAGCAGCAGGCGGAGACGCTGGCCGACGAGCATGTCGCTCTGCTCAACGGCAACCTCGCGACCAAGGCCGATCTGGCGGCGGTCCAGGCCGATCTGGCGGCGGTCGAGGCAGCAGTCAAGACCGATCTCGCGGAACTCAAGGCCGATCTGGCGGCGGTCGAGGCGGCGGTCAAGGTGGACCTCGCGGAACTCAAGGCCGATCTTCTCAAATGGATGATCGGGGCGATGATCGCCCAGGGCGGCCTGATCGTCGCCCTGGTCAAGTTGCTGTAGCGGCACCGTTCAAGCCGCTTCCACCGACCGCACGAACCGCGCCCCGCTCAGCCGCCGGGGCGCTCCGGCTTGCGGGCGAGGAAGAACAGAATGGGCGTGAAGATGCCGGATTTGCCGCCTTCGACCAGCGCGTCCGCCGCCGCGTTCAGCAGCGTGCTGACCGCGCGGGAGCCCTCCGGGAACAGCCGAAGCCTCTCCCCGGCCCGCAGCGTCAGATTGGTGAGCGCGCGGCCGAACGGGGTGCGCGGAATGCTTGAAAGGGTGAAATCGCGGCCCTCCAGGGCGCGGTACCAGGGCGTCCCGGGGTCCGACTCGGGGGCGCGGTCCCCGGCTTCCAGGAGTTCGAACCCGGCCGCCCGCAATGCGTCGCAAATTTTCGACGTGGAGGCGATTTCCGGCAGCGCGTCCCCCACCATGATTTCGTTCTTGATCCGCCGGTGCTCCGCGTTCCCGGGATCGAAATCGTCAGTCATGCACCACTCGTAGCCGGCGAAACAAGCACCCGGGCGCAGGACCCGCAGGACTTCCCGGAACGCGCCAGCCTTGTCCGGCGCGTGAGGCATGGACTCGATGGCGAACGCGGCGTCGTAGCTGCCGTCATCCTCGGGAATCCGCATGTAGTCGCCTTTGATGAAGCGGCACAGGGACTCGACGTCCCGGGTGTGGCGTTTCGCGCGCTCGATCTGGTAGGCGTTGTTGTTGATGCCAACGAAGCTGGCCCCGGAATAGCGCGCGAGGTTGCCCATCGGGCCGCCGACCCCGCATCCCACGTCAAGCACCCGCATCCCCGGCTTCAGAGACAGCCGGTCGGCGAGAAAATGCTGGTGCCTGAGTATGGACGCCTTGAATCTTTCCCCCCGGTGCCGGGGCGCGAAGTGGAAGGACTGGCCCCAGCCGAACTCGTAGAAGTCGGTCACCAGATCGTAATAGTGATTTACGAGCGAACGGTACTGCTCCCGCCGGCTTTGCTCGCCGGCGTCGTAGATCGCCGTGTATTCGTCGAACTCGGATACCGCTTCGTCGGACGCGAGATTGGCGAGCGAGCGGGATTTCTTGTTGGAAGAACGCATGGTGTTGAGAGTATCACAGGGGCGCGCGGCCCGCAAGGCGGACGAGCCGCGGGTAACGTAAGGATTTATGTGTCAGGCGGGAGTGGGGTACTCCCTGTGGTTCACGACAACCGCAAGAAGGAGCACCCCGATGCCACAGCAAGCTGTAACGATTGAGAACCTACCACAAGCCTTTGAGGTGGTGAAGGAGATGCAAGCAGGCGGATTGGACTGGGGCGAGGGTTATCGCCCGCTTGGCCGCCAGGCGCTGGCCGAGATCATCGAGGGCCGGATGGCCGAGGCGGTGGATCGCTGGCTCGACGGCCTCGATGGCAGCGCTATGCGCGACCGGCGCAACGGCACCTACCGGCGCCGCCTGCTCAGCGAGCTCGGCGACATCGAGCTCAACGTGCCGCGCACCCGGCACTTCTGCCCGACCGAGGTTCTGAAGAGCTACGCAAGGCGCGCTCCAGAGATCGACCGCGCCATCCTGGCCGGCTTCGTGCTGGGGCTCTCGACCCGCAAGGTCGGCGAGGTCCTGCTTGCCCTGCTCGGGCGTCCGGTCTCGGCCGCGACGGTGAGCCGGGTCGCCAAGACCCTCGATCTGTCGGTCGCCGCATTCCACCGCCGGCCGCTGAAGAACGCCTACAAGGCGCTGATGCTCGACGGCGTGGTGCTGGCCTGCAAGACCGGCGCCGGCGCGCTCAGGAGGCCGGTCCTGGTGGCGCTGGGCATACGGCACGACGGCAAGAAGGAGATTATCGACTTCCAACTCGCCGCCAGCGAGAGCGCCGCGGAGTGGGAGCGCTTCCTCACCGCGTTGCACCGCCGCGGCCTCACCGGCGAGGGCCTTGAGATGATCTGCGTTGATGGCGGCCAAGGCCTGCTCGCCGCCTTGCCGGTCGTCTATCACGGCATCCCGGTCCAGAGATGCTGGGCGCACAAGATGCGCAACATCCTCGACAAGGTCCGCAAGACCGACCAGGAGGCCGTCAAGGCCGACGTCCACGACGTCATGAACGCAGACACTCGGCCAAAGGCGCTCAGCGCCGCCCGCCGCTTCGCCGACGCCTGGGAGCAGACCTACCCCAAGGCCGTCGCCTGCCTGCGCAACGACCTCGACGACTTGCTCACCTGCTTCCGCTACAAGACCCTTGCCGAACGAAAGCAGGTCAGGACCACCAACGCCATCGAACGACGGTTCCGGGAGGTCCGGAGACGAACCCGGCCCATGGGAACCTTCCAGGACAAGACCTCAATGGACCGCATCCTCTACGCGGTCTTCATTCACGAAAACAAGTCTCAGGGAATCAGTACCCCTCTCTCCCTGACACACAACTCTTGACGTTACCGAGCCGCGGGCATCCGGCGCTCTCCGGGCACCCCCAGGAAAGGCGCGCCGGCGTCGAACGAACCGTCCGAGTGCCCGAGCGCGCGCGAAGCGCCTTCCACCGCCGGAAGACCGCGGGCGGCTCCGCTTTCTTCACCGCTCCCGCGGCCGCCTCGGTCTTCATTCAGTTCGGGCGCGGGGTTCCGTATTCCGGTTCGGCGCCGGGAATCATGCCCGCCTTGCCGGCCGGACGGCGCCGAGACGCCTACGCCCGCGCGCCGGACCCGCCCGCCGGTCGAAAAGGACCAGCAGCGGCGGGAACAGGAGAAAATCCGCGACCAGCGCAATGACGATCGTGATACCCACCAGTACTCCAAGCGTCTGATTCGTCGAAAGCCCCGATAAGCCGAAAACCAAAAATCCCAACGCAAAAATCAAAGTGGTGATTGCAAGCGGTCTGGCGACCCGCCTGAAAGCCGGTATGATCGCCTCGGCGGGCGGCTTTCCCTGATTCCGCGATCTCAAGTAATTGGACAATAGATGGATTGTGTCATCCACGATGATGCCGAACGCGATCGCGGTCACGATGGATGCCGCGACGCTGACCGTTCCGACGGCATACCCCCAAACGCCCATCGCCATGATCGCCGGCAGGAAGTTCGGCACCAGGCTCAGCATCCCCAGACTTATGCTTCTGAAGACAAGTATCAGCACCAGGGAGACAATGGTCATCGCGATGAAGGTGCCGATCAGCATCTTGACAATATTTCTCATCACCGAGTGCGCGCTGACCATCGTGACGCCGGTCGCCCTGGCCTGAATTTCCGGGGCGTTCTTCCCCAGCCACGCCCACGCCCGGTTGTCGAGATCTATCTGTTCCCTGACCGACATGGATTCGACCGTTACCGTCATGCGGGATGACGAACGGTCAAAAGCGATGAGATTGTTCAGGTCGAATCCCACCGGAAGAGAGAATTCATAAAGAACCAGATATTGCGCCGCCAGGTCCGAACTCCCGGGAAGAGCATAAGTTCCGTCCGCGTCGCCATTGAGATTCCGGTTCAGCCGCTTGAAGACATCCGAAATCGCCGTGACATGAGAGACCTCGGGCTGCTCGCGCAGCCAATCGGCGAACGAATCCACCTGGCGCAGATACCCGATGTCCGTGACACCGCCCTCGCGCCCGCTGCTCAGCGAATATTCGAACGTATCCAGGCCCGAGAAGCGCTCATTGATGAAATCCGCGGCTTGACGCAGCTCGTAACTTTCGTCGAGCAGCTTGAGATTGTTGTCGTTCAACTCGATTCTTGAAACCCCGATCGCGCTCGCCGCGGTCAACAGGACGAAAACACCGAGCAGCATGGTGCTTTTGGAGGTGACGAAACTTCCCAGGCGGTCAAGAAACCCTGTCCCGCCCCCGCGTCCGGCCGCGACCCGCATGGGCATCATCGCCAGCAGGGCCGGCAAAAGCGTGACCGAATAGACAAACGCGCACATCGCCCCGAACGCGACGATATTTCCCATCACCCGAAACGGGGGCATCTCCGAAAAATTCAAACTGAGAAAACCGATCGCCGTGGTGACGGAGGTAAGAAAAATCGGGCGCCCGTTTATCCGCAACGATTGAACGACCGCGGCCTTGCGGTCCATCCCGCGGCGCATCTCCTCCATCACTCCCTGAATCAAGTGAACGGAGTGCGCAACGGCGACAGCCATCAGCACGAACAGCGCCGCCGCGCTCTCGCCATAGAACTTCAAGCCGGCCCATCCCGCGAAGCCGAAGCCGGATGTCATTACGGCAACCAACATCGCCAAAATGCCCAAAACGGCCCAAATCGAACGCAACAGCACGATCGCCACCAGCAGCATCATCGCCAGCGCCGCCGGGGCGAGAACGGTCATATCCTCATCCAAGGCCTGGCGAATGGTTTGATCGAGCAACAATTCTCCATAGATATGGTATTCGATGTCCGGATTGGACGCCCGCTGTTCGCCGACAAGGGAATAAAGCCTGTCGACCACTTCGACCTTACTCCGCTCCCGGTCCTTGTCGGGAAGAGCCAGGCTGACGATCAAGCCGGCCAGACGGCCGTCGCGAGAAACAAAGCGGCCGGCGATCTCCCGGTTGGCGAGCGCAATCGTGCGAATCCGGCCGATCCCGGCCTGATCCAGCGAGGGCGCGTCACCGACCAGCGGTTCGACGGTCAGCCCGTCCGCGTCCCCCACCGTATGCAGTTCATTGGCGATCGAGGAAACGCGGGTGGCATAAGGCGTATGCAACAACGCATCCGTCAGCTTCTCAACCGCAACCAGCGCCTCGCGCGTAAAAATATCGCCGTCCGACGGCGCCATGACGACCAGCACGCTGTCCGACACCGCATAGGTATCCTCGAATTGCTCCAGTTCGACCAGCCGCGGGTCGTCCTCGTTGAAATGATTTCGGATGCCCACATCGACCGTAGTCAACTGCTGCAGGCCGGCGGCCAACGCCGCGGCCGCCAGAATAGCGGCGACCGTCGTCCATACGCATCGGCCGACGACGAGATCGAAGAACCGGGACGTCTTTTCGGCGCCAATCAACGACATGCCGGCCCGGGAAGCTCCTCCGCCCGGCAATCGCTCCGGACGTAAGGAAATTGTACGTCGATCGCCCGGGTCAATCCTGGAGATCCCTTAGCTGTTTCTCGATACGAAGCTTCAGCCTATTGGTCACCGACAAGGTGGGAAACGGGCTGATCCGAAGCTTGTAGTCCTTGGGCAGCGGCGCCAGTTCGAAATGATATACGATCAGCAGCAAGTTGACGATCATCTGCAGGTTCAGCCAGGAAAAACCCACGCACAAATGGGTGCCCAACCCATACGGAGCATAGCTGGGACTAAGGTGCTCGTTGCGCGACGGCAGATATCGATCGATGTCGAACTTGAACGGATCCGGGAAAACGTCCTCCAAGTAATGAGACGCGGTTTGCACGATATGGACCCGCTCTCCGAGAGGCAGGGAAAAGTCCTCGACCACGCATGAATTCGTCACATTGCGAACCTGCATGCTGACAACGGGATACAGGCGCAAACATTCCATGAGAAAACGGCGCGTCACATCATAGTTTTCCGGCGAAAACTTGTCCCTGTCCGGACCGCCTCCATCGAAAAGAGCATTTGCTTCTTCCCGAATCCTTACCGCAAGCTCCGGATTCCTGGCAATTTCAAAAACGGCGAAGCCCAAAAGATCGCCGACATAAATGCTCTGCAGTATCGGCGCGCCCGCCAGCATGAATCCCAGGTTCTGTTCCGGGAGAAATTGCGGATCGCTGCCATGCAGGCTGAAAATTTCATCCGCCAGGTCCCGAGCCGTTTCCGCGCGATTGGACGGCATATGGTTTTGCTTGATTCGTCCCATGAAGGTATTGAGCAACTGAAAGCGTCTGTTCATTGCCGGAGTGCGGGCAAGAAAATGCGGCATCAGACGCCCGACATAGCAATTGGAAGCTCTTTCCTTCCATTTAACCAGGTCTTCAAAGATATCCTGGGTATCCGTACTGACGGTGAGGTGCGTCATTTGTAAATTGACCATCAGCCGGATATCGTTCTTTACCTTTATCTCCGAGCCTGCCTGCCATTGCTGGCTTGACATATGCTGCCGGATCAGCCGGCATATATCCTCCAGTCTTTCACTAAATTTTCCTTCCGAATAAACGTTCTTCATCACTTTGCGTAAACGGAAGTGATCGGCGCCGTCCAGGGACGTAATCAGAGCATGCGCGCCGCAGGCTTCCTCCAGCTTTCGAAAATAATTTCCGGAAGTCATGTGCAAGCGGGCATTCCGATGCACCCACCGATTGACCTTCGGTCCGGCCAAAAAAAGGAGCGGTTTCTGAAACGGCGGACGCAACTCAAAAACCGGGCCAAAGCGGCTTGTCATGCTAGCGAATAACGCCGGGATATTTCCATCCCGCACGTGTCTATTCGACAAAAACGCGCCTAAAGGCACTTTTGGAATTTTTTTGGCGAGAGGCCGGTGCTGTAAGGCGGGTATTTGCCTGATCTCCTCCAAGCTGGAAACAATGGTTCGGGTCAGTAATTCCAGCTTGCAGACCCAGTTAATTTTCTCTTCCTGCTCCTCATTCAGCTCGAAAATAAAGTGAATGACGTCACATGCCTTTAGAATACCGATTATCAGAGCCTCTCTGGGGCCGGGTATGACATCGGTGAAAATCACTTCTTCGATTTGCGACTGGACATATCGACCCAAACTCTTCCTGGAGGGGTATTCCTGCAATTCTTCGTGACTTGCGAAGTGATTTATCGTGTAAAAATCACCGTCATGATGCGTTATTATTTCCCGGCTGGTCAGGTTCTCGAGCGTGGAGTCCATAATGGTCTCCGAATGAGGCATAAGACGCTCTATCCAGTATCGAGTGTCCCGTGTATCGGGATGGGATGCTATTTCCTCCAAGAATAGATCCAGAACCGGTTCGCCCGTTTTGGCCGAATCGATCAAAAAAAGCGAAGTCTCATCCGTATCGATGCGCGATTTCAGGGAAAGGTCTCCCAGAACCGCGCCGACAATGGCGCAACTCAGATTCCATCCTTCCACTTGGTGGAAATACCCGGTCTGCTCGTTAAGCAGCATCAACACGAGGTCTTCATAAATGTTCAAGGAGTGTTCCGAAGTCACGCCGATGGTCTCCGCGCCAGTGTTACATTACCCCCCCCCGCGAAACGGGCTGCCGCTTCACTCACGGGTCAAGGGCCGGACATAGCCTAATTCCCGCGTCACATCAAGTTTCCGGGGACCGCCGCACGGCGGAGGTTGCGGCGCCCACACACCGGGCAACGCCCGGGAGACCTGCTTCGTGACCGGTCTGGTAACCTGGCGCGAACTCGGCGCCCGCTATCCGTTCAAGGACGAGGAGGCGCGCAAATCGTTCAACTTCCGCGGCCGGAAGGAGATGGTCAGAGCCGAAAGCCAAGAAACCCGGCCCAAAGCCCAGGATCGGCGGACGGCCCGAAAAGTCAAAGTGAGACACTGCCCACTCTCGTGACCCGGAACGTCGCCGACCTGGCGGGATTGGACGTCAAACTGCTGAATCCGTTCGATCCCTGAACGGGCGCCGGGCGCTTGCCGGAGTTTCCGCCCGAATCCGAAGGCGAAGGGTGGCGGAGGGAGTGGGATTCGAACCCACGATACGCTATTAACGTATACACGCTTTCCAAGCGTGCGCCTTCAGCCGCTCGGCCACCCCTCCGCCGGGGGCGCCAAACCTAACCTCTGATCCCGCGCCCCGCAACGGATTTCGCGGGGTTCGCTCCGCCGGCCGGCCGGGGCCCCGGACGCCATATGAACGCGGTATGGACGCCATACGGGAAGGCGCTTGGCATGGGGCGCTCCCCGGCTAAGATGTTCGGCGCCCAATCATTATTTCGGGCAATGCGCCCCGGTCCGACGGGGATTGGAGACGACATGATCGAAGACCTCAAGGCCGGCATGAAGCACACACGGCGGATCGATATCGACGAGAGCCGGATCATCTCCCACATGGACGCGGAGCTCGCGGTCTACTCGACGCCCTCCATGGTCGAGGACATCGAGATGACCTGCCAGGAATTCATCCAGCGGCATCTGCCCGGCGAACAGAACACGGTCGGCACCCATGTCTCCGTCGATCACATGGCGCCGACCCCCGCCGGCGCCTGGGTCGAAATCTCCATCGAGGTTACCGGCGTCGACGGCCGGATAGTGATGATGGAAGCGGTGGTCACCGACGCCATCGAACAGGTCGGGCGCGGCAAGCACAACCGGTTCGTCGTCGACAACGAAAAGACCAGGGAACGGCTGATCGCCAAACGGAAAAAAATCGAGGGAGCGGGCTGACCCCCATGAACGAAATCAAGACCAAAAAACAGGTCCCCATCTTCTGCTACCAGTGCGTCGCCGGGCCCGACCTGATGAAGGTCGAGGTCGAGGACGGCGTCGCGACCCGCATCGAATCCAACTACGACATCGAGGACGAGCATCCCGGCGGCGGCCGGGTGTGCGTCAAGGCCTATGGCGTGATCCAGAAGACCTATAACCCGCACCGCATCCAATCACCGATGAAGCGGACCAATCCCAGGAAAGGCAAGGACGAGGATCCCGGCTTCGTGCCGATCTCCTGGGACGAGGCGATCGAGATCGTCGGCCACAAGATCGAGGACACGCTGGCCGGCGGGCCGCTGGACGAATCCGGATATCCCAAGATCGCCGCCAGCTTCGGCGGCGGCGGCACGCCGACCCAGTACATGGGCACCTTCCCCGCCCTCTTGTCGGCCTTCGGCGGTGTCGATCTCGGCTTCGGCGCGGGCCAGGGGGTGAAGTGCTATCACTCAGAACACCTGTACGGCGAGTTGTGGCACCGGGCGTTCATCGTCGCGCCCGACACGCCCCACTGCAATTACATCATCTCCTTCGGCCACAACGGGGATGCGTCGGCCGGCGTCGCCGGCATCTGGCGGCACGCCGACGGGCGGGCCCGGGGCATGAAGCGGGTTCAGGTCGAGCCGCACCTGTCGGTGACCGGCGCGGTGTCCGCCGAATGGATCCCGGTCAAGCCCAAGACCGACGTCGCCTTCCTCTATGCCATGATCAACCGCATCCTGATCGAGCGTCCGTGGCGGGAAATCTGCGACATGGAACGGATCGCGGACGATTCCAACGCGCCCTACCTGATCGGCCCCAACGGCTACTTCATGCGCGATCCCGTCAGCCTCAAGCCCCTGATCTGGGACCTCGCCGACGGCGCGGCCAAGCCCTTCGACGCGGAGATCGGAGAGCCGGCCCTGGAGGGCGCCTATACCTGCGCGGGCGTCGAGGACGGCCCCGACGAGCAGCGCTGGGAGCATGCGTCGGCGGAGGCCGAGCCCGCCCACCAGAAGCTGCTCGACCATATCAGGCCCTACACGCCGGAATGGGCCGCGGAGGAATGCGATGTCCCGGCCGACAAGATCCGCAAGGTGGCCGACGAGTTCATCGAGCAGGCGACCGTCGGCGCGACCATCGAGATCGAGGGCCAAACCCTCCCCCACCGGCCCGTCGCCATCCTGCTGGGCAAGACGGTCAACAACGGCTGGGGCGGCTACAATGCCTGCTGGGCGCGGACGCTGCTGCTGACCCTGGTCGGCGCCCTCGAAGTGCCGGGCGGCATGATCGGCACCAACGTGAAGCTCAACCGGCCCGCCGACGACCGCAAGACGTCGGCGGTGATCAACCGGGACGGCTTCATGGAGTTCCCGTTCAACGAAACCTCCAAGCAGGAATGGCTGGCCAAGCCCCACATCCGCAACGCCTTCCGGACGCTGGTCCCGCTGGTCGCCAATTCGGCGTGGTCGCCGGCGCTCGGGCCCGCCCACCTGCCGTGGCTGTTCCAGAAGCGCCCGCCGGAGAATTGGCCGGAGCCGACCAAGCCCGCCATGTGGTTCTGTTACCGGACCAATCCGGCGATCTCGTCGTGGAACGCGCCCGAGGTCGCCGAGCGGGTGGCCGAGTTCCCGTTCATCGTCGCCTTCGCCTACACCCACGACGAGACCAACCACTTCGCCGACATCCTGCTGCCGGAAAACACCGACCTGGAAAGCCTCCAGCTTATCCAGCTCGGCAACACCAAGTTCATCGAACAGCTCTGGGGTCACGAGGGCTGGTGCATCCGTCAGCCCGCCGGCGACAAGGTGGTCGATTCCAAGGACATGACCGACATCGCGACGGCGCTCGCCGAGCGCGGCGGCATCCTGGAGGCCTACAACAAGGCCATCAACAAGGGCGCCGCCGGCATGCGGCTGGTGACCGACGACTACGATTACGGCCTCGACGAGACCCAGCCCCACGGCCTCGAGGAGATCTGGGACGCCACCGCCAAGGCGGCGAGCCACGACATGTCCAACGGCGAGAACGTGGTCGGCATCGACTGGTTCAAGGAGCACGGCTACATGCTCAGGCCGTTCTCCAAGCTTCACTGGTATCTGTACCCGCACCTCAAGGCCAACGGCATCCGCTTCGAGCTGCCCTACCAGGAGCGCATCCTGCGCCACGGCACCCAGCTCGCCCACCGGCTCCATGAAATCGGCGTCGAATGGTGGGACGAACAGCTCGAGGAATACGAACCCATGCCGACCTACGAACGGTTCCCGGATATCTGGCTCAATTACGTCAGGGACCGGGGCGGCGATCCGGACGCCTTCCCCTTCTGGGCGCTGACCGCGCGCTCCATGCAGTATTCCTGGGGCGCCAATGTGGGCATTCCGATGATCAACGAAGTGGCCAACAACATCGCCGGCCACAAGGGCGTCATCATCAACCGGAAACGCGCCCGGGAACTGGGCCTCGAGGAAGGCGACCCGGTGACCATCCAGTCGATCTCCGGCGAGACCCGCGGCTACGCGGTGCTCCGGGAGGGAATCCGGCCGGATACGGTCCTGATGATCGGCCAGTTCGATCATTGGAAGACGCCCTACGCCAAGGACCTCAACCTGCCGAGCCTGAACTCGCTGACCGACCTGTCCCTGAAGCTGACCGACTCCACGGGCAGCGGCTCGGACATCACCCGGGTGAAAATCACCAAGGGCGACGGGCCCAAACGGGCGGCGGCATGAACGAGGTCGATTCGGATATCTCCCGGCGCCCCGACGAGCGCCGGTGGGGCATGGTGGTCGACGTCAACCGCTGCGTCGGCTGCCAGACCTGCACCATCGCCTGCAAGCATGCCAACGACACGGTCCCCGGCGTCCAGTGGCGGCGGGTTCTGGACGTGGAAACCGGCACCTTCCCCGATGTGGAGCGGGTGTTCATGGTGGTCGGCTGCCAGCACTGCGCCGAGCCGCCCTGCGTGCCCGTCTGCCCGACCGGCGCCACCAAGCAGCGGGCCGACGGGCTGGTCACCATGGACTACGATCTGTGTATCGGCTGCGCGTCCTGCGCCGTCGCCTGTCCCTACCAGGCGCGGACCATCGTTCACGACAAGGAGTTCTATTTCGGAGAGAAAACGCTTCAGGAGGAGGCGGTCGCCCACGACGAACGGTTCGGCGTCGCCCAGAAGTGCACCTTCTGCATCGACCGGGTCGATGACGGTCTCGCCGCCGGCCTGTCGCCGGGGGTGGACCCGGACGCGACCCCGGCCTGCGCCGCGTCGTGCATCGCCAGCGCGATCCAATTCGGCGACTTCAACGACCCCGGCAGCCACGTCTCCAGGCTGGTGGAGGAAAACAGCCATTTCCAGATGCATTCGGAGCTCGGCACCGATCCGCAGATCAAATATCTCTACGAGACGCCTGCGGTGCCGGGCCGGGACCTCAACGAGGCCGATACCGGCGACGAGGCGATGAGCGATCCGGCCAATCCGCTGGTCGGCCAGCCCCAGACCTTCTGGGATATGCGGGCGGCGATGAATTTCATTCTCGGCGGGTTCGGCGCAGGCATGATCGTCATCGCCTACCTGCTGCATCTGTCCACCGGCCTTGACGGCGCCACGCTCGCCAAGATGAACCTGGGCGCCGCCGGGATCATCGCCGTCGGCCTGTTTTTCGTCTGGCTCAAGATCGGCCGGAAGCTGCGCGCGCCCTTGGCCATCCTGCGCCCGCAAACCTCATGGATGAGCCGCGAAATCTATGCCGTCGGGCTGCTGTATCCGGCCATCGCCGCCGGCTTCGTCTGGCAGTTGCCGTCGCTTCATTTGCTGGCCGCGGCGGCGGCCCTGGTGTTCCTCTATTGCCAGGCCAAGATACTGCACACGGCCAAGGGCATCCCCACCTGGCGGGTCCCCATGATGCCGGCCATGCTGGTGGCCACCGGCCTCTACGAAGGTGTCGGCCTCTCGGCCATCGTATTCGCGGTCTACGGTATTTCAGTCGAGGGCGGTTTCCTGCTGCCCCTCGCCGGCATTCTTCTTGGCCTGATCAATTACGGCCTGTGGCGCATGTATGTGCGGGGCGCCAAGGCCAACGGCATCGGCCCGTTGAGCCGGGGAATCCTGGAATCGTCGACGGCCATGCTCAACGTGTCGGGGCACCTGATCCCCGTGGTGTTGTTCGCCGCGGCCGCCGCGTGGGCCGCCGTGCCGGCCTGGGTGTCGGGGGCCGCCGGCGTGTTCGTCCTGATCGGCGGCGGGTTCTGGAAGGCGCTGGTGATTACCAGGGCGTGTCATCAGCAGGGCTTTGCCTTCGCTAAATTCCCCCGGCGGGGATCGGGTTCCCTCGCCGCGCCGTCGATCATGGACCGGGGCTAGCCGCAATTTCGCCGAAAACCTCGGCGACCGGTTTGAGGACCTTGCGTTCGTTGCCGCTCCGCCAGGTGAGGCCGGCATGATCGAAATATTCGAGGATCTCGATGGCGAGGTTGCGCCCGACGCCCGAGCGGTCCCGGAAGGCGGCGGCGCCGAAGCCCTGCTCCTTGCTCTCGCGGCCCAGGGCCTCGGCGATCTCGCCGAGTTCGAGGACCGCATCGGGAAGCAGAAACCGGTTCTTGGCGACGCGATGGACCAGGCCCAGCCGGGCGCAGCGGACGAGGAAGCTCTCCACCGCCTTGGCGGGCGACTTGATCTGTTCGGCGATGTCGTGGACCACCGGCGGCCTCGTATGCCCGTCTTCGAGGATCGGCCTGATCCGCTTCCACAGCGCTTCGTCCTTGGACGACAATTGGGGCTCGAAGCCCGGCAGGAAGTAGCTGGCGCCCCGGTTGACGATGGTTCCGTCGGCGACCAGGGTTTCGAGAATGGGCGTAAACCGTTTGGCCGGCATCCGGACGCCGGTCTCGCGGCGGAGCCCTTCGGCGCTGGGCCCGGACTTCTCGGGCGCGTTTTCGTGCCATGCCCGGAGCGCGGCCGTGATGCCGTCCCGGATTTCGGTCCAGTGCACTGGCGCGTAGCCGGTCTCCAAGTCTTCACCGGCGCGGACGATCTCGACCGCCTCCCACAGCGCGGCCTGTTCGCCGCCGTTCAGGTTCCAGCCGACGACGAACGCCGGAAGATCGACGCCCAGCGCCTGCCGGTCGAGAAGCTTGCGGAGCGCATCGGCGGCGGTGCGTTCCTCCATGGCGGCGATGGCGGCGAGACGTTCGGGCCTGGCGCGGCCCCGGGCGGGGCCGTGGGGGTCGAGCACCCGGCCGCCGGCGATGGTCCGGGTCGCCGACTGATCGCGAAGAATGAATCCGTCACCGCGCAGCGCGCCGATCCGCCGGTCGAGAACGATCTGCACCAGCGCGCTCCCGCCGGGCGGGATGTTCCTGTCTTCAAGGACCGCGACGCGGCCGGGAATTTCGGCGGCGCCCAGGTGGACATGGACCGGCGTCCAGTGCTTGAGGGACCTAGCCTCGCCCGGCAGCACCCGGAGCCGGGCATCGAACCGGGGGACGGGATCGTGGATCGCATCGGCGACCAGCCAGTCGCCCCGGTGCACGTCGTCCTTCGCGAGGTTTTGGCCGGTGATGTTGAGGGCGCAGCGCTGACCGGCCGCCCCCGCGTCGGCTTCCTCGTTCTGGGCGTGGATGCCGCGCACCCGGACGCCCTGGCCGCCGGGGGTGAGGGTCAGTTGATCGCCCACCTTCACCGCGCCGGCGAACACCGAGCCGGTGACGATGAGGCCGGCGCCCTGGAGGGTAAACGCCCGGTCGATGGCGAGGCGGAAATTGCCTTGAACCTCCCGGTCGCCGATCAGCTCGGAAGCGACGGCCAGATGCTCCTTGAGTCCGTCGATCCCGTCGCCGGTCACCGCGGACACGGGCAGGATTTCCGATCCCTCGAGGCCGGTCTCCATCAACAGGAACTCGATCTGTTCGGTGACGTCCGTGATCCTCGCGTCGTCGGCGCGGTCGATCTTGGTCAGCGCGACCACCCCCTGATCGATGCCGAGGAGGTCGAGAATCGCCAGGTGCTCCTCGGTCTGGGGCATGGGTCCGTCGTCGGCGGCGATGACCAGCAGCGCGTAGTCGATGCCGGAAACGCCGGCCAGCATGTTGCGGACGAAGCGCTCGTGACCCGGCACGTCGACGAATCCCATGACCTTGCCGCTGGCCATCGGCTTGTAGGCGAAGCCCAGATCGATGGACATGCCGCGTTTTTTCTCTTCCGGCAGCCGGTCGGTGTCGACCCCGGTCAATGCCCGCACCAGCAGGGTCTTGCCGTGGTCGATGTGGCCGGCGGTCGCGACGATCACCTGGACGCGCCCCCCGGTGTCAACTGATCGAGCTGGCCGACGAAGGCTTCCACGTCTTCGAGGCAGCGGAGATCGAGAAGGAAGGCGCCTTCGTGAACCCGGCCGATGACCGGGATGGGAAGCGAGCGGAACGCCTTGGCGATTCGATTGAGCGCGGCGCCGCCGCCCCGCCTGCCGGTCGACGGGGTAATGCGGAGGGCGGCGCTCTCCAGCCGCTCCACCGGCAGGGAACCGCTGCCGATCTGGCTCTGGCAGCCGGCCAGCTCGACGGCGGCGATCCCGTCAAGGGCCCGGGACACCGGATCGACGATTCGCTTGCCGGTGGCGGCGATTTCATCGGCTCGGCGCGCCAGCAGCCTGAGCGCCGGCATGCGCTCCACGAGGCGGTCGGGATCGAGATAGAGGCGGAGCACGGCGCTCAGCGCCGCCATGGTCACCTTGTCGATCCGCAAGGCCCGCTTCATCGGGTTCTTCTTGATCTTGTCGATGAGGTCCCTCTCGCCGACGATCATGCCGGCCTGCGGCCCGCCCAGCAGCTTGTCGCCGGAGAACGTCACCACTGACATGCCCTGGGCCAACGCTTCCGCCGCCGTCGGCTCGTGGGGCAGGCCGAATTGGGCGAGGTCCACCAGCGTGCCGCTGCCGAGATCATCGACGCAGGGAATGCCGTGTTTCCGCGCCAGCTGTGCGAGTTCGGCGTCGCTCACCTCCTTGGTGAAGCCCTGCACCTCGTAGTTGGAGGTATGGACCTTCAGCAGCAACGCCGTCTTGCCGCTGATGGCTTCCTCGAAATCCTTCAAATGCGTCCGGTTGGTGGTCCCGACCTCATGCATTTTGCAGCCGGCCCGGCGGATGATGTCGGGCATGCGGAACGAGCCGCCGATCTCCACCAGCTGGCCGCGGGAGACGGGAACCTCCTTGCCCTTGGCCAGCGTATTGAGAACCAGCAGAACCGCCGCCGCGTTGTTGTTCACCACCGTCGCCGCCTCGGCGCCGGTCAGCTCGGCCAACAGATCGTCCACATGAACGTCCCGGTCGCCCCGCCTGCCGCTTTCCAAATCGTATTCCAGGTTGGAGGCGCCGCCGGCAACGAGGGTCATGGCCTCGATCGCCTCCGGCGGCAGGGGTGCGCGGCCCAGGTTGGTGTGCAGGACCGTGCCCGTCAGGTTGAAGACTTTTTTGAGCGACGGCGCCGATTTCGCCGCCAGCAGATCCGCGGCGGAAGCCAGCACGGCCTCCTCCCCGGTATCGGCGTCCTCGCCGGCGCCGAAAACCCGTTGCCGCAACTCCTCGATGACGGCGCGGACGGCATCGGTGGCCGCCGCGCGGCCGTAGGCCTCGGCCAGCGCCCGGCCGTCATCATGGCGCAGCAGCTTGTCTACCGACGGCAACACGGCCTGCAGCGGTTTGGAGGTCTCTGTCATGGTCGAACAGACGCCTGATTTCCCTGGGTTCCCGGAGGCTATTTCGCCGCTTCGGGCCCGTCAAGGTTCCCAAATGGTGGCAAGCGCACCGAAGGGAGAGCGGGGTTTGACAGGGAATTTGAATTCCGATCTAGTCCCGCCAGCGAATTCGTTAACTCATTGGATGGGGTGATACATGGTTAGGATGGACGCGCTGGCGCCCGCGATGGCGCAGCGGATGACCGACCTGGTACTGCCGGAGGTCGAGGGCGGCGCCTGGAGCGAGGCGAAGCCGCTCAGCGAAATGCGGGTGGCGATCGTCTCTTCCGCCGGACTGCATCTCAAGACCGACCGGCCGTTTTTCAGGGGCGATGTGGATTATCGCGTCATTCCTTCCGACACGGACGGCGCGGACCTGTTCATGAGCCACGTTTCGTCCAACTATGACCGGTCGGGATTTCAGGAAGACATCAACGTGTCCTTCCCGATCGATCGTATCAGGGAACTCGCCGAAGAGGGCTTCATCGGCTCGGTCGCGAAGAATCATATCTCGTTCATGGGCGCGACCGACCCCACCGGCATGGAGCAGAAGGCCAAGGAGGCCGCGGCAATTCTCAAGGAGGACAACGTCGACGCGGTCGCCCTGTCGGGCGTCTGACCCATGTGCACGCGCGCCGTGAGCGTGCTGGCCAACTACTTGGAGCGGGAAGGCTTCGTGACGGCGATCATCAGCCTGATCAAGCTCCATACGGAGAAGATCGGCGTGCCGAGAGGTCTCGCCGTGCCGTTCGAGCTGGGGCGCCCCTACGGCGCGCCGACCGACGCCGAGTTCCAGAAACAGGTGCTGAAGCAGCAACTCGAACTCATGGAGAGCCCCTCGGGGCCCGTTCTGGCGGACTTCGACGACGATCCGCCGGACGGCAAGCCGACCGATGGCTGGGACTGCGCCGTCGAATTGCCGCCGGTGTTCGAGGACACCGGTGATCTGGCCGGCCTCAGGACCGCGGTGAACGCCGAGATCGACGCCCTCCGTCCGGCCTACGAGAAGGCCAAGGCGCGGCGCGGTAGAACCACCGTCGGCGTCAGCGGGATGAATATCGAGATGGCGAGCGCGTTGCTGCTGGCCTTCGTCGAGGACGAGGGTATTCGCAGTCCCAATCCGGAATTCCCGCTGGCCATGGCCCTGAAGCTCGCCAGCGAGGACTTCAAGGCCTACTACTCGGAGGCCGTGGCGGCCGAAGGCTGCATCGCGTCGAGCATGCAGATCGCCGATTGGTTCTGGAACGAAACCACCGGCGCCAAGGTGATGGCCGCGTTCAAGAAGGCCTGCGACGAGGCCTCGGACGAAAAGATCGTCGATATGGCCTGGGGCGTCGCGCCCGGCGGACGCCTGCCCTAACCCTGAGCGTCAGCCGTCGATCACCGGGTTTTCGAGTACGCCGATCCCGGTGATCTCGACGGTGCAGACGTCGCCCGGTTTCATGTACCAGGGCGGGTTGCGGCGCGAACCGACCCCGCCCGGCGTTCCGGTGGCGATGACGTCGCCCGGGTTCAAGGTCACCGCCGTCGACAGATAGTTGATCAGCTTGTCGATCTTGTGATCCATGGCGGCGATGCCGGTGTGCTGAACCTGCTCGCCGTTGATCCGGGTGGTCAGTTCATGGGCGTAAGGATCGCCGAACTCGTCGGGGGTCACCATCCACGGACCAAACCCGCCGGTGTCCTGAAAGTTCTTGCCCGGCGCGAATTGACTGGTGTGCCGCTGCCATTCGCGGACCGTGCCGTCGTTGTAGATGGAATAGCCGGCGATGTGGTCAAACGCCTTTTCCATCGGAATGGCCCGGCCCCGCTTTCCGATGATGACCGCAAGCTCGCCTTCCCAGTCCAGCGTATCGGAGAAACTCGGGCGAACCATGGGATCGCCGTGCGCGATCTGGGCCTCGGCGATGCGCAGGAAGATCATCGGCTCTTCCTGGGCGCCCCGCCCGGTCTCGTCCTGGTGCTCCTTGTAGTTGACCCCGACGCACCAGATGGCCCTGGGATTGGGGACCACGGGCAGCAGCTTCACGTCCGCGAGTGTCATCTCGGCGGGCTTTCCGTCGGCGGCGGCCTTCAAGGCGTCGACGGCGCCATCCTGTTCCAGCAACTCCAGCATCGTGGCGGGCAAACGGGTGGCGACGCTCGCGGCGGGCACGAAACCGCTGTCGTCAACCATGACACCGACGCCCTCGGCGCCGTTCAGTTCATAGGAAATGAGTCTCACGGGTATCTCCGTCGTTCGGTTCAGTCGCCGCCGCGCATCCGGTAACGCCGCTCCAGCGGCCGCCAGTCGGGCAGCTCATCGAAGGGCACGTCGATCAGGACGGGCGCATCGGCGGCAAACGCTTCGTCCAGCTTCGAGGCGAGGTCGTCCGGACTTTCGGCCCGGAGGCCCATCGCGCCGAAGGATTCGGCGAACTTGACGAAATCCGGATTGGCCAGATCCCAGGCAATCAACCGACCGCCGAAATCCATGGATTGGTTCTTCTTCACGTTGCCGTAGGCGCCGTTGTTGAAAATCAGCGTGACCGTGTTGATCCCGTGACGCACCGCCGTCGACAGCTCGGTCGCGGCGAACATGAAGCCGCCGTCTCCGGTCACGCTGATGACCTTCTTGCCGGGGTGCGCCACCTGCGCGCCGAGCGCCGTCGGGAACCCGTAGCCAAGGGTTCCCTGGACGCCCGGCTGGATGTTGGTGCGCGGCCCATAGGTGGGAAAGCCCCACCAACTGTAGAATCCCATCTGGGTGACCCCGAAACAGATGATGCCGTCTTCGGGCAGGCGGCTGCGGATCGCATCGCCGTAGGCAACCTGCCCCGGCAGCGTTTCGGCCAACTCCTTGCGCGCGGCCTGCTGCAAGTCGACATACTCGTCCTTGTGTGACTCCCGCGAGCGGTTGTGCCGGGAAAGGCGGTCGGCCATGGCGCCGAGGGCCGGCTGGCCGTGCGCCACCAGGTGGACGTCGGGTTTCCAGCGCCCGACGGATTGCTCGGGGTCGGGGTCCACCCGGATCAGCTTGACCTCGTCATCCCAACCCCACTGGGTGATGGGCAGCAGCATCTTGGTGCCCACGGCCAAGGCGACGTCGACCTGGGGCCAGACATGGGACGCGGCGATGGTGTTTTGCGCCAGGTAGTGCCGGGCATCCACGGCACCCAGCCCTTGGGGGCTCATGAACACGGGCGCCTGCAAGGCCTCGGCCAGCTCCAGTAGCTCGGCCTCGGCGCCGAAGATGCCGCCGCCGACGAATATCGCCGGGTTCTCCGCATTGCCCAGCAAGGCGGCGGCCTGCTCGATCAGGTCGGGGTCCGGCTCCATTTGCGCGTAGCCGCCGGGCCGCACGGAAATTTCAACCTCGGCCTCCTGGCGCATCACATCAGGCGCCATTTCGAGGAATACCGGCCGGTTGCGTCCGGTATTCATCTGCCGGAACGCTTCGGCGACAAGCGCCGGCGCTTGCCCCGGGCTATCGGCCCGCGCCTGCCACTTGGTCATCGCCGACATGGTCCCCTTCTGATCCATCATTTCGTGGAGAAGGCCGATGCTCTTGTCGATGGCGCCGCTCGGAATCTGCCCGCCGATGCACAGCATCTTGGCGCCGAGACTGTATCCCGTGAGCAGGGCGGCGCCGGCGTTCAACACGCCCGGCCCGGGAACAACGGCGCACACCCCTTCCCGTCCGGTCGACTGGGCATAGCCGAACGCCATATAGGCGGCGCCCTGCTCGTGCCGGGTATGGACAATCCTCAGCCTATCCTGCTCGCCGTGAAAGCTGTCGAACAGCGGGTCGAGTTGGGCGCCGGGCAGGCCGAAGATAGTATCGACACCGTGGCCAAGGATGGATTTTGTCAGCGCCGCCGCGCCGGTCAGTTTCGCCACGGAACCGGTCCCCCCCCCGCCCAATTTTGATCGGCGTAAAACTCGCGCAGTATAGCCACCACTTCCGGCCGGCTGAACTCCGGCGGGATTTCCTCGCCGCCGGCCAGCATCTCCCGCTGGCGGGTCCCCGAGATCTGGACCTTGTGTTCGTCGCCGTGCGGGCAGGAACGCGCCGTCGCCATACCGCCGCAGGCCCTGCAGTAAAACGTGATGTCGATCTTGAGGGGATGAATTTCGATCGCGCCTTTCCATAGGGTGTCGAAGATGTTCTGGGCGTCGAACGGCCCGTAATAGCTTCCGACGCCCGCATGGTCCCGCCCGACGATCAAATGCGAGCAACCGTAGTTCTGCCGGACCACGGCGTGCAGCAGCGCTTCGCGGGGTCCCGCATAGCGCATCTCCAGGGGGACGCCGGCCTGAATGGCCGTGCCCTCCCGGAAGTAGTTCGAAATCATGGCGTCGATGGCCTGCACGCGGGTCTCCGCCGGGATGTCCCCCGGTTTGAGCCTTCCCAGCACCTGATGGATGAAGACGCCGTCGGTCACCTCGATGGCGATTTTCACCAGGTGTTCGTGACTACGGTGCATGGGGTTACGAGTTTGAAATGCCGCGATCCTCGACCAACCGAGTTCCTCGAACAACGCCCGGCTTTCACGAGGATAGACGCAGAGGCCGGGATACTTCACCCGGAACGGCCCCTCGTCGAAGACGGTCACCGTCCCGCCGAGATTTACCGGCGGCTGGCCGATAACCTTTTCTACCCCGGGATGGGCCGGGTCCTCGGTCCTGAAGACGTTTGCATTCTCGAATGCGTGATCCGGTTCGTACCGCTCCGACACCGCCATGGTGCCCATGACGGCGCCGGTCTCGCCGTCAACCAGTGCAACCTCATCCCCGTCGCCGATGGTCTCCGCCAGGTCCCGGGCCGCCGACAGGGTGATGGGAATGGGCCAGAACGTTCCATCGGCCATTTTCATGTCCCCGGCGACGCCTCGCCAGTCGGCCTCCCCCATGAAACCCCTCAGCGGCGTATAGGCCCCCATGCCCATCAGAATGAGGTCGGATGTCTCGCGGCTGGACATGGGAACCTGGACGAGGCTTGCGGCGGCGGCCCGGCGCGCCTCGCGCTCGGACTCCGCGATCAGCAATGGGCGTAGGCCGTCTCCACCATGGGGAGAAATCAGGTGCGGCATTGTGGCTCCGGGTTCGGCTAGCGGGGAGACGGTGAAGGTCGAATTCGGCGCTCTTATTGTCCGGCGGCGCGGCAACGTCAAGCACTACCGGAAGACAAGCCGCCTACATCGCTTCCAATGCCGGCATGACGTCGGATGCAAACCGCTGCATGGACTCCAGGGCATGTCCGTGGGCGATATCGCCGAAGTAGAAACCGAGGATCATGTAGTTGAGGCCGAGCGCTTCGGCATGTGCGGCGAGGGTCTCCTTGACCGTCTCCGCCGTACCGACGACCACCGACCCCCGCTGTTGCGCCTCGGCGAGCGTCGGCGGAATGAACTGGGCGATGTTCGGACCCGGCACCTTGTTGACCCGCCAGAGCTTCGTCAGGCTCGCCTCCCAAGCCCGGTAGGCGGGCTCGGCCCGCTTCAGCGCTTCGTCCTCGGTCCCGGCGATCACCAGATGCCGCATGATGCCGACCGCCGCGCCCTCCTTGAAACCGCCGTCACCGCCGTCACCCGGCCGGCCGCGCTTCGCCAGCGCCTCCTTGAACGATTCGACCCCGGGCCGGGCGAAATCGACGCCGCCCAAGGTCACGAAGTGATAGCCGTTCTCGCCGCCGAATTGCCCGCCTTCGACGTTGTTGGTCGGATACCAGATCGGCGGGTGGCATTCCTGCAGGGGCCTCAGCTCCATGGGCACGTCGGCGTACGAATAGTTGTCGCCCTGATAATCGAGCACGTCATGGGACAGCCCGTAAACCACCGCTTCGAGGCACTCCCGGAAGATGGGCCGCGACGTGTCCGGATCCACATCGTGATATTTGAGCTCGAAGGGCGACACGCCGCGCCCTACGCCGACATCGAGCCGCCCGTGGCTGAGGTGATCGAGAATGCAGATCTCTTCGATCAGGCGAAGGGGCGTATAGAGCGGCAGAAGGTAGCACAGCGGACCGAGCCGGATGTTTTTGGTCGCCCGGGCTATCGCGCCCAGATAGACGCCGGGCACGGGCACCATGTTCAGCGGCGTCGCGTGATGCTCGGCAACGTGATAGCAGTAGAAACCGGCTTCATCGGCGGCGGAAACGAACTCGAGCCGCTCGTCGAACTCCTGGGCCAGCGGACGATTGTTGACGTCCACGTGATCGAATAGTCCGAATTTCATCGCCCCGCCTCCCCGGCCCCGCTTATCCTTGCTTCGCGGTCTCCGCCGCCGCCGTCACTCATCCGGCTTGCCCGGAGTGCTTTCCATGCCGCGTCCCGATCCTATAGGGTTCATCGGCAACCGCACAACCTGCACGCAACAATTAAGGGGAATCCATGGAAACGCGGCAACTTGGCAACTCAGGCATCGAAATTCCGCCGTTCGGCATCGGCTGCAACCGGTTGACGGATTCCTCCGATCCCGGGCTCTTCGCGACCGTCGATGAAGCGCTCTCGCGGGGCGTCACTCATTTCGATTCCGCCGAGTCGTATGGCGACGGCAAAAGCGAGGAATTCCTGGCCGCCGCGCTCAAGGGACGCCGGGACCGGGCGTTCATCGCCAGCAAGTTCGGCATGCGCTACGTCGGCGGAAAGACAGTCATCTGCGGAACGCCCGAATATCTGAGGGCGGCCTGCGATCTCAGCCTTGGCCGGCTTCGAACCGACCGTATCGACCTCTACTACCAGCATCGCGTCGACCCGAACGTCCCGGTGGAAGAGACCTGGGGCGCCATGAAGGAACTGGTCGACGCGGGCAAGGTTCGGAGCCTGGGAATCTCCAATCCGACCGTGGACGAAATCCGCCGCGCCCACGCCGTCCATCCCGTATCCGCGTTGCAGATGGAGTACTCCCTCTTCACCCGCAGGGTCGAAGACGAATTCCTGCCCCTTTGCGCGGAACTGGGTATCACCTTCGTCGCCTATGGGCCGCTGGCCTTCGCCCTTCTATCGGGCGAGATCACCAGCAAGGAGGACTTTCCCGAAACCGACCGTTACCGGCGAAACATGCCCCGCTTTCAAGACGAGAACATCGGCCACAATCTGGAATTGCTGCGGACCCTCCGGGAGGTGGCCGGCGAGATCGGCGGAACGCCCGGTCAGACCGCCCTCAAATGGCTCATGGACAACCCGGTCCATGTGGTGCCGATCCCGGGATCGCGCCGCAGGGAGCATCTCATCGAGAACGCCGGGGCCTGCGGCCTCGAACTGACGGCCGAGCAGTACCGGCGGCTCTCCGACGCCTATCCCCCCGGCGCCGCCAAGGGAGATAATCGGCCGCAAAGGGGCGCTACGTGGGCCGGTTAACGGCTGTCAGGCATTCTGGGCGCGATAGAAGTCGCTGATCCCGATTTCATCCCGCAACTCGGTCGAGTCGGTGCCGCCCGCGGCCCCCTCGTAGGGAATCCCGATCGCGTCGGCGAGCCGTACAAAGCCATGGAATGCCGCGGCAATGGCCGCCGCGTCCACCGTTGCGGGCTCGCCCATCAGTTCGAGCATCTCTTGCCGGTGAGCCGATGTCCCGTTCTCGTCCCGCCGCGCGACCGCCTCCGCGAAGCCCATCAGCAATTCGGCGTGCTCGATGTCGGTGTCATGCCGGTATCCCTCCGTAATATCGTGGAGGTCGATTTCGTTGTCGGCGGCGTTGCTGCTCTCACGGAGCATGTAGGCATGCGCCGTCGTTCAGTAGAGGCACTGATGAAGCGCCGATATCCGCGCCGCGATGATCTCGATCTGAGGCCGGCTGATCGCACGCACGCTGCTGCCGAAATCATAGACCTGCCCGCCCTCCAGATAATGGGCGCCGGCAAGATTCCAATAGTCGCGCTTCGATTGGGGAACCATGCTGAGAGCCCGCTGGATGTAGCCGGCCGTCGGCGTGGGATACAGGGGACCGTCCTCCGGCACTTCGTCGCCCGGCTCGACGATGGGGAGCCACGCCGCCTCGCGCCGGGCGCCCGGCGGCAAATAGCGCGAGGGTTCACCGGCGGCGGGCTCGGGCAGGACAGCCACCGGAAGACCCAGGCCGAATGCGAAGGTGTCCATGATCATGGTCATGGCGATGACGCCGATCATCTCGACGAATTCGCCCTCGTGCATGCCGTCATCGATATGTCCCCGGCACCACCCCTCGCTGAGCCGGCCGGGATCGGTGACCACCCGGTGAACGATCTCCACCTGCGCCGGAGTGAGGTTGCCCAGTGACGTGTGTTCCAGGGACAGGTGGTCGGGTGACAGCGCTTCCTTGAGTTCGGCGCAGGCGGCGCAATTCCGGGCATTGCGGACTTCTTCGGCAATCCACACCCGCTGCTCGCCGGTGAGCCAAGTCCCGGGACGGGCGATGCCGGCGAGCGCGGCCTCATGCGCGCTCGATAGATCGCCCCGAATTTCATACGGGCTATCCGGGTACGGGTTACCGGCCATCTCTCCCCCCTTCGTGGTCCGAATCAAAGTTTGGTCCGGGAGCCGAAGCGGGCGAGGAACTTGGCCTCGGAGCCCCCGTCGTTGATCAGCGTTACCGCGCAACCCAACATCCGGTCCTTGTCGTCGGTACCGGCGCCGGGGCAGTCATCCAAACGAATTTTCGCCTGTGCCGGTTTGGGCTGATGCTTCTCGACCTGAAACGCGTGCGGCACATCGGCCTCTTTCTTTTGACCGGGGAAGAGGCGATCGAGGATTTCCTCGCGCAGCCGATGAGGCGGCGCGTCGCCGCCGGTGACGACGATATCCGGCTCGACACCGGTTCCCTGGATCGAGCGCCCGCTCGGCAGATAGTAAAGCGCCGTGGTCAGGCGCAGCGCCCCATCCCAGTCCAGCGGCGTGATCGTCTGAACCGATCCCTTGCCGAAGGAGCGCGCGCCGATCACCGTCGCCCGGTCTTGGTCCTGCAGGGCGCCCGCGACGATTTCGGAGGCCGAGGCGGACCAGCGGTTGATCAACACGACGATGGGCCGTCCGTCGGCGAGATCGCCGGTTTCGGCGTTGAAGGCTCGGCCGTTGCCGTCCCGGTCCCGGACCGAAACGATATCGCCCCGGTCGAGAAAGGAATCCGTCACCGCCACCGACTGATCCAACAGGCCGCCGGGATTGTTTCGGAGGTCCACAACGAAGCCCTTCAGCTTGCCGCCGAGTTCGCGGCGTATCGCACTGACGGCGCGGCGCAATTCGTCATTGGCCCGCTGACTGAAGCTGGCGATGCGGATGACCCCGACATCGCCCTCGATGCTCCACTTGACCGGCCGTACCCGGATGATTGCCCGGGTTACCGTGACGTCGAATTCCCCGGCGCCCGCCCGCCGGATGGTCAGCCGCACATCCGTCCTGGGCTTGCCCCGCAACAGGCGGACGGCCTCGATCAATGACATCCCCTTGATCCCGGCGCCGTCGACATGGGTGATCAGATCGCCGGATTTGATGCCCGCGCGGCTCGCCGGCGTATCCTCGATGGGGGCGATCACCTTGACGAACCCGTCCTCCATATTGACCTCGATGCCCAGACCGCCGAACTCGCCGCGGGTATGCACCTGGCTCTCGCGGAATTCGTCGGGGTTCAGATACGAGGAATGGGGATCCAGATTGGTCAGCATGCCGTCGAGGGCGGCTTCGGTGACTTGGGCCGCGGTGAATGTCCCGGGCTCGCCGTCGAGCTTCTTGACCCCGTCCACGGCGGCCTTGATCAGCACGGCATCGTCGATGGACTGCACATACTCCTGACGGACCCGCAGATAGGCATCGCGGAAATGGCGCAACTGCTGGTTACGCGAGGAATCCGGTTTGGCGTACTGATCGAAGAGTTGGCGGAAGGTCTCGACGCTCTCGGCCGATTTCTCGTCGGCGGTAAATGCGTTGGTGAATCCGCCGAAGACCCGGGCGACCTCGGTGCCGCCGCTGGCGCAAGCCGTCAATCCGCCGGCGCCGGCGAACATGACGGCAACGGCCGCGATGGCCATCCGGGTCGATCGGGACTTCACGGCTTGCTTCATACCTATTACTGACTCCCGTCTCTCGGCCACCCGCGTTTATCCGCCGGACAGGCTCTTCGAAAATTCCCGGAAATATATGATTCCGGGAACGGCGCATGGATCATAAACCCGTTTTCCGGAAATATAATCCCTTCGTCCCGCAAATCCAGAAGGATCGGCTTGCCGCGAACCGTCGAACACCGGCGGATTTGTCTGGCGAAATTCTCCCGGCGGCTATCGTAAAGGCCGGCCATACCAGACCACCAGCATGGCGGCCGTCAGCAGCACGAGCGCGAATGCCTGATGGATCGCGGCAAGGGAGACGGGCACCACCAGCAGCAGTGTCGAGACGCCCAATACGACCTGCAGGAGACCAACGCCGGCCAACATGTGAAACCGGATCATTTCAGAGGGCGACAACCGGGCCCTGAGCGCCAATGCCCAAGCGGCGGCGATCAGCAGCAGAGCGCCGATGGCCAGCACCCGGTGGTCGAACTGCACCGTCGTCACGTTCTCGAAGAAGTTGCGCCACGCGGGATTCTGAAGGAACAGCCCGTCAGGTATCCATTTGCCGTCCATCAGCGGAAACGTATTGTAGGTCTTCCCGGCGTTGAGACCGGCGACAAAACCGCCCGACAACATGGTGGCGAAGACCCATCCGAGAATGACCGCCGACAGGCGCCGGAGGTGCATGGGAAGGGCCCGCCGCGCGTTCCGCTCCACCGCCAGATCGAGCGCGGTCCAGAACATGGCGGCGTAGATGGCGATGGCCAGTCCGAGATGGGCGGTCAGCCGGTACGGGCTGACATCGGGATCGTCCACCAGACCGCTCTTGACCATGAACCAGCCCAATACGCCCTGCGCTCCGCCGAGCACGAAGAACAATACCAGCCGCCAGGCGAGAGGCCGGTCGACCCAGCGTTTGACCAGGAAATAGAGAAACGGCACCGCGAAAGCGATACCGAGCAAGCGGCCCCAAAGCCGGTGAACGTATTCGAGCCAAAAAATGCCCTTGAAGCCTTCGACATCCATCTGAGCGTTGATCTTCAGGAATTCCGGCGTCTGTTTGTAGGCCTCGAAAAGGGCGAGCCAAGCCGCGTCGCTCATCGGCGGCAGCCAGCCCGTTACCGGGCGCCAGTCGACGATGGAAAGCCCCGATCCGGTCAATCGGGTTACGCCGCCGATGACCACCATGACGAAGACCATCCCGCACATGGCGAAAAGCCAGTGGCCGATCAGCTTTCGGCCTCGAGCCAGACCGGCCGACCGTGCCGCATCCGTGGCCCATGGGGCGGTCTTTCCTGCCGCTGTCACGTCACCTCCAATTCAAGCCCGGCCACGTTTTATCCGGCGGACGCCGGTTGGTCGAGACCCGCGGCGATGCCGTCGGCTGCTTCCTCGCCGAAGGTGATCGGAAGCTCCCTGGGGTGGACACGGCATGCCCGCTGGAACAAACTGCCGGAAGGCGTCGGTACAGGATAACCGGGACATGAAAATCTCATCGCTGGATCACGTGAATATCGAAGCGGTCGACGTGGACGTGTCGGCCAAATTCTATGAAGACGTGCTGGGCCTGAAATCGGGGGAGCGGCCGCCGTTCGACGAGCCGGGCCATTGGATGTACTGCGGCAACCGTCCCATCGTCCACATCATCACGCCGATGCCCGACAACAAGCTGCTCACCGGCTCCAAGTATGCCGCCATCTCGCATTTTTCCATGCAAATCGAGGACTATGACGCGGCCAAAAAGCGCCTGGACGATTTCAACATCGAGTACAGGGAAACCAACGTGCCCGATACCGAGCTCCGGCAGCTGTTCTTTCCCGATCCCGACGGCGTTCTGATCGAACTTCTCTACAACCCGAACCGCTGATCCTAAAGCGGGATGGCGAGCAGGGTATCCACCCGTTCACTATCCATGATCACGACCTTCTCGGCGAACAACGGCTGGCCGCCCGAGATGTCTATACGGTCCCGGTAGATGCCGGTGGCGAAGACGGAGGTCTCGCCGTCCTGCATGATGCGCGCCACGAGAAATGGCGTCGAAGCGTCGATCAACATGCCATTGACACTTTCGATCAGACAGGCGCCGACGATATGCCGGTAACCGTGCGGCTCATAGACGCTGACATTCTCGACGGCATTAACGCGGTCCCTGAGCATGCCTCGGGAATCGGCGAATATCAGTGCGTTCTCATATCCCGCCCGATCATCGGCGCGGTGGGTCACCCGGTAGATACAGGGATCGGTGAAAAATTCGGGCCACGCACCCAGGTCGCCGTCGTCCAGACAGCGGACGTAGCGGGCGAGCAGATCGTCCGCCAGCAGTTTGGCCTGCAACGGTTCCGGCGAACTCACGCCTCAAACGCCCATCAGGCCGCGGTACATTTTCCAGAACCCCCGGACGGATGTTTCGGTGGCGCGGTAGTCGACCGTCGCCACGTCGTCGCCGCCCATCCGCACGACGCCTGAATCCTCTTCGACGCCGCGGATCGCGCGCTGCACGAACCCGCCGATGGCACCGTCCTCCAGGGAAATATATCCGGACGGGCCAACCAGATTGTTCAACTTCACCCGCGTGCGGGTCATCTCTTCGCTGTCTCCCTCGAAGCCGACGAAATTCCAGTTGAGATCCGTCCGGTCGACCGCGGTGGGCAGTATCTGGCGCACGGCGATGGAGTTTTGGATGACCTGGATGACCAGGGAGGGGAACACGCTCTGGATTTGAACGGTGATGCCGTCTTCCCATTCGTCGATGGAATCCAGAAGCGAGGGATCATTGAGCGAGAACCCTTCGCCGGTAGAGCGGATTTCCTGCGATGCATAGTCCTGATTGCCGCGCTCGGCATCCATCTTGGAATAGCTCACGTGATGCCCCCCGCTCTCGCTCACGATGATCCCGCCTTCGTGTCCGAGGCGGTTGAGCCGAAAGCGGGTGAAAAACAGGTGCAGGATCGTCGCGTGGTAGACGTCCTTCACGTTCTCCAAATAGAGCTTCCAGTTGTTGTGCATGACCTGGGTCGAGCGGCCGATCAGCTTCAGCGGCGCCTTCCCCAGGGCGCGCTGGATAAACCGTACCGATTCCGGCCCGAGGTAGGTTTCGATGTCGGGGACCCCGGGATCGAAGGAACCGAAGACCAGCCCGCAGAACTCGGTCACCTCGATGGGCCGCAAACCGTGCCGGGATTTGTCGAAGTCGTCGGGCATGCCGCCCCGGCCGTCCGCACCGTCCTCGAACGCCACGTTTCGGAGGTTGCCCTCGAGGTCATAGGACCAGGCGTGATAGACGCAGGTCAGGCGTTTGACGCTGCCCCGAGGCTCCAGGCACAGCAGCGCGCCGCGATGGGAGCAGCGATTGAGGAAACCGCGAAGCACGCCGTCCTCGCCGCGAACCACGAACACCGGCGTCTCGCCGATTTTGGTGGCCTTGTAATCCCCGGTCCCGGGCAGTTCGGCCGCCAGGCAGAGGTAATTCCACACCGGGCCCTTGTAGATATTCCGAAGCTCCGCCTCGTAATTGGCGGCATCCGAGTAGACCCAGAACGGAATGTGGGAATAGTCGCCGTCGCGCCAAGCCGGGCGTGCCGCCAGTTCCAGGTCGAAGCCTTCCATTTGCCCACCCTTCGATGCGGAGAGTCAACGAGAGTAGCGCTTTTGCGGGGATCGTTGCAATTGCATCTACCCCCCGGTGACGTAAAAATTTATGTGTCAGTTGGGAATGGGGTACTCCCTGTGGTTTACGACAACCGCAAGAAGGAGCACCCCGATGCCACAGCAAGCTGTAACGATTGAGAACCTACCACAAGCCTTTGAGGTGGTGAAGGAGATGCAAGCAGGCGGATTGGACTGGGGCGAGGGTTATCGCCCGCTTGGCCGCCAGGCGCTGGCCGAGATCATCGAGGGCCGGATGGCCGAGGCGGTGGATCGCTGGCTCGACGGCCTCGATGGCAGCGCTATGCGCGACCGGCGCAACGGCACCTACCGGCGCCGCCTGCTCAGCGAGCTCGGCGACATCGAGCTCAACGTGCCGCGCACCCGGCACTTCTGCCCGACCGAGGTTCTGAAGAGCTACGCAAGGCGCGCTCCAGAGATCGACCGCGCCATCCTGGCCGGCTTCGTGCTGGGGCTCTCGACCCGCAAGGTCGGCGAGGTCCTGCTTGCCCTGCTCGGGCGTCCGGTCTCGGCCGCGACGGTGAGCCGGGTCGCCAAGACCCTCGATCTGTCGGTCGCCGCATTCCACCGCCGGCCGCTGAAGAACGCCTACAAGGCGCTGATGCTCGACGGCGTGGTGCTGGCCTGCAAGACCGGCGCCGGCGCGCTCAGGAGGCCGGTCCTGGTGGCGCTGGGCATACGGCACGACGGCAAGAAGGAGATTATCGACTTCCAACTCGCCGCCAGCGAGAGCGCCGCGGAGTGGGAGCGCTTCCTCACCGCGTTGCACCGCCGCGGCCTCACCGGCGAGGGCCTTGAGATGATCTGCGTTGATGGCGGCCAAGGCCTGCTCGCCGCCTTGCCGATCGTCTATCACGGCATCCCCGTTCAGAGGTGCTGGGCGCACAAAATCAGGAACATCCTCAACAAGGTCCGCGTAGCCGACCAGCAGGCCGTCAAGGCCGACGTCCACGCCGTCATGAATGCCCCCAACCGCCGCAAGGCCGAGACCGCCGCCCGCCGCTTCGCCGACGCCTGGGAAGATACCTACCCCAAGGCCGTCGCCTGCCTGCGCAACGACCTCGACGACCTGCTCACCTGCTTCCGCTACAAGGACCTCGCCGAGCGAAAGCAGGTCAGGACCACCAATGCCATCGAACGGAGGTTCCGCGAGGTTCGCAGACGAACCCGGCCCATGGGAACCTTCAAGGATAAAACCTCAATGGACCGCATCCTCTTCGCGGTCTTCATTCACGAAAACAAGTCTCAGGGAATCAGTACCCCAGTCTCCCTGACACATAACTCTTGACGTTACCTACCCCCCGATGCGATGTCCGTTAACATCCCATCGTTAGGATAATAGCCGGCAGGCTGAAAATTGTCCTGCCAAGACGCAGAACTGGGAGGAATCCGGAAATGAAATTCGCACGTTACGCATTGTCGGCAGGGGCGGCGGTCCTTCTCGCGACGGCGGCCGGTCCCGCCGCGGCGCAAAAGTCCAAGGACACGCTGAGGGTCGCTGGGCTGCAGCCCGTTCGGGTGATCGACGCCGTGTTCGACCCGCAACCGCAGACCAACCTGATGGACCGGATGGTCTTCGACACGCTGGTCTACTACGACGTCGAGGCGCGCAAGGTGGTGCCGCTATTGGCCGAGTCGTATACCCGCATCGATCCCCTGACCATCGAATACAAGCTCCGCAAGGACGTCAAATTTCACAACGGCATGCCGGTGACCGCCGACGACGTGGTGTACACCTTCGACTTCGTCAAGGACCCCAAGGTCAACTTCCGGTTCAAGGGCACCCGCTATGGGGTCTATAACAAGGCAGTAAAGGTGGATGACCACACGGTGCGGATTTCCACCAAGGCGCCGTACGCGCCGTTCGAATCGCGCATAATGTCGCTGCCGATCTTCCCCAAGGCCGTTCACAGCAAGCTCGAGGATCGCAGCAAGTTCGGCCTGAAGCCCATCGGGACGGGCCCGTACATGGCCACACAGGTCGATGCGACCGCCGGGGTGGTGCTGGAAAAGAACCCGAATTTCAAGCTCGCCGCGAAGGGCTCGAAATCACCGGCGAAAATCGGCCGCATCGAATTCAAGACCGTCGCCAGCAAACAGACCCAGATCGCCCGGTTGATCGCCGGTGAGCAGGACCTGGTCTACCAGATCACCAAGGATCAGGCCGAGAACCTCGCCAAGATGCCGAACCTGCAGGTCACCATCGGGAGCACCATCCAGTTCATCTATTTCATGGTGGATGCCGCCGACCGGTCGAAGATCGGCATCTTCAAGGACAAGCGGGTGCGGGAGGCGTTGATGCATGCCATCGACCGCCGGGGGCTGGCCAAGGCGCTGGTGCCGGAACCGGTCGCCAGCGAACCGCTGCAAATTTCCATGTGCCACGAATGGCATACCGGCTGCAAGGCCACCAAGTCGCCGCCGGCTTACGATCCCGCACGGGCGAAGGCCCTGCTCAAGGAAGCGGGCGTCGACCCCAACTTCTCGCTGGCGCTCACGACGTGGGGTCCGTCGCGCCCGACCGCCGAGGCGGTTGCCGGCCAGCTGCGTAAGCTGGGGATCAAGGCGACGGTGGACAACAACGCCATCGGCGGCTTCGTGAAGAAGCGCGCCCAGGGCAAGGTTCAGGCCTTCGTCAGCCTGTGGGACAACGGCGGCGGTCAGGCCGATGTGGTCTCGACCTCCGGCTTCTTCTATTTGCCGGGCTCGCGGAACTACAACGGCGACAAGCAGCTGGCGGCGTGGCACAAGCAGGGCCAGACCGAACTGGACCTCGCCAAGCGCGAGGCCATTTATCAAAAACTGTTCGACCGGGTCACCGAGGAGCGCTACTCCATGCCGATCGTACCAATCGCCTCGGCGGTGGCGCATACCAAGGAGGTCAAGCTGCCGACCTGCTGTCACCGTAAGCCCGAAGGCTTCCTGTTCAATCTGATCGAGTGGAACTGACCGTTTGGTTGGCCGCTCGGTCGGTCGTTTATGGGGCCGCCGAAAGGCGGCCCTTTTTTTGTCCGGGACGCCTTGCCGCCCGGTAAGCCCCGCGGCGTGCGTAAACGCCGTGCCGGCGCTAAGATGCCGTTCGGGAGAGTTCAATGGGAAACCTCGAGCAGGCCCTCGAGATGATCGACGCCGCCAATGCGCGGGATCCGAATCCGGAGACCGTCGACGGCGAAAAGCAGCCGAAGGAGCTGGTCTATGGCCGCCGGATGTCCGCTTGTCTCGAACGGCTGGCGCCCGAGGCCTCGGATCTCGTTCGGATTGCCGCCCGCGCGCAGCACATCGAACGCTGGACGGTGCCGCGTGACGGTTACCCGGAAGGGAAGAAGGGCTATCACCGTTGGCGCACCGACCTCGGGCGATTTCATGCGGACCGGGCGGGAGAAATCATGGCGGCCTGCGGCTACGCCGGGACCGAGATCGGGAAGGTCCGGGCAATGCTGCGGAAAAAGAACCTCCGGTCCGATCCCGATACCCAGCTCTTGGAGGACACCATTTGCGTGGTGTTCCTGGAGAATTACCTGTCCGGCTTCTCGGCCAAGCACGATCCGGAGAAGATCGTCGATATTCTCCGCAAGACCTGGGGGAAGATGAGCCCGCGGGGACGAGAGGCGGCGCTCGCGCTCGAACTGAGCGGCGAGGCGCGGCGGCTTGTCGAGCGGGCGCTCGCCCAATAGGGTGCGGCCATGTCCGCGAGCACACCCCATACCGTGTATCTGGTCGGCGCCGGGCCCGGCGATCCCGACCTTCTGACGGTCAAGGCGTTGCGCCTGCTCCAGACGGCCGAGGTGGTGGTCTACGACCGGCTCGTTTCGGACGAGGTTCTGGACCTTGTCCCAGCCGGCGCGACCCGCATTTTCGCCGGCAAGGCGAGCCGCCGGCAGGGGGTGCCGCAAGAGGAGATCAATGACATGCTGGTCCGCCTGGCCCGCGAGGGACGGAGCGTGGTCCGGCTGAAGGGCGGCGATCCGTTCGTCTTTGGACGCGGCTCGGAGGAAGCGGTGCATCTGGTGGAGAACGGCATCCCGTTCGAAGTGGTGCCGGGCGTGACGGCGGCGATCGCCTGTGCCGCCTATTCCGGAATTCCGCTGACCCACCGGGGGCTGGCCAAGAGCGTTCGGGTGATCACCGGCCACCGCCGGGACAACCGGGCGCTCGACTTCGATTGGCAGAGTTTGGCGGATGGCGAGACGACGCTGGTCGTCTATATGGGTCTCGCCAATCTCGGATTGATCGCCCGGGAACTGATGGACGCGGGCGCCGAAAGCGACCGGCCCGCCGCCGCCGTTTACCGCGGCTCGACGCCGGACCAGCGCGTTGTGCACGGTACGCTCGGAACCCTCGCCGACCGGGTCAGGGACGCCGGCCTCACCGCCCCTACCTTGGTCATCATCGGCGAGGTGGCGTCGCTCGGCGAGACCCTCGCCTGGTTCGAGCCGGAACGCTCCGGCGGCCGTCGGGCCCCCGGCTAGTCATGGCTGGTCATGGCTAGCCCTGCGGAGACCGTCCTGCTGATCGTCGGACACGGCGCCCAGGACGCGCCCACTGCGGCCGACGCAGTGACGTCGCATGCGCGGGACATCGCTTCACGGGAGATTTTCGCCGATGTCCGTTCCGGTTTCCTGCGGCAGGAACCGTTCGCCAAGTCGGTCCTCGGCCAAATCGGCGGCCGGCCCGTCGTCGTCGTGCCTCATTTCGCGGCCGACGGCTACATCGCCGGCGAAGTCCTGCCGGGCGAACTGGGCATCGGGGACGGAACCGCCCTGACCAAGGCAGTCGGCTCCCATCCGGATATTCCGGCGGCCGCGGCGGACCTGGTTCGCACCGAAGCGCGGAACGCCGGCATCGATCCCGGCGGGACCGATATCGTCATCGTGGGCCACGGCACCGGGCGCAACGACCGATCGGAAACCTCGACCGCCCGCCTGGCCGAACTGGTTCTCGCCGAAACCGGCGCCGCTTCCTGCACGGCGGCGTTTCTGGAGATCGATCCGCTGATCGAGGATTGGCGGGCGTTCACCAGCCGGCCCCATGTGGTCGTGCTCCCCAATCTGTTCGCCGCGGGGTTTCACGGCGCCGAAGACATCCCCGCCCGGCTCGGCCCGCCGGGCGGGCGGCAATTGCACCTGTGTCCGCCCCTGGGGACGGCGCCGGTCATGGCCGACCTGATCGTCGACCGGGCGTTGTCGTGTCTGGCGCAATCCGAAGAGACCGCGCGTGCTTGAAGATGCGGGGCGATTGGCCGTATTCGGCCTTACGGCAGCATGATCACCTGACCGGTGGTCTTGCGGGCCGCCGCGTCCCGGTGAACCTTGGGCGCGTCCCGCAGTCTGTACCGGTGATCGATGGTAATCCCGACCTTGCCGTTCTTGATCATGCGGATCACCGAACGGGCGCTCGCATCGGCGATTTCCGGCGACGTCATGTAGTTGACCGTGGTCGCCCGGTGAATGAAGGGTGACTTGGCCTGGCCCTCCTTGAGCAGATCGAGGGGCGGCGGCGGTCCCGATGCCGCGCCGAAGCTGACCGCCAGCCCGAGGACCTTCGTGCATTCGATGGAGCCGGCCCATGTGGTCTTGCCGACCGAATCGTAAACCACGTCGACCCCCTCGCCTTTGGTCAGGCGCATGACCTCCTTGACGAAGTCCTTTCTGGCGTAATTGATCACGTGCGCCGCGCCATGGCGTTTGGCCAGCCGGCACTTGGCGTCGGTGCCCGCGGTCCCGATCAGCGTCGCGCCCACCGCCTTCGCCCACTGGCAGGCGATCAGGCCGACCCCGCCGGGTAACGTCAAGAGTTATGTGTCAGGGAGACTGGGGTACTGATTCCCTGAGACTTGTTTTCGTGAATGAAGACCGCGAAGAGGATGCGGTCCATTGAGGTTTTATCCTGGAAGGTTCCCATGGGCCGGGTTCGTCTGCGAACCTCGCGGAACCTCCGTTCGATGGCATTGGTGGTCCTGACCTGCTTTCGCTCGGCGAGGTCCTTGTAGCGGAAGCAGGTGAGCAGGTCGTCGAGGTCGTTGCGCAGGCAGGCGACGGCCTTGGGGTAGGTATCTTCCCAGGCGTCGGCGAAGCGGCGGGCGGCGGTCTCGGCCTTGCGGCGGTTGGGGGCATTCATGACGGCGTGGACGTCGGCCTTGACGGCCTGCTGGTCGGCTACGCGGACCTTGTTGAGGATGTTCCTGATTTTGTGCGCCCAGCACCTCTGAACGGGGATGCCGTGATAGACGATCGGCAAGGCGGCGAGCAGGCCTTGGCCGCCATCAACGCAGATCATCTCAAGGCCCTCGCCGGTGAGGCCGCGGCGGTGCAACGCGGTGAGGAAGCGCTCCCACTCCGCGGCGCTCTCGCTGGCGGCGAGTTGGAAGTCGATAATCTCCTTCTTGCCGTCGTGCCGTATGCCCAGCGCCACCAGGACCGGCCTCCTGAGCGCGCCGGCGCCGGTCTTGCAGGCCAGCACCACGCCGTCGAGCATCAGCGCCTTGTAGGCGTTCTTCAGCGGCCGGCGGTGGAATGCGGCGACCGACAGATCGAGGGTCTTGGCGACCCGGCTCACCGTCGCGGCCGAGACCGGACGCCCGAGCAGGGCAAGCAGGACCTCGCCGACCTTGCGGGTCGAGAGCCCCAGCACGAAGCCGGCCAGGATGGCGCGGTCGATCTCTGGAGCGCGCCTTGCGTAGCTCTTCAGAACCTCGGTCGGGCAGAAGTGCCGGGTGCGCGGCACGTTGAGCTCGATGTCGCCGAGCTCGCTGAGCAGGCGGCGCCGGTAGGTGCCGTTGCGCCGGTCGCGCATAGCGCTGCCATCGAGGCCGTCGAGCCAGCGATCCACCGCCTCGGCCATCCGGCCCTCGATGATCTCGGCCAGCGCCTGGCGGCCAAGCGGGCGATAACCCTCGCCCCAGTCCAATCCGCCTGCTTGCATCTCCTTCACCACCTCAAAGGCTTGTGGTAGGTTCTCAATCGTTACAGCTTGCTGTGGCATCGGGGTGCTCCTTCTTGCGGTTGTCGTAAACCACAGGGAGTACCCCATTCCCAACTGACACATAAATTTTTACGTCACCCCCCGCCGGCGGCCGCGTGAAACAGGATGACGTCGCCCTTCCCGAGCTTATGGGTCCGGTTGAACAGATATTCGACCGTACGGCCCTTCGACAGCATGGCCGCCGCGGTCTCGTCGTCGATCCACCCGGGCAGCCTGGTCAGATGATCCGCCTCGATGAGCCGCGCCTCCGAGTAGCTGCCCGGCATACCCGTGGCGTAGGCGACCCGGTCGCCGGGCTTCACCCGCTGGACGCCGCGCCCGACCGCCTCGACCACGCCCGCGCCCTCGATACCGATACCCATCGGCATGGGCCCGCGCGGCGGATAGAGGCCGCTCCGAATATAGGTGTCCACCATGTTGAATCCGACGGCGGTGTGGCGGACGATCGCCTGTCCCGCCTTGGGTTTCGGCAGTTCCACCTCTTCCCACTTCATCGCCGCCGGCGGCCCGGGCTCGTGAACGCGAAAGGCGCGGGTCTTCGTCTCGTTTCTCCCGGCTCGGGTCATTCGGCTACTGGGCGGCGTCGGCCCGGGTTTCGAACGCGGGCATGATTTCGCGCGAAAACTCCCGCAACGTTTCGACGCCGCCGGGCAGCAGGATCAGGACATACTCCACGCCCCACGACTGGAGCTGTCGAAGCCGCTCGATGATGCGTTCGGGGGTACCGATCAGCGCGCTGTCCGGATTGCTCATGTCCTGGACCGCGAACGTTTCCGGCTGCGCGTCGCGGCGCAGCCCCGGCAGGGCGCCGTAATCTTGGGCCATTCTGGCGTTGCGCTCGATACGCGCCCGGACCGCTTCTTCGTACTCTTCCTCCGTCCGGGTAATCGTCAGTCCCCGGGCGACGGCCAACTCATCGGCCAGCAAGGGCCGGCCGATCTCGGCGCAGGCGTCCCGCCAGACTTTCAGGCGCTCCCGGGTTCGGGCATCGGTGGCGAAATGATCGAGCAGGATATTGAACCCCGACTTGGCCACCCGGGCGATGGAGTCATCGGTGCCGGCGGCCGACCACAGGGGCGGGTGGGGTTTCTGGACGACCGGCGGCTCGACGACGATATTCCGGAAACTCCAGAACCGGCCGTCATGGTCGAACCGTTCATCGGACAGCCACGATTTGCGGATCAGTTCGACGGACTCCTCGTAGCGCGGCAGTCCCTCCTCCCTGGGGATGCGGAACCCCTCGAACTCGATGTCGCGGTAGCCTTTCCCGACGCCGAAATCCAGCCGGCCGCCGGACAGCAGGTCGACGGTCGCCGCCTGCTCCGCGATCAGCACCGGGTTGTGCCATGGAAGCACCGTAACCGCCGTGCCGAGACGGATGGCGCTGGTCCTGGCGGCGAGATAGGACAGCAGGTTCAGGGACGAGGAAACCTGACCGGAGCCGGAAAAATGGTGCTCGACGAGAAAGATGCTGTGAAAGCCCAGGCTTTCCGCCTCGACGACGAGATCGATGAATTTCCGGTAGCCCTGGCTGTCCGCCGTTTCGTCGCCGCGCTTCGCCACGGCGCCGCCGAATAATCCGAACCGCATGTGAGATCCCAACCCGGTCGCGTCAGTTACCGCATTCGGCGCCGAGCCTAAGGCCCCGTTCCGGCCTTTGCAAACCCGGGGCAGGGCAATCGCATTTGATTTGGTTCGTGAACGGAATGGCTTCGTAAACGGAATGGAAATGAGTATCGCTGCTGCTGGAGCTTCTTTGACGTTTGATGGAGGTTTCGGTGGAGAGATTTCGGGAGAGTTTTTCGGGTCTTGATGATCCGCGCACGGGCAACGCGTTGCGTCATGATCTTCTTGAGATGCTGTTCATGGCGCTGTGCGCGGCGCTGTGTGGAAGCACGTCGTGCGTTGACATGGCGGACTTCGCCGAGGCCAAGGAAGAGGTGCTGCGCGAGTTCCTGACCCTGCCCGCTGGCCCGCCCAGCCACGACACCTTCTCGCGGCTGTTCCGGTTGTTGGACCCGCGGGCCTTTCATGCCGCCTTCCAGCGCTTCATGTCCGATTTCGCGACCGCCCGGGCGGAGGTTGTTGCGATTGATGGCAAGAGCCTGAGGCGCTCCTTCGATCGGGCCTCCGGAACCTCGCCGCTCCACCTGGTCAGCGCCTGGGCCGCCGATCAGCGGCTGGTTCTAGGCCAGATGAACGTGGGCGCGAGCAACGAGATCACCGCCGTGCCGGCCTTGCTCAAGCTGCTCAGCCTCGAAGGCGCGGTGATGACCATGGACGCCATGCACTGCCAGAGCGGCACGGCCCGCGACATCCACGAGGCCGGCGCCGATTACCTGATGGCGCTGAAGGCCAACCAGCCCGACCTTCTCGCCGACGTCAAACTGCTGCTGGACGATCCCCAGGCGCCCGCCGACGGCGTGGACCAGACGGTGGACGCCGGCCACGGCCGCATCGAAACCCGCCGCGCCGAGGTGCTGCACGATATGGACTGGCTCGCCGAAGCCCACCGGTGGCCGGCCCTGGCCGCTGTCGGCAAGGTCACCTCCAGCCGCGAGACCGACGGCCGGGCCACGACAGCGGTGCGCTACTTCATCGCCTCCTGGCCGCTCACCGCCGACGAACTGAACCGCCTCGTCCGCGGACACTGGGGGATCGAGAACCAACTCCATTGGGTGCTCGATGTGGTCATGGACGAAGATCAGGCCCGAGCCCGCAAGGACAACGCCCCGGAAAACCTCGCTCTCCTCAGACGCCTCGCCCTCAACGTCATCAAACGCAACAAGGACAAGGGATCAAACCGTCTCAAGTTCAATCGCGCCGGGTGGAGCGACAACTTCCTCCGAAAACTCATCGCCGAAATAGGCTAATGCGATTGCCCTGAAACCCGGGGAGGTGGAGGCCGTTTGGCTGATCGTGACATGTTTATGACCCCCCTCACCCTTTTTCTAATGACCCCCTCACCCTGACCCTCTCCCCCTGGCCTACTCCGCCGAAGTAGCCTTCGGCTACGAAGGCTGGAAAGAAGGGGGAGAGGGGATATGAGAGCGAGGGGAGAGGGGCGCGACGCGGCGGGCGTTCATCGCCGGCAATTGCATATGCCGGGATTTCGGCATATTTACGGGCCAGCATACGGGCGAGCCCCGACGCCGGAGGAGAATTCGATCATGGACGACCGGACCCGAATCGAGCTCGAAGCGGCCGCATTCCGCGGCCTCGTCGAGCACCTGCAAAACCGCACCGACGTGCAGAATATCGATTTGATGGGGCTTGCGGGCTTTTGCCGCAACTGCCTCGCCAAGTGGTACGTGGCGGCCGCCGAGAAGCGGGACGTGGAGATGGACTACGATCGCGCCCGGGAAATCGTCTACGGCATGCCGTTCCCCGAGTGGAAGGAAAAACACCAGTCCGAGGCCAGCGGCGAGCAGAAGCGGAAATTCGAGGAAACGAAACCGCTGCACGCCAAGATCAGCGGCCATTAGAGGGTGGGCGCCGGACTCGAAGCCTTTCCTCTCCCCCCTACTTTTTTTGTCCCCTCTCCCCCTCCGGGGGCGAGGGACCAGGGCAATCGCATTTGATTTGGTTCGTGAACGGAATGGCTTCGTAAACGGAATGGAAATGAGTATCGCTGCTGCTGGAGCTTCTTTGACGTTTGATGGAGGTTTCGGTGGAGAGATTTCGGGAGAGTTTTTCGGGTCTTGATGATCCGCGCACGGGCAACGCGTTGCGTCATGATCTTCTTGAGATGCTGTTCATGGCGCTGTGCGCGGCGCTGTGTGGAAGCACGTCGTGCGTTGACATGGCGGACTTCGCCGAGGCCAAGGAAGAGGTGCTGCGCGAGTTCCTGACCCTGCCCGCTGGCCCGCCCAGCCACGACACCTTCTCGCGGCTGTTCCGGTTGTTGGACCCGCGGGCCTTTCATGCCGCCTTCCAGCGCTTCATGTCCGATTTCGCGACCGCCCGGGCGGAGGTTGTTGCGATTGATGGCAAGAGCCTGAGGCGCTCCTTCGATCGGGCCTCCGGAACCTCGCCGCTCCACCTGGTCAGCGCCTGGGCCGCCGATCAGCGGCTGGTTCTAGGCCAGATGAACGTGGGCGCGAGCAACGAGATCACCGCCGTGCCGGCCTTGCTCAAGCTGCTCAGCCTCGAAGGCGCGGTGATGACCATGGACGCCATGCACTGCCAGAGCGGCACGGCCCGCGACATCCACGAGGCCGGCGCCGATTACCTGATGGCGCTGAAGGCCAACCAGCCCGACCTTCTCGCCGACGTCAAACTGCTGCTGGACGATCCCCAGGCGCCCGCCGACGGCGTGGACCAGACGGTGGACGCCGGCCACGGCCGCATCGAAACCCGCCGCGCCGAGGTGCTGCACGATATGGACTGGCTCGCCGAAGCCCACCGGTGGCCGGCCCTGGCCGCTGTCGGCAAGGTCACCTCCAGCCGCGAGACCGACGGCCGGGCCACGACAGCGGTGCGCTACTTCATCGCCTCCTGGCCGCTCACCGCCGACGAACTGAACCGCCTCGTCCGCGGACACTGGGGGATCGAGAACCAACTCCATTGGGTGCTCGATGTGGTCATGGACGAAGATCAGGCCCGAGCCCGCAAGGACAACGCCCCGGAAAACCTCGCTCTCCTCAGACGCCTCGCCCTCAACGTCATCAAACGCAACAAGGACAAGGGATCAAACCGTCTCAAGTTCAATCGCGCCGGGTGGAGCGACAACTTCCTCCGAAAACTCATCGCCGAAATAGGCTAATGCGATTGCCCTGGCGAGGGGTCCAAGCTACCTTATATTCAGGAAACGGATATTTTGAGGGCCTCGGGACCGCTGGGGCACCTGGGGTTAACTTTGGGAGGCTATGTGGGTAAAGGCTACGATTGTGTATCTGTCTTCAAATTTCTCAAATATCCGGAATACTCCGTGCCTATCGAAATCAAAAAGAACAGCAAGGGTTTCACCTATCAAATGGCGAAATACGGCAAGGACGAACTAAGTAGGGCAATTGTTTTGTGCGCCAACCACGATCTACCCGCTGTTCCGAGCAATATTGACGTAATTGAACTGGAAGCGTTTCACGAATTCGGCACAGAGAAACTATCGATTTCAGAATGAGTAAGTACGGCGAAATCGTCCCAATTGACACGCCGATCGCGGCTTCCAGACAATCTGCGAAGCGACACTATGGCGTGCATCCCTATTTTACTCGGCGTCCGTATAATGTCGTGCGGGACTATATTCGGAGATATAGCAGCGAGGGAGACCGCGTTCTCGACCCTTTTGGGGGTTCCGGGGTAACGGCTATTGAGGCGTACCTATCCAACAGGACGTGAATTCAAAATGACATAAATCCTCTTGCGAATTTTATCGCAAGTGGAATTGCCCGACTGTCTGAGGGTGACGTCTCGGAGTATCGGTCAGGCCTGATTATCCTTGAGGAAAGGTGCAAGGCGCGTTTGGATGATTGTAAGCGGTGCGAGCGCCCCACCTTATCTCTGTATCGCTGTTGGAGTTGGATGATCCTTTTACCGGGAGGGTCATACGATGCAAGAGCAGGATCGCTTCGACCAGGAACAGCTGGTTGGGGAAGAGGATAACGAGGAGGCCGGATCGGTCGAAGGCTGGCGCGCCTTGCAGCCGGCTGCACGTCGGCAGCACTGGTCGGAAGAAGAGAAGGCTTGGATCGTCCAGGAGAGTTTTGAGCAGGGGACGACCGTAGAGGAGGTCGCCAAGCGCCATGGGGTTCCGCATAGGCGGCTGTCATTCTGGCGCAAGCAGTTCCGCCGGGGCGAACTCGTGGCGCCTCCGGCGCCGCAGAGCGAGGCGCCGTTCGCCCATGTCGAAGTGGAGGCGGCGTCGGGGCCCGGCCATGTCGGTTCGGTTTCGATCGAGGCGCGGGGCGTGACGGTACGCCTCGACGGCGACGTGAGCACGGTGCGCATCACCTCGATCGCCTCGGCGCTGCGAGCGATCCGATGATCGTCGCGGGCTCTGGGTTGAAGGTCGTGGTGGCGACGCGGCCTGTGGACTTCCGCAAGGGCCATGACGGGCTGGTGGCGGTGGTCGAGCACGAGCTCGGTCTGGACCCGTATTCCGGCATCGTGTTCGTATTCCGCCCCAAGCGCGCCGACCGGATCAAGGTTCTGTGGTGGGACGGGACCGGATTGGTGCTGGCATCGAAGCGTCTTGAGCAGGCCCGGTTCGCCTGGCCGGCGGTCCGCGACGGGGTGATGCGCCTGTCGCGGGCGCAGTTCGAGGCTTTGTTCGAGGGTCTGGACTGGCGCCGGGTGTGGGGACCACGGGTGCGCCGGCCACTCGCGGCGGCGTGATGCCGAGGGGTGGCCGGGCTCCCATTTTCCCCTTTTCCGGCCCCTATTCTTTATCAATAAGTAACTGGTTCCATGATAGTATTCAGTCATGGAACCGAGCCCCGGCACTGTCGATCTCGCATCACTTGCACCGCCCCTGCGGGCGCTGATCGAAGGCCAGCAGGCGGCTCTTGAGACGCTTCGCGTCGAGAACGCGGCGCTCACCGACCGCAACCGCCGGCTTGAAGAACACGGCCCCGAAGTGATCGTCGAAGACCTGCGCGCAAGGATCGCCTCGCTCGCCGGCCGCAACCAGCACCTCGAGGAAGTCAACCGCCGGCTCGAACATCTGCTGCGCGAACTGCGCCGGGCGATCTACGGCAAGAAGTCCGAGAAGCTCCATCCCGACCAGCTCCTGCTCGCCTTCGAGGAGCTCGAAGGCGCGCTCGCCGAGGCCGAGGCCGAGGCGGACGCCCAGGCGAGCACGGCGCCGCGTACCAAGCGCCCCGCCGCGGAGCGCAACATCGGTCATCTGTCGGCTCACCTGCCTCGGGTTTTTGACGTAATCGAGCCCGAGAGCACGCTGTGTCCGTGCGGGTGCGGCGAGATGGCCAAGATCGGCGAGGACCGCACCGAGAGGCTGGACGTCGTTCCGGCGAAGCTCCGGGTCATCGTCACGGTGCGCCCGAAGTACGCCTGCCGCAAGTGCGAGGAAGGCGTCACCCAGGCGCCGGCGCCGGCGCACCTCATCGAGGGAGCGCTCCCCACCGAAGGCATGATCGCCCACGTGCTGGTATCGAAGTTCGCGGACCATCTCCCGCTGTACCGCCAATCGCAGATATTCGCCCGTTCGGGGATCGAACTGCACCGCTCGACGCCGGCCGGCTGGGTCGGCAAGGCGTCGTTCCACCTCGGGCCCGTGTACGAATGCCTGAAGGCGGAGTTGAAGACGTCGAACCCCCTCGGGCTGGACGAGACCACGGTCCGGGTGCTCGACCCGGGTCGGGGCAAGACCAAGACCGGCTACATGTGGACGATGGCGCGCGACCAGCGGGGGTGGTCCGGGCCGGACCCGCCGGGTGTGGTGTATGAGTATGCGCCCGGGCGCGGCGGCAAGTATGGCGAGAAGCTGCTTGAGGGCTTCGAGGGAACGGTTCAGGTGGACGGCTACTCCGGCCACAACCGGCTGGCTCGGCCGGACCGCCCGGGCGGTGCGCTGACGCTGGCTTCTTGTTGGGTTCACGCCAGGCGCGGGCTCAAGGAGATGTTCGACAGCAACGGCTCGCCGATCGCGAAGGAAGGGCTGGAGCGGATCGCGCAGCTCTACAAGATCGAGGACAGGATCCGGGGCGCCTCGCCGGCGACGCGCCAGTTCGTCCGCTGGACCGAGTCCGCGCCGCTGGTCAACGCCTTCGGCGTGTGGCTCGACGAGCAGCGCTCGCGGGTGTCGCCGCGCTCGCGCCTGGGCGAGAAGCTCACCTATATCGCCAACCAGTGGGACGGGCTGCTGGTATTCCTGTACGACGGGCGTGTCGAGATGGATAGCAACTTCGTGGAGAACCGCATCCGTCCGATCAAGCTCACGGCCAAGAACGCGTTGTTCGCCGGCCATGACGAGGGAGCTCGCTCCTGGGGCCGTGTGGGCTCGCTCATCGAGACTTGCAAGATGAACGGCGTCGAGCCCTACGCCTGGCTCAAGAACACGCTGGAGAAGATCGCCGCCGGCCACCCTCAATCCCAAATCCAAGAACTCCTGCCCTGGAACTTCGACCCGGCGTCAAGCTGAAAACCAGGGTGGGGCGCTCGCACCGCTTACGGATGATTTGGAAGACGCCTCCGAGAACGAACTAGTTGGAATTTCGTCAGACCTGTCTCTTCCCCCAAATGTTCCGTTACCTTCTAATTCGGATTCAAATTTTCTTTATGATCTTTTTGATCAGCGACAACTGGTCGCACTAGCGTTGATTCGCCAAGAAATTAAGAGAATTCGCACGCCCTACGTTCGAGAAGCGATGCTCCTGGCTTTTTCCGCATCGCTTTCGAAGCTAAACAGCACATTCCTCTCAGCGGAAGGCCGAGCTGCGTCGAGAGGTGGCTCCAGCATATTTAGTATTTATCGGTACAAAATTGCCAAAGAGCCTGTTCACCTCCCATTTTGGACCACATTTCGCGAGCGCGTTGGCAATGTCTTGGAGGCCAAGGCAGAAATTGACAAGGTCATTGAGGTTCAAAAAACAACGGGGAAGTGGAAAGGGAACTTCCTAGCCTACAAATATGACGTTCTGGAATTGCCTGACCGCCTTGAGGAACAAGTGGACTACATATTCACTGATCCGCCTTATGGCGGCCATATAGCGTACCTTGATCTGTCTACTATGTGGAACGCTTGGCTTGGGATTTCCCCCCGCGCCGACTTGGCCAAAAAAGAGATCATCGTGGGAGGAGAGCGAGAGATACCTGAGGCCGTTTACGTCGACCGGTTGGGCGAGAGTATAAAAGCCTGCTTGGATGTGTTGAAGAAAGATCGCTGGATGTCGGTCGTATTTCAGCACTGGAACGTAGAATATTTTGACGCCATCCTGACCTCTGCGTCGGACTCTGGTGCTGAACTCAAGGCCGCTGTCTCACAAATTGGCGACCCTATCTGGTCGATGCACAAAAAGAAAAGTCGAGACTCGGTTCTAGCCGGCGAACTCATCCTGACTTTCTACAATTCGGGAAAAGCTCCAAAGCGACGCGAACAGCGACCGTTTGATCTGGAAGAAGAGGTAGGCAAACTTCTCAATAAGATACCGGAACCAATATACGGTGAGCTATTGCTCAATAGGATTGTCGTAAACGCGTGGAAGAACGGCGCTATCGACTCGTTAACAATATCAAAGCAAGATTTCTCGGCGCTTCTCGAGCATCTTGGCTGGCATTACGACAATTCAAAGCACTACTGGCTTAAGGACCAGCATTCAGAGCTCTTGGTATAACCAGCCTAGTCTGCGTCGTCGTCCTCGCCCGATGCCTCGATGCGGGCGGCAAGCGCCGCCGCCATGAACTCGTCCAGATCGCCGTCGAGCACGGCCTGGGTGTTGGACGTCTCCATATCGGTCCTGAGATCCTTCACCATCTGGTAGGGCTGCAGCACATAGGAGCGGATCTGGTGCCCCCAGCCGATATCGGTCTTGGCATCGTGCGCGGCCTGGGCCTCCTCCTCCCGCTTCTGCAATTCCGCCTCGTAGAGCCGGGCGCGCAGCATGCCGAACGCGGCCGCCCGGTTGCGGTGCTGGGAGCGGTCGTTCTGGCATTGGACGACGATGCCCGTCGGAATATGGGTGATGCGGATGGCGGAATCCGTCTTGTTGACGTGTTGGCCGCCGGCCCCGGACGCCCGGTAGGTGTCCACCCGGATGTCCTTGTCGTTGATCTCCACCTCGATGTTGTCGTCGATCACCGGAAACACCCAGACGGACGCGAAACTGGTATGGCGCCGGGCGCTCGCGTCATAGGGCGAGATGCGCACCAGCCGGTGGACGCCGCTTTCGGTCTTCAGCCATCCATAGGCATCGGCGCCCAGGACCCGCACCGTCGACGATTTGATGCCGGCTTCCTCGCCCGCGCTTTCTTCCAGCCATTCGAGCTTGTAGCCGCGGCTTTCCGCCCAGCGGGCGTACATGCGCAGCAGCATCTGCGCCCAGTCCTGCGCCTCGGTGCCGCCGGCGCCGGCATGGACCTCGAGGTAGCAGTCGTTGCCGTCGGCCTCCCCCGACAACAGGGCGCGGACCCGCTCTTTCTCGGCCCGGGCCGCCAGCGCCTTGAGCGCCGATTCCGCCTCGTCGACCACGCCGCTATCGTCTTCGGCCTCGCCGAGTTCGATCAGCTCCAGATTGTCGGAGAGTTCCTGTTCCAACTCGTCGAGGGCCTTGATGCCGCCCTCCAGGCGGGTGCGCTCGCGCATCACCGTCTGAGCGCGGGCCTGGTCGCTCCACAGGCCGGGATCCTCGGCGAGGATGTTCAGCTCGGCGAGGCGTTTGACGGCGGTGTCATAGTCAAAGCCGCCTCCTCAGCAGTTCCAGGGACTGCTTGATCTGCTCGGAGAGGGTCTCGATTTCGGCGCGCACGGCAGGTCTCGATGATCGGAGTTCAAGAGGGTCTCGGCGGAGTGTCTTAGAGGGTTCGGGAGACGGGTACAACAACCGTCGTCAATAAAGCCCGCCGGTGCCGGATGTGGGCGCCTGGGTGGTAACCGTCAGGCCTTCGAGCACGTTCTCATCGCCCGACGGAATTTTGCCCGGCTTGAAGGCTTCGAGGATGACGTTGCGGTCGCCGCCCCGCGCCGGCTTGCCGGAAGCGGCGTTGACCCGGACCAGCCTGATGCCCTCCGGAATCCGGAACGGGATGGCGGCCTCGCCTTCGAGGGCCTCGGCCATGAACTGCTTGAAGATCGGCGCCGCCGCGCTGGCGCCCTGCTCCCGCGCACCGAGGGACCGGGGCGTGTCGAAGCCGACGAAGACGCCGACGGCGAGATCCGGCGAGAAGCCGACGAACCAGGTATCCAACGCATCGTTGGTGGTGCCGGTCTTGCCGGCCAGGGGCTTGCCGATGGACTTGATCCTGCGGCCCGTGCCCCGTTCCACCGCGCCCTGGAGCATGGAGACCATCTGGTAGGCGCTGGCGGGATCGGCGACCCGCTCCCGTGTGTCCGGAATGTCGGGGACCGGCTGATTGGTCCAGAAGGCCGCCCGGCAGCCCCGGCACACCCGGTCGTCGTGACGGAAGACGTTCTTGCCGTGACGGTCCTGGATGCGGTCGATGAGGGTCGGTTTGATCCGTTTGCCGCCGTTGACCATCATCGCGTAGGACGCGGTCAACCGCATCAGCGTGGTCTCGCCGGCGCCGAGCGACATGGAGAGCCGGGGCGGCAGGTCATCGGCGACGCCGAGCCGCCGGGCATATTGGGTGATGCGGTCGATGCCGATGGTCTGGGCGAGGCGCACGGTCATCAGGTTGCGCGACTTCTCGATGCCGAGGCGCATGGTGCTCGGCCCGTAGAACTTCTTGGTGTAGTTGGCCGGCCGCCATTTGGGCAGACCGGGCCCTTGGTCGATGACGAACGGCGCATCGAGAATCAGGGTGGAGGGCGTAAAGCCGGCCTCCAAGGCCGCCAGATAGACGATCGGCTTGAAGGCCGAGCCCGGCTGGCGCCGCGCCTGGACCGCGCGGTTGAACTCGCTGCGCTCGAAGGAATAGCCGCCCGACATGGCCAGCACGCGCCCCGTATGGGGATCGAGCGCCACCACCGCGCCGTCGATCTCGGGGATCTGCCTGAGGGCGAAGGTATCGTCCGGATAGGGCTTCCCCTCCCCGGTCTCGAAGACCTGCTGGACCGCGACCACGTCGCCGGCGGCCAGTACGCCGCTCGCCGCCTTCACCCGCGGGCCGAGCCGCTGCTTTTTCTTCCATGCCCGCGCCCACTTCAACTCGCCGAGCGGAATGATCCCGGTGCGGCCGTCATCGACGCCGATGCTCGCCGACTTGTCGTCCGCCGACAGCACGATGCCCAACTGCCAGAGGCCGAGACCCTTGGGCTCCTCGACCTTGGCCAGCTGTTCCAGCCAGTCGGTCACCGGCCCGGCCCGGGCGATGGGTCCCCGCCAGCCATGACGCCGGTCGTATGCCTCGAGCCCGGCACGCAGTGCCCGGTCGGCGATGCCCTGAAGCCGCGGGCTCAAGGTCGTGCGTACCGAGAGACCGCCCTTGTAGAGCTCATCCTCGCCGTAGCGCTGCACCAGTTCGCGCCGGACCTCCTCGGCGAAGTAGTCGGCGTTGACGAATTCGGTGACGTCCCGGTTGCGGACGGTCAGCGGCCGGGCCTTCGCGTCCGCCGCCTCCTCGGGCGTGATCACGCCGTCCTCGAGCATCCGGTCGATCACCCAGTCACGGCGGCCCTTGGCGGCGCGCGGCTTTCTCAGCGGGTTGTAGTTGTTGGGGGCCTTGGGCAGCGCGGCCAGGAGGGCGGCCTCGGAAATGGTCAGCGCGTCGAGCGATTTGTTGAAGTAGTTGAGCGCCGCGGCGGCGACGCCGAACGAGCCGAAGCCGAGATAAATCTCGTTCAGGTAAAGCTCGAGGATACGCTCCTTGGCAAGTGCCCGCTCGATCCGGAAGGCAAGGATCGCCTCCTTGATTTTGCGTTCGACCGTAACATCGGAGCTCAGCAGGAAATTCTTCGCCACCTGCTGGGTGATGGTCGACGCGCCCACCAGCCGCCGGTTGGTGGAGATGTTCTTGAGATTGGTGATCACCGCGCGGCCGACGCCGACGGGATCGATCCCGGGATGGATGAAGAAGTTCTTGTCTTCGGCCGACAGGAACGCGTTGATCACCCGCCTGGGCATGGCGCGGACGGGAATGAACACCCTGCGTTCGGTGGCGAATTCGGCCAGCAGCCGTCCGTCGCCCGCCTGCACCCGGGTCATCACCGGCGGTTCGTAGTCGGCCAGTTGCCGGTAATCGGGCAGCCCCCGCCCGTACTTGTAGAAGACGTAGATACCGCCGCCGGCGCCGGCGAGAACGACGATCAACAGAAAGCTGACAAAGGCGATAAACGTCTTAAGCATGTAAGGCTGTTCCAACCTGGCATTTTGCGCCGCCGAAGCGGTCCATCTTCATCCAACCTGCGCCCCGGCGCAATGGCCTGCGGGGAGTGGTAACGTCAAGAGTTATGTGTCAGGGAGACTGGGGTACTGATTCCCTGAGACTTGTTTTCGTGAATGAAGACCGCGAAGAGGATGCGGTCCATTGAGGTTTTATCCTTGAAGGTTCCCATGGGCCGGGTTCGTCTGCGAACCTCGCGGAACCTCCGTTCGATGGCATTGGTGGTCCTGACCTGCTTTCGCTCGGCGAGGTCCTTGTAGCGGAAGCAGGTGAGCAGGTCGTCGAGGTCGTTGCGCAGGCAGGCGACGGCCTTGGGGTAGGTATCTTCCCAGGCGTCGGCGAAGCGGCGGGCGGCGGTCTCGGCCTTGCGGCGGTTGGGGGCATTCATGACGGCGTGGACGTCGGCCTTGACGGCCTGCTGGTCGGCTACGCGGACCTTGTTGAGGATGTTCCTGATTTTGTGCGCCCAGCACCTCTGAACGGGGATGCCGTGATAGACGATCGGCAAGGCGGCGAGCAGGCCTTGGCCGCCATCAACGCAGATCATCTCAAGGCCCTCGCCGGTGAGGCCGCGGCGGTGCAACGCGGTGAGGAAGCGCTCCCACTCCGCGGCGCTCTCGCTGGCGGCGAGTTGGAAGTCGATAATCTCCTTCTTGCCGTCGTGCCGTATGCCCAGCGCCACCAGGACCGGCCTCCTGAGCGCGCCGGCGCCGGTCTTGCAGGCCAGCACCACGCCGTCGAGCATCAGCGCCTTGTAGGCGTTCTTCAGCGGCCGGCGGTGGAATGCGGCGACCGACAGATCGAGGGTCTTGGCGACCCGGCTCACCGTCGCGGCCGAGACCGGACGCCCGAGCAGGGCAAGCAGGACCTCGCCGACCTTGCGGGTCGAGAGCCCCAGCACGAAGCCGGCCAGGATGGCGCGGTCGATCTCTGGAGCGCGCCTTGCGTAGCTCTTCAGAACCTCGGTCGGGCAGAAGTGCCGGGTGCGCGGCACGTTGAGCTCGATGTCGCCGAGCTCGCTGAGCAGGCGGCGCCGGTAGGTGCCGTTGCGCCGGTCGCGCATAGCGCTGCCATCGAGGCCGTCGAGCCAGCGATCCACCGCCTCGGCCATCCGGCCCTCGATGATCTCGGCCAGCGCCTGGCGGCCAAGCGGGCGATAACCCTCGCCCCAGTCCAATCCGCCTGCTTGCATCTCCTTCACCACCTCAAAGGCTTGTGGTAGGTTCTCAATCGTTACAGCTTGCTGTGGCATCGGGGTGCTCCTTCTTGCGGTTGTCGTAAACCACAGGGAGTACCCCATTCCCAACTGACACATAAATTTTTACGTCACCCGGGGAGTTATCGCGGAATTGTGGCGGTTTTGTGACGCAATTCGGCGCTCTGCCCCTTATCGTTCCGCCTGTTCGATCCGCTCGAAATAGTGGTTGATCGCCAGGGCGACCGAATCGGCGATCCGCGCCCGGTAGCTTTCCTGGCGAAGGGCCCGCTCGTCCTGGCGGTTGGACAGGAAACCCATCTCAATCAGCACCGAAGGAATATCAGGCGCCTTGAGCACGGCAAATCCCGCGAATCGATGAGTTTTCCGGAGCAGCTTGCTGACCCGGCGCAACTCCTGAACCAGCTCCGCCGCGAACCGGACGGATTCGTTCATGGTTTCCCGCTGGGCAAGATCGATCAGAATATCGGTTACCTCCGGGGTTTCGGCCGAGAGGTCGATGCCGGCGATGAGGTCGGCCTTGTTCTCCTTGTCGGCCAGTTCCGCCGCTTCCTTGTCCGATGCCTTTTCCGACAAGGTATAGACCGACAGTCCGCGGATGCCGGCCCGGCGAATGGAATCGGCGTGCAGGGAGACGAACAGATCAGCGTCGTGCCTGCGGGCGATGGCGATGCGGTCGCGAAGCCGGATGAAAACGTCCCGGTTGCGGGTCAGGACCACCTTGTAGCGCCCGCTTCTTTCGAGGCGGCGCTTCAGGATACGCGCCGTCCGGAGCGTAATGTCCTTCTCCAGCACCCCGCTCCGCCCGATGGCGCCGGGGTCGACGCCGCCGTGTCCCGGATCGATGGCGATAACCCGGCGGCCTCCCCGGGCGCGCGGCTTGCGGTTCGGGATCGGCGGGTCCGGGGTCGCTCGCGCCGTCTCCCGAGCGGACGCCGGGGGCCGAACCCGGCCCTGGGCGCGGGCTCTGGCGCGGCGAGGCTCGACCGGTTCGGCCTTGGAGCTAGCGCGGTCGGGGGTCAGGACACCCCTGTTGCGCCCGCTTCCTTCAGGGCGGCGCTTCTGGGTACGCGCCGTCCGAAGCGTAACGTCCTTCTCCGGCGCGCCACTCCGCCCAACGGCGCCGGGGTCGGTAGCGATAACCCGGCGGTCTCCCCGGGCGCGGGGCTTGCGCTTCGGGACCGGCAGGTCCGGGCTTGCCCGCGCCGTCTCCTGGGCGGGCGCCGGGGGCTGGGCCCGGCCTTGGGCGCGGGCCCTGGCGCGGCGGGGCTCGACCAGTTCAGCCATAAAGCTCGCGTGGTCGCTGGGCTTCATGTCCACCACCAGCCGATGGCCGCGATTTCCGGAGGGCGGAATCAGAAACGCCCCGGTGATCTGCATGGGTCCGCCCATGTCGAGCACCACCCGCGACGCGCCGGCCTTGAACAGTCCGTAGCGCAGGCTCTTGATCAGACCGACATCCTTGGGCAACGGCCGGGCCGGCAGCCGCCAGCCGAGCTCCGGCAAATCGATGACCAGACGATAGGGATCGACCAGCGCGAAGTAGGAGAACTTGACCGGTCCGCTCAGATCCATGACGAACCGGGTCAGATCGCCACTGACGCCCACCCGGAGATCATTGGCCACAACAGCGTCCCGAGCCCGGGCGTCGTTGGCCAGCAACGCACCGAACGCCGAGGCGACAATCAGCGTCCGTATTGCACGCCAGGGCGGCAAACGTACGGCGCTAAAACTCTTCGGGATTGAGACCATAACCGTGGGCACGCATACACCAACCACCCGCGGAATTTCGCAAGAATGCGATAAATCCCGCCGGATTCCTGTACATAAGGTGATTGTCGAACACTAATCCTACCGTTATGTTAACGGCGTGAAGCGTGGCGGGACCTGTTGAAGGGGAGGCACGCGCGTACGGCGAATTGGCCGGACAGTTCCGGCGCCGACGCCTTACCGCCGGCCCCAATGTCCCACCGCATCAATGCTTCCAAACCAGTGAAAGTAGATTATTCGATGCCGGTAATGGCAGCCCAAATCAACCATCCGACCAGCCCGGCTCCGCAAATCGCGGGTGCCGGTGACCTGGAGTGGACCGATTCGATGCGGGGCGCCGCCGGCAATATTGCAGATACGACCAAGGCGGCACGCGGCTTCGATGCCGGCGGCCCGGCCTAGTCCCGGAGTTTTAGAACAAATGACCAAGAGAATGTTGATCGACGCGGCCCACCCGGAAGAGACCCGTGTGGCCACCGTCGACGGAAATCAGCTTGAAGAGCTAGACGTAGAATCCGCCGCCAGGCGGCAACTCAAGGGAAACATTTATTTGGCAAAGGTGACGCGGGTGGAGCCCTCGCTCCAAGCGGCCTTTGTCGACTACGGCGGTAACCGCCACGGTTTCCTGGCCTTTAGTGAAATTCATCCCGACTACTACCAAATCCCGGTCGCCGACCGCGAAGCGCTTATCGCCGAGGACGAGGCCGCCGAAGCGGCGGAAGCGGAGGCGGAAGCAGACGAAACCGATGCCGCGGATGACGGCAAGCCGGATGCCAAAGGGGTCGAAACCATTGGCGGCGGCGACATCGACGATGTCGAGGAGCGACGCGCCAACCGGCCGGTTCGCCGCTACAAAATCCAGGAAGTCATCAAACGGCGCCAGATCCTGCTGATCCAAGTCGTCAAGGAGGAGCGGGGCAATAAGGGGGCGGCGCTCACCACCTATTTGTCTCTTGCCGGCCGGTATTGCGTGCTAATGCCGAATACGGCGCGCGGCGGCGGCATCTCCCGCAAGATTTCCAATGCCAAGGACCGCAAGCGGCTGAAATCCATCATCTCGGCGCTCGATATCCCGAAGGGGATCGCGGCCATCGTCAGGACCGCCGGATCGGACCGGGGCAAGGCCGAAATCAAGCGGGACTACGAATATCTCATCAAGCTTTGGGACAACGTCCGGACGCGCACATTGGAATCGACGGCGCCCGCGCTGATTCACGAGGAAGCGAACCTCATCAACCGCTCCATCCGGGATCAATACACCCGCGATATCAATGAAATCCTCGTGGAAGGTGATGACGGCTACCGGGCGGCCAAGGATCTGATGAAGATGCTGGTCCCCAGCCATGCGAAGAAGGTGCAGCCCTATCGCGATCCCGCCGTACCCCTGTTCCAGCGCTATCACGTCGAGAGCCAGCTTGAAACCATGCACAGTCAGGAAGTGCAGTTGAAGTCCGGCGGTTACATCGTGCTCAATGCGACCGAGGCGCTGGTCGCCATCGACGTCAACTCGGGCCGTGCCACCCGCGGACGCAATATCGAGGAAACCGCGCTCAAGACAAACATGGAGGCCGCCTCCGAAATCGCCCGGCAGCTTAAGCTCCGCGATCTCGCCGGATTGATTGTCATCGATTTCATCGACATGGACGTCAACAAGAACCAGACTGCGGTGGAGCGCAAACTAAAGGAAGCCATGCGCCATGACCGGGCGCGCATTCAGATCGGCCGGATCAGCCCGTTCGGCCTTCTGGAACTGTCCCGTCAGCGGCTTCGCCCGAGTTTGGCCGAGACCTACTCGGATCCATGCCCCCATTGCGGCGGTTTGGGAGTCAGGCGGTCCGTCGAATCCACGGCCGTCCATGTGCTCCGTGGTATCGAGGAAGAAGGCGTGCGGGACCGCGCTACGGAAATCGAGGTCGCCATGCCGCCCTCTGTGGCGCTCTACATCCTGAATCATAAGCGCGAAACCATCGCGCAGCTGGAGGAGAAGTTTGAATTCCGGATCATCGTCTCCCAGGATGACGAGTTGGTCCCGCCGGACTACGACATCAAACGGACCAGGCGTGCCGAGGGTGCCGAGGACGACGATCAGGACGAAGCCTCGGCCAAGGGTGACGGCCAATCCGCGGATGAGGGAAAGAAGAAGAAACGCCGGCGCCGGAGCCGGCGTCGGCGCGGCGATGATCAGGCCGAGACGCAGGCTGACAACGAGGCCAACGGAAACGAGGCCGGTGAAAACGAGGAATTGAAGCCGTCCGGCGACGAGACCGAACCGGACGAGAGCGCCGAGGCCGCTGACGGCTCGGATGAAGACGACGGCGAGCGGAAGAAGTCCCGCCGCCGCCGGGGCCGCCGTGGCGGCCGGCGACGGTCACGGAACACCGAGACCGAGGGCGTCGAGGAAAGCAACGAAGCGGCCGAAACCGCCGAAGAGGGTGATGCGGCTGCCGCGGCGCCTGAACAGGAGGAGGCGGCAGAGGAAACGCCGGAAAACGCCGAGGAAAAACCCAAGCCGCGCCGCCGCCGCCGGGTTCGCCGGCGTGCCGCGAGTTCCGATGCCGGCGATGCGGCGGCTGCCAACGAGGACGGCAAATCAGAGGATTCGGCTTCCGAGGCCGACGCGGAGCCTACGGAGGCGCCGGAACCGGCGGACCCCGTCGAGCCGCCAACCGAACCGGAGACCGAACCGGTCGAGACACCGGAGCCTTTGGCCGCCGCACCGGAACCGGACACGGACTCGCCCATAGAACAACCGGCCTCGGTTGAAGAAAGTGCATCGGCGGCCGAGCCTGAACCACCTGCATCGACGCCGGTAATCGTCCAGGAAGGCGACGGCGCCCCCGCCGAGCCCGATCCCGGCGAGCCGCCCAAGCGGGGCTGGTGGAGCCGCTGACCCAACCGGCGATCAGGCCAGCCAGCCGATAAGGCGTTCGGCGGCGCCCGCCATAACATCGTTGGCGCCGGCGAAGGAAAACCTCAGGTACCGATGTCCCCGCCCGGGATCGAAATCGATCCCGGGTGTCGCGGCCACCCCGGTCTCCGCCAGCATTTTGCGGCAGAAGGCGTCACTGTCATTGGTCAGGTGAGAGACATCGGCATACAGATAGAACGCGCCGTCGGCCGGCGCGAATTCCCGGAAACCGGCGCGCGGCAACTCGCGGAGCAACAGTTCCCGGTTCTCCGCATACTGTCCGACATACCGGTCCAGTTCGTCCCGGCAATCGAACACCGCCGTCGCCGCGATCTGGGAAAGCGTTGGCGGCGAAATAAACAGGTTCTGGGTCAGACACTCGACGGATCGCTGGAGCGGTTCGGGAACCACCATCCAGCCGAGCCGCCATCCGGTCATCGAATAGTATTTCGAAAAGCTGTTGATGACGATGGCGTCCGGATCGAAGGCAAGCGCGGTCACCGGATCCGGCCCGAAGGTAATGCCGTGATAAATCTCATCCGAAATCAACCGGACGCCGTTGCCCTGGCACCAATCCGTCAATTGCCGCATCTCCGGCTCCATGATCATCGAGCCGGTGGGATTGGACGGGCTGGCGACAATCAACCCGTCAATGGCCCGGCCTGCCTTTTCCAACACGTCGGGCGCCGGCTGAAAATGCGTTTCCGGTCCCACCTCGATCGTCACCGCCTCGATACCCAGCGCCGTCAGGATGTTGCGGTAGGCCGGGTACCCGGGCGCAGCGAGTGCGACTCTGTCGCCTGCGTCGAACGCGGCCAGAAACGACAGCAGAAATCCGCCCGACGAACCGGTGGTGATCATCACTTGGCCGGGGTCGACGTCGGCGTCATACCTGATCCTGTACTGCTCGGCGATCAATTCCCGGAGGGCGGGAATGCCGAGGGCATCGGTATATCCGATCAAATCCTCGTCAAGGGCCGATTTGGCACGGTCCAGAACCGCCGCGGGCGCCGGTGTTCCCGGCTGTCCGACTTCGAGATGCAGGACATCCTTGCCGGACGCCGCGCGTTCGTTCGCGGCGCGCATCACGTCCATGACAATGAACGGCGAGATCAGTCCCCGGGACGAAACCTTGAGCGCCATTTCCTACTGCTCGGCCGTCGCCGCCAGGCCGTGAGACCTCGTATCCACGGCAAACCGGCATTGCTCCGGCTCGCGCTGAAGGCCTGCCCCGCAGTGAAGCGCACTGACACGTCCGAGAACCGCCGCCTCGCGGAGGTGATGACCCCTGTCCCGAAGGAACTGCAACGACCTTCCATCCATACCCGCTTCGAAATAGGTGGTATCGCCGTTCCCCGGCCGGCTCACGCGCCTTAGCGCCAGTGCCTCCTTCAGCGGAATATCCGCGAGCATCGTCGCGGCGGCGACGGCGGGGACCGCCTCCGGCGTCGCCGGCGTACCGCCGACGGCGGCGGCGAAGTGCACTTGGTTGGTATTGGGATTTAGGAAGATGACCGGGCTCAGCGGCGCGGGACGCGTCGACGCCGCCGCCATGAACACGCCGGTTCCCTGAGCCATTCTTCCCGAGCCGAAGAGCGCGTTCATGGTCAGGCTGCACGCAACGGCCGATCCCGCCCGGTCGGCCGCGACGAACCCGGTCGACGAAGAAGCGCCAATGCCGTCAGGCGCCTGGCCAATGCCGATGGAAGCGGGCCGGTGCCGGCCCGAGGCCAGGTTTGCCGCCAAGCGATTGACGTAGGATTCGGAGATCAGCCGCGGACGCTTCTTGGTTCCGTCGACGGGCGGTGCTTGAGGATCGGCCAGCAACTCGCCGGCGGCGGAAGATGAAGCCTCGGCGACCAGATGCAGGCGCGCATCGGCGCCCAGGTCCTCGAACGCATCGTCGGCCGCGAGCAATGCATATAGGACGGCGGCCGCCCGGCCTGCCGACGGCGCATCGGCGAAGTGCGCCGAGTGGTTGCCCGATTCCACCTCGATTGTCGTCCCCCAGGACGGTCTGTAGGCCCGGAGCTCCTCCAACGTCATGGAACCGCCCGCGAGCCGCACGGCGTGGGCGAACTCGGCGCTTAGCCTGCCCCGATAGAACTCGCCGGGCCCCCGCGCCCGCAGACTGGACAGAATTCCCGCCAGATCGATCTGGCGCAGAAATTGGCCCTCCTTAAGCGGCTCGCCGTCAGGGGCGAGAATATTCCACGATTGTTGATGGGGCTGCAGCCAAGCCCGCGCCCAAGCGATGTCCCAGGCGAGCGCCCGCGAAGCCTGCGTCCCGAACCGCGCCAGCTGTTCCGCGCGCGAGACATGCGTGGCCCAGGGCTGATTGCCGAAACGCGCATGCAGAGCGAAAAAACCCGCGGGATTGCCGGGGACGGCGGTCCGAACGGTACCGGGCGGTGCGGGATTGGCCGGCTGGCCCGGAAGAAATCGCAGGGTTTCGATTTTCTTGCTTTCCACATCATAGACCAGACACACACCGCCGCCGCCGAGACCGGCCGCGGACGGATAGGTCACCGATAGGGTGAAATACATCGCCGTGGCGGCATCCGCCGCCGACCCGCCCGAGGCGAGCACTTGGCGACCCACCAGCGCGGCCCGGGGTTCTTCCGCGGCGACGCCGCCGACAAAGCCGCGAACAAAACCCTCCACGCTCTCCAGCGGCTTCTCCTCGGCGCACGCAGCGAGCGCGATCGCCATCAACGCCATCGTCAATTGACGGTGATAACCGCGGTGTTTACGCTCGCGAAAATATTTGGAGACCCCCCAATTGTCTTGTCGTCGAATGGCGTGTCGCATTTTGCTCGTGGCCGTCCTCGCTCTTGGCGGCACCTTTGCCCTGCCTGTTGACAAGGCGGCCGCACAGAAAACCTCGTTCATCCGGGATGCGGAAACAGAACGTATCATCCGCATTTATGCCACACCACTTTTCGAAGCGGCAAATCTTGAACCAACGGCGATCAGAATTTTTTTGATCAATGATCGGGCGCTCAACGCGTTCGTGGCCGGCGGACTGAACCTGTTCATCAATACCGGTCTGATCATGCGGGCCCGGACCCCGGGGGAGTTGATCGGAGTAATTGCGCACGAAACCGGCCATATGTCGGGGGGGCACTTGTCGCGAATTCCGGGCGCGGCCCGAACCGCAACCGCTCATGCCATTCTTGGTTATATTCTGGGCGGCGTCGCGGCCATCGGCGGCCGGCCGGATGTGGGTGCAGCCGTCGTCGCCGGCCAACAAGGGGTCGCACAGCGAAGCTTCCTCCAGTTCTCCAGAACCCAGGAAAACGCCGCCGATCAGGCGGCGGTACGGCTGCTCGACGCCACCGGGCAATCCGCCCGCGGGCTGCTGCGCTTCATGGACGTTCTCCGGGGACAGGAAGCCCTGAGTACGGCCTCGCAGGACGCCTATGTGCGGACCCACCCCCTGTCCTCGGACCGAATATCGTTTCTGGAAGAACATGTGCGGCAATCTCCCTATTCCGACGTCCCCGCCGATCCGGATTTGGTAAAATTGCATAACCGCATGCGGGCCAAGCTGATCGCTTTCATCGAGCCGCCGCCGCGCACGTTCCGGGCCTTTCCCGATAGCGACCGATCCGTGGTCGCCCGCTACGCCCGTTCCATCGCGCATTACCGGGGCGCCAACATCGAACAGGCGCTGGACGGCATCAGCGGGCTGATCGCCGAATTTCCGGAAGATGGCTATTTCCGGGAACTGAAGGGCCAGATCTTGTTCGAAAGCGGCCGCGCGCGGGAGGCCCTGCCTTACTACGAGGAGGCCATCCGTCTGGTCCTGGATTCGGCCTTGCTGCGGGCCGACATGGGCCGCGTCCAGGTGTCGACCCAGGATCCGGCCCTGCTCGACGCGGCCATCGAAAACCTGTCCGCGTCGCTGAGCCGGGAGCCGAACCGGGCATCGGTCTGGCATCAACTGGGCATCGCCTATGGCCGGAAGGGTGAGCGGGGACGCATGTCTCATGCCCTCGCCGAGCAGGCTCTGCTGCAACGCCGCTATGGCGATGCCAAGGGGCTCGCAGACCGGGCGATTCACCTGCTCCCGGCCGGCTCGCCGGCGTGGATACGGGCCCAGGACGTGCTTTCCGCAGCCGAGACCGGTCTGGTCCGGCAGCGCCGAAACCGGTAGCCGTTTCCGGTGAGTCCGCCAATCTCCGGCTTCTCCGCCAGGAGTCATTTTTTCGTGAGACAACGGGGGTTTCAGCCGTCTCCACTTGTTCCCCGGCGGGGGCTGGGTCATCATCCCGGCGTCAAAGCCGCCGGGTTTCCCGTTCGATGAAAAGCCTTGCCGTCCTATTGGCGCTCGCCGCCGCGACCCTCGCCCTCCCGGGTGATGCCGCCGCACAAAGCGGTCCCCGGCCATTTCCGGACGGGCTGACGGACCAGCAGAAAGAAGAGGTCCGGGAGCTTATGGGCGATTACCTCCGCAACAATCCCGAGATCATTCTGGAGGCGATCCAAATCCTCCAGCAGCGCGAACAGGCGCGGCAAAACGAGCGTCAGCGCTCCAATCTGGCCGCGCACCGCCGCGAACTGGAACGCGACCCCACGTCGCCGGTCGGCGGGAACCCGAGGGGCGGCGTCACCGTCGTCGAGTTTTTCGACTACCTGTGCGGCTTCTGCAAACAGGTGTTCCCCGCCATCCAGGAGTTGCTCAGGACCGACGGCGACATTCGTTGGGTGTTCAAGGAGTTCCCCATCCTGACACCGGAATCGCGGATCGCCGCCCGCGCGGCGCTGGCCGCCTGGAACCGGGACCGGGACAAGTACATGGATTTCCATACCGCGCTGATGGAATCCCAGGGTGGCCTGTCCGAGCGCAAGATATTGCGCATCGCCGGGAACGTCGGCCTCGATCCGGAAGCGATCAAGGCGGACTTGAATGATCCGGCGGTGGAACAGGCGCTGCAACGCAACTCTCGGCTCGCCGAGCGCTTGGGGATTCGCGGAACCCCGGCCTTCATCATCGGCGACCGGGTGGTGCCGGGCGCGATCGACCTCCGGACCATGCGGCAAATGATCAAGGAACTCCGGGAACGGTCCTGACTCCTTCCAACCCCCGCCCGCGCCGTATTTTCAGTATTCGTTTCATATTCGTTTCAGGGCCCTGCTTCTGTTATACCGGTGCCACGTCTAACGGGGGCACTCCTTCCATGCGCGTTCTTTCCGTCTTCGGCACCCGGCCCGAAGCCATCAAGATGGCGCCCGTCGTCAGTGAATTGGCGGCGCGCGACGGCATCGAGTCGTTCGTTTGCGTCAGTGCGCAGCACCGGGACATGCTCGATCAGGTTCTTGCCGTGTTCGAAATCGAGCCCGAGTTCGATCTCGACATCATGACCCACGGACAAACCCTGGAGGACATCACGACCGCGGTGCTTCGCGGCCTGCCCCCGATCTTCGAGGAGCTGGCGCCCGACCGGATATTGGTTCACGGCGATACCACAACGACGATGGCCGCCTCGCTGGCGGCGTTCCATGAGGGCATCCCGGTCGGACATGTGGAGGCTGGGCTTCGCAGCGGAAACATGATGGCGCCGTGGCCGGAGGAAATGAACCGCCGGGTGACCGACACCCTGTGCGACTTGCACTTCGCGCCCACCCAATCGGCGCGTCAAAACCTGCTCGGCGAAGGCATCGGCGAGAGCGGCATTACGGTCACCGGCAATACGGTGATCGATGCGCTGTTCGCCGCCCGCGACCGTCTGGCCGAGGACGGCGTCCTCGCCGGCTCCGTCCAATCCGGACTGCCCGCGCTGAACCCGGAACGTCAATTGATCCTGGTGACCGGCCACCGGCGGGAGAACTTCGGTGACGGATTTCAGCGAATCTGCGGCGCCCTCGCCGACCTCGGTGCGCGGCCCGATGTGGAGATCGTCTATCCGGTCCACCTCAATCCCAACGTCCAGGGGCCGGTTCACGATATCCTCGGCGGCCGGGACAATGTGCACTTGGTCGAACCCGTCGCCTACCTGCCGTTCGTCGCCCTGATGGACCGGGCGCGGTTGATCATCACCGATTCCGGCGGCATACAGGAGGAAGCCCCGTCGCTCGGCAAGCCGGTTCTGGTCATGCGGGATGTCACCGAGCGGCCGGAGGCCGTCGATGCCGGCACCGTGCGTCTGGTCGGCACCGACCGGGCGAAAATCGTTTCGGAGACCGAGCGGCTGTTGGAGGACCGGGCGGCATACGATGAGATGAGCAAAGCCATCAACCCTTACGGCGACGGCAGGGCGGCCTCGCGAATAGCCGACGTGATCGGCTCATGAACGGCGGATCCGGCAGAGTTTGCGTGATCGGGCTCGGCTACGTGGGCTTGCCGACGGCGGCGGTCATCGCCAACCGGGGCATCGAGGTGGTCGGCGTCGACGCCGATGACGGCGTGGTCGAGGAACTCGGCCGGGGCGAAACCCATATCGTCGAGCCCGATCTCGACATCCTGGTGCGGAGCGCGATCGCGTCGGGAAATTTCACGATCCGCGCCAAACCGGTGGAGGCCGACGTCTTCGTCATTGCCGTCCCCACCCCGTTCACCGACCGGCGAACCGCGGACCTCGAGCATTTGGAGGCCGCCGCCCGCGGCCTCGCGCCGGTGCTGAAATCCGGCGACCTCGTGGTGCTCGAATCCACCTCGCCCGTCGGCACCACCGGGCAGCTGGCCGACTGGCTGGCCGAGGAGCGGGCCGATCTTTCCTTTCCGGCCGACGGCGGCGAGACCTGCGACGTGCATGTGGCCCACAGTCCGGAGCGCGTATTGCCGGGCCGAATCCTGTTGGAGCTGGTCGACAACGACCGGGTGATCGGCGGCCTGACCCCGGCGTGCGGCGAAAAGGCAAAAGCGTTTTACGCCGCCTTCGTCAAGGGCGACTGCCACGTCACGGACGCCCGGACCGCCGAGTTGGTCAAGCTCGCCGAGAATGCCTACCGGGACACCAACATCGCGTTCGCCAACGAGATGGCGAATGTGTGCGAGGAACTCGGCATCGACGTCTGGTCGCTGGTCGAGCTGGCCAACCGCCATCCCCGGGTCGATATCCTGCGGCCCGGGCCCGGCGTCGGCGGCCACTGTATCGCCGTCGACCCCTGGTTCATCGTCCAGACGGCGCCGGAGTCGACGCCGCTGATCCAAACCGCCCGGGACGTCAATGACGGCATGCCGGCGCGCGTGGTGCGGCGAATCACGGCCGCGCTCGATGAGCTGCCGGGAGGGCCGGTGGCCTGTCTCGGCCTGGCCTACAAGGCCGACATCGACGACCTTCGCGAAAGCCCGGCCCTCGACGTGATCCGCCTGCTGGCGGCGGAGACGTCGGTGCCGATGCTGATCGTCGAACCGAATATCGACTCCCTGCCGGACGGCCTCGCCCTCGGGGACGCGGCGCTCTGCGCGCTCGACGATGCCCTCGATGCCGCCCATATCGTCGTCCTGCTCACCGATCACAACGAGTTCCGCTCCCTGGAACGGGACCGCCTCGCCGGGAAAACCGTCATCGACACCCGCGGCATCTGGCGATAGAAGGCGAAACCCCGGCCGGGGCGGCCGGACGCTCATCGCGTTGCCCGAACCTTGGGAGAGTCGCCGCGCCGCCTTCCGCCCCGGGCGGCCTTCTTGATGACCTCAGCGGTTTCCGAGGCCGCCCTGGACCACGAATATCCGGCGGCCCGCTTGGTTGCGCGGAGTCCCAGTTCGCGCCGCAGCGCCGGGTCATCGGCAATCGCGAGAATCCTGGAAGCCATCTCTTCGGCATCCAGGGGCGAAAAGAATTCCGCCGCATCGCCCACGATTTCGGGCATGGCCGCCGTGTTCGAGCAGGCGATGGGGGCGCCGCAGGCCATCGCCTCGACCAGCGGATTGCCGAATGTTTCCACCGTCGAGGGAAACACGAACACCAGACAGCGGCGGTACAATTCGAGCAGCTCGCCGGTCCGTTTCTCCCCCAGGAACTCGACTGCGCCGGCCAGGTCGAGCTCGGCAATCCTCTTCTGAAGCTCCCCCATATAGCCGGCATCGATGGATCGTCCGGCGATCTTCAATTTGATCTCCGGACGCCGGCGATGAACCGCCGCCATCGCCTCGACAAGGGTGTGGATATTTTTCTGAATATAGATATCGGAGACCGCCAGCAAATAGGGTTCGCGGTCCACCGTATCGTCCGGCGAAAACACCGGGTCTACCCCGTGATTGACGATGGTAACCCTGTCCCGGAGGCGGCCGCCGAAACCGAAGGTCAAGGCGTTCCTGGCGTACCGAGAGACCGCGATCGCCTTCGTACAGGTCAACAGCGACAGACCCGTCATCAGGGCCAGTCCTATCCAGTAGGGACGGCGCGAGAGCCGTGTTTCCCGGCCGACGACCGCGAGGGAGTTTCTCAGCAGGATCACCCGGTTCGGCGCGAACAGCGGTCCGTAGTTGGCCGGCGAGAAGGTGACGTCGGCGGACATCGATCTGGCCAGACCCGGCAGGGACAGCTGCTCCCACACCAGGGCGGGGAAGAACCGGTTGTCGAATTCGAGCGGATGGACGCGCACCTTCTCACTCAAAAATCCATAGAGCTCGGATTGATCGCGATGAAGGACAAGATGGATTTCGAGATCGTCATCGTCCGCGAGGGGCGGCAGGATATTTCTCAGGTAGGTGACCCCGCCGCCGCTCTTTGCATGAATTCCGTTGACCAGCACGCGGATCTTGTTGCTGCGTGGAAATTTGCGGCTCACAACCGGTCTCGAAGTTATCGAAGCGGAATCAACGGATTATATCATTTGCGCCCGGCAGTCCACCAACGTCCGATGGCGAAGGCGTCGTAGTGGAACTGTGAGCTTTGACCGGCTATTTTCGATCCTTGGTCGCTGATTGCCGATAGCGTGGGGCGGCTTGATTGCGACGAGGAGATTGAAATTCTCCATGGGTATTCTTGAACGTGTTCTTAGTTACTACTTCAAAGGCACCAGCGATTCTATGAGGTTTTACCCTCATGGAACCCGCCTCGGAGGCTATCAATTGCCTCCTTCTCGAATCACGGCAGTCAGAAGATTGGTCAAAATAGACTTTGTTTTTCTGAATCTGGCCTCATTTCTTGGTTTATATTTATCATCCCAGAATTTTCCGTTTTTCTTAATTTATATGGCTGGTTTATTTGTGTTTCATTCTGCTGTTATGGAGTTGATCGCGCGGCTCACTTGTCACGGCGCACCCGAAAGACTATCGCCATCGGATCTGGATAATGAGTTGAATTCTCCCGATACGGTTCCGATTTACGAATTTAAAACGTTCAAATTACTTGAAATATTGGCCGGAATTATTTTAATTTACAATATTTTGTTTTTATTATACCAAGGAAATACAAAAGGAACTATAACATCACTAATATTATTTGCGCTTTTGATATTACTTCATTTTGCAGTTCGCAAGGTTGGTCGCAGGTAGTGTGGTGGGTTGGCAGTGGTGGAGTGGTAGGTAAATGCGACGTCCTGGTCGGATAAACACTAACGCTGGATCAGCTTCCGCTACGATGTGGTTCCTGGTTGCAATTGTAGCAGCGCTACCTCTGGCGTCCTGTAGTCCAGTGAGCGCCCCTGCATTCTCCCATCCGTCATTCTCCAAGGACAATTCGACAATCTTCTTGGATCACTGTCCCAAGAATTCTGACTGCACATTGGCGGCATATGAACTTCACTCTGCAAGCATTCGCGTCGTGGACAAGCCCATAGGGGTGTATTGGAGGCAGCCCCGCTACGATGCATCTGGAGATAGGGTATTTTTTGTAATGGGCAATTGGGGAGAGCCGAAAAATCAAATTGCATTCATTAATCGAGCTGATTTTTCCAAGCCCAATCCCAAAGTTACTGTGGTTACCGCCTCTGACGGGTTCAAATTGTCCCCGGTGGTTTCTCCCGATGGGGACTGTGTTTTGTTTGGAAAGTCGACGCGTTTCCGGTACGGAACCAAGAGGCCAGCAGGATTTGATTTGTTTGAGGCAAATATTTTGTCGGGGGGGGAAAGACGATTTACCAATCACGATTTTTATTCAATCTCTCCACCGTCATACTTTGCAAATGGTGATCGAGTATTATTTTCTGGCGACGGCATGGGGCGGACAGTCCAGGTCCACAAGAAATATTCCGCAGCCTATGGCGGAAATACGATCTTTTTGCTCGAAGCCAATCAAACCAGTCTCAAGCCGCTACTTGAGCGTGGGGAATACTCAAGTAAACCGAGTCCAAGTAGCGATGGAAGGCGAATCGCGTTCATTTCGCGCACGAACGACCTGGATAACCCCCGATTCGGATACGTCTACGACGTTTTCTTGAGAGAGAACGATCAGGTCCGGCGCGTTACCTGGTTGAGTTCCATAACTGGAGATTTGGCGATCTCGCCGGACGGCTCCCGAATTGCACTCACGGTATTAGAGAGCGATCGGAGCGACAGCAAATCGAAATCGGGCCTTTGGCTCCTCAATCTAGAAACCGATGAACTCACGCGGCTAAAGCTGCCTTCCGTCAACTAGCAAACTTTGTCGGCGGTCATTCGCCACCATCCACCCAATGGTCGAACCATGCCGCCGCGTTATAGAGCACCCAGACCAACAGCGCCGCATCGCGGCGGCCATTGCGGTGGTCCGAGATCAGATTCCGCACATGCGCCTCGTTCAGCCCCGCCGCGTCCAACAGGGACGAGGCAGTGATTTGCGCCTCCGCCTGGCGTCCGAAATTGCCCCGCAGCCATTCCGCCATGGGCGCCGAGAAGCCCATCTTCGGGCGGTCGATTATGTCGTCGGGGATGATCCCGCGGACCGCCGATTTGAGCAGCGCCTTGGCCTCTCCGCCCCTGATTTTGGCGTCCATCGGGATGCCCATGGTGTACTCGACGAGTTCGTGATCGAGATACGGCACCCGGCCTTCGAGGGAGGACGCCATGGTGATCTTGTCCACCCGCATCAGCAGAAGCTCCGGGAGGCGAAGCCGGAATTCGTTGTGGATTATTCGCGTCAACTGGTCGCTCCCGGGAAAACGCATGTCGAACCCATCCAGGTATGCGAGCGCCACCTGCTCACTGTCCCGCGCCCGGAACCGCGGCGGCAGCAGTCCCATACCGATGAGTTCGTCGAAGTCTTCCGGCCCGGCCGGATCGGCGCCATCCGTCAGCGGCGCCTTCTGGGATTCCCAATAGGCCACGGCGCCGCTCCAAAAGGCCTCGCCGCCGCGGGCGGCGCGGCCGACGGCATCGGCGTAAATCTCGAAACCGGGAAACATGCCGGCGACGGCCCGCGCGCCGGCCGCGGCACCCCGCTGCATGGAGCCCGGCAGAAACTTCCGAAACGGGCCGAAATACTTCTGGTGAAGCCGCAGGTACATCATGTAGGAGCGGTAGCCGCAGAACTGCTCGTCCGATCCCTCGCCGACCTGAACCACTTTCACCCCGCTCTCGCGCGCCAGCTTCGAGACGAAGTGGAGGGGAATGCAAACCCAGTCGGCCAGCGGCTCATCCTGGTCCCGCACCAACTGCGCCAGGTATCCGGTCATGTCGCTTTCGTTAACCAGCACCTCGTGGTGCTCGGTGCCCAGGTGACCGGCCACCCGCCGGGCGTAGTCCAGCTCGTTGAGATGCTGGTGATCGCTGAATCCGACGGAAAACGTCTTGACGGGCTCCGCCGAGTGGCGGCTCATCAGGGCCGCGTTCACCGACGAATCGATACCGCCTGACAGAAAGGCGCCGAACGGGACATCGGACATCATCCGGCGCTCCACCGACCGTTCCAGCCGGTCGAGGACGCCGGTTTCATAATCCTCCCCGCCGTCACCCCCGCCGCGGGGCACGGCGTCCCAATAGTGGACCGCCCGCATGGCTCCCCCGTCGGCCACCTCGAGATAGTGGGCCGCCGGCAGTTTGTAGATGCCGCGGAACATGGTGAGCGGCGCGGGCGGCGTCAGATAGCTCAGGTAGTGGTAGAGCGCGGTCCCGGACAAGTCGGGCGTAACGGCAGGATGGCGGACCAGGGATTTTATCTCTGAGGCGAAGAGAAACCGCCCGCCCGCCTTGGCGAAATAAACCGGTTTGATGCCCACCCGGTCCCGGGCCAGGGTCAGGCGCCTTGCGTTCCCGTCCCAAATGGCGAAGGCGAACATGCCCTGGAGACGCGCGAGCAGCCGTTCGATGCCCCACTCCTCGTAGCCGTGGACGAGAACTTCGGTATCGGCATGGTCGGTCGCGAACGTGTGGCCTGCGGCCACGAGCTCCCGTCTTAGCTCGAGGTGGTTGTAGATTTCCCCGTTGAACGTGATCCAGACCGACCCATCCTCGTTGCGCATGGGCTGATCGGCTTCGGCCGTGAGGTCGATAATCGACAGCCGGCGATGGGCGAGGCCGACCCGCCGGTCGTCGGACAGCCATGTCCCCTCGCCGTCCGGACCGCGGTGCGACAGTGCATCGTTCATGTCCCGGAGCACGGGTTCGGGAACGCCGCCGGAAACGCCGTAGTGAATGATTCCCGCTATGCCGCACATGATCCTGGGACCGGCAATTTGAATCCGCGATGAAATGTTTGGGGCCCGGGACCGCGCAACGAACTCCACCCGCTCGCAAATGACGACGGCCCCTAGCCTGCCACTCCGCCAATCGCCGGACAACCCCGGCGCCGGCGCTCAGTCCTCGGGGGGCGGCTCCAGGGATTCGGTGACCCGGTCGAGCAGGCCGTAGAGCTGGGCGATATTGTCCTCTCCGGCCGCTTCGGCGATGGCCGCGTAATTGGCCTCCGAATGGGGCGCGACCTCGCCGACCAGTTCGAGGCCCTTGGGCGAGATGGCGACCAACGCCCGCCGCTGATCGGCCGCGGCGGCCCTCCGGGTGATCAGGTCCCGGCCCTCGAGATTCCGGAGGATGCGCGACAGGCTGGGCATGAGGATGAAGCTCCGCTCCGCCAGTCGGCTGATCTCGATCTCACCTGTATCCTCCAGGGCGCGCAGGACCCGCCACTGCTGTTCGGTCACGCCGTGGGCCCGCAGCATCGGCCGGAAACGGCTCATCACGGCTTCGCGCGCCCGCAACAGCGCCATCGGCAATGAGTGAGAGAAATCCCGGAGCGGTACGCGGCTCATCGGCGCTCAGACTTTCTCGTCCGCCACGCCGTTGGACAGGACACCGATGCCCGGCACCTCGATCTCCACCGTATCGCCCGGCACCAGCCATTTCGGCGGATCGAAGCGGGCGCCCGCCCCGGTCGGCGTGCCGGTCGAGATGACGTCCCCCGGCTCCAGCTCGGCGAAGGTGGAGATATAGTTGATCAGGTAGGGAAAGTCGAAAATGATGCTGTCGGTGGTATCGTCCTGACGCACCTCGCCGTTGACCCTGGTGGTCAGATGGAGCCCGTCGAAACCGCCGGTCTCGTCGGGCGTGACCATCCAGGGCCCGATGGCCCCGCTTTTTTCGAAGTTCTTGCCCTGGGTGACGTTGAACTTGGCGTGCCGGATCCAATCCCTGAGGGTGCCCTCGTTCATCAGCGTCATGCCCGCGATGTGATCGAGGGCGTTCTCCCTGGGGATCCGCCGTCCGCCCTTGCCGATGATCAGCACGATCTCGCCTTCGTAGTCCAACTGACCGGATTCCGGCGGGCGAATGATGTCCTCACCGTGGCCGACGAAGGACCCAGGCGTGCGGAAAAACATCGATGGAAATTGGGGCAGGTCGGAACCGTCCTTGTATTCCTCGTTGCGGTTGGCGTAGTTGACCCCGATGCACAGAAGCTTCGGCGGCCGCGGGATGGGCAGGAGATATCTGATGTCGGCGAGAGCCGCATCGGCCGCGGCGCCGGAGGTCATCTTGTCGACCTTGGCGAGGCTGCCCGTTTGCAGCACTTCGAGAACGCTGCCGCAGCCGGTTTCGTTCCGCGCGCCGACATCGACTATTCCGTCGCCGACGACGGCGCCGAACGAGGGTTTGCCGTCTAGCTCATAGGTAACGAGTTTCATCCGCCGGTCCCCTGCCCTGAATTATTTAACTTGTTAATTATACGGCGGTTCGGCGCAAATTGGAATTAGCTCAAATGCCGCTGAGATCGGCGCGCTCCTCGAAATACTCCCAGGCCCGGTCCATGGAAAGCGGGGAGAACTGGATTTCCTGATAGAGCCGTTCTTCCTCGGGCGACAAATATTTGACCTCGCCCATCCGCATGGCGGCCATTTGAAGCTGGGCATTGACCTGGAGGTAGATCGACACCATGACCGCCTCCTTGAGGTTGGGACCGACGACCACGCATCCGTGACCCCGCATCAGCGCCACCCGTCCCGCCCCCAGACATTTCGCGAGATCGCGGCCCTGCTCCATGGTCAGGACCAGCATGTTGGTATCGCCGAAATTGTCGGCGATGTCCCACACCGGGACTTCCGGGCCGATGCCGCTGCCGACGTGGACCAGCGGTCGGATCGGCGTATTGGTGACGCCGAACGGGATCACGGCGTGGGAATGGTTGTGGACCACGGCATTGACGTCGGGCCGGGTCTGATAGGCGGCACCGTGGATCGACCGTTCGCCGTAGGGCCGCCGGTCATCGTCTATGGGGTTGCAGTCGAGGTCGAACTCCATGATGTCGGCGGGCGTCACCAGGGCCGGGCTCACCGACCGGGCGAGCAGAAACCGTTCGGGATCGTCCGGGTGCCTCGAACTCACGTGTCCGTAGGCATCCACCACGTCCTCGCGGGCCAGGATCCGGTTGGCGACGGCCACCTGCCGGCGCGCTTCGTCCACTCTCGTCATTTTCCAATCCTCCGATCCATCCCAGTCGGCGCCTTCAGGAAACGTCCCGGCCTTCCCGGGCCTTGTAGGCCGGGAGAGACCAGCCGAACCTGATTGCCAGGGCGCGAACCGTGAAGCAACACAGGAAGCCCAACACAAAGGCCAAGAGACCGCCGGCCCCGGTGAGGGACAGCCCGACGAACACGAGGGCGCCGGCCAGCGCGGCGGTAACGTAGATCTCCTTTCGGAGGATCAGCGACACCTCGCCGCCGAGCACGTCGCGGATGATCCCGCCGAAGGTGCCGGTAATGATCCCCATGATGACCGCCACCAGGGGATGGGTGCCGACCGCCAGGGCCTTCCCCGCGCCCAGGATGCAGAACAGTGAGAGCCCGAGGGCGTCCAGCCACAGGATCAGCCGGTAGCGGGAATGAAACAAGTGGGCGGCGAAATAGGTGACCGCGGCGGCGGCGATGCAAACGGCGACGTAGGACGGCTCCCGCACCCAGTTGACCGCCCCGTCGCCCAGCAGCAGATCGCGGACCGTGCCGCCGCCCACGCCGGTCACCGTGCCCAACAGCACGAAGCCGAAGATGTCCATCTGCTTGCGGCTCGCCACCAGCGCGCCGGATATGGCGAACACGGCAACCGCCAGATGGTCGACGGCGATGAGGAAATCAAAACCGGAGAGAGTCTGCATCGGGACCGCAAGCTATTGGAACGCCGCTGGTTGTCGCATGAAATCGGCCGAAAGGGAAACCGAAGGACCGGGCCCGAAATCGTATCCGCCGAATTCAATACGCCAGGATTCAATCGAACCCGGGCAGGTTGTAAGCCTGTTGGCGGCGGGACATGACAGCCCCGCCTCCCGGAAGACCGGGGTCAGAGCGACAGACCCAGCAGTCTCGATGCATTCCGCCACAGGATTTTTTCCTTGGCCTCCCTGGAAATCCCCCGTGCGCGCCGGACGAATCCGACGGGATCGGATTCGCCGACCGGGTAGTCCGATCCCATGACGATCCGGCCGGCGCCGACCTTGCCGACCAGGTATTCGAGCATGTCCGGATTGTAGATGCAGGATTCGTAGTGGAACTTCCGCAGGTAAGCGCTCGGGGCCATGGTCATGGGTCCCCGAGTGAACGGCTTGTCCCGATAATTCCGGTCCGCCCGGCCGGTATAGAACGGCAGGTAACCACCGCCATGAGCCATGCAAATTTTCAATTTCGGGAATCTGTCGAGCACACCCTCGTGGATAAGGCTCGACATGGCCATGGTTTCCTCCAGTGGCTGGCCGACGCTGTTCCAAAGCTGGTGTTTTGCGAACCGCGCATCCAGGACGCCCGAGGGATGAATGAAGATCACCGCGCCGAGACTCTCCGCAGTTTGCCAGAACCGGTCCAGCGCGGGATCACCGAGCTCCCGCCTGCCCGCCATGGATGAAATTTGCACGCCCTTCAGGCCGAGGCCGGTCATGCAGCGCCTTAACTCGGCAACGGCTTTTGGAACGCTTTGCATGGGCACCGATCCCAGTCCGACGAAACGGTCGGGCGCATGGGCAATGAACGCCGCCATCCGGTCATTGGTCTTTTTTTCGATCGCGAGGGCGGCATCCGCGCCCGCGTGATAGGTGCATTGGTGGATCAGGCTTGCACTCAGCACCGAGATATCGACGCCGCGATCGTCCATATCCTTTAGCTGAAGAGCCGGGTCGACCATCCGGATGGCCGCGGCCTGTCCCTTGTTCCTCACCTTGGTGAGGGGCAGCTTTCCTTGTTCCCATGCTTTGATGGTGGGCAGCATTCCCGACCTCACCACCCGCGACACCTCGCGCACCATGCCGTGCCGGGCGGCGAACGCCACGGCTTCGGGCAGCACGATGTGGGCGTGAAAGTCGACCGCATAGCCGTGGCGCCTGCGATTTCGGCGTGTGGTTTTGGTTGCCATGGCGCGTCCTGACCTACCTTTGAGTGGAACCGCCGCAGGATTTGACGGCCTGCCCGGCGATGCGCTCACATTGCAGCGGGTTCAGATCGGCGCCGGCGACACCTATCGCGCCTGTCAGGCGGCCCCCGTCGAATATGGGCACCCCGCCGGGAAGGGCCGCAAACGGATAGGGGATGATCTCTCCAATCCGGCCCAGGCCGGGCGTCGCCTCGCACCGGCCCGCGGCTTCGCTGCTGGACATTCGAAAGTTCGCGGCGGTCACGGCGACCGCATCGGCCAGATCGGGAGACATGGGCGAGGCGCCGTCCATTCGGTCAAGTTGTATCTGATCGCCGGAACGGTCGACCACCACGACGGAGACGGCCGCATCTTGGGCGGACGCCTCGCCGATCGCCGCATCGGCGAGGGCGATACCGTTGTCGAGGCGCTCCTGCCGGCTCGCCGCGGGCGGGTCGTGGAAACCCGTGCCGGGACCGAAATCGGACGCGGGTTTGCCGTAGGCCTCCATCCATCGGTCTTCGTCGCTCCCATGTTGCGATTCATAGGGAACGCCAAGCGCATAGCAGATGATCAGGTCTTCCAGATTGGCCGGCCTGCCGTCGATGATCAGTTGCTCGGGCGCGACGCCATCGACCGTGACGAAGGGGCCGATCGCCGCGCCGGTCGCCAGCGCACCGACGACCGTGCCGTTCCTTCTGATCAGCATGCCTCCCTGAGCGGCGAACATGGTATCCCGGGCGAACGCCTGATAGCTGAAGTAATGGCCGAGATAGCGGTGCGCCAGGCGCTCGAAAACGACCTCGCTGTCGACCCTCGATGCGGCGGCGCAGTAGGCCTTGGCCCGGGTCACGGGTATGGCGAACGGCTCGGCGTCATCCATGTGGGACGAACTGACCGGCGCGCCGCTTTCGTCGACCGCGATGAACACGCCGCTCGAGGACAGCGCCTCGGCCTTGTCGACGGCGCGGCGAACCAACGCCCGCGCGTCGGAAAGGCGTAGCGATTTGTCCTGGCTAAGCTTCATCAATCCTCCTCCCGGCTAGGCATTGCTGCTTCTGACATCGGATAGCTGCCGCAGGCGGTCCCCCATAAGATTCAGGGACAGGACGGTCAGGAACATGAAAATCGACGGCACAAATGAAATCCAGGGGTTTTCGGCCAGTTCCTCGACGCCCTCGGCGATCATCCGTCCCCACGTCGGGGTGGGCGGCGGAATGCCAACGCCGAGGAAGGAGAGGGTACCCTCCAGGACGATGGTGAACGACATCACCAATAGGCTGTACGAGGCAACCGGAACAAACACGTTGGGCAGCAGCTCGCGAAGGAGAATGCGCAGATTCGAGGCGCCTTGCGCCCGGGCCGCCAGCACGAACTCTCGTTGCGCGTACAGTATCGTGTTTGCCCGGGAAATGCGGGTGAAATGCGGGATGGTGTAAAACGAGATGACCAGGATGACATTGATCAAGGTCGGCCCGGCGAAGAACAAATAGCCGATCGCCAGCACGATGTTGGGAAAGGCGAGGATCGAATCGACGAGGATGCCCACTGCGCTATCGACCCGGCCGCGGAAATAGCCCGCCGACATGCCGAGGCACAGCCCGATCACGATGCCGATCAGCGGGGCGCTGAAGGCGACGCCGAACGAGATCCGGGCCCCGTAAATCGTCCGCGAGAACATGTCGCGGCCGAGATAGTCGGTGCCGAACAGATGGTCGAGGGAGAACGGCGCGTTGATCGCCCGATAGTTCTGCACCGAGGGGTTTTGCAACGGAAGGAAATTGGCGAACAGGGCGGCCGCGGCGGCGGCGGCAATGAATGTCGCGGCAAGCCAGAAGATCAGCCCCAACTGGCTTTGGCGGCGGATATAGTCACTGGCGTCCGCTTGCGGGCGGCGGCCCAACAGCTTGCGGAAGGGGCGAAGAACGGCGGATTGGTCCATGTCCGGCTCCCGGTTCCCTTAAGCCCGCCGCATCACGCGGGGATCCAGCACCGCGTACATGAGATCGACCAGCAGGTTCATCCCGACATAGACCAGCGCGATGAAGGTCACCACGCCCTGGACCAGCAATTCATCCCGGGCATCGACGGAATCGATCAGCAGCTTGCCGACGCCCGGAATGCTGAACAGGGTCTCGACGACGATGGATCCGGCGACCAAATTGCCGAGCTGCAGCCCGAGCACGGTGACGAAGGTGAACGACGACGGACGGAGAGCATGATTCAGCAGAATTTGTCGCGTCGTCATGCCTTTCGACTTCGCGAGCGCAATGAAATCTTCCTGCAGGGTTGAAATGAGATCGGAACGCAGCACGCGCAGCAGGATCGGCGCCTCCACCACCGCCATGGTTGTCGCCGGCAGAATGTAGCCTTGAAGGTTCTCCAACGGGTCCTTGGCGAACGCGGTGTGCCCGGACGAGGGCAGCACCGGCCACCAGATGGCGAAAATCCAGATCAGCGCGGTCCCCATGATGAAGACCGGCACGGCCAGCGCGCCGAATGAAATTATGGAAATGCCCCGGTCGATGGGTCGGCCCGACTTGTAGCCCGCCAAAAGGCCGAACGGCACGGCAATGGCGATCGCCAATATCTGCGCCAGGATCATCAGTTCAAGCGAAACCGGAATCCGGACCGCCAGGGCCTCGGCGACCGACTGCGCGTTGATGTAGGAGCGCCCCATATCGCCTTGGAAAAGATTTGTCAGCCAAACGAAATATCGAACGATCACCGGCTTATCGAGATTGAGCTCCTTCTCGAGGGCGGCCCGGTGTTCGGCGGTGACGACGGTTCCCGAATTCTCATCGATGAGCAACTGATCGACGAGATCTCCCGGCAGCAGATTCAGCATCATGAAGCTGGCGAATGTCACCAGAAAGAAGACCGGAATGAGATGCAGCAGCCGTGCCTGAAAATATTTCATCGTCCGGGCCGCGATCGCATCAACCGCATCACCCCGCCAACCGGCGTTCGATTTCCGGCCAGGCTTTCTTTCCCGAGCGGACATGTTGAGGTTTTTCGGGGTTTGGGGTCTCCGCCAAACAGGCGTCATATGAATTGCGGCCTTTTATCTTCTGCCACCAAGCGGTCACGCGGGGGTGTTTGCGGGTCCACAGGCCGGTGCATTGAAGCTCGTCCAGCCGCTCAATGAGCGGGCTCATGGCCGTGTCCGCAAGGCTGTATTCATCTGACGCCAGCCATTCATGGACCGTGAGCGATTCTTCCATGTCGCTCAGCATGGTCGTCAGGCCCTCAAGAGCGGCTGGAAAGTCCGGGTTGTCGTAGCCGAGTTCGACGAGCCGCCGCCGCCGGAGGCGCAATGCCGGGTTCGGGGTCTCCTCGATGTAGCGTTCAAGCTCTTCCGGAGACTTCTGGAGAACGATGGGGCGCAACGAGACCGTGTAGGTCAGCGTCCCGATACAGAACAGACACTCATCGGCCCGCTTCATCCACCACCATGTGCCGGCGATCCCGCGCGGGTCCGATGGCTTGAGGGGCGGGCCGTCAAAGGCGTCATCGACATAGTTGATGATGACCGAACTTTCGGTGAGAACCTCGTCATCGTGGACCAGCGTCGGCACCACGCCGTTCCGGTTCAGCTTCAAATATTCGGGGGTTCGCAGATAGGCCCGCTCGACGGCATGGCCCGTATAGCCCACCCCCTTTTCGGCGAGAGCAAGCCGGGCCTTTAGTCCGCAGGTCGCGCCATGAAAATAGTAAAGCTCCAACATTGATCGTTCCCTGCGTGAAGAGAGCGGTACAGCGGCTAGACCTCCACCCACTCCTCTCCGACCTTCAAGCGATGACCGATTTCATTGGCCCGTCCCAACGTCTGTTCGACGAAACACCCCTTCTTTGCCGCGCCGATGAGGCGTTTGAGGTCTTCCGGCGAAGCGTCGGAATCGATATCGATGTCGAGGTCGAAGCCTATGGGCTCGGTCTCGTAGGGATTGCGCCCGACCACCGTGCCTCGCCAATGGCATCGCCCCGAGACGCTGACATCGTTTATCGGAATCCGCAGCCGTTTGGAGAACGCCCGGATCTGGGTCATCAGACAGGTCACCATGGCGGTCGCGAAATAGGCCAGAGGCGGCGGCGCCGAGCTATCGCCGCCATGCACCGGGCCCTCGTCCGTCGCCATCTGAAAGGTGTTTCCGCTGACGCCGGAGTAAACGGTTACTTCGTTGCGCATCTTGCCCACGGCCTTGGCCGTGGCGTCGATCACGACCTCGAACGTCTTTACCTCATCATCGCTCACTTGCAGTCCCCCGGTCTCGCGAACTACACCTCGACGATTTTCTCGGGGAATTTGTTGAGCTTGACCGGCGCGCCCTCGGTGATCTGGAAAGTATCCCCGATGAAGTGGCTCTTTCCGTAATCCTGTGAATACGGCCAAGAGTGAAGCGCAACGGTCATACCCGGCTCGAACGGCTCGTTGGGGCCGATGCGCTCGACCTGAATACCCATCAGGTGACCAGCCAGCCGGCCGTATACATTCTCCTTGATATAGACGTCGCGGCCCGCGTGGCGCGCTTCCTGAAAAGTATTGCCCGGCCGCAGCTTGTCGACCGCGGCGTACAAGGCCTCGACCCCGACATCATAGAGATCGACCCATTCCTGCATCGGTTTGCCCAGGCTGATGGGGTGTCCCGATTGGGTGCAATAGCCGCCGAAGCGCGACGAATATTCTCCGGTGATGATGTCGCCTTCCTTCAGCTCCCGCATGGGCGGCATCGTGGCGCCGAAGCGCGCGCCCACCGGCGCGGATTGCGGGTGGCTGACGATCAATTGAGAGAACGGGTCATCGCCGCCTTCACGGTACATCACGTATTTGACGATCCCCCAGACCTCGCATTCGAGCATGCCGGGCTTCACCTGGGCCTCGAGCTCTTCGAACATCTTGTCGAGCATGTCGGCCGATTTTTCGATAAACACCATTTCGTGCTCGGAGTGAACTCGCGCGAGACGCATGATGAGATCGTCGAAAAACGGAAACTCGACGTTCGGAAACTCGCGCTTGAGGGCGTCCATGACCTTCGCCGGCATGAAGTTGGACGGCTCCCACTCCCAGATATCCCAACCGCAGATGCCGACCCGCCCGCTCTTGATCCCGAATTCGTTCAGGGCATCGACCACTGCCTCGTCATAGGCAAAGGTCTCGAGCTTGACCCGCCATCCCTCGCGGAAGTTGCGGATGTAGGAGATGGCCTTGGCGGTCGGCGTGTGGTGGCCGAAATTCTCGATCAAGATCGGCTCGCCTTCTCGGGGGAAGATGACGTACCCGACATTGGTGAAGGGATCGAAATAGCCGGAAATCCAGACCGTCGCCGCGCGGCCGGCGATGATAAAGCAATCCAGATCCTCGATCTGCATGACCTGGCGAAGCTGACCGAATTTGCGTTCGAAATCTTCGTCGGGAAGCCTGGGATAATCCTCCGCCCGGGGATACATCCCCTTCAGATCTTCACCCCACCAGGGTGTTTCGGTGGATTTCGCCACCTCGTGGACCTGCGAGACCGTGATCGCCTGGTCGCCGGTTACGTTGTATCGGATGTTGGGCTTGTCCATGTTGCCTTCCCCATTCTTTCGTCATTCGTGCAAATCGTAGCGGAACCGCGGAGCGTCTCCCGGAGACGCCCCGCGGTCCCGAGATCGGTTTGGCCGGGCCGTGGCTACTTCCGGTAGAGCCGGTGATAGCCGAGCAACGGCGTCTGGGGCACCTCGATGCCGCCGATGTTCTTCTTCTTGAACAGACCGGCGACGCCATAGGTAATGTGCAGATACGGCACCTCTTCGGCCTTGGCCTGCTCGAATTCGCAGTGAGCCTTTTTGATCGCGTCATCGCCGCGCGCGGCATTTAATTTTTCGATCGCCGCGTCGAGCTTGGGCGAACTGATCTTGAAGACGTTGCCCTTGTGGCTCGAATGCATGTTGGTATCGAACAAGGTCGGGTGGGCGGCCAATCCGCCGAGGAACACCCAGGCATCCACATTGCCGCCGGCCACGTTCTTGAATATGGCGCCGGGGCCCGGGCCGACCTTCTTCTGGTGGACCGTGACGCCGACGTTGCGCAGCATTTCCTGCGCCACCTCGGCGGTTTTCGTGAACGGTCCGCCGTGGCTCCACATGGTGAACTCCACCGGCTTGCCGTACTCTTTCAGCAATGCCTTGGCCTTCTCTGGATCGTATTCCAGATGCTTGATGTTGCCGCAATGCCAGCGGCGGCTGGGGTCGAACCCCTCCTGAGCCAGTTCGGCGGTGCCGCGCGAGATGATGCCGGCAATCTGCTTGCGGTCGATTGCATGGGCCATCGCCCTGCGAACCCGGATGTCATCGAAGGGCGGGCGGCCCGAGTTGAAATTAATCACCCAGCCCGAATAGGTCCGGTAGCCCTGGATGAAGTCATAGCCCTTGGCCTGTTTGGCGCGGTTGAATATGCCCCCGAAGGACCAGCTGACGTCGATATCGCCGGCCTTGATCTGGTTCCAGTTGCCGGCCCCCTCGGGACCCTGGGTGACCTTGTAGAAGATCTCGTCGGCATGCTGTTCCTTGGGGTTCCAGTAATTTGGGTTACGGACAATGGTGATTCCCTTGCCGGTCACCCATTCCTTGATCATATAGGGACCCGCGCCGAGAAGCTGACGCGCGTACTCCGGATTGTTTTCGTTTGCCTTCGCGAATCCCGGAGGGTTGATCATCCAAACAAATTCGGCGCCGGCCATCATGGAATCGAACGCGACATTCGGTTCGCTCAACTGAAATTCGACCGTGTACTTGTCGACGGCGACCACTTTCTCGAGTTTCACCTTCAACGCGGCTTGGATGAGGCCCTTGATGCGGCTGTTCAGCAAACGATCAAAGTGATGAACGTAGGCCTCCGACGTGAGCTCTTCGCCATTGGAATACTTCACGCCTTGGCGCAGCTTCACCCGCCAGGTCTTGAAATCGTCGCTTGCGCTGGCTTCGAGCCCGAGCCGGGGAATCAACTCGCCGGTCTTCTGGTTCTTGTAGAACAGCACGTCGTTGACGGCGTGCATGATCTGCAGCCGGCCCATGTCGTTCCGGGGCATTTTCATCGCATCGAAGGCGACGAACGGACGGTTGACGTGAACCGTAAATTTACCGCCTTTCCCGGGTGCGTGATCGGCCAAGGCGGGAACGCCTGCGAACAGCGTCGCGGCCCCGATGGCCAAGCCGAGCAGCTTCGGCACACCGCCGATATGTGTCGTAATTCCCTTCCCACTCATGATAGTGCTCCCTGTGTTCAACATTAAATCTTCGGCCACCCTCGGAATGAAACTGACCGTTCGATCACGTTGGGCTCCGGCTAACGGCGGATTGCCGACACAGGTTCGTGGTTCCGCCGCTCGGAGCGGCTGGAGCCTGACGCGCTATTTTGTCGGTTTATGTGTCATCGCGTCATGCATCCCCCCCCAGCCCATCTACGTTGCCTCCGATTTAAATCTGGAGTCAATTTGCAAGTTTGGCGGAGGGCGGCGGTGTGCGGCAGCCCGCGGAAATCGCCGCCGCACGTCGACGGCCCGTGTCCAGCGGCCGCCGGCTGAAGCTGACGAATTTTCTTTTTTGATTCAGTGGCCTAGGGTCGGCACGGCATGCGGGCCCATCTGTTGGGACAGCGGAGAGCGCGGAGACATGGCTCGAGGAGTGATAACATGAATCTATTACTTATGAAAAAATAATATCCATGAGTTATTTCTATCGAGCCGCTGAACGGTATGTGGGAGTATGGCGACGGAACGGGTCTTCCGCGAAACTTTCTCCGGTGACTTCCCCGGTTTACAGGGAAAACAGCCGGTCCATCCCATTGGAGGACCTCTTACCTCAGTATCCACGTTCTTCCTTCAATTCCGCCGCGGTCTTGTAGTACTCGGGAAACTTCTCCGACAGCCGGGTGGTGAAATAGAAAGCCGCCTTGTAGGACGGCCGGGCTTTGACCCGCTCCCACCACTCGCCCATCAGCTTCAGATCACTCCAGATGAAGCCGTAGCCAAGGTCGTCCATCCGGTCGATGGACGGCGTCACCTGCGGGTCGACGAGCGTTAACTGTTCGCCCAAAATCCACGGACCGCCAAGCTCGTCGAGCGAATTCTCGATGCGCTCGCAGGTTTGGCGAATTTGATCGCAGGCGTGATCGATCTCTTCCTTGCCGAATCCTTTCCGGGTCATTCGTTTGTAAAACTGCTTCCGCAGGGGCAAGCGATCGGCATGGGCGTCGAATTCCTCATCGCTCTGTTGGGCATACCGCATGGGTGCGATGAGGTTCGCAAAGCTGGGCACCCGGACGGCGGCCGTGGGCACTTCGTCGATATAACGCATCCATGCGCGGGCGCGGGCGCGAAGTACAGAATCCTTCGGCATCATCGACGGCTCCGGATACACGTCGTCAAGATACTCCATGATCGCCGAGGACTCGTATATGGCCTCCCCATTGTCGACCAGGGTCGGTATTACGCCGTTGGGGTTCAGCTTCATGTAGTCGGGGTCGAGGTGCTCGTTTTTGCCGAGATTCACCTCGTGCTCGATCCAGTCCTTGCCCCGCTCTGGAAACCCTTTTTCCGCCAGAGTCAAGCGGACCTTCTGACTGCAGGTCGAGCCGGCGGTGTGGTAGAGCTCGATGGTCATTTGAATTTCATCTCCTGCTGCCGGGTGACGGTTTGCGTAAGATTTCTCACCATGGATATTCCCGGTTGGGTTTACTTGATCGGCGGGTCTGCATTCACCGCACCGTCAGCCGGATTTGCCAAAGGCCCGACTATCGGTGAAATCGATGTCGCCGACTTGCCATTGACAATGAGTTCCAAAATATCCGGGCGTGAGTAATGCCCGGTCACGTCACACCCGACTCTTGCCGCACGAAGAATGGCGCGATCGGCTTCGTGGAGCAGAACGGTCTGTTCACCGGCGGGAGCCTTGGCGACAACCTCGCCACGGGGATCAATTATCAGGCTGGAACCTCTTCTCTCGACCGTCATTTCCTTGAATTCATCCTGAACACAATCCAGATCCAGAATCGCGCCAACGGCAATGACGTAGCAGGCTCCTTGCGCCGCAAATGCCCGGGACAGCAATTCCTGGCGCGGCCAAACAGAGATCGGCGGTTCGGGTGCCGTTTCAGGGTCTCCCCAGGGCCAGGACGCGACATGCACTTCCGTTCCCTGCGCCATCATCGCATATCCCGGCAACACCATTTGGTGTTCCCAGCAATTCAGCGAACTCATCCGCCCATAGGGGCGCTCATAGACGTTGAAATCGTCTCCGGACCCTTCGCCCCAAACCATCCGTTCTTGGAATGTAGGCTTGATCTTTCGGTGGGTGCCGAGAATTTGACCGTCCCTGCTGATGGCCAAGGCCGTGCAGTAGACGGTTCCTCTTGTTCGTTGATCAATTTCCGCGACACCTATCACCACGTCAATCGCGGCGGCCTTCGCGGCGGCACAAAGCTGATCCGTTTCCGGACCCGGAATGGATACCGATTGATCCAGATAGATCTCTCCAGCCCGCCAGCGCAAGGCATCGACTTGTTTGAGAGCGAAAAATGGATACCCCGGCAACCACGTTTCGCCAAATGCCGCAATGTCCGCGCCTGTCGCCCCGGCTTCGGCGATCAATTCGCAGGCTCTGTCGGTGGACGCCTGCCGATCAAAATAAATTGGCGATGCCTGAACGGCAGCCAGAACAAATTTGTCTTTCATTTGACGATCCTCATGGACAGAGATTTGAGCCGCGCAATGGATCCTGAAATAGAGATTTGGCGAGTACCTAAGCGTTGGGGAGAACCAGCACCTTGCCGTCGCGGTGGGTCATGGCGTGGGTAACCGCCTCCTCGATCTCCGCGAGCGGGTAGGTTGCCTCGATATTCGCAAACATCCGGCCCTCCAGGACATAGTCGCGAAGTTCGTTGTAAACGGCGGATCTCGATTCGGGTGTAGATCCCCGGCCCTGCAGCCACTTGGCGGTCCAGATGCCCTGATGGCGTAGATTTCGGAAGATGATGTCGCCTGCCGATAAGACGCATGGATCGCCGGACAGGAGCCCATAGGTGACGATGACGCCGTTCTCCGCCAGGCAGTCCGCAAGCCGCTGGGTCGCATCGCCGGCGACCGCATCGACGCCGAGTTTGATGTCGGCACCGCCGGTGGCCTCCTTTACGCGGTCGCCGAGATCGGGACCGTCGACCATGCAGATATCGCCATTCGAGTCCGCGATTTGTTTTTCAAGCCCCTCTCGGCGCACAACGTTCACCGTGCGGTAGCCATAGATATTGGCGAGTTGCATCAGATAGTTCCCGACCCCGGAGTTGGCGGCGTTCTGGATAACCCAATCCCCGGGCTCAAGATCAACCACCGTTTTGAGGAGCTGCCAGGCAGCCGGCGGGTTGGCCATTAGCATGGAGACCTGCACGGGGTCGCAGTCGGCGGGAAATTTGACCGTGATCCTATTCGCCGGCACGACGATTTGTTGACGCCAGCAGCCCCCGGAGTTCAGGGGAATCATCACCCGCTCCCCCACCCGCACGTTGTCGACGTCCTTGCCGACCTCGGCGGCCGTACCGGCCCCTTCACCGCCAGGCACCGCCGGCAGATCCGGTTGAACCCCGTAGCCTCCCTGGATGGTCAGAATATGGGGCGGATTGATGGCCGCGGCCTCGATATCGATCAGCACATCGCCCGGACCCACCGGCGCGGTTTCCATATCAACAACTTCAAGCACATCAGCAGGGTTTCCGGTTCGGGCAAATTGAACCGCTTTCTTAACCTCGCCCATAGCCACATTCTCCAGTTTTGAATTCGCGGACAGTCCGGCAGTTCCCCTACCGTTTCAGTTCGACGAAAAAGAGACTGATATCGGGAAACAGCAGCACGAGAAACAATATGATCAGCATCGTCACCGCGTAGGGCGCCGCACCGATGAAGATGTCGGCGAGAGAGAAGTTCTCATTCTGGAGCGTCGATTTGATGACGTAGACCGCAAGGCCGAGCGGTGGCGTCAGCAGGCCGATCTCGACCGCAATGATCGTCACAATCCCGAACCACACCAGATTGATGTCGTAGGGCGCCAGGATGGTCAGAAACAGCGGCACCATGATCAGGATGATCGACCCGGAGTCGATAATCGTGCCGAGAATCAAGATGATGATCACATAGATCAGCAACAGCATGGCGAGACTGGCATTCAATTCGCTGACCCAGTTTCCGAGTTGGGTTGGAAGGCCCGAGACGCCGAGCATGCTGCTGTACATGTGGGCGGCGACCAGCAGGAACAGGAGGGTCGCCGTAATGTCTCCGGTTTCGACGAGAATGTTCCACATTCGGCGCGGTGTCAGCACCCGACGCCAGAGGGCGAATAGCAGCGCGACAAATGCCCCGGCGGCACCGGCCTCGGTTGGCGTGTAGAGACCCGCATAGATGCCGCCAAGAACGACCAGAACGAGGACGACGATCGGGAATAGCTTGAGGATCACGTCCCGAAACGAAAGCTCCTCCTCATCGCCTGAAGTTCTTTCGCCGAGCCTGGCAATCCCAGCGGGATTGAGGACCCTTGTCGGCAAGACATAGGCCATGAACAGTATCAGTCCGCAGTAAGCAGCCGTGAGCAACAGTCCGGGGCCGACGCCTGCTATGAACATGTCGCCGACGGACTGTTCCGCGATCAGGGCGTAGATGATCAGCAGAACCGAGGGCGGGATCAGCATGCCGAGCACGGAGGATCCGGCAACCGTGCCGACCGCGAACCGCTTGTTGTAGTCGAACCGCAGCATTTCGGGCACGGCGATCCGCGAGAAAACGGTCGCGGAGGCAATCGAGACGCCGGTAATCGCCGCAAAGATGGCGTTCGCGACCACGGTCGCCATCCCGAGCCCGCCGCGAATCCGGCGGACGAAGTAATGTGCGACCTGATAAGTATCCTTCCCCATGCCGGCGGCGCTTGTGAGCAAGCCCATTAGGACAAACAGCGGGATGACGCCGAACAGGAACTCGTTCACCGTCTTCGATGCCGAAATCCAAAGGAGGCTGGTCGCGACGTTTACGTTACCCTTGAGAACCCACACGCCGACGAACGAAACCAACGCCAGCACCACCGGCACATGCATACCGATATAGATCAGGACAAGCATGGCCACGACCGAGATCAGTCCAATTTCCAGACCGGTCATGGCGTGTCCCGCCGCTCGGCCGTTTCGGCCTCCAAGTCGACCGGTTCCTCGGAGTCGAGGGGCTCCTTGCCCGTCATGACGCGGAGGTGGTCGATGGCCATGACCAGGAACTGGATCGCCATCGCCGCGCAGCCGATGACGATCATGAGGCGCTGCGGCCACTCCGGAAACGTGAACACCCCGGTATTGCCGACAAAGTATCCGCGGTCCAATGCCTGGAGCCATTTCGGCCAGCCCTGGAGGACGATCGCCCCCATGAGGGCGAAGCCGGCAAGGCTGAATACCGCCCCCATGGCGTTACCGAATTTCGGAAATCTCTCCAGGATCTTGGTGAAAAGGGCATCCGAGCGGGTGATGCGGCCAACCTTGAGCGCATGAGTCACCTGCATGAACAGGATGATGACGATCGAGATCTGGACGATTTCGGTGACGCCGCTGAGCGGCGCCCCGAAGACAAAACGCAGGATAATGTCGAGTGTGACCAGCACCATGATCACGAAGATCCAGACCGAAGCCAGGCCGCTGAGGAATCGTACAAACCGGGCAAAGAGTTTGTAGAGGGTCACCAATCCCGAACCAATGGCGGTCATTTGTCACCCGGGAGCATCCTGCACCCCCCTGTTTCGATCCGTTACCAACCTCGACCGCCGGCGGCTACTCCCGGTCCCAGTGGCGCAGAATGGGTTGGTTGGCCGCACGCATGGTGTCCATGTAGGTGGTGAGGACCTTGGTTCCGGGCAGCTTCTTCTTGTCCAGGTCCGCGGCCCATTTCTTGGCAAAGTTGGGCATCATCATTGCCCATTTGGCGCGATCTTCAGCGCTCATCATTGAGGTCTGCGCATTGAACTGCTTCTTGCAGCGGCCTAGTCCCTTGGCCGCGCCTTGGGTGACGCGTTTGACGTTGTCCGCATGCCAGGTTTCCGCCGCCGAGATGAATGCCGCGCGCACCTCGGCAGGGAGGCCGTCGAAGAAATCCAGGTTTACGTTAATGCCCCCGGTCTGAACCGCGCCGAGCTGGGGATCGATCATGTAGGGCGCCGGCTCGCACAGCTTGAACGCCCCCATGGCCTGCTTCCAGGCCAGCATGTTGTCGAAGATACCCGTCGACAGACTATTGTAGGCACCGCCGACATTGGTCTGTACGCCGGCAGCGCCAAGGGCGAGAACCCAGGGAAGGTTCGGTCCGGCGGCGCCGATCTTGCGGCCCTTGATGTCATCCAACGTCTTGATCGGCTTTGCCGAGATGATGACATAGTTCTCGACCGTCCCCGTGGGATGCAGGTTCATTTGATTGAACCTTTTCCAGCCTGCCTGGAATTCGGGGAACTGGTCCTGGAGCCGCTTCACCGTGCGGGCAACCAAATCCAGGTCCTGGGTGGTAAAGGGCGTCTTGTAGGAAATTTCGTAGAGCGGCGCCTTGTCGGCATGGAAGGCGGTTACGACAATCCCGACATCACCGAGGCCTGATTCGATACCTTCGAGTTCGCCGCGCGCCTTCACCACCTGGCCGCTGTGGGCGAGATTCCAGTTGATTTTGTACTTCCCTGTTTTCGCGAGAGTCTTGTCTATGGTGGGCGCGAACGTCTGTATCGCCGCGCCGACCACCGTCGTGACCGGTGGCAATCCAGAGATAAAGGTGACGTTGATTGACTTCTGCGCATGGGCGTTGCCACTCGCCAGGGCCACTGTGGCCGCCATGGCGGTGGTCGTAAGCAATGTTTTGAAACTACGTGTCATCGTGAGCCTTCCCTTCACCATCTCTAGGACCAGCCTCGTCTCACTCTTATCAGGTGGACATTGAGACATCGTTGTGATCCAAGGTTGATTTTTATAGTGAATACTATAATAAAGAGCCAAATTTTGACGTCAACAATTTGCTAGTGATTACTATGAAAATTACCGCTTCACCCGAAAAGCGCCGCGGCCGGCCCCGTTCATTCGACCGCGAGGCGGGGCTCGATAGCGCCATTCAGATCTTTTGGGCGAAGGGCTACGAGGCCACGTCGGTGGACGATCTCACGCAGCAGATGGGTATCAAACCGCCAAGCCTGTATGCGGCATTCGGGAACAAGCACGAGCTGTTCATGCAAAGTCTCGACCGTTACGCCGAGACCATTGGCCATATTCCTACCGATGCGTTTCTCGACGAGCCCGACTTCCGTGAAGCGGTCAAGGCGTTGTTCGGCAAGACCATACAATGCGCCACAACGCCCAAAAGGCCGCGGGGATGCCTGCTTGTCAGCGTGGCGACGGAAATGGCCGCCGGCGATCCCGCGGTTCGGGCCTGGATGTCACGCGCCTACGCCGCGCGGGTCGCCCTGGTGGCGGAACGGGTCGGCGCCGAGCAGAAAGCAGGCCGGCTTCCGAAAATGCCCGAAGCGACCAGCTTCGCGAAAATGGTTGTCTCGATCACACACGGTCTTGTTGCCCGTGCACGCATAGGGGATAGCCGCAAAGAGATTCTGGCGCTAGCCGAAAACTATCTGGACCTGTTGATCCCGGCATCGGCTTAACCCTCCGGCCGAAAATACAATAGTAACGACTAAAAAATTTTGACGCCCTTTGCCGCTCGACCCGAATTGGGTCCGGCAAGCGGCCCGGGAGTTGGGCTTCGGCCTGACATATTCCAGGCAATCGAAAAGGCACACCCCCAGACTTCGACAGGGGCCGGTGCCGGCAGCGGTTACCGATACCGCCCGTGGGTCTGAAGCACCTCGATCTTGTAGCCGTCGGGATCCTGGACGAAGAAGAATTTCGCCATGAGCGATCCGTCCCGATGGAACTCCTTGACCTCCGTCGGCTCGAATCCGAGGCTTTTGAAACGGGCGTGCTCTTGGTCGACGTTTTCCACCGCGACCCCCAGATGGCCGTATCCCGACCCATGGGAATAGGGTTCGGACCGCCCGTGATTCACCGTGAACTCGACCTCGAAATCAGCCTCGGCATTCCGAAGATAGACAAGCGTGAAATCGTCGAACTCGAAACGATCGGCGATATCGAGGCCGAAAGCCTTTTTGTAGAAATCGAGCGATCGCTCTTCGTCCATCACCCGGATCATCGAATGGATCACCTTGGCCATGATTTGCTGGTCCCCTGTTTCGATTGCGGCGCTTTTTCCGTGATTTGGCGCCGCCGATTTGATTCATTTCGGACAAAGCGCATAATCGGCCATTGCAGGCGCGATGGGAACGCGAAATGGCAGGGCAGATTTACGTCGGCGCCGGCCCCTGGGCCCCCGACAACAGCGAGACGGACTTCGGGCTGTTTCGCAGCACCGATGAGGGCGAAAGCTGGCAGCGGCTCACCCGCGGCCTCCCGCCGCGGCCGGAGATACGCGCGCTGACCGTCGATCCGTCCAACCCGGATACGGTCTACGCGGCGACGCAAACGGGCCCCTATCGCAGCCGTGACGGCGGCGAAACGTGGAAATCCCTGGGGCTCGACGACATGGGCATCACATGGTCGGTGACGGTGCACCCGGCGGATTCCGACGTATTGCTGGCGGGAACGATCGATGCCGGTCTGCACCGCAGCGTCGATGGCGGCGCGACCTGGCGGGCGCTGCCCACATTCCTGCCCGAGGGGACCTGTGACGGGGACTTCCCCTCCCGCATAACCCGCGTGGTCCTCGATCCTTCGGAACCGAGCGAGATGTATGCGGCGCTCGAGATCGGCGGGGTCATCCGCAGCCTCGACGACGGCCGCAACTGGTCGTCCTGCAACCCGGGACTGCTCGCCTTCGCCGAAGACGACCGGTACAAGAGCAACCTCGTCAGCGATGCCGATTACGAAGGCATGATGGACTGTCACGCCCTCGCGATCAGCCGGGAGCGGCCCGGCACCCTGTTCCTCGCCTGCCGCATGGGACTGTTCCGCAGCGCCGACCGCGGCGAGAGCTGGGAGGATGTCGGCATCGGCCGGTTCTCTCCCCTCACCTATTCCCGCGACCTGCGCGTGTCGCCGCAGGACGGCCGCGTCGTCCTGGGCGCGTTCAGCAGCGAGTTCGACGGTGATTCCGGCTCGCTCTACCGCAGCGAGGATCTCTGCGAAAGCTGGCAGCGCTTCGATCGCGGCGTGGAAATGGACAGCACCCTGATGACGCTGGCCCCGAGTCCCAGCAGCAATGAACGAGTGTGGTGCGCCACACGGCTGGGTCAGGTGGCCGGCACCGAGGACGGCGGGAAGACCTGGCTCACGCGCCGCCTCCCGGAACGGATCAAGGGTGTCTGGGCCATCGCCTGCGCGTAGCCCGCACGAACGCTATCCGATGATTTAGCCGGGGTCCGGATCCCGCCGGACCGCGCGCTCAAGCCGGCGGCGCGGTCTTGCGGAACGCTTCCAATTTGCCGAGTTCCCGGCTCAGGGCCTCGAGCTTCGGCGTTTCGAAGGTAGCGAACAGTTCCGGCGCGGCGATGCGCACGAACTCATAGGCCGATGCGGCGGTCAGGTCCGCCTGGGTAAGCCGGGAGCCGCCCAGCCAGGGCGAGCCGGCCTCAACCTCCAGCCACTGGAAACCGCTGCGGCTCTGCTCGGAGATCATCTCGACCCACGGCGGATGCCGCATTTCCTCGGGGCGATACCGTTTCTCGTACGAAACCAGAATGGCCTTCTCGACCGCGCCCTCGGCCACGGCCATGAGTTTCAGAACCCGCCTGCGTTCGTCTCCAGACGCCGGGGTCAACGCCCGCTCCGGGCCGACCCGCTCATCCAGATAGTCGAGGATGGCGCCGCTGTCGATAAGGGTCTCGCCGTCATCCAGGATCAGCGCGGGAACGCGGGTCAAGGGGTTGGCGTCGCGAATTTTCGGCCGGTCGTCCCCTACGACGGCGAACGGCCGGTGCTCGAAGGGCAGTTCATAGAGATGCATCGTCGTCGCCACGCGGCGGACGAAGGGCGAGAGGTAGCGGCCGATCAGGATCATCATCGCCCGACCGCCCCTATTCGGGAGGACCGAGGTCGGGGCCAAGATCCTCGGGCGGCGGGTCGAGCACCGAGGGCGCGGCCTCCCAACATTCCCCAAGACTCAATCCGTCGAAGGCCATGCACGGCAACTGCGTCGCGATCACCGGAAACGCCACGAGGATGGCGAGGCAAATTCCCATGGCGAACCAGAACGGCCAGATGCCCGCGAAAATCGTCGTCATCGGGACATGCGGCGCAATGCCCTTCACGATGAACACGTTCACGCCGACCGGGGGCGAGATCAGGCCCATCTCCAGCACGATCACGATGACCACGCCGAACCAGATCAATCCCATGCCGAGTTCCTGGATCAGCGGGAATACGATCGGCAGGGTGAGAACCAGCATCGCCAGGCCTTCGAGGAAGGTCCCGAGGGCGACGTAGGTCAGCAGAATGATGATGATGATGCCGATCTTGCCGACATCGAGGCCGGTCAGGAAGCCGACGATGATTTCCGGCACGCCCGAGAGCGCCATGAACGGAATGAAGACATGCGCGCCGATCAGGATCATGAAGACCGTGGCGGTGGTGCGCAGCGTATGGAGGACGGTCTGACGCAATTTCAAGCTGTCGACGGCCGCGCGCAGCACATAGGCCGGCGATGCGGTATCGGCGCTGGCGGCCGCGCCGACGGCGGCCGGCATCGGCCCTTGAATCGCGCTTATCGCCCCCTTGGCCAGCGCGACAAGGAACGTGATGAAGGCGCCGATCCCCGCCGCTTCGACCGGCGTGAACAGACCGGCGTAGATTCCGCCGATCGTAACGATGACGATGCCGATGAGGGCGAAGGCCCCATAGAGAGAGGTGAACCGCTCGTGCCAGGAGGACTTGGCGCCCGCCGGGCCGGCGGCCGGGTTCAGCCGGGTGACGATTGCGATTGCGACAAGAAAAAGCCCCGTCAGCAATATGCCCGGGAGTACGCCGGCGACGAACAGCTCGCCGATGGAGGTCTCCGTCAGAATGGCGTAGATGATCATCCCGGTTGACGGGGGGATCAGGATCCCCAGCGTGCCGCCGGCGGCGACGCTGCCCGTCGCCAGGCTCGGGCTGTATTTGTAGCGCTCCATCTCCGGCAGGGCCACGCGGCCCATGGTGACCGCGCCGGCGACCGACGACCCGCTCACCGCGGCAAATCCGGCGCACCCCAATATGGTGGCCGATGCAAGGCCGCCCCGAAAATGTCCGAACCATGCATAGGCGGCGCGATAGAGGTCGCGGCTCATGCCCGATATTCCGGCCAGATTACCCATCAGAATGAACATCGGGACGATCGACAACGTTTGAAACGTCGCGATGTCGAATGTCTCCGTACTGAGGTAGATGAAAGCCCGATGGGGCCCCTCGATGGCCCAGGCGCCGAGGAACCCGACCACCATCATCGACAGCGCCACGGGCATGCGCAGGAACAGCAGCCCGAACATGGCAAAAAGGCCGACGAAGCCGATCTGGGCGTCAGATAGTTCCATCCACGTCTCCACCGAACAGCCGGGCCTGTTCCTGTCCGATATCCCTGTCCTGCATCAGCCTCACCGCCTCCAGAAGAAGGACGATGGCATAAAGCCCCAGGCCGAATGCGAGGACGTACATGAACGGTTCAAAGGATATGTCGATGGTGCCCGTGAACTCGCCGTTCTCCTCGGCCTTCGGTCCGTCGAGCGCGATTTGAACGGTGAGGGCCACGATCATCAAGAATCCGACGAGACGGACGAATATCTCCACCATTCGAAGCTTTGTCTTGCTCACCATGCCGTCGATAAGCTCGACGGCGATCTGCCCCCCGGTCCTTCCGCTATAGGCGACCGTCAAGGCGACCACGAGGACCAGTATGATCTGCCCCATGTCCACGAAGCCCTGGATGGGATCATTGAAGACATAGCGGCGCACGACATGGGTGAATGTGAGGACGACCATGGCGGCGAGAAGCACCCCGCCGAGCCAAAGCGCCATGACTCGCAGAAAATTATCGAATTTCCCCAGGAAACCGGGGCTATCCTCTTTGGCGGAAATATCGCCCGCGGGAGCGTCGTGGCTCATAGTTTTCGAAGCTCCCGCGGGCGCTTGACCGCTCTAGTTGATCAGGCTGTTGAAGATGGCGTGGGCCGGCAGGCCGCCCTTCGCCGCCTCGTCCAACTCACGTTTGACGACGGCATCCGTCAAATCGTCAAACGCCTTCGCTTCGGCCGGCGTCAGGTTGATGACCTCCAGGCCTTTTTGCTTGACGGCCTGTTTGAACGCGAATTCGTCGGTCCTTTGCCAATACTTTGACGCGTTGACCGAAAATTCACGGCCGGTGTGTTTCTTGAGGAGCGCCTGGTGCTCCTTGGAAAGCTTGCTCCAGCTGCCCTTGTTGACCCCGAGCAGGAACAAGGCCGCCGATCCCTTGATCCCGAACGTCACGTGCGTCGCCGGCTGATGCAGGTTCCACGGCCTGTATAGCGCCGCCGGCGCGATATAAACCACATCCACCGTGCCCTTCTGGAAGGCGTCGTAGGTTTGCGTGATCGGAATCTGCGAAGCCTTCGCGCCCCACGCCTCGACCGTCGGAATGTCGGTCTTCGAGGGCACCCGCACGACCAGATTCTTCATGTCCGAGGGTTTGCGGATCGGCTTTTTGGAAACAAGGGAACCCGGATAGTTCGCCCAAATTCCGAGGACCTCGACGTCCTTGTACTCTTCCTTCAGGAACTTGTCGTAGACGTTCCAGACATTGGCGGCGACCTCCGCGGCCGTTTTGCCGACGCCCGGCTTGCCTGCCAACAGCGTCCTCGGGAAGCTCTCCGACTCGAGGCCGATGATCACGAATCCGATATCGAACGCGCCTTCTTTCGTCCGCTTGTACTGAGCGGCCGGGCCCCGGCCCAATTTGCCGCTGTCGAAGATCTTGATCGTCAGGCTGCCGCCCGATTCCTCGGCGATTTTTTTTGCAAGCGGCGTAAATACACCGACATGCATCGGATGCTTGGGGGACATGAAGTGGCCGAGCTTGAGCTCCGCCGCCGACGCCTGTCCGGCGAAAGCAACACCCGCTCCCAGGGCGATCGCCGCTACGCCTTTGAATAATGATCTCATCTGGTCTTCCTCCTTGCTTGATGGCCCATATGTCAGGCCGTTTTCTCAATCCGCCCGCGATCATGCGGACGATCAACTTCGGCAACCGGACCACGAAGCAACTTCGTATTGGCCAATCGGTCCCGCGACCCCGAACGCTATCCAATTCCTTTTGCCGATATCGCCGACGGTCGAAGCTCCCGGCGCCCGGAAGAGGTTTTTTATGCAATTGAAATGCTGAGGCATTTTTCCAAGCGCTACAACCCATTTATAGCGGACATTTCAGATGGGTTCAAAGCGCCGGGCGCCTTTCCCGGATAGCGGCCCGGTACCGCGATCGGGGGATATTTCGGTCCACTGTTTGTCGCGTGCAACGATCCCCGTCAACGAGGGCCCCCCGGCGCGAGCCATGCATTTTTTGCATAGCGGCAAGTCTTTGAAAAACCATGATTTATAAATATGTTCCAACTGGGCCGTTTTCGTTGTAATAGTCATTCATGGACATTAATAGACATTTAGTGTCACCCGTTCGGGAAGTAACGCACCAAGAAGGTCGTATAAAAACGCATAGCTCGTTCCTCCAAACCAAAACGCCGCCCCGGTAATGGAGCGGCAGCCGTCTATTCATTTAGCCCGCGCGGGCGTGAGGGCAAGGGGGGAATTGGGGGGTATGACGTACACCAATTGCGGCACACATCAGCCGTCATGCCCCGCCCCGCCGGATCGGCTTCGCGCCGGGCATCCGGGATATTCACCACGGAGACCACCGACATCACGGAGATGGGGCGATGTACGGCCGAATACACCTTCTCCGTAATCTCTGTGTGCTCTGTGGTAATTTTGCACCCTCTCCCCCTGACCGGGGCGAGGGGAAGCGGGGTCCCGCGTCACTTGAATTAGCGAAACGGATTGCGATTTCTTACCCCAAAATGTCATGGGGAGAAAAAACCCGGCCAAGCCCCGTTTCTTCCGGCAGCGCCCTCCGCGGTCCTTGGGTTCAAGGCAGCCAGTCGTTTGGCACGGGTTGCGCGCGGAACACCCAGTTGGCCTTCCTTCCCCCGAAGTTGACCAGGTTCATCTGGTGCTGACTCCATTCGCCGAAGATCGGATTGACATATTCCCAAACGATCTCGCCGTCCGTCGTCACCTGAAAGATGCGGCCGTGCATGCCTTCGCAGATGAGCGTGTTGCCGTTGGGCAGCCGCCGGGCGCTGGAAATGAACGAGCTGTAAAACGCCCAGAACGGCATGGAGGAACTGGAGCCGTCATACTGCCAGACGATCCGCTCCGTGATGGGATCGATCTCCAATATCCGCGAGCCCGGGAAGGTCCTCGCATAGACCTGAGGCAAACCGGCCGGACCGTCATTATCGAAGACCAGAACGTTGCCTTCGCCCGGCAGTCCGGCGGGAATCAAATGGGCGTCATGCTGGCCGGATATGGAATCGACCGGCTTGGGACACGGCCCGTTGAAGTCCCGTTGGGTGAAATCGTATGCGGCCGGGTAATCGGGACCGATCCGCCATACCACCCTGCCGCTCGATTTCTCGACGATGGCGATGAAATTCGCCTCCCGGGAATCGATCATGACATTGTCGGGATGGAAACGGCCGTCTCCCCCGTCGTGCCATTTGTTGGGGCCAAGGGGCTGCATGTCGTTGATCACGAATATGTACGCCCTTGACCGGACGTCGGTCTTGCTGAAGAGAACCTCCCGGCGGCGCCCGTCGATCCCGAGTTCGTCCAGATGTTCGTGGGGCGCCCATTCCCAGACGATATCGCCGTCGGGCGTGATTTCGTAGAGGGGTTGATCCGTGAACTCTTCGGGATGGAGATCCGGGACCGTATATTCCTTTTTGCTGATGATCATCGTGTTGCCGTTGGCAAGGCGGCAGAGGTCGTGGTTTTGACGCGCCTTGCCTCCCGGCGCCTTTTCTCCCCACTCCCAGACGATGTTGGCATCCCAATCCATTTCAAGAATGGTTTCATTGAAGAAGGTGTCCGGTTCCCGCTGGAGCAGAACATGCCCCTTCCTGCCGCCGTTCACGGCGGGATCGATCATTTCGGCCGGGAATCCGGTATGCGGCCATTGGCGGACGACGTCGCCGGCCATATCGATGAGATAGGATTCGCCGCCTCTGCCTTCGTACATGACGTGGCAGTCCCAGGCCTTGTCCGTTTCGTGGATCGTGACGCCTTTTGGAAACACGGTAGGTGGCATAAGGAGGTCCCCGGATAGGCAATCGTACAAAAAAAGGCAACGGCATTACCGCCGCCCACTCATCCGTAGGAAAGGACTATCAGTCCACGGGCTCGATGGAAATGCTGCAATCCGGTGCGGCGTTCAATGTCGACAGGCTCCGCGAAGAGCCCGAGAGGCGCGACCCGTATCTCCCGGACACCGGGGCTTTCCCGGAGACCGCCTCGTGGCCGTCGGTTCGCATGGATGAAATAGTGGCGGTGGAGGAGGGATTCGAACCCTCGATAGAGCTATAAACCCTATACTGGTTTAGCAAACCAGCGCCTTCAGCCGCTCGGCCACTCCACCTTGGCCCGGAACGCGCCGCCCTTGCGGGCCGCCCGGAGGCAATGTTCTAAGGCGGGGAGTCGTTGCTCGTCAATCACCAATAGGGACGGCTTCCCGCACCTCCAAACCGCCCTTGTCGACAATGAAGCCGGCGACCTCGGCGAGCCCGTCATGGGCCTTGAGATTGGTGAAGATAAACGGCCGCTCGCCCCGCATTTTCCGGGCATCCCGGTCCATCACGCCGAGATCAGCGCCCACCAGCGGCGCAAGATCGGTCTTGTTGATCACCAGCAGGTCCGAGCGGGTAATGCCGGGACCGCCCTTGCGGGGAATCTTGTCGCCGGCCGAGACATCGATCACGTAGATGGTGATGTCGGCGAGTTCCGGCGAGAAGGTCGCCGCCAGGTTGTCGCCGCCGGATTCGATGAACACGATCTCCAGCCCCTCGAACCTCCTGGAGATGTCGGCCACCGCCGCGAGGTTCATGGACGCGTCCTCCCGGATGGCCGTGTGCGGACAGCCGCCGGTCTCGACCCCGACGATCCGGTCCGGGTCAAGCGCGCCGGACCGGGTGAGGAACTCCGCATCCTCCCGGGTGTAGATGTCGTTGGTGATCGCCGCGATGTCGTAGGTGCCGCGAAGATGCTTGCAGAGCCGGTCGAGAAGCGCGGTCTTGCCGGTGCCGACCGGCCCGCCGATGCCGACGCGCAATGGGGTCCTGGATGAACTCATGATCTGAACAGCCTCGTGTACTGGGTTTCGTGTTGCATGGAGAAGAGGTCCAACAGCGGCGCCGCCGTCCCCCAGGGCGCATCGCCCTGGGCGATCGCGCGGTCCGCCGCCGCCTCGATGGTTTCGAACAGGCCCGCCAACGTCCGCTGGCCGTCGGTCTGGCCCAGGGGAATCAGCCGCACGCCGGCGCTGATGTAGTTGGCGGCAAGCGCGTGCAGGTAGGATGTGAGACCTTCGCGCAGGGGTATGCCGGCAGCCGCGCAGACGGCGGCGACGGCGGCGACGTAGGGGATATCGGTCCCGCGCTCCGAAAGGACCGCCGACCAGGGTCCGAACCCCGGGATGTTCCACGCATCGGCGACGGCGCTCAGGAACGCGGCACCCTGGGCCGCGCTTTCCAATTTCGCCTCGCGGCTTGCCCGCTGGGCGGCCGCCTGGATCAGCGCCTCGCGCAGCCCGTCGGCGTCATCTTCGTCGACGGCCCGCCAGGCCGCGGCGAAAAAAACGGCGTCCGCCCGGCCGGCGCCGTGGGTGACGACTGCCCGGCACCAGGCGCCGAGGCTGCCGGCGTCCGGCACCCGGCCCGCCTCCACCGCCCATTCGAGACCGCCCGAATAGGCGTAGGCGCCGACGGGAAACCCCGGCGACATCCAGGCCATCAGCCGGTAGAGCCCGGCGCTATCGAGGGAACCTGTCATGCGCCGCGCCCGCCATGATCGTGGTGATGGTGATGGCCGTGCCCGGAGCCGCCGTCGTCATAGGCGCCCCGCTCCGGTGAAAACGGCGCCGACCGTTCGACCGCGACGGCCCCCAGCCTGCGGGCCATCTCTTTCAGCACATGGTCCCGGCGGATACGGATCACGCCGTTTTCGAGGATCTGCACGGGCGTGTGCCGGTTGCCGAGATGCCAGGCGATCTCTGCCGCGTGCGACGGCGACGCGCATTGAATGTCGATCACCGGCTCCGGGGCGGCGATCACCGTGATCCCGCCGCCGCCCTCGAGCACCAGAATGTCTCCGTCGTCGAGGCGATGCGCGTCCGCCAGATCGAGCAGGAAATCCTCCCCTTGATCGTCGGTGAGCTTGACGCGGCGGCGAAACCGGTCATCGAAAGTCAGCGTCACCGTCGCCGTCGAGCGGTCTCCGGCGACGCAATGATGCTTGATGTCGATTGCGCGGCGCATGGCTCAGAACAGGAAGTAGCGCTGGGCCATGGCCAGCTCGGCCGCCGGCTCGCAGACCAGCAGTTCGCCGTCGGCCAGCACCTCGTAGGTCTCGGGGTCGACCTGCATCTCCGGCATCGCGTCATTCAGGATCATGTCGGTCTTCTTCACCGACCGGCAGCCGGAAACCGGCAGCGGCGTCTTGGCGAGCCCGAACCTGTCGGCGGCGCCCGCGTCGAACGCCGGCTTGGAAAGGAAGGTGACCGAGCTTGCCGTCAGCGAGCCGCCGAACCCGGCGAACATGGGCCGGTAGTGAACCGGCTGCGGCGTCGGGATGGAGGCGTTGGGATCGCCCATGGCGGCGCCGGCGATGGTGCCGCACTTCAGGATCAAATCGGGCTTCACGCCGAAAAACATGGGCTTCCACAAGACCAGGTCGGCGAGCTTGCCGGCCTCCACCGAACCCACGTGATCGGCGATGCCGTGGGTCAGCGCCGGGTTGATGGTGTACTTGGCGATGTAGCGTTTGACCCGGAGGTTGTCATTGTCGCCGGTCTCGCCCTCGAGCGCGCCCCGCTGACGCTTCATTTTGTCCGCCGTCTGCCAGGTCCGGACGATCACCTCGCCCACCCGGCCCATGGCCTGGCTGTCCGACGCGATCATGGAGAACGCCCCCAGGTCGTGAAGGATGTCTTCGGCCGCGATGGTTTCCCGCCGGATGCGGCTTTCGGCGAAGGCCACGTCTTCGGGTATCCGGCTGTCCAGATGGTGGCACACCATCAGCATGTCGAGATGTTCGTCAATGGTGTCGACCGTGAACGGCCGGGTCGGATTCGTGGATGACGGCAGCACGTTGGCCTCGCCGCAGACCTTGATGATATCCGGCGCGTGGCCGCCGCCGGCGCCTTCCGTATGAAAGGCATGGATGGTCCGGCCCTTGAACGCCGCCACCGTGTTCTCGACGAAACCGCTCTCGTTCAGGGTATCGGTGTGGATCGCCACCTGAACGTCGGTTTCCTCCGCCACGCCGAGGCAGGTGTCGATGGCGGACGGCGTGGTGCCCCAGTCCTCGTGAAGCTTGAGCCCGCAGGCGCCGGCCTCCACCTGCTCCATGAGCCCTTCCGGCCGGGAGGCGTTGCCCTTGCCGAAGAAACCCAAGTTCATGTTGAAGCCCTCGGCGGCCTGCAGCATCCGCTCCATGTGCCAGGGACCCGGCGTGCACGTCGTGGCGTTGGTGCCGTCCGCGGGACCGGTGCCGCCGCCCAGCATGGTGGTGACGCCGGAGTAAAGGGCGTCATCGATCTGCTGGGGACAGATCCAGTGAACGTGGGCGTCGATGCCGCCGGCGGTGAGGATGCGTCCCTCGCCGGCAATGGCCTCCGTGCCGGGGCCGACGACAATGTCGACGCCGGGCTGGACGTCCGGGTTGCCCGCCTTGCCGATACCGGCGATGCGCCCGTCCTTGATGCCGATATCGGCTTTGACGATGCCCCAATGATCGACGATCAGGGCGTTGGTGATGACCGTATCGACGGCGCCGCCGGCGCGGCTCGACTGGGACTGGCCCATGCCGTCCCGGATCACCTTGCCGCCGCCGAATTTTATCTCCTCACCGTAGATCGTGCGGTCGTCCTCGACCTCGATGAACAGCTCCGTATCCGCAAGCCGCACCTTGTCGCCGGTGGTCGGACCGAACATGGCCGCATAGGCCGGGCGTTCGATTTCGTATGCCATGGCCTAGTCCTCCAGCGCGCCCTGGACGGCGCCGTTGAACCCGTGAACCACCCGCGCCCCGCCGTAGGCGACCAGGATTACTTCACGGGATTGGCCGGGCTCGAACCGCACCGCGGTGCCCGCCGGAATATCGAGCCGGAAGCCCCTGGCGGCCTCCCGGTCGAAATCGAGGGCGCCGTTGCTCTCGAAAAAATGATAGTGGGAGCCGACCTGCACCGGCCGGTCGCCCGTGTTGGCGACCTCGAGGGTGATGGTGGTCCGGCCCCCGTTGAGGATCAGGGTGCCGTCCTTGATGATGTACTCGCCGGGTATCATGCCGCCCCCCTACCGGATCGGCTCATGGATGGTGACCAGCTTGGTCCCGTTGCGGAACGTCGCCTCGACCTGGATGTCGTGGATCATTTCGGCGACGCCGTCCATCACGTCCGAGCGGCCGACGACGGCGGCGCCGTCCCGCATCAGCTCCGCGACGCTTCGGCCGTCCCGCGCGCCCTCGACCACGTAGTCGCTGATCAGCGCGACGGCTTCCGGGTGGTTGAGCTTGACGCCGCGCTCCAACCGCTTGCGCGCCACCATGGCCGCCATGGCGATGAGGAGCCTGTCCTTCTCCCTGGGTGTCAGATTCATTCGCGAAGCCTCTCCTTAGACATGCCACAATCGCGGCAGGGCGCCGGGCAGTCCGGCGATGCCGGTCCGGAACCCGGCCCAGAATTTTCCGAAAGCGTCCCGCAGCGCGCGCGGCTCCCGCGCCAGCCAGCGGACCACCAGCAGATCGTCCACCAGCGTCGCCGCGGATATTACCGTCCCGCCGCCGGCCGGCAGGCCGCGAGCCGTCGCCAGCGAGATTGCCGGATCGTCCCCGGCGTAGATGGCCGTCGCCGTGGCCGTCGCGCCGTCGAACCCGAAGGCGCCGGACAGCGCCTCGACGGAGGTCTCGTCGAGATGCAGGACGTCCTTCCAGATCAGCTCGCCCGCGCGGCGGACCTCCCAGCATTCGTGGTAGAGCCCGTCCCGCCAGGTCTCGCCGCTGGCCCCCCGGCCGAAGACGCCGATTTCGCCGGCCAACAGCCGGGCGCCCGGCGCGACATCGACCCTGGTGCGGCGATTGAGACGCGAGCCGTCGAACAGGATGGTTTCCTGGGGCAGGTATTCCAGCCAGCTTCCCGCTCCGGCGGACAGCGACACCTCGACATCCACATCGTCGCCGGCCGAGCGGTAGACCTTCTCGGCCGCCTGGGCGTGAACGAAGGCTTCCGCCCCCTCTTCGGCGGCCACCTCTATGGCGATCCGGTCGCCGCCGACCAATCCGCCGGAGACGGTCACCAGCGAGGCGGTGACGGGATCGGCGCCGCGGGGCGCCGGGAACAAGACCCGCAACGGCGCATGTTGGTACAGGTGATCGAGGCGGGTGACGCCGCCCTTCCCGGCGAACCGGAGTTCCGCCCGTCCCTCGGCCCACTCCGGCCGGATGGCGGCGGCGGGCTCAGACGGTGAGATGTCGTCGTACATCCTCTTCCACCATGTCTTCCCTGCCTCCCTGGAGAACCACTTCTCCACGATCGAGGACCCAAAACAAATCGGCGAGATCGCGGGCGAAGTCGAAGTATTGCTCGACCAGGAGGATCGCCATGTCGCCGCGATCGGCCAGCAGCCGGATGACCCGTTCGATGTCCTTGATGATCGAAGGCTGGATGCCTTCCGTGGGCTCGTCGAGCACCAGCAGACGGGGTCGCGTAACCAGGGCGCGGGCGATGGCAAGCTGCTGCTGCTGGCCGCCGGAGAGATCGCCGCCGCGGCGGGAAAGCATGTCCTTCAGCACGGGGAACAGCTCGAAGATCTCGTCCGGAATGTGGCGGAGCGGCCGCGCAATGGCGGCATATCCGGTTTGCAGGTTCTCCTCCACCGTGAGCAGCGGAAAGATCTCGCGGCCCTGGGGCACGTAGGCGATACCCAGCGACGCCCGCTCGTAGGGCGGCAGGGCGGAAATTTCCGCGCCCTCCAAGGTGATGGCGCCGGCGCTGATCTCCTGATGGCCGGCGATGGCGCGGAGCAGGCTTGTCTTGCCGACCCCGTTCCGCCCCAGAACGCAAGTGACCCGGCCAAGCTCGGCCCGGACGCTGACGCCGCGGAGCGCTTGGGAAGCGCCGTAGTGGAGATCGATTGCTTCGGCTGCCAGCATTTTCAGCGTCCCAGATAGACCTCGATGACCTGCTCGTCGGCCTGGACCCGTTCCAGGGACCCTTCGGCCAGGACCGAGCCTTCGTGAAGGACGGTGACCCGGCAGCCGAGCGCCTTGACGAATTCCATGTCGTGCTCGACCACCACCACCGACCGCTTGCCGGCAATCCGTTTCAGGAGCGCCGCCGTCTGTTCCGTCTCCGCATCGGTCATCCCGGCGGCGGGCTCGTCCACCAAAAGCAGCTCCGGGTCCTGCATCAGGAGCATGCCGATCTCAAGCCACTGCTTCTGCCCATGGGACAGGGAGCCGGCCTCCATATGGGCGGCCCGGGTCAGGGCGATGGTCTCCAGCACTTCCTCGATACGGGCCCGTTGATCATCGCCGAGGCGGAACAGCAGCGAATCCAGGACGCCCCGATACCCTCCAAGGGCCAGTTCCAGGTTCCGGAAGACGGTGTGGAACTCGAACACGGTTGGTTTCTGAAACTTGCGGCCGATCCCCAGGTTGGCGATCCGCGCCTCGTCGAGCCTGGTGAGATCGATGCCGCCGTTGAACTCCACGCGCCCTTCATCGGGACGGGTCTTGCCGGTAACCACATCCATCATCGTCGTCTTGCCCGCCCCATTGGGACCGATGATGGCGCGCAGCTCGCCGGGATCGACAACGAAACTCAGACTATCGAGGGCCTTGAACCCGTCGAAACTGACCGAGACGCCGTCCAGGTAGAGCATGGAATCGTTGGCCACCTCGCCGACCGGCCGCATCGTCGCTTGAACCATCGCCATCGCTTATTCTCCCGGCGCCGTTCGGCCCACCGGCCGGGCGCCCGGCGAAACATGGGGCGGCTTGGCCGCGCGCTGCTTGGACAGGCCCGGGAACGCGGGCAGCGTGCCGACCAGCCCCTTGGGCAGGAAGATGGTCACCAGGATGAACATCGCGCCCAGGAAGTAGAGCCAGATGTCCGGGAACGCGCCGGTAAGGTAGGTCTTGGCGAAGTTGACGATCACCGCGCCCAGCACCGCCCCGTAGAGCGTGCCCCGCCCGCCGATGGCCACCCAAATGACGATCTCGATGGAATTGGCGGGGGTGAACTCGCTGGGATTGATGATCCCGACCTGGGGGACGTAAAGCGCGCCGGCGATACCGGCAAGCGCGGCGGATACGGTGAAAACGAAGAGCTGGTAGCGTTCCACCCGGTAACCCAGGAACCGGGTCCGGCTTTCGGCGTCCCGGATGGCCACCAGGACGCTGCCGAGCCGCGACGTGACGATCAGTCGGCAAAGGGCGTAACTCAGCGCCAACAGCAGCGCCGTCACGATGAACAACCCGACCCGCGTCGCGTCGGACTGCAGGTTGAAGCCGAGCAGGTCCTTGAAGTCGGTCAGTCCGTTGTTGCCGCCAAATCCCATGTCGTTGCGAAAGAACGCCAGCATCAGGGCGAATGTCAGTGCCTGGGTGATGATCGACAAGTAGACGCCGGTCACCCGCGAGCGGAAGGCCAGCCACCCGAACAGAAACGCGAGCGCGCCCGGCGCCACGACCACCATCAGCATGGCGAACCAGAACATGTCGAAACCGAGCCAGTACCAGGGAAGTTCCTTCCAGTTCAGGAACACCATGAAGTCGGGCAGGATGGGGTTGCCGTAGACGCCCCGGCCGCCGATCTCGCGCATCAAATGCATGCCCATGGCGTAGCCGCCGAGGGCGAAAAACGCGCCGTGGCCGAGGCTCAGGATACCGGCAAAGCCCCAGATCAGATCGACGCTGAGGGCCAACAGGGCGAACGCCAGGTACTTCCCCAGCAGGCCGACAACGAAGGTCGGGACGTGGAACGGCGAGCTTTCGGGCAGCCAAAGATTGAGGATCGGGACCGCGATGATCAGAACCAGGAGGACGGAGAGGAGAATCTGTCCGCCCCGGTCGGTGAGCAGGAACGAAAAACCCGAACGCCGCTGGGGAACCGCCATATTCATGTCAGCTCTCCACCGCCCGGCCCTTGAGGGCGAACAGCCCGCGCGGCCGCTTCTGAATGAAGAGGATGATCACCACCAGGACCAGGATCTTGGCCAGCACCGCGCCTGCGAAGGGTTCGAGAAATTTGTTGACGACGCCGAGGGTGAAGGCGCCGACCAGCGTCCCCCAAAGATTTCCGACGCCGCCGAACACCACCACCATGAAACTGTCGATGATGTAGGCCTGGCCCAGGTTGGGGCTCACATTGTCGATCTGGCTGAGGGCCACGCCGGCCACCCCGGCAATGCCGGCGCCGAGACCGAAGGTCATGGCATCGACCCGGCCGGTGCGGATGCCCATGGAGCCGGCCATCGCCCGGTTCTGGGTGACGGCCCGCATCTGGAGGCCGAAGGCGGTCTTTTTGAACACCACGATGAGCGCCGCAAGGACCAGCAGGCTGAACAAGATGATCCAGGCCCGGTTGAAGGTGAGCACGAAGCCGCCGGCGATCTCCATGGAGCCCGACATCCAGGACGGGCTGCCGACCTCGCGGTTGGTGGGGCCGAAAACGGAGCGAACCAGTTGCTGCAGGATCAGGCTCAGACCCCAGGTGGCGAGCAGGGTTTCCAGCGGACGGCCGTAGAGATAGCGGATGATGCCCCGCTCGATGGCGATCCCGAAGGCGCCGGAGACGGCGAACGCGCAAGGCAGCGCGACGATGATCGACCAGTCGAACAGGTCCGGGAAATGGGTGCGGAATATCTCCTGAATGACGAATGTCGTATAGGCGCCGAGCATCACCAACTCGCCGTGCGCCATGTTGATGACCCCCATCACCCCGAAGGTGATGGCGAGGCCGACCGCGGCGAGCAGCAGCACCGAGCCCAGGCTCAGGCCCTGAAAGACGTTGCCGACGGCGTTCCAGAAGGCGAGCTTGCGCTCGATACCGGCGAGCGCCTCGGCGGCCGCTTGGGAGACGGCGTTGCCGCCCTCGGCCTGCACGACGCCCGCCAGAAGCGCCCGGGAGGCCGGGGTCGCCAGATCGGAGAGCGTGCCGATGGCCGCCAGCTTGATCTCGTCGGTCTTGCCGGTCTTCAACCGGACGGCGGCCCGGGTCATGGTGAGCTTGATCTTGATCTTCTCGACCGTCTCCCGGGCGATGGCCGCCTCGAGGGTCGGCAGAAAACCGGCGTTGGGCGACTTGAACACCGCGTCCGCGGCCGCCGAGCGCTTGGCCGGATCGGGGCTGAGCAGGGTCAACCCGCCGAGGGCCGTCCGGATCGCGACCCGCACCCGGTTGTTGACGCGTACCTTGCGAAGCTTCTTGCCGGGCGCCTGGCCGGCGGCCGCGCCGGTTACCGCGTCGGCCAGCAGATAGACGCCGCCGGAGCGTTCGGTGATGAAAATCCTGCCGTCCGACCGGCGGGCAAACAGCTTGCCCCCGAGGAATGCGGTCAGCACTTCGGCCGCCCGTTCGTGGCCGGACGCCGCGAGGACGTCGACGGCCTTGATCTTGGCCTTGAAGCTCTTGGCGTTGAGGCCGGCGACCAGTGCGTCGAAGTGTTGCGCGTCCTGGGCGTGGGCCGCCAAGGCGCCGCTAAGCACGACGGTGAGCAGGACCCCAAGGGCCGCCAGTCTGCTTGGTAGTGCTGCGATGCGCGCCGCGCCATCCTCTCGCGGTTTATTGCTATTGGTGGGCCGCCTTGCCGCGGCCGATGAAGTCGTATCAGGGCGAGGGCCGAAGGAGCCTGCCGGATTGGGAGCCGGGGCAGGCCCCTTCGGCCTCGGAGTCGTTTCCTAGTTGATCAGAGTCTTGAACTTGGGCTCCGTGCAGTTGCCGCAGACCCAGGGGAAGGTCCAGTCGGCGGTCAGCTTCGCGCTCTCGGGGATGTAGTCGGACCACGCATCGCCTTTGACGACGCCGTCCGTCTGCCACACCGTGTCGAACTGGCCATCCGGCTGAATTTCACCGATCAGCACCGGCTTCGACAGGTGATGGTTGGTGTTCATCACCGCCACGCCGCCGGTCAGGTTCGGAAACTTCTGGCCGTATATGGCCTGGCGAACCGCGTCCACCTGGGTGGTGCCGGCCTGCTTCGCCGCCTGAACCCACATGTTGAAACCGATGTAGTGGGCTTCCATGGGATCGTTGGTGACCCGCTTCTCATCCTTGATGAAGGCATGCCATTTCTTGATGAACGCGTCGTTGTTTTTGTCCTCCACCGACATGAAATAGTTCCAGGCCGCCAGGTGGCCGACGAGGGGCGCGGTGTCCAGACCGGCGAGTTCTTCCTCGCCGACCGAGAACGCGACCACCGGAATGTCCTCGGCCTTGATGCCCTGGTTGCCGAGCTCCTTGTAGAACGGCACGTTGGCGTCACCGTTGATGGTCGAAACGACGGCGGTCTTCTTGCCGGCGGAGGCGAATTTCTTGACCTCGGCGACGATGGTCTGCCAGTCGGAATGACCGAACGGGGTGTAGTTCTCCATGATGTCTTCCCCGGCGACGCCTTTGGACGTCAGGAAAGCCCGGAGTATCTTGTTGGTCGTCCGCGGATAGACATAGTCGGTGCCGAGCAGCACCCAGCGCTTGGCCTCGCCGCCGTCTTCGCTCATCAGATACTCGACGGCCGGGATCGCCTGCTGGTTCGGCGCGGCGCCGGTGTAGAACACGTTCCGGGAGCTCTCCTCGCCCTCATACTGGACGGGGTAGAACAGCAGCCCGTTGAGCTCCTCGACCACCGGCAGAACCGACTTGCGGCTGACCGAGGTCCAGTTGCCGAACACCACATCCACTTTGTGGACGCTCAGAAGCTCGCGCATCTTTTCGGCAAACAACGGCCAGTTGGAGGCCGGGTCGACGACCACCGCCTCGACCTTCTTGCCGAGCAGGCCGCCTTTCCTGTTCAGATCGTCCACCAGCATCAGCATGGTGTCCTTCAGCGTCGTTTCGCTGATGGCCATGGTCCCGGAAAGGGAATGCAGGACCCCCACCTTGATGGTGTCGGCCGCATTCGCCGCACCGGAGAAAGCCATCGAAACGGCGAAGGCTCCGGCGGCAGCCAGTGACAGTAAATTCCTCTTCATGATGATCTCCACTACGAGGTTGTTGTTGCACCGAAAAACGAAATAGCAACCGCCGTACCAAATCGCCGTGGATCGCCGGTAAATTTATTGCCTTATATTTATCAATGGGTTATGTGAAATTCGGCGGGTGGTGACGCTGATGACGCGCGCCAGGCGGGCAGTCAGATTGACTAATTATTAGGCAAAAATAAAATCTGATCTATAAATATGCAATTTTATGATTGGTTGACCGCGATGGACCTCGCCCGTCATTCTGTCGGTGGAAGTCTTGCGGCTTCCACTGCGGGGTTGTTGTTGCACTGACGCGATCCCGGCGCCCCCGGGTCCGTGCGAGCGGGCCCGGGGGTTTGCATGGCAAATTCGGGCCGTCGGATTGGACTTGCATTTGCCCCCTCCTTCCGCGACGTTCTGGTTCCAACAAAGCAACAAACGGGGGAGGCTCCAATGGCCGATAAGCGGATTTTGACCTGTGCGCTGACAGGCAGCGTAACACCGCCGACCAAACATCCGGGCTTGCCGATCACGCCTAAGGAAATCGCCGATTCCGGCATCGACGCGGCCAAGGCCGGCGCCGCCGTGGTTCATATCCATGTCCGCGACCCCGATACCGGCGCACCCTCCATGGCGCCCGAACTTTACAAGGAGGTGGTCGACCGCATCCGCGAGAGCGGCGTCGACGTCGTGATCAATCTCACCTGCGGACACGGCGCCCGGTTCAACCCCTCGCCGCCCGACGCCAACACCGCCGAGGGCACGCCGGCGATGAAAACGCCCGAGGTGCGCATGCAGCATGTGCGGGAGAACAGGCCGGAAATCTGCACCCTCGATTACGGCAGCATGAATTTCGGTAATTTCGTGATCATCAATACGCCGGAGCATCTCAAGGCCATGGCCGAGGTTGCTCGGGACTGCGGCGCCAAGCCGGAACTCGAAGTGTTCGACACCGGGCATCTGCGGCTGGCCAAGAAGATGGTTGCGGACGGCGTTATCGACGAACCGCCCCTGTTCCAGCTTTGCCTCGGCATTCCCTGGGGTATCGAGCAAACGCCGGAAGCCATGAAGTTCATGCGCGATCTTCTGCCCGGCGGGGCCCACTGGGCGTCGTTCGGCATTGCGGCCGGCGAGTTCCCCATGCTCGCCCAGTCTCTTATCTATGGCGGTCATGTCCGCGTCGGGCTCGAGGACAATCTCTATCTGGAGAAAGGCGTGCCCGCGCCGAGTAACGCGGCGCTGGTCGAGAAGGGGGTCGGCATCATGCGCTCCCTGGACAAGGAGCCGGCGACGGCCGCCGAGGCGCGGGAGATTCTGGGCCTGAAGCAGGCCGCATAGCCGCCTAACTTACTCTCACCGGCACGTGGCGATAGCCGCGGAAGCGGGCCCGCAGCACGCGGTCCCGTTCACCGGCGGGCTCGATCGTCTCGAAGCCCTGAATGAACTTGCCGACCGCGTGACGGCCCTCGATTCTGCCCAGGGTCCCGCCGAGGCAGATGTGCTTGCCCGTGGCAAAGGCGAGATGAGGATTGGGTGTGCGGCCGATGTCGAATTTTTCGGGATCGGGAAACTTCGCCGGATCCCGGTTCGCGCCGCCGATGGCGAGATGCAGGTAGGCGTCCTTGGGGACCGTCGTCCCGTTCATGTCCACGTCGCCGGTGAGTTTGCGGTTACCGAGCTGCACGGAGCTCTCGTAGCGCAGGGTCTCCTCGACGGCGGTGTCGATGAGGCCCGGATCGTCCCTGAGGCGCCGCATCTGATCGGGATGGTCCATCAGGCAGCAAACGGCGTTGGCCGTCAGGTTGGCGGTGGTCTCATGACCGGCGTTCAGCAGGAAGATGCAGTTCTGCACCAACTCCACGTCGCTCAGGGTTTCCCCGTCCACCTCGCCGAAGATCAGCGCCGCCAATACCTCGCCCCGCCCGCCCTCATCCGGATTTTTTCGCCGGTGGTCGATCAGATTCTGAAGATAGGCGCCGAACTCGGCCACCGTCCTGTCGCCGGCCTCGCGCGCCTCGTCGGTGAGCGCCGTTTCGAGACCGCCCAGGATGGTAAGCGAGTATTCCCTCAGGAGAGGCTTGGTCCGCTCATCGACGCCCAGCATGTCGGCGATGATCTCCGTCGGCAGCACGAGGGCGAAATCGTCCATCAGATCGAAGGTCTCGCGGCCCCGGAGTTTGCCGACAAGGTCGGTAATGACCCGTTCGATGATCGGTTCCAGCTCGGCGAGTTTCCGGGGCGTGAAAGCCCCGGCCATCAGTTTGCGCACCCGGGCGTGATAAGGGTCGTCGTTGAAAACCAGGCTGGTGGTGTGATGGAGGTAGAGGGGCCCGTCGCCCATGGTCTTCCTGAAGTCGACCTTTTTGTCCGAACTCATGGTCGGATGCTTGTAGGCGAGTTCCAGATCCGCGTAGCGCGTCAGGAAGTAGGACCCGTCCTTGTTCCGATGGATCGGATCAAGCTCACGGAGCGCCCGGTAGGTCGGATACGGATCTTCCAGAAACGCCGTTGTCAGTTCGTTGACATCGAAGCCGTCGACCAGGGCCTGATCGTTCATGGCAATCCTCCTTGCGCCCTCAGGACGGCAGGACCTCGGCCCGGCATTCCCCGAGACCGATGCGCCTGGCGCCGTCGGCCTCGCAATAGCCGCGCATGATCACCTCGTCTCCATCCTCGAGGAACGTGCGCTCCTCGCCGCCCGGCAGGGTGAAGGTCCTGGACCCCGCCCACGACGTTTCCAAGAGACTGCCGAAGGAGTCCTCGTCGGAGACCGTCCCGGACCCCAGCAGGTCGCCCGGGCGGAGATTGCAGCCGCTCGCCGTGTGCTGGGTCACCAACTGCGCTGCGGTCCAGTACATGTCCTTGAAACGGGACGCGCCGATCAGGGCCGGCGGCGTTCCGGCGGCGCGCATTTTCGCCGACGAAATCAGCACCTCCAGCCTGATGTCGATGCCGCCGTTGGCGGCGTCGGCGTCGGAGGCGAGGTAGGGCATGAGCGCCGGGTCGCCGGCCGCGCGTTCGTACGCCGGGGTGCGAAACGGCGCCAGCGCCTCCATGGTCACCACCCAGGGCGAGATGGTATTGGCGAAGTTCTTGCCCTGGAAGGGGCCCAGCGGCACGTACTCCCAGGCCTGAATGTCCCGGGCCGACCAGTCGTTCAGCACGCAGACGCCGAACAGATGCTCCTCGGCGTCGTCCAGCGCGATCGGCGAGCCGATGTCGTTGCCGGGGCCGATATAGAGGCCGAGTTCCATCTCGTAGTCGAGCCGCGCGCACGGCTTGAAGACCGGGGAATCGGCATTGGGCGGCTTGACCTGGCCTTCGGGCCGGCGGACGGCGGTCCCGCTGACGCCGAACGACGACGACCGGGCGTGATAGGCGATGGGCAGGTGCTTGTAGTTGGGCAGCAGCGGGGTGTCGGGCCGGTTGATCTTCCCGGCGTTGGTTGCGTGCGTGAGCGACGCCCAGAAATCCGAGAAGTCGCCGATATTCGCCGGCACCAGCATCTCGGCATCCGCCTGGGCGGTGAGTGCTCCCTGGAGTTCGTCCGCCGGTCCGCCCTCGCGGAGCAGCCCCGACAGTCCGGCGCGAAGCGCCGACCAGGCGCCGCTGCCCGCCGCCATCAGTTCGTTGAGCGTCTCGCCGTTGCAGAGTCCGGCCGCGTCCTTCACGGCCCCGCTCATCTCGGCGGCGGCCGCGGTCACGTCGAGGATTTGGTCCCCGATCGCCACACCCACTCGGCCGGGATCGCCGGAACCGGCTTCGCGATAGACGCCATAGGGCAGGTTCTGAATGGGGAAGTCGGTTTCAGGCGCGTTCGCGCTTTCGACCCAGCTCCTGAGAGCCGGGTCATGCGTTTCGTTCAGGTTGGTCATCTATTTTCCCGTGAAGTGCTTGTTCAGCCCCTGCCAGCACTCGAAATAGTCGCCCTGCAGGAGGTCGGTGTTGAGTGCGAACTCGGTCAATTTGTAGAGATACGAGGATTCGAACATGAAGGCCATGGTGTCGGCCTGAAACTCGGGCGCCAGATCCTTGTTCGTCGCCCCCTCGAAGGAATCCACATCGGGGCCATGGGCCGCCATGCAGTTGTGGAGACTGGCGCCGCCCGGCGTGAAGCCCTCCGGTTTGGCATCGTAGATGCCATGCACCAGCCCCATGAACTCGCTCATCACGTTGCGGTGGTACCACGGCGGGCGGAACGTGTCCTCGGCGACCATCCAGCGGGGCGGGAAGATGACGAAGTCCACGTTCGCCGTGCCCGCCGAGTCGGAGGGCGAGGTAAGCACCGTATAGATGGAGGGGTCCGGATGGTCGTAACTGACCGTCCAGATGGTGTTGAAGTGGGCCAAATCGTACTTGTAGGGAGCGTAGTTGCCGTGCCAGGCGACCACGTCGAGCGGCGCGTGGCTCATTTCGGCGGCCCACATGTTGCCCGCGAACTTGGTCACCAGCTCGCAGGGTTCGTCCCGATCCTCATAGGCCGCGACCGGTGCGAGGAAGTCGCGCGGATTGGCTAATCCGTTGGCGCCGATGGGACCGAGGTCGGGCAGCCGGAAGGTTGCGCCGTAGTTTTCGCCGACATAGCCCCGCGAGGGCCCGTCCGGCAGCTCCACCCGGAACTTGATGCCCCGCTGGATCACCGCGATCTGGTTCGGCGCGACGTCGAGGACCCCCATTTCGGTGTGCAGCCGAAGGCGGCCCTGCTGGGGCACGAACAGCATCTCGCCGTCGGAATTGAAGAAGTAGCGATCCTCCATGGTCCGGTTGGCCGCATAGAGGTGGATGGCGATGCCGGTCTGACCCGTCGAGTCGCCGTTGCCCATGTAGGTGACCAAACCGTCGACGAAATCGGTTGGCGCATCGGGGATCGGCAGCGGATCCCAGCGCATCCGATTGGGCGGGGTCTCGACCTCGCCGAACGGCGTCGAGCGGACCAGGCGGTTGTCGATACGCTTGAACGGCCGGTGTTGGGCCGACGGGCGGATGCGGTAGAACCAGGTGCGCTGGTTGCCCACCCGCGGCACGGTAAAGGCGGTGCCGCTCAGATGCTCGGCATAGAGGCCATAGGGCGCTTTTTGCGGCGAGTTGCGCCCGGCGGGCAGCGCGCCCGGCAATGCTTCGGTGGCGAATTCGTTCCCGAACCCCGACTGATAGTCGAGATCGCCGGCGACGATCGTATCCATGGCCGGGTCCTCCCCCTGCTCTCGGCTCTTGACGTTGGCCGTATATTAGTTTCAAATGAAACTAATTTCAAACGATATTTTGATGACCCGAAAGCGCACCCGCCGATGAACGAAATTCCCCGCAACCCGCCCAGAGACCCGGATGAAGACGCCCTCGACCTGGAAACCTTCTTTCCCTACCAGATCACCGTCCTGACCAAGCAGGTGAGCAATTCGCTGGCCAAGACCTACGTGGACCGGTTCGGGATCACCATACCGGAATGGCGGGTGATGGCGGCGCTCGGCCGCTATCCCAACGCGACCGCCTCGCACGTCGTCAGGCACACGGGCCTCGACAAGGTCCAGGTCAGCCGGGCGGTGGCGCTCCTGGCGGACAAGGGGCATGTCGCCCGGCGGCCCGACCCCGAAGACCGGCGCAATGCTTTCATCAATCTCACCACAAGGGGCCGCAGGACCTATCGGGAGATCGTCCCGGTGGCCCGCGCCTACGAGGAACGATTGCTCGCCACCATCACGCCGGAACAGCGCCGAATGCTGAATGGGGTGTTGGACGAATTGACGGCCCGCGCCGAGGAGCTTTAGGGCCCGGACTCAATGGAGCCGCCGTAGGTGTGTTGTGGTGATGAGGACGGCTCTGAGTGAAGGGAAATCCCCCCACCCTCGACGCCCGGCCGGTTGCCGGCCGTCTCGACCTCCCCCTTCCAGCCTTCGTAGCCGAAGGCTACTTCGGCGGAGTAGGCCCAGGAGGGAGGTGGACCAACCCACCCATTCCCTCCCCCCTTCGAGGGGGAGGGCTAGGGAGGGGGGGCAAAAACGAGAATTCCTTAATCGAGTACAGGCCCTAGGTCCTGTTGACAGTTAACGGACTATTGATGGTTGGTGTGATTCAAGCAAGACCGTTTCAACTGGAGGGAGCGTGTCATGTAAGGTCATTTCGCAAAGCGAATTGACCGACTTCGACGGGAATTGACGGATATGCAATGGGACCGGATCAAGGGTTTGGTTCCGGGCAAGGAGGCGGATCGCGGCTCCACGGGTCGGGACAACCGCCTGTTCGTGGACGCCGTGCTGTGGATTGCCCGGGCGGGTTCGCCGTGGCGCGATCTGCCGGACGCCTTCGGCAACTGGAACAGCGTCTACGTGCGCTTTTCGCGGTGGGCCAAGGCGGGGGTTTGGGAGAGTCTTTTCAAGGCCTTGGCGGAGGATCCCGACTTCGAATACCTGATCGTGGATTCGACCATCGTGCGGGCGCATCAACATGCCGCCGGCGCAAAAGGGGGGCTCAGGCTCAGGCCATCGGCCGCTCGCGCGGCGGCCTGACGAGCAAAATCCACATCGTCGTCGATGGCCTGGGCAATCCCTTGCGGTTCATCCTCACCGGCGGCCAGGTGGGCGACGTCACCCAGGCCGAGGGGCTGATCGCCGGGCTGCCGGGCGAGACCCTGATCGCCGACACCGCCTACGACGCGAACCGCTTCCGCGCCCGCCTCGACAGCGCCGGGATGGCGGCGGTGATCCCCTCCAACCCGTCGCGGGCGCAAGCCGTGCCGTACGACCCCGAACTCTACAAGGAAAGGCACGTCGTCGAATGTTTCATCAACAAGATCAAACACTTCCGCCGCATCGCCACACGCTACGAAAAGACCGGCACCGCCTACATGGCCATGCTGTGCCTCGTCGGGGCGCTCATTTGGATGCGATAACTGTCAACAGGACCTAGCCCTCTATCCATCGCCGGTGCGCGATCCTGCGATCAAGGAGAACGAGCGCCGCCTCGGCATATCCGTCGATGAACCGAACGACGCGGGCGAACTCCGAAACCCAGAGGATCGGGACCAGCGTCCACGAGGTGAAAAAAGCGGCCAGGAAGTACGCCGCGCCCTCGAGACCGAATACCGGCGGCCACCACGCGGCGAACCACAGAACAACCCAGATGACGGCCAGACCCGCGGCGATGGGCGCGGCGAATTGCCCGGTCTTGACGGCCCAGCGTATGCTTAACAGCCCGAACATGTCCCCTACCCGAAAACCAGCCGATGGACGACGGTGAGGCCCTGCATGACCGCATAGGCCAGCATGCCGAAGATAACGGCGTAGAGAAACACCCGCCCGTGCGCCTTCAACCGATGCATGGCCGAAGAGTTTAACCCAATTTCCGCTTCAGCAGGTCATTTACCATTTTGGGGTTGGCCTTGCCGCCCGTCGCCTTCATCACCTGACCGACGAACCAGCCGACGACCTTCTGGTTGCCGTCCCTGTATTCCTGCACTTGGCCCGGGTTGTCCGCGATCACCTTGTCGACCTCGGCCTCGATGGCACCGGTGTCGGTGATCTGGACGAGACCCTTCTCTTCGACGATGGCCGCCGGATCGCCGCCGTCGGCGATCATGATCTCGAACACGTCCTTGGCGATGCGGCCCGAGATGGTGCCGTCCGAGATCAGTCCCACCAGTTTTCCGAGGTCTTCCGAGGAGACGGGCGTAGCGGCGATCCCCTTCCCCTCCTTGTTCAGGACGGCAAACAGCTCGTGAATCACCCAGTTGGCGGCCAATTTCGGATCGCGGCCGCCGGCGACTTCCTCGAAAAAAGCCGCGGTCTCCCGCTCGGCGACCAGGACACCGGCGTCTTCGGCTGAAATTCCGTACTCATCGATGAAGCGCCGCTTCTTGGCGTCCGGGAGTTCCGGCAGATCGGCGCGGATCCGTTCGACCTCTTCCTCGGTCAGTTCAACGGGCAACAGGTCGGGATCCGGGAAGTACCGGTAATCGTGGGCTTCTTCCTTGGAGCGCATGGAACGGGTCTCGCCGTTGGACGGATCGAACAGCCGGGTCTCCTGGTCGACCTCGCCGCCGCCGTCGTAAACCTCCACCTGCCGCCCGGCTTCGAATTCCACCGCCTGCATGGCGAAGCGCACCGAGTTGACGTTCTTGATCTCGGTCCGGGTCCGGAGCTCGCCGGAGCCGGCGGGCCGCACGCTCACGTTGACGTCGCACCGCAGGGAGCCCTGTTCCATGTTGCCGTCACAGGTCCCGAGATAGCGGAGAATGGACCTGAGCTTCCGAAGATAGGCCCCGACCTCCTCCGGGCTCCGGAGATCGGGCTTGGAGACGATCTCCATCAGCGCCACGCCGGCCCGGTTGAGATCGACGTAGGTGCGCTTGGGATCCTGGTCGTGGAGCGACTTGCCCGCATCCTGCTCCATGTGAAGCCGCTCGATGCCGATCTCGCGGACGCCGCCGTCCGGCAGGTCCAGCGTGACCACGCCCTCGCCGACGATGGGATGCTGATACTGGCTGATCTGATAACCGAAGGGCAGATCGGGGTAGAAGTAGTTCTTGCGCTCGAACACCGAGTGCAGGTTGATCTTCGCGTTGAGGCCGAGGCCGGTGCGCACCGCCTGCTCGATGCAGACCTTGTTGACCACCGGCAGCATGCCGGGCATGGCGGCATCGACCAGCGACACCTGCGTGTTGGGCTCGGCGCCGAACGCCGTTGGGGCGCCGGAGAACAGCTTGGCCTCCGAGACGATCTGCGCATGCACCTCCAGCCCGATCACCGCTTCCCAGTCATTGCCGTCGCCTTCGATAAGGTAGGTCACGGTCAGCCCCCCACCCGGAGCGCCGGCGCGGCATCGAACCCGGCGGCCTCTTCCATGACGCCCGCCGCCCGGAACATGGTCTCCTCGTCGAACGCCTTGGCAATCAGTTGCAGCCCCAGCGGCAGCCCTTCGGCCGACAGCCCGGCGGGGACCGACATGGCCGGCAGGCCGGCGAGGCTCGCCGGCACGGCGAACACGTCGTTGAGGTACATCTGCACCGGATCGTCCATCCTCTCGCCGATGGCGAAGGCGGCGAACGGCGCGGTCGGGGCCAAAATCAGGTCGACATCCTCGAAGGCGCTCGAGAAATCCCGGCGGATCAGCGTGCGGATTTTCTGAGCCTTGATGTAATAGGCATCGTAGTAGCCGGCGCTGAGGACATAGGTGCCGATCAGCACCCGGCGCCGCACCTCGGCGCCGAAGCCCCGCCCCCGGGTTTCCTCGTACATATCTATGAGGTCATCCGCCTCGACCCGGAGCCCGTATCGGACCCCGTCATAGCGGGCGAGGTTCGAGGACGCCTCCGCCGGCGCAACGATATAATAGGCCGGAAGCGCGTACTCGGTATGAGGCAGGGAGATGTCGACCACCTCGGCGCCGGCGGTCTTCAGCCACTCGGCGCCCTGGCTCCATAGTCGTTCGATTTCCGCGTCCATTCCGTCGACCCGGTATTCTTTCGGGATGCCGACTTTCAGCCCCTTCACCTCACCGGTCAGCGCCGCTTCGAAATCGGGAACGGCGAGATCGGCACTGGTCGAATCCTTGGGATCGTGCCCGGCCATGGCGCCCAGCATGATCGCCGAATCGCGGACGGTTCGCGTCATCGGTCCCGCCTGATCCAGGCTGGAGGCGAATGCGACGATGCCCCAGCGGGAGCATCGCCCATAGGTCGGCTTGGCGCCCACGATGCCGCAGAACGAGCCGGGCTGTCGGATGGAACCGCCCGTATCGGTCCCGATGGCGGCGGCGGCCATGTGCGCGGCGACGGCGGCGGCCGATCCGCCCGAAGACCCGCCCGGCACCCGGTCCTTGCCGTCGTCGAGCGTCCACGGGTTCTTGACCGGCCCGTAATACGAGGTGACGTTGGCGGACCCCATCGCGAACTCGTCCAGATTGGTCTTGCCGAGCATCACCGCGCCGGCGCTCCACAGCTTGGAGGTGACCGTCGATTCGTATGTCGGCACGAACCCGTCCAGAATATGCGAGGCCGCCGTCGTCGGGACGCCCTCGGTGCAGAACAAATCCTTGATGGCGATGGGGATGCCGTCCAGCGGACCCAGCGTTTCGCCGCGCGCCCGGCGCTCATCCGAGGCCCGGGCGCGCTCCAGCGCCGCCTCGGGCGTTTCGGTAATGAAGGCGTTGAGGTCCCGGCCGGTCTCCATCGCCGTCAAATAGGCCTCGGTCAGTTCAAGGGAGGATGTCTCCCCGGCATCCAACAGATCGCGGGCCCCGGCGATGTCGAGCAATGTCAGCCGGCCGCTCATTCCACCACCTTGGGCACGGTGAAGAAGTTGCCCGCCGGGTCCGGCGCGTTGGTCATCAGGTCACCGGCGAGACCGCCGTCGATGACCGTGTCCTCGCGCCTCGGCAGGTCCTTTTCGGTCGGCGAGGCCATGGGCGGAACGTCATCGGTGGGCACTTCGCCGAGCTGCTCGATCCAGCCCAGGATATTGCCGAGTTCGGCCGCCAGGCCGGGAACGTCGTCATCGGCGATCTTGAGCCGCGCGAGCCGGGCAATGTTGCGGACGGTGGCCTCGTCGAGCGCCATGGAATTCTCCCTTCGGAACGGCGCGGAAACTATCACCGGGCCCGAGGGACGACAAGGCGTCCGGATCGGGCGTGCGGGCCACCTCGGGATCGCTGGCCCCGCCGATTGCCGCCGCGCATCCTATGGCAGGAAGGTCACACTTTGGCGGAACCGGCCCTTTTTTTGGCCAAAATGACGATTCCGGGATAACTAAGTATTGACGCCAAAATTGGTCCTCATACTATATCTAGTAGTTGATGGTTCCCCTTGGGGATTGAGAGGGAAGCCGGTGCGGGTCGTTTTCCCAGGCTGATTCCAGCCCAACCAAGTCCGGCGCTGCCCCCGCAACTGTAGACGGATGGTCCGTTCCGTCGGCTCCACCGGGCCGCTGGGGACCCGGGAAGGCAGGAACGGACGGCGCGTCCGTGAGCCAGGAGCCCTGACCCTCGGCTGACGGCGTTCCAGGCCGGGCGGGGTGCACCGGGCGGGATGAGGGGGCTTAGATGAATTACGGAGGCCGACGTGCTGGATAATACGGAATCAAGCAGCGAATTGCCGCTGGAACTGCCCAAGACCGGAGAGGAAATGGCCGCGGTCATGCTGGATTCCATCCAGACCGCGAGAGGACCCAAGGTTCGGATCGACAAGAGCCGGGACGCCAACCTGACCGATTTCGGCAAGGCCGTATTGACCGACCGGTACCTGCTTCCGGGAGAAGACTACCAGGATCTGTTTGCGCGGGTCGCCAGCACCTACGGCGATGACGACGGGCACGCCCAGCGGATTTACGACTACCTCTCCAAGCTCTGGTTCATGGCGGCGACCCCGGTCCTCTCCAATGGCGGCGCGGACCGCGGACTGCCCATTTCGTGCTTCCTGAACGAAGCCTCCGATTCGCTGGACGGCATCGTCGGGCTGTGGACCGAGAACGTCTGGCTCGCCTCCAACGGCGGCGGGATCGGCAGCTATTGGGGAAATCTGCGTTCCATCGGGGAACGTGTCGGCAATGCCGGCAAGACCTCGGGCGTCATCCCGTTCATCCGGGTGATGGATTCCCTCACCCTCGCCATATCCCAGGGCTCGCTGCGGCGCGGCTCCGCGGCGGTGTACCTCCCCATCGACCACCCCGAAATCGAGGAATTCATGGAAATCCGCCGCCCCACCGGCGGCGATCCCAACCGCAAGGCCCCCAATCTGCATCACGGCGTCCTGGTCTCCGACGCCTTCATGCGCGCCGTCGAGGCCGACGAGGACTGGGCGCTGATCAGTCCCTTGGATGGAACGCCGATTCGCACGGTGTCGGCGCGGTCGCTCTGGATTCGCCTGCTGACCGCGCGAATCGAGGTCGGCGAGCCCTACATCATCTTTTCCGACCGGGTGAATTCCATGGTGCCCGAGCATCACAAGCTCGCCGGACTGACGGTGAAGACCTCCAATCTCTGCTCGGAGATCACCCTGCCCACGGGCGTCGACCATCTGGGCGAAGAGCGGACCGCGGTCTGCTGCCTGTCCTCTCTCAACATCGAGACCTATGACGAGTGGAAGGATGATCCCCGCTTCATCGAGGACGTCATGCGCTTCCTCGACAACGTGCTCCAGGATTTCATCGACAACGCGCCCGATTCCATGGCGCGGGCCGCCTATTCCGCGATGCGCGAGCGTTCCGTCGGACTCGGCGCCATGGGGCTGCACTCGTTCTTCCAGGCCAAGATGATTCCCTTCGAGAGCGCCATGGCCAAGGCCTGGAACAACAGGATATTCGCTCATGTTCAGGCGCACGTCGACGCCGCCTCGAAAACCTTGGCCAAGGAAAGGGGGGCCTGCCCCGACGCCGAGGATTACGGCATCCGGGAGCGGTTCTCCAACAAGACGGCCATCGCGCCGACCGCGTCCATCTCGATCATCTGCGGCGGCGCCTCTCCCGGCATCGAGCCCATCAGCGGCAACAGCTATATGCACAAGACCCTGTCGGGCTCGTTCAACGTCCGCAACCGGCACCTCGGGAAACTGCTGGCGGCGAAGGGCCGGGACAATGAGGAAACCTGGAGCTCCATCACCGTCAACGAAGGCAGCGTGCAGCATCTGGCGTTCCTGACCCGGGACGAAAAGGACGTGTTCAAGACCGCCTTCGAGCTCGATCAGCGCTGGGTGGTGGAGCTTGCGGCCGACCGCACGCCGCGCATCGACCAGTCGCAATCGGTGAATTTGTTCCTCCCCGCCGATGTCCACAAGCGGGACCTCCATCAGATTCACTTCCAGGCGTGGAAGAAGGGAATGAAGAGCCTCTACTACTGCCGTTCCAAATCCATCCAGCGGGCGGAAGTGGTCACGGAACGGGGTGCGGCGGCCGAAACGCCGGATGAAGCCCCGGCCGCCGAATTCGCCGAGAGCGCCGATTACGAAGAATGCCTGGCCTGCCAGTAAGAGCAGGCGGACCTACCCGAGGAGGAGCCGCGTCATGTCCCTATTGGACGCCAAACCGGTCTACAAACCGTTCTCATATCCGTGGTGCTACGACGCCTGGCTGAAGCAGCAGCAGGTGCACTGGCTGCCCGAGGAGGTGCCGCTGGCCGATGACGTGAAGGACTGGCACCACAAACTCGACGAGTCCGAACGTCACCTGATGACCCAGATTTTCCGCTTCTTCACCCAGTCGGATATCGAGGTCAACAACTGCTACATGAAGCATTATTCGCAGGTGTTCAAACCCACCGAGGTGCAGATGATGCTGTCGGCGTTCTCCAACATGGAGACGGTGCATATCGCCGCCTACGCGCATCTGCTCGACACCATCGGCATGCCGGAGACCGAGTACTCCGCGTTCCTCCAATACAAGGAGATGAAGGACAAGTACGACTACATGCAGGAATTCGGCGTCGATACGCCGGAAGACATCGCCAGGACCTTGGCCGTGTTCGGCGGTTTCACCGAGGGCCTGCAGCTATTCGCCAGCTTCGCCATTCTGCTGAATTTCCCGCGGCTCAACAAAATGAAGGGGATGGGACAGATCGTCACATGGTCCGTGCGCGACGAAAGCCTCCACTGCGCCTCGATCATCAAGCTGTTCCGGACCTTCATCTCGGAAAATCCGGGCATCTGGACCGAGGAATTCCGGGGCGATCTCTACAAGGCGTGCGAGACCATCGTCACCCACGAAGACGCCTTCGTCGATCTCGCCTTCGAACTGGGCCCAGTGGAGGGACTCGCGGCCGGCGACATCAAGGCCTACATCCGCTACATCGCAAACCGGCGGCTCACCCAGTTGGGACTGGAAGAGATCTATCGCGAGCGGCGTCATCCCCTGCCCTGGCTGGACGGCATGCTCAACGCCGTCGAGCACACCAACTTCTTCGAGAACCGGGCGACCGAATATTCCAAGGCGGCCACCCAAGGCACCTGGGAAGAAGCGTTCGCCTAGACAGGATTTCAGGTTGCCGCGGTCCGCACCCCTGTCGGGCTAGTCGCCGGGCAGCGGGGTAGACTCGGTTTCGCCCGGAACGGGGTCAAAGCGGCCCTCTTTCCAGTCGGCCTTGGCTTGCTCGATCCGCGATCTGTCGCTGGCGGCGAAATTCCACCACATATTGCGCTTTCCGCCCGAGGGGCCGTCCAACGGGGCGCCGCCGAGCAACATGATGCGGGAATCTTCGTCAGCTCCAATTTCCACGTCGGCGCCCGGCTTGAACACGACCATGGTTGCCTCGCCATACCGCTCACCGGCGACCATTGCCGCCCCGGAGGCCACATAGAGGCACCGTTGCTCGTGCTCGTCCGTGAGGCCGAAGAAGGCACCGGCGTTCATCTCCGCATCGACGTAGAACATCTCCGAGAACGTCTCGACGGGCGCCGTCGCCCCATAGGTCGACCCGGCGATCAGCCGCATGGTCACACCGTCCCGGCCGATGACCGGAAGAGTGTCCCTCGGGTGATGGAAGAAACCGGGTTCCGTCTCCTCATGGGCCGTCGGCAATCCGGCCCAGAGCTGAATGCCGTGCATGGCCGTATCCCTGGACCGTTCCTCGTCGCCGGTCCGTTCCGAGTGCACGATGCCGCGGCCGGCGGTCATCCAGTTGACATCGCCGGGCCGGACAGCCTGCTCGTGGCCCAAGCTGTCCCGGTGGATGATCTCGCCTTCGAACAGATAGGTGACGGTGGCGAGACAGATATGGGGATGCGGCCCGACATCGAGGCCTTCGCCGGCCGGAAAACGGGCCGGTCCCATATGGTCGAAAAATATGAACGGGCCGACGGCGCGCTTTGTCATGTGGGGAAGGACCCGGCGAACGGAAAATCCGCCCAAATCCCTGAGCCGGGGTTCAATGACGATTTCGACGGCGCCGGACATGGCATGTGTCTCCGAACGATTTGCTCCCCCTTTCGAAGTGTAGGTACCGCGATCCGGTCCCACAATCACCTCGGCGATGCGGCAATGTTTGATGGCGCCGTTTCGACCGGCTATTGATGGGCGGACATGTCCGATCGATCCCCGGTTCCGGCCAATCCGTCCGCGACCGTCCTTCTTCTCCGGGACGGCGGGAACGGCCTCGAAGTGTTCATGGTCGAACGCCACCGCGAGATCGACTTCGCTTCGGGCGCCCTGGTATTTCCCGGCGGCAAGCTGGACCCGGCGGACGCGGTCCTCGCCCGGGCCCGCCCGGCGGACGGCCTTTCCGCCGACGAGACCGCCTTTCGTCTCTGCGGCATCCGGGAGACATTCGAGGAGGCAGGCATCCTGCTGGCCCGGGACGAAACCGGCGGGCCGCTGGTGGGCGGCCGGCGCCTCGATCAACTGCAGGACCGGTATCGGGCCAGACTCCACGCCAACGAGATTTCCCTGGCCGATATCCAGGCGGCGGAAGGCATCCACTACGCCTGCGACCACATGACCCCGTTCGCCCATTGGATCACGCCGAAGGTGTCGCCCAAACGGTTCGATACCATGTTCTACCTGGCCGTCGCGCCCGATGAACAGCTTGGCGGCCATGACGGCCGGGAATCGGTGGATTCGATCTGGATCACGCCCGCCCGGGCCCTCGCCGACCGGGCCGCCGGCAAGCGCTCCATCGTCTTCGCCACCAGGCTCAATCTGGAAAAACTCGGCCGGGCCTCGACGGTCGATGAGGCCTTCGCCAACGCCGCCGGCGAGGAGCTGGTTACCGTGGAGCCCACCATGGAGGGCGCGGACGGCGGCCGGATCTTTCGCATCCCGGCGGAAGCGGGCTACGGCGGCAGCGAGTTCTTCGAGCCCGCGTCCTGACCGCCGCATCGTCAACCCGTCAGGCCGGCGCTCGACGCCAGACCGGCCAGCCGCGCGGTCTCCTCTTCGACAAATCCCCGGAAGGCCGCCGGGCTGGCGCTGGCGTCGATATCCAGGCCGCGTTCGGCCGCCTTCCCGATGATGCCGGGATCCGAAAGCGCCGCGGCCGACGCATGGAAAATGGCCGACACGGCCTCGCCGGGAGAGCCGGCGGGCATCAGCAGGCCCATCCACGACCCGATTTCCAGCGCCGGATATCCGAGTTCGGCGAAGGTGGGGACATGGGGCAAGGCGCCGGCCCGGCGGGGCGAGGCCACCGCCAGAGCGTTGACCCGTCCGTCGGCGATGGGCGCGATGGTGCGGGGCGCGGTCATGAACAGGACGTCCAGGTCTCCGTTCTCGACCGCGGCGATGGCGCCGTTGGCGCCGCCCTCCACGGCGGCTTCCTTGAGCTCGATCCCGGCGGCGTTCATCAGCGAAATGAACTCGAGACGGTGAATGCTGGCGGCGTTGATGGGGTTGTAGGTGATCTCCCCGGGACGGTCCCTGGCGGCGGCGATGAGTTCGTCCAGGGTCGACACCCCGAGGGACGAATGGGCCACCAGCGGATCGGGCGTATCGGCGACCTTGGTGACCGGAATCAAGTCTTCGAGGGGCGTGATTTCGTAGTCCGGCAATATGGAGGGCAGGAGCGCCATGTTGCCGACCGTCGCCATCAGCATGGTGCAACCGTCGGGCTCGGCGGCGGCGGCGGCGATGGGCCCGTTGCTGCCGCCCCGTCCGCCGGTGATGATGTCGAACTCGATCGGCCGGCCCAGCGCCTCCTCCATCACGGGCTTCATGAGCTCGGCCACCTCGTTGGACGAGCCGCCCGGCGGGAAGGGCAAAATCCAACGGATCGGTTTGTCCGGAAACGCCATCGTCCCCCCTCTCGGTCTATCGGCCCGAGGGTACGCGGCCACGGGCCGCCTCGACAAGCGCCGGCTCTTGGCGTATGAGGCGCCGATGATCGTCGACACCGTGCGGGAACTGGCCGGGACCGTCGGGCGGGGCCGCCGCCTGATGGGTCTGGACGTGGGGTCCAGGACCATCGGGCTCGCGCTCTCGGACCCCTCCCTGACCGTCGCCACGCCCATGGACACCATCCGGCGGCGGAAGTTCACCCGCGACGCCGCCGAGCTGATCGGGATATTCGAGCGGCAATCCATCGGCGGACTGGTCATCGGCCTGCCGGTCGGCATGGACGGGACCGAGGGCCCGGCCTGCCAGTCGGTGCGGCAGTTCGGCGCGAATCTGTCGGCGGAGACCGACCTGCCCATGGCTTTCTGGGACGAGCGCCTGTCGACCGCGGCGGTGGAGCGCTTCCTCACGGACGAAGCCGACCTGAGCCGCGCCCGCCGGGCCCAACTGGTCGACAAGATGGCCGCCGCGTACATCCTCCAGGGCGCCCTGGACAGCCTGACGGGCGCGGGTTTGCCGTAGGGCACCATGACCAGCCTGAGGGGCGCGGGCCGGAGCAAGGGGGTACAACTACTCCCTCTCCCCCTTCTTCAGGGGGAGAGGGGATTTGGTTTGGGGGAGAGGGAATATGGGGGCAGGTTGACGCTTGCCCCGGGGGGCCGGCCGCCCTATAACCCCCCTTTATGGCCGATCCACCGGTTACCGCAGCATTTCCCCACCGCCACTTGCTCGGTATCGAAGGCCTTTCCCCCGACGAGATCACCATTCTGCTCGACGCGTCCGACGCCTATGTCGAACTGAACCGCCAGGCCGAGAAGAAGCGCGATGCGCTGCGCGGGCGGACCGTCATCAACCTGTTCTTCGAATCGTCGACCCGGACCCGCACGTCGTTCGAGCTTGCCGGAAAGCGGCTCAGCGCCGACGTCCTCAACATGTCGGTGGCGACCAGCGCGGTGAACAAGGGCGAGAGCCTGATCGACACGGCGATGACGCTGAACGCCATGCACCCGGATGTGCTGGTGGTCCGGCACGGCGAATCGGGCGCCGTCAAGCTGCTCTCGGAAAAGGTCAACTGCGCCGTCATCAACGCCGGCGACGGCAGCCACGAACACCCGACCCAGGCGCTGCTGGACGCGCTGACCATCCGCCGGCGCCTCGGGCGCCTCGAGGGGCTGACCATCGCCATCTGCGGCGACGTGCTGCACTCCCGGGTCGCCCGGTCGAACCTGCTTTTGCTCACCACCATGGGGACCCGGGTGCGGGTGATCGGGCCCCGGACCCTGCTGCCCGCCGGCGTGGAGCGCTACGGCGTCGAGGTGTTCCACGACATGAAGGCCGGCCTCGAAGGCTGCGACATCGTGATGATGCTGCGCCTCCAGATGGAGCGGATGCAGGGCAACTTCATTCCGTCGATCCGCGAGTATTTCCAGTTCTTCGGCCTCGACTACGACAAGCTGGCCGCCGCCAAGGAGGACGCGCTGATCATGCATCCGGGCCCGTCGAACCGGGGCGTCGAGATCGACAGCGAGGTCGCCGACGATTTCTCCCGCAGCGTCATCCGCGAACAGGTGGAGATGGGCGTCGCCGTCCGGATGGCGTGCCTCGATCTCCTGGGCCGCAACACCGAAGAGCTCGGCGCGAGGAACCTCTGATGGCCCACGGCGACTGGACCCACGCCATGCCCGACGACCCGCTGGGGAGCGTCGCCTACGTCAATGCGCGGCTTCTCGACCCGGCGAGCGGGCTGGACGCCATGGGCGGCGTGCTGACCGAAGGCGAGAAGATCGTCGCCGTCGGACCCAACATCACCCGCGAAGGCGCGTCCCTCGCCGACGCCATCGTCGACTGCCGGGGCCTGTGCCTGGCGCCCGGCCTGATCGACATCCGGGTGCAGATCCGCGAACCCGGCGAAGAGCACAAGGGAACCCTGGAATCCGAGGGCCGGGCGGCGACCGCCGGCGGGGTGACCACCTATGTGTGCCTGCCGAACACGGCGCCCGTCATCGCCGAGGTGTCCCAGGTCGAATTCGTCGCCCGCCGCGCGCGCTTGCTGGGGCTGTCCAAGGTCTACCCCTACGGCGCGGTCACCAAGGACCTGGAGGGCGCCGAGATCGCCGAAATGGGCACCCTGGCCGGGGCCGGCGCGGTCGCCTTCACCGACGGCGAGAAGGCCATCGCCGACAGCCAGGTGATGCGCCGCGCGCTGTCCTATGCGTCGACCTTCGGCCTGCTGATCGTCCAGCACCCGGAAGAGCCCGGCCTGGCGGCGGGCGGGGTGATGAACGAGGGCGAAATCGCCACCCGTCTCGGATTGCCCGGCCTGCCGGGCGCCGCCGAGACCATATTGGTCGAGCGGGACCTCCGGCTGCTGGCGCTGACCGGCGGCCGGCTGCATTTCGCCCACGTCTCCTGCGCCGAGGCCATCGACGCCATCCGCGAGGCGAAGGCGGCGGGCCTCGAGGTCACGTGCGATACGGCGCCGCCCTATTTCGCGCTCAACGAAACGTCGGTCGGCGACTACCGCACCTTCGCGAAGTTGTCGCCGCCGCTCCGGGGCGAGCGCGACCGCGAGGCGGTGGTCGCCGCGCTCGCCGACGGCACCATCGACGTCATCGCCAGCGACCACGCGCCCCAGGACGAGGATTCGAAGCGCCTGCCGTTCGCCCAGGCGGCCAACGGCGGCGTGGGGCTGGAAACCCTGCTCTCGGTGTCCCTCGAGCTCTACCACAACGGCCACCTGTCCCTCCTGGAGGTGGTCGGCAAATTGACCCGGGCCCCGTCCGAGCTGATGAACCTGCCGGCGGGGCGGCTGTCGCCCGGCGAGGCCGCCGACATCGTCATCTTCGACCCGGACCGGGCCTGGAAGGTCGATGCCGACCAGCTCGCCTCCAAATCGAAAAACTCCCCCTTCGACGGCCGGCCGGTCCAGGGTATGGTGATCCGCACCGTGATCGACGGGCGCACCGTTTACGCGGTGGGGAACTAGGGCGAGATGATGCTATTGGAAGCGTATCCGGCGTTTTGGAAATCTTTCGCGCACCCCCTCACCCTGACCCTCTCCCCCTTCGAGGGGGAGAGGGAACCCGCCGAAACTCCCTCGCCCCCGTCAGGGGGAGAGGGATGCGAAGGCTTGTCGGGCGGGAGCCCGACTTAGCCGGAGCTGGGTGAGGGGGATGTTGTGGCGACACTGCGACAAGGAATCAACTCAATCCAACCAAGGCACCCCCCTACGTTTCACAAATGAGTCATCACGCTCTAATCATCGGGTCCAGCCCACTTGGTCGGTAGCGCGCACCTTTTGACCGCCGTCCTCGCCTATCTGGCGGGGTCCATTCCGTTCGGGCTGCTGCTCGCGCGGATGGCGGGGCTGGGCGACATACGGTCCATCGGTTCGGGCAACGTGGGCGCGACCAACGTGCTGCGGACGGGGCGCAAGGGGGTCGCCGCCGCGACGCTGCTGCTCGACGTCGCCAAGGGCGCCGTCCCCGTTCTGATCGCTCACCGGTTCGGCCTCGATCTCGCCATCGCCGCCGGGTTGGCGGCCGTCATCGGCCACAATTTTCCCATATGGCTGAAGTTCCGGGGCGGCAAGGGCGTCGCCACTTCGTTCGGGGCGCTCGTGGCGGTCTCCTGGCCGTTGGGAATCGCCTGCCTGGGGGTGTGGTTCGCCGTAGCCGTGGTTACCCGCTATTCGTCCCTCGCCGCCATCGTCGCTTTCGCGGCGTCGCCCTTCCTCGCCTGGTGGCTGTCCGGAGAACAAATCGCGGTATTGGCGGCATTGCTGGCCGTCCTCGGCATTGCCCGCCACCACGAGAACATCCGCCGGCTGTCGAGCGGCCGGGAATCCAAAATCGGCGGGAAATCCGAATCCGAAGCGGAATAGCCCGGCCGGTCAGCGGAACATGGCCGCCGTACTCGGCAGCCACGTCGCGATCTTGGGGAACGCGACGATGATGCCGATCAGAATGATCAGCGAGACGACGAACGGCAGGACGCCCGTATAGATGCGCCCGAGCGCGACCTCCTGGGCCATGCCTTTGATTATGAACACGTTCATCCCGATGGGAGGCGTTATCAGCCCGAGCTCCACCACCATCACCACCACGATGCCGAACCAGATCGGGTCGTAGCCGAGATTCTGAACCACGGGGAAGAAGATGGGGATGGTCAGCAGAATCATGGCGAGCGAATCCAGCGCGCATCCGAGAACCAGATAGATCAACAGAATAATCAGCAGGATCATGGTCTTGGACAGCGCCAGGCCCTCGATCCAGCCGCCGAGGGCGTTGGGGACTTCGCTGAGGACCAGGAAATTATTGAACAGGATGGCGCCGATGAGGATGGTGAAGATCATCGAGGTGGTCCGCACCGTCTCCATGAGGCAGTTGACGAAAACCCGCCGGGTCATGGTGCGGGCGAGCAGCGCCAGTCCAAGCGCCCCCGACGCGCCGATGCCCGCCGCTTCCTCGGGCGAGAAAATCCCGAGATAGATGCCGCCGATCACCAGCAGGAATAGGACGACGGTTCCCCAGACGTTCTTGAACGCGCCCAGCTTCTGGCGAACGGTGGTCTTCTCGCCGCGCGGGCCGAGCTCCGGTTTGATTCGCGTCACCACCGAGATGGTGAGCATGAATGTGATCACCAGCAGGATGCCGGGAATGAAGCCGGCGAGGAACAAATCGCCGATGTTGGATTCGGTCAGGATTCCGTAGAGCACCAGGATAATGCTTGGCGGGATCAGAATGCCGATGGTTCCGCCGGCGGCGATTGAGCCCGTCGACAGGCTGTCCGCGTAGTTGTAGCGTTTCATCTCCGGCAGCGCGACCTGGGTCATTGTCGCCGCTGTCGCAAGAGACGACCCGCAGATGGCGGCGAAGGCGCCGCAGCCGCCGATGGTCGCCAGCCCTAGCCCGCCGCGGCGGTGTCCAAGCCAGGTATTGCAGGCATTGAACAGCGCCTCGGACAGGCCCGAATTGCTGGCGAAATACCCCATGAGAATAAACAGCGGGACAATCGACAGATTGTAGGTAATCGCCGTTTCGTACGCCGTCTGGCCGAGCAGGAACAATGCCGCATCGAAGTCCCCGAGCAGGATCGATCCGCCGACGAAGCCCGTGACCCCCATGGCGAAGCCGATCGGCAGTCCGATCGCCAGGAGCACGAACAAAACCAGGAAGACGATGATGGCTAGGGTGATGGGGTCCATTTTTCGCCGCCTAATCGACTCCCGTCGAGGACGGATCGCCGACCACCATCACTTGCCCGGTAACCGCCGCCCGGGCCGCAATCACGAGATGAAGCACCAGCGAGGTGAGCATCAGCACGCTGGCCAGCGCCATCACATACGCCACCGGCCAGACGGGAATCTCCCAGATGATGGTCTGGTCGTTGTTCTCGATCCGGGATGCGGCCTGAAGAAAAAGCCGCCAGACCACGAAGCCGATAAACACCGTCGCGATGGCGTGGGTAACGACATCGAGCACCGCCTGAGCGCGCGCCGACATCATGGTAATCAGGATATCGACGCGAATATGACTGCGGTTGAATGTGGTGAACCCGACCCCGAGGTAAATGATCATCCCCATGATGAGTTCGGTCAGTTCGACGGTACCCGCGACCGGATGATCGAAAATACGCCCGACCACGTCGGCGAGCGTCAGAAACATCATGACCGCAAGACCGACAGAACCCGCGCGAGCGAGCCACAGAGTGACTCGCTCGCTCAGGAAAATCAGAAATCCTCCTGACGGATTCATCCGAAGTCCGTTATCGATGAATCAGCGCGGCGTCAGCCTGCCTTCATCATTTGACGGAGTTCGTCCATCAATGCCTTGCCGTTGAGGCCCATTTCGTTGCCCTTGGCAATCCACTGATCGGTAATGATCTTGATCGCCTTGGCCCAGCGCTTCGTCTCGGCGTCGGACAGGGTTTGGATTTTGTTGCCGGCCTTAACGGCGTCCTGCCTGCCGACCGCATCCGCCTTGTCCCACAGCGCCCCGATCAGCTTGGCGCCCTTGGCGCCGCCCTCGGTCATCAGCAATTTCCGTGCGGCCGCGGGAAGACCTTCGAACTTCTTCTTGTTCATATTGAGCGCGAACGGGGTGGTATAGAGACCGCCCGGCACTTCGAGATGATACTTGACCAATCCTGCCAGCCGGAAACCGTGTACCGCTTCCCATGGGAAGAACGCGGCTTCGGTGGTGCCGCGGGTCAGACTTTCATGGGACTGGGTGGCCGATTGGTTGACCGGAACGGCGCCGAGGCTCTTGGCGGTCAGCACGCCGCCGCCGCCGACGCGAATCTTCATCCCCTTCATGTCTTCCATCTTGGTGACTTCTTTCTTGGAATGAAGCAGGCCCGGTCCGTGCACCCAGGAGGTGATCAGGACCGTATCGCCCATTTCCTTCTTGTCGAAGCCATGCTTCAGGTACCACTTGATGTGGCCGGGGCTGCCTGTTTCCGCATTGGGTGACGCAAACGGCACCTCGGCGAACCGGAACAAGGGAGAACGGCCCGGGGTATAGGCGCCGACGCTCCAGGCGAGGTCGCGGACACCGTTCTTGGCCAGGTCGTATTGCCCCGGAGGTTTCGCCAGCGCGTTCTTGTCGAGCTGAATTTTGAGCGTGCCGCCGGAAGCCTTTTCGACGGCATCGATCCAGGCCTGAGCGGTCTGGGTCATATGGTGCACCGGCGGCAGCCAGTGGGCCATCTTCAGCGAAACCATTTGTGCCGACGCGGCGCCGGAAAGCAGCGAGGCTCCCAGGAGCGCCGTTCCGGCCATAAGGATTGTTTTGTTGAGACGTGACATATTCCTCTCCGTTCAGTGTTGATTGGTGCGGCTATCACCCCGCGTTATTCCGTGTTGGCCGATATATTAAGCAGCTTGTCGTTGAACACGCTAGTTTTTTTGCCGCTCGCGGATTGGCATTAACGGCGACCCAGCGGAAGCGACCGCCATCTCGGCGCTACCCACATCCGTTGCCGTCCGATAGTGTAACACCATGTCTTTATCGGATAACGAGAAACGGGACATTCTGCGGCTGATCAGGGCCGAACGTGTGGGCCCGGTCACCCATCGCCGGCTGGTCGAGCGCTTCGGCACGGCGGCGGCGGCGTTGGAGGCGTTGCCGGGTCTGGCGCGCCGGGGCGGCGCCAAGTCCCCATCCCTGCCGGCGGTCTCGGAAATCGAGGACGAAATCGATGCGGCCCGGAAACGGAAGGTACAGTTGCTGTTTCTCGGCGAGGAGGCTTATCCGCCTCTCCTCGAATATATCGAAGACGCGCCGCCGGTCCTGTTCGCCAAAGGGGATCCCGGCCTGGCCGCGCGGCGGTGCCTAGGGCTCGTGGGGAACCGGAACGCCTCGATCAATGGAACGCGCATGGCCGGCAAACTCGCCGGCGAACTGGGCAAGGAGGGATTTGCCATCGTCTCGGGGATGGCCCGGGGTATCGACGTCGCCGCGCACGAGGCGGCCATCGATACCGGTACCATCGCCGTCCTCGCCGGGGGTGTGGACGTGGTCTACCCCAAGGAACACGCGCAGCTCCATGAGCGGCTGGCGGCCGAGGGTCTGGTCATCTCCGAAATGCCGCTCGGGCTTACCCCGCAGGCCCGTCATTTCCCCCGCCGAAACCGGTTGATATCGGGCCTCTCGGAAGGCGTCATCGTCGTCGAGGCGGCAAGGCGGTCGGGGTCGCTGATCACCGCGCGCACCGCCCTGGAGCAGGGCCGCGAGGTGTTCGCCGTGCCGGGCTCGCCGCTCGATCCCCGCGCCCAGGGACCCAACCTGCTGATTCGGGACGGCGCCGTCCTCACGGAATCCGCCGCCGACGTGACGAATAATTTGCCGGATGTTTTTTCCCCGCCACAGCCGAGGCTGGACGACCCCTCGCAAGTCATTGAATTTGAAACAGAAATTCCGTCGGTGCCGGTCGAAACACCGGCGGATTTCAACCACCGGGACCTGGAAGAATTTCTCGGCCCGACGCCGGTTGCGGTTGACGAACTCATTCGGCAATGCCAAATGTCCCCTGCCGCGGTCACGACCATCCTCCTGGAATTGGAGTTGGCCGGAAGAATCGAACGGCACCCTGGCAATCGGGTTTCACTACTCGCCGAGATGTAACGGACGCTAAATGTCGAACGTCGTCGTTGTCGAATCGCCCGCCAAGGCGAAGACGATCAATCGGTATCTGGGGAGCGACTACACGGTCCTCGCCAGCTACGGCCATATCCGCGATCTGCCGGCCAAGGACGGATCGGTGGACCCCGATGCCGACTTCTCCATGAAGTGGGAGATCGGTCCCGACTCCCGAAAGCAGGTGAAGGAAATCGCCGAGGCCGTCAAAAAGGCGGATCACCTCTATCTGGCCACCGACCCCGACCGTGAGGGCGAGGCGATCTCGTGGCACGTCCAGCAGGTCCTGGACGAGAAGAAGGCCCTGGAGGGCGTCGAGGTCAAACGGGTGGTCTTCAACGAGATCACCAAAAACGCCATCCTCGATGCGTTCGATCACCCGCGGGAGGTGGACCAGGAGTTGGTCGAGGCCTACCTGGCCCGTCGCGCCCTGGACTACCTTGTCGGCTTCACCCTGTCGCCGGTCCTCTGGCGCAAGCTGCCGGGCAGCCGGTCCGCGGGCCGTGTCCAATCGGTTGCGCTGCGGCTGATTTGCGAGCGCGAAACCGAAATCGAGAACTTCGTGCCCCGGGAATATTGGTCGGTCCACGCGGTCTTTGCCGACCAAAACGGCAAACCGGTCACCGCGCAGCTGACCCATCTCGACGGCGAGAGGCTGGACAAACTGGCGCTGGGTGACGAAGCCGCGGCAAACCGGGCGGTCGCCGCCATCGAGGCCGAGAATTTCTCCGTCTCCCGGGTCGAGCGCAAGCAATCCCGCCGAAATCCGGCGCCGCCGTTCACCACCTCGACGCTTCAGCAGGAAGCCGCCCGCAAACTGCATTTCTCCGCCCGCAAGACCATGCAGGTCGCCCAGCGCCTCTATGAAGGCGTCAACGTCGGCGGCGAGACCGTCGGCCTGATCACCTATATGCGGACCGACGGCGTTCAGATGGCCAAGGAGGCCGTCGACGAGGCCCGCCGCCATATCGGGTCGGCCTATGGTTCCGATTACGTGCCTGAACGCCCCCGGGCGTATTCGAGCAGGGCGAAGAACGCCCAAGAGGCCCACGAGGCGATCCGCCCGACCAATATGGGCCGGCTGCCCAAGGAACTCTCCGGTTTGAATCCGGATCAGTTCAAGCTCTACGACCTGATCTGGAAGCGGACCGTGGCGAGCCAAATGGCCTCCGCCGTGCTCGACCAGGTCGCCGTCGACCTCAGGCCTACGGGCGCGCGCCGGGATGACGACCGGCTGACGCTTCGGGCGCGCGGCTCGATTGTCACGTTCGACGGATTTTTCAGGCTTTACGAGGAAGGCCGCGACGACGGCGAGACCGAAGAGGAAAAGGAAGCGCGGCTGCCGGACGTCAAGGAAGGCCAGGCCCTGGACCGGACCGCCATCCTGCCGGAGCAGCATTTCACGCAGCCGCCGCCCCGCTTCTCCGAAGCGAGTCTGGTAAAGCGCCTCGAGGAACTCGGTATCGGCCGCCCGTCGACCTATGCGTCGATCATCTCGGTCCTGCAGGACCGGGATTACGTGCGGCTCGAGAGCCGGCGGTTCTTCCCCGAGGACAGAGGCCGGCTGGTCACGGCGTTCCTCGAGAGCTTCTTCGCACGCTACGTGGAATATGACTTCACCGCTGATCTGGAGAACCAGCTGGACGACATTTCGGGCGGGCGGATCGACTGGAAAGCGGTCCTCCGGGACTTCTGGGCCAAGTTCTCGGACTCCGTGGGCGCCACCACCGAACTGCGGGTTCGCGAGGTGCTGGATGCGCTCAACGAGCTTCTCGGGCCCCATTTCTTCCGCGACAACGGCTCGGGACGGGATCCCCGGAAATGCCCAACCTGCGAAGAAGGCCGGCTGAGCCTGAAGGTGGGGCGCTATGGCGCCTTCATCGGCTGCTCCAAATACCCCGATTGCAGGCATACGCGGCCCCTTGTCGTCGACAACGGCGGCGATGGCGCCGCCGCGCTCGATGCCGGACCCAAGGAACTGGGCACCGACCCGGGCACCGGCCTGGCCGTCACCATGCGGCGCGGGCCTCACGGCATATATGTCCAGCTGGGCGAGCCCGAGGGCAAGCAAAAGCCGAAACGGGCATCGCTGGCCAGGGATATGGATCCGGCGGCCGTCGACCTGGACACCGCGCTCGGCCTGCTGGCCTTGCCGCGGGATATCGGCCCTCATCCGGAGACCGGCGAAATGATCCAGGCCGGCATCGGCCGCTTTGGACCCTATATCAAGCACGAGGGCACCTACGTGTCGCTCAAGGAGGACGACGTTCTGGCCATCGGCCACAACCGGGCGGTGGAACTCCTCGCCAATGCGCCCCGCAAGCCCGCGCCGGTCACCATCGGCGATCACCCGGATGACGGAAAACCCATTGTCCTGAAAACCGGCCGCTGGGGCCCCTATGTGCAGCACGGCAAGACCCGCGCGACGCTGCCCAAGGACAAAAAGGAAGAGACGCCCACCCTTGAAGAAGCCGTCGCCCTGATCGCGGCCAAGGGCGGGGCGCGGAAGAAGAGAACCAGGAAGGCGGCCAAGAAAACCGGCGCCAAGAAAGCGCCCAAGGACCCGGCGCCGGCCGACGCCGGCTAAACGGCGCCGGTCGCTTCAGCTTGGCGGAACGCAAAAAACCGAAAGCGGGCCTGCCGAGCCGGCAGGACATCCTCGATTACATTTCGGAAAATCCCGATCACGCAACCGTCCGGGATATAACCTCGGCCTTCAACGTCGCCAAAAAATACCGTGCGCGCCTGCGGAGCGAAATCCGGCACCTCAAGGATATGGGACTGATCGAAGACGGCGGTGACCGGTCGTTGTCCCGAACCGGCGCGCTGCCGCCGGTGACCGTGGTCCGGGTTTCGGGAACCGATAGCGACGGCGAGGTCCTGGTCACGCCCGACAACTGGCCGGAAGATTCGCCGGCGCCTCTCGTCTACCTGAAGACGGACCGCCGACCCGGGCCGGCGCCGGGCCTCGGCGACCGGCTGCTGGTGCGCCTGCGACGGCAGGATGACGGTGACTATCAGGCCAGATTGATCCGCGCGCTGCCCGAAGGCAGCCCCCTGGTGATGGGCGTCTACGACGGCGACGCGCGGGTGAAGCCGACCGACCGCAAGGCCAGATCGGAGCTCGAGATCGGACCCGGCGACAGCATGGACGCGGAGGCGGGCGAACTGGTCGTCGCCGAACCGGTACGGCATGGAAGCCGCTATGGCCTGCGCCGGGCCCGCATCGTCCGGCGCATCGGCCGGTTCGGAACCGCCGGGACCTTCAGCCGCGCCGCCCTCGGCGCCAACGACATACCGGTCGAATTCACCCCGGAGGCGCTTGCCCTGGCCGAAGCGGCGATCGCGGCCCCCCTGGACGGGCGCGCCGATCTCCGTTCGGTCCCCCTGGTGACCGTCGACGACGAGGATGCCCGGGATTTCGACGATGCGGTGTTCGCCGAGCCGGATACCGATCCGGAAAATCCCGGCGGCTGGAAACTGATCGTCGCGATCGCCGACGTTGCCTGGTATGTGCGCCCGGACGACCCATTGGACCAGGCGGCGAGAGAGCGGGGCAATTCCGTCTATCTGCCGGATCAGGTCGTGCCGATGCTGCCCGAGGCCCTGTCGAACGGCTGGTGCTCCCTCCGGCCGAGGGAAGACCGGCCCTGCCTCGCGGCGCACATCCGGATCGGCGCCGACGGCCGAATACTGGATCACCGGTTCGAACGGGCGTTGATGCGGTCGGCGGCCCGGTTGACCTATCGCCGGGTCCACGACGCCTGGAACGGAAACCCCGACGAAGAATGTACGGAACTCAAAGGCCCGGTCCTGGAGCCGTTGCGGGGCGCCTTCGCCGCGCTCGAAAACGAAAGAAACCGCCGGGAGCCGCTGAATCTCGACCTGCCCGAGCGCCGGGTGGTGTTCGAGTCCGCGGACGTGTGGCGCGTCGAGGTGCGGCCAAGGTACGTCTCTCACCGTCTGATCGAAGCGTTCATGATCACCGCCAACGTGGCGGCGGCGCGCACCCTGGCGGCCCAACGGACCCCGGCGCTGTTTCGCGTTCACGACGAGCCGCCCGCGGACAAACTCGCCGGCCTGACCGAGACCTTGCGCGCCATGGGCCACCCGGCACCGAAGGGCCGGGTCCTGCTGCCCCATCACTTCAACCGGATATTGGCCAAGGCTTCGGACAAGGAAGAGGCCGATCTGCTGGCTGATCTGGTTCTCCGAAGCCAGGCGCAAGCCGTCTATGGCGCCTCCGACGACGGTCATTTCGGCCTGCGCCTCCGGAACTACACCCATTTCACGTCACCCATCCGGCGGTATGCCGACCTCGTGGTGCACCGGGCGCTGATCAAGGCGCTGAAACTTGGCGACGGCGGCGAGTTCCCGCCATCTGACCGGCTCGACGATCTGGCGGCGCACGTGTCGATGACCGAGCGCCGCGCGGTGTCAGCCGAGCGTGAAGCCATGGACCGGTTCGCCGTCGCCGCCGCGCTTGATGCCGCGTCGGACCGGCTCGCCGGGCGGGTTACCGGAATCACCCGATTTGGCCTCTATGTGGAGCTAAAGGACAGCGGCGCCGAGGGATTCATTCCCAAGCGCCTCCTCGGCGCCGGCGGACTCAGCTTCGATGAACAAAGCCAGTCCCTGGGGGGCCGGCGGGGAGGATTGCGCTATTCGCTTGGCCAAACCCTGGCTGTCACCATCAGGGAAGCCGACCCGCTCAGGGGCCGGCTGATCCTGCAACCCATTGATTCGCAGTGATTAAATAATTGACGGCAAGATTCCTTGCCTGCGAGAATGCGGGCAATTGTCCGGAATCGGGCTGAAAAAGAGTGAGAAACGCTTATTTCACCTGGGAGGGTGGAAGCCGGCGGCTGGCATTCCGCCCCGCGCGAGTTGCATGGACGGCCCTTGCGGCCGCGTTTCTGGGCGCCTGTGCGGCATCCAACCCCCATGTCGATTCAACCGCGGTCCTGGATGCCCAGCGCGCCGAATCCACCTTTGCCGCCGGATACCGCCAGATCGCCAACCGCTATATCGAACCGGTTGCCGTCGACGCGCTTGCGGTCGAGGGGTTGAATGGCCTCGATGCCATCGACCCCAAAATAGATTTCAAGCGGTCCGGCCGGCAGGTTCGCCTGCTGTACGACGGGGCGGTCCTGCGCGTGGCCCATGCGGCGCCGTCCGACGATGCCGACGGGTGGGCGACGCTGACGTTCGACGCGCTGGCTGAAGCGCGAAATGCTTCCGAAACCATCCGCCGAATGCCCGCGGAGCGCCTCTATGAGGCGGTTTTCGACGGCATGCTGTCAAAACTCGATTCCTTTTCCCGCTATGCCAGCGCCTCCGAGGCCCTGGACAATCGCGCCAAGCGGTCGGGATTCGGCGGGATCGGCATACGGTTTCAGGCCGGGTCCGACGGAGCGGGAATAACCGCGGTCATTGCCGATACCCCTGCCGCCCGGGCCGGACTAAGGGTTGGCGACTTGATCACCCACGTGGACCGGCAGCCATTGGCCGGACGCAGCCCGAAAGAAATTCGAAACATGCTCCGGGGGGATGCCGGTACGACCGTGCTGCTGAAATACGTGGCTTCCCGGACCAACCGTCCGAATTTCCGGTCGCTTGAGCGCTCGCGCGTCATCCCGCCGACCGTTCGGACCAAGGTTGACCACAATATCCTGCATATCACCATTACCGGCTTCAACGACCGCACATCAGGACACCTGATTCGTGCCGTTAAGGCAGCCATGACCCGCCAGGATGCGCAATTGCACGGGATTTTGCTGGATCTCCGCGACAACCCCGGCGGGCTTCTCATCCAGGCGGTAAAGGTGGCGGATCTGGTCCTGAAGAGCGGTCGAATCGTTTCGACCCGGGGACGGCATCCCAGCAGTGTCCGGGACTACGACGCCCACGGCACGGACATCACCAACGGTTTGCCCATGGTGGTTCTGATCAACGGCCGGTCCGCCTCCGCCGCCGAGATCGTGGCGGCGGCTCTCCAGGATCACGAGCGGGCGGTCGTCATCGGCACCGGTTCCTTCGGCAAGGGCACGGTTCAAACGATCACCCGGCTGCCCAACAATGGCGAAATTACGCTGACCTGGTCGCGGTTCGTCGCGCCCTCGGGCTACTCGCTGCATGATCTTGGGGTCTCGCCGTCGGTTTGCACCTCGGGGCCGGACGGCGCCGTCAGCGGGCTTGTCGGTTCGGCACTGCGCCATATGGCCGAGACCCATGACCACATGGCGCGGTGGCGGTCGGTCCCCGTGGCGGACGCATCGAAGCGGGAAGCCCTGCGCCGGGTATGCCCGGCGGCACGCGAACGGCGTGATATCGAGGTCCGGCTCGGCGAATATCTGTTGGACCGTCCGGACCAGTACCGGCGGTTGCTTGCCGTCGCGCCGACGATGGCGGCCGGCCGCGGCAATTAACGGCTCTCGTCCGGACGGCGTCGGCGTTGACAGGTTGCCGTCAACCGTTATGTTGCGGCCCTCGAATTGCGAAATTGGCTGGATAGTCGTGAAATGGCAAAGCCCAACACAATCTTGATCAAGCTCGAAAGCACGGCCGATACCGGGTTCTATTACGTCGCCAAGAAGAACCCGAAGACCCAGACCGAGAAGCTTGAATTCCGCAAGTACGACCCGGTCGCGCGGAAACACGTGCTGTTCAAGGAAACCAAAATCAAATAGACGGCCTTGCCCGGCTTGAATGGGCCGTGACGGCTAATTCAGGAACGCGGCGACCGTCTCCAGAAATGCGGGCACTGAGATGGGCTTGGCGATATATCCGTCACAGCCGGCGCCGCGAAAATTCTCTTCATCCCCCTTCATGGCACAAGCCGTAACGGCAATCACCGGGATATGGGCGGTATCGTCATCGCCCTTTAGCCGCTTGACCGCTTCCAGGCCGGAAATATTGGGCAGCTGAATATCCATGAGGATAAGGTCCGGCCGGTGGCTGCGGGCCAGTTCCATGGCTTCGAACCCGTCGCCGGTCTGCAGCGTATCGTAGCCGTTCGCCTGCAACAGATCGTTGAGGAGCTTCATATTGAGCTCATTGTCTTCGACGATCAGGACCGTCTTGGACATGAAACAAACCCCGTTTTCCCGATCCTCGCCACATACTTGGCGGCCGCGGGACGGAACTTCAAGAGGATCTGCGCCGGGTACGGATGCAATTCCCGGTAGTTCACAGTAAATAAACGACAAATAACGCCCCAACTTGCGCCGTTTCGGCAGGCTGACTATGGTCCGAAGCAGCCGAGGACGGAAAAGCCATAGATGCACGCCGAAACGGACAGCGCCGCGAAGAAGAGAATCGCCGCCGTGATCCCTTGTTACCGCGAAACCGAGAGAATTCTCGGGGTTTTGGCCGGCATAGGGGACGAAGTCGAGAGAATCTACGTGATCGATGATGCCTGTCCGGACGGGACCGGCGATCTGGTCGAAGAGTCCTGTTCCGATCCCCGCGTCACGGTGCTGAAACTGTCTGAAAACAAGGGCGTCGGCGGCGCAACGCTGGCCGGCTACCGCCGGGCGATCGACGACAAAATGGACGTGATCGTCAAACTGGATGGTGACGGGCAGATGAATCCGGCGGAGCTGCATAAGCTGGTCCGTCCGATCGTCGACGGCAAGGCCGACTATACGAAGGGAAACCGGTTTCACAGCGTCGAGAGCGTTTCCGCGATGCCCAAGGTCCGCCTCGTCGGCAATCTCTTTCTTTCCTTCGCCACCAAGATGTCGAGCGGTTATTGGAATATTTTCGATCCGACGAACGGATACACCGCGATCGACCGGCGCGTGGCCGAGTTGTTGCCGGTCGCCAAGATCGACAACGGGTATTTTTTCGAGTCCGACATGCTGTTCCGGTTGAATACCCTGCGGGCCGTCGTTGCGGACGTCCCTATCCCGGCCATCTATGGCGATGAACGCAGCTCCCTGGTGATCTGGAAAATCCTGATGCCGTTTCTCGGCAAGAACATCGCCAATACGTTCCGGCGGCTGATCTATTCGTACTTCCTCCGTGATTTCACCATTGCTTCCGTGGAACTGATCGCCGGGCTGATCTTGATCGGCTTTGCGCTGATTTTCGGCGGCGTGCACTGGTACGACAGCGTAACGACCAATGTCCCCGCCTCTACCGGGACCATAATTCTCCCGACGGTGACCTTTCTGGTCGGAATGCAGCTTTTCCTCGGATTCTTGAATTTCGATACGCGGAACGTTCCGACATCGGCCTTGCACCTCGATCTCTGAGCCGCGGGCCAAAATAGAGGCTCACTTGCCGAATTGCCCAAATCCCCCGGCAGCGCGAGCATGCGCCTCGCAAGCCCGCGATTGCCAAATCACAATTTGGCTGTATCTTCGCCCCCGGATTTGACCAAACCGACGAAACCGGCCTCACATGAACGATAGAGTGCACCGCGCCCTCCTCCCCGCCGGGCTGAAGGATGTCCTGCCGCCGGATGCCGAAAGCGAGGCGTCCGTTCGCGAGACGCTGATTTCGGCGTTCGTTTCGCGCGGTTACGACCGGGTCAAGCCTCCCTTGATCGAGTTCGAGGACAGCCTGGTTTCGGGAAGCGGCGAGGCAACGTCCTCGCAGACTTTCCGGATGATGGATCCGGTGTCGCAGTTGATGCTGGGCGTTCGGCCCGACATGACGCTGCAGGTCGCCCGCATCGCCACGACGCGACTCGTCGACGAGCCCCGTCCGTTGCGGCTGAGCTATGCCGGCGAGGTCTTGCGGGTACGCGGCTCCAGCCTCCGGCCGGAACGCCAGTTTGCCCAGGTGGGCGCCGAGCTGATCGGCTCGGACAAACCGGAAGCCGACGCCGAGGTCATTTTGATGGCCGGCGAAGCCCTGAACGCGGCCGGCGCCGACGGATTGAGCGTGGACCTCGGCCTGCCGACGCTGGTCGCGGCGATCTGCCGGGAACACGGCGTCGACCCGCAGGGGGATGACGGCGCCCTGCGCGGCGCGCTCAATCAGAAGGATGCGGCGGCGATCAAGCAGTTCGGAGGACCGGCCGCGCCGGTATTGGGAGAACTGTTGGAGGCGGCCGGCGGCGCGGCCCCGGCGATCGAGCGGATAAGCGGGATCGGCCTTCCCGATGACGCGCGGCGTGAATGGTCGCACCTGGTCTCGGTCGCGGAGATCGTGAAGTGGCGGGCGCCGGCGCTCGAGTTGACGATCGATCCGGTGGAAATCCGGGGCTACGAGTACCATTCCGGGGTCACCTTCACCATTTTTGCGAAATCGGCCCGGGGCGAATTGGGCCGCGGCGGGCGGTATATCGCGGGTAACGGCGCGGAAACGGCGGGCGAGGCGGCGACGGGAATCACCTTGTTCCTCGATACCGTCATTCGGTCGCTCCCCGATTCGCCGCGACCGAAAAGGATTTACCTGCCGACCGGGAGCAGTCCCGAGGATGCCCGACGGTTGAGGGCCGAGGGGTGGATCACCGTACCCTCGCTGTCGGCGGAGGAAGACGGCGCGCACCGGGCACAGGCTCTGGGGTGCACCCATATCCTCGTCGACGGCGAGGCGTCCGAGATCGATGCCGGGGGAGACGCCGCCGATGGCTAACGTAGTCGTGGTCGGCGCCCAATGGGGCGACGAAGGCAAGGGAAAGATCGTCGACTGGCTGTCGGAAAGGGCGGACGTGGTGGTCCGTTTTCAAGGCGGCCACAATGCCGGCCATACTCTGGTCATCGACGGCCAGACGTTCAAGTTGAGCCTGCTGCCGTCGGGGATCGTCCGTCCCGGAAAATTGTCGGTGATCGGCAATGGGGTGGTCCTCGATCCCTGGGCGCTGCTCCGGGAAATCGAGGACTTGACCGCGCGAGGCGTCGAGGTTTCTCCCCAAAATTTAGCCATTGCGGAGAATGTGGCGCTGATTCTGCCGCTGCACAGCCGGCTGGACCAGGCCCGGGAACGCGTAAACTCGGGAATCCGGATCGGCACCACCGGCCGCGGGATCGGCCCGGCCTACGAGGACCGCGCCGGACGCCGGGCCATCCGCCTGGGCGACCTCGCCGACCTCTCGGCATTGCGGACCCGAATCGACAATCTGCTCGCCCACCACAACGCGCTCCGCCGGGGGCTTGGCGAAGCGGAGCTGGAAGCATCGGAGTTGGCCGCGGCCCTCGAGGAGGTCGCGCCGAAAATCCTGCCCTATATGGATTCGGTGTGGCGGCGTCTCAATGAAGCAAGACGCGCCGGCAAACGCATCCTGTTCGAGGGCGCTCAGGGCGCCATGCTGGATATCGATCATGGAACCTACCCGTTCGTCACCTCTTCCAACACCGTCGCGGGGCAGGCGGCCTCGGGCAGCGGTGTCGGTCCCGACGCCGCGGGATTCGTGCTCGGCATCACCAAGGCCTACACGACGCGGGTCGGCGAAGGCCCCTTCCCGACCGAGCAGGACAACGAGGTCGGCCGGCGTCTCGGCGAGCGGGGTCACGAATTCGGTACGGTGACGGGCCGAAAGAGGCGGTGCGGCTGGTTCGATGCGGTGATGGTGCGCCAGGCCCTGAAAGTCGGCGGCGTTACGGGTATCGCCCTGACCAAGCTCGATGTGCTGGACGGCATGGAGGAACTCAGGGTCTGTACGGGTTACCGCATCGGCGGCGAGCCCTACGACTACCTGCCGGCGTCGATGACGGCGCAAGCCCAGGTGGAGCCGGAATACGAGACGATGGAGGGCTGGTCGGAGAGCACCGAGGGGGCCCGGTCCTGGGCCGATCTTCCGGCGACCGCGATCAAGTACATCCGGCGGATAGAAGAACTCATCGAGGCCCCGGTGGCGCTGCTCTCGACCAGTCCCGAGCGGGAGGATACGATTCTCGTCCGCGATCCCTTCGCCGATTAGAGCGAGGTGTTTCCATTCGGAAGCGCATCCGGCGTTTTGGAAGTCGTTTGCGCAACCCCCTCACCCTAACCCTCTCCCCCTGGCCTACTCCGCCGAAGTAGCCTTCGGCTACGAAGGCTGGAAAGAAGGGGGAGAGGGGACTCGATGCAAACCCTCGCCCCCCGAAGGGGGGAAAGGGATGCGGAGATAAGGTCATTCCCCTCCGGGGATTGACCGACTTGGCGAGGTGAACGCCGAGCTTAGCCAGAGCTGGGTGAGGGGGAATTTCGTGTCGTCGCCACTACAAGAATTCGGCTCACAGAAGGGCTTTCATGTCGCCGGGCAGGTCGCTCCGGAATCTCAGGAATTCGCCTGTTTTCGGGTGTTCGAAGCCCAGGAGCCGTGCGTGAAGCGCCTGGCGGCCGAGCCCCGAAACGGCGTTCCCGAACCCTTCGTCGACACCGTCCAACCGGCGCCGGCCGGCCCGGCCGTAAAGCGGATCTCCGATGATGGGATGGCCCCTTGCGCTCAGGTGAACGCGGATTTGATGGGTGCGCCCGGTCTCCAGCCTGCATTCCACCAGGCTTGCCCAGCGGTTGACCGCCCTCATCACCCGGTAGTGGGTGACCGCTTCCCTGCCGCCCCGGGCGATGATGGACATCTTTTTCCGGTTCTTCGGATGCCGGCCGATATTTCCGGTGATCGTGCCTTCCCTGGGCGACGGCGTCCCCCAGCACACCGCCTGATACGCGCGCTCCAGGGAATGCTCGGCGAACTGCCGCGAGAGAGAGGCATGAGCGGCATCGTTCTTCGCCGCCACCAGCAGTCCCGACGTATCCTTGTCGATCCGGTGGACGATTCCCGGCCGGGCGACCCCGCCGATTCCCGACAGCGAATCGCCGCAATGGGCCAGCAGCGCGTTGACCAGCGTCCGGTCCGGATTGCCCGCCGCCGGATGCACCACGAGGCCCGCCGGCTTGTCCACGACGATCAGGTGGTCGTCCTCGAAGACCACGGCGAGCGGGATCGGCTGGGCGACGGGCCGGGCGGGCGCCGCTTCGGGGATGCGCACCTCGAAGGTCTCGCCCGGTTTGACCCGCCGGGAGGGCTCGGATACCCTCGCGCCCGCCTGGCCGACCGATCCGCCGGTGATGAGGGCCTTGATGCGGCTGCGCGATACGCCGGGCAGGGCGTCCGCCAGCACCCGGTCCAAACGGGCGCCCGCGCCGCTCTCGTCGACGGTTACATGTCGGATATCTTGCCGGCCGGCGGGGGTCATCCTCTGGAAAATGACGTAGTTTCATGGGTGTACACAAGGGATTAGTCGCATTGGTGATCGGGATGGCGGTGCTGATCGCCGTCGGCCTGATCGCCGTCGCCTGGGGATTGGTCGCGAAATCGGGCGATGCCGGCGTCTCCGGTGTCGCCGACGGCGGCCCGGCGGAAAGCTTCGGCGATGTGAACGTGCCCCTGGCCGACGGCGAAAGCATCCTGTCGGCCCTCCCGTCGGCGGGCCGCGTCGTGGTGCATATCCAGTCCCGGCGGGGCCCGGAACGGCTGGTGATCCTGAACCCGGTCACCGGCGGGATCACCGGGCAGTTCACCTTCAAGGCCCCCCGGCCGGCGCCCGGCGGGAAATGACCTTGGGCGACGAGATCCGGTTTTCCGCCGGCCAGATCGACCGGATCGGCGCCGAGGCGGAGGCCGCCTATCCCGAGGAATGCTGCGGCCTTCTGGTCGGCGTGCTCAACGGACATGTCTATGAGGTGAGCCGCGTGGTGGCTTCCCCCAACGTCGCCGAAGCCCGCGCCCATGACCGGTTCGAGGTCGATCCGCAGGTGCGGATCGATCTCATGCGCGAGTTGCGCGACACCGATGAATCGATCATCGGGCACTATCACTCCCACCCCGATCACGGCGCGGTCCCCTCGGAGACGGACCTCGCCCAGGCTCATGAGCCGGAGCTGGTCTGGGTCATCACGTCGGTCCTGGCCGGACAGGCCCGTGAATCGGCGGGCCATGTTCTAGACCCGGAAACCGGCCGTTTCCGTCAGATCGAGCTTCGGGTGGACGGCGCCGTCAGCGGATTTTGACCGGCGGATTCACTTGATCCTACTTGATCCGGGGGGGCCAAATGGGCTAAGACGAGTGCCCTCCTGCGCCGTCCCCATCGTCTAGCGGCCTAGGACATCGGCCTCTCACGCCGAAAACGGGGGTTCGAGTCCCCCTGGGGACGCCAATTCTTCCCACACTCAGTCGCTCGTCTCCGCCGCGTTCCGTGGCGGCGCGGCGAACCGCCTCCGGATCGCCGCTCAAGGAACCCGCCTACTCTTCCGGTTCGGTGGTGAACATCAAGGGGTAGCCGTTCTCGCGCCCCAGATCGGTGGCCTCGGTGGCCTTGGTCTCCGCCACGTCCTTGGTATAGACGGCGACGACGCAGACATCCCTGGTGTGCGCCGTCATCATCACATGCATCGCCTCCTCCTCGCTCATCCGGAAGACCTTCTTCAAGACCACGACGACGAACTCCCTGGGCGTGTAGTCGTCGTTCAGCAGGATGACCTTGTAGAGACGCGGGCGCTGCGTCTTCTTCTTGGTCTCGGTCCTGGGCTTGAGGTCGGTGTCGGCCATCGGATCGCCCCAGCGATGCTCTCCGCTTCCTCGGACGGCCATGTTCGCATGAAGCCGCCTTTCGGTTCAAATCGGGGCGGCGGCCTTGCCGATGGGAAAGCGTCCGCCAAACGGGAGGCGTCCGCGGAAAGGAGGGCGCCGTGGCCTTCAAACAGCACGGCTTCGCCCGCGTCTACTCCGTGGACGGCGGGTATGAGGCCTGGTCCCTGAGCGGGAACCGGCCCCTGAATTCTGCCTTATGGCTTCGAGTTGCACCCTTTGACAGCCGACGCTAGATTTTCGTTATGCGCGTGGAGGAGAGCGATCTTTCCAAGGCCGTTGAAGCCGGCATAATTTCGGATGAGCAATCAAAACGGCTCTGGGACATGCTCGCCGATGGCGACGAGCATGCGCAACGCTTCAATCTAATTCATGTGACGTATTACTTTGGCGCGCTTCTGGTCATCGCTGCCATGGGCTGGTTCATTACCGACGCGTGGGAGAACCTTGGCGGCCTGGCGATTTTCCTCATCGCTATCGCATATATCGCGGTTTTCTCGGCGACCGGGATGTTCCTTTGGCAAAGACCCCAGGACCAGGTTCCCGGCGGATTGCTTGTGACGATCGCGGTGAGTCTGGTTCCCCTGGCGGTTTACGGCATCCAGCGTTGGCTTGATCTTTGGGGCTTCGATAGTCCCGGCCAATATACGGATTTTCACCGGTGGATTCGTGGCGGTTGGTTCGCAATGGAGTTGGCAACCATACTTGCCGGACTTTTGGCCATTCGTTTTGTCCGGTTTCCCTTCCTCACCGCGCCGATATTCCTCGTACTCTGGTATATGTCGATGGACTTGACCCCAATTGTCGCCGGGTCCGACCAGGGGTTTGCCTGGGAACTGAGGAAACAAGTATCCATGTGGTTCGGACTCGGGATGCTCATCCTGAGCTACCTAATTGACCGGTTTGCCGCCAAGGATTTTGCATTTTGGGGATACTTGTTCGGCGCAATGGCCTTCTGGGGCGGGTTATCGCTCCAGCAAAGCGATTCCGAACTCGTAAAATTCTTCTACTTCCTCATTAACCTAACAATGATTTTGGCATCGGTTTACCTGCGCCGCCGGGTTTTTATCGTTTTCGGTGCGCTCGGCGTTTTCGGCTACATCGGACACCTTTCGCGATCGGTCTTTTCGGACAGCCTGCTTTTCCCGATCGCGTTGACCATAGTGGGTATTGGCATGATCTATGCTGGCGTTCTTCTGAAACGCCACAGCCAAGCAATCAATTCGGCATTTGACCAAGCGCTCCCTCCGTGGCTCGCGGCGATCCGGCCAACCGGCCCTTAATCCGGCAGTTATCCAATTGGCCGGACTTGTCGTCGGACAATTCCATGCTTTCCGGCGAAGACGTCAGGCTTGCCAACCACGCGTTGCCCCTAGAACTTCACCTGGTCGCCGCCCTTGAGCCTGAGGCGCTCGCGGGCTTCGGCGGGCGTCGCCACCTCGAGGGACAAATCCTCGACGATGCGGCGGATCTTGGCCACCTGATCGGCGTTTGACTCAGCAAGCTCGCCCTTGCCGATATAGAGCGAGTCCTCCAGGCCCACCCGGACGTTGCCGCCCAGGATGGCGCCGGTGGTGACGAAGCTCATCTGGTGGCGGCCGGCGGCCAGGATCGACCATTCGTAGTTTTCCTCGCCGAACAGCTTGTTGGCGATGCGCCGCATGTGAACAAGGTTCTCGATGTCGGCGCCGATGCCGCCCAGGATGCCGAAGATGGTTTGGACGAACACCGGCGGCTCGATCAGGCCCCGGTCGATGAAGTGGGCGAGATTGTAGAGATGCCCCATGTCGTAGCACTCGAACTCGAAGCGCACGCCATGGCCCTCGCCGAGCTCCTTCAGCACCCATTCGATGTCCTTGAAGGTGTTGCGGAAGATGAAGTCCCGGGTCATCTCCAGGTACTTGGGCTCCCACTCGTGCTTCCAGTCGTAGGGCTTGTCGAGGATGGGGAACAGGCCGAAGTTCATGGAGCCCATGTTGAGGGACGTCATCTCGGGGCTCGCGCGCAGCGCGCCCGCGCACCTCTCCTCCAGGGTCATGCCGTGGCCGCCGCCGGTGGTGATGTTCACCACCGCATCGGTTGACTGCTTGATCCGGGGCAGGAACTCCATGAACACATCCGGGTCCGGGGTCGGCGAGCCGTCCGGATTCCGCGCATGCAGGTGTAGGATGGAAGCCCCGGCCTCCGCCGCGCCGATGGCCTGCTCGGCGATCTCGTTGGGCGAGATCGGCAGGTGGTCCGACATGGTCGGTGTGTGAATGGAGCCGGTGACGGCGCAGGTGATGATGACGCTGTTGGCCATGTCCTTGTCCCCTAGGGTCGGTTAGTCGTCGAAGATGGCGACGGCGCGGGTCCAGCCCGCCGAGGCGCCGCGAATTTTCACCGGAAAACAGGCGATCTGAAAACCGTCCCCCGGCAGTTTTTCGAGATTGTGGAGTTTCTCCAGGTGACAATATCCGATCTCCCGGCCCGCCTTGTGGCCCTCCCAGATCAAATCGGCATTGCCGGTCTCGGCATACCTGTCCTTGGTGTGCACGAACGGCGCATCCCAGCTCCAGGCATCGGTGCCGGTCACCCGGACGCCGCGCTCCAGCAGATACAGGGTCGCCTCGCGGCCCATGCCGCAGCCGGACGCCACGTAGTGGTCGGTGCCGTAGGCGTCGCCGGCGGCCGTGTTGACGACCACGATCTCCATCGGCTGGAGCTCGTGTCCGATCCGCCCGAGTTCGGCCTCCACGTCCTCGGGCTGCACCACATAGCCCGATTCGAAATCCCGAAAATCGAGCTTCACGCCGGGATTGAAGCACCAGTCCAGCGGCACCTCGTCGATGGTGATCGCCCGGTCGCCCTTGTCCATGGTCGAGTGAAAGTGGTAGGGCGCATCCAAATGGGTGCCGTTGTGGGTCATCAGCCGGATCCACTCGATCGCCCACCCCTCGCCGTCCGGAAGGTCCTCTTCCTCGAGGCCGGGGAAGAACGCCGTGACGTCGGACGCCGTGTCCTTGTGGGTCAGATACTCGATCTTGGGCTCATAGCCCGGCGGATCCGAGATCACGTCGTTCTCGAGATGCATGGAGATGTCGACAATCTGACGGCCCATGGCCGGACCCTCCCCTGACTTTTTGCCTGCTCGATGGTCTATTTGATTGCTTGGGGATTGATCGGCGAGCCGGTGCCCTTGCTGATCACCAGCGGCGGCGCGCAAAGGAAAAACTCGTAACGGCCGTCCTCGGCGCAATCCTCGACCAGTTCCCTGAGATACCAGATCTCGCCGTGCACGATGCCGATATAGGGGATGGTCACCTGGTGCCAGGGCTGAAAGATGCCGGGCACGGTCTGGTTGGGACGCACTTCGATCCCCCAGGTGTCGGAGCAGATGCCGGCGATCTGCTTTTCGTGGATCCAGTCGACGGTTTCGAAGGCGAGGCCCGGCGCATCGCCGGCGGCGTAGCCGCCCCACTCGCCCTTGTCCAGGCAGTCGGCCATCTGGCCCGTATTGACGATCACGAAGTCGCCCCGGCGCACCTCGACGCCCTGTTTCCTGGCGGTCGCGTCGAGATCGCGGACGGTGATGCCGTAGCCGTCGGCGAGGCGCTTCTTGCCCTTGTGGCGGGCAACGTCCAGCAGCACGCCGCGGCCGACCATCTTGTCGGCGAAATGCTCGATCCCGTTCTTGTGGGCGCCCCGCGCGTCGACCAGCGCGGCGGGGTAGCCGTTCCACATCTTGTCGCCGGTGAACACGTGGGCCAGCGCGTCCCACTGGCTCGCGGTCTGGGTCGGCAGATTGATGAAATCGTCCGCCCAGCGGATGCCGTAGTCCTTGTCCTGACGGCCGGCGACGGCGTCGGTGCCGGTGGCGATCATGTGGTGCATGGTATTCCAGCGCCCGCCCCAAATGCCCACCTGGGGCCCGTTTTCGTCGAGCTCCAGGCCGAGCCGGAAGACCTTGCCCTTTTGGATCAACTGGGCGGCGGCGATGATGTCGTCGGGCTGGATGTAGTTGAGCACGCCCAGTTGGTCGTTCTTGCCCCACTTGCCCCAGTTGGAGAGCTGGCGGCCCTTGCGGTTGATATCCGCCTGGCTCAGCAGCTTCTTCTTCCGGCGGGCGGGTTTGGTCTTGCTGGTAGGTTTTTTTGCAGCTTTTTTCGCAGGCGTGCGTGCCATCGGGGCCTCCCTGATTTCATGGCGTTCGTGGGGCCGGGCCCGGAACGGCCCGTCATTGGGCCTGTGATTTTAGAGGCGCAATGACAGATGTCCATTGGTGTTTGCGCGCCCGGCAACTGGGAATCGGACGCGACTAATGCGCCTGACAGCACTCGACCGGGCGGCTATAACAGCCCCTGACGTTCAATCGTAATTCCCGCCCCCCACCAGGATTTTCCGACCCATGCGCCACCCCATCGACAATTCCCTGGCCGACATCGCCGCCGGGCTGCGCGACGGCGTCACCAGCGCGCGCGAAATCGCCGAAGAGGCCATCGCCCGCCACAACAAGTGGGGGGAACGGATTGCCGCCTACCGGGACTGGCGGGAGGACGAGATTCTTGCGCAGGCCGATGCGGCCGACGAGGCTCTTCGCGCGGGACTGGACAAGGGTCCGCTGCAGGGCCTGCCCATATCCGTAAAGGACATCTTCGGGGCCGAGGGCTATCGGACATTCGCCGGCAGTCCCAAGGCGCTGCCGCCCGAGTATGAACGCGACGGCCCCATGGTCACGGCGGTGCGGGAACAGCAGGGCGTCATCACCGGCAAGACTCACACGGTCGAGTTCGCCTATGGCGGGCTTGGCACCAACGACCATTGGGGGACGCCTTGGAATCCCTGGGATTCCGAAAACCACCGGGTCCCGGGCGGCTCGAGCGCCGGCGCGGGCACCAGCTTGTTGGAGGGTTCCGCCCTGATCGCCTTCGGCACGGATACGGGCGGCAGCGTCCGGGCGCCGGCGAGCATGACGGGCACCGCGGGCCTCAAGACCACGGCCGGGCGGTGGCCGACGGAGGGGATCGTGCCGTTGAGCTCCACCCTGGATACGCCCGGCATCCTGACCCGGACCGTCGCCGATCTAGCCTATGGCTTCGCCGCCTTCGATCCGAGAACCGATCGTATTCCGAGAGCAGCGGACATTTCCCAAGTCCGGATCGGCATCACGGCCGACTACTTCTGGGAACGCTGCCAGCCCGATATCGCCGCGGTGGTCCAATCCACCCTCGACGAACTCAAGGACGCCGGCGCGGCCATGGTCGAAATACCGTTCCCCGAAGCACAGGCGGCCATCGATACGCTGATGGCCGGCGGCGTCGTCGCGGCGGAAGGCTGGGGCCATCTCAAGACCCGGTTGCCCGGCTGGCTGGAGACCCTCCAGCCGGGTGTGGCCGCACGCATGGAGGACGGCATGAAAGTCACGGCGGCCGACTACGCGGCCGCCCGCCTCCGAATGATCGATCTCAATGGGGCGGCGACCGAACGGCTGTCCGGCGTGGACGTACTCGCCGTGCCGACGATTCCCATGACCCCGCCGACACTGGACGACGTGGCCGATCTCGAGGACTACAAGAAAATAAACCCGGCCGCGCTGAGCCATACCATGCCCGGCAACGTACTCGGATTATGCGCCGTTTCCCTGCCCGTGGGGCTTGACGGCTCAGGCATGCCGGTGGGGTTGCAGTTGATCGCCAAGCCGCTCGCCGAGGAGGCGCTGCTGTCGGCGTCCCTGGCGATAGAGAACGTGTTGGGAAACGGCAAGGAACGGCTTGGCAGACCGCCGCTCGGCGGCATCTGGGGAAGCGGGTAGGCAAACCAAGGAAAGATTACAGGATGAAAGTCGGCATTATCGGTCTCGGCATCATGGGCGGCGCGTTCGCCCGAAACCTTCTCGAGGGCGGATTCGAGGTCATCGGCGTCGACGTGGCGGCGGAAAACGTCGCCGCCCTCGAGGCGGCGGGCGGCGCCGGCGCCGGCTCGCCCAGGGAGGCGGCCCTCGAAGCCGATATCATAGTCACGTCGCTGCCGAGCGCCGCCGCATTCCACGACGTGATCTCCGGGAGCAACGGGATTGCCGCGGCATTGAAGGACGGCCTGATCGTCATCGAGGCCAGCACGCTGCCCATCGCCGACAAGGAGGCCGGGCGCGACGCCTTGGCGGCCGTCGGCTCTATCCTGTTGGACTGCCCGATCAGCGGCACCGGGTCCCAGGCCGCAACCAAGGATCTCGCGGTCTACGCCTCCGGCGACGAGCAGGCATACGAAAACGCGGCGGCCGTATTCGACGGCTTTGCGCGGACCCACAGCTATGTCGGCCCGTTCGGCGCCGGCAGCAAAATGAAATACGTCGCCAACCATCTGGTGCATATCCACAATGTCGCGTCGGCCGAAGCCATGGTGCTGGGCATGAAGGCGGGCCTCGATCCCAAGCTGATGCTGGATGTGCTTACCCAGGGCGCGGGCAACTCCCGCGTTCTGGAGCTCCGGGGCCCGATGATGGTCGAGGACAAGTACGACGAAGCGACCATGAAGATCGACATCTGGCAGAAGGACATGAACGTCATCGGTGAATTCGCCGCCTCGATGAACATGCCGGTCCCGGTGTTCGCGGCCTGCGTTCCGGTCTATCTGTCCGCCCTCGCCAAGGGCATGGACAAACTGGACACCGCCGCCGTCTGCCGGGTCATGGAGGAGATGGCGGGGCTCGACCGGGGCAAGCAGGAATAGGAAACCGAGATGGATACCCTCAAGGACCGCCTCCCCTACTCCGCGATCGTCGACCGTCCGCCGCTGAAGCTGCCCGGAGGGGCGCGCATGGCGGTCTGGACCATCGTCAACGTGGAGGAGTGGGATTCCGCCAAGCCGCAGCCCAGGACCGTGCTGCCGCCGCCCATGGGCCAGCCGCTGATCCCCGATCTCCCCAACTGGGCGTGGCATGAATACGGCAACCGGGTCGGTTTCTGGCGTATCCGGGAGGTGCTCGGCCGACAGGGCGTGAAGGCCACCTTCGCCATGAATGCGACGGTGCTCGAGAGCTATCGCCGCATTGCCGAGGCCGCGCTGGAGGACGATTGGGATTTCATGGGCCACGGCTACATTCAGGGCCCCATGCACCGGGTCGACGACCAGAAGCGGGATATCGAGGCGACGGTGAAGGCGATCGAGGATTTTACCGGCCGTCCGCCCCGCGGCTGGGAAAGCCCGGGCCTCACCGAGACCATGGACACCATCGACTTCCTGGCCGGCGCGGGCATCGAGTACGTCGCCGACTGGATCCTCGACGATCAGCCGGTGGAGATCGCCACCAGGCACGGGCCGATCATCTCGGTCCCGTACACCGTGGAGACCAACGACATTACCGTCTTCGCCCTGCAGCAGCACTCGTCCGAGGAGTTCCTGAAGCGCGGCATCGACCAGTTCGAGCAGCTCTACAAGGACAGCGAAGACTCCGCGCGCGTGATGGCCATCAGCCTTCACAACTATATTTCGGGCGCGCCGCACCGGATCAAATACGTCGAAGCGCTATTCGAGCACATCAAGAAGCGCGACGACGTGGTCATCTGGACCGGCGCCCAGGTTTTGGATTGGTACAAGGAAGCCGTCAAATGAGCATCGAACGAATGAATCCCGATACGGTCTACAAGCCCAACAAGGGTATCTACACACAGGTCATCAAGGCGTCCGGCACCCAAGTGCACGTCGCCGGGCTGGTCCCGTGGACCGTCGACAATGAACTGGTCGGCAAGGACGATGTCGCCGCCCAGGTCGGCCAGATCCTGGCCAATGTGGAGAATTCCCTCGCCGCCGCGGGCGCCGGCAAGTCGGATGTGGTGCGGATCAACGTCTATACCGTCGATGTCGCCCGCTACATCGCCGAAGGCGCGCCGGTGCTGATCGAATTTTTCGGCGATACCAAGCCGGTTTCGACCACCGTCGAGGTCTCCAAGCTGGTGCATCCGGACTGGCTGGTGGAGATCGAGGTCACCGCGGTCATCGACGGCTAACGCACTATCCGGTGGGTGATTGAAGGACCCGGGACCCTTCGGTACATTCCCGCCGCCCTATACATCAAGGACGATTGAGAATGATCGAACTCTATACCTGGTTCACACCCAACGGCCGCAAGATCTCCATCATGCTCGAGGAGTGCGGCCTGCCGTACAACGTCCACCCGGTAAACATCGGCAAGGACGAACAATTTGATCCCGAATTTCTGAAAATCAGCCCGAACAACAAAATTCCGGCCATCGTCGACACGGACAACGACCTGTCGCTGATGGAAAGCGGCGCCATCCTGCTGTATTTGGCGGAGAAATCGGGCCGGCTTGCGCCCACCGACGAGACCGGCCGGTGGAAGATGACGGAGTGGTTGATGTTCCAGAAGGCCAGTGTCGGCCCCATGTTCGGCCAGGTTCACATCTTCCGCCGGTACGGCAAGGGCGAGAATGCCCCCGCCACCGAACGCTACGACAAGGAATGCCGGCGAATTTACGGCGTCATGGACAAACGCCTCGCTGACAACGAGTACTTCCTCGGTAGCGGCTACAGCATCGTCGACATCGCTATCTTTCCATGGGTCGCCCGCTGGAATTGGCAAGAAGTGGACCTCACCGAGTTCCCGAACGTTCTGCGTTGGCTGAAACTCCTGGCGGCGCGTCCGGCGGTCCGGACCGGCTGGAACATCCCGGAAAACGATCAGCCGCTGCCGATCCCCGGCGAAGGCGAGTTTGCATAAGGAGCAAGAAACAATGGCTGCGTATTGGGTTGCCCGTTCGAAAATCAACAATCCGGACAACTACCGCAAATACACCGACCTCGTTGGCGACATTCTCAAGGAATACGGCGGCAAGCCGCTCTCCCGGGGCGGCAGGTATCAGGTGATGGAAGGCCCGGAATATTTCGAGCGTTTCGTGATCGTCGAGTTCCCGGATTTCGAATCCGCCGTGGCCTGCTTCGAGTCGGATGCCTATCAGGCCGCCGCCGTTCATCGGCGTGACGGTTCGGGCGAGGTCGAAACCGTGATCATGGATGAGACCCCGGGCATGGGAAACAACTGACGAGGATCATGCACGACCGGCTCTGTTGGGGTATAATTTCCCGACACGCTGGACGACGAAGGGAGGCCGCCATGCCGCTCGATGAAATGGATCATTTTTCGATCCGTACGATAAAGCTCGAGGAATGCAAGGAATTTTACGAGACCGTCCTCGGCATGAGGGTCGGTGACCGGCCGCCGCTCGATTTTCCGGGCTACTGGATGTATGTGGGCAAGATGGCGGTGGTGCATTTGGTCGGCATTGACGAAGACGATCCCTCGGGCCTGATCGAATATCTGGGAGATGTCGATCTCGATGACCTGGACGGCGGCGGCGCCGTCGATCACCTGGCCTTTCGGGCAAGCGATGTGGATGAGCTCAAGTCAAGGCTCGAGAAGCTGAAAATTCCCTATCGCGAGCGGGTGGTGCCGGACATGAACCTGCAGCAGGTCTTCCTGGAAGACCCGAACAACATCACCATCGAATTGAATTACTACGACTGATCGCGCCCGGCGCGCTCAAGCGCCTAGGTAGTATTGCTTGATCATTTCGTTGTTCTCGAGGGCGGCGGCATCGGCACCCTCGAATTCGATCTGGCCGTGGACGATGATGTAACCGCGATCGGCGATCTTGATGGCCTGATTGAAGTTTTGTTCGGCCATCAGAATCGTCAGGTTCCGCTGCTCCTGGAGTTCCTTGATCTTGGCGATCGTCTGGCTGACGAGGATGGGCGCGAGACCGACCGAGGGCTCGTCCACCAGCAGGATTTTGGGATCGGACATCATGGACCGGGCGATGGCGACCATCTGCTGTTCGCCGCCGCTCATGGAGCCGGCAAGCTGGCCGCGGCGCTCCAGGAGCCTCGGAAACGCCCCATAGACGAACTCCAAGTTCTCGTCGAGCTTTGCACGCGCCGCCGGCCGGTAGGCGCCGAGGGTCAGATTTTCCTCGACGGTCAGCGCCGGAAACAAACGCCGCCCCTCCGGAACCATGGCGATGCCCAGATCGACGATTTCTTCCGGCGACTTGCCGATCAGATTGATCTTCTCGCCATCGCTCTCGAAGACGATCTCGCCGCTATCCGGCTCGACCAGCCCGGTAACGCATTTGATCAGCGTCGACTTGCCGTTGCCGTTGGAGCCGAGCAGGACCACCGTTTCGCCGCCGCCGACGTTGATGGTGACATCGTGAAGCACCCGAACGGAACCGTAGCCCGCTTCGACGTTGGATATGCTCAAGCTATTCGCCAAGGTACGCACGCTCCACGTCTGGGTTTCCTTGAATCTCTTCCGGCGTCCCTTCGGCGATCAGTTGACCGGCATCCAGGACGTAAATTCGCTCGCAGTAGCGCATCACCGCCCGCATGATGTGCTCGATCATGATGACGGCCACGCCCCGCTCATTGAGCTTGAACAGAATTTCCAGAACCTCGTCAACCTCGGCGCTGGACAGGCCCGCCATCGATTCATCCGAAACCAGCACATCGGGCTGTGCGGCAAGCGCCCGGGCGAGTTCGAGCTTCCGAAGATCAACCTGGGTCAGGTTGCCCGAATTCTCCTGGGCGCGGTCCTGGAATCCGACCAGGGCCAGAATTTCCATCGCCCGGTCCTCGTGCGTCGCATGATCGACACGCCCCCAGGCGGCGTACTCCATGGGAACCAGCATGTTTTCCAGGATGCTCATGGTCCGGAAAGGCCTGGGGATCTGGAAGGATCTGGATATGCCGAGCTCGGCCCGCTTGAAGGCCGGCAGGCCGGTGATCTCCTCTCCCCGAAAAACCACCGATCCCTCTTCGTTGAACAGCGCGCCGGAAATGCAGTTGATCATCGTCGTCTTGCCGGACCCGTTGGGACCGATAAGACCCAGCCGCTCGCGCGGGTTCAGATGCATGCTGACGTTATTGAGCGCGACAAAACCGCCGAACCGCTTGGTCAGACCGTGAACGTCGAGAATGCGGCCGTCGGCGTCCATCACTTGCCCCCCTCACGGCGCTTCCGCGCAAAGTCCTGGAACAGCCCGACGATCCCGCGGGGAGCGAGGGCCACGAACGCGATCAGCACCACGCCGACGATCAGGATGTTCAACTCGGAAGAAATGGTGACGGTCACGATTTGCTGGATCGTGCCGAGCAGCAGCGCGCCGATGACGGGTCCGAACCACACCGCCGTGCCGCCGATCATCGGCATGGCGATCGCGTTGACGGCGATCAGCAGATCGAACGCGGAGAGCGGGTTGATGTAGGTGACGAAGAACGGGAACGGCGCGCCGGCCACCCCCATCATGACGCCCATGACGGTGGTCGAGATGAGCTTCAATCGAAGGGTCGGAACGCCCATGCATTCGGCGGCGGTTTCATCGTCACGAATGGATGCCAGCCCCCGTCCCATCCGCGACATACTGAGATATCGGGACACCGCCACGCAGATCAGCGACAAGACCAGCATCAGAATGAACATCATTTCGATGAAGCTGTCGAAGAACGGCACTTCCGCGGGCGTAATCACATAGGCGCCCGCGGAACCGCCGACATAATCCCAGTTGGTGATCAGCGATTCGAACACGATGGCCATGGCCAATGTCGCGATGGCGAAGTAGACGCCGCGCAGCCGGAGGGTCAAATAACCGGTGCCCAGGCCGATCAATCCGCACACGATACCGGCGATGACGATCAGGACCAGCAGCGGCAATTCGGCGAACTGGTGAAGCGCGATCGCCGTGTAGGCGCCGATGGCGAAGAATCCGGCGCTGCCGAAATTGACATAGCCGGTAAACCCGCCGAGGACATTCCACGCCACGGCCATGATCAGGCCCTGCAGGACCACGTAACCGGCAAAAAACAGGAACTGGTTGTCCGCGACGCCGGCCAGGACGAAGCCCGCGACGAGCACCAAAACAATGCCTATCCAGAACCCGCTGAATTTCATTATAGCCGTCCAAACAGGCCCTGCGGGCGAACCGCCAGCGTTATCAGCAAGAAGCCGAACGCCACCGTCGGCGCCCAGGACGGCCCGATATAGGTCGTGACGATACTCTCCGACAGGCCAATGATAAGCGCCGCGACGAGCGTTCCGGGGATGCTGCCCATGCCGCCGAGTACGATGATGGCGAAAATCCGGCCGATATAAAGCCGCCCGATGGTCGGCTCCACCGGGCCGATCATGATCAGAAGCGCGCCGGCGAGCGCCGCCGTCGCGATGCCGATACCGAAGGCGATCTGCTTGATCTTGACCGGATCGGCACCCATGAGCTGCAGCGCCAACCGGTCCTGCGACACCGCCAGAATCGCGCGGCCAAGGAAGGTCCGGGACATGAACAGATAGACGGCGCCGGTCATGACCAGCGCCGCGCAGAACGGCACCAGCATCCGCCACGGAATGCCGACGAGGCCGATCTCGATCTGTTTGCCGATATAGTCGGCTTCGACTAGCCGGTAATCGACGCCGTAGAAAATGATGAAGAGAACCTCGATGACGAACATGAGGCCGAAGAAAAAGGCGAGGCCCGCCAGCGACTCCCGGCCGGTTCGCTCGAATGCCGCGTAATAGACGCGATAAACGAAGACGCCCACCGCGAAGAATATGGGCATCAGCAGAATGCCGGCGATCACCGGGTCGAGGCCGAAACCTCCGTTCAGGGCGAAAACCAGATAGGACCCGGCCACGATGAAGGCCGGGTGGGCAATATTGACGATGTCGAGCTGGCCGAAGACGATCGACAGGCCGAGCGCGACGGCGGCATAGAAACCGCCCAGAAGAATGCCCGCGGCAATCGCATTCAGGAATAGAGATGCATCCATGGATACGGTCGCCGCGGGCTTCTGTCAGGTCGTACTTGGTCTACTTCTTGTACGGGAACATGATATCCCCGGACTTGACCGTGTCTGGCTTCAGGACGACGCGTGTGCCTTCCATCTTGAACTGATCCAGATTGTTCGCCTTGATGCCGCGGAACTGAATCATCAGCGCGCGAGACGTGGCCCATTCGCCGTTCTTGCCGAATTTGACCGGTCCAACCACGGTGTTGAAGGTGGTCTTGTGGATGTACTCGGCCAGTTTCTTGTCATCCAGGGACTTGGTCGCCTCGACGGCTTGACCCAGAACCTGCATGTAGGCATAGGCCCACGGCGGGAGGTAGTGACCCAGCAGGTCGACACCCTTGCCGGCGGCAGCCGCCTGGTACTTCTTCAGGAACTCGTCGATGCCCGGGAACTTCAGCGTTTTCGCCGGAACCCAGAAATCGTAATTGACGAGGTTGTTCAGGCCCGGGCCGAGGTTCTTCATGATCGCCGCGAATTGCAGACCGACCATGCCGCCGCCCACCAGCTTGGCCTTGAGGCCGAGCTCGTTGGCCGCCTTGACGATACCCACGGAGTTCGCCGGATAGGACCCGAAGTAGATGATATCGGGATTGGTCGCCTGTATGGCCCGAAGGATCGGCGTAAAGTCGGCCGTGGAGGGCGGGAAGCTCTTGTCATAGACGATGTTCAGCCCGTCCTGCTTGGCGTTCGCGCGGGCGCCCTTGACGGCGTTCTGCGCGAATTCCGCATCCGCACCAGCCAGCGCCACGCTCTTCAGGCCCTTTTCCTTGGCGATATCGAAGAAGCCGCGTGACCAATCCTGGGCCGGGTTCGGACCGGCAGGCATGATCTGGAAGTAGCGGTCATATTTGAACTTGTGGTTCACGTCGAGACCGAACAGCCCCATGAACACCTTGCCCGACCGCATGACGATGGGCATGGCCGGCGCGATCACGTCGGTGCCGTAGCTGGAAACCACGAGGTCGACCTTGTCGACGTTCAGCAGCTTGGTGTAGATGGCCGGCACCTTCGCGGGCGTCGTGGCATCGTCGTAATACACCAGTTCGACGGGGCGTCCGAGAAGGCCGCCCTTCTTGTTAACGTCGTCGCGCCAGATCTCCATGGCGATCAGCGCGCTCTTGCCGCCGGCCCCGAGAACGCCGGTGAGCGCCATCGAGAAACCGATCTTGATGGGCTTGCCGGATTGCGCACTCACCTGCGGCGAGTAGGCAACGACCACCGCCAACGCGGCGATGGCTAGTACTAGTTGTCTGAAGAATCGCATCGAAGACGCCTCCCAGAAATGGTTTCAAAACCTCGCCGGATCGTTTCGTCGGTGTCCGGCATCGAAAAATTCGACGGAACGGTAGCACACGGAAATTGCCCACGAAAGCGCGAATGCAGAGTGATAATTTTCCGCTTGGACAATGCCTATTCGGTCTTGCCGAGCGCGCGAAGCACCCGTTCCGGAGTCATCGGGTTGACGGTCAACCGCGCTCCCAACGGCAGCAAGGCGTCGTTGACCGCGTTGAGAATCGCCGCGGGCGACCCGCCGGTCCCGCCTTCCCCGGCGCCCTTCGCGCCGAGTTCGGAATCGCTGTTGGGACTGGTCACATGACCAACCTCGATATCGGGCATCTCCGCGGCCATGGGCACCAGATAGTCGGCGAGATTGCCGTTGAGCAGCTGCCCCTCGTCGCTGTAGAGGCACTCTTCGTAGAGCGCGCCGCCGATGCCCTGAATCACCCCGCCGCGCACCTGCTCCTCCACCAGCAACGGATTGATCACCGTGCCGCAATCCTCGACCACCCAATAGTTGAGCAGTTTCACCATGCCCGTATCCACATCAACCTCGGCGTGGGAGCAATGGATGCCGTTGGTGAACGCGAAGGGAAACTTCTTGGGCACGTGGTGCCGGGTGGCAACGAGCTCCGACTGATAATCCTTGGGCAGGGTATCGGCGCGGTAGTAGACCACCCGTCCGACCTCGGCGAGGCTGATCCGTTCGTTGCCCGTATCGGCATCAACAACCGCGTTGTCCCGGATATCGAGCTTCCGCGGTTCCGACTGCAGCATGATGCCGGCGACTTCCAATACCTGATCCCGAAGGGCGTGGCCGGCCTGCGCCGCCGCTTCGCCGGCGATGCCGGTGCCCCGGGAGGCCCAGGTGCCGCCGCCATATGGGGTGATCTCCGTATCGCCGGTGATGATCTTGATCTTGTCCGGGGTCACGCCGACCGCCGTCGCGGCGACCTGTGAAAGGACCGCTTCGGCGCCTTGACCCTGCTCGGTGACGCCCGACGCGACAATCAGGTTGCCCTTGGCATCCAGGCGCAGGGTCACGCCGTCCTGGGCCGAGATCGGCGCGCCGCCGACCCCGTAGAACATGGGGCTGGGGCTCGTCACCTCGATCATGCAGGCAAATCCGATACCGCGATAGATGCCGGATTCCCGCGCCTTCTCCTGGTCGGCCCGCAGCCCCGCATAGTCAATCATACCGAGCAGCTTGTCCTTGGCGGCATGATGGGAGAGCTTGTCGAACGGCATGCCGGTGATGGATTTGGTCGGATAGGCATCGTCGGGAACCAGGTTCCTTTCCCGGATTTCCACCACATCCATACCCAACTCCTGGGCCGCGTGATCGACCAGCGCTTCCTGCATCGCGGTGGCGATGGGGTGGCCGACCGCCCGGTATTGGCACATCAACGGCTTGTTCTGAAACACCACCCGTCCCCGCGCCCGATAGTTTTCGATGGTGTAGGGCCCGCCGGTCAGATTGAGCACCTGATTGATCTCGATTCCGCTTGACCGCGGGTACATGGAGTAGGGTCCGATGCCGGTGAGGTCGTCGAAATCGATGGCGAGGATCTTGCCGTCCTCGGCCACCGCCATCCGCGCCTTGATCGTGTGATGACGGGCATGAATGTCGGCCGTGAAGCTTTCCATCCGGTCGGGGATGAATTTCACCGGCCGCTTCAGAAGCATGGTCAGCGCGGCGGTCGCGATCTCGTCGCCGTAGGTGTGCACCTTGATGCCGAACGCGCCGCCCACATCCTTGCAAATCACCCGAACCCGGTGCTCCTCCAGACCGAAATGCTTGGCGAAGATGGCCTGAAGCATGTGCGGACCCTGGGTCGACATGTAGACCGTGAGCTGTTCCTCGGACGGATCCCAATTGGAGATAATGGATCTCGGTTCCAGCGTGACGCCGGTGTGGCGGCCGAAGGTGAAATCGTCCTCCACGACCACAGCCGCCTGATCGAACGCGGCGTCCACATCGCCTTCATCGACGATCCGCTCCCAACAGAGATTGTTGCCGTACTCTTCGTGGATCACCGGTGCGTCGGCATCGAGCGCCGCCGTCATGTCGCAGGCGGCCGGCAGTTCGGCCCAGTCCACTTCGACCAGTTCGACGGCGTCTTCGGCCTGCGCGCGGGTCTCGGCGACCACGGCGACCACCGGCTCACCCTGCCAGCGGGCCCTGTCGATGGCCATCGGGTATTGCGGAGGCGAACGCATGCCCTCCAGGTGGGAGAGAACACCGACCCAGGGTTCACAGAGTTCGGCGATCTCTTTTCCGGTGAAGACCCCGACCACCCCCGGCGCCGCCTTGGCCGCATCGACGTCGATCGACTTGATGTCGGCGTGGGCGAACGGTGAACGCAGGTACGCCGCATGGACCATTCGCGGCAGCTTGATGTCGTCGGTGAACGTGCCGCGGCCATGGAGCAACCGCTGGACGTTGGGACGGGGAACCGAGCGGCCGATATAGCTGTTGGGCCGGTCGTGAACGGTGACAACGGGGCTATCGGCCATTATTTCTCTCCCCGGTTTTTTCCGGTTTCCTCTATGGCGTCGACAATCGCCTGGTAACCGGTGCAGCGGCAGAAATTGCCGGAAATGTGCTGCCGGATTTCCGTTCGATCGGCGCCGGGGTTCTCGGCCAGCAGTTCGGCGGCCGTCATCAGCATTCCCGGCGTGCAGAAGCCGCATTGCGCCGCATTGCGGGTCTTGAAGCTCTCCTGCAGATCGGCGATCTCGCCGCTTTCCGACAGACCTTCTATGGTCAGGACGTCGGCGCCGTCGGCCTGGACGGCCAGCATCAGGCAACCGCGGACGATGGTCCCATCGACCCTGACGGTACAGGCGCCGCAAACGCCGTGTTCGCATCCGATGTGGCTGCCGGTGAGTTCCAGTTCCTCGCGGAGGAAATCGACCAGGTTCATCCGGGGTTCGACCGCGCGCGAGACCCGTTCGCCGTTGACCGTCGCGGTCACGACGACAGGGGGAATATGGATTGAATCCGGCATGGTCTACGCTCCCGCGATGCGCTTCAGCGCCCGCTCGGTCATCACCCGCGCCAAGTGAAGCTTGGTCGCGGCGGTGGAATTCATGTCGTCAAACGGGTCGAGGTCGCCTTCAAGCGCCGACTGCGCCGCCCCGATGCTCGCCTCGTCAATGGCGTTTCCGGTAAGCGCGGCCCCTGCCCCCTCGGCCAGCATGGGCGTACCGCCGGCGGCGATGTAGACGAGCCGGGCGGCCTCCACGGTCGCCCCATTTAAGGTGACGGATGCCATGACGCCGGCCATGCCGTAATCCCCATGACGCCGCGCCACCTCTTCAACGGCGAAGCGCTGGTTTTCGGCGGCTGCCGGCACTTCGACGGCGGTGATCAGCTCACCGTCTTCGAGCGCCGTGTCGTAGAGACCACGGAAAAACTCGCCGGCGCTCACCTTGCGGCGGTCGCCCGAACCGGCAATCTCGACCGCTCCGTCGAGCGCCAGCAGGCATGCCGGCAGTTCGGCGGCCGGATCGGCAAAGGCGATGCTGCCCCCGACGGTCCCGCGGTTGCGGATGGCCGGATGGGCAATCAACGGCACCGCTTCGGCGATCAGCGGCGCCTGCGCCGCGATGATCTCGGACCTCTCCAATTCCCGGTGACGGGTGAGCGCGCCGATACGAACCGTGCCGCCGTCGACGAAGATGCCGGACAATTCCTCGAGGCCGTTGATGTCGACCAGCAGTTCGGGCGCGCTCAGGCGCATGTTGAGGGTGGCAACCAGGCTTTGGCCGCCGGCGAGAAGGGTTGCGTCGCCATCGAGGAGGGAGATGGCCTCGTCGACGGAGGACGGCTTGGCGTAATTGAATGGTGCAGGTTTCACGTCAGACCCGGGTGAAGTTGTTCATGGGGCCGCCGAGACGGCGTTGGTTATTGATTCGTACCTTGCCCAACTCGACCAAGGAGAGTCAACGCACCTCGACGTACGGGTGACGTAAAAATTTATGTGTCAGTTGGGAATGGGGTACTCCCTGTGGTTTACGACAACCGCAAGAAGGAGTACCCCGATGCCACAGCAAGCTGTAACGATTGAGAACCTACCACAAGCCTTTGAGGTGGTGAAGGAGATGCAAGCAGGCGGATTGGACTGGGGCGAGGGTTATCGCCCGCTTGGCCGCCAGGCGCTGGCCGAGATCATCGAGGGCCGGATGGCCGAGGCGGTGGATCGCTGGCTCGACGGCCTCGATGGCAGCGCTATGCGCGACCGGCGCAACGGCACCTACCGGCGCCGCCTGCTCAGCGAGCTCGGCGACATCGAGCTCAACGTGCCGCGCACCCGGCACTTCTGCCCGACCGAGGTTCTGAAGAGCTACGCAAGGCGCGCTCCAGAGATCGACCGCGCCATCCTGGCCGGCTTCGTGCTGGGGCTCTCGACCCGCAAGGTCGGCGAGGTCCTGCTTGCCCTGCTCGGGCGTCCGGTCTCGGCCGCGACGGTGAGCCGGGTCGCCAAGACCCTCGATCTGTCGGTCGCCGCATTCCACCGCCGGCCGCTGAAGAACGCCTACAAGGCGCTGATGCTCGACGGCGTGGTGCTGGCCTGCAAGACCGGCGCCGGCGCGCTCAGGAGGCCGGTCCTGGTGGCGCTGGGCATACGGCACGACGGCAAGAAGGAGATTATCGACTTCCAACTCGCCGCCAGCGAGAGCGCCGCGGAGTGGGAGCGCTTCCTCACCGCGTTGCACCGCCGCGGCCTCACCGGCGAGGGCCTTGAGATGATCTGCGTTGATGGCGGCCAAGGCCTGCTCGCCGCCTTGCCGATCGTCTATCACGGCATCCCCGTTCAGAGGTGCTGGGCGCACAAAATCAGGAACATCCTCAACAAGGTCCGCGTAGCCGACCAGCAGGCCGTCAAGGCCGACGTCCACGCCGTCATGAATGCCCCCAACCGCCGCAAGGCCGAGACCGCCGCCCGCCGCTTCGCCGACGCCTGGGAAGATACCTACCCCAAGGCCGTCGCCTGCCTGCGCAACGACCTCGACGACCTGCTCACCTGCTTCCGCTACAAGGACCTCGCCGAGCGAAAGCAGGTCAGGACCACCAATGCCATCGAACGGAGGTTCCGCGAGGTTCGCAGACGAACCCGGCCCATGGGAACCTTCAAGGATAAAACCTCAATGGACCGCATCCTCTTCGCGGTCTTCATTCACGAAAACAAGTCTCAGGGAATCAGTACCCCAGTCTCCCTGACACACAACTCTTGACGTTACCCGGCGTACGGTCAGCGTGTCCGACCTGCGGTCACAATCTTGACTCGTGGCGGACCCGTCACTACGTTCCACTCTTCTATAAGACTCCATAAGACCACTCACGCTGCAGTGAGTTCAATTTTCAATCGGCGTCTAAATTTCCTACTGGGAGTGTCCAAATGAGAAAATCCATCAGAAGCTCTTCGGCGGTGTTTGCCACCGCCATCGGCGCAGCGGCCCTCATGGCCGTGACCGCCACCGACGCAAAGGCGGACTGGCCGGAGCGTCCGATTACGGTTGTCGTGATGTATGGCGCCGGCGGCGGTACGGATACCGTTCTCCGTACGCTGGTTGGTGAAATGACCAAATCGACGGGCTGGAAAATCAACGTCATCAACAAGCCGGGTGCGGTCGGCGGTGTTGCGACCAAGTTTGTCGCGGGCAAAAAAGCCGACGGCTACACGCTTTTGGGGGCGGCCAATTACAACAAGTACGCCAGCGTCATGGGTCACACCGAAACGCGGGCCTGGAAAGATTGGCAGTACATGCAGGCCGCGAATTCCCTTGGCAGCTGGTCCGTCCGTCCGGACTCCAAGTTCAAGACCTTCGAAGACGTCATCAAAGCGGCGCGGGCCAATCCCGGAAAGGTCACCATCTCGACCTCCGGTACCGGCGGTCTGTGGCATGAACTGGCCGCGGTCGTTGCCGTGTCGGCAGGCGTGACCCTGAAGTACGTTCCCTACAAGGGCGGCAAACCGGCGACGCTTGCCGGTCTGAACGGCGAGACCATGATCGCCGGCGGCGGCGTGCATGAGCATATCGAGCACATTCGCGCCGGCAAGCTTGTCCACATCCAGCAAACCGGCACCAAGGACCTGGATGCGGGCGGCGGAAAGATCTTGAAATCCGTCGGCAATTTCCTGCCGCAGATCAAGAGCCAGCTGCCCTTCTCCGGCATCTACAATCTCGCGATGCTGAAGGGTGTTCCGAAGGATGTCCAAGCCAAAATCGAAAAGGCCTTCGTTGCGGCCGTCAAGTCGGATGCCTTCGCCAAGGTCGCGAAGCAGAAATTCTTCGACGTCGATATTCGTACGGGTTCCGAAGCCAGCCGCCGCGCGGCTCAGGTCGAGGTACAGACCGCGGCAACCTTCGAGAAACTGGGCATCAAGGGCGCCCGGTCGCTGAAAGCGCTTGGTCTGCCGAAGCCCGCGGATTTCGATGCCTGGTGGGACAAGCAGAGCAAGATGATGATGAAGTAACCGCCGTCCCCTGGATGGTATTGTCTTTGAATTCGGGTGAGTTGCGGCATTCGCGGCTCACCCGAATTTTTTGTAGAATACGCGCATGCCCTTAGGACGAAGGTCTCAGCGTGATGGCTGACGAAAAGAAATCCGGAATAGAGGCCGACGTCGAGAGCCTGCAAAAAGGCGTCTTTACCGGCGAGGAAGGCGGCGACGAGCGCTCCACCCCGCGAAAGGACTTCATCGCTTCGATCACCGTCGCGGCACTTGGCATATTCGCCATGATCCTGTCGGTCCAACTCGGCAACCCGGAAAGCATATATACGGCGCCGGGCGTCCTGCCGTTCATCACCGGCGCGTGCCTCGTGGTGATGGCGATCGGTTTGTTCCTGAAAACCAAACGGCGTTACGGATTGGATGAAATGCTCGCCGGCGACAGCCTGCGGGCAGCCGGGATTTACCTGTCCGATCCCGAAGCCCGCCGCACATTGATGCTGATGCTGGTGATCTTCGCCTACGTCATGATCCTCGGTCAGATCGATCTGGACTGGCGGTTCAAGACGGCGATTTACACCTTCCGATTCTCCGGGTTCGAACTGATTTCGATACCCTTCATCTTCTTCATCCTGCGATTTTTCTGGCGCTCCACCCTACTCAATTGTTTTTTGGTGGCGACCGGTATCGTCGTCTTCCTGGCGGTTGTCTTCCGGGACGGCTTTCAGATTCTCCTCCCCGGAGCGGGCTGAGGAGTCAGGGCATGTTCGAACTCCAGGAAGTCATCACCCAGGCCGCCATCGCCTTTCAGCCCTGGATGATCTTCGTCTGCCTGATCGGCGTGACCCTAGGTATCCTGTGGGGCGCCATGCCGGGCCTGTCGACGACCATGGCGATGGCCCTGCTGATCGGGCTCTCCGTCGGCATGCCTCAACATGTCGCCATTATGTTTATGCTCGGCGTATACACGGGCAGTGTGTTCGGCGGCGCCATCTCCGCTGTGCTGATCAACATTCCGGGCACGCCCGATGCCGTTCCGACCATGATAGAAGGCCATGCCCTGGCCAAGCGGGGCGAAGGCGGCCTGGCGCTCGGCACCGCGATCATGGGCTCGTTCATGGGCAACTGGATCGGCATCATTCTCCTGATCGCGTTTATTCCGGCCATTCTGTTTCTCGCCCTGCAGTTCCGGTCCTGGGAAATGTTCCTGTTGTCCATGTGGGGGATCGCCATCTGCGGCTCCATGTCCGCCGGGGACATGCCCATCAAAGGCTGGATTTCCGGCTGGATCGGACTGCTGATTTCTTTTGTCGGGCTCGATGCCATTCACGGCGTGCCGCGCTTTACCTTCGGGGTGCGCATTTTGGAGGACGGCATCAGCTACATCCCGCTGCTGATCGGCCTGTTTGGGTTGACGGAAATTCTGAAGGTGCTGCCGCAATACAGCCCGCCGGGCATTCCGAGCGAGGTCGGTAAAATCGTTCCGCCGATGAAGAAGCTGATCGGCTACACCCGGACCGCTGTCCGTTCCGGGATCGTCGGCACGATCATCGGCGCCATCCCGGGCGCCGGCGCCAATGTCGCGTCGTTCCTGTCCTATGACATCGGCCGGCGGCGGGCGAAGCCCGAAGAACGGAAAAAATGGGGCAAGGGGTCGTATGAGGCCATCGTTTCGGCGGAAGTGGCCAACAACGCCAATGTGGGCGGCTCCATGCTGCCGACCCTGACGTTGGGCATTCCGGGCAATGCCGCGGCGGCGGCCATTCTCGCCGCCTTGGAAATGAAGAACGTGGTGGTCGGCCCGACCATCCAAACGGAAAATCCCGGCATCATATTTTTCATCTATATCGGCCTGATCATCGCCAACTTCCTGATGTATTTCATGGCGATTGCGCTGATCAAACCGTGCGTCAAGCTGTTCAGCCTGCCGCGCACGCTGTTGATGCCGCTGATCATTCCGATCTGCGTGATGGGCGCATTCGCCGTCAGCCTGAATTATTTCGACGTCTATCTGATGTTCATCGCCGGCATCGTCGGCTACATCCTGCATCGCTTCGGCTTTCCCTTGGCGCCGATGGTGCTTGCGGTCATCCTCGGTCCACTGGCCGACGAGAACCTGCGCCGGGCCCTGCTGGTGTTCGAGGACAGGTCATTCTGGTGGATCATCTCGGAGCGGCCGATCGGCACCATTCTCATCGTGATCGTCCTCTACACCTTCTACGACGGCATTTTCCGGAGAGGGAAGACGGCCTGATTTCGCGGGCTTGCGGGCTGTCTTTTGCGGAATTGGCTGGGTAAAATCCCGGCCAATCAAACAACAATCCTCCCCCATCAGGGATCAGCACATGCGACTAGTCACGTTCACCGCCAACGGCGCGGAATCAATCGGCGTCTTGGAGGGCGATACCGTCATCGGCCTGTCCCAGGCCGCGCCGGACCTGCCGGCCGACATGAACAGCTTCATCGAGGCCGGCGATGCGGCCCTCGCGCGGGCGGCCGAGGCGGTCGCGAATGCGGGCGACGACGCGAAACATCCCATGGGCGGGGTCAAACTGCTCGCTCCGATCCCCGTGCCGCGCAGGGACGTGATGGCGGTGGGACGGAACTATCACGAGCATGCAAGGGAATTCCACGATTCCGGCTTTGACGCCACCGCCGGGGCGACGGCGGTTCCGGATCATCCGATCATCTTCACCAAGGCGACCACCAGCGTTTCCGGTCCGGGCGATCCCATTCTCACGGAGTTGGATCCAACCGACTCCGTCGATTACGAGGGTGAACTCGCCGTGATCATCGGCAAGGAGGGCCGCGGCATCCCCGGGGAAGACGCCTTCGACTACGTTTACGGTTACACCGTCTGCAACGATCTTACCGCCCGTAATCTGCAGCACCGGCACAAGCAATGGTTCATCGGCAAAAGCCCCGACGGCTACTGCCCGCTCGGCCCGGCTATCGTGACCGCCGACGAGGCCGGCCACCCCGACGATTTCCGGCTCACCACCCATGTGAACGGCGAGAAACGCCAGGATTCCAGCTGCAGCGCGCTGATATTCGATATTCCGGCCCTGATCGAATGCATCTCGGCCGGGATCACCCTCAAGCCGGGCGACATCATCGCCACCGGCACCCCGGTTGGCGTCGGTATCGGCTTCGATCCGCCCATCTTCCTGAAACCGGGCGACGTGGTGAGCGTCACCATCGAGCCCCTGGGGACACTGGAAAACCCGGTGCGATAGACCATGTCCGAGAATGCGCCAATTCCCGCCCAAGGTTTGGATCACGTGTCGATTGCGGTTCCCGATCTGAATGCCGCCATCCGGCTCTATCGGGAGCGGTTCGGCTGCGAGGCAAGCAAGCCTTCCGAAAATCTCCGCCAGGGAGTCCGCATGGCGATGATCCAGTTGGAGAACGCCCGGATCGAACTGATGGAACCTCTTGGCGAGGACTCGCCCATAGCCAAGTTCCTGGAACGCAATCCGGCGGGCGGCATCCATCATTTTTGCCTGACCACCCCGGACGTGGACAGCGCCGCCGCCTCCGCAAACAAGAATGGCCTCCGCGTACTCGGCGAACCGACGCCGGACAGCCGTCTATTCTTCATTCATCCCAAGGATTCGATGGGCACTCTCATCGAAATCGAAGAAACCCACTAGCCCAACCCACGCACAAGGGAGAAGACCCGTGCCGCCAGGGCAATCGCTTTTGGTCGTTTCATGCGGCGGCTCGGATCAAGTTGAGGAGGAAGTCGTCGTTCCATGCCGCGCGTTTGAGCTTTCCGCGCATGGCGTCCTTTGAGGGTTCTCGCCTTGCGATGTTGAGGGCGAGGCGTCGCATCAGGGCGAGGTTTTCGGGTCCGTGGTCCTTTCGGTTCCGCTGTCGGTCCTCGTTCATGGTCACGTCGAGGACCCAGTGGAGGCAGTTTTCGATGGCCCAATGGGCGCGCACGACATGCTGGAAGCGGTTGGGCGAGAGCGGGGCGCTCATGATGTAGTAGCGGGTTTCGGTTTTGGTCTGCCTTGGGGTTTCGCGCGTTGCCTCGATCTTGCCGAAGGCGGCCAGGCCGGGCCAGCCATGGCGCTCCTGCAGCCATGCGACCTTGTGGCAGACCGTGGCGCGGCGCGTCTCGATGCGCCCGTGATCGCCGTCAACCTGTTGACATGACGGGAGTTCGTCCGCCCGGGCGGGATCGTCCAGATACAGCCGCACATCCTCATGCAGGCTGTCCTGATTGGCCTTGAGCGCCAGCACATAATCTCCGCCCCGGGCGGTGACGGCCTCGGCCGTCGCCCGCTGGGTGTGCATCGCATCCGCCGTTACGATACGTCCCTTCAGGGCCAGCATCTCAAGCAACTGCGGCATCGCCGCAATCTCGTTGGACTTGCCATCGACCTTCACCTGGCCGAGCACTAGGCGCGCCTCGGCGGCGAAGGCCTGCACCAGATGTACCGGCGAGCGCACCGCCACATCGGCGAAGGAGCGCCGCAGAGACTTGCCGTCGATGGCGATGACATCGTCGGCGAGCACCGAAGCCCAATCCTCCAGAAGCCGCAACAGAACCTTCTGCAAGCCGCCGGGGTCGAGCGCGTTGAACAGGTCCGAAAAGGCGTCGTGGCTCGGAATGCCGTGCTTCAGCACCAGGAAACGGCGCAAAAAAGGCTCCTTCGCCCGTCCGAACCGCTCCATGTCCGCGCAGCCCTCACCCCCGCACAGCACAGAAAGCAGCGCGATCATCAGCATCTCGTGAAGTGAATGGCGCGTCGCATTGCTACGCCGAGGGTCATCAACCCCCTCGAATAACCCCAAAAACTCCTGCATCTCAAACCTCCGAACACCAAACAACGTCCCCGGAAGTCTGAATCCAAAAACCTAAGCCGTCACAAAATCTTCAAAAGCGATTCCCCTGCGGAGTGAGGGCGCGCCCTTCATTCAACCACCGGCCGCCAGGAATGCTGCGGCCGCTCCGGGAGCCTTCAAGGCGCGCCGCCCTCGTTCTTCGCAAGGGCGCCGCGGCTTAGCTTGCGTCCGGCTACTGGTTACCCCCGAGAAGCTCACCTCCCAGACCAACCCGCGCACAGCCCTTGCCGCCCATGAACAGGAAGTAGGCGCTGCCTTGATACGTGTATTGGGAGCGGTTCCCTTTTGGAACAAAGGTCTTCACCACCAGCTCGCCGGGCCCCTGGTTGGGGTCGCTGCGGTTGCGGTTGGACCAGACATGGGCCCCGGCCTTGGGACGGACCTCGATGATGTGCGTACCATCAGACCTGGAGGCAAAGTTCAGAAGGTCCGCACCACTAGGCGTAGTCCATCGGTTAGCGTTGACCAACGGGGTGCGCCACTCAAAGTCGATGAATGTATCAGACGAACCGCGACGATATTCATGGCCTCCCGTCAATTCATGCAAGGTTGGCCAGCCCTTGTCTCCGCCGTCGGACTCAAGCGTCAGTTTCATGCGGCCCGGCGTGGCGTGCGTGCCGCACCCGTCGACGACCGGGCTGCCGGCATTGGCAAGGGTGAGGGTGCAGGTGGCGAGGGTGCACGCGGTCTGCGCCTGTACGGCCGGGCCCGGGATGATCAGCAGAGCCAGCAGGGCGGTGGCCAGAAATGCCACTGGGGGGGGGGGGTGATTTCTGTTTGTCATTGCGTGTCTCCCTTGCTCGGTCCGGCTCTTGATAGTAGGGCCGATCATGGACTTCAGGTCCGGATCCTCAATGACTTTACCTCATCTTCGACAGTTTGGCATAGAGTTTTATTGATTATCACTGAGTTGCGGGCTGATTTCGGGCGCGTGGCACCACATTTCGCGTGATGCGCGGCGCCCGGCCTGATTTGGGGGATTATATACTTGAAAAAACAAATTCCCGCAAGGAATTGATTGACTTCCCTAATTCCCGGATAAGGCTTTAGCCTGCCCAGAGAAAGTGCGCACACTGCGGGCGAAATCGGCGATATTGCCGTTGAGCATTCAATCACCTCGCAGGTGCGTTCGGCAGTCGCTTCGCTTTGTGCCGTAGATGAACACGTTACTTCCCCGTCCTCCCAAAGTCGAGATCGACTTCACCGACGCGCAGCTTAGCGGCTTCGGCGGCTGGTCGGTGCTGGGTCAGATGGCGGATCGGCTTGGTCTGCCGCGGGCGCTGTCTTCGGTATCAGTCAAGCAGCGCGCGCGGGGTGCGAGCGACGCCGAGACGCTGTGGAGCCTGATCGCCTCGCTGGCGGCGGGCAACGGGGCGCTGTCGGACCTGGACGCACTGCGCGAGGACCGGGTCGGCCAACGTCTTTTGGGCCTTGGCCATGTGCCCTCGGGCCGGCGTCTTGGCGAGTATCTGGCGCGCATGGACGAGGGGCAGGTCGAGGCCTTGCTGGCGGTGGCGCGCTTCCTGGCCGGTCAGGTCGCGCCGGCGGTGATCGAACACGAGGTAGCGGTGCGCGGCTACGTCCCGGTGTTCATCGACGGCACCGGGATCGAGGTGGACGGGAAACTCTTCGAGGAGGCGCGGCGCGGCTACGACGGCGCGCGCCAGTACTGGCTGCACGGGGTGTTCATCGGCTCGCTGTGGGCGAGCGGGCGGCTGCATCCGGGCGGCGTCGATGTTGCCCGGGGCTGGCGCGAGCAGCTTGACCGCGATGTGGCGCCGTGCCTGCCCGAGGACGTGGCGGTGTGGCTGCGCGCGGACAACGCCTACTACCGGGGCGAACTCGTCGCGTACTGCCGGGAACGGGGCTGGGATTACTCGGTGAGCCTCACCGACCGGCGCAAGCGCGCTCCGGTGCTGGACGTGATCGAGGGTCTGCCCGAAGAGGGGTGGACCGACATCGGGATGGGCGAGGATGCGACGCTGGTGCGCTATCGTCCGGCGGGCTGGGAAGAGCAGAGCTACGTGGTGGTCCGCCGCCGCCGCGACCGGGGCCAGTCCCTGCTGCTGCCCGTCTACACCGTGATCCTGGTCTCGCGCGACGACCTGCCGCTCGACGAACTGGTGCGGCGTCATCGCGGCAAGCAGGGCCAGGAGAACGCCTTCAAGGGGCCGCTCATCGACCTCGACCTGCATCATCCGCCGTGCCGGAAGTTCCGCGCCAACCAGGCCTTCTATATCTGCGGTCAGCTCGCCCAGATGCTGCTCCGCGCGGTGCAGTACCAACTGCTGCCGGCCCGCGCCCGGCGTCACGGCCTGCGGCCCCTGATCCGCTACCTGGTGCGGGCCGTCGGAAGGCTGGTGCGCAGCGGACGGCGCTGGCGGCTCGACTTCGCGCGCAACAACTTCCGGCTCGACTGGCTCTATCACGCCGCCGTCCAACTCGAATAGCAGACCCCGGCGTTAATCCCTCTATCCCCGGTCTAAACCGGCAGGCCCGGAGCCGCCCGCTCGTCCGCTGAACGGCAAAACGCGCCTCCGGCCGGTGAATCTGCCCGACCTGACCGTACGTCGAAAACAATCACACCAGTTTCCCATCGCTCCAACGGAAAATCCACCTTCCGAGCCTCAATCCCTCCAATGCTCAGCGCCTATCAGGGAATCAAGGATAAAGGACATGGCTACACTTCTCCGGTTGGTGAGTGGCGGCACCCCGAAAGGGGCGTGAGCGGCCAAGCCAAACTCCTATACGAGGTCGCCGGCAATAACCGGGCCTCAGGCTGGTCGTTCGGATACAGGCTTCGGGTAATCTCCTTTACAGGGTCGTACCGCCCTAAAAAGTCATCCAGCCAGTAACCTATCCGCCTCTCCCAAAACTCTATCAGAGCCGGGAAACTTGACCGCTCACCACCCATTCATGCCATCTCCTCCCTCGAGGTTGTCCAGAATATCTCGGCAAGTGCGAATGTCGGCGATCCCGCGAAAAGAGTCGATAGCCGTCTGATGGGCATTCAAATCGAAAGCCGCGCAGCCGTCCTCGATAACCGTCACATGGTAGCCGCGTACATGGGCATCGCGGACGGTCGAGGCGACGCCGCCATTCGTAACGATGCCGCAGGCGATCAGGTGCGAAATCTCCATCCGGGCCAGCACCCATTCGAGACGGCTCATGTAAAAGGCCGAATAGGCGACCTTTTCGACCACGGCATGGGCGGGGACCAATTCGTCGATCAATTGATGTCCCCAGGCGCCGCTTTGAAAGTCGCCTTTGGCCAGGAACGGGCGAAGCTCCTTGAGATGGGGCGCGATCATCGGCTCGCCCGAGCGGTCGGAGACCAGGGTGAAATGGGTCGAAACGACCGCCATCCCAGCCCGCCTTGCCGCCCGGACAACGGGTGCGAGGCGTTCAGGGAGCGCGGCGATTGCCTCGGCGCCGACCCCGGCCCGGCCATAGGCGCCATTGGGGCTCAGGAAATCGTTCTGCAGATCGACCAGCAGCAGCGCGGCCGCACGGGGGTCGATGACATTACTCATTTCCGCCTCGCGTCATGATCAGGTTGCCGAACGCATCGACGGTTCCCTCGAGGCCGGGATCGATGAAGATCGTCGTGTCCGGCTGTTCGATGATGGCCGGACCGACAAAGCGGCCGCCCCGGCCGATATCCGCCCGGTCGTAGATCGGCGTGGCCCAATATTTGCCGTCGATCCATACTTCGCGCCCGGCGATGGGCGCCGGCTCGCCGGTTTCGGCGCCATGACCGGCAAGCAGTTTGAGATCGAATTTGGGCCGGATGCCGATGGCGGCGCCGCGCAGGTTCAAGATACGGATGGGCGTGCTCTCCAGCAGGCGGCCATAGGCCTCCCGATAGGCGTCTTCGAAAGCACGCCGGATGGTTGCCGTGTCGATGCCGAAGTCCGAGCCGTCCCCGGGGAGGGGCAACGGAACCGCGATGGCGTGGGTCTGCCCGGCATAGTGCATATCGAGTTCGAACCGATGAACCGTTTCGCCGAGCGGGACCCCGGACCGCGCCAAATCCCTGGCGCCCGCCGAGGCCAGGCCGGCCATCCGTTCGGACAATGTCGGCGTGTCGAGCTGATCCAAACCGGTGTTGAGCGTCTGCACGCGGTCGAACCGCATATCGGCGATGGTGCAGCCCAGTGCGCTGGTGACGCCGGGGTGGCGCGGAATGAGGGCGCGGGCGAGACCGATTTCCTTGATCAGTGCGCCGGCGTGAAGCGCCCCGCCGCCGCCGAACGGCATCAGGGCAAACTCGGCCGGATCATGGCCACGCTCCACCGAAACCAGCCGTATGGCGCCTGCCATTCGCGCGTTCGCGACCTGAATGACGGCCTCGGCCGCCTGCAAGGCGTCGAGCCCCAACGGACCGGCGATATGGGTTTCCACGGCGCGGGCCGCCAGGGTCCTGTCCAAATTCCGGTCGCCCCCGCCGATCGGGCGCTCGGGATTGATCCGGCCGAGCAGCAAGTTGGCGTCGGTCACCGTCGGCCGTTCATTGCCGAGGCCGTAGCATGCCGGACCCGGATCGGAGCCGGCGCTCTCCGGTCCGATCTGCAGGATGCCGCCCTTGTCCACCCAGGCTACGGAGCCGCCGCCGGCACCGATGGTGGTTATCTCGATCATCGGAGAGCGGATGACCATGCCGAAATCGATTGCCGTCTGCTGGGCGAGGCTGCTGCGGCCGTCGACCACCAGGGATACGTCGAAACTGGTGCCGCCCATGTCGCAGGTGATCAGGTTGGGGTGGCCGGCGGTCTCTCCGATATGGGCCCCGGCAATGACCCCGGCCGCGGGTCCCGAGAGCGCCGTCCGCACCGGAATGCGCCGCGCGGTATCGGTGGACATCACGCCGCCGCTCGACTGGACGATCAACACATCGCTTCCGAACCCGCTTTCCCGCAGGCCCGCATCCAGGGTTTCCAGATAGTCGCCCACCGGCTCTTGCAGATAGGCGTTGAGCGCCGCGGTCGAACAGCGCTCGAACTCCCGGATTTCCGGCAATATTTCGGAGGCAACCGACACATGGGCGTTTGGCCAGCGGGCACGGGCGATCTCGGCCGCGATGCGTTCGTTCTCCGAATTGGCGTAGGAATTCATGAAAAAGATGCAAAGTGACGCCGCACCCCTCTCCAGCAGCAATTCGACGGCGCGCTCCATGGCGTCCGGGTCAAGCGGCGTGTGGATCGTGCCGTCGGCAAGCACCCGCTCCGACACCTCGATCCGCATGTCCCGCGGGATCACCGGCGCATAGCTTCCCCACAGCCCCCAGGTGCGGGGCCTGTCCCGGCGGCGCATCTCGAACACGTCGCGGAAACCTTCGGTGACGATCATGCCCGTGGCCCCGCCATTCTTCTCCAGCAGGACGTTGGTCGCAACGGTGGTGCCGTGAACGATCACCCGCACCTCGGCGAGGGAGGAAACGTTGCCGCTTATGCCGTCCCGGAGGCCGATCGACTGATCGGGACGGGTGGTCGGCACCTTGGCGATCTCACACGTGCCGTTCTGTTCATCGAGAATGAACAGGTCGGTGAACGTGCCGCCGACATCGACGCCGACGATTTTGCCGGAAGACCCGCTCATGACCCGCCGGACTCGCCTGTCTCGCCTGACTCGCCGGGTATGAATCCATATGCTTCCCGCGCCGCTTCCGGACTGACATAGCCGAGACGGACATCCCGGGCGATGGCGCCGGGCGCGCGGTCCCGGGGATTGCCGTAGCCGCCTCCGCCCGGCGTTTCCAGCCGTACCCGCTGGCCGCGCTTCAACTTGATGCCGACCATCTTGGAGACCATGGGCGGGTTCGCGGTGCCGCCATCGCCGGGATATTCGAAGACGTTCAGGCTGCCGGGCCGCCCGCCGGCCACCCCGGGCGGCGCATACTTGCCCCGCTCGCCGAACAGGAACGCATCGGCGCTTTCTTCCAGCAGTTCGATCTCGTACACGGCGCCGCAGCCGCCACGATGGGCGCCCGCCCCGCCGCTGTCGGGACGCAGCGCCCATTGGGTGAAGCGCACCGGATAGGCGGCCTCGAGGATTTCCACCGGCGGGATGGTGGCGGTGGAGATGGGCGCATTGCCGTGGTTGAGCCCGTCGCCCTCCGGGTGGCCGCCGTGACCGCCGCCGAAAAACGAGAACATCACCCAGCGGCTGCCGTCTTGCCGGTGGCCGGCCAGGGAAAGCGCGTTGATGGTGCCATAGGCGCAGCCGTTGGAACGCCCGGGTGCGGCGTCGGCGAAGGCAACGAAGATCACGTCGATGACCCGGAGGATGGTCTCGGTGTAGCCGCCCACCGGACGCGGCCGGCTGCCGCTCAGCAGGCTGGTTTCGGGAATAATGAAGGTGATGGGGTCGAGCACGCCGGCATTCGCGGGCACATCCTGGAACAGATGCTTGAGCGCCACGTAACAGGCTGCGATGCAGGTCGAGCGGGAGATGTTCACCGGCCCGGCACAGGCATCGGCGGTTCGCGAGAAATCGATGGTCATCCGGCCGCCGGCAATGGTCAGGTCGACGCCGATCCTGAGCGGCTCGTCGACGATCCCGTCATTGTCCAGCCAGTCGTCGGCGGAATAGGTTCCGTCGGGCACCTCCTCGATATAGGAGGCCATCAGCGCTGCGGCGCTTCGCCGAAGCTCGTCCATCGCCGCTTCCACGGCCGCGCCGCCGTACTGGTCCAGCAAATCGTCCATGCGGCGGACGCCGAGATCGAGGGCGCTTATCTGACCCTGGAGATCCCCATAGAGGCTGACCGGCAGCCGGGAGTTGGATTGCAGGATGGCGACGATATCGGCGTTCACCACCCCGTCACGGACCAGCAGGACCGGCGGGATCAGCATTCCTTCCTGGTAGCTCTCGGTGGCGACGGGGTTGTAGTTGCCGGGCACGTTGCCGCCGACATCGTGCCAATGCCCCACCGAGGCGAGATAGCAGAACAGCTCACCGTCGCGGAAATAAGGCTGCACGAGTTTGAAGTCGGAGAGGTGGGTGCCGCCTTCATAGGGATCATTGAAAATGAACATGTCGCCGGGCCGAAGCGCGATCTTTTCGTCGCGGACCTTGTCGATCACCAGCTTGACGGCGAAGGCCATCGCTCCGACGAATACCGGCAGGCCCGACTTCCCCTGCACCAGCGTATCGCCGGTCTCGCGGTGATAGAGACCATGGCTGGCGTCATGGGCTTCGGCGATGATCGGGTTGAAGGCGCTGCGAAACAAGGTCGCGTCCATCTCGTCGGCGATCTGTTCCATGCGTCCCTTGAGGACCGCCAAGCGGACCGGATCCAGTCCAGACATGGGGTCGCCGCCGCCCTTATTTGCCATCGTAGGATTTGGCGCTGTCGAGGATTGCCTGGGTGCCGAGCAACTCGTTCAGCTGATCGAAGTTCAGCATCCGGTCGCGGAAGTTCTCGGTCGTCCCATTGGCCTTGAGATTGTCGAAATAGGCCGTGGCGCAATGGGCCAGGGCGCGAACCAACCCCCCCGGAAATATCACGATGGAATAGCCCGCCGACTGAAGCTCCTCGGCGGAACGCAAAGGCGTCTTGCCGCCTTCGACCATGTTGGCGAGCAGCGGAACGTCCTGGGAGAAGCGGCTGACGGTCTGGGCCATCTGATCGTCGTCCTGCGGCGCCTCGATGAACAGCACATCGGCGCCGGCGGTTACGTACGCCTCCGCCCGGTCGAGCGCCGGACCGAAGCCTTCGACGGCCACCGCATCGGTTCGCGCGATGATGAGTGTCCGGTCGCTGCGCCGGGCATCCAATGCCGCCTTGATCTTCCCGCACATTTCCTCCTTGTCGACCAGCGCCTTGCCGTTGAGATGGCCGCACCGCTTCGGCAACGATTGATCCTCAAGCTGGATCGCCGAAGCGCCGACGCGCTCCAATATGCCCACCGTCCGCTGGACGTTGAGGGCGTTGCCGAAGCCGGTATCGGCATCGACGATCAGCGGCACATGGACACGCTCGGAGATGGCGCCGACGACGGCGGTCATTTCATCCACCGAAACCAGTCCGATATCCGGGCGCCCCAAACGGGTGTAGGAGATCGATGCGCCGGAGATATAAACACTCTCGAACCCGGCATTCTCGGCCAGCATGGCGCCGAACGCATCATAAACTCCCGGCGCCACCAGAATATCCGGCTGCGACAGCCGCTGTCCCAAATCGTTCATGGTCAAGCCTCCCGGCCGGCCGGCGGTGCGGCGTCCTGGTTGGAAAGTGTTTTTTCGAGAAACGGCACGAGACCGCCCGCCGAAACGATTGCCATCAGGTGATCGGGCACCGCATCGGCCCTGATCGTCGCGCCGGTCGTAACGTTGTCGATGCGGCCGGCCGCGTAGTCGATGGCGACCTCGTCGCCCGCGGAAATACCATCGACATCCGCGCAGACGATCGCCGGCAGGCCCAGGTTGAAGGCATTGCGATAGAAAATGCCACCGAAGCTGGGCGCCACGACGGCGGCCACCCCCAGCGCCTTGAGCACCTCGGCGGCCTGCTCGCGGCTGGAGCCCATGCCGAAATTCGCGCCGCCGACCACCACATCGCCGGACTTCACACCACCGGCAAAGTCGGGATCGACGCTTTCCAGGCAATGGGCCGCCAACTCCTGGATATTCCCTTTCATATATACGCCGGGCGCCAGCACATCGGTGTTGGTCCCGTCGCCGAATTTCCATACCCGGCCGCTCACGACGCCGGCTCCAGCAGATCGCGGGGGTCGGTGATGGCGCCGCCGACCGCGCTGGCCGCCACCGTGTAGGGAGAAGCCAAATAGACCTGCGACGAGTTGGCGCCCATGCGGCCCTGAAAATTGCGCGCCGTGGAGGCGAGACAGATCTCGTCCTCGGCCAACTGCCCGACACCGTAGCCGGCACAGGCGCCGCACCCGGTGGGCAACAGATTTGCCCCGGCGTCGAGCAGCACTTCCATGATCCCCGCCTTGGTTGCTTCGGCCATCACGCGGCTAGAAGCCGGTGCGATCGTCAGCCGCTTGCCGGGCGCGACCGTCCGGCCCCGCAATATGTCGGCCGCCATCTTCAGATCGCTCAGCTTCGCGCCGGTGCAGGCGCCGATGTAGAACTGATCGATCTCGGTTCCGTTCACATCCGAGACCTGCGTCGCATTGGCGGGGCTATGGGGGACCGCCACTTGGGGCTGCAGGTCCGTCGCTTCGAAGAAATGAGTTTCGGCATAGGCCGCGCCGGGGTCGCTGCGGTATCCGGCCCACTCGCCGGGGTCGGCGCCGGCGGCGGCCACATATGCGGCCGTGGTCTCGTCCGGCTCGACGATCCCCGCCTGGGCGCCAAGTTCCGCGGCCATGTTGCAGAGCGTCATGCGCTCCAACATGTCGAGGCGCTGCACGGTCCCGCCGGTGTACTGGACGGCTTGATAGCGCCCGCCGTCCATGCCGAGCGCGGCGCACATTTTCAGACACAGATCCTTGGCCGAGACTCCCTCCGGAAGATCGCCCGACCAATCGATGCGAATTGTCTCGGGCACCCTGATCCAGGTTTCGCCGGTGGCCAGCACGCCCGCCATATCGGTTGCGCCGACGCCGAACATATAGCAGCCGAAGGCGCCGCCGGTCAACGAATGACTGTCGCCGCCGACGGCGAACATGCCGGGCCTTAGGTGGCCGCGCTCCGGCGTTACGACGTGGCAAATTCCCTGCTGGTCGTAGAAATTGACGATACCCTGTTCGGCGGCCCATTCCCGCGTCAGTTTCAGGATCGCGGCGCTTTCGGCGTCGACGCAGGGAGAGAAATGATCGGAAATCAGAACCACCTTCAGCGGATCCCAGACCGGAACGCCGAGCCGGTCGAGCACCGGCCCGACTTTCCTGGGCCCGCCGCTGTCATGGATCATGGCCAGGTCGACCGAGCAGGTCACGATCTCCCCCGCCGTGACTCGATCCCGGCCCGCCGCCGCGGCGATGATCTTCTCGGCAATGGTCCGGGCCATCAGCTCGCGACCTTGCCGGGCTGCGACGGGGACCAGGTGTTCATGTCTTTTCCCCGCACCCGGGAGAGGACCATCTGATACTGATATCGATCCGGCCGATAGAGTGCGCGAATGAACTCGATGGGACGCCCGTCCTCATCCGAGACAATTCGCCTGATCTCCAGGAGCGCCGCCCCGACCTCGGTCTCCAGGAACTCCGCCACGTCGGCATCGGCCAGGGTGGCGGAAATCCGCTGCTGCGCTCCTTCGACCACCACGCCGCTGCGTTCAAGCAACTGCAGGAGCGGCTGGCTCGCAAGATCGTTGGCGTCGTAATTGCGGCCGATATCCTGGGGCACATAGGTCACCAGGTAGGAGAACGGGCCGCTGTCGAAACTCCGCACCCGCACCGCGCGCTGAACGATGGTGCCGAGCGGACAGTCCAGAGCGTTCGCCACTTCGTCATTGGCCGAGACATATTCGAAATCGATCAGGCGGACGCCGGTTTCCAACCCCATGGCCAAGAGGTTCTCCAGCAGCCCCTCGACCGAGGATTCGAGGGGCATCGAGGGCCGGCGAAACTGCACTCGGGTGCCCTTGCCGCGCTCGCGCTTGACCAGTCCCTCCTCCGCCAGCTCGTCGAGCGCCCGCCGCGCGGTCACGCGGGAGACATCGTACTCCTCGACCAACTCCAATTCGCTCGGCACGAGATCGTCGTAGTCGTAGGCGCCGCTCAGGATTTGCTGGCGCAGCACGAGATATATCTGGTGATATAGCGGCATCCGCAGCGAATCGGACACCCGTTTGCGCTCCCCGCCCCGGTCGGGCTTCTTTCGTCCAGGTAGTCTTCCCACGCGCGCCATGATCTCTTTCGCAGACCGATTTCAAAGCCAATATAACATTTTATTGTCCTATGATTATAGCATTTATTTTCCCTGAAAATCTGGGAAAAAAACTACATCATCCCTTTTCCAATTTGGCAATTGATATAAACATGGAACATTTGTACAGTTGAGAGATCAATTGGGCGTTCCGAAGCCCATTCATACAGAGGAGAGAGCTATGTTGAGGAAAGTCCTCATCGCCGCGGCGGGTGTGTTGTTCGTTCAAACCGGCGCATCCCAAGCTGCGGACCAGGTGAAGGTCGCGTCCTTCGTTTCGCCCAAGAGTATCGGTGTCACCAAAGTCATCAAGCCGTGGATGGAGCGGGTTGACGCCGCCGTCGGCAGCCAGGTTGAGCTTAAGGGTTATTGGGGCGGCTCGCTCGGCAAGAGCCCCGTCAAGCAGTACGAGCTGGTGAAGAACGGCGTCGCCGACGTCGCCTGGATACTGCCCGGCTACACCTCCGGCCAATTCCCCGAAATGCAAATCACCGAACTGCCGTTCCTGGTGAATTCCGCCGAGGAAGCGGGTCTCGTCGTCCAGGGCCTGCACGATGCCGGATTCCGGACCGGCCTCGGTGACGTGAAGCTGCTCGGCGCCTGGGCGACCTCGCCCAACCTGCTGTTCCTCAACAAACCGGTGAAGACGGTCGCCGACCTCAAGAACCTGAAGATCCGCAACGCCGGCTCCGTCGGCGGTTACTGGCTGGGTCAGATCGGCGCGGTTCCGCAAACCATGAGCGCGCCGAAGATGACCATCGCTCTCAACCGCGGCACCATCGATGGCGGCCAGCAGGGCTGGACCGGTATGCGGACCTTCAAGGCGATGAATCTGGTGACCCACGTGATGGATCTGCCCCTCGGGGCAATTCCCTTCTTCCTTGGTATGAACAAGAAGAAATGGGATGGCCTGCCGAAAGCGGTTCAGGCAGCTTTCCTCAAGGAAGGCGGCGCCAAAATCGCCCTTGGGGGCGGCAAGGCGTACAAGGATGCGGTTGCCGATATCCTGGCCAACAATGCGGACGCCAAGAAGCTGACCATCGTCAAGCCGAGCGGCGCCGCTTTCGATAAACTGGTCGCGGAATCGAAAGTTTCGGTCCACAAGTGGTGGATCGACAAGATCCCGAACGGCCAGGCGGTGTACGACAAGGCTCAGAAAATTCTCGCTGACATCCGCAAGAAGAGATGAGCGAGCCGGCCGGGCGACGTATCGTCGTGGATCGTTTCGAAACCAATAGCAGGCGGCTGGGCGATTATCTTCGCTTTGTCGCCTGCATTGGCTTTGCCGGGCTGGTCCTCGTCGCCATTCTGACAATGATCGACGGGCTGGGCCGTTGGCTCACCCTGCCCCGGATTCCCGGCTTCAGCGATGTCGCGCAGATCGCCTACGCCATCGTGTTGGCATCGTGTTTTCCGGTGCTGCTGATCCGCGACAAGAACATTACGATCCGTTTCGTTGGGCACGCGCTCGGCCAGCGTGCCCATTACTGGTTCGAAGTGCTGGGTAATATCCTGACCCTCGCCTTCTTTGTCATCCTGGTGTGGCAGTTCTATCTGCTCACCCTGGACCTTCAGGCCAATAGCCGAACCTCCCCGACCATCGAATTCCCCATCGCGCCCTGGTGGTGGATCATTACCTTCATCATGACCGTCACGGTGCCGGTGCAAATTCTCGTCGTTTACGACAGCATCCACAGCGCCATGTTCAATCGCCCGACCAGGCTTCCAAAAGAAGAAGACGGGGAGGGCATCTAGTGGACCCGATTTCCCTCGGCGCTTTGGGTCTCGGGGCCATGTTCATTCTGATCGCGCTGCACGTCCCCATCGGCGTGGCCATGGGGGTGACCGGCGTTGTCGCGTCTTCCTTTATCATCGGGCTCGAGCCGGCCCTCACCCTGCTCGGCACCGAGCCGTCGGCCGCCATCGAGAATGAGGGCCTGGCTGTCGTCGCCCTGTTCCTGTTGATGGGAGCACTGGCCACCGAAGCGGGCGTGTCCGCCGACATGTACCGGTTGGCCTACGCCATGGTCGGGCATTTCCGGGGCGGGCTGGCAATGGCCACGATCGGCGGCTGCGCAGGGTTCGGCGCCATCTGCGGCTCGTCGGTGGCGACCACGGCGACCATGGCCAAGATCGCCTTGCCGGAAATGATCGACCGGGGCTACCGCAAAACCCTCTCCAGCGGCAGCATCGCCGCCGGCGGCACGTTGGGAATGCTGGTCCCGCCGTCAGTGGTGATGATCATTTACGGCATTCTGATCGAGGAGAGCATCATCGCCCTGTTCGCGGCGGCCATTTTTCCGGGCGTGATCGCGACGGTTCTCTATATTATCACCATCGGCATTCTGGTCCGCGTCAAGCCCGAGATCGGGCCGGCCGGTGCCCGTATCCCGTGGCGGGAGAAGATGCAGGTGCTGCTCGCATCATGGCGCTTCCTGCTGATCGCGGCGGTGGTTTCCGGCGGCATTTACACCGGCGTGTTCACGGTGACCGAAGCGGCCTCGGTTGGCGCCAGCCTTGCCTTCATCTTCGCGGTGATGAACGGCATGAACACGAAGAGCTTCCTGGATTGCCTTGCGCAGACCGCCGGCAATACGGGGATGATCTTCCTGATCATCATTGGTGCGTCCATATTCAGCTACTTCATCACCCTGTCCGGCCTGCCGGACGCCTCCGTCGAGCTAATCCAGAGCCTCAATGCCCACGACTTCGTCATACTGCTGATGCTGATGGTGATGTATCTCATTCTCGGCAGCATTTTCGATACCGTCGCCGCCATGGTGATCACGCTCCCCTTCGTCTTCCCGGTGATCATCGACATGGGCTACGACCCCATCTGGTGGGGCGTGGTCAACGTGATGATCATGGAAATTGGCATGATCACGCCGCCGATCGGCATCAATGTGTTCGTACTCAACGGCATGGCGAAGGATCTCAGTCTCAAGACGATCTATGCCGGTATCCTGCCGTTTTTCGCGACGGACCTTGTGCGCCTGATGATCGTGCTGGTGTTCCCGGCGACGGCGCTGTGGCTCCCCAAGGCCTGGGGGCTGATGTAGACCGGCCGGTGCTCAACGTGGCGTGCGGCTAACTTTTATCGAGCCCGTAGACCTGCTCCGCGTTGTGGCGGAGCAGCTTGGCGAGAGGCTCCGGACGCAGGCCCAGTTCGGCGATCTCGTTCATCGTGCGCCGGAAATCGATCACCGGAAAATCGGTGCCGAACAGCACCTTGTCCTGGCCAAAGGTATTGACGTAGCGGACGAAACTCTCCGGCCAGTATTTGGGAGCGTGGGCGTCGCAGCCGATAAAGACGTTCTTGTGCTTCCACGCCATGGCGATCATCTCGTCATGCCAGGGGATGCCGATATGGATGCCGATTAGTTTGAGTTCGGGAAAATCGCAAGCGACCGCATCCAGGGTGATCGGCCGCCCGACGCTCCGCCGGGGATTGTCCGGCGAATAGACGAGTGACTGGCCGACCTGAATCTGGATCGGGATGCCGAGTTCGACGCATTTGGCGTAGAACGGGTAGTACTTTGCGTGGTCGGGCGCCAGTTCGAACCAATGGGGATAGAGATGGGCGCCGATGAAGCCGAGTTTGCTCACCGCATGCTCCAGCGCCCGTACCCCGTTCATGCCTTCGAACGGATCGATACCGGCCAACCCGCGAAACCGGTCGGGGTACGCGGCAACCGCGTCGGCTACCAGTTGATCGGGAATGTGATAACAGCCCGGCAGTCCTTGGCGGCCGATTTTCGCGGCGATCAGAAAGGCGGTCTCGATCCCCGCCTCGTCCATCCGCCGCAGCATGTCGTCGAGGGAAATGCCCTCGAAGGTGCCGTCATCGACGCCGATCTTGTCTACATAGAACGCCCGGCGGTCATCGGGCCGCAGGTTCAGAGCGTCCACCGTCTGGAGGTTGACCACGACATCGATGGCTTTGACGGGAAATCGGCTGTCGGACATTGCCGCCCCAGCTGGGCTGTTGTTCATGCCCGCACAGGATGCCAATATCGACGCCGATCCGCAAGTGGCGGCCATGAAAAAGGATTTAATTCTAAAGAGTTAGACTGTGTTTACCGGAATGAACCTGGCCCGCGCCCTGGACGAGAACGCGGCTCGCCGCGGCGCCCACACGGCAATCGTCGACGGCGGCCGGACCCTCACCTATGCCGGTTTGGCGCCGCTGGTCCGCCGGACCGCGTCGTACCTCCGGGGTCTCGGCGCCGGCGAAGGATCGATCATCGGCGTCTCGCTCGAGGATACGGCCGATCATCTGGTGGCGCTGTTCGCCATCGCGCGTCTGGGCGCGATTATTCTGCCGCTCGATTGGCGGTGGACCGAAGCCGAGAAACGCCGGGTCTGCGAGTTCTTCGGCGTGGCCCTTGCGTTGATCGAACCCGGCGGGCAGATCGGCGGCACCCGGTGCCTCGTCGTCGATGATGACTGGCATGCCGCTATCGGCGGCCAGCCCGATGATCCGTTCTGTGCCGCCGGGGGCGCGGCCCCGGTGGTTCTGTCCCTGTCTTCCGGGACCACCGGCCGGCCCAAGGGGCCGCTCCTGACCCATGACCAGTTCATCGCCCGGTTCGTCATGCAATGGATGACCCTCGGCTTCAACCAGCATGACCGCTACCTCAGCGCGACGCCGGTCTATTTCGGCGGCGGCCGCAGCTTCACCATGGGATGCCTGTTCACCGGCTCCACGGTGATCATGTTTCCGCCGCCCTACGAGCCGGAAGAACTGGTGGCGGCCAGTGTGCGGCATGAAGCCACGACACTGCTGCTGGTCCCGACGCTGCTGCGCCGGCTTCTGGACATGCCCAGCGGCAATCGGGTTCTGATGCCGACCTTGACGAGGCTGCTCTCCACAGGCGCCATCCTGCACCCGGACGAGCGGGATGCCGTGATGCAGCGCCTCAACCCCAACTTCATCAACTACTACGGCTCGACCGAGGGCGGCGGTACGTCGGTGCTGCTGCCCAAACACCGGGGCGAGGCCGCCAAGTCGGTGGGCGAGCCGGTCTATCGGACCGAAATTCAGGTGGTCGATGACGCCGGCAATTCAATGGCGCCGGGCGAGGCGGGGCATATCCGCTATCGTAGCCCCGGGATGCCCGACGGTTTCTACAACGATCCGGGCGCCAGCGCCGAGGCGTTCCGCGACGGCTGGTTCTATCCCGGCGACATCGGCAGGATGGACGACGAAGGACTGCTCTATCTGGTCGGGCGGTCGAAGGACGTGATCATCCGCGGCGGCGTGAACATTTATCCGGGCGAGATCGAGCAGATACTGCTCAATCATCCCTCGGTCCGGGATGCGGCCGCGGTGGCATGGCCGCATCCCGAGCGCGGAGAAGACGTGGCGGTGTACGTGGTCGCCGACGGACCTGCGACCGAAAAGGAACTCGCGGAATTCTGCGGCAAGTCCCTGGCGCCGTACAAGGTGCCGAGCGGCATTTTCTTCGTCGATGAAATGCCCAAGACCGGGCTCGGCAAGATCATCAAGGACGAACTGATCGCACGGCTGCCGGCCCGGAAAGCCTAGGTAATGGCGGCCGCGGCGGCGAGGCCGTCATACATGGACGACTTCATCAGATAGGCGCGGAGTTTCTCCGGATCGTTCACCGTCGCCTGCAGTTCTTCGAGGTGCGCGCGCCGCTTGTCCGGGTCCGTCTCGGTCATCCGCCGCCGGTTGCGGTCGGCTTGCTGAATGATTTCGAGCTCGGCGATGGGTTTGCGCTGGCGGGAATACAACGACAATAGCGACAAGTCACCGCCCTGGTTCCAGATCGCGTTCAGCTTTTCCGTCAGATTGTGGGCGTCGTGCAGCCCGCCGTTCATGCCCATCCCGCCGGTCGGACTGTTGAGGTGCGCCGCGTCGCCAGCCAGGACCACCCGGCCGTGATCGTAGCGCTCGACGATCCGCTGATGGACCCGATAGACCCGCTTGTCGATCACCTCGTATGGGGTATCGCTGGGACAGACGGACTGGAGGCGTTCCTCGATATGCGCGGTGCCGACCGCTTCTTCCGGGGTGAGGCCCTCGGGAAAATACATGCTCACCCGCCACCTGTCGGGCAGCTGCAACAGACTGAAATTGCCCTTGGCGTCCCAGCAATAGCTGACACTGGATATACCATCCAGACGTTCATGGAACGGGAACGGCGTCGTCACCAGCACCGTGCGCTCCGGGTACATGCTGCCCTCGAAGGCGAGGCCCAGCTGTTCCCGGACCGTGCTGTTGGCGCCGTCCGCCGCGATCAGGAAACTGGCCCGCACTTCCTCGGTCACGCCGTTGCGTTCGACGATCGCGGCGACGCCGTCGTCGTCCTGGGTAAACGACACCAACCGGGTGCCGTAGCGCATCTCGACCAGGGAATTGTCCCGTAGCATCCGGTCCATGATCGCGCAGAGCTGGCTTTGTTCGAACTGCAGCCGGTAGGGATAAGCCGTGATATCGGCGAGGCAGCCCATATCGAACACCGCCTTCTCACCGGTCGTGTGCAGGCGAATCTGCCACTCGTGCACCGGCACGCCGCCGGCAACCGCCTCGGCGCTGATGCCATAAGGCTCCATCATCTCGAGAGAGGGTGGATGAATGGTCGAGGCCCGGATATCGTCACTGACCGTCTCGGACGATTCGATCAAGGTCGCCGGGATGCCGAAGCCCGCCAGACGGGTGGCGGCGAACAAGCCCACCGGGCCGCCACCGACGACGAGAACATGATCGGATGAGTCCTTGGAAGCCACGAAATTTCTCTGCGCCTGGGCTGGAACGGAAGCGGGAATAAATGTACTATTGTTATAGCATTAATACAATTTAAATTGGGTTCCAGTAAGGGATGGACGGGGATTATGGCTGATCTGGAATATGCCAAACGGGGGTTGGTCGGGGTGTTGACGCCCCAGGCCAACACCACCGTGGAACCGGAGTTCACCATTCTCTGGCCCGTCGGCGTCGGCATGATCAATGCCCGGATGACCAGCCCCAAGGGCACGATCGTCGACCGGCTCCATGACTATATCGATCAGATCGACGCCACCCTGGACCGGTTCGCCAACGCGCCCATCGACGCAGCCGCCTTTGGCTGTACCGGCGCGTCCTACCTGATCGGCCCGGACAGGGAAGCCGAGATGTGCGAGCGCATCGAGAAGGCGCGGGGCTACCCCTTCGTCACCGCCGCCCGGGCGGTGTCCGCGTCGTTCGAGGCGTTGGGCGCGAGGCGGATCGGCCTCGCCTCTCCCTATCCGCCGAATCTCACCGAGACCAGCGTCGGCTATTGGGAAAGCGCGGGATTCACCGTCGGCGAGGTGGCCAGCGCCTTCAATCCGGACAGCGACTTCCATCCCATTTACAGCCTCCAGGCCGGCAGCGCGTCGGAAAGCCTCAGGGTGCTCGAAGACAAGGGCCTCGACGCCATTGTCATGCTGGGCACCGGGATGCCGACTCTGCGGCCGATCCTCGACGTCAGGGGCTGGTCGGGCCCGCCGGTCACATCGTGCATGCTGAGCCTCGCCTGGCGGACGGTTCAGTACCTGGATGCCGTGGAACCGGCGGCCGACACGGTGCTCGCCTGGTCCGGGGGACAGGATTGGTCGAACCGCATGAACGTTCACTATCTCCCCTAGGTGTTGGGTGTGGATACGGAAATCCTCGTGGTCGGCGGTGGCCCCGTCGGGTTGACCCTCGCCACCGAGCTTGCGCTTCAGGGCCGCTCGGTGTGCCTGACCGAGACCCGGACCGGGCCGACCACCCATCCAAAGGCAACTCTCCTGGGCGCGCGGTCCATGGAGTTTTACCGGCGCTGGGGCATCGACGATGCCATCTTCGATGCCGCCCTGCCGCCTAACGAGAACTACGGGATTATATTTTGTACCCGCCTGTCCGGGATTGAGATCGACCGCTTTGCGTCTCCTTCGATCAGCGAAGTGCGCGAACGTCCAGAGGGCGCCGAAGATCGATGGGCGGAATTGAAATGGTCACCCTATGGCAAGACCCAGATCGGCCAGCTGAACCTTGAACCGGTGCTGCTTGATCACGCCAAATCCGTCGACGGCCTCGATTTGCGCCATGGCTGTAAGTTCCTGTCCTTCGAAGATCATGGTGAATTCGTCGCCTCCGAGATCGAGAACCTGGAAACCGGCGAAATCACGACTATCCGCAGCTACTACTTGTTGGGCTGCGACGGCGGAGGAAGCACGGTCCGCAAGCATTTGGGGATCGAGTTTGGCGGGCGGGGTGCCTGGCGCTCCAACATCAGCTTCTATTTCCGCTCGCCCAGCTTCTTCGAAGATCACGGCAAGGGGATGGGCAATCTCTATTTCATCTTCGCCCCGGACAGCTTCGGTGTATTCACCGCCATCGACGGCCGGGAACTGTGAAACTACCAGTTCTACTATGTCGATGACCGGGACGTGGACCATGTGAATCCGGAGGAGACCCTGTCCCGGGCCATGGGCAAGCTGTTTGATTTCGAGTTGTTGGAAACCACGCTTTGGCAGCATCACCAATCCGTCGCGCCGGAGTGGCGACGGGGCAATGTGTTCCTAGCGGGTGACGCCGCCCATCTCTTCGCACCCATCGGCGGCGTCGGCATGAATACCGGCATCGCCGATGCGTTCGACCTCTCTTGGAAGCTGGACGGCGTGTTGTCCGGTTGGGGCGGCGAGGCGCTACTCAAATCCTACGCTTGCGATGATCTACGACGGTCATTGTCGTTCGGATGCGGCGCGCTTTGCGGGTGTCGGACTGCAGATCATCCGGGACTGGGTGCTGCGCTTCAACGCGGAAGGACCGGAGGGCTTGAAGAACCGGAAGGCTCCGGGTCCGCCCTACAAACTGAACGAGGAGCAGCGCGCGGCGCTGGCTGCGGTCGTGGAGAGCGGTCCAGATCCGGCAGTCCACGGCGTTGTGCGCTGGCGGCGCTGCGATTTGGCGGCATGGCTCAAGGAACAGTTTGACGTGTCGTTGTCCGTGACGACGGTCGGTCAGGAGCTGCGCCGAATGGGCTATGCCAAGCTTTCTGCTCGTTCACGCCACTATGCCCAGGACGAAGCCGCGCTGGCAGCGTTTAAAAAAACTTCCCTGAACGCCTGAAGGAAATCCGCGTCACACTGGACGACGGTGTCGAGGTTGAAGTCTGCTGGCAGGACGAGGCTCGCGTTGGGCAGAAGAACAAGATTACCCGGCGCTGGGCCAAACGCGGCACCCAGCCGTCAGCGCCCAAGGAGAGAGGACGACCTCAGCCTATATCTTCGGGGCCATCTGCCCGAACAAGGGCAAGGCTGCCGGCCTCGTCATGCCCTATGCCAACACAGAGGCGCTGAACGCTCACCTCGACGAGATCGCCCGCATCGTCGAGCCCGGCGCCCATGCCGTCGTCATGCTTGACCAAGCCGGATGGCACACCTCCTTGGCCCTCGAAGTCCCCGACAATATCACCCTCATGCCGCTCCCGCCCCGCTCGCCCGAACTCAACCCGGTCGAGAACGTCTGGCGGTTCATGCGCGAAAACTGGCTCTCAAACCGCGTCTTCAAAAGCTACGACGACATCCTCGATCACTGCTGCCAAGCTTGGAACAGTCTCGTCTCGCAACCCGAGCGCATCGCCTCAATCGGAACACGAAAATGGGCCCATGGGTTCTAAACCGCCACCTCTGGTATCAGAGATCGCTTCGGCCACTTCGGCAGGCAGACCCAAAAGGTCGATGGAGGACGGGGAAGAGACTGCGACACTGTCATGGGAACGCTCCTGATGTTGGTTCGTATGGCACAGCATCTTACCGCATCTTGCGGTGTAGAGCTTTCCCACCCACCAATGCTGGAGGCCGCCGTCGTGACAAAATCCCGCTCCGACGAGGCGGATTGTCACCAAACCCCGATTTCGGCTGCCTTCTTCAAACCGTCAATATCGATAAATCAATGACCTACCATCGCCATGCCAGGGCAATCGCTTTTGGGGCCGTCGTGCCCGGCCGCAGGTCTGTTACACCCCGAAAGGACCTTGAAACAGCCATGACATGTCCCGCATCGTGCGCTCTCGAAGTGAACATAGCGTGAATTGCCGTCATCTACCCCACCGAAGCGGGGGCAGGCGACGGCAGATTGGCATCGAAATCTTCAAAAGCGATTCCCCTGTACCATTGCCCTGGTAACGTCAAGAGTTGTGTGTCAGGGAGAGAGGGGTACTGATTCCCTGAGACTTGTTTTCGTGAATGAAGACCGCGTAGAGGATGCGGTCCATTGAGGTCTTGTCCTGGAAGGTTCCCATGGGCCGGGTTCGTCTCCGGACCTCCCGGAACCGTCGTTCGATGGCGTTGGTGGTCCTGACCTGCTTTCGTTCGGCAAGGGTCTTGTAGCGGAAGCAGGTGAGCAAGTCGTCGAGGTCGTTGCGCAGGCAGGCGACGGCCTTGGGGTAGGTCTGCTCCCAGGCGTCGGCGAAGCGGCGGGCGGCGCTGAGCGCCTTTGGCCGAGTGTCTGCGTTCATGACGTCGTGGACGTCGGCCTTGACGGCCTCCTGGTCGGTCTTGCGGACCTTGTCGAGGATGTTGCGCATCTTGTGCGCCCAGCATCTCTGGACCGGGATGCCGTGATAGACGACCGGCAAGGCGGCGAGCAGGCCCTGGCCGCCATCGACGCAGATCATCTCCAGGCCCTCGCCGGTGAGGCCGCGGCGGTGCAGCGCGGTGAGGAAGCGCTCCCATTCGGCGGCGCTCTCGCTGCCTGAGAGACAAAAGTCGATAATCTCCTTCTTGCCGTCGTGCCGTATGCCCAACGCCACAAGGACCGGCCTGCGGAGCGCGCCGGCGCCGGTCTTGCGGGCCAGCACCACGCCGTCGAGCATCAGCGCCTTGTAGACGTTCTTTAGCGGCCTGCGGTGGAAAGCCGCGACCGTTGCGTCCAGGGTCTTGGCGACCCGGCTCACGGTCGCGGCCGAGACCGGGCGCCCGAGCAGGGCAAGCAGGACCTCACCGACCTTGCGCGTCGAGAGCCCCAGCACGAAGCCGGCCAGGATGGCGCGGTCGATCTCCGGGGCGCGTCTTGCATAGCCGCGCAGGATCTCGGTCGGGCAGAAGTGCCGGGTGCGCGGCACGTTGAGCTCGATGTCGCCGAGTTCGCTGAGCAGGCAACGCCGGTAGGTGCCGTTGCGCCGGTCGCGTATGGCGCTGCCATCGAGGCCGTCGAGCCAGCGGTCCACCGCTTCGGCCATCCGGCCTTCGATGATCCCGGCCAGCGCCTGGCGGCCGAGCGGGCGGTAGCCCTCGCCCCAGTCCAGTCCGTCTGCCTGCATCTCCTTCACCACCTCAAAGGCCTGTGGTAGGCTCTCAATCGTCACAGCTCGCTGTGGCATCGGGGTACTCCTTCTTGCGGTTGTCGTAAACCACAGGGAGTACCCCACTCCCGCCTGACACATAAATCCTTACGTTACCTTTGCGCTCGAAGGGCATCAACCGGGTGGTCCACGACGTCACCTCCAAGCCGCCGGGGACCGTTGACGGCCGGTCGCTTGCGACATGAAGACGGATTTGATAGCGTCGAAATTCGAGATTTCGCGTCAGAGAATTTTTTCGTGGCGACCGTCAGGCCGAACGAAAGAACCATGGACGGCTGTCCTCGAGACGCTGGCCGGCCTGAAACCGCCGAGATGCACGGAGGCGAATCATGGCCACGACGATCCCGACCGAACCGATCGGCAGCGTTCCCCGCCCCGGTTACCTGATCGAGGCCATGGGCGCGCACGCGGCCGGCGATCTCGACGACGCGGGCCTCGGCAGCGCGATGGCGCGCGCGGTGGCCGAGACCGTCGCCGAAATGGAGGCGACGGGGTCGCTCGTCATCACCGGCGGCGAGCAGTCGAAGCCGAGCTTCGCGACCTACCCGCTCGCCGGCATGGAGACGCTGGCGCCCGACGGGGTCGTGATCCCGTTCGAGGACGGCCACACCCGCCAGTTGCCGGTGCTGACCGCCGGGCCGTTCCGCTACACGACCTATTCCGGGAGTTATGTCACGGCGGCGAAGGCCCATACCGGCCTGCCGGTGAAGCAGGCGGTGATCGCGCCGTCGGCGATCTCCTTGATCTATCCCCAAGACGGGATCGACGGCTATCCGCAGGACGCCTTTCTCGCCGATCTGGTGGACGAGTGCGAGAAGGACATCCGATCCGCCTTCGACGCGGGCGCCGACAGCGTCCAGATCGACTTCACCGAGGGCCGGCTGTGCTGCAAGCTTGACCCGTCGCTGGGACTGCTGCGGAATTTCGTGGCGCTCAACAACCAGGTGCTCGCGCGCTTCTCCGACGCCGAGCGCGCCCGCATCGGGGTCCATACCTGCCCCGGCGGCGACCAGGATTCGACCCATTCCGCCGACATCGACTATGCCGAGCTGCTGCCCGACCTGTTCGGCATCAACGCCGGGAGCTTCTTCGTGCAGATGGCAAGCGAAGCCGACCGCGGCCGGGCGCTCGACATCGTCGCCCGCGAACGGCGGGACGGGCAGACCGTCTATGTGGGCGTCACCGATCCCATCGACCCGCACATCGAGACCGCCGAGGAGGTGTGCGAGCGCATTCTGGAAGCGGCGGAGCATCTCGGCACGGCGGGGCTCGGCAGCACCGACGATTGCGGCTTTTCGCCGTTCGGCGACGATGTCTCGACCGCGCGGGAGACCGCATTTGCCAAGATCCGGGCCCGGATCGAGGGCACGAAGCTTGCCGAAGCCCGCCTCGGCTGATTGCGGGGAAAGGGCGCTCCCCGCACCGGCGCGAAAGGCCCCATCACTTCGGCCCATTTCCATGAGCCCGACGGCAACCCGGCCGGCGCGCCGGCCCGCGGCGGATAGTTGATGGCCATGGTCATCGACCGGCTCGACCCGCGTTCGGCGGACGCCCGCGCCCTGCTGGCGGCCTCGGACGAGCTGATGGCCGCACTCTATCCCCCCGAAAGCAATCACCTGGTTCCGGCGGAAGAACTGGCGCGGCCGGAATTTCTGTTCTTGGGCGCATTCGAGGAAGGCCGTGCCGTCGCCTCCGCCGGCATCAGGCTCCATGCCGCCAAGCCCCCCTACGGCGAGATCAAGCGGCTGTTCGTCCTGGAGGATTATCGCGGCCGGGGCCTCTCGAAGAAGCTCATGACGAGACTGGAGCGCTACGCCGGCCAAAACGGCTGCCGCCTGACCCGGCTGGAAGTGGGTATCCGTCAGCCCGAGGCCATCAGCCTCTACCGGCAATTGGGCTATGTCGAGCGCCCGCCGTTCGGGGACTACAAGCCGGACCCGCTCAGCCTGTTCATGGAGAAATCCCTCTCCGAGGCCTAGAACAACCCCGCGAGATAGGTCGGAATCATCCGCCCCGGCCAGAGCGTGCCGAGCCCGGCGCCGAACAGGCCGATCATGGTGCCGATCATCCAGAATTTGTGGGCGCGCCGGTTGCCCCGGCGGATGGCGCGAAGGCCGGCGATGACGGCCATGACGGTCCAGACCGACAGAATATGAATGGGGCTCATCGCCTGCGGCCCTTGGGCGCCGCCGCCGGCGCTCCGGAGTTCGGTGATGCCGAAACTGGTGAACGCGACCACCAGCATGAGCACCACCCACAGCCGTCCCAGCAGCTTGTGGTTGGGCGTTCCCTTGGGCCGCCCCAGGACGGCGATGCCGACACCGACGGCGGCAAGCGCGGTGTACAAGTGCAGCAGGACGACGGGCGGGATGGATTGGCCTTCGGGCATGGCCGCAATGTCCGTGGGCGGGGCCTCGCTGTCAATCGGCGGATCGGCGCCCGGCGGAGGCCAAGGGGGGCGCCCGGCGGAGGCCGGGTGGGCGCGTTTGCCCTTCTCCGGCGAACGGTCTATGACTGGCGCGGAACAATCGCTCAGACACACCGGGAGAAACCTCATGGCCGATCAAGTCCGCGCCTCGCATATCCTGATCACCCATGCCAACGCCTATCGGGCGGAAACCGTGCGCACCAAGGAAGATGCGCTCGCCGAAATCGAGGGGCTCAAGGCCGATATCGACGGCGGCGCCGAATTCGCGGATGTGGCGCGGGAGAACTCCTCCTGCCCGTCCGCCGCCCAGGGCGGCGATCTCGGCAGCTTCGGCCGGGGCGCCATGGTGCCCGCGTTCGAGGAAGCGGCGTTCGCCTTGGACGTGGGAGAGGTTTCGGGCCCGGTGGAAACCGACTTCGGCTATCACCTGATTCACCGGACGGAGTAGAGTCTAGCCTCCTACCCATACGAAAATGAGCGCGGCGGCCAGCACCGCGTTCAACACGATGGACAGAAAGAGCAGCAGCCGGCGCCGTTCGTGCGCCGCCCTGGGCACGGGCACTTGCCGGGAGACGTCGACCCAGCGCCACCTCTGGCCCGGGCGGAAGCGTTCGCCGGGGGGCTGCCAGATATGTTCGGGCGCCGGCTCGCCGAAGATGCGGGCGTAGCTCGCCAGCGTCCTGTCGTACCAATCCCTGAACTTTTCGCCCTCCGCCGCGCCGCCCATGGTCGGTCCGTGGTGCGGCGGCGTTTCGTAATGGGGCGCCAACTCCTCCCAATAGCTCCTCGAATAGGTGAGGTGCAGATGCCACGCCCGGTCGACGGGCACGCTCGGCGTCACCGGGTGGCCGGCGCGGCCGAGCAGGTAGAGAAATCGCCTGTACTCGTCGACCACCCGCCGGGCGTACCACTCCTGCCAGCCGTTTTCCCGCGCAAGCCGCCGGGTAAAGGTCAAGTCGTGATCGGAATGGTCGAACGCGAGGCCGTCGATCGCCCGCCAGAGGGGGTCGTCCGGGTAGCCGGCGCTCAACCGCCGCAGCCGCCGCAGCCGCCTCCGCCGACATCGCCGCCGCCATCCGCGCCCGCGCCGCCGTGGAAGTCGGCGGCGGCGCCCACCTCGTTGAAGGCGATCATCATGACGCCGGAGTAGCCGACGAGCGACGTCGCGTAACGGAGATTGCGGAACTCGTCGTCGGTCACGCCGGCGCGGGTGAAATGAGCGCGAAAGGCCTGCTGGGAGGCGGTCTTGCGCCACTTGTTGAAACCCCAGAAAAGCGCGTAGGCGCCGACGATCAGCCACGGCGAGATATTGGTGATTCCCCGGGCGTTGGTCCACCACAGCAGCGCCAGCGCGGCGACGATGACGCCCGATCCGATCCAGAAGATCAGCTGGCGCTGCCGGTTGGCGTCGGTGAAGGCCTGCTCGGCAGCCTGAAACAGGCCCGGATACCGGCGGTCGAACGCCGCCATGAAGTCGCGGGCGTCGGTCACCGGGCTCTGACGGGACATCCGAAAGTCCGACAAGGCGCGTTGATCGGTCATCGCGGTCCCCCTCCTTTCGAGGAACGGATTTTAGCAAATCCGATGATGCTCACCAACCGCGCCGCTTTCGAACCCGTGTGATTTTGTATGGCGAGCGGATGAGGCGCTCTCCGAGGAAGGGGGCCCGCCCTTCAAATCCGTCGTAGCCCGCCAACTCGGCGGCCTGGCACAATTCGTCCAACTCCGTTCCCTCGATTCCCCGCGACTTAATCCGAACCACAAAAAGGTCGAATGCGACCACGATCAGCAGGCGGTAGCCGACGTAGACGCCGAAACCGAGCGACAGGAAAGAGAATCCGACGTCTTTGACGCCGCGGTACTCCCAACCCAGTATTGCCAGCGCGACCACGAAAAAAGCCAACGCCGTCAGGGTCACGACGGGCCAAAAGCGCCCTGCCCTGCGGTAGTAGGCGTCGTGGGCGTCGCCGAGCGCCTGCGGATACCGCCGCTCGAACCCGGCGATGAACTCCGCCGCCTCGGCAGGGCGCACATGTCCTGGTCCGTTATCATCCACCGCAGCCGCCTCCTCCGCAGCCCCCCTCGCCTTCTAATTTAGCAGGCGCGCGAACCCCGATAAACGGGGAGAACCACAGCCTGGGTCGAGCCGCTAAATCTGGAGGAATACAGGATTGGACTTCACCACTGAGAGCACAGAGATCACGGAGAAAGGCTGAATCAACCCCACCCCACCCTTCAAGGGGGAGGGAATGGGTGGATTGGTTCACCTCCCCCCTGGGCCTACTCCGCCGAAGTAGCCTTCGGCTACGAAGGCTGGAATGGGAGGTCGAGACGGCCGGCAATAGCCGGGCGTCGAGGGTGGGGGGATGTAGAAATTCCCCCTCACCCAGCTACGGCTAAGCCGGGCTGCCGCCCGCCAACCCTCCGCATCCCTCTTGTATGGACGCCTCCCGGGACGCAAGGACCGATTTCGGTGTGACGGGCAGGCAGATTGCAGCTTTGTATCCGGCCTGTTGATGCGGGACCTGGTGCCCGCTGGCCCTGATGGAATCTGCCGATCCGCGCCTCATTTCCCCCACGGGCTTCTCGCCCCTCGAGGGATTCAGGCTTGGCGGATCGCGGTCCGACCTGTTTGCCATCACTCCGTTTCGTGCCTTGCGCAACCTCTCAGCGGCCACCTCCTCTATCGGTTCGCCGTTCCATCGTCCGCCGCGGCTATGCCGGCCGGCCGACGTAGTTCGCCTGGTACGTCCGGTCGTGGGCCAGCAGGGCCCAGATCGTGCGTGCCGTCTTGTTGGCCAGCGCGACGGTGGCGACGTTCATCGGCCGCCGCTCGGCGAGGCGCACCGCCCATTCGGGCGGCGCCTTGCTGTTGGTGAGCACGGCGCGCGCGCCGTGGATCAGCAGGGTTCGCAAATACCGGTCGCCGCGCTTGGAGATGCCGAGCATGCGAACCCGGCCGCCGGTACCGTCGTGGCGCGGCACCAGGCCGAGCCAGGCGGCGAACTCCCGGCCCGACCGGAACGCCGCCGGATCGCCCATCGCGGCGACGACGGCGGTCGCGGTCAGCACGCCCACGCCGGGAATCTCGGCGATCCGTCTGCTGTCGGCATTGCCGCGGTGCCACACCCCGATGCGCCGCTCGATCTCGCCGATCTCTTCATCGAGCCGGCCGATCCGCGCCCACTGCTCGCGAAGCGTGTCGATCACCATCGCCGGCAGCCGCTCCGAGACCCGCGCGAGGGCGCCGGGCATCGCCTGTCTCATCCCGGCCCGGCCCCGCGGCATCACCTCGCCATATTCCATCAGCAGGCCGCGCAGCCCGTTGGTCTGAGCCGTGCGGAACTTCACCAACTGCTGGCGCATCCGGTGAAGCGCCAGGACCGCCTGCTGTTCCTCGCTCTTCACCGCAACGGTCTTGATGCCCGGCATCCGCGCCGCCGTCCAGATCGCCCGCGCGTCGTGCGCGTCGTTCTTGTTGCCGATGACAAAGGGACGCACCGCCTTGGCCGGCAACAGCCGCGGCTCGTGGCCGAGCTCCCCAAGCCGGCGCGCCCAGTGCTGCGAGCCGCCGCAGGCCTCCATCGCGACCAAGCAGGGCGCGCGGTTGGCGAAGTGTTCGAGGAACTTCGCCCGGCTCAGCTTCAGATCCATGACCTCGCCCGTCTCCATATCAATCCAGTACAACTGGAACACACGTTTCGCCGTATCCACGCCCACGACAGTTCTGTTAGTCTTCATCTCGGACCCTCCGGTTTGCCTGTGAAGAGCTTGCTCTTCCCCATTGGTACTTTGATGCCGTCGGCCCGTGAGGGTCCACCCCTTCCGTCGGACTTCCAGCAGCAGCAGGTGGGAGGCGTCCATCCCATTTCCCCAAAGGGGGGCGAGGGTAGGTGAGGGGGTGGAAGCAATAACAGTGTTAGGCTCCCTTTACCTTGCGCCTCATCCGGTTGTGACCCACATTAGCGTTTGATGCGTACCCTGCCCGAAACCGCGCGCCGCCGCGGCGGCGCCCGCAACGACTGGAAGACCATCCGCACCCTGCTGCCCTATCTGTGGCCCAAGGACCGGATGGAGATGCGGGTGCGGGTCGTCGTCGCGCTGCTGTTCCTGGCCGCGGCCAAGGGGATCACCGTCGGCGTCCCGATTCTCTACAAGATGGCCGTCGACATCCTCACCGGGCAGGGCGCCACCGTGGTCATCGTGCCCATCGGCATCCTGGTCGCCTACGGCTCGGCCCGTGTCCTGCAGCAGGCCTTCGGCGAGCTGCGCGACGCGGTGTTCGCCAAGGTCGGCCAGCGGGCGATCCGCCAGGCGGGCCTCAAGACCTTCCGGCACCTCCATTCGCTGGCCATGCGGTTCCACCTGGACCGCCAGACCGGCGGCCTGAGCCGGGTCGTCGAGCGGGGCACCAAGGCCATCGAGTTCGTATTGAACTTCACCCTGTTCAACATCCTGCCGACATTGCTGGAGATCCTGATGGTCTGCGGCATCCTGTGGGGGCTGTTCAATTTCTGGTTTGCCCTGGTCACCTTCGTTACCGTCGGCACCTACATCGTCTGGACCGTCACCGTCACCGAATGGCGGCTCAAGTACCGCCGCCGGATGAACGAAAAGGACCAGGAAGCCACCACCAAGGCCATCGACTCGCTGCTGAACTACGAGACGGTCAAGTATTTCGGCAACGAGAACTACGAAGCCCAGCGCTTCGACAAGGCGCTCCGGTCCTACGAAACGGCGGCGGTGCAAAGCAAGGTGACGCTCTCGCTTCTGAACATCGGCCAGGGCTTCTTCATCTCCATCGGCCTGACCATCGTGATCATCATGGCCGCCTTCGGGGTCAGGAACGGCGAGATGACCTTGGGCGACTTCGTGCTGGTCAACAGCTACCTGATCCAGCTCTTCCTGCCGCTCAACTTCCTCGGCTTCGTCTACCGGGAGATCAAGCAGTCCCTCACCGACATGGAGGACATGTTCTCGCTCCTGGACGTTCACAAGGAGGTGGATGACAAGGAGAACGCGCCGGACCTCGCCGTATCCGGGGGCGAAATCAGGTTCGAGAACGTGGACTTCGACTACAATCCGGACCGCCGCATCCTCAAGGGCGTTTCGTTCACCGTCGCGCCCGGCAGGAAGGTGGCCATCGTCGGGCCGTCCGGGGCCGGCAAGTCGACCATTTCGAGGCTCCTCTACCGGTTCTACGACGTGACCGCCGGGCGCATCACCATCGACGGCCAGGACATCCGGGACGTCGCCCAATCCTCCCTCCGGGCCGCCATCGGCATCGTTCCCCAGGACACGGTGCTATTCAACGACACGGTCTATTACAACATCGCCTATGGCCGGCCGAGGGCCTCGCCGGCGGAGATCGAGGAAGCGGCGCGCCTCGCCAGCATCCACGACTTCGTCATGAGCCTCCCCGACGGCTACGATACCCAGGTGGGCGAGCGGGGCCTGAAGCTGTCTGGCGGCGAAAAGCAGCGGGTGGCCATCGCCCGGACCATCCTGAAGGGCCCGCAGATCCTGATGTTCGACGAGGCCACCTCGGCCCTCGATACCCACACCGAGAAGGAAATCCAGGCGTCCCTCGCGGAGGTGTCGGCCGACCGCACCACCCTGGTCATCGCCCACCGGCTGTCGACGGTGGTGGACGCGGACGAAATCCTGGTCCTCGACGAGGGCGAGGTGATCGAGCGCGGCACCCATGCCGGGCTATTGGAAAAGGGCGCGGCCTACGCCGAAATGTGGGCCCGCCAGCAGGAGGCCCGGGAAGCGGAAGAGACGCTGGCGAAGGTCGCCGAGACGGACGAGCCGGCCGGTCAAGCGGGCGATCCGGCGCCCGCCGCCGCCGAATAGGGCTATTTGACCGGGTTCTTGCGGAGCCAGTCGGCCGCCACCTTACTGGCGGCCTGCTTCTGGCCGTCGGTGAGGTCCTTGGTGAGCGCCATCAGCACCACGTCCGGCACGGGCGCCTTGTTGCCGGCCGCGATCTCCAGCCAAGCAAGCGCCTTCACGGGATCCTTGGCGACCCCGTCGCCGCGGGCCAGAAGCAGCCCGAAATTGCGCTGGGCGTCGGCGATGCCGGCCTCGGCCGCCTTCTCGTACCACGCGGCCGCCTTGGCGGTATCCCGCGCCACCCCCTGCCCCCGATGCAGCATCAGCGCGTAATTGTATTGCGCCCGGGCATGGCCCGACTCCGCCGCTTCGCCGTACCAGGTGGCGGCCTTGAACAGGTCGCGCTCGACTTCCCGGCCGGCGTAGTAGAGCCGGGCCAGGCGAAGCTGAGAGGGCAGATGCCCTTGGGCCGCGGCGACACCGTACCAGCGGACGGCCTCGGCCATATCCTTATCCCCCCGGAGGCCGCGCTCGTAAATCTCGGCGAGCAGAAACTGGGCGTCCACGTCACCGTCTTCGGCGGCCCGTTGGTACCAGCGCTGCGAATCGCCGAATGTGGCGGGAGGCGGAACCTGAACCAGTTGCTGGGCGAACGCCGGCCCGCCCGCGGTAAGGAGGATGGACACCAGCAGCGTAATGGCGCCCCAAATTCGTGATTTCATCGACTGCCCCGAAGATGAGCAGCCGCGCGCGACCGCCCTTGATGGACCCTTGTGGTTCCGATTGGGGCGAGTTTAGCGGGTGCGCTTCATCGATGCCAACAGGGATTGGTGTAGCGATTCGAATTTGGGCTGGCTAACATGGGTTCCCGAAATTTCTCCACCAGACAACTTGAAGCCGTGAATCAGGGGATGGGAATGCCTGGCGACATCGCGCAGACGGACGCGTACAAACCGCTCATGAAGAGCCACTATGAACTCGGCGAACTATTCAAGATCCATCTGACCAACCTCCTGTTTACGGCGCTTACCCTCGGAATCTATAGATTCTGGGCGAAGACGCGGATGCGCCGCTATCTCTGGTCGCACGTCGAAATCGAGGGAGACCGGCTCGAATATACGGGGACGGCAAAGGAACTTCTTTTCGGTTTCTTGATTATTGTCGCCGTGCTCATCATCCCGATGCTGATTGTCCCTGAAGTTATCAGTCTGGCGGCCGTGCTGTCGCCGGGAGCACAATCGGCCGTCGCCGGCGTGCAGGGTCTGATTGTCTTCTTCCTGATCCCGATCGCGATTTTCCGGGCCCGCCGATACCGGCTGACTCGCACGAGATGGCGGGGCATCCGGGGCGGGCAAACCGGCTCGACCCTGGCGTATGGCTCGACGAGCTTCCTGTGGTCGATCCTCAATGTCGTCACGCTGGAACTCGCGATCCCCTATACGCGAACCCATCTTGCCCGATATCGGACAAAACACACATGGTTCGGCAACCGGTCGATGGTCTTGGACGCGAAGGGCCGCAGACTCTACCCGGCTCTCTTCGTCTCGTTTCTGCTCTATTTCGCGGTTCTGGCGGTCATCTTGATGCTCGCCACCGCGATATTTTTCCCCGTCTTCCAGCCCATGATCGAAGGCCGGACGCCAAGCCCGGAAGAGATTATCACGTCCCTCGGCACCGCGCCGGTCCAGTTGATCGTGGTCTTCGTGTCGGCGGTGGTCCTGTTTACCGTCCCCACACTGTGGTACGCAGCCACCGAGGCTCGATATTTCGCGAGTTGTCTCAAGTTCATGAACCTGGGGTTCGAGCTCGATACGGGGCGTTGGCGGTACGTCTGGTTCATATGGACCAATCAGCTTATGGCTTCGCTCTCCCTGGGGCTCCTCCTGCCTGTCGTCTATAAACGCTATGTCGACTTCTACGCGAAGCGATTCCGCTATGCGGGATCGTTCTCCGAACATGAACTCAGCCAGAGCGAATTGGGCGCGCCCGTGAGAGGCGAGGGCCTGGCGGATGCTTTCGACATCGGAGGGCTTTAGGCCGTGGCGGCGGTTTCCGGACGCTACAGCGACGGCAAGACGGCAAGGGTCCGGCAGGTACGGATCGAAATACGGGCTGATGGCTTCTCGATCGGCGGAACGGACGGCGACATCCTGGCAACCTGGCATTTTGATGAAATCGAACTCATCGACGATCTTGATTCGGATTCGTCCCTCACCCTCTCCCGCACATCGCAGCGGGGCGCACGGCTAACCGTCGAGGGCGCCGCCGCCTGCGCCGAAATCCTTGCGGCCATCCCGGCCCTGCCGCAGCGCCGGCGGTATCCGCTGCCGAGTCTTCGTCAAACCGCCTTGTATGCGGCTATCGTCGCGGCATTTGCGGCGGCGCTGTGGTTCGCGCTGCCGAAGGTCGTCGACGCGACGGTGCGGTTGATTCCCCACTCGTGGGAAAACCGCATCGGCGAAAGCGTGATCGAAAACGTCGCGAACCTCTTCAGCGACAAAACCGGCGATAAGCGATTCTGCGGCACCAAGGGCGGTGACGATGCATTGAATCTGCTGGTGTCCAGACTGGCCGGCGATCTTCATATCGATTTCGACGTCAGGGTCCTGGATACGCCGGTCGTCAACGCCCTGGCGGCGCCGGTAACGTAAGGATTTATGTGTCAGGCGGGAGTGGGGTACTCCCTGTGGTTCACGACAACCGCAAGAAGGAGTACCCCGATGCCACAGCGAGCTGTGACGATTGAGAGCCTACCACAGGCCTTTGAGGTGGTGAAGGAGATGCAGGCAGACGGACTGGACTGGGGCGAGGGCTACCGCCCGCTCGGCCGCCAGGCGCTGGCCGGGATCATCGAAGGCCGGATGGCCGAAGCGGTGGACCGCTGGCTCGACGGCCTCGATGGCAGCGCCATACGCGACCGGCGCAACGGCACCTACCGGCGTTGCCTGCTCAGCGAACTCGGCGACATCGAGCTCAACGTGCCGCGCACCCGGCACTTCTGCCCGACCGAGATCCTGCGCGGCTATGCAAGACGCGCCCCGGAGATCGACCGCGCCATCCTGGCCGGCTTCGTGCTGGGGCTCTCGACGCGCAAGGTCGGTGAGGTCCTGCTTGCCCTGCTCGGGCGCCCGGTCTCGGCCGCGACCGTGAGCCGGGTCGCCAAGACCCTGGACGCAACGGTCGCGGCTTTCCACCGCAGGCCGCTAAAGAACGTCTACAAGGCGCTGATGCTCGACGGCGTGGTGCTGGCCCGCAAGACCGGCGCCGGCGCGCTCCGCAGGCCGGTCCTTGTGGCGTTGGGCATACGGCACGACGGCAAGAAGGAGATTATCGACTTTTGTCTCTCAGGCAGCGAGAGCGCCGCCGAATGGGAGCGCTTCCTCACCGCGCTGCACCGCCGCGGCCTCACCGGCGAGGGCCTGGAGATGATCTGCGTCGATGGCGGCCAGGGCCTGCTCGCCGCCTTGCCGGTCGTCTATCACGGCATCCCGGTCCAGAGATGCTGGGCGCACAAGATGCGCAACATCCTCGACAAGGTCCGCAAGACCGACCAGGAGGCCGTCAAGGCCGACGTCCACGACGTCATGAACGCAGACACTCGGCCAAAGGCGCTCAGCGCCGCCCGCCGCTTCGCCGACGCCTGGGAGCAGACCTACCCCAAGGCCGTCGCCTGCCTGCGCAACGACCTCGACGACTTGCTCACCTGCTTCCGCTACAAGACCCTTGCCGAACGAAAGCAGGTCAGGACCACCAACGCCATCGAACGACGGTTCCGGGAGGTCCGGAGACGAACCCGGCCCATGGGAACCTTCCAGGACAAGACCTCAATGGACCGCATCCTCTACGCGGTCTTCATTCACGAAAACAAGTCTCAGGGAATCAGTACCCCTCTCTCCCTGACACACAACTCTTGACGTTACCGCGGCGCCCGGCGGCCATATTCTGTTGTTTCGCGGCTTGATCGAACAGGCGGAGGGCCCCGACGAGGTTGCGGGCGTTCTGGCCCATGAAATGGCTCATGTGATCGAGCGCCATGCGACGCAGGACGCCGTTCGCCAACTCGGACTTTCGGTGGTTCTGCGGGCCCTGTTTGGGGATCCGGGAATGCTTCAGGCCGAGGCGGCATCGGCGATCGGCCTATCCTATAGCCGTGATGAGGAAATCGAAGCCGATAGAATCGCCACCGAACTGCTCGCCGGCGCCCAAATATCAAATGAGGGACTGGCCGGTTTCTTTAGGCGTCTCGCCGCAAAGGAATCCGGTCAGGAGGGGCTGCTCAGGTATTTGTCGACCCACCCGCCCCCGGCGGATAGAGCGAAGCTTTTGCCGCCGTCCCTCAATGCCGCGAGACCATCCATGACTGACCGGAACTGGGAGCGACTGCGCTCGATTTGCACCTGATCGGAGCGGGCCGGACCAACGGCGCTCAGCCGCCAATCTCCAGAACGGTGCGTCCGCGGACCCGCCCGGCAAGAATTTCACCCGCCAATTCCGGGGCTTTTTCGAGCGGCGCGACGGTGGTGAGCGCATCCAGCTTGTCCATGGGCAACTGGGAGGCGAGCCGCTCCCAGGCCTCGATCCGCCGGTCGATGGGACAGAGAACCGAATCGATGCCCAGCAGGCTTACGCCGCGGAGCAGGAACGGGATGATGTTGCCGTCGAAACTGGCGCCGCCGGCGAGGCCGACCGCGGCGACGCCGGCGTGGGTCCGCATCGCCCGCATGACGTTGGACAGCACCGGCCCGCAAACATTGTCGATGGCGCCCGCCCAGCGCTCCGACGACAGCGGCCCTTTCACGTCCTCTTCGAGTTCGGCGCGGGGCACGATGGAGGCAGCGCCCAGATCGGTCAGATAGGCGTGTTCGGCCTCGCGGCCCGTCGACGCGGCGACCTTGTAGCCGAGATTCGCCAGAATCGAGACGGCGACCGATCCGACCCCGCCGACGGCGCCGGTCACCACCACCTCGCCCTCCGCATCCGGCGTCAGCCCGTGATCCTCGAGCGCCATCACCGACAGCATGGCGGTAAAGCCCGCCGTGCCGATGGCCATGGCCCGCCTGGTGTCGAGCCCGTCCGGGACCTTCACGCACCAGCCCGATTTGGCGATGGCCCGCGCGCCGTATCCGCCCCAGCGATTTTCGCCGACCCGCCAGCCGGTGAGTATCACCCGGTCTCCGGGCTTGATGGCGGGATCGTCCGAGGCTTCGACGGTGCCCGCATAGTCGATGCCGCCGATATGGGGATAGTTGCGGACCAGCCCGCCCAGCCCCTGCAGGATCAACCCGTCCTTGTAGTTCAGGTTGGAATACTCGACGGCCACCGTCACCTCGCCGTCGGGCAGGTCGCCCACCGCGACGTCTTCCATCTCCGAGGTAACGGTCTTGCCATCCTCGTCCCGGCGCAGCATCAGCGCCCTGAAGGTATCGGCCATTTCGGTCTCCCTAGTCCCTGATTTCCCAGTCGAGGGTCCGGCCCGCGCCGAAAGGCCGGACAGCGATATCCCCTTCGATCTCGACGATTTTCGGCACCGGCGTTTCACCGCGGGCGAGCGTGATCCGCTCGTCATTGGGCTCCATGCCGTAAAATTCCGGTCCCGCGCGGCTCGCGAACGTTTCCAAATTCTCCAGCGCGTCTTCCTCGTCGAAGACACGGGCGTAGAGTTCGATCGCCGTGGCGGCGGTAAATATTCCGGCGCAGCCGCAGTCGCTCTCCTTGTCGCCGATTGGGTGGGGCGCCGAGTCGGTTCCCAGGAAAAACTTGGGCGAGCCCGAGGTGGCCGCGCGGCGCAACTCGAGCCGGTGCTCCTCCCGCTTGGCGACGGGCAGGCAATAGCTGTGCGGCCGGATGCCTCCCTGGAACATGGCGTTCCGGTTGATGATCAGGTGATGGGCCGTAATGGTCGCGGCCACGTTGTTCCCCGCCCCCTCCACGAATTGCGCCCCTTCCCGGGTGGTAATGTGCTCCAGGACGACCCGCAAATCGGGGAAATCCCTGATGACGGGCGTGAGGATGCGCTCGATGAACACCGCCTCCCGGTCGAAGACGTCCACATCCGGGTCGGTGACCTCGCCGTGGATCAGCAGCGGCATCCCGATCTCCTGCATCTTCCCGTAGACGGCGCCGAGTTGGAGCGGGTCGGTCACGCCATGGGCGGAGCCCGTCGTCGCATGGGCCGGATAGAGCTTGGCCGCCACCCACACCCCGTCGGCGAACCCCTCTTCCAGCAACGCCGGATCGGTCTCGTCGGTGAGGTAGCAGGTCATCAGCGGCTGAAACCGGGACGCGACGCCGTCATCGGGCAGCGCCTCCAGGATGCGGCGGCGGTACGCGCCGGCCTTGGCCGGCGTGGTCACCGGATCCGGCAGATTGGGCATGATGATGGCGCGGGCGAACACCCGCGCCGTATAGGGCAGCACGGTTTTCAGCATGGCCCCGTCCCGGACGTGCAAATGCCAGTCGTCGGGCCGGTGAATGGTGATGGTATCGGGGTTTTCGGACGGCGGGTTCATCGGCCCCGCTTATAGCACGGCTTCCCCGTGCTGACACCCTCTAGGCCCGCCGCCGATTTCCTATTCAGCGGAGCAGGCCAAGGGGCGGAAGATCGTGGATGCCCCGGACACAGCTTGTCCTCCGGCCGGCGAAGCCGGTCCGGTGGGCCGGGGCATGACGGCCTGATTGTGCCGTTTATCCACTCGTCATACCCCGCTTTATGCGGGGTATCCAGCAGACCTGCCTCCCGAAACCGCCCTACGCCACCGTCACGTGGGGCTTGCCCTCGCTCATTTCGCCGATGACCGCGGCGTGGCCGTAGCCCTGCTCGTGGAACAGCCGAACCACGGCGTCCGCCCGGCCGGGAGGGCACGAGACCATCAGGCCGCCGGAGGTCTGCGGGTCCATCAGCATGTTGCGCTGCCATTCGTCCAGGTCCTCGTGGCCCGACACATGATCGCCGAAGCTCGCCCAGTTGTGGTTGGCCGCGCCCGTGTTGTAGCCCTTTTGGGCATAGCCGAGCGCCGCCGGCAGGATCGGCAGTCTGTCCCACGCCACGCTTGCCGCCAGGCCGGCGCCTTCACAAAGCTCGAACAGATGGCCGAGCAATCCGAAGCCGGTGACGTCGGTGACCGCGTTGATCCCCTCCATCCCGGCCAGATCGGCGCCGATGGAGTTGAGCTTGGTGGCGCTCTCCACCATTTCCTCGTAGCCCTGGGGATCAAGCTCGTCCTTGTTCATGGCCGCGCCCAGAATGCCGACACCGAGGCCCTTGCCGAGCACCAGCACGTCGCCGGCCACGGCGTCCGAGTTGCGCTTGATCCTGTCCGGGTGCACCAGGCCGACGACCGCGAGACCGTAGATCGGTTCCGGCGCGTCGATGGTGTGACCGCCGCCGACGGGTACGCCCGCATCCAGGCAGGCCTGGGTGCCGCCCTGGAGAACGCCCTGGATCTGCTCGGTGGTCATGTCGTTGACCGGAAAACCGGCGATGGCCAGGGCCAGGATCGGCTTGCCGCCCACGGCGTAGACGTCGGACAAGGCATTGGTGGCCGCGATCCGGCCATAGTCGTACGGGTCGTCGACGATGGGCATGAAGAAGTCGGTGGTCGCGACCACGGCCTGCTCGTCGTTGATCCTGTAGACAGCCGCGTCGTCGCCGGTCTCGAACCCGACCAGCAGGGCGGGATCGGCAGCCGATTTCGGCAGGTTGTCCAACATATGCTTTAGCACCGACGGTGCTACCTTGCAGCCTCACCCACCACCGTGGGACAGCTCGGTCAGCCGTTTGACCCGGGCGTCCATGGCCGGACTCCTTATGTCTGCGTTTCGGATGTTGGGGCTAACTTAGGCAGGAGCGCCGCCGGACCCAAGCCAATTTTTTTTGAACGGCGGCCCCGGAGCCGCCGGGGCGGCGCGGTCGTCCCCCCCCTACCCCCACATGGCGACGGGGTCGAAGCCGTATTCCCGGGCGCAGGTCCGGAAACCGGCCAGCACGTCGCGCCGCGGGTTCTCGAAGAAATTGCGGTGGCGGTTGTTGACCATCCGCGAGCGCGTCGCCCACGCCCCGCCCTTGAGCACTTTCCGGGTATAAAACACCGGCTCGGAATATTCCTTGTAGGCGTCGGGCGCGAAGCCCGGAAACGGATCGAACTGGGTGGTGGTCCATTCCCAGACGTTGCCCATCATCTGCCGGCACCCCCAGGCGCTGTCCCCGGCGGGAAGCGCCGCCACATCCACCGTGCCGGTGACCCGCCCGTCCATGTTGCAGTGTTCGGGCCCGGGCGCGTCGCCGCCCCAGGGATAAAGCCGCTTGGCGCCCGCCAGATTGCCGTTGGCGTCGGGCTCGCCGGCGGCGGCGACCTCCCATTCGAGCTCGGTCGGGAGCCGCCGGCCGGCCCATTTGCAGTAGGCCATGGCCTCGTACCAGTTGACGTGGCTGACGGGCCGGTGGGGCGGCAGGGGGATCATCTCGTCGAACTGGCGGATCACCCATTGGCCGCCGTCCTTGAGCCAATAGACCGGGTGCCGGGCCTCCTCCTTCACCCGCCAGCCCCAGCCCAGGTCCGGCCACAGCTCGCGCCGGGCATAGCCGCCGTCATCGACGAAGGCGGCGAACTCCTCGTTGGTCACCGGCGCCTTCGCTATCCTGAACGGCCGCACCAGCACGTCATGGGCCCACTTCTCGTTGTCGAAGACGAATGCGTCCGTCTTCTCCGCCCCGAGGCGAAACGACCCGCCCGGGATTTCCACGTCCCCGGGCAGGGGGCCGGCATTCTCTTCGGCCTCGTTCTCGGCCTCGGCGGCGAATGACGGGCGCGGATAGCCGAGGGTCTGGCGCTGATAGGAATAGGCCTCGTTGTGCATGTCGTTGTGGAAGGTGGAAAACTGATAGATGAAGCTGTCTTCCTCGCCGGCCTCGTTTCCGGAAAGCCTGGCGAAGTTGGCGTCCTCCACGTCGGCCATGTACTTGAGGGATTCTTCCCGGCTCAGGAGCGGCAAATCCCAGCGCACGCCGTGCTCGATCTTGATGGAATCATAGATCTCGTCGCCCCGGTCCCAGATCGGCGGGGTGTTGTCCAGGCGCCTTGCGATGAAGCTTTCGTGGAACCATGCCACGTGGCCGATTTCCCAGCGCAGCGGATTGACGAGGTCCGAGCGCGGCCCCATGAGCTGCTCGTCGTCCAGGCCCTCGAGAAGCTCTAGCGTGCGGGTCCGGGATTCCGTCATAATGGTCTTGAGGTATCCCGTGGTCTTCTCTGCCGTCATATTCAACTCTCCGGACAAATCCCCTTGAAGATTAGCCTTGTGACGCCCGCTGGCAAGCGCTCCAAGAACGGCAACAAGGCGACCGCCGTCCGCTGGGCCGGTTTCCTGGAAGAGAGCGGCCACAGCGTCGATTACCTGACCGGGTATGACGGGCGGGAAGCGGACGCCATGATCTCGCTGCATGCCTGGCGGACCGCCGATGCGGCGCGCGCCTTCAAGGAGAAGTTCCCGGACCGGCCGCTGGTGGTGGCCCTCACCGGCACCGACATCAACGAGTTTCAGTACAGCCATCCGGAGCCGACGCTGCATTCCCTCAGGATCGCGGACGCGCTGGTGTGCCTGCACGATCTGGCGGTGGAGAAGGTGCCGAAACGCTTCCGGGGCAAGCTCACCGTCATCCATCAGTCGGCCAGGCCCCTGCCCCGCCCGCGCAGGCCCGCGGCCCGGCATTTCGACGTATGCGTCATCGGTCACATGCGGGACGTCAAGGACCCGCTCCGCGCGGCCTATGCGGTCCGGCGCCTGCCCAAGGGCTCCAAAATCCGGGTGCGCCACTACGGGAAGGCCCACAACGGCGCCTGGGCCGGGCGGGCCGAAAAGGAATCCGCGAACAACCCCAACTTCACCTGGATGGGTGAGGTGCCCTATTGGCGCGTCCGCCGGGTGTACGGCGCCGCCAGCGTGATGGTCATCTCGTCGATTCACGAGGGCGGCGCCAACGTGGTCTCCGAGGCCTGCGTCGCCGGCCTGCCGGTGATCGCCTCGGACATCCCCGGCAATCTCGGGCTGCTGGGCATGGACTATCCCGGCGTGTTCCCCGTGCGGGACACCAGGGCGCTGAAGGAACTGCTGCTGCGCGCCGAGGGCGACGCCGAATTCCTTGCCGATCTCACCCGGCGGTGCACGGCCAAAGCAAAAATGTTCACGCCGGAGGCCGAGCGCCGGGCGCTGGCCAAACTGATGAGGCCGCTTTAGCCGCGACTTGGGAGCAAGGAACCTATGGACGTTCAACAAAAAACCCGAATGGTGCGCCGGTATTTCGAACATCTGACGGCTTCGAATATCGAGGATATCGTCGGGATGTTCGGCGAAAACGGCCACGTGAACTCGCCCTTTCTCGGCCGCGTCGAGGCGAGGCCGTTCTTCGAGAAACTGGGAAACGCATCCGGCGGCAGCGTTCTGACCGTGTTCGACGTTCTCCTCGGCGAGAACGGGGATAGCGCCGCGGCCTATTTTCAATATGACTGGACCCTCGCGTCCGGCGAGGAGTTGACGTTTCAGGGGGTCGATTATTTCAAGTTCGACGGCGAGGGCAAATTCCACTCCATGTCCATCTTCTATGACACCCATCCCCTCAGGGAAGAGGTCGGCGACAAATACGCCAACGCCTGAAGAAGGGGGAGAGGGGAGAAAATTACCACGGAGCACACAGAGATCACGGAGCGGATTTGAGTGTAGATACTCTGTGTCCTCGGTGGTCTCTGTGGTGAATATCCTGGATGCCCCGCACGGAGGCGGGGCATGACGGCTTGGTTTATGTCGTATCTCCACGCGTCATACCCCGGCGCCAGTCCGGGGTATCCAGGACGCGCAAGCTCGTTGTCGGCTGTTGATGTTCGCTCCCGCCGCCGGCCTAACGCTTGGCGCCTGCGTGGGTATCGGCAATGCAGAGGTCGTGATTGCCCAGGGTTTCGATAATGCGGCAGCCGGCGACCGTACCCCCCTGACACAGTTTGAGCATCCGCTGCAATTCACGTTTCAAAGCTTGCAGGTCCCGGATGCGCTGCTCCACTTCGGCGAGCTGCGTGCTCGCGACCTCGTCCACCGCGTCGCAGGACTTGGACGGATCGTCGGCGAGGTCGAGGAGGATGCGGACGTTGTCGAGCTCGAACCCGAGGTCGCGGGCGTGACGGATGAACCTGAGGCGCCGTGTCCAGTTCTCGTCGTAAAGCCGCTGATTTCCCGACGATCGAAGGGGCGCCGGCAACAGGCCGATCTGCTCGTAGTAGCGGATGGTCTGGACGTTGCACGCCGCCTCCCGGGACAGGCGGCCGATGGTGAAAAGCTCTGCATTCATGGCGGGCCCTCATTCTTCTTGAACCTATAGTTACTGTAGATATTAGGTTCAGAGCCTCGGCTAGACAACCAACGAGACCCTCGGGTGACGTAAAAATTTATGTGTCAGTTGGGAATGGGGTACTCCCTGTGGTTTACGACAACCGCAAGAAGGATCACCCCGATGCCACAGCAAGCTGTAACGATTGAGAACCTACCACAAGCCTTTGAGGTGGTGAAGGAGATGCAAGCAGGCGGATTGGACTGGGGCGAGGGTTATCGCCCGCTTGGCCGCCAGGCGCTGGCCGAGATCATCGAGGGCCGGATGGCCGAGGCGGTGGATCGCTGGCTCGACGGCCTCGATGGCAGCGCTATGCGCGACCGGCGCAACGGCACCTACCGGCGCCGCCTGCTCAGCGAGCTCGGCGACATCGAGCTCAACGTGCCGCGCACCCGGCACTTCTGCCCGACCGAGGTTCTGAAGAGCTACGCAAGGCGCGCTCCAGAGATCGACCGCGCCATCCTGGCCGGCTTCGTGCTGGGGCTCTCGACCCGCAAGGTCGGCGAGGTCCTGCTTGCCCTGCTCGGGCGTCCGGTCTCGGCCGCGACGGTGAGCCGGGTCGCCAAGACCCTCGATCTGTCGGTCGCCGCATTCCACCGCCGGCCGCTGAAGAACGCCTACAAGGCGCTGATGCTCGACGGCGTGGTGCTGGCCTGCAAGACCGGCGCCGGCGCGCTCAGGAGGCCGGTCCTGGTGGCGCTGGGCATACGGCACGACGGCAAGAAGGAGATTATCGACTTCCAACTCGCCGCCAGCGAGAGCGCCGCGGAGTGGGAGCGCTTCCTCACCGCGTTGCACCGCCGCGGCCTCACCGGCGAGGGCCTTGAGATGATCTGCGTTGATGGCGGCCAAGGCCTGCTCGCCGCCTTGCCGATCGTCTATCACGGCATCCCCGTTCAGAGGTGCTGGGCGCACAAAATCAGGAACATCCTCAACAAGGTCCGCGTAGCCGACCAGCAGGCCGTCAAGGCCGACGTCCACGCCGTCATGAATGCCCCCAACCGCCGCAAGGCCGAGACCGCCGCCCGCCGCTTCGCCGACGCCTGGGAAGATACCTACCCCAAGGCCGTCGCCTGCCTGCGCAACGACCTCGACGACCTGCTCACCTGCTTCCGCTACAAGGACCTCGCCGAGCGAAAGCAGGTCAGGACCACCAATGCCATCGAACGGAGGTTCCGCGAGGTTCGCAGACGAACCCGGCCCATGGGAACCTTCAAGGATAAAACCTCAATGGACCGCATCCTCTTCGCGGTCTTCATTCACGAAAACAAGTCTCAGGGAATCAGTACCCCAGTCTCCCTGACACATAACTCTTGACGTTACCGACCCTCGTGAGCCTGTGCTGCGAAACGCCCAAGTTCGACGGCCTCACGGCCGGCTTCAAACGCGCGCTGTGGATTATCATCGCCATCAACGGAACCATGTTCGCGGTCGAGATGATCGCCGGCCTCGCCGCGGGCTCCAAGGCCTTGCAGGCGGACGCCCTCGATTTCCTCGGCGATGCGGCCACCTACTGCCTCACCTTGGCTGTCATCGGCATGCCGCTCCGCACCCGCGCCCTCGCCGCCATGGTCAAGGGGTGCTCGATGATCGGCCTCGGCCTGTGGATTTTGTGCTCCACCCTCTATCAGGTACTGATCCTAAACGTACCGTCGGCGGACGTCATGGGCGCCGTGGGCTTCCTGGCGCTGGCGGCGAACCTCTTCAGCGTGGTCATCCTGATTAAATTCCGGGAAGGCGACGCCAATGTGCGCTCCGTGTGGCTCTGCAGCCGCAACGACGCCATCGGCAACGTCGCGGTGATGGTCGCGGCGCTGGCGGTGTGGGTGACCAATTCGGCGTGGCCGGACCTGATCGCCGCGGCGCTGATGGCCGTGCTGTTCATCTATTCGGCAATCCAGATTATCGCCCAGGCGGCCGGCGAACGCCGCGCGGCCGCTGCCGAGTTGGCCACCGGCGGATAGCACCCGCAACCTTGTTTGAGAATTTTGGCAGCCGGGTTGACGGCGCTCGAACGCGGCGCGGAACCTTCAAAAGCATTTCCCGCCGGCGGAAACATCCGTGGCCATGAGAGTCGATTTCGGGATCAGGGTGATTTCCGCCACACGACTAGAGCATTTTCTGATCACACCCGGTCATAGCCTGCGGCAGTGAAGTAGTTTTGGCACTCGGATTGGGTGACTGTGTCGATGGCGGTTGCGATGGCGTCGTAGAGGTCGTCGACGGTTCTGGCTGCGGTCTTTTTGAGGAGGGCCTTGAGCTTTGCGAAGGCCATCTCGATTGGGTTGAAGTCGGGTGAGTAGGGCGGCAGGAAGCGGAGCTCGGCGCCGGCGTCTTCGATGGCCTTACGCACGCTGGCGGGCTTATGGGCTGGCAGATTGTCCATAATGACGATGTCTCCGGGTTTGAGGGTTGGGACCAGGATTTGCTCGACATAGGCAAGGAAGGCTGCCCCGGTCATCGCCCCATCGATGGTCATGGGGGCGAGGATGCCGTCGAGCGTGAGAGCAGCGACCAAAGTGGTGGTCTTCCAGTGGCCGTGAGGGATGGCGGCTTGGCAGCGCTGCCCGCGCGGCGCGCGGCCATAGCGCCGGGCCATCTTGGTCGATGTGCCGGTCTCGTCGATGAAGACCAGCCGCTCCGGCATCAGGCCGGGCTGCGCCTCGGCCCAGGCCTGCCGGCGCGCCAAGACATCAGGACGTTGCTGCTCGCTGGCGTGCGCGGTTTTTTTTGAAGGTCATGCCGTGGCGGTCGAGCAGCCGCCAGACCGTGCTCGGGGCAACCCGAAGCCCGTGCACCTCCTCCAGACAGGCTGCGATCTCGGCCAGGGTGATGTCCGGTGTCTCCGTGACAAGCGCCAGAACCTCCTCGGCATACGCTTCAAGGCGGTGAGAGCGGCGGTCCCCGCCTTGCGGCCGGGGCCGCACATCACCCCGCTGCCGCCACTGATCAACCCATTTGATCGCCGTCGAGGCCGCAACCCCAAAAACCTTCGCCGCAGACCGACGCGACATCCCGCCGTCCACCGCCGCAACCAACCGATGTCGTAGATCATTCGAAAGTGGTCTCGTCATGCAGGCTGGCCTCCTTCACCAGCCCACATCTTGAATCAGAAATCAGAGACTTTGGGAATCCCTAACGATTCCGTCAGATCAGAAAACTCTCTAGCAAGACCGCGGCGGTCCGATAGATCAGCGTCGAGCCTCAAATTGAGGAGATCACGCCGGACCCGGCCGCCGCGGTCATTGAGGCGCGGTCTGCCGGCATCGTCAGCGGGCCGTTGCCGCGGACCAAGAGCGGGCAGCTGTTCGAGGAGAGGTATTTCGCCGTAACTCGATGCCGGGGAAAATGGCGGGTGCCATAGGACTCGAACCTATGACCCGCTGCTCAAAAGGCGGCCGGGTCAGGCGAGACCCGGGTCTGACAATTCGCGTTGTACACTTGTCGCGAGGGAGGATAAATTGGCAATTCATCAGATCGGTTTAGGGGGGGGCGGTGCCTCGGAAAATCAAATACATCCCGTTTGTTCTTGCCGCGGTTGTCCTGGCTGCGTGTCAAACCAACTCGGACTACTATGGAAAGGGACCTTTGGAGCTCTCTGCTAGAGCTCAAGCAGTTTTCGAAGAGTACAAAACAGCCAGCATTGCTACAGGGGCGTTCGCCATATCCGAAGATGGCGGAAAGACATCCATTGCGTACACGTATTGTACTGAGTCGGAGTGCGCCGGCCACGCCATGCTGGAGGCCATCGAAACCTGTCAAAGCCATTCCAGGGGTCTGAAGTGCAAGATCTACGCTGAAGGCACACGCGTGGTCTGGCAATTCGATCAGCCTAAAACGGGCGCCGTAAAGCCGTAAGAACTCAGGCCGGGGCTGGCCTTGGAATCCGATTCACATGCCACGATCAATGTTTGACCGCCGGTATGGCCGACTCGGAATCTGCGTTGGCTGGCTAATCCGAAGAAAATGGTGGGTGCTATAGGACTCGAACCTATGACCCGCTGCTTAAAAGGCAGCTGCTCTACCACCTGAGCTAAGCACCCAACGCCCGGGTTTCTAGGCGTTTTGCCCCTATTGGGCAAGCCCGGAAATCCGCGCCGGCAGCTACGATATTTCGGCCAGACGCTGCTGGATTTCCTCCAAATTCGGAACGTCGGTGTAGTCCTCGCTGAGACCGCCGGTCCCGGCCGGGCTCTTGCAGGTAAAGAAGCGGCAGGGCCCTTCGAGTATCCGTATCCCATGGACCACACTGCGCGGAATGTAGACCAGGTCCCCGGGACCAAGCGTATGGTCTTCGTCCCCAAGCACGTGCGCGAGCCGGCCTTCGAGCATATAGATCCACTGTTCGTCGTTCGGATGATAATGGGGCGGCGGGGTTTCGCCCTCTTGGTATGTCACGATGCCGACCTTGATGAGTTCGCCGCCGAACTGCTTCATCATGACTTTCGGATTGACGACGTCGGGCGTCGCCTCCATTTCATCTGCTTTGTAGACCGGCATGGCCGTCTCCTTTGCAATCGTTCCGCTTTCAATTTCACGATCATATCACGGCCCCGCCCCCGCGGGCCGCTTTGAATCAAATTCAATCCGGCTCGACGACACCCCGCTGCTCGGTGATGAGCCCGTAATGTTCGATCCGCCGGTGCTGTTCGAAGTTCAGCAGATTGTCCTTCAGGTCACGGGCCAGATCGAGATCGCAATCGGCGCATATGAGTTCCTGCTCCCGGGTCTTGCATTCCGCGACGATTTCACCCGTCGGCGCGATGATGCACGTCCCGCCGATCAATTCTTCCCCGTCTTCGATGCCCGCCTTGGCGACGCCGACGATCCAACAGCAGTTCTGATAGGCGCCTGCCTGCATACTCAGATGGTTGTGGAAATCGCTCAGCGGATCCTCCTCGTGCGCCCAGTAGGGTTTGGTCGGCGTGTTGTAGCCGATGAAGATCATTTCGGCGCCCTTCAACGCCAAGACCCGATAGCTCTCGGCCCAACGGCGGTCGTTGCAGATGCATACCCCCATGACGCCGCCGAACCCGCGGATCGTCCGGTAGCCCGTATCGCCAATGTCGAAGTAGCGCTTCTCCAACGCCTGAGCGGGGAAACCCGGATCCGGTTCGAAGCGGCCCGGGAGATGGATTTTCCTGAATCTGTTGATGATCCGCCCGTTTTTGTCGACAAGCACCGACGCGTTGAAGCGGCGCTTCACGCCGTTCTCCTCCGCCAATTCGGCGTACCCGAGATGGAAGCCGATTTCGAGACGCCGGGCCTCGTCGAACAGCGGCCGGGTTGCCGGAGAGGGCATATCCGCTTCGCAAAAACGGTCGAGTTCCTCCTCGTCCTCGATCAGCCACCGGGCGAAATAGGTGGTGAGGGTAAGTTCCGGAAACACGACGATATCGCATCCCTCGCCGTGCGCCCTTCTCATCTGGCCGAGCAATTTTTCGACCACGCTCTCTTTCGGCTCGTTGCGCGATATGCCGCCCATTTGAGCGGCGCCAACCCTTACTATTCGGCTCATGACGGACTCCCCCACCGTCCAGCTAGACCTGGCCGGAGTCGGACCGCGGCAGATATTCACCGCCCCCGGCGCGGCCCAGCCAACGATCGCCATCGACGATCACCTGTCCCCGCAGGAACACCTTCTTGACCCGGCCGGTCACCTCGCGGCCCTCGAACAGAGAGTAGTCGATCCGGCTGTGGTGCTCCGCGGCCCGGATCGTCCAGCGCTCTTCGGGATCGAACAGGACGATATCGGCGTCCGACCCCACCGCGATCGTTCCCTTGCGGGGGAACAGCCCGAAAAGTTTCGCCGGCATCGTCGAATTCAGCTGTACGAAACGGTTGAGGCTCATACGTCCGGCGCGGACCCCGCCGTCGTAAATCAGCGGCAGCCGGGTTTCGACGCCGGGCGCCCCGTTGGGCATCTGGGCGAAGGATTCCTTGCCGAGGGCCTTGGAATATTTGAGCCCCCAGCTTTTCTCCTCGAGACAGAACGGGCAGTGGTCGGTCGAAATTATCTGCAGATCGTCCGTTGCGAGACCCCGCCATAGGGCATCCTGGTGCTCCTTGGACCGGAGCGGGGGGATCATCGTGTACTTCGCGGCCTCCGCATCCGGGGCATCGTACAGTTCCTCGGTCAGAAACAGGTAATGGGGACAAGTCTCGGCATAGATGGGGGTGCCTTCGTCACGGGCTTCCGCTATGTGCCGGACGGCATCCTGCGACGAAACATGCACCACATACATGGGCGCCTCGGCCAACTTGGCGATCTGGATCGCCCGGTAGGCCGCCTCTCCTTCGGTCGACGCCGGGTGTACCTTCGGATGATTCAGGACCTCGTTCCTGCCCTGCGCCACGGCTTCCTTGATCAGCACGTCGATCAGCAGGCCGTTCTCGGCATGGACGCAGGACAAGCCGCCGTTTTCGCCGGTCATCCGCATGATCCGGTAAAGCTCGGCATCGTCGATCATCATGATTCCCGGCATGACCATGAACATCTTGAAACTGGTCACCCCATCGCTTCGAAGTATGGACTTCATGTCGGCCAGGGTCTGATCGTTGAAGGTCGTGATGATCATATGCGCGCCGACATCGACGCAGGCCCGGCTCGCTCTTGCCTGCCAATCGTCGAGCCCGGCGATGACGCTGCCCCCGTGGGGCTGCTGGGCAAAGTCCACCAGTGTCGTGGTACCGCCGAACGCAGCCGCCGTCGTCCCGCTCTCGAAGGTGTCGACGGTCATCGCCGGACCGACCTCGGCCTCCAGGTGCGTGTGCACGTCGACGCCGCCCGGAAGAACCAGCAGGCCGGACGCGTCATGCACGTCGACATCCTCATCGGCCTCGAAATTCAATCCGATGGCGTGAACCCTGCCGTTTTCGATCAGGACATCGGCCCGGTAGTCATCGGTCGCGGTAATGACACGCCCGCCCTTGATCAATGTTCTGGTCATCCGCCGCCCCTCCACATTGGCCGGCCGTACGAATTTCAGGCCGCTATCACGGATTCCTTCTTCAGCATGCCGATCGTCCGCTGGAACGCCTCGGCGGTTTGCCGCAAATCCCGATCCTCATGGACGGCCGATATCCAGCCGCTGAACCGCGGCGTCACGTCCACACCGTTCATGAGCATCGCCAACCGCACCAACCCCACAAGCTCCGGATCGTTTCCAGCGAGTTCAGATGGATCAATCGTAGCCGGATCGAATTCCAACGGCAAAACCCGGCGTTTGCCGGTGACGTAAAAATTTATGTGTCAGTTGGGAATGGGGTACTCCCTGTGGTTTACGACAACCGCAAGAAGGATCACCCCGATGCCACAGCAAGCTGTAACGATTGAGAACCTACCACAAGCCTTTGAGGTGGTGAAGGAGATGCAAGCAGGCGGATTGGACTGGGGCGAGGGTTATCGCCCGCTTGGCCGCCAGGCGCTGGCCGAGATCATCGAGGGCCGGATGGCCGAGGCGGTGGATCGCTGGCTCGACGGCCTCGATGGCAGCGCTATGCGCGACCGGCGCAACGGCACCTACCGGCGCCGCCTGCTCAGCGAGCTCGGCGACATCGAGCTCAACGTGCCGCGCACCCGGCACTTCTGCCCGACCGAGGTTCTGAAGAGCTACGCAAGGCGCGCTCCAGAGATCGACCGCGCCATCCTGGCCGGCTTCGTGCTGGGGCTCTCGACCCGCAAGGTCGGCGAGGTCCTGCTTGCCCTGCTCGGGCGTCCGGTCTCGGCCGCGACGGTGAGCCGGGTCGCCAAGACCCTCGATCTGTCGGTCGCCGCATTCCACCGCCGGCCGCTGAAGAACGCCTACAAGGCGCTGATGCTCGACGGCGTGGTGCTGGCCTGCAAGACCGGCGCCGGCGCGCTCAGGAGGCCGGTCCTGGTGGCGCTGGGCATACGGCACGACGGCAAGAAGGAGATTATCGACTTCCAACTCGCCGCCAGCGAGAGCGCCGCGGAGTGGGAGCGCTTCCTCACCGCGTTGCACCGCCGCGGCCTCACCGGCGAGGGCCTTGAGATGATCTGCGTTGATGGCGGCCAAGGCCTGCTCGCCGCCTTGCCGATCGTCTATCACGGCATCCCCGTTCAGAGGTGCTGGGCGCACAAAATCAGGAACATCCTCAACAAGGTCCGCGTAGCCGACCAGCAGGCCGTCAAGGCCGACGTCCACGCCGTCATGAATGCCCCCAACCGCCGCAAGGCCGAGACCGCCGCCCGCCGCTTCGCCGACGCCTGGGAAGATACCTACCCCAAGGCCGTCGCCTGCCTGCGCAACGACCTCGACGACCTGCTCACCTGCTTCCGCTACAAGGACCTCGCCGAGCGAAAGCAGGTCAGGACCACCAATGCCATCGAACGGAGGTTCCGCGAGGTTCGCAGACGAACCCGGCCCATGGGAACCTTCAAGGATAAAACCTCAATGGACCGCATCCTCTTCGCGGTCTTCATTCACGAAAACAAGTCTCAGGGAATCAGTACCCCAGTCTCCCTGACACATAACTCTTGACGTTACCGTTTGCCGGGATTGGTAAACAGGTTGAACCCGGAGAACTCGCCGTAGACGGACCACGGCACCTTCTCGTCGGTCAGCACCTGGTTCAGCATACGGCGCAACGCCTCTCCCGAATGATTGGCGCGTTCGCAGGCGCTCGTACCGGCGACGATCTCCAGCGCCGCGATGCCGGCCGCGGCGCTCAGGGGGTTTCCGTTATGGGTACCGGGATGTCCGATCTTTTCCCGGCCCGCCTTCGCGGCCGCCTCGAAATCGAGATGGGACAGAATATCCGCCCGGCCGGCAACCGCGCCGCCGCCCAAGCCGCCGGCCAGAATCTTGCCCAGCATGGTCAGGTCAGGCGTCACGCCGAAATGGGCCTGGGCCCCGCCGGGAGAGACGCGGAACCCCGTCACCACCTCATCGAAGATCAGCACGATATCGGCTTCGCTCGCGACGCCGCGGAGGAAGGAAAGGAACGAAGGGTCCAATGGGCCGGCGCCAAAATGGGCGCCCGTCGGCTCCAGAATGATCGCGGCGATGCCGTCGTCGGCGTCCATGAAACGCAGCACGGCATCCTCGTCGCCCGGATCGGCAATCAAGGCGGCCGAGGCGACTTCGGGCGGGACGCCGACCGGAGCCGGCGCATCGAAACGGGAAACATAACCGGCGACGAACTGATCGTACCAACCATGGAAATGGCCCTTGAAGCGGATGAATTTCGAACGGCCGGAATACGCGCGCGCGAGCCGCAGCGCCAGCATGGCGGCTTCGGTCCCGGATGCGGTAAAACGCACCTTTTCGGCGGACGGTATCAAATCCTTGACCAATTCCGCCCAGCGAAGCTCCTGTTCGTGGTTGCCGCCAAGATGGATTCCCCTCGCGGCCTGGCGCTGGACGGCGGCAACTATTTCCGGCCGTCCATGACCGAGCAGCAGCGCCCCATGGCCGCCGTGGTAATCGATGTACTCGTTGCCGTCGACATCCCATTTCCGGCTCCCCTCTCCGTGCGAGACGTATAGGGGATACGGGTGCTGACGCCGAAGGTCATGTGTGATACCGCCCGGCATGGCATCGACGGCCCGGCCGAAAAGCTGCCGCGATTTCGGCGTCCGTTTTTCGAACTGCTCCACGATCGACACTGTCCGTCTCTCCGGATCACGGCAAGGAATGCCCTTCACCGGCCGTACTATAGAGGAATCACGGCGCCTGTCGCCTCAACGCCGGGGGATGACCGGCAGCAGCAGATAGTTCCGCCGGGCTTCGTCGGCGTGCAGCGTGACCTGATTTGCGAATATCTCGGGCGGCCGGTCCCGGGGGTCGTCGTGCAGAAACGGCCCGCAGCCCTTCAGCTCGTTCTTGAAGTTGCTCAGCCGTTCGCCCGCGGTGTCCCCGGCCCATTCATAATCGCATCCGCGCACATTGAGCCGCAGGGTATGGCCCGGCGGAACGACGATCGACGTCGGCCAAATCTCGATATCCAGTTCCACGACCTCGCCCGGCGCGAGAGGCTGTTTCCCGTCGTGGGTGTGATACGGGCGATAGGGTTCGCTCAGCACCGGGTCCAGCTTGCGGTGGGAGGCCCTGAGCCAGCCCTGGGCGATGGGCGTATGGCGATCGATGGCGCCCTGGAAGACGACTTCGTTGCCGTCCGGATCGTAGAGGCCGACCACGAGAAAGAGGTCGGCATCTTCGGTCGATGACGAAACAAATAGCTTCGACGCCAATGGGCCGGTGATTTCGGTAGGCGCGTCGAACGGCTCGGTCTCGAAGAACAGTCCCGGCGACATGGCCTCGTAGGAAATCTCGGCGGCCGCGCGCGGCGGCTCCCCGGCCAGCTTGCCGTTCTCGAGATCGAGATAAAGTTTGGTCCACTCCGTATCGGGGATGGGCCAGTCGGCCTCACCGCGGGGAACGAATCGCCCGGTCTCGCGGACCAGCAATTGAACCCGCGGTTCCTCGTCCCATCCGTTCGCTTCGCCCTTCAGGAAATGATCGAAGAACCTGAGCTGAATTTTCCGGCCGTAGTCCGTGTAGAACTCCGTCCAGTGTTCGATGCCGTGGACCTCCAGCCATTTCCGATCGCCGGCGGACCTGATATAGCCTTCGAAGTTGCCGCGCGGATGAAGCCCCTGCCCGCCCCAATTGGCCGAGGAAAGAAGCGGCACATCGATGTTCTCCCAATCGGGGGAGCGGGCCTTGTGATAATCGTCGTCCAGCGGATGCGCGCAGATTTCATCTCCAAAGGCGCAGCGGTTCTCGGCCAACCGGTCTTCGCTCAATGTCACCTCGCCGCATACCAATTCACCGGTCGCCCGGCTCCTGGGTCCGTTCTCGCCCAGGCCATACTGAACGGTCGTGACCTGCATGTCGTACCAGTTGTCCCAAAACGTGCAGAGGATGCCGCCGTGATGGGTCATATCCCGGTACCAGTCGCCGGCCCCTTCCCAGACGCACATGGCGGCCAGGTGCGGCGGGTTGAGGGACGCGACATGCCACTGATTGGTCCCGTAGTAGGAGATTCCGTTGAGCCCCACCTTGCCGTTGCTCCATGCCTGCACGCCGGCCCATTCGATGCAATCGTAGAAGTCCTTGGTTTCCCGGGGCGAGAAGTGGTCGATGTAGCCGGGTGACCGGCCGCAGCCCCTCGAATCGACCCGTACACAGGCGTAGCCCTCGGGAACCCACTTCTCCGGATCGACCACTTCCCAGGCCTGGTACAGGTTGGAGGAATTGGCCGGCACGTCGGGGTGCTCTTCCGCCATCCGTTCCCAGGCGCTTGGATAACCGTCCTGAAACGCCAGGCCCTTGGCATAGGGGCCGTAGGAGAGAATGACCGGATGCCGGCCGTCGTCGGCGGGGCGGAACACATCCGCGCGGACCACCAGCCCGTCATCCATCTCGATGGGGACATCCCAATCGACGGCCATGCCGTCACGAAGTTCCGTCTTGTACTCTGTCATGGCGGTTCTCTCTTTCCGGCAGGTTGGCTAGGCCATTTCGCGCAAAGCCGTCTTCAGGACCTTGCCATAATTGTTCTTCGGCAGCGCGTTGACAACCCGGTAGGCCTTGGGCCGCTTGAATCGGGCAATTTGTTCGATGCAGAGGGCGTCCAGTTCGGCATCGTCCAGTTGCGCGCTGGACCGGGGGACGACGAAGGCCACGACTTCCTCGCCCCAGTCGGCGTGCGGCCGACCGACGACCGAACACTCCAGAACGTCGGGGTGGAGCAAAAGCACTTCCTCCACCTCCCGCGGATAGATGTTTGATCCGCCGGAAATGATCACATCCTTGGACCGGTCCTTCAGGGTGAGATAGCCGTCATCGTCAAGAACGCCGAGATCGCCCGTATGCAGCCAGCCGTCCTTCAGGGCCTGGGCGGTTGCATCGGGGTTCCGCCAGTAGCCCGACATGACGACATCGCCCCGCACCTGAACCTCGCCGATGTCCCCCGCCGGCAGGGGATTGTCTTCGGCGTCCGCCACCCTGACCTCGACGCCGGTGTGCGCCCGCCCGACGGAGCCGAGACGCTGCAAGTAGCGCGGGTGATCCGCCTCCATGTGCGACGTCCGGTCAAGCACCGTGATGGTCATCGGCGCTTCACCCTGGCCGTAAATCTGAACCAGCTTCGGCCCCAGGGCCGCGAGCGCCCGCTGACAGTCCTCGGCGTACATGGGCGCGCCGCCGTAAACGATGGTCTTGAGACCAGACAGATCGGTGTCCGCCAGCTCCGGCGCCGCCAGAAGCCGGGTGACCATGGTCGGCGCGAAAAAAAGCGTCGCGCCCCGCCAGGCCGACAACAGATCGAAAACCTCCGCCGGGTCGAACCCGCCCGATGGAGGAATGACCTGTGCCGCCCCATGGGCGACGTGCGGCACGAGATAGAGGCCGGACCCGTGGGACATGGGAGCCGCGTGAATGATGCAGTCTTCGGATGCGACATCGTCGACGCAGGCGAAATACGAAGCCGTCATCGCCCGCAGATTGCCGTGGGACAGCATAGCCCCTTTCGGCCGGCCGGTGGTGCCCGACGTGTAGAACAGCCACGCAAGGTCTTCGGCGCGGCGATCCGCGAGGGGCGCCGGCGGGCGCTCCCGGAGCATCGCCGACGTCTCGCCGCCGGCTGTGAGGACGCGTTCGAGGCTCGCCATTTCCCCGCGAACCTCCTCGAGGCCGGCGGCCAGGCCGGCTCCGGCAAAGCAGATTTTCGCCCCGGCGTTATCGACGATCCACGCCACCTCTTTGGGGTGCAGCTTGGCGTTCACCGGCACCGCGACGGCGCCTGCGTGCCAGACGGCAAACAGAATTTCGGAATATTCGGGCGCGTTGGCCAGGGCGATCGCCACCCGGTCGCCGGGCGCGATATCGAAATCCGCCGCCAACGCGCCGGCCATCCGGGCCGAGCGCTCGGCATGTTCGGCATAGGTCGCAACCACATCGCGACCCCGCGCCAGGGCCGGCGCGCCTGGCCGCGCGGCGGCCGTATCCACCAGGAACCGGGCTAGATTCATCGGGCGCGGGCTCCCTCAGACGGGTTCGGCGCTCACCAGAATGGCGGCCAGCAGGCACGGCTCGCCGGTCCGGACGCTCCACGAATGGTTCGTGCCCCGCTGGACCATCACATCCCCTTGTTTGAGACACACCTCGCTGTCATCAAGTATCGCCCAGATTTCCCCTTTGAGAACCAGCAGGTAATCGACGGTCGCCGTTTTGTGCATCATCGGATCGTCGCTGGTATCGTCCGTGGCGTGGTCCGCGCCGATCGATGCGAAGGCATCCCTGGCGTCGGCGCGGTCGCGCCATTGGCCGTCGGGCGGAAACTCCACCACCCGGAAAATGGTGCCGTTCGCGGGAGGCTCCAGCACCACCGGCCGGTCGGCGGCATCGGCGTTCCCCGCATTGCTCGCCGGCGCGCCGCCGGTTTGCCAGATGTCGGTCAGCGCCAGACCCGGCATGGACTCCATTTCCTTCACCGCCGTCGCATCGCCATCGATGATGAACACCGACTTTCCGTTCTCGTCGTGGCCGGTGATTACCCGCCTGATTTTCTCGACCATGAGCCTTTCCTATTTTCTGATGATCCGGTTGCGCAAAATGCCGATCCCCTCGACCTCCAGCTCCATGACGTCGCCGTCGGAGAGGTAACGCTCCTGCTCCAGGCCGCTGCCGCCGCCAACGGTTCCCGACGCGATGAATTCACCGGGATACAAGGTTTCGGAGCGGGAAATGTGGGCGATCAAATCCTCGAAGGTCCAGTGGATCGAACTCGAATGTCCGCGCGACCACTCCTCCCCGTTGACGCGGGCAATCATGGTGCAGTCGTAGGGGTCCAGATCGTCGGCGGTCACGATACAGGGGCCGATGACGTTGCCGGTGTCGAAGTCCTTGCCCTTGCCCGGTCCAAGTCCGCCCGGCATCTCGACCGCCTGGGTATCGCGGGCCGATATGTCGTTGAAGATGGCGTACCCGAAAATGTGCTCCCGGGCCTTCTCCTTGGGAATGTCCCGTCCCCCCTTGCCGATGAAAAACCCGAACTCGAGCTCGTAATCCATCACCTCGGCATAATCGGGCCAGATCACGTCTTCCTCCGGGCCGACGACGGCAAGGCGGTTGGCCTTGTAGTAGATGGGCTGCCGGTACCAGACCTCGGGGATGCGAAAGAGCCCCTTGGCCTCGAACTCCTTCAGCGCAGCCTCCGGGTCGGGCTCCATGGCCGCCCGGTTCCTGCGCAGGACATCGTAGGCCTGCTTCAAATGTTCCTCGAAACACAGGCAGTCCCGGATTTGCGGCGGCGCCGGCAGGGGCGTCAGAAGCCTTGCCCCTTCCGTCATATGAACCGCGATGGACGGCGGGTTATCCGCGACCTCCCGGGCGGCGTCCAATGCCTCGGGCCCGCCCTCGATCAGGGCCTGCATGGAACCGAAACAGGGTTCGGGCTCGGCGGCGAACAGATCGACGATCCGGGTGTCGTCTTCGAGCAGAACACCGGCCCGGGCATCCCCGTCTCGGTGCAGGAAGGTGGCTAGTCGCATGGGCGGCCCCCGGGGTCGGAATCGGTATGGAGGACCTTACTCCGCGGCCGGACCGTCCGCGAGCTTCCCGTTCATCCGTTCGACCACACGGGGCGAGAGGAACGGTTTGATGTCGCCGCCCAGCATGCCGATTTCCTTCACCAGCCGCGACGAGATGAATTGGTGGTGTTCCGAGGCCATGAGAAACACGGTTTCGATGCCGTCGTTGAGCCGTGCGTTCATGCCGACCATCTGAAACTCGTATTCGAAATCGGATACCGCCCGCAGACCCCGCACGATCAGGGAGGCGCCGCACTCCTCGGCGAAATGCATCAGCAGCCCTTCCATGGGCCGGACGTCGACACGGGCGCTGTTGGTATCCATCTCCGCAACTTCGGCCTCGACCATGGCGACCCGCTCATCGAGCGAGAACAGCGGTCCCTTGCCCGCGTTGACGGCGACGCCGACGATCAGGTGATCCACCACCCGGGTCGCCCGGCTGATGATGTCCTGATGACCATGGGTGATCGGATCGAAGGTTCCGGGATATACGCCAGTTCTATCGCCCATTCGCCCTACTCTCCTGCCGGTGCCGGCGCGTCCGCCGCCGGTTCGGGAAGCGCGGCATTTTCAGCCTCTTCTCCATTGCCGTCGACGTCGCGGATTCGAGAGACCGAAACCACGCGCTCATCCTCGCCGACCCTGAAGCAGGTGACGCCGCGCGCCGTCCGGCCGGTAAAACTGATGCCGTCGATGGGCATCCGGATGAGTTGCCCGCCATCGGAAACCATCACCAACTGATCGTCCCCGATCACCGGCAGGGTCGCCACCACCTGCGTACTCGAATCCTTGCCGCGCTTCAAATACATGCTGTCGAGACCCTTGCCGCCCCGGCCCGATATCCGATAGTCATAGGCCGAAGAGCGCTTTCCAAAGCCGTCCTCGGTTACGGTGAGAATAAACTCTTCGTCGGCGGCCATCTCCCGGTACGCGGGCGCCTCCAGCTTGGCGGCCAATTCTTCGTCGTGGGCCTTGTCTTCGGTCCGGTCGGTGTAGTCGCCGCCCGCCAGACGCCGCTTGGCATTGACCGACTTCAGGTAGTCATCCCTGACCGGCACCTCGACCTCGATATGCTTAAGCCCGGACATGGAGATCACCTCGTCCCCGGCGGCGAGACGAATGCCCCGGACGCCAGTCGAGGTGCGGCCTGAAAACACGCGAAGGTCGGTTACCGGAAAGCGGATGCACTTGCCGCCGCGGGTGGCCATGAAGACATCCTCGTCCTCGCTGAAGGTGCGAACCCGGATCAGCCGGTCTCCTTCATGGCCGTTCTCGAACTTCATGGCGATCTTGCCGTTGGCCATTACATTGGTGAAATCGCTCAAGCGGTTGCGCCGCACATTGCCCGACGCGGTTGCGAAAACAGCGAAGAGGTTTTCCCACGTCTCCTCGTCCTCGGGCAGCGGCATCACCGTCGAAATGGTTTCGCCCTCATCCAGGGGAAGGACGTTCACCAAAGCCTTGCCGCGGGACTGCGGACTGCCTTGGGGCAGTTTGTAGACCTTGAGCTTGTAGACGATGCCGGTCGACGAAAAGAACAAGACCGGCTGATGGGTATTGGCGACAAAGACCTGGGAGACGAAATCCTCCTCCCGGGTGCTCATACCGGCGCGCCCCCTGCCGCCCCGGTTTTGCGCCCGGTAGGTCGAGAGCGGCACCCGCTTGATATAGCCCGTGTTCGACACGGTGATGACCATATCCTCGCGCTGGATCAGGTCTTCGATGTCGGTCTCGAATTCCGCTTCCTCGATGACCGTCCGCCGCGGCGTGCCGAACCGCTCCTTCATCTGCAGCAGTTCGTCCCGAAGGATGCCGTACAATTTCTCCTTCGACCCCAAAATCTCCAGATATTCGGTGATCCTGGCGCAGATTTCCTTGAGATCGTCGGCGATCTTGTCCCGCTCCAGGCCGGTCAGGCGCTGGAGGCGCATCTCCAGAATGGCCTTGGCCTGTTCCTCGGAGAGCCTGTACGTCCCGTCCTCGGAGACCTTGCGGTCCGGCTCGTCGATGAGCGCGATCAGCGGCGCGACGTCGCCCGCGGGCCACGAAGCCGCCATCAGTTTTTCGCGGGCATCCTGCCCGTCCTTGGCCTTGCGGATCAGCTCGATGACCGGATCCAGGTTGGCGACCGCGACCGCCAGGCCGGCCATGACATGGGCCCGCTCCCGCGCCTTGCCGAGTTCATACGCGGTTCGGCGGGTAATGACTTCCTCGCGGAAATCGATGAACGCCTGAAGAATCTCCTTGAGATTCAGCATTTCGGGCTTGCCGCCGTTCAGCGCCAGCATGTTCACGCCGAAGCTGGTCTGCAGCGGCGTGAAGGAGTAGAGCTGGTTGAGCACGATCTCGGCCATGGCATCGCGCTTGATTTCGACCACCACCCGCACGCCGTGCCGGTCGGATTCGTCGCGGAGGTCGGAGATTCCCTCGATCTTCTTGTCCCGTACCGCTTCGGCGATGATCTCGATCATCCGGGCCTTGTTCACCTGGTAGGGAACCTCGGAGATGATGATGGCTTCGCGGTCCTTGGCCATCGGCTCGATTTCCGCCTTGCCCCGGATGACCACCGAACCCCGGCCTTTCTCGAAGGCCAGTTGGATGCCGTTGCGGCCCAGTATCACGCCGCCGGTCGGGAAATCGGGACCTTGCACATGGTTTTCGATCAGTTCGGCAATGGAAAGTCCCGGGTTGTCGATCAGCGCACGGCAGGCATCGATGACTTCGCCGAGATTGTGCGGCGGGATGTTGGTCGCCATGCCGACGGCAATGCCGCCCGCGCCGTTGACCAGGAGGTTCGGGAACTCGGCGGGCAGCACCGACGGTTCCCGGACGCTGTCATCGTAGTTGGGCTGGAAATCGACCGTATCCTTGTCGATGTCCTCCAGCAGATGGTGCGCCGAACGGGCCAGCCGGGCTTCGGTGTACCGCATGGCCGCCGCCCGGTCGCCGTCCATGGAGCCGAAATTGCCCTGACCGTCTATGAGCGGCAGGCGCATGGAGAAATCCTGGGCCATGCGAACCAGCGCATCGTAGATCGCCGAATCACCGTGCGGGTGGTATTTGCCCATGACGTCGCCGACGATTCGGGCCGACTTGCGGAACGGCCGGTTGTAGTCGTAACCGCCCTCTTTCATGGCATAGAGAATCCGGCGGTGGACCGGCTTCAGGCCGTCTCGAACATCGGGCAGCGCCCGGCTGACGATCACGCTCATGGCGTAATCGAGATAGGACGAGCGCATCTCTTCTTCGATGGCGACCGGTTTTATGTCGTGATCGAAGGGCTCATCGGGGCCGGGGCTCTCGGGCGGCTCGCCGTCGGGCGGCAGGCCGCCGCCATTGCCTTCCGGTGTGTCAGGCGGCGCAGTCAAAGGCGTTGATCCTATTGGAAATTTTGGGCTCGCCGCTGGGCCGGCGGAGGTGAAAATTCATGAAATATTTATAGCAAAACCGGCCGTCCGCAACAACCGGACAAGGCCTATTTCGAGACCTGAATATTTCACGTAACCCATTGATAACACGTTAGAAATTTCAACGGCGCCGGATCGGGCCGGTGACGAGCGGCCGGGACCATCCCGAAGGGCGAAAATCATCCGAATCTGGCCGAATCGGACGACATTGACAGCTCCATGGGAAAGCGCTTGCAGGGGCCTTCGGGCTCCCGTAAAGCACCGGGGTGAGACTATCCCGGGAAAAGAAAAACGTCGGCGTTCTCGGCCTTTGCCAGGTTCTGTTCAACACCGGCCGGGGCCTGACATTCCTCGCTTCCGGTCTGGTGTCCGAAGGCGTGTTCGACGCCGGCGTGCTGGTCACTATTCCGCTCACCATGATGCTGATCGGCACGGCCGCGGGGACACTGCCCTCGGCGCTGCTGATGCGGCGCATCGGCCGCAAGGCCGGATTCGTCGTCGGCTCGCTGATCGGCACCGGCGGAGCGCTTTTGGGCGCCCTCGCCATCATCGAAGTGCAGTTCGTGCTTTTCAACGCGTCAATCTTCCTGTTCGGCATCTACTCCGGGTTCGCACAGCAATACCGGTTCGCCGCCGCCGACGTCGCCAGTGCCGACTTCAAGGCGACGGCCATCGCCCTGGTGCTCGCCGCCGGAGTCCTGGGCGCCTTCACGGGCCCCTACTCGGCGATTATCGGCAAGGATTGGATCGACGGAGCCGCCTTTGCCGGATCGTTCCTCATTCTCGCGTGCTCCACCCTGCTTTCCGGACTGGTGGTGCTGGGAATAGATATTCCCAAACTCACCAAGGCCGAGTTCGACGATCCCGGCCGCCCGCTCCTCGAGATTTTCAAGACCCCGGTGGCCGTCGTCGCCGTCATCGCCGCCACGTTCTCGTACGTCGTGATGAATCTCCTGATGACCGTAACCCCCATCTCCATGCAGTACGGCTATTCCTTCGGCGACGGCGACGTCGCGCTGGTCATTTCCTGGCATGTGGTCGGCATGTTCGCGCCGGGCTTCGTGACCGGTTCGTTGATCAAGCGGTTCGGCACCCTGCGGATCATTACCGTGGGCCTTGCTCTTCTCACCGGTGCGGTGGCCGTTGCGCTGCTGGGCGTCGAGTTCTGGCATTTCTGGGTCAGCCTGTTCCTCCTGGGATGCGGCTGGAACTTCGCCTTTACCGGCGGCACCGCCCTGCTCACCGAAATCGATACGCCGTCGGAACGCGCCAAGCTCCAGGGGACCAACGATTTCATCGTCTTTACCGCCGTCGCCGTCGCGTCCCTGGTCTCGGGCGCGGTCTACCAGCTGCTGGGCTGGAACTGGGTCAACATCCTGGCCGTGCCGATGATCGTCATCGCCATGGCCGCGGTCACCTGGCTGGCCCTTACCCGCCGGCGGGAGCGCATTGCGGCGCCCGCGGAATAGCGCCCGACACCCATACCCGCTACACTCGGCCGATGGCTTATGACGAACATCTGGCGGAGCGCATGCGCGCCGTCATCCCCGGCGACCCGGCACACGACGAGAAGAAGATGTTCGGCGGTATCGCCTTCTTCTGTCATGGCAACATCGCCTGCGGCGTCAACCGGGACAACATGATCGTCCGCGTCGGCCCCGACGCATACGAAGCCGCCCTCGCCGAAGACCATGTCAAGGAATTCGACATCACCGGCCGGCCCATGACCGGCTGGGTCGAAGTGGCCCCCGCCGCCTTCGAGGACGAGACGGAACTCGAGGCGTGGATCGAACGGGGCTACGCCTTCGCCCGCTCCCTGCCGCCGAAATAACTACCCCGCCAGGAACTTCCGCAAGAGATCGACGGTCTCTTCGGGTTTGTCCGCGTGCACCCAGTGACCGGCGCCCTTGACCACCGCGTGCCCGGCATTCGGGAACAGGGAGTTGATCACCTCCTTGTGCTCTTCCTCGATGAAGTCCGAGGTCTCGCCGGCGATGAACAGCGTGCGGCCCTCATATTGCGCGCCGTCCATGTCCGGAAAACCGTGGATCACGTCGGCCCCGTCGTGCAGGCCATCCAGGTTGATCCGCCAAACATAGCCGTCCTTGCCGCGGGCGAGATTGGAGAGCAGCAGCGCCCGGACCGCCGGATCGTCCACCCCGCGGGCCAGCATCTCGTCGGCGCTTTCGCGGCTGGTCAACAGTTCGAGGGGCAACGCCTGCATCGCCTCCATGTGATGCCGGATGCCGTGGGCGTAGGGGACCGGCGCGATATCGACCACCACCAGCCCGCCGACCAGATCGGGCCGGGTCAGCGCCAGCGCCATGGCCACCTTACCGCCCATGGAGTGGCCGACCACGGCCGCCCCCTCGAGTTTATGTCCTTCCATGAACCCGGCGACGTTGGCGGCCATCGAGGGGTAGCTCACATCCTTGGTCCAGGGCGAACGGCCGTGATTGGGGAGATCGACGCTGACAAGCCGGTAGTCTTCCGCGAGGCCCTTGGCGACGGCGGCCCAGTTCCGCGCCTGACCGAACAGCCCGTGGAGGATGAGGACCCCGGGTCCTTCACCGGCCTCCAGGTAGTGAAGCTGCACTAGTTGAGCCCGCGTTTCAGCTCATCCAGCATACGTTCCGCGTCCCGGTCGTCGAGCGCCGCGCCGCCCAGCGCGATGTAGTCCTCGAGCACCATCACCGCGGCCTTCATGTTTCCCTGACCGGCCTCGAGCGCGGCGAGCTCGATGTTGGTCTCGCCATGGCCCGGGGCAATCAGGGCCATGCGCCGCAGCACCTCGACGGCGCGGGGCGTATCGCCCTGCTGCAAGGCCCGTGTTTTGATGTTGTTCTGCAAACGCAAGAGAATGTCCCGGTTGCCCACCGAACGGACGAAATCGGGCTTCATCGGCAGGTCGGTCCCGTAGACGCCCTTCAACAGCCGCTTGAGCTCGCTCATCTGCAGCATCCGGGCGCCGTCAAAGGGATCGATGATCGCCGATTCGCCTTGCGCCTGCAGCCGAAGCAGGAAGTGACCGGGGAAATTGATCCCCGCGATGTCCCACCGAAGCGCGCGGGCGACGTGAATGAGGATGATCCCCAGCGACACGGGAATGCCGCGGCGCCGGTCGATCACCCGCATGAGGTTGGCGTTGTCCGTGTCGTCATAGGTCTCGGTATCCCCCAGGTAGCCGCCGTCGGCGAACACGACGTCATGGAGCACCGCGGCCCGGTCGTGGACGTTGGCCGCCTGCGCCTTCACCGCATTGGCGTGGCCCGCCAGTTCGGCCAGATGGTCCCGGTACTGCTCGACCCGCTTGTCCGGGTGATCGAGCGCCCCCAGCATCAGCGCCACGTCGGCGAGGTCGATCTCCCCGTCCTCCAGGGAGCCAACGATGTTGAGGTTTACCAGGACGTCGGTGATATCCGACAATTGGGCCTCCGGAAACGTGATTGGAACGGCCTAGAATGGCCTAGAACGGCCTAGAACGGAATGTCGTCGTCGAGGTCGTCGGCGCCTCCGCCTCCTCCACCGCCGCCGCCGGGCGCCGCATAGTCGGGCTCGGCTCCGGGATCGCTACCGCCGCCACCACCGCCATAGTCACCACCCCCGCCGCCTCCGCCGCCGCGGGTATCCAGCATGGTGAGTTCGCCCCGGAAACGGCCCAGCACGACCTCGGTGGTGTACCTGTCCTGACCGTCCTGGCCCTGCCATTTGCGGGTCTGGAGCTGGCCCTCCATATACACCTTGGAGCCCTTTTTCAGGTACTTCTCGGCCACGTCGGCAATACGGTCGTTGAACACCACGACCCGGTGCCATTCGGTCCTTTCCCGGCGCTCGCCGGAGGCGCGGTCGTTCCAGGTCTCGGAGGTGGCCACCGACATGGTGACGATCTTGTTGCCGTCCTGGGAAAAGCGGACCTCGGGATCACGGCCCAGATTTCCAATCAGAATGACTTTGTTAACGCTGCCGGCCATGCTCTCCGCCCCCTTCACGTGGTCGTGGAATTTCGGTCATTGGTTTCTCCTGGTTATGTACCCCGATTCTCCCGGGGGTTCACCTCTATTCTGGCAACCGGTCTCTCATCACTCCGGCATTGATACCATTAAAATGTTCATGCAATGTTCTTATAACGGGTTTCTCATGTCAGGGGAAGGGATTAGATGATCCAGGGGAGTTGTCTGTGCGGCGCGGTCAAATTCGAGCTGTCGTCGGAGCCGGCGGTGATGGGCACCTGTCATTGCTCGCGGTGCCGGAAGGCCGGCGCCAGTACCGTGGTCTTTGTCAAGAAGGAAACCTTGGAATGGGTCCAGGGGAAGGATCACGTGGCCACCCACCAACCGCCGGCACCGTACAAGTACGGCAGGTGCTTCTGCAGGATTTGCGGCACGTCTTTGGGGGAGATCACCGCCGAGATGGACACCTTTCCCATCGCGGCGAACGCGCTCGACGGTGAGTTCGGCCTCACCAACCAGTTTCACGAGTTCGTTTCCGAGAAACCCCATTGGTACGGAATCTGCGACGACGCGCCCCAATCCGAGGGACATCCCCCGGGAACGGAATGAGCCTTTGGATTAGGTCCCGATAAACAGATCCGGCTGAACCGACAGGTGGCGGATGGCGAGCCCGCGCGACTCGAGGGTTTCAGCGATCATGCTGCGGTGACAGCTCCTGGGGTCCCGTTCCAGACACATGAGGCACGGCAAACCCTTGGCGGCGAGCGCCGTCACGTCGGCCAGCGCCGCCTCCGCCGGTTCACTCGCAAGCTGACCGGCGTAGATGGAGCGGTAGAGATCCACGTCGCCCGACTTGGCCGCGTCCCGCCCCTCTTCCGGGTTGCCCAAGGCCCGCAGGTGCTTGTACTCGATCCCCGCCTCGTTGAGCGCGCCGCTCAAGGGGAATTTGCAGAAGTCGGGCTTGCGGGACCAGGGCACGTCCCGGACATCCACCAATACGCTCACCCCGTTCCGCTCAAGGGCGGCGACGAACTCGGAGATGCTCGCGCCCTCATAGCCGATGGTGGCGACAGCCTTCATTCAGTCCCCCCAACGCCTCGTCATTGCCCGGCTCTGCCCGGGCAATCCAGCAATCCAAATACTGGATGCCCCGCGCGGAGGCGGGGCATGACGGTCAAGAGCGATGCAGTGACCACCATTGGCCACTACGGAAAGATCCCGTGCCTGGATATCCCGACGCCGGTGCCGATGCCCGTGGCGGGAGCGTCCGTGACGATGCCCGGGCCCGGCCCATGGACCGATGCGCCCGGCAGGATGTCCAGCCCGCCATAGACGAACGCAACCTTCAGGAACAGCGCGATCACCAGCAGCACGAAGGCGATGGTCGCCGCCTGTTTGGCGAACCAGAAATAGGTCTCCCGGAGCGCAACCCCGATGACCTGTTGGGCGATCTCGGCCGGCGGGCGGAACTCCTTCTTGAGGATCAGCCACGCCTCGGTCTTCTTGTAGGGACGGGTGCGGGCGCGAAGCGCGCACCACACCAGAATGAAGGCGAAGATCAGGCTGGCCATGCCGCCCACCTGGGCGGCGAAGGCCGGATCGAACGAGAGCCCGAAGATCAGGCAGAAGATGGCGAGACCGGTAAACCCGCTGGCCCGGCCGACGGACACGTAGGCGGCGTTCTCGATCTCGTTCATCCGCTAACCCTTCAAATGCGCCCCGATGGCCTCGGCGAACTCGTCGGGCCTGAAGTCCCTCGGTCCCTCGCCGCCCACATAGGCAAGCCTGCCGCCGGCGTCGATAAGGAACAGCCGCATGGGGATGGCGATGTACCGCTCTTCCACCGTGTTGCGGATGTCGTCGATCAGCATGGGCATCTTGAGGTCGAGCATGTGCTGGCAGGCGCTCGCCACCTCGGTGCGTTCGTCTTCGGTGGTCGGTTCCTTGTAGACGATGCCTTCCTGCAGGTTCTTCGGCGAGCGCCAGCCGTCATCGGCATGTGCTTCGCGGATGTAAATTGACAGGAACCGCACATCGTCCTTGTACCGGTCGTAAATCTCGTTGAGGCGCACGGCCCAACCGCGATAGGGCGGTCACGTATAGGAGCCGAAGATCAGCGCCACCGGCTTGCCGCGCAGGGATTCGAGGCTCACCGTCTCGCCGGTACGGCCCTTTTCGGGATCGAGCACATCGAGGGTGAAGGCGGGCGCCTCGTCGCCGACGCCTGGCACGTTCTCGCGGCGCGCCTTCTGCCACGCCATCTTGGCGTCGAATTCCTCTTCCGTGAGATCGGAAATTTCGATCCACACCTTGCGTTTCTCCGGATAGGGCAGGTCGGCGAAAACCCTTACCAACTCACCCGGATCCATCGATCTGAAATCGCCGTCGGCCATTAACTTGTCCCCTGACCAATGATTTTGTCGTGACCTCACCCATGTTCGCGCCGGGCGGCGTGGGGGTCAAGACGGGCGCCGGGGCGGTGACGTAAAAATTTATGTGTCAGTTGGGAATGGGGTACTCCCTGTGGTTTACGACAACCGCAAGAAGGATCACCCCGATGCCACAGCAAGCTGTAACGATTGAGAACCTACCACAAGCCTTTGAGGTGGTGAAGGAGATGCAAGCAGGCGGATTGGACTGGGGCGAGGGTTATCGCCCGCTTGGCCGCCAGGCGCTGGCCGAGATCATCGAGGGCCGGATGGCCGAGGCGGTGGATCGCTGGCTCGACGGCCTCGATGGCAGCGCTATGCGCGACCGGCGCAACGGCACCTACCGGCGCCGCCTGCTCAGCGAGCTCGGCGACATCGAGCTCAACGTGCCGCGCACCCGGCACTTCTGCCCGACCGAGGTTCTGAAGAGCTACGCAAGGCGCGCTCCAGAGATCGACCGCGCCATCCTGGCCGGCTTCGTGCTGGGGCTCTCGACCCGCAAGGTCGGCGAGGTCCTGCTTGCCCTGCTCGGGCGTCCGGTCTCGGCCGCGACGGTGAGCCGGGTCGCCAAGACCCTCGATCTGTCGGTCGCCGCATTCCACCGCCGGCCGCTGAAGAACGCCTACAAGGCGCTGATGCTCGACGGCGTGGTGCTGGCCTGCAAGACCGGCGCTGGCGCGCTCAGGAGGCCGGTCCTGGTGGCGCTGGGCATACGGCACGACGGCAAGAAGGAGATTATCGACTTCCAACTCGCCGCCAGCGAGAGCGCCGCGGAGTGGGAGCGCTTCCTCACCGCGTTGCACCGCCGCGGCCTCACCGGCGAGGGCCTTGAGATGATCTGCGTTGATGGCGGCCAAGGCCTGCTCGCCGCCTTGCCGATCGTCTATCACGGCATCCCCGTTCAGAGGTGCTGGGCGCACAAAATCAGGAACATCCTCAACAAGGTCCGCGTAGCCGACCAGCAGGCCGTCAAGGCCGACGTCCACGCCGTCATGAATGCCCCCAACCGCCGCAAGGCCGAGACCGCCGCCCGCCGCTTCGCCGACGCCTGGGAAGATACCTACCCCAAGGCCGTCGCCTGCCTGCGCAACGACCTCGACGACCTGCTCACCTGCTTCCGCTACAAGGACCTCGCCGAGCGAAAGCAGGTCAGGACCACCAATGCCATCGAACGGAGGTTCCGCGAGGTTCGCAGACGAACCCGGCCCATGGGAACCTTCAAGGATAAAACCTCAATGGACCGCATCCTCTTCGCGGTCTTCATTCACGAAAACAAGTCTCAGGGAATCAGTACCCCAGTCTCCCTGACACATAACTCTTGACGTTACCGCCGGGGCATAAACTGCTTGTGAGACCGCGCCCAGCCGCTATGCAGAGGGACATGCGGGGGAAACTGCCGAGCACCTGGAACCGGTACTTCGCGCTGATCATGGGCTCGACCCTGACGGGACAGCTCGGCATGCCGATCATCACCCCGTCCTTCCCGGCCGTGCAGCAGGCGCTTGGCGTGGCGGATGCGGACGTCGGCCTGATCATGGCGGTCTATTCCCTGCCGGCGCTGGTCTTCGTACCGCTGCTCGGCCTGGTCGCCGACCGGTTTTCCAAGAAATGGGTCGTGGTGCCGAGCCTCGTGCTGTTCACCGCGGGCGGCTTCGCCTTCACGGCGGAGAATTTCGAAACCCTGTTGTGGCTGCGCTTCATCCAGGGGGTCGGGGCCAGCGGCCTGTCCGGCATCGCCCTCGGCCTGGTCGGCGACTACTTCAAGGGCGAAGACCGGACCCGGGTGCTGGCCAATGCCAGCTTCCTGCAGAATGTCAACGCCGGCCTGCTGCCGGTGATCGGCGGCGCCCTGGTGGTCATCGCCTGGGAGGTGCCCTATCTGGCGAGCTTCCTGGCCGTCCCGCTGGCGCTGTTCGGGCTGGTTATCATGAAGCCCGGCGACAACACCCCGGCGCCCCGCGGCAGGGCGCTGCTCGGTCATGCCTGGCGCAACATCACCGACCGGCGGGCGCTCGAACTCATGGGCATGACCGGCGGATTCATCGTGGTCGGCTTCGGGGTATTCGTGACCTACATCCCGACCTTCCTCGCCAACAACTTCGCCACCGGCTCGTTTGTCATCGGCCTCATCGTCGGCGCGCGGTCGGTCTCCGGCGCCCTCATGTCGTCGCAGATCACCCGGCTGATGCGCGCCGTCTCGCCCCGCTGGCTGATCTTCAGCGCCTTCCTGGTCCAGTCGGCGGGCTTCGCCGTCGTGCCGGTGCTGCCCAACGACTGGTCGGTGATGATTGCCGCCCTGTGTTACGGCGGGGCGTTCGGGATCGTCCGCCCGGCGCTGCAGATCATGATGCTGGAGAACGCGCCCGAGGATTTGCGGGCCACCTTCGGCGGCGGCATCGCATTTTCCGTACGGCTCGCCCAGACCATCGGCCCGTTTTTCGCCGGGCTGGCGATCGGCGCCTGGGGGTTCGGCCCGCTGTTTTTCAGCGCCGCCGTGGTGCCCCTGCTCCTCGCCCTCTACGCCCTCAGGGCGGAGGCGTTGAAGCCGGCAGCGCGTTAGCCGTCGACCACCGCGGTCACGTCGATTTCCACCAACGCGCCTTCCACCAGCAGCGCTTCGACGCCGACACAGGTGGATGACGCGGAGCCATCCTCCCCATAGAAGTCCGTCATGGCCTTCATGATGACCGGCCGGTGATCGAGTTGCAGCCCGACGATGAAGACCCGCTGACGGACCACGTCGGCGGGCGTCGCGCCGACCAACGCGAGGGAGTCCTTGATGGTGCCGTAGATGTAGGCCATCTGCGCCGCCAGATCGCCGGCGCCGACCAGCTCACCGTCCTTGGTGGAGGCGACAAGGCCCGACAGGTGAACGGTGGCGCCCCCCTTGGAGGTCACCAGATTGGTGAAATGGGGCTTGTTGTGCAGGAATTCGGGCCGGCGGCGTTCTATGGTGACGGGCATGTGATATTTTCTCCCCAAAAGGCGGCAAATCCGGGATCAAGACTCGCCATCCCCCGCCTCGGCGGCTTATATAACCGCCATGCCGAAAGACAGCGTACCGGAGGAAGCCAACGAGCAGGATTCGCGCACCATCGTGGTGCGCGGCGCCCGGGAACACAACCTCGCAAACGTGGATGTGACCATCCCCCGGGATGCCCTGACCGTGATTACCGGGTTGTCCGGCTCCGGCAAATCGTCGCTTGCCTTCGATACCGTCTATGCCGAGGGACAGCGCCGCTATGTCGAGAGCCTGTCGGCCTATGCGCGCCAGTTCCTGGAACTGATGCAGAAGCCGGATGTGGATTCCATCGAAGGCCTGTCGCCCGCCATCTCCATCGAGCAGAAGACCACGTCCCGGAACCCCCGCTCCACCGTCGGCACGGTAACCGAGATCTACGACTACATGCGGCTGATGTTCGCCCGCATCGGCATCCCCTTTTCGCCGGCCACCGGCCTCCCCATCGAGGCCCAGACCGTTTCTCAGATGGTCGACCGGGTGATGGAGATGGAGGACGGGACGCGGCTGTATCTGCTGGCGCCGATCGTCCGGGGCCGCAAGGGCGAGTACCGGAAGGAAATTCAGGAGCTTGCCAAGAAGGGCTTCCAGCGGGTGAAGATCGACGGCGGGCATTACGAGATCGACGAAGCGCCCGCCCTTGAAAAAAACTTCAAGCACGATATCGAGGCGGTGGTCGACCGGGTGGTGGTCCGCGAAGGTCTCGAGCAGCGCCTGGCCGACAGCTTCGAGACGGCCTTGGAACTGGCCGACGGGCTGGCTTTCGCCGAGGACGCGGCCTCGGGCGAGCGCACCACGTTTTCCGCCAAGTTCGCCTGCCCGGTGTCGGGGTTCACCATCGACGAGATCGAGCCCCGGCTGTTTTCGTTCAACAACCCCTTCGGGGCGTGTCCGGCCTGCGACGGGCTCGGCACGGAGATGTATTTCGATCCCGACCTGGTGGTGCCCGACGAGCGCCTGAGCCTGGAAGAAGGCGCCATCGCGCCGTGGTCCCAATCCTCGTCGCCCTACTACCGCCAGACCCTGGAGAGCCTCGCCAGGCACTACAAGGTGCAAATGACCACCTCGTTCGCCAAACTGCCCAAGAAGGTGCGCGACGCCCTGCTGTCCGGGTCGGGCAAGACCGCCATCCCCATGACCTACGATGACGGCAAGAACGCGTATGACATCAAAAAGCCGTTCGAGGGCGTGATCCCCAACATGGAGCGGCGCTGGCGGGAGACGGATTCGTCGTGGATCCGCGAGGAACTATCCAAGTTCCAGACCGTCACAAGCTGCGAGGCCTGCGGCGGATTCCGGCTCAAGCCCGAGGCGCTGGCGGTGAAGATCGCCGGCAAGCACATCGGCGAAGTCGCCCGCATGTCCATCGACGAGGCCGAAGCCTGGTTCGCCGGGCTGCACCGGCACCTGACCAGGAAGGAGAACGAGATCGCCCGGCGGATATTGCGGGAAATCAACGAGCGGCTGGGATTCCTCAAGAACGTGGGTCTCGAATACCTGACCCTGTCGCGGTCCTCCCGCACGCTGTCCGGCGGCGAAAGCCAGCGCATCCGCTTGGCGTCTCAGATCGGCTCCGGCCTCACGGGCGTACTCTACGTGCTGGACGAACCGTCCATCGGCCTCCACCAGCGGGACAACCACCGGCTGCTGGAGACTCTCCGGCGGCTTCGGGATCTCGGCAACTCGGTGATCGTCGTCGAACACGACGAGGACGCCATCCGCGCCGCCGACCACATCGTCGACATGGGCCCGGGCGCCGGCATCCACGGCGGCAATGTGGTGGCGCAGGGGACGCCCGACGATGTCATGTCGAGCGCCGAAAGCCTCACCGGCCAGTACCTCACCGGCTTCCGCCAGATCGAGGTGCCGAAGGAGCGCCGCCCGGGCAGGAAGGGTTGGAAGATCACCGTCAAGGGCGCCACCGAAAACAACCTGCGGAAGATCGACGCCACCTTTCCATTGGGCACCTTCACCTGCGTCACCGGGGTCTCGGGCGGTGGCAAATCGACCCTGGTGGTGGAGACCCTCTACAAGGCGCTGGCCCGGCGGGTGAACGGCAGCCGGGTCCATCCCGGCGCCCACGACGACATCAAGGGCGTCGAATTCATCGACAAGGTCGTCGATATCGACCAATCGCCCATCGGCCGGACGCCGCGCTCCAACCCGGCGACCTATACGGGCGCCTTCACGCCGATCCGCGACTGGTTCGCCGGCCTGCCCGAAGCCAAGGAGCGGGGCTACAAGCCCGGCCGCTTCTCGTTCAACGTCAAGGGCGGACGCTGCGAGGCGTGCCACGGCGACGGGGTCATCAAGATCGAGATGCACTTCCTTCCCGACGTCTACGTCCAGTGCGATCAGTGCAAGGGCAAGCGCTATAACCGGGAGACCCTGGAGATCACCTTCCGCGGCAAGTCCATCGCCGACGTCCTGGACATGACCGTCGAGGAAGGCCTGGAGTTCTTCAGGGCCGTCCCCGCCATCCGCGACAAGATGGATACCCTGAACCGGGTGGGATTGGGCTACATCCATATCGGCCAGCAGGCGACGACCCTCTCCGGCGGCGAGGCCCAGCGGGTCAAGCTCGCCAAGGAGCTGTCGCGCCGCGCCACCGGCAAGACGGTCTATATCCTCGACGAGCCGACCACCGGGCTCCACTTCGAGGACGTGAAGAAGCTGATCGAGGTCCTGCAGGCGCTCGTCGATCAGGGGAACACGGTGATCGTCATCGAACACAATCTGGAGGTCGTCAAGACCGCCGACTGGATCATCGATCTCGGCCCCGAAGGGGGCGACAAGGGCGGCCGGATCGTCGCCGTCGGCACGCCCGAAGACGTCGCCGAGACCAAGGGCTCTTTCACCGGCGACTACCTGGGGCCGCACCTGAAGAAAAGAAGGAAAAAAGCGCCGAGGAAAAAGGTGGCTTGAGGCCGGTCCGGAAATTCCGGATGCCCCGCGCGAAGCTTGTCCTCCGGCCGACTGAAGGCCGGTCCGGTGGGGCGGGGCATGACGAATTCTATTCGGTGATGAATCCCTAATCCCAGAACCGGCCGGCGGCCACGTAGCCCTTCCACGCCTTGAGGGCGTGTTTCTCCCGCTTGATGGCCGCGTGGGCGTGCCAGCCGATAACCAGGCCGCCGGCATAGCGGAGCCGCGGCGCCTGGTCCTCGTCGCCGCCGTCGGTGAGGCTCTTGACCAGGTCTTGCGCGACCTCGATGTCGTTCTGAACGCCGAGATCGTCCTGCAGCGCCTTCAGCGACGCCAGGAACGGCTTCACCTTAGTCTCGTCGTAGAGCGGCGCGAAGAATTCGGCGGCGTAGCGCACCTTCTTGGCGCCGATCCGCAGCTCGTGACGCTCGGCCGCGCTCATCCTGGCGAAGTGCCCGCCCTGCTTGAGCAGCTTGCCGTGGGCCTTGTCGAGGGCCCGCGCCGCGAAATCGCGGCCGTCGGTGAACAGCTGGACACCCGCTTGGCCTTCGACGCTCATCCGCCACGGGCGGGCATGGAGGAAATCAACCAAATCGATCTTGAGCCCCGTATATTCCGGCGACGACAGCATGGCGCCGGCTCGCGCGTAGGCCAAATCCCGCCGATGGGCGACTTCCTTGGCCAGCAGCGCCAGGTCGGTGTCTTCGGGCATGGTTTCGACGACCGGCCCCACCACTTCCATTCCGAATACGTCCCAGTCCCGGGCCGGACCGAACTCATCGGCCGCCCATTTGAGCCGGCCGCCGAACTCGCGGCGGAGGTGATCGGGCAGCAGCGGCTTGTAGATGGAGAACGCGGCGCGCATCCGCCGCAACGCCACCCGCGCCTGATGGACGCCCTCCTCATGAGACCGGGCGAGGACGCAATCCTCGTTGGCCCCCAGATGATCGAGGCATTTGGTGAGCGAACCGACCAGCACCTCCTCGCCGGTCGCGCCCTCGGCCAGTTCCACCGGCATCTGTTTGCACCAGTGGGGCTTGCCGCCATCGATCAGCTGGTAGCCCCGCTCGGACTTGGAGCGCTTCACCAGCCGCACCGGGAAACTCTCATTCAGCCGCCGGGCAATTTCGAACAACACCGCCGGGTCGCCCGACTTCAGCTCCAATTCAAGTTCGGTGATCGTAACGCTGCCGTCCCGGCCGGCGATTTCGCCGACATCGAGGTCGCAGGAAATCTCGGTTCCTTCCCCGCTCACCAGATTGCGGGTCGTGCGGCGGATCCGGGTTTCGAACATGGGCTCGAAACGCTCGGAGGCCCGGTCTCCCAACTGGGCCCGGAACTCGGGATTGCCGTAGACGAACTCCCGGTCCGGCACCGGCCGGTTGATCTTCAGGTCCCATTCGTTGCGGGTGAATGCCTTCCCGGCGCTCGCCTTGATGGTCTGGGTATAGCCGCCGCCCTCCTTGCGCACCCGGAGGCTCAAGCCGTGCCTGTACAGAGCCTTGTCCGGGGTATCGAAATAGGTGGCGTTGACCACCCGGGTCGACGCCCGGCCGGTCTGCAACTCGCGCAGCCAGGCGGCGTTGCGAAGCCGGTTGGCGAATGACTGGTCGAACTCGAATTTCAGCTCGAGTTCCTTGTTTGGGGCGGCCAAATCCTCGGTAATCGGCGCCGCCTCATCCGGCGATGTTCTCATCGCGGTCCGTTCCACCCAGGTAGCGAAAATGCGCGTTCTGCCTAGCACACCGGCCACATCGTGGCGATGACTTTCAGGCCTTTACGACAGTCGTCGGCACCTTTCGTCCAGATCGCGCTACCCGGCGGCCACGGCTTCCACTTCGATGAGAAAAGCCGGGCTCGCCAGCCGGCTGATATAGACCAGGGTATTGGGCGGCGCGACGGCGCCGAAGACCTCGGTCCGCACCGCCCGCATGGCTTCGGAGTCGTCCGGGTCGGTCATGAACGTGGTCAGCTTGACCAGGTTTTCCGGCCCCATCCCCGCATCCTCGAGAATGCCGAAGAGGTGCTGATAGACCAGGCGGGCCTGCGCCTCGATGCCCTCCGGCACATTGCCGTCGGCATCCGCGCCGACCTGACCGGCGATGTAGAGAAGGCGCTCGCCCGGACCGACCTCCGCCCCATGGCTGTAGGATGGGGACTGTGGCGGCGGCACGTTGGACGGGTTGTAGATTTTGGGCATGAACCTTTCCTCCTGATCGGATCGCGCGGGGCCCGGCGAAGGGCCCCGCAAAGAGAAGGACGCCGGACAAACGCCGGCGTCCTTGTCGACTCACGGCCGGGGTGCGGCGGTTAACTGTTAACTGCCGGCCCCCAGTCCTTTCCACACATCCTTGGTGGTTTTCATCAGCACTTCGCCGTGGCGGAGGCCGATGCAGCCTTTGGTCCCCCAGACCGCCCGGTTCGGCGTATCGGTGGTGCATTCGCGGATCACCGCCTGGACCCGCTTGCGGGCCGCCGGCGCCGTTTGCGCTTCGGCATCGTCTTTCACCCGGGCCCAGATTTTCGATCCATCGGACATATAGACCGTATCGTTGAACTCAACCGCGTTGAGGACCCTGTTCAGCAATTTCGCCACCGGCAGGTCGGGATCGGCCTGCATGAAGTTCTCGGCGGCCGAGCGGAGCGGCCCGGTATATTGGGCGATTTCATGTGCGGTCATCGGGTTGATATCGCCAAGCACGGCTTGCGGCACCAGAGACGCCAGCCGGGGCACCGAAATCCTGGCGGTCGATCCGCCCATGGATCGGATCAGGTCCTCCGGAACGCTGATCATCACCGAGGTGAATTCCCGGTGAGCGGTGATCCGGGCCCTGTCGCCCAACGGAACGGTCACTTCACCGCCGCCGGCCTTGGTGACCGTCATCTCGAGCCGGGTCGTCGCGGCCTGACGGTAGACGGTGCCGGCAACCGGCGAGACGCGATGCTGCTGCAGGCAAATGGTCGAGAACTCGGCCTGACAGACCCCGTTTTCGCAGATCAACCTGGTGGGCTCGGCGGTGGCGACCATGCCCAAAATCTGCGGCGCGGCGCTTGCGTGCTGCGCGCCGGCAATTGCGCCGACGACGACTACGGCTCCCAGCAATTTCTTCATCGCATGACTCCTCATCAAAAACTCAGCTGCCGGTCTTCTGCTGTTTCCAGACCCGGCGGGTCAAATCATCGGCAAGCTCGTCGTGCAAGGCCGCCAGACAGCCGCGGAAGCTCAGCTCCAGGTTCGGTTGGCCGGCGGCCCAGTCATTCATTTGAGCGCAGAACTGAAATTCCTCGGCCACCCTCTTGAGGCCGTCCTTCGCGTCTTCGCCCGGCAATGCCTCACCCGTCGCCGCGCGCCAGGTGTCCTCCACCTCGTGGGTCAACGGCGTCGCGTCCACGGGCAGATTGTTGAAAATCTTCGTCACTGTCCGCATGGACACGGCGTCATCGGACGTCGGGTCGAGCGCGGCGCCGGCCTGGGTGCGGACCGCGCCGGTAAAGTGCGCGATCTCCGTTTCGCTAAGCGGCTCCTTGTCGCCGGCTTCGGGTTCGGGAATCAGCGACACGTACTCGCCCACCTCGATGGCGGCGGAAACGGCGCCGGTCTCATCCAGGATCGCCTGGGAGATACCCATGGACACGGATGAGAAGCCGCGCTTCGAATTGACCAGCTTGATAATCGAGCCCGGCAGCTTGATCTCGGAACCGTCGGACTTGGTCAGGATCACCGCAAGGTCGGCGTTGCGCGCCGTCCGGTATGGATGACCGTTGGGCGGCGCATACCGATGTTCCTGCAAACAAAAAGCGGTGAACTCGGCCCGGCACTCCCCATCCGCACAGTTCAGCGGCGTCGGCTCGCTGGTGGCGACCAGACCCAAAATCTGCGGCGCGGCATGAGATGCGGGCGGGAACGCCAAAGCCCCGAGAAGGAGGCCTCCGAAAATCGACGTAATTGGCTTTGCGCGCATGTCGACTCCTTTTCAGCGATGTCCTACCGCGAAAAGGGTCTCACGCCGGGCGCCGCTCTGTCAAATGGTGAGCTTCGAGGGGTAACGTCAAGAGTTGTGTGTCAGGGAGAGAGGGGTACTGATTCCCTGAGACTTGTTTTCGTGAATGAAGACCGCGAAGAGGATGCGGTCCATTGAGGTCTTGTCCTGGAAGGTTCCCATGGGCCGGGTTCGTCTCCGGACCTCCCGGAACCGTCGTTCGATGGCGTTGGTGGTCCTGACCTGCTTTCGTTCGGCAAGGGTCTTGTAGCGGAAGCAGGTGAGCAAGTCGTCGAGGTCGTTGCGCAGGCAGGCGACGGCCTTGGGGTAGGTCTGCTCCCAGGCGTCGGCGAAGCGGCGGGCGGCGCTGAGCGCCTTTGGCCGAGTGTCTGCGTTCATGACGTCGTGGACGTCGGCCTTGACGGCCTCCTGGTCGGTCTTGCGGACCTTGTCGAGGATGTTGCGCATCTTGTGCGCCCAGCATCTCTGGACCGGGATGCCGTGATAGACGACCGGCAAGGCGGCGAGCAGGCCTTGGCCGCCATCAACGCAGATCATCTCAAGGCCCTCGCCGGTGAGGCCGCGGCGGTGCAACGCGGTGAGGAAGCGCTCCCACTCCGCGGCGCTCTCGCTGGCGGCGAGTTGGAAGTCGATAATCTCCTTCTTGCCGTCGTGCCGTATGCCCAGCGCCACCAGGACCGGCCTCCTGAGCGCGCCGGCGCCGGTCTTGCAGGCCAGCACCACGCCGTCGAGCATCAGCGCCTTGTAGGCGTTCTTCAGCGGCCGGCGGTGGAATGCGGCGACCGACAGATCGAGGGTCTTGGCGACCCGGCTCACCGTCGCGGCCGAGACCGGACGCCCGAGCAGGGCAAGCAGGACCTCGCCGACCTTGCGGGTCGAGAGCCCCAGCACGAAGCCGGCCAGGATGGCGCGGTCGATCTCTGGAGCGCGCCTTGCGTAGCTCTTCAGAACCTCGGTCGGGCAGAAGTGCCGGGTGCGCGGCACGTTGAGCTCGATGTCGCCGAGCTCGCTGAGCAGGCGGCGCCGGTAGGTGCCGTTGCGCCGGTCGCGTATGGCGCTGCCATCGAGGCCGTCGAGCCAGCGGTCCACCGCTTCGGCCATCCGGCCTTCGATGATCCCGGCCAGCGCCTGGCGGCCGAGCGGGCGGTAGCCCTCGCCCCAGTCCAGTCCGTCTGCCTGCATCTCCTTCACCACCTCAAAGGCCTGTGGTAGGCTCTCAATCGTCACAGCTCGCTGTGGCATCGGGGTACTCCTTCTTGCGGTTGTCGTGAACCACAGGGAGTACCCCACTCCCGCCTGACACATAAATCCTTACGTTACCAAAAAAGCGGGGCGCTGTAGATACGCACGGGGCCAGAGACCAATGGATGTGTGTATTTGTTTACGAGGTCGATACGGACACCGAACCGGCACGGAGCCGCAAACCAATGCGCTTTACTGAAGTCTATTTAGCAAGGGTAGAAGTGGATGATTTTCGAAAGAACGCCCGAAGCGAGCTTGGAACTCGAACGGCAACACTGCACAGAGAGGGTATCGCAAAACTTAGGCAAAGTTGGATTTACCTCTTAGACACTTAAATCGCCCAACTGTACAATTGCCGACTTGGCTACTTCGATATAGTCCTTGTCGGCTTCTACTCCGACACTGGAGTAGCCACACGCGTTCGCGGCAGCCAATGTAGACCCCGATCCTGCAAACGGGTCCAGAACCGTCCCCTCGGCAAGGGGTAGCGACGCCCGTACTATCTGTCGCAGAAATGCCTGGGGCTTCAATGAAGGATGAGGAGCGATTCTCTTCTCCGCAACTGGAGTAGGGCTAGATTTGATAACATCGCCAAAGGGTTTGTCCTCGGAAATTCTTCGAAATCCTCCCGTGCCCCACTTCCGTAAGTTGTCCTGGACGCGTCCCTCCAGAGGTTTACGCAGGACCACCCAAGGTTCGTGCATTGACCGAGGCATTACGCTTACATCCGGAAACTCCTCGTGTGCGTTTTTTGGCCGATCACCCCCTCTCATGGTCATGACCAATCTACTAATTGTGCCGCGAAGCTCGAATCCGACTTCGGACATTGAACCACAGACAATATGGGCTAGGAGCGGATTACTCGCGATCACCAAGTTGGATCCTGGCACCAATACCCGCAACAAATGTGTGCCTAATCGGGAGAAAAACTCCTGAAGTGCGTCATGATCCTCTTTTCTTAGGACGGTGAATCTTGGCAACGGGGACCTGCGGTGGCCATCATACGACGGTGGAATTCGCCATACTCCGCCGACACCATTCCGAAGCTTCTGTTGTTCTTTGTCAGAATACTCGACCAACCCGTACGGAGGATCAGTTACCACCGCGTGAACCGAGTTGGGCTCCTGAGAAGCTAGCCAATCGAAACAATCTGCGTGATAAAGGTTTGTACGTTCGACCGAATAAATTGGGCTGAAGAACCGAGCTTGATCCTCGTGAAGCGCATTGGTGACAAGCCGATACCGGCCCCTTGCTGTTCTCTCAAATAACCTCGGGCAATTTAATCTGAGATACGACCTTACCGACGAGCCAGACACATCGTTTAGTTGTAGCCGGACAGCAGCCAGAATTTCCGTCGCTGAAGCGTCACGGCCAAGAACCTGCAAATATGAGACAATCGAATCCCTTACTGTTCCTGGCGCAGCAGACACGTGGAATCCCCCCACATACATTAAATTCAAATTTGACGTCTAGACGTCAAATCTCATAGCAGAGATTCTCTGACACTCAAAACCTAATTTTCACCAGCCACTAGGTTAGTAGACACAACTAGAAATTCCGCTATAGCTTGAGACGCGAAAGACTACCCGGGGGGATATTTCATGGACACGGTTTACCAGGGCCTGACGGCGGACGAGCTCGCCCGGCAGCTGGACGTCGAGAAGACCGTCGAGAGCGTCGATGCCTACCGCGAGGAAAACCTGCGGATGAGCGAAGAGGCGCGCCGCTTGTTTCCCGCCGCCCGCCTGGACGTGGCCTATGGCGGCGATCCGGAACAGAAGCTGGATATCTTCGCGCCGCCGGCGCCCGACAGTCAGCCGGTGATGATCTACATTCACGGCGGCGGCTGGCGCAGCGGCTCCAAGGATGCCGCCTCGTTCATGGCGAAGGCGATGAGCGAGCGGGGGGTCATCTGGGTTCCCATCGACTACGGCCTCGCCCCCGATTACCGGATCGACGCCATCGTCGACCATGTCCGTTCGGCCGTTGCCTGGGTCTACAGCGAAATCGCCTTGTATGGCGGCGATCCCGGGCGAATCTACGTTTCGGGCAACTCGGCGGGCGGCCATTTGACCGGCGCCGTCCTGATGCCGGGCTGGCACGGGGCCTATGGCGTACCTGCCGACGTCGTCAAGGGCGCCTGCGCCATGTCGGGTGTATTCGACCTGGATTCCCTGCTGCTCGCCGCATACGGATACAACAATGAACTTCAACTGACGACCGAGAGCGCACGCGCCTATTCGCCCCAATACCATATGCCGACGGAGGCGGGCCCGCTTATCGTCGCCGTCGGCGCGCCGGAACCGGACGAGTTCCGCCGCCAATCCGCGGCCTACGCCGACGCCTGGATGGAAATGGGCCTCGACGGCAAACATATGGAAATCCCGGACGCCAACCACTTCATGATGGTCCGGGAGCTGGGCAACCCCGAGGGCGATCTGTTCAACGACGTGATGGAAATGATCGGCGTGTAGGGATTGCCGGGCATTTCATGTTTCGAACCGCCGCGAGCCGCCCGCCTCAGAACGAATATCTGAGCGACAGGCGCACGCCGTGGCCCCGGAGCCTCGCCCGCGTCGGCGCCAGATCGAGCGGCTGCGGCTCCCGGCTCCCGTCGTGCCAGACCACGCGGCCGGGACCCCGCGGCGTGCGGACCTCGCCGAGGTCGCCGTAGCGCCAGGCCAGGTCGAGGGTCACGCGGTCGTCCAACGCCATCGCGACTCCCGCCGTCGCCATCCATGCCGGCCCCGTCCTGCTCCCGCCCGGCACGATGGTGGTGGTGGCCGGGAAGGTCATCGTGGTCTCGCCTATCCGAGTATGCGCCGCGCCGATCCCGGCGCCGAGGAACGGCGCGAACGGGCCGGGCTTCGGCACCCCGAGCGCGGCCAAGTCGACAAAGCCGGCCAGCATGGCCGACACCGACGACAGCCTTGCCGATACGTCCTGCCGCCGGTCCGGCGCGAGGAAATTGGCGCGGCCTTCGAATGTGTATCGCGGCCGGGATTCGGCCAGCGCCTCGAAGCGGAACGCTCCGGCCCCATAGCCGAGTCCGATCTCCATTGCGGGCACCGTCCCGAATCCGCCCGCGGACCGGAAGGGCGCGCCGTCGCCGCCGGTCCCGCAGCCGTAGAGCGCCGCCGGAGCCGTGCTGGAGCAATTCGTGTCGGTGAACGCCGCCTTGCCCGGCCGGTCGAGACCGATGCCGGCCCGAAGATAATAATCGCCGGCAGCGGCGGCGCCGGACGCCATCCATAGGGCGAGCGCGGCCGCCGCCGGAACGGTGCGATGCGCCCATCCGCCGCCGCCGGCGCGGCGGGACGACGCCGGCGCCCCGGTCCTCGGTAAAGCGTAGTTACGACAGGTTCCGGACATGTCCAAGAGCCCAACCCAAAACCAAGTTGAATGATTTCAGTCCTTTATGATTCTGCCGGGTTGCCAACTTGGATGGAGTCATGGCTTGGGCCGAAATCACCTGCCCCGACTATGACCGGCGCGGCCTTCGTTGTGCAAGCCATGTTGCCGCGCGCCTAGAGTTTCACCGCCGCCTGACCGGCGACGCTGCCGACATCAATGACGGTGCCCGACATCTGCTCGGATTCGTCCGACAGCAGAAACGCCACCGCGTTGGCGACATCCTGTGGAGAGGTCTGGCGGCCGGAAACCGTCGCGGGCGGCGGCGGATCGCCGCCGGCGGACATCTCCTCGACCATGCCCGACGTGGTCTGCGGTCCCGGCACCACCACGTTGACCCGGATGCCGTCGGCGCGATGGTCATGGGCCAGCGCGGCGGACAAGGCGAAGACCCCGCCCTTGCTCGCCGAATAGGCGAGAATGCCGGGCTTCCCGTAGCCGGCGCCGGACCCCACATTGACGATCGATCCGCCGCCGGCCTCCTTCATCAGCGGGATCACCGCCTTGCAGGTGAGGAACTGTCCCTTGAGGTTGACCGCGACGGTTCGCTCGAAGGTCTCCTCGTCGGTGTCCTGGATGGTGCCCACGGGCCGGATCGCCGCGTTGTTGACGAGCCCGTGGACCCGGCCGTGGCGCGAGGCCGCGGCCTCCACCGCCGCCGCCACCTGGACGGCATCACTGACGTCCGCCTCGATGATCTCGGCACTGAGGTTTTCGGCCTCCAGCGCGCCGCGGGTTCCCGCGATCCCGCCCTCGGCGGCGCTCCCGACCTGCCGGCTGTCGAGCCCCAGACCCACCACCGGCCAGCCCCGGCGGGCGAGATCGAGGACGATGCCCCGGCCGATCCCGTAGGTGGCGCCGGTGACGATGACGGCGCCCGGCCTGCCGCCCCCGGCCACTAGAAGAACACCGTCAGGTTCTTGGCGAGCAGCACGTTCTGATCGAGGAAGATGCGGCGTTCGGCAATCCTGAAGCCGCCCGGCGCCCGCTTCAGCCGGTCGTGGCGCTTGCCGACGAACGTATCGGTCTCGGTCTCGTTGCGGCTGCGATAGAGGAGGAACCGGCACCGGGCGGCGATCCCGTCGTCATCCTCTTCCACCTGCAGGTTGGAGATCAGGTGGCTGGTCCGGGAGATTGGTTCTTCCGCCCAGTGCAGTCCGGTCATGATCTGCTTCACCCGCTGCTCGAGTTCGAACTTGCCTTCGTCGAACCAGTTCAAATCCTTGCCCGCCTCGGTCAGTTCCCCCGCCCACTCGCCGAAGGCCTTGTTGCGGGTCAGCGGCATCCAATAGTGGATGTCCTCGTCCAGGAGGTCGAGCCAGGCCTCGAATTGGCGCCCATCCAGCAATTCCGCCTCCATGGCGTAGAATTGTTCGATGGCGTGGCGCAGCAGAAGCCGCTCCAATTCCGGCGTGTCCTGGTGGCTATCCATTATTCCGCCGCCTCGGCGCTCTTCCGGGCGCCTCGCGCGCCGTGCGGGGTATCCAGATAGCGGGCCCAGCAATCGAAGAACGCCCGCTGGTTCTGTTCGGACACGTCCTCGGTGGCGTAAATGTCGCCGCCCAGCCATTCGGCCGGCCAGCCCCGCTTCTCGTGGCCCTGCCCCATGCCGTAGTGATAGTCGAAGCGCCGCGCGATGGTGCCGCGGGCGCCCTCATGGGCGTAGCCCCAGTTTTCCATGTCGTCCTGCTCGGTGAGCCCGGACGGCCCCTGATAGCGGATGACGTAGTGGCGGAGCACGTTCTTGACCTCGTCCGGCGCGTCCCTGGGCACCAGGAAGATGCGCCACGCCTCCGTCTCGTGCGGCCCCACCGGGTTCCAGGTGCCCATGGACTGGACCCCGTTGGAATAGGAGACGTTGGGGAAGATGGTCCCGCCATGACCGAAGAAGCGCGCCTTCTCGCCCAGCCGTTCCCGGCGCTTGGCGTAGCACTCCCGGAAGTAATCCTCGACCACCGGCATTTCCTGGTAGGTGGGCATGTACTCATAGTCGTCCTTGAAGTATTCGCCCCTCGCCGTGTGGCCGATGCCGGGGAAACAGATGTTGAGCCTATGGAGTTCCCTGGCCCGGGTCACGGCGTCATAGGTGTGCCGGCCCTCGACGCCGGCGGGCGAGAGGATCACCGCGTCGACCGAGGCATGGGACGGGTTGTGGTAATAGTCGCCGCCGAAATTCTCCGCCGCGAACTTCCAGTTGCAGGGCATCCGCCATTTGAAGGTGCCGCCGAAGGCCTCCCATTCGCCGAAACTTCCGTCGAACATCCGGCAGTAATCGTCGAAGTAGAAGCGGAAGTCCCCGAGATAGTCTTCGAACCCGGGCGTTTCTTCGTCCCAGCAGGCGAACACATAGCCGTGGTACTCGGCCGCCCTGGCTTCGATCAGGCCCCATTCGGCGGTGTCGAGTTCGTTATGGTAGCCGCTTTCCAGTTTCGGAACGGCGATCAGGCCGCCCTGGTCCGAGTACACCCAGGCGTGATAAGGGCAGGTGAACTTGCGGCTGTTTCCCTGGTCATACCGGCACACCCGCATGCCCCGGTGACGGCAAGTGTTGAGGAAAACGTGGAGCTTGCCGTTGCGGTCGCGGTTGAAGATGACCGACTCCTCGCCCATGCGGCCTAGGACGAAATCACCGGGCTCCGGGACCTGGCTCGCATGTCCGACGAACAGCCAGCAGCGGGCGAACAGGCGCTCGAGTTCATCGTCATAGACGGACTGGCTGGAAAAAACGTCACGGCTGATCCGCCCCTCCGAGGTGCGTACCAGTCCACCGAGATATTTCCCGTCTCCGCCCGCCATGGAGCCGAATCCCCGCCTGTTCGGCCGAACTATAGCCATCGCCGGACGGCGCGGGCAATCCTCCGGCTACCGAGACCGGTCAACGGTCAGGGCCGCGAAGACCATTCCATTCCCCGATTCCGGTTTGCTAAAGTGGCCCGAGGAGGAATTCAGATGATCGAGTTACGCGATCTCAGCTACGTACGCATGGGCACCCGGGACCTGGACGGGGCGGAGACCTATGCCAAGGAGATACTCGGCTTCCAGCCGATCCGGCGGGACAATGGCCAGCTTTATCTCCGCACCAGCTACCGGGACCATACGGTGTGCTATTTCGAGGGCGATCCCGGGGACCATGCCGTCGGCATCGAAATCAAGGACTGGTACGGCCTCGAGGACGCAATGGCCTATCTGAACGGCCAGGGTATCGCCTGCACCCGGGGCACGGCGGAAGAAATCGCCGACCGGCACGTCGTGGACATGGCCTGGTTCAAGGATCCGACCGGCAACCGGATGGAACTGGTGACCCGGCCCGAGGATGCCAACCGGCGCTATTTTCCGACCCGGGACGCCGGCGTGCTGGGCCTCGGCCACATTGGCCTCAACACCACCGATCCGCCCCGGGACGAGAAGTTCTGGGTCACACATTTCAACATCAAGGTCAGCGACTGGATCGGCACCTCGCCGCTTCTGCGGATGAAGAACGTTCACCATCAGATCGCCCTGTTCCCGACCGACCATCCGGGCATTCAGCACGTCAACCATCAGGTGGAGAGCATCGATGACATCATGCGGTCCTGGTACTTCCTTCAGGAGCGCCAGGTGAAGATCGTCTTCGGCCCCGGCCGCCACATCGTCGACGACGATGCGGCCTACCGGCCGCGGCAGTTCCCGTTCGCCGATGCGTCGTTGTGCGGCTGGGGCGCGGTACCCGATATCGCCGAGTTCCAAAGCTGAGCGAAAAGACGCAGATTCTCGTCCGTATGGCGGCCCGGGCGCTGGCCCGCGCCGGCCTCGTGCATGCCTACGGCCATTGCAGCGCGCGGCTCGATGCCGACAGCTTCCTGGTCTGCGCCCCCAATCCCATGGGCCTGATCGGACCCGGCGAAGACGGCAGCGTGGTGCCGGTCGAGGGTCCGTTGCCCGAAGGCGTATTGGGCGAGGTTCGCATCCATCAGCAAATCTACCGGCGCCGGCCGGATGTCGGCGGCGTGGTCCGCTCCATGCCGATGAACGTAATGGCCCTGTCCGCGATGGCGAAAACGCCGAAGGCGCGGCACGGCTTCGGTTCCTATTTCGCGCCCGAACCGCCGCTCTGGGACGATCCCCTGCTTCTCCGCTCGGACGAGCAGGCGGCGGTGCTGGCGGATTCGTTCGGCGGCGGACGCGCCCTGGTCATGCGCGGCAACGGCTGCGTGACGGCGGGCGGGACCCTCGAGGAAGCGGTGGTCTTCACCTGGTATCTGGAGGACGCCGCCCGGGTGGAACTGGAGGTGCTGAAATGCGGCGAGGCGGATACCGCGCCCGTGATGACCCCGGAGCAGGTCGAAATCCGCGCCGTCGGCACGGGCCGGATTTACGAACGGATGTGGGAGTACCTCACCGACGGCGACCCGGAAGCCGCCGCCGGCGAGGCCTAACCCCCCCTTCGAAACTCTCGGCGCCCCCGTGCGCTATTCGGGACGCCATTTGGGGCGCTATTTGCGCGTCATCAGTTCCTTGAAGTAGGCGACGATCTTGGGATCGACCGTGTCCACGGAATTGACGATCTTGACGCCCTCCTCGACGCTGACGGACTGGGGCGGCAACCCGATGCTCTTCAGCATCTTCGGCGCCAGCTCCGGGTCCTTCCACGCCTTGGCGAAACCTTCGCGCAATGGATTGTTGGCGGAGTCCGGCGTGCCGCGCGGCGAGAACGACGCGTAGATCATGTTGCCGGTCACCTTCTGCATCCACTTGTGCGCTTCCCAGGCGATGCCGGACGGTTCCTTGCCCTTCACCTGCTTGTAGTACTCGTAGATGTTGGGCATGTCCTTGATGAACGGCGACTTCTTGATCGTCCCGTCGGCACCGACCGCCGGATAGTAGAACAGCGGAATGACCTCTCCGGCTTTCACCACCGAGGGTTCCACCCGGTTGCGGTAGAAATTGATGCCGGTCGTGGTCAGGTTGGTCTCGCCCTTGCGAACCGAGGCATAGGCCTTGGGCGGATTGAGGCCGGGCACATAGATGTAATTTGTGACGCCCAGCATCTCCAGGCTGGTACGGATCGACAGATCGAGCACGCTGGTCGGACGGTTGCCGGCCAGGACGATGTTCTTGGCCGTCAACAGGTCGTCCCGGGTCTTGATGTTGTCGGGGCCGCCCGTCTTGATGTAGCTCATCCGGGGAATAGGCTGACCCGTGATGAAGTTCATCTTCGAGTAATCGGCCCGGAGACCCTTGGAGCCGGTCACCCGGCCCACCGGGTTCCACGCACTGTAGATGATGGTCAACCCGTCGGGATGGGTTTTTTCCCAAAGCAGGTTCCAGGGCTTCTGGCCGCCGGCGCCCGGCATGTTCTTGACGACGATTTCCGGGTTGCCCGGAATGTGTTTGTTGAGGAACGGCGCCAGCAGTCTCAGGCTGGTGTCCGCCCCGCCGCCGGCCCGCGAGCCGGTCAGGATGTTGAGGGTCTTGCCTGCATAGTATTCGGCAGCGGTCACGGAGGTGACCGGTGCGCTGAGCGCCGCCGCGGAAACCCCTGCAAAGAGGCCCGCGAGCACGGCTAATCGCGATTTCACCATAGTTTCCTCCCCTAATGACGATCACATTTTTAAAGTGATCATGCTCAGGAATTTAGCGTAAACCCGATTGGGGAGCCGGCGCAAGTTTGCTAGGCACCGCGAACCGTATCGACGATTTGGCCGCAATCGGGGGGCAGCGTCCCGCCCCGCCAGGCGACATGCCCGTCGGGCCTGACGAGAACCAGGGACCGCCCGTAAAGCACCGCGATATCGTCGTCTTTTATATCCCGCACGGACAACGGCACGCCCCGGTCCGCGGCGGCGGATTCCAGTTGGGCGGTTTCGGCGCCGTCAAACCGCAGCAGCGTGAAGCCGCGTCCGAACAGGTCGAGGGTGGAGGTTTCCCTGTCCAGCCAGGCATGGGGCGCCCGATGGCCGGGCCGGGCCGTCGGGGTGTAGTTCATCACCTCGAAGGGCGGTTCGGGCGTGCCGTCGGGCAGGATGACCGGCGAGCCTTCGTAGCGATAGCCGAGGGGCACGCCCTCCATTACGTATTCCCGGTCGAAACGCTCCGCGTAGATGGTCTCGCCGATGCGTTTCCGGAGGTCTTGGCCTTCCGGCGCGGTCACGTCTTCGGCGCCCTTGGGCAGCTTCGAGAATTGGGTGAAGTTGCGGGCGGCTTCGTTGACGATGGTCCAGGCGACGGGCCGGCGCTCGGTATCGTAACTGGCGACCAATGCGTCGCCGCCCCAGCCTTCGAGACGCGCGGCGATTTTCCATGCCGCGTCCACCGCCTCTTGAATGCCGGTGTTCATGCCGAAGCCGCCGGTGGGCGACATTTGGTGGACCGCGTCGCCGGCCAGCAGGATGCGGCCTTCCTGAAACCGCTCGGCGACGGCCCGGCGGCGCTCCCACGGCAGCACCGAATAGATCTCGTGTTCGATCTCCCTGCCGACCGCGCGGCAAAGCTCCCGGCTCATCTCCTCGAACGACGGCACCTCGCCGCCGGGCACCCGCATGAGCGAGAACCGCCAGAGGTCCTTGCCGTTGATGGAGACGATATCCGCCCAAACGCCTTCGCCGTCGATCATCCATTGCATGACGCAGCGGCCGTGCCTGAACAGGGCATCGTGATCCTCGGAGCGGAAGAAGGCGTTGACGTTGTAGTTCATGGACATATCGCCTTCGAGGCCGATGCCCAGCTGGTCCCGCACCCCGCTCTCGGCCCCGTCGCAGGCGATCATGTATTGGGCGCGGATGAATTTGGTTTCGCCGGTCCCGATGTCGGTCACCCGGGCCGTCACGCCGCCGGCGTCCTGGGAGACCTCGTCGAGCTCATGGGAATAGAGGTTGGCCGCGCCGCCGAGCGCCATGGCGTGGTCGCGCAGGATGGGGTCGAAGTAGATCTGCGAGCAGCGCTGGATGGCCTCCGGCGAATTGATGCAGGGCTCGTCCCTGCGGGCCGGAAATTCGTAGTGGGCCAGTTGATGGCCCGACGTCGCCGTCAGGAACCGGATATTGCGGGGAAAATCCTCCGGGACCGAGCTTTCCCGCACCTTCCGGGCGATGCCCCAGCGCCGGCAATGCTCGACGGTCCGCACCCCCACCTGGTTCATTTTGGGATGTTTGACCTCGCCGTCCCGGCGCTCGATCAGGGCGCTCCCGATCCCCCGCCAGGCAAGCTCGATGGAGGCGGAGAGCCCCACCGGCCCGGCGCCGACGATGAGAACCGGGATGTCCAGGTCATGCTCGATCGGTATGCCTCCCGCGGATTGCCGCCGCTCCGCCGTTCCACTAGAGCATTTTCTGATCACACCCGGTCATAGCCTGCGGCAGTGAAGTAGTTTTGGCACTCGGATTGGGTGACTGTGTCGATGGCGGTTGCGATGGCGTCGTAGAGGTCGTCGACGGTTCTGGCTGCGGTCTTTTTGAGGAGGGCCTTGAGCTTTGCGAAGGCCATCTCGATTGGGTTGAAGTCGGGTGAGTAGGGCGGCAGGAAGCGGAGCTCGGCGCCGGCGTCTTCGATGGCCTTACGCACGCTGGCGGGCTTATGGGCTGGCAGATTGTCCATAATGACGATGTCTCCGGGTTTGAGGGTTGGGACCAGGATTTGCTCGACATAGGCAAGGAAGGCTGCCCCGGTCATCGCCCCATCGATGGTCATGGGGGCGAGGATGCCGTCGAGCGTGAGAGCAGCGACCAAAGTGGTGGTCTTCCAGTGGCCGTGAGGGATGGCGGCTTGGCAGCGCTGCCCGCGCGGCGCGCGGCCATAGCGCCGGGCCATCTTGGTCGATGTGCCGGTCTCGTCGATGAAGACCAGCCGCTCCGGCATCAGGCCGGGCTGCGCCTCGGCCCAGGCCTGCCGGCGCGCCAAGACATCAGGACGTTGCTGCTCGCTGGCGTGCGCGGTTTTTTTTGAAGGTCATGCCGTGGCGGTCGAGCAGCCGCCAGACCGTGCTCGGGGCAACCCGAAGCCCGTGCACCTCCTCCAGACAGGCTGCGATCTCGGCCAGGGTGATGTCCGGTGTCTCCGTGACAAGCGCCAGAACCTCCTCGGCATACGCTTCAAGGCGGTGAGAGCGGCGGTCCCCGCCTTGCGGCCGGGGCCGCACATCACCCCGCTGCCGCCACTGATCAACCCATTTGATCGCCGTCGAGGCCGCAACCCCCTTCGCCGCAGACCGACGCGACATCCCGCCGTCCACCGCCGCAACCAACCGATGTCGTAGATCATTCGAAAGTGGTCTCGTCATGCAGGCTGGCCTCCTTCACCAGCCCACATCTTGAATCAGAAATCAGAGACTTTGGGAATCCCTAACGATTCCGTCAGATCAGAAAACTCTCTAGTCTCGGTCTTCGGGGAGGATGCCATGCCCGCGACCGATGTCCGAAAGTGGTCTCGTCATGCAGGCTGGCCTCCTTCAACCAACCGATGTCGTAGATCATTCGAAAGTGTCAGGAACCTACAATATTACGCCCAGTCCGTGCCGGACCTGGAGGTCGGCCGGAAATTCTTCAATGACTTCGGATTGGAAACCGCCGAGCGCGACGGCATGGTCGTCTGCCGCTGCGCCGGGCGCGACCAGGATCAGGTGGTGCTCATCGAGGGCAAGCGGAAACGCCTCCATCATGTGAGCTTCGGCGCCCGTGAAGACGACATGGACGGGCTCCGTTCCAGGCTGGAAGCCGCCGGGGCCGAGTTCGCCGATGCGCCCGAGCATTTCGGCCAGGGCGGCATCTGGTTCCGGGACATGGACGGCATGCTCACCAACATCCAGGCGGCCGAGCCGGCGCCCTGGGACGAGGGCCTGGCGCCGGACTTCAATACGCCGACCAGGCATCCGCGCCTCGGCGAGCGGACGGCGCTGATCGAGGATCCCCCGGTCCGGCCCCGGCGCCTCGGACACGTGGTGCTGTTCGCCAGGGACGCGGCGGGAAAACGAAAGTTCTATGCCGACGTGATGGGTCTCGCGCTGGCCGACAGCGTCGCCGACTTCCTGCACTTCATGTACGCGCCGACGGGCAGCGACCACCACATCGTCGCCTTCGCCAAGTCGGGCGACTACGGCCTCCAGCATGCGGGCTTCGAGGTGGGCTCCACCGACGAGGTGGGCATGGGCGGCCGCCAGATGGTGGACAAGGGCTATATCGCTTCATGGGGCCCGGGACGCCACGGGCCGGGCTCCAACGTGTTCTTCTACATGCGGGATCCGTGGAACGGCATCGTCGAATACTTCGCCGACATGGATTTCATCCCGGAAGGCGCCGACTGGAACGCCGAAAACTGGGCGTCCAAGGAATCGACGGTGGTCTGGGGAACCTCCGAACCCAAGGACTTCCCGACCAACTTCGAAATTCTCGACGGCCCGGGGATGCACTAGCCGCAATTTCGGCCGGCAACGGCAGGGAGCAGCTTCCCTATTCCGGCCGCTGGCTGGCCTCGACGATGCGGGGCAGGGTCACGTGGCCGATAGGCACGCCGTTCCGGCCGATGACCGTCGCCTGGGCGCGGCCCGCCTTGGCCAACGCTACCGAGGCGTCCTCGAGGATCGTCTCGGCGGGCAGCTCCATGCCCGTATTCACCCCTTTATAGCCGGTCATGATCGAGGCCACGGTCACCACCCGCCCCCGGTTGATATGCTTCACGAAGTCGGCGACATAGCCGTCGGCCGGGCGCATGATGATGTTCTGGGGCCCGTCCGCCTGGGCGATCTCGCCGTCCTTGAGGATGGTGATCCTGTCGCCCAGCTTCAGGGCTTCGTCCAGATCGTGGGAAACGAACAGGATGGTCTTGTTGAGCTCGGCCTGGAGGGTGAGGAGGACATCCTGCATCTCGGCGCGGATCAGCGGATCGAGGGCGGAAAACGCCTCATCCATCAGGAGCACCTCGGCGTCGGTCGCCAACGCCCGGGCGAGACCCACCCGCTGCTGCATGCCGCCTGAAAGCTGGGCCGGATAGTGGTCCTCGTAGCCGGTGAGCCCGACCCGCTCGATCCAGTTCCCGGTCCGCCGCCGGCGCTGGTCCTTGCCGACGCCCTGGACGCCGAGGCCGTATCCCACGTTGTCGAAGACGGTACGGTGGGGGAACAGGGCGAAGCGCTGGAACACCATGCTGACCGCGTGACGGCGAAACTCCATCAGCGCCTTGCCGTCCATCGCCGTCACGTCGTCGGGGCCGACCAGCACCCGGCCCTCGGTGGGGTCGATCAGCCGGTTGACGTGACGCAGCAGCGTCGACTTCCCCGACCCGGACAGCCCCATGACCACGTGGATGGACCCGGGCGCCACATCCATGTCGATGGCGCGGAGGCCGATGACATGGCCGGTTTCCTCAAGGAGCTGCTGCTTGTCGGCACCGTCCCGGACGCGGGCCATCACCGCCGGCGGATTGCGGCCGAATACCTTGTAGAGCCCCTCGATCCGGATGCCGACGTCGCTCATGAGCCGGCGATCTGGCGGTGCCTCTGCAAACGCCGGCCGTAATTCTGGGAAACCCGGTCGAAGACGATGGCGAGTGCGACCACGGCGGCGCCGTTGAACAGGCCCAATGCGAAATACTGGTTGGTCACCGCCTGAAGCACCGGCTGCCCCAGGCCCTTCACCCCGATCATCGAGGCGATGACCACCATGGACAGCGCCAGCATGATGGTCTGGTTGACGCCGGCCATGATGTTGGGGAGCGCCAGCGGCAACTGGACGCTGACCAGCCGCTGCCACGACCCCGCCCCGAACGCGTCGGTGGCTTCCAGGATGTCCTTGTCCACCAGCCGGATGCCGAGATTGGTCAGCCGGATCACCGGCGGCAGGGCGTAGACCACGACCGCGATGACGCCCGGCACCTTGCCCAATCCCAGCAGCATGACCACCGGGATCAGGTAGACGAAGATGGGCATGGTCTGCATCACGTCGAGAATCGGCAGGATGGCCCCCTGGGTGCGGTCGGAGCGGGACATGGCGATGCCGATGGGCAGTCCGATGGCGACGGCGATCACCGTACAGACGCAGATGATGGCGAGCGTCCGCATGGTGTCCTCCCACATGCCCAGGACGCCGATGACGGCGAACGCCGCGACCACGCCGGCGACCATTCTGATGCTCCGGCTGGCGCCGAAGGCGATCGCGCCCAGTACGATCAAGACCAGCCACCAGGGTGACGCCAACAGGAGCCGCTCGAACCACACCAGGAAGGCCAGCAGCGGATCGAAGAAGTTCTCGATGCTCTCGCCGAAGGTTCAGGAGAAACCGCGGTAGCCTTCGTCGAGGGAGCGGCGCATCGCCCGCAAGGTCTCTCGGTTCAGTTCGGGAAAGGTTATCAGCCATTCGGGCATGGTAAATCTCCGCGCGGTTGCGCGTCTCTACGGTTCAACCTCGGCGCCTGCGGACGGAATTTACGACGTCGCCGCCTTCACCTTCGCGGCGATCGCGGCCGGCACCCATTGCGTCCAAACGCTCTCGAAGTTCTTGATGAAATATTCCGCGGTCTCCTCGGCATCGGCCTGTTCGTTGTCCTTCCAGGCCAATACCGCGTTGACCACCTTGTTCTCCCAGGAGAACTTCTTGACGAAGCTCATCGCCTCCGGCGCCGAGTCGGCGATTCGGTGCACCGCGCCATCGCGGGATTGTCGGTCGGCGATCCCCTGACGGTGCGGGTCGGCGAAGACGGAAGATGGAAGTTGCTGGACAGGGATGCTCGAACCGTGGGGCATCTCGCCAAGTCCTTCAAGCCGCCATCGGGGATGCGCTGCCGGTCGGCGGAAGTGTTCGCCGTGGTGGGCTGGAGCCGCGAGGCCTCGGACCCGAAATATCACGACGCCATGAAATGCGACGCCTGGGAGGTGGTCGTGCCCGCACTCGTGTTCGAGCCGGACGGATAGGTAATCGCGCCCAATGGATTCTCGCCATCGGTTGCACGATATCCCGGGTTCAAGTTCCGTGATGTATGGTTCCCGGGTTCTCCAATTGGACCAGACATGAACCAAACTACCCCGATGCCGCGGCCTCGGCGGCGCGGGCCTCCCGGGCCATGATGTAGATCCCGGCGAGGATCAGGACGGCCGCGCCGATCCAGGTGAACAGGTCGGGAAAATCGCCGAAAACGAACCAGCCGAACACGGTCGACGAGACGATGCCCCAGTAGAGGAACGGCGAGACCAGCGACGCCTGTCCATATCTGAAGGCGTTGACCAGCATCACCTGGCCGACCAGGCCGAGGACGACGAAGCCGCCCAGGAAGCCCGCATCCTCGAATTGCAGGGGCACCCAAATCCAGGGCAGCAGCGGGATCGGCAGAAGGGCGCCGAACAAGGCCGAGTGGAGGGCCGAGCCCAGCGGCGGGTCGGCGCTCGCCAGCCTGCGGTTGGCGGCGTAGAACAAGCCGATGCAAATCCCGGCCGCCAGCCCGATGACGTAGCCGACCCGCTCGCCGCCGAAATCCGGTCGGAGGATGATCAGCACCCCGGCGAAACCGGCCAGGACCGCCAGCCAGCGCCGGATGCCCACCTTCTCGCCCAGAAAGAGCGGCGAAACGGCGGTCGTGACCAACGGGCCGACGAACGTCATCGCCGTGGTGTCGGCCAACGGAATGTAGTTCAACGCCCAGTAAAACAGGCAAACCGCGCCCAGGATCAGGCATCCCCGCAACGCCTGCATGGGAAGCGGCCTGGGGATCAGCGCGGCCGCGCCGTGCATTTTGGCGACCACCGGCGCCAGCGCCAGCCACATGAAGGTGTACTGCAGCCAGGCGAGGCCGACCGGGACATAGGTATCGCCCAACAGCTTGGCGAACCCGTCCTTGACGGGAAACAGGGTCATCGCCGCCATCATCAGAAAGATGCCGAGGAACGGGCCGGAGCGACTCATCCCGGAACCTCGACATCGGCGCGGCTGACCAGCCACAGCCCCACGAGTATCACGGCGAACGCGACAAAATGGTAAACCTCGACCGTCTCGCCAAGCAGCCAGAGCGCCGCCACCGTGATGAAAAACAGCCGGCAGTAGACGAAAACGCTCGATTTGTTGGCGCCGACCGCCTTCACCCCGGCGGTCCACAGCACCATGGCGAAAATCGCCACCACCAGCGTCGCCCAGGCGACCGCCGCGACGGTCACGCCGTCGAGCGCCATGGGCCGAACGGCGGCGGTTTCCCAGATGTAGACCGGCAGCAGCCACAGCACGCCGAATATCTCGATCCATACGAGCTGCACCATGAAGGACAGATCCTTGGGCGCTTTTCTGAGCACGACCGCGTAAAGCGAAAACCCGGTGATCGAGACCAGCAGCCACAAGTCTCCGGTGTTGAATCTCAAGCCCGACAGCGACCCCAGCTCCCCCTTCGTCAGCACGGTCAGAACGCCGGCGACCGCGATCGCCGCCCCCAGCGCCTGGCCCGGGGTCAGCCGGTCGCGAAACAGCAGCCAGGAGAGCAGGAAAGTCACCGCCGGCTGGGCGACGGGAATGATCCCGGCATTGATGGCGGTGGTGAAATTGAGCGCGATATAGATCGCCGTGTTGCCGAGCATCACCAGGCTGAAGGCAAGCAGCGCCAGCACCTTCCAGTGGCGCCGGACGACGGAAAAGCTTTTCAGAAAGTCGCCCCATACGAAGGGAAGGATCAGGGCAACGGCGAACACCCAGCGCCAGAAGGACAATCCCACCGGCGGCACGTGCCCCTCCACCATCTTGCCCATGATCTGGTTGGACCCGAACCCCACATGGGCCATCACCAGCAGGAAATATGGCCACACGGCCAGGCTGGTGACCGCGTCCACCGGCGCGCGGATGCGGGACGGAATGTTCAATCCCGCCTCAGAACTTCGGGAAGACCTGCCGCTCGCGGAGCCACTCGGACATGGGCATCGGCTCCTTGCGGGGCGCGTCGCCGAAGCCCTCGTGCTCGTCCTTGGCCGGCCAGACGTGATCCGACACGACGGCTTCACGGACGATAATGTGCTCGTCGGTCACATTGACGACCATGAAGTCGGTGGCCATGGCGAGGCGGCCCTTCCAGTGTTCGCGGATCGCCGTCTCCATTTCGCCCACCGTGTCGAAATCGTTGAAGAAATGGTAGGCGACGAAGAGCTTGGGATTGCACTGGTTGACGACATAGGCGGCTTCGGCGGGGTCCGAATGGATGATGGTGCCGATGGCCCTGGCGGTGCGCTCGTCATAGCCCGACCGGACCATCAGCTGATCGACGGTGTTGAAGGTCTCGTGGACCAGCACCTCGACGTCCTTGGCGTTCTCGATCATGAATTCGCTGGGCGTGGTGTCGCCGGAATAGACGAAGGAGCGGCCCTTCCACTCCAGCTTCAGGCTCACCGGGCCGTCATAGATGTGGACCGCCGGAAAGCTGGTGATCTTCACGCCGTTCTCGTCATAGATCACGTGAACCTTGGAATAATCGAATTCGTGGCAATTCACCTCGGCGCCGATGGCCGGCAGCGCGCTCACCCGGCTGTCCGTGTCCCAACGATAGGATTCCATCTGGTGCTCGATGAAATGGGCGAAGCCGTATTCCGGCTTGTTGCTGGAGGGGCCGTAGACCTCCAGCGGCTTCAGGCGCCCGCCGGCCCAGCTGCCGACCCAGACCTGGCCGAAGTCCCCCACATGATCCGTATGCAGGTGGGTCGCGAACCAGGCGGTGATGCGCTGATAGGGAATCTCCAGGGCCGTGAAATTCATCTGCGAGCCGTAGCCGAAATCGAAAACGAATTTGTCGCCGTTGCCGAGTTCGATCAGCCAGGAGGCGTTGGCCTGGGAGCGGCGGAGGAACGGCCGGCCGGTCCCCAGCGCGGTGATCCGCATTTCGTCGGGACCCAGTTCCTCGGTCCGCGGATAGAATTGTTCGGCGTAGCCGTCGCGCACGGCCTGGGTCATGGCCTCTCCCCCTGGATCGGATGATTTCGAAAAATGTTACAGAGCGTCGGCCCATTGCACCAGCACATCCGCCACTTCCTCGATGAAATGGGGGTGGGCATGGAGATAGTGCGGCGCACCCTTGAGCACGTGATCGGTCACCCGTCCTTCGGCCGCCGCCGCCCAGGCCCGCACCTGGCTCGGGAAGACGGCATTGTCGGCGGAATACTCCACGTTGAGCACCGGGACCGAGGTGCGGCTCAGGCAATCGGGGCCGTCGGCCCGCGAGGTCCGGGGCGACCATTGGCTGAGGAAGGACCGCAGCGTCGTGAACCGGCCGATATTGTTGGCGGCATAGTTGACCGTCCTGGCGTCGCCCCAGAGGGTGCCCGCCGCCCGGTCGTTGGCGTCGAGGGACAGGTCTAGGAACCGGGGATCGGCCATGGTCCGGTTGACGACGAAGGCCTGATCGCGGGCCGGATGGGCATCGCCGCCCTGGCCGAGTTCGTCCAGCCGTGCCAGGACCCAATCGGTCAGGCGGTCGCAGCGCGCCTGCTGGGCGTCCCGGTACTTCGCCAGCCAATCGGCGTCATAGGGCGGACCGTTGTCCGGGTTGTACATGTCCAGGCCCGCGTCGGTGGCGAGCAAATCCGCCTCGTCGGTCACCGCCGCGTCGATCCATTCCCTGAGCGTGACCGCCCGGCCGGGGTGGGCGCAGAGCAGCGCAATCCCGTCGATGGGCGGCAGGTCTTCCGGCGCGATTTCGATGGCGCGCCCGTCGGGGGTGGTCTCGATGGTCAGATTTTCCGCCTGGTCCTGATACATGGCGGCCAGCGCCCCGCCGCCCGAATTGCCCACCAGAACGATCTTGTCGTAGCCGCGGCCGCGCAGTTCCCGGATACCGGCGCCCAGATCCTGGATCGCCCGCTCCATCAGCAGCATGGTGTCGTTGGCGATATAGCGGGTGTTGAGGCCCAGCAGCGCGCGGCCCCGCCGTTGCAGCGGATCGAACATGTAGTGCGCCATGAAGTTGCTGGTGGGATGAATGACCACGAACGCGGTCTTCGGGTCGCACCCGTCGGCGGCCAGCCGGCCGAAAATCTTCGGCGCGTTCATCTGGAGCCCCGACTGGCTCTCCATGTGGCCGCCCTGCCGGACGCTCAGAACGAGTAGCTCGCCGTTCATGGGGACGATCCGCGCCTGCCGAGCGGGGCCGGTCTATCGGCCGGCTTCGGTGTTCTCGTGTATCCAGGCCGCCTTGTCGGAGACCGCCTTGGTCTGATCCCATTCCTCGAGCATCGGCGTCGCGGTGTCGCGGAGACGCTGCATCATCTCCGGCGTTTCCGTGCGGACGGTCAGTTCCAGCCGGTGGCCGTTGGGATCGAAGAAGTAGATGGACTGGCAGAAGGTGTGATCGGTGGGGCCGACCACCTCGACGCCGGCGTTCACCAGGCGCTCCTTGGCCGCATTCAGCTCGTCCATGTCGCCGACTTCGAGGGCCAGATGCTGCACCCATTCCGGCGTATTCGGATCCATCTGCATCTCCGGCTCTTCGGGGAGTTCGAAGAACGCGACGGAGGAGCCGTCGGCCATCTCGAAGAAGACGTGGATGTAAGGACAGGACTCGCCGGTCGAAGGCACATTGGTCTCGGATACCGCCATGGCGAAATCGAGATCGAGCAATTCGGTGTAGAACTTCGCGGTCTCCTTCGCGTCCTTGCACCGGTAGACCACGTGGTGAAGTTTCTGAATCTGCATGTTCGCCTCCTCGATTCCCGGTACTTTGGGAATATTCGGACAGTTTACCATTCAGAACTCGATTTGCGAGGCGTTAACTAGTAAATGTCCGAACAGCGACAAAGGCCCCGAAAGCGCGCCGAAAACGAGGATTGCCGGGAAAACTCGAATGAAAATCTGCCGATACGACGACGATCGCCTGGGACTGGTCCGGGACGGCCGGGTATTCGATGCCACCGCCGCCCTCGCCGGCCTGGAACCGCAAGGCTGGCCGCAGCCGCCGGGGGACCAGTTCATCGCCAATCTGGACCGGCTGAAGAGCCGGCTCGAGGAAGAGGCCGGCCGGTCGGCGCCCAAGCCGCTGTCCGGCGTGCATCTCCGCTCGCCCGTCGCCAATCCGACCAAGGTCATCGGCGCGCCGGTGAACTATCGCGCCCACCACGAGGAATCCCTCGACGACGACGAAATCAGTTTCGGGCGCGAGATAAAAACCATCGACGAGTACGGGCTGTTCCTGAAGGCAAACTCCGCATTGGCGGGACCGGACGACGGCGTGGCGCTCAGGTTCGTCGACCGGCGGAACGACCATGAGGTGGAGCTTGCCATGGTGATCGGCAAGACTTGCGAGGACGCCGACGAGGCGAACGCGCTCGACTATGTGGCGGGCTACGCCATCGGTCTCGACATGACCGTGCGGGGCGCCGAGGACCGGTCTCTGCGGAAATCCGTCGACAGCTACGCGGTGCTCGGGCCGTGGCTGGTGACCCCCGACGACATCTCCGACCCGGACAAGCTGGACTTCGAGATCACCGTGAACGGCGAGGTCCGCCAGAAATCGAACACCGGCAAACTGATCTTCAGTTGCCGCAAACTGATCGCCTACGCCACCCAATTCTTCACCCTCCATCCGGGCGACGTCATCATGACCGGCACGCCGGAAGGCGTCGGGCCGGTGGAGCCGGGCGATACCATGGTCGCGACCGTGGACGAGGTGGGCCAGATGACCGTAAAGGTCCGCGCCTACTAGCTTTTCCTGCCGCGAACACGCCGCCGCGGATGCCCCGGACACAGCTTGTCCTTCGGCCGACGAAGTGGCCCGGTGGGCCGGGGCACGACGCGTGATGCTGAATCAAAGAAGCTCGTCATGCCCCGGCTTGTCCGGGGCATCCACGCTTTGGGGACAGGCGCTATACGTGGATGGCCGGGTCTAGCGCCCGGCCATGACGTTTTGAGAAGACAAATGCCGCAACTCGACCCTCTTTCGCTTTCGGGACTAACGATGTGTCCGGGAATTGGGGAAAGTAGCGGAGGCCTGAAGCCGTCCGGACCGGCGCGTAGCGGCCGGTACCGCTTAACGAGCCGCTTGTTCCGGTCCGGATTACTCCCGATAACTGTCGTTATCGGGAGCAAACTTGTCAAGAACGCCCTTGCGGTGGTGACGTAAAAATTTATGTGTCAGTTGGGAATGGGGTACTCCCTGTGGTTTACGACAACCGCAAGAAGGATCACCCCGATGCCACAGCAAGCTGTAACGATTGAGAACCTACCACAAGCCTTTGAGGTGGTGAAGGAGATGCAAGCAGGCGGATTGGACTGGGGCGAGGGTTATCGCCCGCTTGGCCGCCAGGCGCTGGCCGAGATCATCGAGGGCCGGATGGCCGAGGCGGTGGATCGCTGGCTCGACGGCCTCGATGGCAGCGCTATGCGCGACCGGCGCAACGGCACCTACCGGCGCCGCCTGCTCAGCGAGCTCGGCGACATCGAGCTCAACGTGCCGCGCACCCGGCACTTCTGCCCGACCGAGGTTCTGAAGAGCTACGCAAGGCGCGCTCCAGAGATCGACCGCGCCATCCTGGCCGGCTTCGTGCTGGGGCTCTCGACCCGCAAGGTCGGCGAGGTCCTGCTTGCCCTGCTCGGGCGTCCGGTCTCGGCCGCGACGGTGAGCCGGGTCGCCAAGACCCTCGATCTGTCGGTCGCCGCATTCCACCGCCGGCCGCTGAAGAACGCCTACAAGGCGCTGATGCTCGACGGCGTGGTGCTGGCCTGCAAGACCGGCGCCGGCGCGCTCAGGAGGCCGGTCCTGGTGGCGCTGGGCATACGGCACGACGGCAAGAAGGAGATTATCGACTTCCAACTCGCCGCCAGCGAGAGCGCCGCGGAGTGGGAGCGCTTCCTCACCGCGTTGCACCGCCGCGGCCTCACCGGCGAGGGCCTTGAGATGATCTGCGTTGATGGCGGCCAAGGCCTGCTCGCCGCCTTGCCGATCGTCTATCACGGCATCCCCGTTCAGAGGTGCTGGGCGCACAAAATCAGGAACATCCTCAACAAGGTCCGCGTAGCCGACCAGCAGGCCGTCAAGGCCGACGTCCACGCCGTCATGAATGCCCCCAACCGCCGCAAGGCCGAGACCGCCGCCCGCCGCTTCGCCGACGCCTGGGAAGATACCTACCCCAAGGCCGTCGCCTGCCTGCGCAACGACCTCGACGACCTGCTCACCTGCTTCCGCTACAAGGACCTCGCCGAGCGAAAGCAGGTCAGGACCACCAATGCCATCGAACGGAGGTTCCGCGAGGTTCGCAGACGAACCCGGCCCATGGGAACCTTCAAGGATAAAACCTCCAGGGCAATCGCATTTGATTTGGTTCGTGAACGGAATGGCTTCGTAAACGGAATGGAAATGAGTATCGCTGCTGCTGGAGCTTCTTTGACGTTTGATGGAGGTTTCGGTGGAGAGATTTCGGGAGAGTTTTTCGGGTCTTGATGATCCGCGCACGGGCAACGCGTTGCGTCATGATCTTCTTGAGATGCTGTTCATGGCGCTGTGCGCGGCGCTGTGTGGAAGCACGTCGTGCGTTGACATGGCGGACTTCGCCGAGGCCAAGGAAGAGGTGCTGCGCGAGTTCCTGACCCTGCCCGCTGGCCCGCCCAGCCACGACACCTTCTCGCGGCTGTTCCGGTTGTTGGACCCGCGGGCCTTTCATGCCGCCTTCCAGCGCTTCATGTCCGATTTCGCGACCGCCCGGGCGGAGGTTGTTGCGATTGATGGCAAGAGCCTGAGGCGCTCCTTCGATCGGGCCTCCGGAACCTCGCCGCTCCACCTGGTCAGCGCCTGGGCCGCCGATCAGCGGCTGGTTCTAGGCCAGATGAACGTGGGCGCGAGCAACGAGATCACCGCCGTGCCGGCCTTGCTCAAGCTGCTCAGCCTCGAAGGCGCGGTGATGACCATGGACGCCATGCACTGCCAGAGCGGCACGGCCCGCGACATCCACGAGGCCGGCGCCGATTACCTGATGGCGCTGAAGGCCAACCAGCCCGACCTTCTCGCCGACGTCAAACTGCTGCTGGACGATCCCCAGGCGCCCGCCGACGGCGTGGACCAGACGGTGGACGCCGGCCACGGCCGCATCGAAACCCGCCGCGCCGAGGTGCTGCACGATATGGACTGGCTCGCCGAAGCCCACCGGTGGCCGGCCCTGGCCGCTGTCGGCAAGGTCACCTCCAGCCGCGAGACCGACGGCCGGGCCACGACAGCGGTGCGCTACTTCATCGCCTCCTGGCCGCTCACCGCCGACGAACTGAACCGCCTCGTCCGCGGACACTGGGGGATCGAGAACCAACTCCATTGGGTGCTCGATGTGGTCATGGACGAAGATCAGGCCCGAGCCCGCAAGGACAACGCCCCGGAAAACCTCGCTCTCCTCAGACGCCTCGCCCTCAACGTCATCAAACGCAACAAGGACAAGGGATCAAACCGTCTCAAGTTCAATCGCGCCGGGTGGAGCGACAACTTCCTCCGAAAACTCATCGCCGAAATAGGCTAATGCGATTGCCCTGATAAAACCTCAATGGACCGCATCCTCTTCGCGGTCTTCATTCACGAAAACAAGTCTCAGGGAATCAGTACCCCAGTCTCCCTGACACATAACTCTTGACGTTACCCTTGCGGTTGACACCGCGTGCCAGATTCGCACAGTTTTGTCCACAGGCGTTGAACAGGTTATACACAACGTCCGTTTATCGGACACCAACAAACCGAGGCACAAATGATCATCAGTCACTCCCGCAAGTTCATCTTCGTTCCGATCCAAAAGGCAGCCAGCACGACACTCCGAATGGAGCTCGTCAAACTGTGCGAACCCGGCGACATCGTGACCCCGTTAGACGAGGACTCCAGCAAGGAACACTCGCTCGACCTCCCGACCACCAACGGCCCGTTTGTCGATCTGCACGGACGATCACAACGACTCCAGAACGGGGAAAACATCCGGACGATCTTCGACATCTTCGGGGACCAGGTTGAGGATTACCTGATCATCGGCTGCGAACGGAATCCCTACGAGCGGCTAATCTCCCGATACCTCTGGCAGCACCTACACGGTGCCTACAACGATGGGACCCTAGCTTCGAAGGCCTTCCGGGTCGGTCTGCTGCTGGAAGATCACGAGGCCTTCCAGGATTACGTCCGATCGTCGGCGCATCGGCTGGCGGAGGGACACGATCGCTATTCCCTGTTCGGGTCGCATGTCGCCGACTTCATTGTCCGCCAGGAACATTTGGCCGAGGACCTCGAACGGCTGGCCGCGCTCCTCGATGTCCCCGGGCAGCTGAACGCCGGCGGACGATTCAAGGCGATGCCGGCGAGGCCTGAGCACTTCGTGCCGGCGCGTCTGTTCGCCGGCATCGAGGACGTGATTCGGGAGCAGTTTTTACGGACGTTCATGATCATGGGATACCGCGGGCCAGGCTCCGCGTGTCCGGAGTTTGAACCGCGGGAAGATCGCCACCTGGTGCGCCGGCGATACATCGACGGGATCAAGGGTTCAAGTCTCGCCCAGGGATGGCGTGGACGGCTCCGGAGAGAGCACCCAGGAGCGGCGGCGTTTCTTCTGAACCTTAGGTACCCGGGAGGGCGCTAACGTCAATCTGGGGGCAACCTCGGCGGTCGATTTTTGAGCCGCTCGATGATTGCAGCGCGTTTTCGGTCCGCAGCGGACGGCTCGCGGATCGCGTCGCGGTACTCGGGACAGTCCTGGACGTTGCGACCGTGGCCCCGGGCACACGGAATCGCGGTTTCACCTGGTTGAGCTCCACAGAAAGGACACCATCGGCGATCACCCGGTGCCATCAGAGATCCTCCATGCGGATCCGCGTTCCGGGTATGAACTGCTCCGGATCCGCGTGGAGCTCCTCGAGCTGGCGCTCCTGGTCCTCGAGGTGGCGGATATAGGCACGAGCTCGAGCTCTGTCTCGAGTCGTCCAACGCCGGCGACGTGGCCGGCGGTAATGGTACCAGACCGTCATCAGCTGCCCGACATCGAGGCCGGACCAGGCGGCGGCAGCTTCCCACCCGAACATCTCGACATACCGCGCCAGCTTGCGGCTGGTGATCATCTCACCAAGGTGCGCCCGGGCGATGGCGTGAATATTCTTCAGGTTCTCCGCCCGCGCCAGGTGCGCCGGCAAAAGGTCCGGCGGCACGTCGGGAGCCGGCGACGGCAGCAGCGGACCGAGGAAGTCCGCCCGAGTTGCTGCCGGCGCCGCCGGCGCCCACGCTCCGATCCGAACGTGGTCGCCTGGTGTCGGTCCCGTCCCAGAGGCCTGCGGACCGATTCGGTTGCCCCATTTGTTCCCAAGCGCCGGCGACGTCTCCCGGGAATCCTCCCGGGAGACGTCGCCGGCATCCGGTCGACCAGCTGGCCCCAAGGCGTCATAGCCGCGCTGGCCGGCCGAAGCGCCGGCGGCCGCTGCCGGCCGGCCGATGTGAAAGATCATTTTTCGGGGATGCCGAAGAGCCCCAGCTGGACCTCTCCGTCCGAGGCCTCGGCTGCCGGCGTCTCGTCGGCCTGGTCGCCGGCGTTGATCCCGTAGACGTAACTCTGGACGATGTGCTCGGCCAGGCGGCAGTCCTTCGGATGGCGTTGATACAGGGAACATCGAGGAGCCCACCGGCAGGCGTTCTTGACTTCGTTGAGGTGTACCTGGTCCTCGGGCTCTAGGTCGCAAAGCCGGCGATTGTCGGCCCATCTTCCTCGGCTTTTCCGGCGACCGGACATTTTCACGGGTCCTCCCCCCTCACACTCCCCCCGTGCGCGGTGACAATTGTGGCGCGCTCGCATCAAGAGCGCAAGCGCGGCGCGGTTGAGGTAACGTCAAGAGTTATGTGTCAGGGAGACTGGGGTACTGATTCCCTGAGACTTGTTTTCGTGAATGAAGACCGCGAAGAGGATGCGGTCCATTGAGGTTTTATCCTTGAAGGTTCCCATGGGCCGGGTTCGTCTGCGAACCTCGCGGAACCTCCGTTCGATGGCATTGGTGGTCCTGACCTGCTTTCGCTCGGCGAGGTCCTTGTAGCGGAAGCAGGTGAGCAGGTCGTCGAGGTCGTTGCGCAGGCAGGCGACGGCCTTGGGGTAGGTATCTTCCCAGGCGTCGGCGAAGCGGCGGGCGGCGGTCTCGGCCTTGCGGCGGTTGGGGGCATTCATGACGGCGTGGACGTCGGCCTTGACGGCCTGCTGGTCGGCTACGCGGACCTTGTTGAGGATGTTCCTGATTTTGTGCGCCCAGCACCTCTGAACGGGGATGCCGTGATAGACGATCGGCAAGGCGGCGAGCAGGCCTTGGCCGCCATCAACGCAGATCATCTCAAGGCCCTCGCCGGTGAGGCCGCGGCGGTGCAACGCGGTGAGGAAGCGCTCCCACTCCGCGGCGCTCTCGCTGGCGGCGAGTTGGAAGTCGATAATCTCCTTCTTGCCGTCGTGCCGTATGCCCAGCGCCACCAGGACCGGCCTCCTGAGCGCGCCGGCGCCGGTCTTGCAGGCCAGCACCACGCCGTCGAGCATCAGCGCCTTGTAGGCGTTCTTCAGCGGCCGGCGGTGGAATGCGGCGACCGACAGATCGAGGGTCTTGGCGACCCGGCTCACCGTCGCGGCCGAGACCGGACGCCCGAGCAGGGCAAGCAGGACCTCGCCGACCTTGCGGGTCGAGAGCCCCAGCACGAAGCCGGCCAGGATGGCGCGGTCGATCTCTGGAGCGCGCCTTGCGTAGCTCTTCAGAACCTCGGTCGGGCAGAAGTGCCGGGTGCGCGGCACGTTGAGCTCGATGTCGCCGAGCTCGCTGAGCAGGCGGCGCCGGTAGGTGCCGTTGCGCCGGTCGCGCATAGCGCTGCCATCGAGGCCGTCGAGCCAGCGATCCACCGCCTCGGCCATCCGGCCCTCGATGATCTCGGCCAGCGCCTGGCGGCCAAGCGGGCGATAACCCTCGCCCCAGTCCAATCCGCCTGCTTGCATCTCCTTCACCACCTCAAAGGCTTGTGGTAGGTTCTCAATCGTTACAGCTTGCTGTGGCATCGGGGTGATCCTTCTTGCGGTTGTCGTAAACCACAGGGAGTACCCCATTCCCAACTGACACATAAATTTTTACGTCACCCTTGCACCGGCGGTGCGCCGCACCTCCGGCAAGGCACCGCGTTCCGCCGCCAATTTCCGGTAACCCCTTGAACGTCCGCCGTTTTTTCCAGGCCGGCCGGCTCCTGCCGGGCAGCGCCGCCGGGACGCCGGACCCGCCGCCCGCGCCGATTATTACTCCTGATAACATTTTCCGGATTTGCGCCCTTGAGGCCCGCCAGGGCCGGATTCGGCCCCTTCGATGCCGCCACGGCTCGCCCATGCACCGCCATGGCCGCCCGGTCATTATAGCCCGGCAGCCGTATTCGCACACCCCCGGCAACCTTCAGCTCCGTTCCTGAAGCCGGGCGAGCTGGGCGGCCCCGCTGCGCCGCGCCAATAGCTGCTCGCCGTAGCGGTTGACCATGGCGGTCGACTTCCACCGCCCGGCCTGGAGGATTGCCGGAAGCTCGATACCGGCGGCGATCATGTCCTGGGCCGCGCCCACCCGGGCCGAGTGCCCGGACAGGCCCTGCACCATCGCCGCCGGCAGTCCGGCGCGGCGCGCCATGCCCTTGAAGATGCGCGGCACCTGGCTCGGATCGAGCCCCTCGCCGAGCCCGCCGCCCTTGCCGACCGAGCGGAACAGCCTTCCCTCCTGGATCCCGCTGCGTTCCAGCCAGGCGCGCACCAACACAACGGTATCGCGCGCGAGGTAGAGGCGTTCGCCCCGGCCCTCGCCGTCGGTCTTGGAGCGGCGCACCAGCAAGGTCGCGTCGCCGCCGATTTCCTCAAGAAAATCAGACACTTCCAGAGACGTGAGCTCGGTGCGCCGCAGCATGGCGTCATAGGCCACGGCGAGCAGCGCCCGGTTGCGGTCGTCGATCAATCTATCTCCCGCCGCCTCCAGCAGGCGTTCGCGCAGCGGCCCGGTCATGCCGTGCGCCTGTCTCTGGCGCCGCCCCTTCACGCGGTGCATGCGCCTGAGCGCGAGCCGCACGGCCGGACTTTTGAGGATCTTGCCGCATCCGGTCTCCCGGTGGACCTTGGCGATGCTGGCGGCGTAGCGGCGCACCGTGGCCGGCGCCCGGGTCTCCGCCATCGCATCGATGAAGGCGGCGACCGTCTCGGGCGCCGCCGGCAAGACCCTCTTCCCCCGCTCGGCGCACCACGCCGCATAGATGCCGAGGTCCGACCTGAGCGCCCGTTCGGTGTTCGTGCTGAACGCGCCGTTTGTTGTCTGCAGGAACCGTTGGAGTCGCATCGCGAGCACCGGTGCGCGTTCATTACCCGGCTCCTCGCAGGGGTCGGCCGGGGGTTCGAGATACATATGCGCGCCTCCGGTTCGTCCAATCGCGAGCCCGCAGATTACTCCCGATAACGACAGTTATCGGGAGTAATACAGCTTCAGGGGTCGTCAGATGACGCGTGATGTCACGGTCGGTTCAACGGCGCTTTGGCGAGACTGTCGGGCGCATCTCCGCATGCCGCAGCTATTGCGTCGGCTCATGCCGTCGCCCGGGATTGCGGCCTGCGTTTTCGCTGCGGCCTTCGCCCTGCTGCTCGGCTTCGCCGCGCCCGCCGCAGAGGCGCAGACGAGCATCGACCTGGTGAAGAACACGGGCCAGACCCAAGTCACGTCTAATCCATTTTTTACTAAGGATTTCGCGCAGGCCTTCACGACCGGCAGCAACACCACGGGCTACAAGCTGACCGGCCTGGACATCCGCCTGGAGCAATCCTCGGGGACCGCGACGACCTACACCGTCGCCGTCGTGAACGACTCCGCCGGCAGTCCGGGCAGCACCGTGGTGGGCACGTTGACCAACCCTTCGAGCCTGCCGACAAGCTGGTCGAACGCGCGCTTCACGCACGCCACCGGCTTCGACCTGGCTGCCGACACGACCTACTGGGTGAGGATCGACTATGCGTCCGGACCCCCCCCCACCTCGCTCGTTGCGGTAACGACCTCCAACAGCGAGGATTCGGGCGCGCAGGCGGGATGGAACATCGCGGACTCCTTCTTTTCCAGGGCCAACGATATCTCGCAGTGGGCATCCGACACGAATGGTAGAGCCCTCATGATCGCCATTCGCGGCTACGCCAAGAGCAATCCGCCCGAGGTGACCGGGGTGGAGATATCCTCGACGCCGTCGCTCGACGTGGACGGCGACAACACGCCGGAGACCTACGGGCTGGGCGAGAAGATCCAGGTCCAGGTGACCTTCGACAAGAACGTCACGGTGACCGGTACGCCCCGGCTCAAGATCAAGATGGACCCGAACTTCGGCGAGTTCTGGGCGAACTACGAGAGCGGCAGCGGCACCAAGGTGCTGACCTTCGCCTATACGGTGGTGTCGCCCAACGTCTCGCCGAACGGCGTCGCGGTGCTGGAGAACACCCTGGAACTGAACGGCGGCACCATCAAGGATGCGGACAGCGTCGATGCCAACCTCGCCCATGACGGGCTGGCCCACAACGCCAGCCACAAGGTGAACAGCGGGCTCCAGCCCGCCACGCCGGAGACGCCCAAGACTCCGGCGAGCCAGCGGCCGCGCTTTACGTCCGGGGTCGGGCCGCTGCGCCTGGAGCCGGGCGTTGCCATGAATTCGGTGACCCTGCCGGCAGCCACGGGGGGCGGCGGCGCTCCCTATACCTATGTGCTGACCTCCTCGCCGGCGGGGCTCGCGGGGCTCTCCTTCGATGCCACAACGCGGCGGCTCTCCGGCACACCCGAGGCCGAGGGGCGCTGGACCTTCACCTACGCGGCCACGGACGCGAACGGCGCCGCCGCGATACTGTCCTTCCGTGTGACGGTGGGGGTTGCGCTCGAGGAGCAGCAGGGGGTGGTGAAGCGCACCCTGGCCGAGGTGGCGTCGCGGACCATCGCGGGCGCGGTCAGCAACATCGGGACCCGGCTCGGCGATGCGGCGCCAACTCCAGGAATGACCATCGCCGGCGAGACGGTCCGGTTCGGGGCGTCTTCGAGACCGGCTGACGGATGGCGGAACAGCGCGGCCTGTCCGCCGGACGCCTGGGGCCGCGCCTTCGAGACGGTTGCGCCCGGTTGCGCGCCCCGCGCGGGGAGCCGGGGCGTCCATACCGGCGCGCTGCTGCCCGCGAGCGCCTTCTCCTGGACCCTGGGCGCGGCCCCCGGTGACAAGGAGAGCGAGAATAGGCTCCATCCCCTTGCGCCCCGCTGGGCCGTGTGGGGCCGGGGGGACTTCGGGAGTTTCTCGGGCCGCCCGGATGACATCTCCAGCTACTCGGGCGAGACCCGCACCGGCTGGCTCGGCGTAGACGCCCGGGAAGCGCCACGCGGCTCTTCCGGGGGTTCGGCACGTCCGGGGCGCTGGGTCGCCGGGTTGGCGGTGTCCCGCGGGACGAGCGAGACGGATTACGTGCTGGACGGCGAGGAAGGCCGGATCGAGACGGCGTTGACGGCGCTCTGGCCCTACGGGCGCTGGACCTTCGCCAACGGGCTGGAGCTTCGCGGGATGCTGGGCGCGGGCCGGGGCGAGGCGCGCCACGAGACCGATGACGGCGAAACGCGGGAGAAGAGCCGGCTACGGATGTGGACGGGCTCCGCTGGGCTGCGCCGGCCCCTGCCGCCCGTGGCCGGGATCGACCTCGCGGCGCGGGGCGACGTAAGCTTGGCGCGTATGCAAACCGCCAAGGGCGGCGGGGACCAGGAACAGGCGGTGGACGGCATACTCGCCGATGCATGGCGGGTGAGGGGCGGTATCGAGGCCTCTAGGCTCATCCCGTTCGACGACGGGTCCTCGCTGACGCCCTTCGTGGAGACCGCGGCGCGGCGCGACGGCGGCGACGGCGTGACCGGGACGGGCCTTGAGGTCGCGGGCGGTCTGCGCGTCGCGGCGCCGCGTTTTCAGGTGGAGGCGCGGGGGCGCTGGCTCGCGGCGCACTCCGAGGACGGCGCCGAGGAGCGGGGCGTGAGCCTCACCGCCCGGGCCGGTCCCGGGGCCCACGGGCGGGGCCTGTCGGTGGTGCTGTCTCCCCGATGGGGCCAACCGGCGGGCGAAGCGAACAAGTTGTGGCAGGACGAACTGCCCAAGGGCGGCGGAGCGGACGCGGCGGGCCGCATGGAGGGCGAGGTCGGCTACGGGTTCGGGCACTTCGGCGGCCGCGTCACCGGCACGCCCAACGTGGGCTTCGGGGCGTCGGACGATACGCGCGACTACCGGATCGGCTGGCGGCTGACTCCGGCGGCCGGCGGGTATTTCCAGGTCAACGTGGACGCCACCCGCCGCGAGAGCGCCAACGCCAACGAACCCCCGGCCCACGGCGCGATGCTCACCGGCGCGATCCGGTGGTAGGTGGAATAAGATTTCACCACAGAGATCACCGAGATCACCGAGATGGGGCGTCGTACAGCGGAATACACCTTCTCCGTGGTCTCTGTGTGCTCTGTGGTGAATATTCTGGATGCCCCGCCACTTTGCCGGCTGGCCGGCAAAGCCGGTCCAGTGGGCCGGGGCATGACGCGTGGTGCTGAATCAAAGAAGCTCGTCATTACCCGGCTTGACCGGGTAATCCAGAACAACGTGGATGCCCCGGACAAGCCCACTACTGTCCGGTTTAATTTTCACGTCCATTGGATGGCCATTTGGTTTGGATTTTCGGGCGGCGGTATTTTGGGTATGAGGAGCCTGTCGATGCGCTTTCGATGCATGAGGTTGACGCGCACGAGACGGGCGAAGATGAGCGGGCTGTTGATGGCCTTCTGGGTGGCTTGAGCGAGCCTGAGCAGCAGATAGGCGATCATCGCGACGGCGATCTGGATGCGCACGGCGTTCTCGCTGTTGCCGATGAAGTGTTTGATCTTGAGGGTCTGTTTGACCCAGCGGAAGAACAGCTCGATGGCCCATCGCCGCTTGTAGAGCTCGGCGATCTCCTCGGCCGGGGCGTCGAGGTCGTTGGAGAGGATGCGCAGCACCTTGCCGGTGTCGGTCTTGATCCGCACCTCGCGCACCGGCTCGGAGAACGGGTTCTTGCGGTTTTTGGCCTGGCGTTTGGGCAGCAAGCCGATGCGGTCGGACAGGATGCCGCCGTTCTCGGCCACATCGAGTTCGGCGATGAGGTCGAGCGGCGTGCTGGACTTGAAGCGGGTGACGATGCGGCATCCGGCGGCGTCCAGCTTGGCCCACCAGGCATAATCGTAGTAGCCGAGGTCGTAGACGTAGGTGGCGCCGGCCTCGATGGGCATCTCCTTCGCCGCCGTGATGTCGTTGACCCGGGCCGCCGTCATCGCCGAATAAACCGGCTGATCGGCATCCGCGTCGTAGATCACGTGGACCTTGGCGCCGCACACCTTGGCCGAGAAGCGCGCCCACTCGGACCCGGCCCCGCTCAGGCGGAGCCCGGTGGAATCGATCAGATAGGTGGCATCGCCGAGCTTGCGCCGCAGCCCCCGCTGGGCGCGGCCGGCCATCTCGGCGAACAGGCCCGAGAACACCGCCGCCGGACGGCGCGCGTTGGCGTCGGCGAAGGTCGAGCGTGACACCGTGCGGCCGCCGACATGGTACAAACGCGCCGAATGGCTCTCCAGGCCGCCGGCGATCTCCCGCAGGCTGGACGCGCCGGAGAACTGTCCATACAGCAGGGCGATGAACTGGCTCTTCGTCGGCAACCGGCGAATGTGCTTGTCCGCGCCGTGCTCGGCAACCAAACGCTCAAAAGCGTCCCAAGGAATATGCTTCAACAGATCGTGGAAAACGCTATTGTGGTGATGCATGGCATTGAGCCTCCTTCGTGTCCAAAACGTTCGCAAACGCTTGGACCCCAGTAGAATCAATGCCATGCAACCCGTCCACAAAAATAAACCGGACAGCAGTGGGACAAGCCGGGGCATGACGGCTTCTGGAACCACAGAGACGGTGAGACAGTGAGGAGTTAACCATTCCTCCTCAGTGAACTCTGTGTCTCTGTGGTGAATATCCCGGAGGCCCCGCCCGGCCGGGAGGGCTCATTCTTCCTTCGGCCAGCCTCAGCCGGTCATCAGGTCTTCGCCGATGACCGTGGGGCCGTCATAGTTGGCGCCGATCATTCGGCGAAGTTCCTTGGGGATCGACCGCGGCATCAGGTGGGAGGCGACCAGGAGCCCCGGCTCGACGTCCCGGGCCACCAACCCCAGCAGATCGGGATGGGTGTGGGTCTTGACCTTGTGGCTTTCGTCGATCTCCGGGTTGGTCCACTTGGTGTACTCGGTGCATTCGTGCACCAGAATGTCGACGCCCCGGGTGTGCTTGATGAGATTTTCCGAGGGACAGGTGTCGCCGGAGAACGCGGCCGATTTGTCCTTGGTGTCGAAGCGGAAGCCGAACGGCATCTCCAGCGGATAGTGGTCCACCTTGAAGGCCGTCGCCGTCAGGCCGTTGGCGGTTTCCAGCGCCCGCCCCTCTTCCAGTTCATGGACGACGATGTTGGGCTGCTCGCGCTTTTTGGTGCGGGTAATCATCCGGAGCTCGATGTCCGGGGCATGCATTTCCAGCAGCAGATCGACCATTCTCCGCAGGCCGGGCGAGCCGTAGACGTGCAGCGGCCGGTCGTCCCCCAGCACCCAGCGCATGATGACGAAATGACCGAGATCGATGTAGTGATCGGAATGCAGGTGGGTGATGAACAGGTGATCGATTTCCTGCGGCCGCGAGCCCGCCTCGTAGAGCCGGTGGACGCACCCCGACCCGCAATCGATCTGGATCTTCTCCTCGCCCGCCTCCACCAGATAGGCGGGTCCCCGGCGGTGCGGGTTCGGAAACGGCAATCCGGTGCCGAGCAGCGTTACTTGCATGATGTCCCCCATCGCGGTTTCGGGACATCAGTGTAGGCGCGGCCCCGGCGGGCCGCCTAGGGAAAAAACCGCGCAAGTCCGTTGAATTCGCAACCCAATCGTGCAACAAGTTGCAATTGCAACGAAATGCGATCGGGAGTTGGGGAGGACGGTAACATGTCGGGATTCGCGGATTTTCCGGGCAGCGATGTCAGGAAGAAACTGGACCATCCGGTCATCGATACCGATGCCCACGTCGTCGAGAGCCAGTTCGCCATCAATGACTATCTGATCGAATTGGCCGGCAGGGACACCGCCGCCAAAATGGTCAAGCGGCGCGCGCACCTGATGGAGCGCAAGCAATACAACATGCCGTCCAAGTTCCTGTGGTGGGGCGTGCCGTCGGGCGATCACACCGCCGACCACGCCATGTCCCGGCTGCCCAAATATTTCCGCGCCCGCATGGACGAGATGGGCATCGATTTCGCCCACTTCTACACCACCGCCGGCATCCCCGGACTGTACTACCAGGACGATGAGCTTCGGCAGGTCTATTGCCGGGCGCTCAACATGATGTATGCCGACATGTTCGCCGAGGCGGGCGACCGCTGCCGGCCGGTGGCGGTGATCCCGACGTTTACGCCCGAGGAAGGTATCGCCGAACTGGAGTTCGCCGTCGGCGAGCTCGGCCACAAGGCGATCATGATCGGCACCGAAGTGATCCGTCCCGATGACGGCCCGGACAGGGAAACTCCGTTCCGCACCCAATCCATCGCCATCGATCCGCCCTACGACTACGACCCGTTCTGGGCCAAGTGCCAGGAGCTCGAGGTCGCGCCGACCGGGCACACGGCGGGAATCGGCAACACGTACCGCAACTCGAAGACCAACTACGTCTTCAATCACCTGGGCGGCTTCGCCGCAGGCGCCGAGTATTTCGCCCGCGCCCTGTTCCTCGGCGGCGTCACCAACCGCTTCCCGGGGTTGAGCTTCGGCTTCCTCGAAGGCGGCGCCGGCTGGGCCATGGCGCTGCTGAACGACATCGTCGAGCACTTCGAGAAGCGCAATGTCGACCATCTCAGGGCCAACCTCGACCCGGACAAGCTCGACGTCGATCTTCTGGCCGAACTGTTCGACGAATACGGCGACGAGATCCATACCGGCGAGCGGGTCCGCGCCCAGCCGCGGGGTCCCCTTCAGCGCAAGGCGCCCGACAATTTCAACGAGTTCGAGGCCTGCGGCATGACCGAGGTCCGCGATCTCCGCCGGCTTTTCGTCGAGCCGTTCTATTTCGGCTGCGAAGCCGACGACCGGATGACCTCGGTGGCCTTCAACCGGCGGTTGTCGCCGGTGGGCGCGCCGCTGAAGGCCATGTTCGGCTCCGACATCGGCCACTGGGACGTGATGGACGCGGTCTCCATCCTGTCCGAAGCCTGGTCCCTGGTGGAGGCGAAGCTGCTCGACGAGGAGAACTTCCGCGATTTCACCTTCACCAACCCGGCGATGCTGCACCTCACCGTCAATCCCGGCTATTTCGAGGGGACGGTGCTGGAAGACGACGCGGCCAATCTGCTGGCCGAAAAGGGCGCGGTGCCGGCGGCGGCCGAGTGAGCGGGCTTAGCTTTCATCCGGCTGGCCCGGCCGGCAGCTTCGCCGAGGGCTCGATCACCCATCTGGAGATCGAGGGCCGGGAGATCGGCCTCTATCTCGTGGGCGGAACCTTCTATGCCATCGGCGACATCTGCACCCACATGAGGGCCCGGCTGTCGGACGGCTACCTCACCGGGACGGTGATCGAATGCCCGCTCCACTTCGGACGCTTCGACATCACCACCGGCAAGGCCGTCTCGGCGCCCTGCAAGGCGGACGTCGCGGCCTATCCGGTACGGGTCGCGGACGGAATGGTCGAAGTGGGTCTTGATTCCCCGGAAACGGCGTGACATCGAAAGGCGACGGACAATCGCCTTTCAGGGAGCCCCCCCAATGCTGTTCACCTGCGCCCATCGCGCGCCCGCCGATACGGGCGGGCACGCCTACACCGCCCGCCAGGGCAAGAAGCACTTCACCGTCGACATCCACTGCCACATCCATGTGCCGGCGGCGGACGCGCGCCTGGCCGAACTGGTCTCCCCCGACGCCACCAAGAGCAATGTCGATTCCAACCCGCTGACGGTGGAAATCAACAAGACCCAGCAGCGGACCATCCTGCCCAAGCTCACCGACCCCGAGGAGCGCATCAAGGACATGGACGCCAGTGGCATCGACGTCCAGGCCATCTCATCCTCGCCGTTTCACTACAATTACGGCCAGCCCGTCGAGATCGCGCGGGAGCTCTGCGACATGGTCAACGACCAGGTCGCCGAGACCGTGGCGAGCCACCCGGACCGCTTTGTCGGCCTCGGCATCCTGCCCTTGCAGGACGAGGACGCGTCCCTGGCCGAGCTGGACAAGTGCGTCAACGGTCGGGGCTTCCGCGGCATCGAGATCTCGACCAACGTCAACGGCCGGGACCTGACCCGCGCCGGCATCGAACGGGTGTTCGCCAAATGCGAGGAACTCGGCATCCTGATCTTCGTCCACCCCATCGGCACCAGCTTCGAGGACCGGATGGACGATCACTACTTCCGCAACACCATCGGCCACCCGCTGGAGAGCGCGCTATGCGTCGGCCATCTGGTGTTCGACGGCTACCTCGACAAGTATCCGGGCCTCAAGATCTGCATCGCCCACGGCGGCGGCTACATCCCGGCCTATTGGGGACGCTTCGACCACCCCTGGGCGCTCCGCGGCGACTGCCGGGTGAACATCCCGGGCAAGGCGCCGTCCGAATACGTCAAGCAGCTCTATTTCGACACCGTGGTATTCACCGAGGAGCAGCTTCGCCACATGATCGAGGTCTGGGGCGCCGATCACGTGGTCATGGGCACCGACTACCCCTACGACATGGCCGAAACCGATCCCGTCGGACACGTGGATTCGGTCAAGAACCTCTCCGAGGACGACAAGGCCAAGATCATGGGCGGCAATGCGGCGGCGCTGCTGGGCCTCGATGTGAGCGCGGGTTAGCGGGAAATATACAGCGGCCGGCCCGGAACGGATAACAAGCCTCGCCTGTGATTCTCTAGCTTTCGCCCCCATAAGGCTGAAGGAACGATCCGAAGCGGACATTGCGTTGGTACAGCCCTAGAGCGTTTCATATTTTGACGGAAGCGTATCCTGCGTTTTTGAAGTAGTTGGCGCATTGCTGTGGCTCGATGGTGTCGATGAGGCTCCCGAGATGGCGCCATAAGTCGTCGATCTCCCGCTTCTGGGCGTTTCTCATCCAGTGCTTGATTTGGGCAAAGGTCTGCTCGATGGGATTGAGGTCGGGGGAATATTTGGGCAGGAGCCACAGCTTGGCTCCGGCGGCACGGATGGCGTTTCGCACGGCTTTTGACTTGTGGCTGCCGAGATTGTCCATGATGACGATGTCGCCGGGCACCAGGGTCGGCACGAGCAGCTGCTCGACGTAGGCGCGGAAGCACACGCCATTGATGGGGCCGTCGAAGACGCAGGGCGCGGTGAACCGGTCGCAGCGCAGCGCGCCGATGAAGGTCAGGGTGTGCCACCGCCCATGGGGGGCAAAGCCGCGGACCCGCTCCCCTTTCGGCCCCCAGCCGCGCAGCGGGGCCATATTGGTCCGGATCCAGGTTTCATCAATGAATACCAGCCGTTCGGGATCAAGCTTTGCCTGCCACGCCTTCCAGCGCCTGCGATGGCGGGCGATGTCCGCGCGCGCCCGTTCAACGGCGAACAGGGTTTTTTTTAAAGCGCAGCCCTTCACGGCGCAGAAACAGCCATACCGTGCTGTGGGATACCCTGACACCCCGAGCGGCCAACTCGTCTCTCAACCGATGCAGCGTCAGATGCGGCTCCTGGTCGATCCGGCCGACAATGAACTCCCGATGGGGCTCAAGAACCCGGCGGCGGTGACCGCCCATCTTGCCGGGCGCAACACTCCCCGTCCGCCGGTAGCGCTGCGACCACTTAACCACGCTCGAAACCGCAACCCCAAACCGAGCCGCTACAGCGCGGCAACTCTCCCCCGCCAAAACCGCCAAAACAACACGCTCTCGCAAATCAATCGAATAAGGTCTCGCCATGAATGCTGGCCTCCTTGCCCAGCATCCATCTTGAATCATGGTTCGCCCATACTTGGGAATCCCTAAAATGATTCAATCAATCTCAAATACGCTCTAGAGCCTCGGGCGTGAATTTTGAATCGTTGGGGATTCCCTTTTATTTGAAATGGTGATTCCCTGTGCCCAGGAGGTGCTGTTATGGGCAGAGCGATTTCGACGGATCTTCGTTTACGTATGGTGCGGGGGATATCGGCGGGCAAGTCTCGTCGGGAGGTTGCGGAGCAGTTTGAGGTTGCTCCGTCGACGGCGGTGCGGGTTCAGGCCCGCTATGCGGCCACCGGTTCGGTTGAGCCGGCCAAGCAGGGCCGTTCCAAGGGGTCCGGCAAGCTTGGCCCCTATCGTGCGGCCCTTATCGAGAAGGTGAAGGCTCAGCCTGACATCACCATGCCGACCCTCGCGGTCTGGCTGGAGGCGGAACATGGCATCACGGCCGACCCGTCGAATCTGTCCAAACTGCTGTGCAAGGCGGGCTTCACCTATAAAAAAAACGCTGCTGGCCTCGGAGAAAGAACGCTCTGACGTCAAAGCGGCGCGCCGGACATGGATTAACCGTCGCCAACCCTTCATGCGCCGCCAGCCGGCGCGGCTCGTCTTTCTCGACGAGACGAGCGTGAAGACCAACATGACGCCGTTGCGCGGGCGCAGTCTCCGGGGAGAGCGGCTCATGGCCGATGCGCCCTTCGGCAAGTGGCAGACGCAAACCTTCATCGCGGGGCTGCGCTGCGATGGACTGGTCGCTCCCTGGATTGTCGACGGCGCCATGGACGGCCCAGCCTTCGATGCTTATGTCCGCACTCAGCTGGCGCCGAGCTTGAAACCCGGCGATGTGGTGATCCTCGACAATCTCAATGTCCACAAAAGTCCGCGGGCGGCAAAGGCCCTTGCCGAGCGGGGCGCCTGGTTCCTGTTCCTGCCCAAATACTCTCCAGACCTCAATCCCATCGAAATGGCCTTCGCTAAGCTAAAGGCCCTGCTCAGAAAAGCCAAAGCACGCACCTATGAAGCCCTCTGGCGCGCTGTCGGCGACATCTGCGCCCTCTTCGACCCACAGGAATGCAGGAATTACCTCAAAGATGCTGGGTATGTTGCAGATTAAACACCCGAGGCTCTAGACCCGATCTAGGGAGTGGCGTCCGCTTCTGTATTGGTAAACGCGGACATCGAAAATTCCCCGGCCGGATGACATTCTCAACGGTATCGGCCCGAAACAGGCAGCGACGGAAAGCCGCCGCTCAAACGTATTGTCTGCACATATGCCCCATGACCGAAGGAAGCCGGACAATTGGATTCCCGACCCACGCAACTCTCCCGCCGGGCCGCCATGCTCGGGATCTCGGCGGCCGGACTTTCCATTCTGTCGGGAAGGGTCATCGCCGCGGACCGCCCCATGCTTTCACCGCCCACCGCGCCGCAAAGCACCTGTGACAACAGCGGTGTGCTGGCGTCCTCGATTACGGACCGGGTGGCCGCGGTGGCCGATTTCAAGGGCGCCGGCGCCACCGGCCTGACGCGAGGCAGTGTCGAAGGCCCCTATTTCATCTGCGCGGACGCGCTCGGCGGCAAGGACATCACCGGCGGAAAACCCGGTCAGCCCTTGACGGCGGCGTTGCGGGTGCTGAACCGGTCGGGCGTCCCGGTTCCGGGTGCCATCGTCGATGCGTGGGGCTGCGACGCCAGGGGATACTATTCCGGGCACGGCGTGCATCCCGATTCAGGCGCCCGCTCGCGCGGCCGCCGCCGTATACCGGACCTCGCCGGCCGGTTTCTGCGGGGAGCGCTGATGACGGATGCGGATGGCATCGCGGAGTTCGATACGATCTATCCGGGCTATTACGGCCGGCGCCCCATACACCTGCATTTCAAGGTCCATGTCGGCAACAGGGCGTTTCTCACCAGCCAAGCCCTGTTCCCCGAGGAATGGAACGCGCGGATCATGGCCATGGCGCCGTATAACGAACCAAGAAATTCAACTCGGGCATCGAACGGTTCCGACCCATCCTTCATCGGCAACGCCGGTGAGTTCAGGATTGCGGAGCGCGGCGCCGGTCTCCTGGCTCTGATGAACCTGCGTATCGACATATAGCGCGCCTGCGTCCGGCCGGGGCGGGCACGGCCCCTTCAGTCGCCGGAGGGCTCGGGAAATTCGTCGGGCCAGTTGTCGACCAACACCTGCAGGTAGCGTTTCAATCCCTGCGGATCGACCCTGGAGCCGGCGCCGACCGCCGCCGCGCCCGACGGCGGATCGAGATCAATGTGCAAGGAATCGTGCATCCGGTTGCGCATGTTGCGGAACGCGCTGAGCGTGGTGAGTTCGACGATCTCGGCCTCGGAGAACACCGCCGCCACCTGCTCGTAGACATCGTCGCGGAACTTGGCGGTATTGAGGGTCACGTGCTCGGCCCACAGGATCGCCGCCTTTTCCCGGTCGGTGAACACATCGGACGCCATGTAGCCGTCGGAGCGCAGCACCGCCAGTTCTTCCTCCGTCACCCCCGCCGCTTGACCAAGCGACTCGTTGTGATGAATTCAGTAGGCGCAGTCGTTGACCGTCGAGGTCTTGATATCCACCAGGGTCTTGACCTTGGCCGGCAGAATGCTGCCGGCGCCGTTCCGCTGCATGGACGCGATCAGCGGAAACAGCCAGCGCGAAATCAGCGGAATGTGCGCCGTCAGCTTGCCCGAATTGATGTTTGCGCCGCGCTTGCCGAACATGGCCTCGAGGGCCCGGCCGTTGATGCCGAGCTGTTCCTTGAGGTGATCGGGCGCGTTGTCTTCGTCAATGAAGCTGACCCGTGCCATCGCGTTCTCCTTTGCTAAGTATTACGAGGTGCCGGCCTCTTCCTTCATCGCCTCCGCGAGGGCGGTGATCGCGTGCGCCCCGCGGGACCAGCCCGCATAGTGCATGACCTGGATGATCACCTCGCGGATCTCGTCCCGGGTGATCCCGAGCGCCCGGGCGTTCCGCGGATGGGGCCGCATTCCCTGCGTGCGGTCGGGCGCGATGAGGGTCGCGAGAGTCACCATCTCCCGGTCCCGTTTCGACAGGCCGGGCCGATCCCGGATATTGCCGAACAGGTGCCCGACCGTCAGTTCCCGGAACTGCTCGTCGGCCGCCTTGATCGGCGCCATCGGGGTATCGCCCCATCCGATTTCCTTCAGGACCTCGAGGCCCCGTTCGTGGTCGAGCCGCGCGTCGCTCATATTTTCCTCCCTGATTGAATCTATTCGACCTTGGGCCACACCCGCCGTCCGGCATTGGGGCTGTTGGGCGCGTGAATCACGTATTCCAGCACATGCCGCCCGGTCCAGTTCTCGTCGCGGTCGGCCTCGACGAAGCGGGGCTCGAAAGAGAAATCGCCGTCGGCGAGCTCGGTCCCTTCCCACAGCACGCCATGTTTGGGCCAGCCGGCGATGGATTGGAGTTTCCGGCCGCGGATCATGCCCCTGGAGACGGAAACCCGGGGGAAGCGCTCGGCCCGGTACCAGCGGGCGAGCTCGAAGCCGTCCTCCCAGGTCCGGGTATTGAAATTACCGAGCTGCATGGCGGGCGGCGGACCCATGCCGTACGGAGCGGCCCGCTGCTCCGGCGAATTGATCACCTGCTCCTCGATGAACACCGCCCAACGATGGTTGAGACACTCCGACAATTTGTCCGCGTGCGCCTCCGCGAGAGCATCGACAGCGTTGCCCTTGCCGAAAAACGCTTCCGGGGACGCGGCGGCGGTCAGGATGACGTTCTGCCAGCCCGGCGGGACTTCGGAGGGATCGGCCTCGACCTTTTGCGGCGCGCCTTCGATGTAGGGCCGGTCGGGCTGCTCGATGATGTCGTAATGCCCGACCCAGGCGACGCCGGATGCGGATTGCAGCGCCAGCAAGAAGGTCCCATGCAGCCACGACCAGAACTCGTCCTTTTGATTTTCCTCCAGATCGAACCAGTCGGCTCTCAGAACCTCGCCCATATGCGTCTCCTATCCGGTTCCCAGTCTGGCTCGGAAGTCCCGCCACCCATCGACGCCGGTATCATGGCCCGCTTCGAAATATTGGGGGATCGAGTCGAGAAAATCGTCGACTTCGTCTTCGTTCGCCAGGGTGAACGACGCCGTTACGATCTTGGAGTGGTTGTAGGTCTCGCGGACTTCCGCCAAGGCCCATTCGATGCCGAGCATCTCCTCGTCGTCTTCGATGACGGCGATGTCGGTGACCACATTGTTTTCCATGGTGACTTCGTAACGCGCCACGGCCTTCCTCCCTCGCTAAGCCGCCTACTCGGTGACCGTATAGTCTTCTTCTTCGCCTTCGGGCACCGACCATTCGGTGGACATGGCCTTCTGCATGGCCGGCGTATAGCCGCCGGGCAATTTCACCACGGCATCGTGGGATACGGCAATGCCGCCGTTTTGCTTTCTGAGAACCACGTTCTTCAGCCAATTCTCGTCGTCCTGATCGGGATATTCGAGCCGGTAGGCGCCGCCGAAGTAGCCGCCGCGGCTTTCGGTGCGCTCCAGCGAGGCGGCGCCCAGAAGGCGGCACAAGGTGATCTGTCCCTCGGCTTCGATGGCTTGCCGGATTTTGCCCGCCACGTCCTTGTCGTCGGCGCCGGCGGCGGACATATCCGGAATCGCGTTTGCGGCGATATCGTCCAATTCGGAGAAGGCCCGGCGGATGCTGTCCTCCGAGCGCACCACGTTGAGGCAGGTGTTGGCGACGCGGCTGTTGCGGTCCAGGATCTCGCCGGGGTCGACGCCCTTGCCGCGCCCCGTCCAGCCGGCGAGCTTGTCGCCGACCGCCGCGATATCGGCCTTGGCGATGGAGGGATGGGTGTTGAGTTTTCCAGCTTCGCTCGCCGCCTTGACGGCGCCCCGGGCCCCGAAAACCAGGCAATCCGACAGCGCCGAGCCGCCGAACCGGCTGGCGCCGTGGGAGCCGCCCGTCGCCTCGCCGGCGGCATAAAGGCCGGGCACGTTGGTTTCGCCGTCGATGGTGATCTTGATGCCGCCCACCAGGTCATGGGGATAGCAGACCAGTTCGATGGGGTCGGCGCGGAGGTCATGGCCGGCCCGGCCGGCCAACTGCCACACCCGCGCATAGCGGGGATTCGTTTCGAACTCTTCGGGCACATCGGAGACATCGAAGAAGACGCCGCCGTGCGGCCCGCCGCCTCCCTTCAGGTTCTCCTCGCCGATGTAGCGGGTCAACTCTTCCATTTTGAGCTTGGTGGCGCCGGTCTCGGGGAACTTGTCGTAGAAGAATTCGCGCCCTTCGTTGTTGCGCAGTTTGGCGCCGGCCTCGTTGACCAGGCCGTTGGCGTAGCCGGCGAATACGGATTTGATCTTCATCTTCTCGGGGTAGATCGGCGTCGGCAGATAGTGGCCGAACTCCATGCCCAGCAATTCGGCGCCCGCGTCGAAGGCGATGGCGTAGCCTTCGCCCGTCGCCGCGCCCACATTGTCGCCGACCGGGTAGAGGGAGCCGTAGCCGCCGGTGGTCATGATCACCGCCTTGGCCCGGATGATGTACACCTCGCCGGTGCGGTAGTTGACGCCCCAGGCCCCGGAGACGCGCTCGCCGTCCTTGAACAGCCCGCCGACAATGGTGTGGCTCAACGCCTTGAGATTCATCTCCTCGGCCTTGGCGCCGAGGCACTTCATCAGGTACTTGCCGGTCGTCCAGTGATGGTGGACCATCCGCGGATAGGTATGCCCCTCCCACGGCCGCTGAAGGTACTTGTCGCCGTCGAAGATAAGGTCGATACCCCACGCCCGCATCTCGTCGGTGAGGGCGCATATGCTTTCGACCCAGGTCTTGACCATTACCTCGTTGCACAGGCCGATGCCGTTGCGCACGACATCGCCGAAATGCACTTCCGTATTGTCGCGCGCGTCGGCATGGCCGAAGGCCGCGGCGTAGCCGGCGGCCGCCTTGGTCGTATTGCCCGACGGATACGGCCCCTTGGTCACCACCAGGACGTCGGCGCCGGCCATCCGGGCCTTGACCGCCGCCATGGCTCCGGCGGAGCCGGAGCCGACGACGAGAACGTCGGTGGAAACGGACGTGGTCGTGATCGTCATGCCCAAGCCGCGCGCCCGCGGCGCGCCCTCCCCATTGAACCATCCACGGCTTCGGATACCGGTTGGCAAGACTATAATTGGTCACTCGACCAAATTTCAATGCAAAAATCAGAGAATATGGCTTTTTTTGGGCGTATCCGGTTGACATAAATTGGCCGATCAACCAAACTTTGGGCCACTGGAGGCTGTTCGCAATCGCGGATGACGGGGACCAGCCCAGCGATGGACGATACGCGGAACCTGCGATCCGATTCCCAGCGGTCCGTCGAACGGATCCTGGACGCGGCCGAAAAAACCTTCGCCGAACGCGGCTTCGAGGGAACCTCCCTTCGCGACATCATCGCCGAGGCGGGCGTGGCCAACGGCGCCATCCACTATCACTTCAAGACCAAGGAAGACCTGTTTCGCCGGGTGATCAGGCGCAGGGCGCGGCAGATTACCGGACTGCGGACCGAACGGTTGGAGCGGTGCCGGGTCGCGGAAGACAGGCCGCCGCTGCTGGAACAGATCATCTATGCCTACATGTCGCCGCTGGTCAGCCCCGAACTCGGCAATAAAGACGCGCGGTACCGGTTTGCCCGTCTTCGCGCTTGGGTGGTCAACGAGTACAGCTGGCCGAACCCGTCGCCCCTCGGCGAACTGGCGGCCGCCACCGATCAGCGGTTCCTGGACATGATCGCGGGCGATCAGTCCCATCTGCCCCGGGAGGAGGCGCGTCAGCGGTTCACCATCATGTGGTGCGCGGTCCACGACATCTCCTCTGCCGCGGCGCGCGCCGCCCTGGATGAGGCGGAGCGCAAAAGGAACATTCACCCGATGATCGATTTCGAGGAACAGATTCCCTGGCTGGTGACCATTTTCGCCGCCATGTTCCGGGCGCCCGCCGGCGCCAGCGACGGCTTTTCGGCATTCTTGGAAAGGATAAGAGACGAGGGATTGGACCAACCCGCGCCGCCGGCTTAGACGGCGGGACTTTCGGGCACGAAAGGGCCGTAACGAGCCCGTGCCCCGGAAATATCAAGAAACATCAAGACACACGGAGACACATCATACTGAGTACGGGGAGGTAACGATGAAGACCAAGACATTTACTGCCATTGCTCTCGGCGTGGCGGCGGTCGCATTGAGCGCACCGCCGGCCCAGGCCCAATACTTCAAAGGCGAAACCGTGAAATGTTCTGGTTCCAGGCCCTGCTCCCCGAATGGGTGATCGAGGTCGCCCCCAAGGGCTTCCCCACCTGGCTGTTTTAGTAGCGGCGAGTTCTCAATCCATTGGACCTGGAGGACGTCTCAAGAATGGAGGCACGTCCAATAGGCTCGTGTACGCATTGCCGGGCGTGACCGACACTGTGGTGCTGACCTCGGGTTCCGACGCTTCTTCTAGAGAATCCGACTTGATTGGTTTCGGTGGTGTTGGTTGCCAAGCCCTGAGATGCTGACCGATACGCTCGTAAAATTCGGGCACCAATTTTTCGACATCCTCAATAAACGTCTTTCGTCCACCGAACCTACGGCCTCCGTCCATCTTGATGGAGACTTCAAACGCCCTGGGAGCGGTGCCCTTGCCGCCGCCCTGCAACACCGTGTCATCTTCACGAAGGGCCTGTAATGGAAGTACCGTGTTTGTCGCTCGCGACGGCCAGATTGTTGTGACGAAAACATTCGTAGGATCAACGGCCTTAATTTGCCGCAGCAGCCAACGGAGACGCGCGGTTGATCGCTTTATGTTGGTGGGAGCGTCGACGGTCATCGAAGCCGTCAATGTCCTCGCCCGCAAATCTGCAACGACGGTCAACTCCGATGCGGCGTTGGGAATGATCAACCTGGAACGCAATTTCGCATCGCTGCAAAGAAGCCCAATATCCCGCTTCATTCTCGAATCAGGGTCATTGGAGTGCGCTCTGGACATGCGAAGCTGAACAGCTTCGCCAAGATCCCTACTCATTATGAGTGCAAGATCCCTCATCTCCTGATGCCATCCGCCAACAATTTCCTCGATCCCATCAGCCCTTGGGCTGAGCCGGGCACCAGTGACAACAAGGTCCACAATCTCCTTCCAGCGCGCCGGCATATTTTTGTACCCGGTCACGCCGACTGAGTCGTGAGACAGAAATCGAATGAATTCCCGTAGCAAATACGCCTGCTCGGGATCGGAAATTGCAGAGTTCTCGTGCAATATCACCGCGTCGGTAAAAATGCTTGTCCACGACAGGTGAAATAAATCGACCCGGCGGGTCAGCACCTTGGAAATCGTCAACGGATGGTGGGTCGGGCGGGTGGCAAATTCATTCGAAATAGTGATTACGGCATCCAGTTCATTGTCTCGGGCAAGCTGGAGATATCTCTCGATCTGTTCTTTCTCAAGTTGGGCCGATCCAATTTTCGCCTCAATGAGAGCAACCCATTTTCGTTTGCCTGTCACTAATTCGAGTAGCCCATCAGGCCGATCTTTTTCGGGATGAAGGCCCTTATGCAACACAACCTCTGTGAACGAATTTACCGTTGATCGCTTGCCTACCCGATGGCCGAGGGGCGCAAATAGCCGATCAGCAAACTCCGGCACAACCGTCAAGACCGCCAGCAACACGGATGTGGCTCTCTGTTCCTTGCGGGTATCTGAAATGACCGGTATGAGCCGTGAGGGTTCTCCGGTCTTCAAGTAATCTGGCAGCGACATGTTGCCTCCTTCCGATTCTCTTCTTCAGAATGGTGCAAACTTATGTCTTTCGTCAACTATAACAAGAGATTTACTCTGGTGACTATCCGATGGTTTTCGAAGGTTTCGAGCGTGGAGGCTAGGTCGTCTCCCCGACCGGGAGGGGATTCGAAATCAGGCAAGCTGAAAAAAACTGGTGCCCGCGCCCGGACTCGAACCGGGACAGCCCAAGGGCTGAGGGATTTTAAGTCCCTTGCGTCTACCAATTCCGCCACGCGGGCACGCATGGGGTTTCCGCCCCGATAGGGCTGAGCGGGAATCGGGGCGCATTATAGGGCTGGATTTCCCGGATACTAGTTAAGTGACCGCCCCCCTCACCCCCACCCTGACCCTCCCCCTCGGAGGGGGGAGGGAATAGTTGGGTTGGTCCACCTCCCCCTTGGAGGGGGAGGTCGAGACGTCCGGCAACCGGCCGGGCGTCGAGGGTGGGGGGGATATGAAAATTCCCCCTCACCCGGTTTCGAGTTGCCGAGTTTGTGCTTGCCCGGGACAGGCGGGCAAGCGAGGGTGCGCCATGTCTTCCGGCGGCCCCGTCCAACTCCCGTCCGGCGCCCTCGGCCAGGCGCTTCTGGCCGCCACGCTGCTCGGCGCCAGCACCCTCACGGTCATGTCGGGCACCACCATCGCGCCGGCGCTGCCGGCCATCGCCGAGCATTTCAAGAGCCTGCCCGACGCCCGGTTCCTGACCCAGCTTTCGCTGACCGTGCCCGCCCTGTTCATCGTGCTGGCCTCGCCGCTAGCCGGATACCTCGCCGACAAATCGGGAGCCAAGCCGGTGCTCGCCGTCTCGGCGGTGATCTACATCCTCGCCGGCTCGTCCGGGCTGTTCCTGGACGGCCTGACCGACATCCTGATCGGCCGCGCGCTGCTGGGCGTTTCGGTGGCGGGAATCCTCACCGGCGCCATCTCGCTGATCGGCGGCTGTTACGAGGGCCATCGGCGCAACCGGATTCTGGGCTGGCAGTCGGCCGCCATGTCCTTGGGCGGCGTGATCTACATCACCGCCGGCGGGTTCCTGGCCGAATTCGGCTGGCGGCTGCCCTTCGCCATCTACGCGGTCCCGGTGATCCTTCTGCCGACCCTGTTCTTCCTGGTCCCCGACATCCGCGAGCGGCAGGACGCCGAGGCCCGCGAGGCGGCCGGCGACATCCCCTAGAAACTGTTCGCCACCGCCTACGCCGCCGCCTTCCTCGCCATTTTGGCGTACTACGTCATCCCGGTGCAGCTTCCATTCCTGCTCCGCGAGATCGGCGCGCCCGAGCCCTCGACCGCGGCACTCACCATCGCGTGCGCCAGCCTGACCTCGGCGGTGGTCGCCTCCCTCTACGGCCGCATCCGCCAGGTCCTGTCCGGGCGCGGGTCGATCACCCTGACCTTCCTGCTGATCGGCGCGGGGCTGACGGTCGTCGGATCGGCGGACGGGCTGCCGGCGGTGGTCGGCGGCATGATCCTGTCCGGCGCCGGCCTGGGACTGATGTTCCCCGCCCTGGTCGGCCTGATCCTCGAGGACGCGGCCCCCCATATCCGCGGACGGGCGTCGTCCGGGCTCACCATGGCGGTGTTCCTGGCCCAGTTCCTCTCGCCGGTGGTGATGGCGGCGGTGGCGGGCGGCGGGACGGCGGAGTGGTTCAGCGTCGCGGGCCAGGGCACCCTCGCCGTCGGCGCCGCCCTGGTGGCCTGGTTCGTCTGGATCAGGGCCCGCCGGGCGGGGTAGGGTGTGCGGAGCGACACAAGTGTCCCCTCGCCCCCTTCAGGGGGAGAGGGGAAGATTTCGGGGGGAGGTGGACCGATCCGCCTATTCCCTCCCCCCTTGAGGGGCTACGGCATGCACACATCTTTTCCCGATGCAGTCCTTAGCCAAAGAAAACGCTGTATTTTCAATATGTTCTGGTGATCGCTAATCCGGGCATTTCATCGATCAGAACCCACCTAACCCATTCAAATCATTGATGATTTCGAGATGTGTGAATCCAGTAGCCTTGAGGGGGAGGGTTAGGGAGGGGGGTACAGACGGGGGTACAGACCGGATAGATAGGTAACAGATTGGACCGGATAGATGAGTGTCACCCATCTATCCGGTTGCTCACTCAGCCGGGGGGCAGCTCCGAGCCGTCATCCTCATGGGGCTCGCCGCCGAGATCGCGGATCATTCGGCGGATGTCCTCGGCCGCCGCGTCCAGTTCGTCCGGGTCGGTGGCCCGGGTCACCAGCGAACAGCCGAACTTGCCGGCCTTGTAGAACGGGTACGATCCGATTTCGGTGTCCGGGTGATCGTCCTGGACCCGGCCCAGCCCCTCGGCGACGGTGCCCTCGGGCAGGTAGGCGACGACGGTCCTGGACAGCATCTTGGCGCCGCCCTTCAAGTCGCCGGCGATCCCGTCGAACATGGCCCGCATGATCGAGGGCACGCCGGCCATCACATGGACGTTGCCCATCCGAAAGCCCGGCGCCTTGGACACCGGATTGTCGATCAGGGTCGAGCCGACGGGCACCTCGGCCATCTTCAGCCGGGCCTCGTTCAGCCGGTCCCTGCCCATGTGCTCTTCGAGCAGCTTCACCGCTTCCGCGCGGCGCTCCAGCTCGGTCCCGAAGGCCTTGGCGACGCACAGCGCGGTGATGTCGTCATGGGTCGGGCCGATGCCGCCGGTGGTGAAGACGTAGGTGTACTTCTCCCGCGCCTCGTTGATCGCGGCGATGATGGCGTCCTCGTCGTCCGGGATGACCCGTGCCTCGGCGAGGCGGATGCCCATGCCGGTGAGGCGCGTGGCGAGCCAGTTCAGGTTGGCGTCCTCGGTGCGCCCGGACAGCACCTCGTCGCCGATGATCAACACGCAGGCGGTAACGGTGTCGTTCACGTTTCTCTCCCTGAAGCGGGCGCCATCCTAGCAGGAGAGTTCGGCGCCGCAACACGGCGGACGAAGCGCTCAAAGACTGTTTACGGCGGCGGCAAGACCCGAAGGGTGGGCGGCCAGGCGATCGGCGCCGGCTTCGGTAAGTTCGGCGTCGGACCCGTAGCCCCATTGGACGCCGATGGCGTTCGCGCCATGGGCCCGGGCGCCCTCGATATCGTGACGGCGGTCGCCGATCATCACCGCATTCGCGGGCTCGATCCCCTCCGCGGCGAATATGTGCGCCAGCAGGTCGCGCTTGTCGGCCCGGGCGCCGTCCAGCTCCGAACCATAGACCCGCGGGAAAAACCGCCGGAGGTCGAAATGATCGATGATGCGGCCGGCGTAGACATGCGGTTTGGTCGTCGCCACCAGCAGCGGATGGCCCGCCCGATGAAATCCCTCGACCGCCGCTTCGATCCCGTCGCAAAGCTCGTTCTCGTAGATCCCGATGTCGCGGAACCGTTCCCGGTAGAGCGCGATCGCGCGGTCGATGTCGGCCTGCCCCGCGTCCGGCATCATGGCGCCGAAGCTCTCATAGAGCGGCGGGCCGATGCACCAGGTGAGGTCGTCCGCCGGATCGACCGGGATATCCATCTTTTTGATGGCGTGGCGAACGCAGTTGGTGACGCCCGGTTTGGGGTCGGTCAGCGTCCCGTCGAGATCGAACAGCAGCGCCGGCTTTCCGGTCACAGCAGATCGCACAGCAATGCGACAAGCGGTTCGTCCGCCGGCGGCATGGGATAGTCCCCCATCCGGTTCGGGAACACCCATTTCAGCGCCTGTCCCTCCGCCGGGGCCGGCGTCCCTTTCCACACCCGGCAGACGAACAGGGGCATCAGGAGGTGAAAGTCGTCGTAGGCGTGGGAGGCGAAGGCGATGGGCGCGAGGCAGCTTTCGGTAACGTCGAGGTCCAATTCCTCCTTGAGTTCCCGGCAGAGCGCGGCTTCCGGGGTTTCGCCGTCCGCCACCTTGCCGCCGGGAAACTCCCACAGCCCGGCCATGGACTTGCCCTCGGGCCGCCGGGCCAGCAGCACCCGGCCGTCGGCGTCCACCAGCGCGATCGCCGAAACCAGAACCACCGGCGCGCCGGGCCGGGCGGCGCGCGCCTCGGCCTCCAGGCAGCTCGGATCAGGTCCGATGGTCATTCCGCCATTCCTCGGCCGTAATCCGGCGTTTCGTCGTTTCGATCTCCCGATTCCGGGCCGGCGCGAGGCGGAGCCGCGTCTCCACGGCGGTCATGCCGAGCTTCTCCTGCACGCGCCGGGAAGCGAGATTGTGCGTGAACGCCCATGCATAGACCGTCCCGTAACCCAATTCGTCGAATGCGTAGCGCAAAATACCCCTTGCCGCCTCGGTCATGTACCCCCGGTTCCAGTATATTTGCCCGAGCCAGTATCCGATTTCCGCAACCCGGTTCTTCTCGCGGCACCAGAGAGCGATGCTGCCGACAAGCGGGGGACCGGAACGAAGCTGAATCGCCAGTGTCGCATCGCTAGCCTCCGATGTCTCCGATTGGCGGCGCGCCAACCATGCCTTGCCGTCCGCCCGAGTATAGGGATGGGGAACGTTGGAGGTCATGGTCGCCACGTCGGGATCGCCGATCAACTCGACGAGATGGTCGAGATCCGAGGCGGCGAACGGCCGCAGAACCAGCCGCTCGGTTTCGAGAATGGGAACCATTGCCGGATCAGGTCCGGTAATCGGCATTGATGGAGATGTAGCCGTGGGTCAGGTCGCAGGTCCAGACCGTCGCCCGGCCGGACCCGACGCCGAGATCCACTTCGATGCCGATTTCGTCGCCCTTCATGTGGGCCGCCACCGGGGCCTCGTCGTAGCCGTCCACGGCGACGCCGTCCCGGGCGACGGCGATGCCGCCGATGGTGATGGCGAGCCTGTCCCGGTCGGCCGCCTCGCCGGCCTTGCCGACCGCCATGACGATCCGGCCCCAGTTGGCGTCCTCGCCGGCGATGGCGGTCTTGACCAGGGGCGAATCTGCGATGGCGCGGCCCACCGCCTTGGCCGCCCGGTCGTCCCCGGCGCCGGTCACGGTGATTTCGATGAACTTGGCCGCCCCCTCCCCGTCCCGGACGATCTGATGGGCGAGGTCGAGGCACACCTCGTCGAGGGCGCCGCGAAATGCACGGAGGTGGGCGTCGCCGGCCTGGGCGACCCACTTGTGATCGGCCGCACCGGTCGCACACAGCAACACTGTGTCGTTGGTGGACCGGTCGGAATCCACGGTGATCCTGTTGAAACTCCTGTTGACGGCATTTTCCAGGAGGTGCTGGAGCACCCCGTGGGAGATTGCGGCGTCGGTGAAAACATAGGCCAGCATGGTCGCCATGTGGGGCGCGATCATGCCCGAGCCCTTGGCGATACCGGCGATGGTTACGGGAGTGCCGTCGATGTCGACCTGGCGGGACGAGCCTTTCGAGAAGGTGTCCGTTGTCGAGATAGCCAGCGCCGCGTCCTCCCAGCTCGCGGTTTCGGACACCGACAGCGTGGGAAGTGCGTCGGTGATCTTCCCCACAGCTAGCTGTTCGCCGATGACGCCGGTCGAACTGATCATCACGTCGCCGGGCGCGCATCCAAGTACCTTTGCCGCCGCGGCGGCGGTGGCCTCGACCACGGCGACGCCGGCTTTCCCGGTGAAGGAATTGGCGTTCGCGGAATTAATGACCAGACCGCGCGCATGGCCGCTCTTCAACACCTCGCGGTCCCAATCGATGGTCGGCGAGGACATGGCGCTGTCCGTAAACACGCCGGCAACGTCGGTCGCCTCGGGCAAGGCGACGAACAACAGGTCCAGCGCGCCATCCTTCTTGAGCCCGCAGGAAACGGGGGCGAATTTCACGCCGGCGACGGCCGGAATATCCGGAAAGCGGTCCGGTGCGAGCGGTGAGATTTCGGTCATGGGTTTGGCAATCACGTCAAAAGAAAAGCGCCGCTGCCGCGGCGCCCTCCTTTTAATCAAAGCCGCGGCCGCCGTCCAGCGGATGCGGCGGCGTCTTCGCTATTTCGGATCGGGACGCCCTTCGGGTCCGAAGGTTTCCACCTTGGCCTTCTCGCGCAGCTCGCTCACGTACTTCCGGGTCAGTTGCTCCTCCACCTGTTCGCGCATCTGGCCCTCGGCCTGGGCGTAGCTGGGCGCGTCCTGGGTGCGGCGGTCCTCGACCTTGATGACGTGCCAGCCGAATTGGGTCTTCACCGGCGATCTGGTGACGTCGCCCGGCCTGAGTTCGAACGCGGCGGCGGAGAATTCCGGCACCATTTTCTCGCGGGTGAAATAGCCGAGATCGCCGCCCACCTTCCCGGACGGCCCGGTGGAGAGTTCCCGGGCAAGCCTGGCGAAATCCTCTCCCTTGCCGATGCGGACGATGACCGCGCGGGCCTGCTCCTCGGTCTCCACCAGGATATGGCGGGCCCGAACCTCGTCGAGAGGCGGATTTTCCTTCAGGAACTGGTCATACCGGGCCTTCACCGCGTCATCGGTCATGTTGTCCTTGACGTAGCGGGACATCAGCTCCTGCTGGAGGATCTGGTCCTCGATCTGGGCCACGGTGCGGCGGACCTGGGACTCCTTGTCGTAGCCCTGTTTGCGGGCCTCGTCTGCCACCAGCCGGACGGTAATCATGTCCTGCAGGATCAGGTTGAACAACAGCTGAACGGGGTACTGCTGGGCCTGGGGGCCCAACTGCTGGCGCCGGTTCATGATGTCCGACATGAAAATTTCATAACCGTTCACGACGGCGACCACCGGATCATCGGCGGCTTTCGCGGCCGAGGACAGTTGCGGCAGCGCCAGCCCGGCGGAGAGAGCCAAGACAGCCGCTGCGAGAGCCAATGTGCGCATATTTCGATCCTGCGATGCTGATCCCGTTCGGTTTCAGACCCCTGGCATCGCCTTCGGAGGCAAGGAACCGTTCCCTTACGATACCCTATGGCCGAAATGGCCGCATCACACAAGCGAGCGCAGATGCCGGTCGTTGACAAGGCGCCATCCCGGCCATATCTCTTTGCCAGCGCGGCGTGCGTGCCGCCAGGCTTCTGACTCGTCCGAGGAATTTCCATGTTTGACGCCCTCGCCCGGCGCGTGTTTGGGTCGGCCAACGACCGTTACGTCAAAGGACTCAGCGGCACCGTCGATGCCATCAACGGTCTCGAGCCCGAGATGGAGGCCCTGTCGGACGCCGAACTGAAGGCGCGCACCGATTGGCTGAAGGGCCGCGTCGCCGAGGGCGAGAGCCTGGACGAGCTGCTGGTCGACGCCTTCGCGACGGTGCGCGAGGCGGCCAAGCGGGCCCTCGGCGAGCGCCCCTACGACGTTCAACTGGTCGGCGGGTTCGTGCTGCACAACGGCATGATCTCCGAGATGAAGACCGGCGAGGGCAAGACGCTGGTCGCCACCATGCCGGTCTATCTCAACGCCCTCGAAGGCAAGGGCGTCCATGTGGTCACGGTCAACGACTACCTGGCCCGCCGCGACGCCGAGTGGATGGGCAAAATCTACGACATGCTGGGCCTCTCGGTCGGGGTCATCGTTCCCGGGATGAACGACGAGGAGCGGCGCGCCTCCTACAACGCCGACGTCACCTACGGCACCAACTCGGAGTTCGGCTTCGACTACCTCCGGGACAACATGAAATTCACCCTCGAAGACATGGTGCAGCGGGAATTCAACTACGCCATCGTCGACGAGGTGGACTCGATCCTGGTCGACGAGGCGCGGACGCCGCTGATCATTTCCGGCGCCGCCGAAGCGTCGTCGGACATGTACGCGGCGGTGAACGAGGTGATCCCGAGCCTCGTCGAGGAAGACTACGAAAAAGACGAGAAAATGCGCACCGTCACCCTGACCGACCAGGGCACCGAGCATGTCGAGCAACTGCTCGACGGGGCGGGGCTGCTGCAGAACGGCAATCTGTACGACTACGCCAACGTTTCGCTGGTTCACCACGTCAACCAGGCGCTCCGCGCCCATACCATGTTCCAGCGCGATACGGACTACATGGTTCACAACGGCCAGGTCGTGATCGTCGACGAATTCACCGGCCGGATGATGGAAGGCCGCCGCTTCTCCGAAGGCCTGCACCAGGCGCTCGAAGCCAAGGAGGGGGTGACCGTCGAGCAGGAAAACCAGACCCTCGCCTCGATCACCTATCAGAACTATTTCCGCATGTACCCGAAGCTTGCCGGCATGACCGGCACGGCGATGACCGAAGCCGGGGAATTCTCCGAGATCTACAAGCTGGAAGTCATCGAGATTCCCACCAACCTGCCCATCGTCCGCGACGATCAGGACGACGAGGTCTATCGCTCGACCGCGGAGAAATACGACGCCATCGTCGAGTTGATCGAGGATTGCCGGGAAAGAAAGCAGCCGGTGCTGGTCGGCACGGTCTCCATCGAAAAATCGGAAGACATCTCCGAGCTGCTGAAACAGAAGAATATTCCGCATCAGGTGCTGAACGCCCGCTACCACGAGCAGGAAGCCTACATCATCGCCCAGGCCGGCGCGCCGGGCGCGGTCACCATCGCGACCAACATGGCCGGCCGCGGCACCGACATTCAGCTCGGCGGCAACGTCGACATGCTGGTCCGCCAGCAGCTCGAGGGCGAAGCCGACGAAGCGAAGCACGAACAACTGACCCAAAAGGTCCGCGAAGAGGTCGCCGCCGGCAAGCAGGTGGTGCTGGACGCCGGCGGCGTGTTCATCGTCGGCACCGAACGCCACGAAAGCCGGCGCATCGACAACCAGCTCCGCGGCCGGTCCGGCCGTCAGGGCGATCCGGGCGGATCGAAATTCTTCCTGTCGCTGGAAGACGACCTGATGCGCATCTTCGGCTCACAGCGCATGGAGAGCATGCTGACCAAGCTGGGCCTCGAGGAAGGCGAGGCGATCGTCCACCCGTGGATCAACAAGGCGCTGGAGAAGGCGCAGCAGAAGGTCGAGGCGCGCAACTTCGATATCCGGAAGAATCTGCTCAAGTTCGACGACGTGATGAACGACCAGCGGAAGGTGATCTATGAGCAGCGCAAGGAGCTGATGAGCGCCACCGACGTCTCCAACACCCTCGCGGACATGCGGACCAATGTCGTCAGCCGGACGGTCAGCCGGTGCATCCCCGAAAAAGCCTATCAGGAGCAATGGGAAACCGATGCGCTGCACGAAGAGATGAAGCGCATATTCGGCCTCGATCTGCCGGTCTCCGAGTGGGCCCGGGAGGAAGGCGTCGCCGACACCGAGGTCAACGAGCGCATCCTGGACCGGGTCAACCGCAAGATGGCCGAAAAGGCCGCGACCTGGGGACCGGAGATCATGCGGGACGTGGAGAAGAGCCTGCTCCTGCAGATTCTCGATCAGGTGTGGAAGGAGCACCTGCTCTCCCTCGACCATCTGCGCCAGGGCATCGGCCTCCGGGCCTACGGCCAGAAGGACCCGCTCAACGAATACAAGGGCGAGGCCTTCGAGATGTTCAACGGCATGCTGGACGAACTCGACGAACGGGTCAGCCAGGTGCTCGCCCACATGGAGCTGCAGCTGACCGGCATCGACGAGATGGGCATCTTCGACCGCGACGCGCCGGAGACCGTCGAGGGATACCAGGACCCGGCCTTCGCCGACGGCGGCGAAATCGCCGGTCCCGAAGGCGATTACGGCGACGCGGTGGTTATCGAAGAGCCGGTCCGCTCCCGCCGGGCGGCGGCGGAGGTCGATCCCGAAGATCCCTCAACCTGGGGCAAGGTCGGCCGCAACGCCCCCTGCCCCTGCGGGTCGGGCAAGAAATTCAAGCACTGCCACGGCGCCAACTAGCCCAAGCCGGTCGGAGCGAGAGGCTTCCATTGCGAAGCCCGTCCGGCTCCGACTGGCCGCATTAATTAAATCAAACGATTGAATTAAACGATTGATGGGTCTATATCAGCGGTGGAGGAAGGTGAAATGGGCCAAAGTACCGCTCGCGAACCCGCGCCCGATGCGTCCCTCAGCCGGGGCGACGAAACCCGCGGACAGCTATTGGATGCGGGGCTCACCCTGTTTTCCAGATACGGCTACGACTCGGTCACCACCCGGCAACTGGCATCCGAGGCCGGGGTCAATATCGCCGCCATCGCCTACCACTTCGGCGGCAAGCGGGATCTCTACCGGGCGGTGCTGCATCAGCTGGTGGAAGACACCGAACCTCTCGTGGGGCCGGTGGCCCAAAGGATGGCCGAAGGCATCGCCGCCGCGGGCGCCGACAAGGCCGCCCTCGCCCGGGTGGTCGCGGGCTTCGTTCACGGGTTTACCGGCATATTCCTCGAAGGCGATTTCATGGCCTGCCGGGCGCCCATGGTAATGCGCGAGTTCGCCAATCCCTCGGACGACTTCGACATCCTCTATGAGGGCCGGCTCGGCCCGATCCACCGCGGCGTCACCGCCTTGGCGGCGGCGGCCCTCGACATGGACCCGGACAGCCCGGAGGCCAAAATCCGCGCCCATGCCGTCATAGGCAATCTGGTGGTGTTCCAGATCGCCCAACACCTGTTGATGCGGCGCACGGGATGGGAGGACTACACGCCCGACCGGATCGCCCTGGTCCGGCGCATGATCACCGAGGCGGTGCTGAACTCCCTGCGGCTGCCCCATCCGGACGATGGAGACCGACGATGACCGGAGAAAAAAAATCCATATGGCGCCGCCTGCTGATCGTCCCCCCCATCCTGATCGGCATCGGCATCATCGCCATCATGGTCCGCGGCAAGGAACCGCCGGCGCACACCGAGGCCCGCGAGGACGTCACCCGCGTGCGGGTGATCGAGGTCCCGCAACTGACCCTCACGCCGCGGGCCCTGGGCTTCGGCAGGGTCGCCCCCGCCAAGGTCTGGGCGGCGGTGGCCGAGGTGGACGGCAAGATCATCGAGTTCCGGGACGACCTCCGGGCCGGCGAGATACTGCCTTGGGGAACGGTCCTGCTGCGCATCGACCCCACCGACTACCGGCTCGCCGTGGACCGGGCCAAAGCCGACATTCTGGCGCTGAAGGCGCGGCTCGCCGAGCTCGAGACCCGGGTCGGGAACACCCGCGCCTCCCTGGAAATCGAGAAGCGCGCCCTGGCGCTCAACGCCAGAGACCTGGAACGCAAGCGCGCCCTGGTGGAACGCAAGGCGGTCTCGCAGGCCGCGGCCGATCAGGAGGAGCGCAACCTGCTGGCATACCGGCTGCGTGTTCAGAACCTGGAAAACACCCTCAATCTCATCCCCGCCGAACGCCGGCAGTTGCGCGCCCAGTTGGCCGCGCAGGAGGTGCGCCTGGCCGAGTCCGAGCGCGACCTCGCCCGCACCGTGATCACCCTGCCCTTCGATGCCCGCATATCCGAGGTCAACGTCGAGGCCGATCAGGTGGCCAAGCTGGGCCAAACCATGGTCCGGGCCGATTCCATCGACGTCGCCGAAATCACCGCGCAGGTGCAGATTGACAAGCTGATCAACCTGATCTCGGCGGAAAACCTGTCCGGCGTCACGCCCGCGAATGCGTCCGCCGAGATGTCCCGGGCGCTGGGCCTCGAGCCGTTGGTCCGGCTGCGCACCGGCGCGCTGGAAGCCGAATGGCCGGGCCGGGTCGCCCGGGTCACCGACCGGATCGATCCGCAGACCCGCACCGTCGGCGTGGTGGTCGCCGTCGACCGGCCCTACGCCATCGCCGCCCAGCGGCGGGATGACGGCGTCCCGGCCCGTCCGGCGCTGGCCAAGAACATGTATGTGGAGGTGGAATTCCGCGGCCCGCCGCAGCCCGGGCGGGTGGTGATCCCCCGCGCCGCCGTTCATGCCGGCCGGGTCTACGTGCTGAACGGTGAAGACCGGCTGGAACTGCGCAAGGTGTCGGTCGCCTTCGAGCAGGAAGACGTCCTGGTCGTCGGTGACGGCCTCCGGGCCGGCGAGCGGATCGTGGTCTCCGACCTCATTCCGGCCATCGCCGGCATGAAGCTGGCGCCCGAGGCCGACGAGGCCACCGCCGCCTGGCTCGCGGCTCAGGCGGCCAACGGCGCCGCGTCCGGGGGCGGGCGATGATCCGCTACTTCGCCGGCCACCCGACCGCCGCCAATCTGGTGATGATCGCCTTTCTGGTGATCGGCGCACTATCGGTCTCGTCCATCAAGCGCGAGACCTTCCCCGACATCCCGCCCCGCAACGTCGAGGTGAAGGTGGTCTATCCGGGCGCGAGCGCCGAAGAGGTCGAGGAAGCCGTCTGCCAGCGTATCGAGGACGCCGTCGAAAACGTCCAGGGCATTTTCGAGACCCGCTGCGACGCCCGCGAAAACCGCGCCACCGCCACCATGGAAATGGTCGAGGGCGGCGACCTCGACCTGTTCTTCAGCGACATCAAGACCGAGGTCGAGGCCATCGACGGGTTCCCGGACGAGGTGGAAGATCCGGTTGTCCGTCAGCTCGGCCGGACCGACTTCGTCGCCGCGGTTGCCGTCACCGGCCCGATGGCGCCCACCGATCTCAAGGCCTATGCCGAGCAGCTCAAGGACGAACTCCTGCTGACCGGCGCCGTTTCACGGGTCGATATCAAGGGTTTCTCCGACCGCCAGATTCGCATCGAGATACCGGCCCAAACTCTCCGTCAATACGGTATCAGCGTCGACGACATCGCCGCCGCCGTGGCTCGTCAGAGCATCGATTTGCCGGCCGGCACCATCGAGACCTCGGATACCGACGTCAGGGTCCGCTTCAACGACGAACGCCGGAATCCGCTCGAGTTCGACCGGCTGATCATCGTCGGCGCCGAAACCGGCGGCGAGGTGCGACTGGGCGATATCGCCACGACCACCGACCGGTTCGAACTCGCCGAGGACAAGGTGGTGTTCAACGGCGAGCGGGCGGCGGTCCTGGAAATCGTCAAGACCAAGACCCAGGACACCCTGAACGTGGTCGACACGGTGTACGCCTTCGTCGAGGAAAAGCGCCGGACCGCGCCGCCCGGCGTCTCCTTCGAGGTTACCCGCGACATCGCCTCCATCGTCCGTGACCGGCTGTCGATGCTGGTCAATAACGGCGCGGCGGGCCTGGTGCTGGTGGCGCTGACCCTCCTGCTGTTCTTCAATTGGCGGTTCTCGTTCTGGGTGACGGCGGCCCTGCCGGTTTCCTTCGCCGGCGCCTTCGTGGTCATGGCGGCGGCCGGCATGAGCTTCAATATGATCACCATGGTGGCGCTGCTGATCGGCATCGGCATCCTGGTCGACGACGCCATCGTCATTTCGGAAAACATCGCCGCCCATGTGCGCCGGGGCTCGGCGCCCCTGAAGGCGGCGGTGGAGGGCACGCGGCAGGTGGCTCCCGGCGTCCTTGCCTCGTTCGCCACCACCATCTGCGTGTTCGGATCCCTCGCTTTCCTCGAAGGCGACATCGGCTCGATCCTCAAATGGATGCCGATCATTCTGATCCTGGTGCTCTCCATCAGCCTTCTCGAGGCGTTTCTGGTGCTGCCCCATCACATCAAGGGCGCCCTGTCGCACGTCCCGCCGAGACCCAATCCGCTGCGGGCGCGCCTCGACAGCGGTATCGAATGGGTGCGCGACGTGGTCGTTCACCGCATCGTCACCGTCGCCATCGGCTGGCGCTACCTGACCCTCGGCCTCGCCCTGATGGCGCTCCTGGGCTCCATGTCGCTGCTGGCGGGCGGGGTAATCAAATTCAAGCCGTTTCCCGATATCGAGGGCAACGTGGTCCAGGCCCGCCTGCTGATGCCCCAGGGGACGCCGCTCAGCCGCACGACCATGCTGGTCGACCGGATCGCCGCGGCGCTGCGGGAGGTCAACCGGGAGTTCGCGCCGGATCAGCCGGACGGCCGGAACCTGGTCCGCAACATCAACATTCAGTTCAACCGCAACATCGACGCCTTCGAAAGCGGCCCCCATATCGCCACGGTCACCGGCGACCTGCTCGGCACCGAGATCCGCAACACCCCCGTGGACACGGTCCTCAACCGGTGGCGCGAGCTGTCGGGGACGCCCCCCGACGTGATCGGCCTGAAGTTCGCCGAACCCACCATCGGCCCGGCGGGCCGGCCCATCGACATCCGCCTGAGCGGCGAGGACCTGGATGAACTCAAGGCCGCCTCGGTCGCGCTGCTTGCCTGGCTGAAGGGCTACGATGGCGTCACCGATCTCACCGACGACCTGCGCCCCGGCAAGCCCGAGGTCCGGGTGCGCCTCCGCGAGGGCGCGACGGCGCTCGGGCTGTCGGCCCGGACCATCGCCACCCAACTCCGGTCCGCCTTCCACGGCCGCACCGCCAACGAGATTCAGGTCGGCACCGAGGCCTACGAGATCGATGTCCGGCTCGCCCCCGGCGACAAGGACAGCCTCGGCGATCTCGAATATTTCACCGTCACCCTGCCGGGCGGCCAGCAGGCGCCGCTGGGCGCGGTCGCGGTGCTCGAACAGGGCCGCGGCTTCGCCCGCATCCACCGCATCGACCGCAAACGCACGGTCAGCGTGCAGGGCGAGGTGGACACCGCCAGGGCCAACACGGCGGAAGTCATCGGCGATCTCCAGGCGCGCTTTCTGCCCCAGTTCCGGGAACGGTTTCCCGGCGTGGGCGTCACCTTCAAAGGAGAGGCCGCCGAAGGCGGCACGACGGGCGCGTCCATCGGCCGCGGGTTCCTCCTCGGGCTGATCGGCGTCTTCATTCTGCTGAGCTTCATGTTCCGCAACTACCTCGAGCCGATCATCGTCATGGCGACCATCCCGTTGGGACTGATCGGGGTGGTCTGGGGCCATATGCTGATCGGGATCAACATGTCCATGCCCAGCGTGATGGGATTCGCCTCGCTGGCCGGCGTGGTGGTCAACAACGCAATCCTGATCGTCGAGTTCATCAAGATCGAGCGCCGGGAGGGCCGCGATCCGTCCACGGCCGCCCTCAACGCCGCCAAGCGCCGGTTCCGGGCCATCCTGCTGACCTCGCTGACCACGGTCTTCGGGCTGCTGCCGCTTCTCACCGAGACCAGCCTGCAGGCGCAAGTGCTGATTCCACTGGTCACGAGCCTCGCCTTCGGCCTCGCGACCACCACCATCCTGATGTTGTTCGTGGTGCCGGCGTTCTACATGGTCCTCCACGATCTCGGCTGGACCGCCGCGGTCGAAATCGAGGGCGAGGACGAACTGCCCGCCGCGGCGGCGCAGCCCGCCGAGTAGCCGCCGCCAGCGCGCCCACAACAACGTCATGCCCCGGCCCACTGGATCGGCTTTGCCGGCCAGCCGGCAAAGTGGCGGGGCATCCAGGATATTCACCACGGAGAACACCGAGGACACGGAGTATCTATACTCGAAGCCGTTCCGTGATCTCCGTGTGCTCCGTGGTAATTTTGCAGCCTCTCCCCCTGGCCTACTCCGCCGAAGCAGCCTTCGCCAGGGGATGGCTGCGCCCGACCAGGGACTTCAGGCGTTGATCCAGGACATGGGTATAAATCTGGGTGGTCGAGATATCGGCATGGCCGAGCATCTGCTGCAGGACACGCAAGTCCGCGCCGTGGGCGAGCAAATGGGAAGCGAAGGAATGACGCAGCACATGGGGCGACACGCGCCCCGGATCAAGCCCCGCGGCGGCGGCCAAACCTTTGAGAAGATTGGAGAAATGCGCTCTCGACAGGTGTCCGGCCGCGCCCGGGCCGGGAAACAGAAACCGGCTTTCCCGCCGCTTGCCCAGATGCTCCTTTCGAACCGCCAGATAGGCGGCGACGGCTTCGCGCGCCGGATCGCCGAGCGGGACCATGCGTTCCTTGCCGCCCTTGCCGCGGACGGTGAGCATTTGCCCGTCCCCCGCCAGCGCGCCCATGGGCAGGCCGACCAGTTCCGATACGCGGAGGCCCGTCGCATAGAGAATTTCGACCAGCGCCGCCAGGCGCAGCCCGTCCGCCCCGGCCGCCCCATGGGCCGCCGCCAGCAGCCGTTCGACCTCCTCTTCCGCCAGGTATTTCGGCAACGGCCGGCCAAGCCTGGGATTGTCGATCCCGGTACAGGGATCGTCGTCCCGAAGGCGTTCGGCATGAAGGAAACGGAAGAACTGGCGCAATGACGAAAGCCGCCTGGATGCCGTGCGGGCGGAGCGCCCCTTTTTCCTGAGCCAGCTCAAATAGTCGCGGATCAGCCGCGCGTCCGCCGCCTCGATCCGCCGTTCGCGCCGGGCCGTGAAGCCCGCGAAGTCCGCGAGATCGATCTTGTAGGAGGCGATGGTGTTGGCCGCCGCCCCCCGTTCCGCGGCCATCATTTCAAGGAAAGCGTCGACCTCGCGCGACGCGGGCGGCTTTGTGGCCGCGCCCAGCGGCCGGCTCATATGCCCGCCGCGACCGCCGCCTCGAGGGCGATCGCCCTTGCATCCGCTTTCAGTCCGGCCCGCCGCAGGCTCGACAGCACCCGGCCCAGGACGATCGGGTCGGCCTCCGCCGGTCCCGCCTCGCCCAGGGTCAGCAATGCCAGCAGGACGGTTTCGCCGGTCCTGCCGTTTTTCGACGCGTCGCCGAGGGTCCGCCAGATTGCCGCCCGGGGCATCAGGACGGTTGCCCGGGGCGGCCCGGCCAGCAGCCCGGCCCACAATTCCGGCGGCACTTCGTCACCGAGGGATTCCAGGATGTTGAACAGCAGCGATGCGCGCCGGGCCGGCTGCCCGCCGGCGCCGCCGTCCGCCGACGCGGCATCCTCGGCCCAGCGGCGAAGCGCCTGTTCGTCTATGCCCCCCTCCTCGGACAGGCCGGCAAGCCTGAGCAGGGGCATCAGCCGGTCGCGCTCGAGGGCGGCCTCCTCGTTCAGCACCGCGCCCGACCGCAAAACGGCGAGCCAGCGCCCCGCCGTGTCCGCATCGCCCGCGGCAATGGCCGCCCGCACCGCGCTCGGCGCGAACCACGCCAAATCCTGTGTCGGGTTCAAGTTGCCGAGAATCCCCGAATAGGCCCGCGCCGCGGCCATGAATCTGCCCCCCTCGCGGGCCAGCCCGAAGGCCCGGTTCAGCACCTCGGCGAGGGCCGTGGGCACGCTTTCCACCAGCGCCTTCCGGTACAGGAGCGCGCGGCTGAGCGGCGAGCGGTCTCCCGCGGCCCGGGTCAGCGGATTGTCGAGGGCATCCTCGGAGAACGTGACGCCGGCATAGAGCTGGCGCAGCACGTCGGTCCGGAGCGCGCCGATGTTTTCCGCCCGTTCGGCGGCATCGATGCGGAGTTCGGGCCGGGCATTGGGGCTGGTCGCGACGGTGCGCAGCACCGACGGGTTGTCGGATGAAATCACGTCCAACGGCAGCCGGGCGCGCGACGCCCGGACCATGGCGAAATGCAGCGGCGTCGGGTTGGACAGGCTCTCGATCTCGAACTTCTCGACCCCCGACAGGCGGTCGATCAGCCCGAAAAAGACCGGGTCTTCCTCGCCCTCCTCGCGGAGCAGGCTGACCCCAAGGGACGCCTTGGCGTGCTCGCCGGCGAGCGATTGGCAGAAGATGAACGCCTTTTGCCAATAGGTGCTCACGTCATCCTTGATCTGGCCCGCCACCAGCGGACAGGCCCGTGCGTTGTCGTTGGTGACGAACAAAAGGTCGGCCTCGGCGCGCAACAGGTCCTCGCTGATCCCCCGGGACGGCGCGGCCCTTATCAGGGCATCGACCCCGGCGACATCGCCGAGCGCCGCCAGGGCATCGAGACGCATGGCCACCAGTCCCCCGGCATTTTCCCCGCCCGGCGGTGCGGTGGCGGTACTCAGCAGCAGCCGCCGCATCAGGTCCCGCATGGCGCGGGACGTGGTCCGGACCGGCAGACGCGGCAACAGGGTTTCAATCACCCGGCGGCCGGTCCCGGCCCACATATCGATGCCGAATCCTCCCTCTCCGGCGGTCAGCGCGCCCACCGAATCGGGACTGATTCGCCCGAGCTGGTCGACCTCGATCCGGACGGGCGCGGGTCCGCCGGGCCGCGTGGCCGCCGGATCGGGCGCCTGGTCCGGGCGCGGAGGATCGTTTTGGTCCGGCGCCGGGTCGGCCGCGGCCGGCGGCGCGAGGGTGGCCGGCGGCGCGAGGGTAGTCGGCGCCAGCGACCGGGGGCCCTGCTGGGCAAGGACGGGCGCGGCCGCCACGCTTATGGCCACACCGGCGGCCACGGCCAGCGCGAGCGCCGGCAGGCGGCGTCTAGCGGGGGAATCGTTCATTCGGTATCACCTTCTCCACCGGCGCCGTCGGCGCGGGGATATCCCACGTCACGAGGAACACCGCGGCGCCGGCAATCACCAACGCCACGACAATCAGCAACATAGCCGGCAGACCGCGCATCAGCGGGACCATGACGTCTTGACTCGGTGCGCGGGACGAATGCGGATCATCCAATGATCAACCACTTTGACGACTGAGTTCCCGGATATACTATGGACGGATTATGGCGATTTTTCGGCAGTCTACCGCCTCACCCATGGGCTTTCAACGGCGCCTCCCGGAGGGAGCCGGCGATTAGCGCCGTCATGGACCGGTTCATCATCCTGATCGGCCTGATGGGCGCCGGCAAATCCAATGTCGGCAGGCGGCTCGCCGCCAAGTTGGAAATGCCGTTCATCGACACCGATGACGAAATCGAACTCGCCGCCGGCTGTTCCATAGAGGATATCTTCGAGGAACACGGCGAGGCCTATTTCCGGGACGGCGAGCGGCGGGTGATCGCCCGGCTGCTGGAGGGGGAGCCGGCGGTCATGGCTACCGGCGGCGGCGCCTTCATGAACGAGGAGACGCGCAGGAATCTCTCGGCGAAAGGGACCGTCATCTGGCTGCGGGCCGATCTCGAACTGCTGCTCAGACGCACCCGCCGGCGCGACAACCGGCCGCTCTTGAAACGGGGCGACCCGCGGGAAACATTGCAATCGCTGATCGACCAGCGCTATCCCATCTACGGCGAAGCGGATATTATCGTCGACGTACGCGAGGAACCCGCCGACATGACCACCGGCCGGGTACTCGAGGAGTTCAAGGCGCACCATGACCGAGCCAACGGCTGAACCGGATAGGCTGAGACTGGATCTCGGCCGGCGCGGCTATGACCTCGTCATCGGCCAGGGCCTGCTGTCCCGCGCCGGCGCCCTGATGAAGCCCCTGCTCCGCGGGCCGCGGGCGGTCATCGTCACCGATGAAAACGTCGGCCCCCTCTATCTCTCCCGGCTTGCGGACGGTCTCGAGGCCGAGGGCATCCGCACGTCGGCAATCACGGTTCCGGCGGGGGAGCAATCCAAGACCTTCGCCCGGCTCGAAGACGTCATGGAGCAACTGTTCGATGAGCGGATCGACCGCAAGACGGCGCTGGTCGCGCTCGGCGGCGGCATCGTCGGCGATCTCGCCGGTTTCGCCGCGGCGACCGCGCTCCGCGGCATCGATTTCATCCAGGTCCCGACGTCGCTGCTCGCCCAGGTGGACAGTTCCGTCGGCGGCAAGACGGCGATCAACAGCCGCCACGCCAAAAACATGATCGGCGCCTTCCACCAGCCCCGCCTCGTGCTCGCCGACATCGACACCCTGGCCACGCTGCCCCACCGGGAGGTCATTGCCGGTTACGCCGAGATCGTCAAACACGGCCTGATCTCCGACCCGGCGTTCTTCGACTGGTGCGAGCGGAACGGCGCCGCCGCGGTCTCCGGCGATCCCGCCGTCCGCCGGGAGGCGGTGCGGCGGAGCTGCGCCATCAAGGCCGAAGTGGTCGCGGAAGACGAGACCGAGCAGGGCCGGCGCGCCCTGCTCAACTTCGGTCACACGTTCGGCCATGCCCTGGAATCGGAAACCGGCTTCAGCTCTTCCCTGCTGCACGGCGAGGCGGTCGCCATCGGCATGATCATGGCGTTCGAACTCTCCCACCGGCTGGGCTTGTGTCCGGGCCAGGATGCCGAACGGGTGAAGGCGCATTTCGTCCAAGCCGGGCTCCCGGTGGGACCCGGTTACGTCAAGGGCATGCGCTGGGACGCCGAGGCCCTGCTCGCCCATATGGCGGGCGACAAGAAGGCGACCGACGGCAAGCTGACCTTCATCCTCACCCGGGGAATCGGACAGGCCTTCATTGCCGCGGACGTCACCCCCGAAGACGTCCTGGGCGTGGTCAGCGAGGCCGTCGCCGCCTAAATGCCCTCCCACCTCAATGACATCAACCAAGTGGATTGACCCATGGTGACCCTGATCATCGCCATCGCTGTGCTCCTTGTCCTGTCGGCGTTCTTCTCCGGATCGGAGACCGCGCTGACCGGCGCCTCGCGCGCCCTCATGCATCACCTGGAGAGCCAGGGAAACCGCCGGGCGCGGCTGGTCAACCGGCTGATCGAGCAGAAAGGACGCCTGCTCGGCGCCATCCTGATCGGCAACAACCTGGTCAACATCCTGGCCTCGGCCCTCGCCACGTCGGCGTTTCTCGTCTTCTTCGGCGATGCGGGCATCGCCTATGCGACGCTGATCATGACCGCGCTGGTGGTGCTGTTCGCGGAAATCCTGCCCAAGACCTACGCCCTCCACAACGCCGACCGCATGGCGATCGTCATCGCGCCGGTGATCCGGCTCGTCGTCGTCCTCCTGGCGCCGTTCTCCAACGCGGCGCAGGCCATCGTCCGGGTCACCCTGCGGGTATTCGGGGTCAAACTCAGCCCCGACGAATCGTTCTTCTCCAGGACCGAGATGCTGCGCGGCGTCATCGACCTGCACCGGGGCGAGGGGGAAGTTATCGGGCATGAGCGCGCCATGCTCAGAAGCGTGCTCGATCTCTCGGAGGTGGAGGTGGGCGAGATCATGGTCCACCGCAAGACCGTCTCGATGATCAATGCCGACGACCCGCCCGGCGACATCGTCGACCAGGCGCTGGACAGTCCTTATACCCGCCTGCCGCTGTGGCGCGAGGACACCGACAACATCGTCGGCGTCCTGCACGCCAAGGAACTGCTGCGCGCCATCCGCGCCGCGCCGGAGCGCGAAGCGGACATGGACATCAAGGCGATCGCCGCCGATCCGTGGTTCGTGCCCGAGACCACCCGGCTCCTCGACCAGCTTCAGGCGTTCCGCGAACGCCACGAACACTTTGCCCTGGTGGTCGACGAGTACGGGAGTCTGCTCGGCGTCGTGACCCTCGAGGACATCCTGGAGGAAATCGTCGGCGACATCTCCGACGAGCACGACATCAGCGTGCCGGGACTGAGACCCCAGGGGGACGGCTCCTACATCGTCGACGGCCAGTTCACCATCCGCGACCTCAACCGGGCGCTGGAATGGAATCTGCCGGACGAGGAAGCCGCGACGCTCGCCGGATTGATCCTCCACGAATCCCGGCGCATCCCGGAGGTGGGCCAGACCTTCATGTTCTTCGGGTTCCGCTTCGAGATCCTGCGCCGCCTGCGCCACCAGATCACCGCCGTCCGGGTGACGCCCCCGCCGCCGGATGCCGACGAGGGCGAGGGCCAATGAGAGAACGGGGCGGGGTGACGCGACAATCCCCCTCACCCGGCTTCGGCTAGGCTCGGCTGCCGCTTCGCAAAGTCGGTCAATCCCCGGAGGGGAATGACCTTATCTTCGCATCCCTCTCCCCCTGAAGGGGGCGAGGGTTTGAGAGTAGTCCCCTCTCCCCCTTCTTGAGGGGGAGAGGGTCAAGGTGAGGGGGTTGCGCAAACGGCTTCCAAAACGCCGGAGGCGCTTCTCAATGGAACCACACTCTAGAGCGTATTTGAGATTGATTGAATCATTTTAGGGATTCCCAAGTATGGGCGAACCATGATTCAAGATGGATGCTGGGCAAGGAGGCCAGCATTCATGGCGAGACCTTATTCGATTGATTTGCGAGAGCGTGTTGTTTTGGCGGTTTTGGCGGGGGAGAGTTGCCGCGCTGTAGCGGCTCGGTTTGGGGTTGCGGTTTCGAGCGTGGTTAAGTGGTCGCAGCGCTACCGGCGGACGGGGAGTGTTGCGCCCGGCAAGATGGGCGGTCACCGCCGCCGGGTTCTTGAGCCCCATCGGGAGTTCATTGTCGGCCGGATCGACCAGGAGCCGCATCTGACGCTGCATCGGTTGAGAGACGAGTTGGCCGCTCGGGGTGTCAGGGTATCCCACAGCACGGTATGGCTGTTTCTGCGCCGTGAAGGGCTGCGCTTTAAAAAAAACCCTGTTCGCCGTTGAACGGGCGCGCGCGGACATCGCCCGCCATCGCAGGCGCTGGAAGGCGTGGCAGGCAAAGCTTGATCCCGAACGGCTGGTATTCATTGATGAAACCTGGATCCGGACCAATATGGCCCCGCTGCGCGGCTGGGGGCCGAAAGGGGAGCGGGTCCGCGGCTTTGCCCCCCATGGGCGGTGGCACACCCTGACCTTCATCGGCGCGCTGCGCTGCGACCGGTTCACCGCGCCCTGCGTCTTCGACGGCCCCATCAATGGCGTGTGCTTCCGCGCCTACGTCGAGCAGCTGCTCGTGCCGACCCTGGTGCCCGGCGACATCGTCATCATGGACAATCTCGGCAGCCACAAGTCAAAAGCCGTGCGAAACGCCATCCGTGCCGCCGGAGCCAAGCTGTGGCTCCTGCCCAAATATTCCCCCGACCTCAATCCCATCGAGCAGACCTTTGCCCAAATCAAGCACTGGATGAGAAACGCCCAGAAGCGGGAGATCGACGACTTATGGCGCCATCTCGGGAGCCTCATCGACACCATCGAGCCACAGCAATGCGCCAACTACTTCAAAAACGCAGGATACGCTTCCGTCAAAATATGAAACGCTCTAGAGCGCCGTCTTGCGGACCAGGACGTGGTTGTCGAGCACCAGGCTTCGCGACCAGATGAACTTGGCGCCGGATCCGATGAACTGGTCTTCGAAGTTGGTGTAGCTGGGCTTGCCGCGCACGCCGACGGTCTCGTTGGTGAACACCGTGGCGGCCCGCCAGCCGCCGTCGTCGAAGGCCGGACTCATCCAGCCGGCCGGCACGTCGAAATGAACGGCGAAGCAGTCGGTGCCGCAGCGCTGCCGGCGCCAGTCGACGGCGGCGCTGTTGCGGTCGGCCAGTTTCTCGGCGGTCCGGCGGTCGGCAATGGGGGCGATGTAGTAGGCCCGGGCCTTCCAGCTTCCGTCGGTGCGGGTGCCGTCGCTGAAACTGGCCGCGAGCCCGCCGTCCCCGGGGTGGAAACGGCTCCCCCGACCGGCCTCGGTTCCGAGCCCCAGATTCTCCTCCCAATCGACCAGCCGGAAGGCATAGGTCACCGGCCGCTTGGCCCGGAACCGGACGATCACCGAATTGAACGGGGTGAACGCGTTGGGATCGACGGCGATCAGCTTGCCGTTGACGAACAGCTCGAAATAGTTGTCGGCGAAGATGAGGCCGCTGATCACCTCGCCGTCCGCGTCGACCTCGGTGACGGGCACGCGGTCAACGTCGACCTCGGAGATGTTCCGCGGGGTCACGCCGGTGCAGCGATTGTACAAATCCGTCCCCCGCGGCCCGGTCGTCAACGCGGTGTCCGCGGGCACCCGGATTTTCTTGCCGCCCGCCGTGATCTCGCCCACGCGGACGGGCCGGCCGCCGCAGCGGCTCAGATTCCCGGTGACGGCCTTGGCGCCGCCCTGGGAAATGGTCATGGTCTCGGCGCCGGCCGGCTGGGCGGCGAGCAGGCCGAGAAAGGCCAGGGCAAGAGTTCGCATGGGAGTTCCTATCGCCTGATCGGTGCGGAAGATCAATGGTCTAACGGGGCGGGCGCCGATGTCCGTCGGCGCGGGGCGGCGGGCCGTTTGACGCCTCCGCGCCGGTCACATATATGGACCGTCTGACCTCAGGCGATTTCAGGCCAATTCAGGCACATGAAAGGCTTTGCCATGCCATTGTCCCAAGCCACCGACCGCAAGCTGATCCACACCCGCCGCGTCGAATGCCACGGCTTCGAGCGCGGGGACGGCCTGTGGGATATCGAAGGCCGGATCACCGACACCAAGAGCTACAGCTTCGAAAACCAGGACCGGGGACTCGTCGCGGCGGGCGTGCCGGTCCACGACATGCACGTCCGGATGACCCTGACGCCGGAGCTGGAAGTGGTCGAGGCGGAAGCCGTCACCGAAGCCTCGCCGTTCAACGTCTGCCCCGCCATCACCGGCCGGATCGCCGAACTCAAGGGCCTCAAGGTGGCCCGCGGCTGGACCGAGGCGGTCCGCAAGGTGCTGGGCGGGAAACTGGGCTGTACCCACATCACCCATCTTCTGATCGGGCCCATGGCCGCCACCGCCTACCAGACCATCGTCCCCTACAAGAACCGGAACGTCGGGAAATCCGTGCCGAAGGTGAGGCCGGACGTGCTCGATACCTGCCACGCCCTGGCCAGCGACGGCGAGGTGGTGCGCGACCGCTGGCCCCAGTTCTATACCGGCGACGGCGCCGACGACGAACCGGTCTCCGATACGGACGCGGTCTCCTCCTAGCCCAGGACCGCCGCCGGCAACCGCAATCCCCCCCCTCCCTCATATCTTATGACCCCCTCACCCTGACCCTCTCCCCCTGAAGAAGGGGGAGAGGGGACTCGATGCAAACCCTCGCTCCCTTTGGGGAAATGGGATGGACGCCTCCCACCTGCTGCTGCTGGAAGTCCGACGGAAGGGGTGGACCCTCACGGGCCGACGGCATCAAAGTACCAATGGGGAAGAGCAAGCTCTTCACAGGCAAACCGGAGGGTCCGAGATGAAGACTAACAGAACTGTCGTGGGCGTGGATACGGCGAAACGTGTGTTCCAGTTGTACTGGATTGATATGGAGACGGGCGAGGTCATGGATCTGAAGCTGAGCCGGGCGAAGTTCCTCGAACACTTCGCCAACCGCGCGCCCTGCTTGGTCGCGATGGAGGCCTGCGGCGGCTCGCAGCACTGGGCGCGCCGGCTTGGGGAGCTCGGCCACGAGCCGCGGCTGTTGCCGGCCAAGGCGGTGCGTCCCTTTGTCATCGGCAACAAGAACGACGCGCACGACGCGCGGGCGATCTGGACGGCGGCGCGGATGCCGGGCATCAAGACCGTTGCGGTGAAGAGCGAGGAACAGCAGGCGGTCCTGGCGCTTCACCGGATGCGCCAGCAGTTGGTGAAGTTCCGCACGGCTCAGACCAACGGGCTGCGCGGCCTGCTGATGGAATATGGCGAGGTGATGCCGCGGGGCCGGGCCGGGATGAGACAGGCGATGCCCGGCGCCCTCGCGCGGGTCTCGGAGCGGCTGCCGGCGATGGTGATCGACACGCTTCGCGAGCAGTGGGCGCGGATCGGCCGGCTCGATGAAGAGATCGGCGAGATCGAGCGGCGCATCGGGGTGTGGCACCGCGGCAATGCCGACAGCAGACGGATCGCCGAGATTCCCGGCGTGGGCGTGCTGACCGCGACCGCCGTCGTCGCCGCGATGGGCGATCCGGCGGCGTTCCGGTCGGGCCGGGAGTTCGCCGCCTGGCTCGGCCTGGTGCCGCGCCACGACGGTACCGGCGGCCGGGTTCGCATGCTCGGCATCTCCAAGCGCGGCGACCGGTATTTGCGAACCCTGCTGATCCACGGCGCGCGCGCCGTGCTCACCAACAGCAAGGCGCCGCCCGAATGGGCGGTGCGCCTCGCCGAGCGGCGGCCGATGAACGTCGCCACCGTCGCGCTGGCCAACAAGACGGCACGCACGATCTGGGCCCTGCTGGCCCACGACCGGACGTACCAGGCGAACTACGTCGGCCGGCCGGCATAGCCGCGGCGGACGATGGAACGGCGAACCGATAGAGGAGGTGGCCGCTGAGAGGTTGCGCAAGGCACGAAACGGAGTGATGGCAAACAGGTCGGACCGCGATCCGCCAAGCCTGAATCCCTCGAGGGGCGAGAAGCCCGTGGGGGAAATGAGGCGCGGATCGGCAGATTCCATCAGGGCCAGCGGGCACCAGGTCCCGCATCAACAGGCCGGATACAAAGCTGCAATCTGCCTGCCCGTCACACCGAAATCGGTCCTTGCGTCCCGGGAGGCGTCCATACAAGAGGGATGCGCAGGCTTGACGAGCTAGGGCACAAAGCGAAGCGACTGCCCAGGCGAGCCTTAGCCGTAGCTGGGTGAGGGGGAGCAGGATTTCACCACGGAGATCACCGAGATCACAGAGAACGATTGAATCACCCCCACACTATCTTATGACCCCCTCACCCTGACCCTCTCCCCCTGAAAAAGGGGGAGAGGGGACACGATGCCGCAACGCAACGACTCCCTCTCCCCTTCATAGGGGGAGAGGGTTGCGAAGGCTTGGCGGGCGGGAGCCCGACTTAGCCGAAGCTGGGTGAGGGGGTATCGGCCTTGGAGGCAAGGCCGGTGATGACGCCCGTTAACCGAACTCCACGGGGCGGTGTCTCCCTAACCCAATACCTGCTTCAGCCTGGGATCGTCCCTGGCGTACTTGCGGGCGCGGAAGATGCGGTTCGAGTGTCCCATCTGGGGATCGGCGAAGTAGAACGGCGATACGTATTCCCACACGATCTCGCCGCCCGGCGTCACCTCGAACAGGCGCCCGTGCAGGCCCTCGTCGATGAACGTGTTGCCGTTGGGCAGCCGCTCGGCGGACGAAATCCTGGCCGAGAAGAATGTCGAGGTCGGATCGCCCTTGTACATCCAGACGGTCTCCCGGCTGTCGGGGTCGATTTCCAGAATACGGGAAAACTCCGGCCGGGTCTGTTCCGAGCCGTTGGCGAAGATCAGGATATTGCCGTTGTCCAGCCGATGGGGATCGTGCTGCCCGCCCCACGTCCAATCCTGCATTTCCCACTCGATGCCGCCGGTTTCGCGGTTCACCAGGATGACCAGGCTCAACGACCGGAAGCTGACCAGGATGTTGCCGTCCGCCTGCACATGACACGCGTTGGCATGGGCGAACTCGTGGCGGTTGTGATTGTCCCGCAGGGGATACTTGTCGTAGGGGAAGTGATCCTGCATCCGCCATTCCCAGACCTGGTTGCCGTCCCGGTCCACCTCGCGGAGGACGTCCTCGTAGACGCCGCCGTCGTCGTGGTCGCTGTCCGGCAATCCGCCCTTCACCCGCTTGGCGTCCTCGGTCGGGGTCAGTTCCCAGGCCAGATACAGCACGTTGCCGGACGCCGTTGGATTGAAGTCGTGATGCTGAAAGTGATCGGTAAATTCCCAGACGATGGAGGACTCCTTGTCGAGCTCCAGAATTCGCCCGCCTCTCGCCGCGAGTTTCGGACCGCCGGGGCTCTGGCAGGTGACCAGGATATTTCCGTTGTCGAGAAACTGGGCGTAATTCCCGAGTTTGTCCGGCAGTCGCCACTGGTGAACGATGGCGCCGGTTTCGTCGAGCAGGTAGCTGTTTCGGCCGTTGGCCGGTGAAAACAGCACGTAGCCCGGCAGGGCGTCACCCTTCCTGTATTCCGTAACCCCGTGCGCCAATGGCCTCATGATCGTCCTCCCTGATGGTCGCCTGATGGTCGTTCAGGTCCGAGACCTAAGCACCGGACCCCGCCAACCTCAAGACAGAACGGCATCCGGTCGGCATCCCTCACCTATCCTCTCCCCCTTACGAGAGAGCAAGGGGGCTTGCGTCGAGTTCCCTCTCCCCCTGAAGAAGGGGGAGAGGGTTAGGGTGAGGGGGTCAAAAAAGATGAGGGTGAGGGGGTTCTTAATTCACCCCCCCCCCCGGCGCTTCATGAGGTGACCGGGCCATGACGCTTTGGCGGTCGGCGGGATCGAGCGAGAGGATGAAAGTTGCTGCCGGGGCGGAACCGGTAGGCTAGAATTACTTGGGCGGGCGGACTACCAAAGGAAGAGACCGGCATGAGCGGCAAATCGGGAGGCCAAACAGCAGGCGGATCGGCCGGCAAGGAGTCCGGCAAAGAGGCTGCGGAGTAGGACGCGGAGGTCGGCATGGCGGAGACAAACTACACAACTCGCGTGTATCAATATGGCGCTGTTCCCTTGGGACCTTTTCCGGAGGAAGGTGTCGAGTTTCTGTACAAGGCCAATGCCCTCTGGAACAGATTGGTTGAGATACATAACGACAGTCAGGAGGCATATGACCAGGCCAGACGGGATGCCGACGAGGAATATAATCTTCTCAGCAAGGAGCTGGATGAGCTTGAGGATAAAATATCGGATGCATTTGCGGAGAAACGCAATGCACGGATGAAAGCCGGAACACGCTCATCGTCCGATCCTCTGATAAAGGCAGCCAATGACAAGATCGGCGGTCTTCGTGCGGAGCGGAAAGATCTCTGGGACAAGATCAAACCGGCAAGAAAAAGAGCCACCGGCCTTATTGACAAAAAGGCCCTGAATGATTCTTTCAATGCTCAGGTAAAAGCCGCGCAGCGATCGGAAAATACAGGTGGCTTGGACAGCAACACGGCGAACGAGGTCTACCGTAACTTCAGGGAAGCCAGAGACAGGGTCTTCAACACCCCTAATAGCCGCCTCAGATTCCATCGCTTTGACGGCACGGGCTATAGATTTTTCCGTTTCAGGGACTCGACGGTTCAAAAAAGATCGGACGGTACGAAATACCGAAATAATACCGACGGCGTGACTTTCGACTACTTCACACCTCTGAATGACAAGGATGGGAGAGCTTTTCTCCTCATACCGAACACCAAGAACGAGAAGAAGCCCCGCTTCAAGCTACAGGTAAAGATTGGGGAGAGGAAGCCGGGAGGCAAGTCAACCTACGCTTATTTTGACATTGTCTATCACAGACCCATTCCGGAGGGCTCACAGATAAACAACGCCAAGCTTATGAGGCGGCGGGTCAGGGATCACTTCAAATACACGGTTAACTTCTCCGTTAGGGTTCCCGAAGCCAAGGGACAAAAGCCCGGGAAACATGCCTTGGGTGTCGATATCGGGTTCAGGAGACTGCCTGACGGGGGCATAAGGGCCGCCATGATAGGTTCCACGGACCCCGCCATCGAATTTGAGTCCATTGGTCTCTCATCCGACTATGTGAAGCGGCTGGATCATATCGAAGACCTGATGGCCCGTATGGATGCGAGCGCCACTCGACTTGGGAAAGAACTCAAAACATCCCTCAAGGCGGGATCGGTCCTGCCGGAAGACCATCCGCGCTATCGTCTTGTAAAAAGCGTGGCCAATCTTCCTTCAAACGTAACCATGAGCTTCGAGCAAGCCTACAAGATGGCCTCTTGGTTCAAAACGGAGAGCGATACGCTACCCAAAGCGGCCCAGAGCAAGCTCATGCAATGGTGGGATGAGCATTATCGGGATTACAGGGAAATGCATCACCTGAGGAAGAAGACGCTGGGATGGCGCAAGGAAGAATACAGAATACTGGCCGCCCGTCTGGTATCCCGTGGACTGCCCATAGGCTTCGAGCAGATTGACCTGAGTGTCTTTGCCGAAGTGAAAGACAGGGACAACGAGCTCTCGGACGAGGCGCGCAGCCAGAGGTTCATGGTCTCCAATAGCGAGCTTATCGGCGCCATCAAGAATGCCGCGCGGCGAGAGGGCATCGAGTGTATCGAGATCAATCCAATGAACACCTCGAAGACTTGCAGCGCCTGTGGGGTGGTTCAGGAGGAGTTGAAGGCGGAACTAATATGGGAGTGTGCCAGTTGCGGAGCGGAGCACGACAGAGACGAGAATGCGGCAATTAACATCTCCAGGGAAGCCATGAAAAAAATAACGAAACCAAAGGCCAAGGAGGTCAAAAGGAAGTGATTTTTTCAGGAGAGAACAGGCTTTTAGTGTTAAGCAGCAAGGGGATGCAACTTAGCGATTTTCGAACCCTGCTAAGTGGGTGGTGACTTAGACCCAACGGGGGATCAGTCCCGGATGGGTGAAATTTTCGAACCCTGCTAAGTGGGTGGTGACTTAGACAATGATGCCTGCATAGCCTTTTAAGGCGGTAATTTAGAACCCTGCTAAGTGGGTGATGACTTAGACTCGGTGAACAGTTTCACGTTCGAGAAGCACATTTTGGAACCCTGCTAAGTGGGCGGTGACTTAGACATACTCTTCCGTATCGGGGCCGTAGGCAAAATTTTGGGACCCTGCTAAGTGGGTGATGGTTTAAACAGGACGGCGATGTAGGCGCCCTTGGTCTTGTTCGCGGCCCCCTCACCCAGCTTCGGCTGCGGAGGCTGGAAGGGGGGTAGCCTCGCAACGCCATCTATGTGAGCGTCATGCCCATGCTTGACACGGGCATCTACGAAATTCCCCCTCACCCTGTCCCTCTCCCCCTGAAGGGGGCGAGGGAACGCACGGCAAGCTCCCTCTCCCTCTGGGAGAGGGTTGGGGTGAGGGTTAGGACGGGCGGACCCCGCCGGACGGCGGGAGGAAGCTAGGCGCACCACGTGGATGGCCGGGTCCGGGCCCGGCCATGACGATTTGGCGGCGCGTCTCACCGGGCGGCCCGGCCATGACGCAATCATTCTATGCTGCAGCCACGCCTCACTCCCCGGCCGCCTCATCGGGCGACCGGGCCGTGACGCTCAGGGCGTGCACCGGGCCGGCGAGTTCGTCCTTCAGAACCTCGTAGACCGCTCGCTGGCGGGCGACCCGGTTCTGCCCCTCGAACCGGTCGGCGACGATGGTCACCTTGAAATGGCTTTCCCCTTCGCCGCCGGGATTGCCGGCGTGGCCGGCGTGCAGATGGGATTCGTCGACGATCTCCAGCGCGCTCGGCTCGAACGCGGCTTCGAGTTTCGATCGGATGGCGTCGACGACGGACATGGAGCTTATGTCGCAAATGCCGCGGCCGGGGGCAAGCCGGACATTGCGCCGCTTCGATTCCGGACTATCTCAGGGTCGGGCGCTGTTCCGGGGAGAAATCCCGGGGCGGCGCTTCGCGCTTCCGAGGGGCGAATTGGAATTTAAGCAAGTCATCAAATGTCCATTAATGTCCATGAATGACTATTGCAGCCCACGCAAAAGTGGTGCCCGGCCTTGATCGGTTGGAATTTAAATACCATAGTGCCCGGAGGGAAAACGAGAGCGCCCGGAGGGGCATCCGGAGAGACTGCATGACGGCGCGGCGAAAAAAATATCAAGGCGACCCGGAGGCGGCGGTTCACGCCTGCGCCTGGCCGGGCTGCGACGCGCCCGCCGGATACAAGGCGCCGCGGTCGAAGGAGGAACTCCGGGACTATGTCTGGTTCTGCCTGGACCACGTCCGCGAATACAACAGGTCGTGGAACTTTTACGAGGGCATGGACGATGCCGAGGTCGAGGCGGCGGTGCGCTCGGACACCACCTGGAACCGCCCGAGCTGGCCGCTCGGCGGCAACGGGCGCGAAAATCCGGGCGGTGGAATAGACCCCGAGAAAAACGGTTACAAACCGGGCGATTTTGTTAATATGCGCGACCCTTTCGGCCTGTTTGACGATCAGGCTGTCAACTGGTCACCGTCCAGCGAGGTGGTTAACGGCCGGGTATTGACCGAGCCCGAGCGAAGAGCCGTTCGCGTCCTGGGCCTCGATTTCCCGCTTGACGAGCGGGACGTCAAGGCCCGCTACAAGGAGCTGGTCAAGCGTTACCACCCCGATGCCAACGGCGGCGACAGAGGCGCGGAAGAGAAGTTTAAACAGATTACCGGGGCCTATGAGACAGTCCTCACCTGTCTCGCCAGATAACGCCCCGAGGCAACCGGAAAGAACAATGGCAACGACACACGACCACGCCGATTTTCCCCTGACCGAACCGGATATCAAGGTCTCGGTCAATCAGGTGTTCGGCCTCGAAAGCGATATGGAAGTCCCCGCCTTCTCGGAAGACTGCGAGTATGTGCCCACCCTCGACGAGGCCTACCGCTTCGACAAGGAAACCACCCTCGCCATCCTCGCCGGCCTGGCCCACAACCGCCGGGTCATGATCCAGGGCTATCACGGGACCGGCAAGTCGACCCACATCGAGCAGGTCGCGGCGCGGCTCAACTGGCCGTGCGTGCGGGTGAACCTGGACAGCCATATCAGCCGGATCGACCTGGTCGGCAAGGACGCCATCGTCCTCAAGGACGGCCAGCAGGTGACCGAGTTCAAGGAAGGCATCCTGCCCTGGAGCCTGCAGAACCCGGTGGCGCTGGTGTTCGACGAATACGACGCGGGCCGCCCGGACGTGATGTTCGTCATCCAGCGGGTGCTCGAGGTGGAAGGCAAGCTGACCCTGCTGGATCAGTCCGCGGTGATCAAGCCCCACCCCTATTTCCGCCTGTTCTCGACCGCCAACACGGTGGGTCTGGGCGATACCACCGGGCTCTATCACGGCACCCAGCAGATCAACCAGGGCCAGATGGACCGCTGGAATATCGTCACCACGCTCAACTACCTGGAGCACGATGCCGAGACCGAGATCGTGCTCGCCAAGGTGCCGGCCTATTGCACCAAGGAAGGCCGGGACACGGTGAGCAAGATGGTGGAGCTCGCCGATCTTACCCGCACGGGGTTCGTCAACGGCGATATTTCGACCGTGATGTCGCCCAGGACGGTGATCATCTGGGGCGAGAACGCGCAAATCTTCGGCGATCTCGGCTTCGCCTTCCGGCTCACCTTCCTCAACAAGTGCGACGAGATCGAGCGGCCGGTGATCGCCGAATACTACCAGCGCTGCTTCGGCGAGGAGCTACCGGAAAGCGCCGCCAACGTCACCATGGCGTGAGGCCGCGCGGCAACGGGTAAATCGAATGGCAGTGGATCCAGAAGGCCAGGATCTGATCAAGCGGGTCACCGAAGCGGCCCTGAAGGCGGTCTCCACCCGGGACGACGTCAACGTCTCGTTCGCGCCGGGCGCCCACGGCCTGACCATCGGGCCAGACGGCGGCAATGCCCGCCTGCCGGCACCGGCCCGTCAGTTCAGCCACGAGGATTTATGCGCGCTCCGCGGCGAGGCGGACGCGGCGGCGCTGCGTCTGCGCTATCACGACGAAGCGCTCTACCGGAAACAGGCGCCCTCGACCCTCGGCGGCGCGGCCGTGTTCGACAGCGCCGAGCAGGCGCGGGTGGAAGCGCTCGGCTGCCGCAACATGACCGGGGTTGCCCAGAACATCCGCGAATTCCGGGACGCCGACTGCCGCCAGAAGGGCTATCACCAGGTGGTCGACAAGGATATTGCCCAGCTCGCCGACGCGGTCGGGCTTCTGGTCCGCGAAAAAGTCACCGGCGAACCTACGCCCGCGTCGGGCCAGCCGCTGATGGAGCAGTGGCGGGACTGGGTCGAGGACAAGATCGGCGCCGAGCTGCGCAAATTGCCCCAATGCGTTCACGACCAGGAGCAATTCGGCGAGAACCTGCGCGATATCCTGGAGATTCTCGATCTGGCGCCCGAATCCGATTCCGAATCCGAGAGCCAGGACAACACCTCCGACGAACAGGATCAGGACGCCCGGGACCAGGACGACCAGGACAACGCCGATTCCCAGTCCGACGACGGCGCGGACGATTCCGATTCCATGGAGATGGACGCGGACTCCATGGAATCCGATTCCGACGAGGACATGGAAACCCTGATGGATCCCTCCGAACTCGAGGAAGATCCGAACGTCAGCATGCGGGGCCGGCCCCTGCGGCCCGAATTCTCGGACGATTCCCTGCCCGCCTACATGGCGTTCTCCACCGAGTTCGACGAAGTGACCGCGGCGGAGGCCTTGTGCGAGCCCGAGGAGCTGGCGCGGCTCCGGGCCCAGCTCGACCAGCAGCTGGTGCACATGCAGGGCGTGGTGGCGCGGCTCGCCAACCGCCTGCAGCGCCGCCTGATGGCGCAGCAGCAGCGCTGGTGGGAATTCGACCTCGACGAAGGCCTGCTGGACGCCAGCCGGTTACACCGGGTGATCGTCGACCCCCGCCACGCGCTTTCCTACAAGGTCGAGAAGGAGGCCGACTTCCGGGATACGGTGGTCACCCTGCTGATCGACAATTCGGGCTCCATGCGCGGCCGCCCCATCTCGGTGGCCGCCATGAGCGCCGATATCATCGCCCGGACGCTGGAACGCTGCGCCGTGAAGGTCGAGGTCCTGGGCTTCACCACCCGCGCCTGGAAAGGCGGCCAGGCGCGCGAGAAGTGGGTCGCCGAAGGCAAACCGGCGGCGCCCGGCCGGCTGAACGATCTCCGGCACATCATCTACAAGGCGGCGGACGCGCCGTGGCGCCGCGCCCGGCGCAATCTCGGCCTGATGCTGCGGGAAGGTCTGCTGAAGGAGAATATCGACGGCGAGGCCCTGCTTTGGGCCCACAACCGGCTGATTGTCCGGCCCGAGCAGCGGCGCATCCTGATGGTAATCTCCGACGGCGCGCCCGTCGACGACGCCACCCTCTCGGTCAATCCGGGCAACTACCTGGAGAAGCACCTGCGGACGGTGATCGATTATGTCGAACGCCGCTCACCGGTGGAGCTCACCGCCATCGGCATCGGCCATGACGTCACCCGCTACTACCGCCGCGCCGTGACGATCAACGACGCCGAGGAACTGGGCGGCACCATGATGCAGAACCTGGCCGAACTGTTCGAGGAGGAGACCTCGGCGCCCCGGCACGCGCTGATGCACTAGGCGACCCGCCGGGCAACCCGGCCGACCCGAACAAAAAGGCCCGCTTTCGGGCGAGCCTTTTGCAACATCGTGAATAACCGAGCTTAAGCCGCGGCCTGGTCCTGGGCCTTCTTCAGCCGGCGCTTGAGCTTGCGGCCCTCGGGCGCCAGCTTGGAGGCCGGCGTCCCGGCGAGAAACGCATCGAGGCCGCCCTTGGCGACGATGGTGCGCAGCGCCGAGGTCGAAATCTTCAGCGACACCGGACCCAGCACGTCCGAATGGACGGTGGTCTTCTGGACGTTGGGCAGAAACCGCCGGCGCGTCTTGTTGTGCGCGTGGCTCACGTTGTTGCCGCTCTGGACGCCCTTGCAATGGGTGACGGTCAGTTCACATCGGCGCGCCATCATCTTCTCCTCGTCATCCCGCCTAGGCCACGGGGTCGAAACCAGCGGCGGACGCCCGTAGCGCCCGCGAGGCCGGTATTTTAAGGCTCGAAACGCCCATGGTCAAGCCCGTCAGGGCAATGGGTCAGGGCAATAAAACTCTATGCCAAACTGTCGAAGATGAGGTAAAGTCATTGAGGATCCGGACCTGAAGTCCATGATCGGCCCTACTATCAAGAGCCGGACCGAGCAAGGGAGACACGCAATGACAAACAGAAATCACCCCCCCCCCCAGTGGCATTTCTGGCCACCGCCCTGCTGGCTCTGCTGATCATCCCGGGCCCGGCCGTACAGGCGCAGACCGCGTGCACCCTCGCCACCTGCACCCTCACCCTTGCCAATGCCGGCAGCCCGGTCGTCGACGGGTGCGGCACGCACGCCACGCCGGGCCGCATGAAACTGACGCTTGAGTCCGACGGCGGAGACAAGGGCTGGCCAACCTTGCATGAATTGACGGGAGGCCATGAATATCGTCGCGGTTCGTCTGATACATTCATCGACTTTGAGTGGCGCACCCCGTTGGTCAACGCTAACCGATGGACTACGCCTAGTGGTGCGGACCTTCTGAACTTTGCCTCCAGGTCTGATGGTACGCACATCATCGAGGTCCGTCCCAAGGCCGGGGCCCATGTCTGGTCCAACCGCAACCGCAGCGACCCCAACCAGGGGCCCGGCGAGCTGGTGGTGAAGACCTTTGTTCCAAAAGGGAACCGCTCCCAATACACGTATCAAGGCAGCGCCTACTTCCTGTTCATGGGCGGCAAGGGCTGTGCGCGGGTTGGTCTGGGAGGTGAGCTTCTCGGGGGTAACCAGTAGCCGGACGCAAGCTAAGCCGCGGCGCCCTTGCGAAGAACGAGGGCGGCGCGCCTTGAAGGCTCCCGGAGCGGCCGCAGCATTCCTGGCGGCCGGTGGTTGAATGAAGGGCGCGCCCTCACTCCGCAGGGGAATCGCTTTTGAAGATTTTGTGACGGCTTAGGTTTTTGGATTCAGACTTCCGGGGACGTTGTTTGGTGTTCGGAGGTTTGAGATGCAGGAGTTTTTGGGGTTATTCGAGGGGGTTGATGACCCTCGGCGTAGCAATGCGACGCGCCATTCACTTCACGAGATGCTGATGATCGCGCTGCTTTCTGTGCTGTGCGGGGGTGAGGGCTGCGCGGACATGGAGCGGTTCGGACGGGCGAAGGAGCCTTTTTTGCGCCGTTTCCTGGTGCTGAAGCACGGCATTCCGAGCCACGACGCCTTTTCGGACCTGTTCAACGCGCTCGACCCCGGCGGCTTGCAGAAGGTTCTGTTGCGGCTTCTGGAGGATTGGGCTTCGGTGCTCGCCGACGATGTCATCGCCATCGACGGCAAGTCTCTGCGGCGCTCCTTCGCCGATGTGGCGGTGCGCTCGCCGGTACATCTGGTGCAGGCCTTCGCCGCCGAGGCGCGCCTAGTGCTCGGCCAGGTGAAGGTCGATGGCAAGTCCAACGAGATTGCGGCGATGCCGCAGTTGCTTGAGATGCTGGCCCTGAAGGGACGTATCGTAACGGCGGATGCGATGCACACCCAGCGGGCGACGGCCGAGGCCGTCACCGCCCGGGGCGGAGATTATGTGCTGGCGCTCAAGGCCAATCAGGACAGCCTGCATGAGGATGTGCGGCTGTATCTGGACGATCCCGCCCGGGCGGACGAACTCCCGTCATGTCAACAGGTTGACGGCGATCACGGGCGCATCGAGACGCGCCGCGCCACGGTCTGCCACAAGGTCGCATGGCTGCAGGAGCGCCATGGCTGGCCCGGCCTGGCCGCCTTCGGCAAGATCGAGGCAACGCGCGAAACCCCAAGGCAGACCAAAACCGAAACCCGCTACTACATCATGAGCGCCCCGCTCTCGCCCAACCGCTTCCAGCATGTCGTGCGCGCCCATTGGGCCATCGAAAACTGCCTCCACTGGGTCCTCGACGTGACCATGAACGAGGACCGACAGCGGAACCGAAAGGACCACGGACCCGAAAACCTCGCCCTGATGCGACGCCTCGCCCTCAACATCGCAAGGCGAGAACCCTCAAAGGACGCCATGCGCGGAAAGCTCAAACGCGCGGCATGGAACGACGACTTCCTCCTCAACTTGATCCGAGCCGCCGCATGAAACGACCAAAAGCGATTGCCCTGGGTTTCGTCAAAACATGTGAATCCGATCTATTTAACGGTCATACAAACACCATGCCAAATTAATCTTTGTATGACATATGGTTAGAGAAAGTGTGTAGGGAGTTAAATACGGCGAGTAAACACTATGTCATCACGAGCGGCAGATCGTGTCTGTAAACATTCGGGCAAGCTTTCAAGTAATCCTTCGGCTCTCGGGGGTAAGCGTTCGTTTCCCGGGGGACGAGACACACGCGACCTCCACCGGAGTGATGCAGTCCCAAGGGAAGCCGCGACCTTTTCACCGTTCAACCCGCCGTGTCGCCGCATTCATCCCCCTAGACCCGAACAGATACGTTCGGTTACGCGTTGACACGGGCGGATAATGTCACCGATTCAAGGTTCGCCGCCAGTCTTTTCGGAGGGACCGGACCCAGATGTCCTTCGTTGGCTGATCGCGTCTAGTCTGGCGGTCGTATCGGCCCCGTCCCCGGCTCCCACCTCACCGACCTGCAACGCCCGTGGCGGCGCATCCGCAAGCGCGCCGGGCTCGAGGACGTCCGGATCCACGATTTGCGCCACAGCTTTGCTTCTCGCGCGCTGGCGCTCGGCGAGAGCCTGACCATGATAGGAAAGCTACTGGGTCACACCCTGGTACAAACACCGCCCGGTATGCCCATCTCGCACGGGACTCCATCCAGACCGCCGCCGCGCGCATTACGGAAAGCATAGGCAGCAATCTCTTGAGCGAGCTGGAAGATGATACTGGTGAACCCGCGTCCTCAAGGAATTGACGGCACAGATCGATAGGCGGTAACTTGGGAGTATAGACGTCTATATGCATATGCTCGGAGAATTTGTCCATGACCCGATGGAACCTCTCCATCCCTGAAGAGACGGACCGAGCGGTCCGCACCTTTCTCGCGCGCACCGGCGGCAAGAAAGGCGACTTGTCCCGCTTCGTCGATGAAGCCGTGCGGCGCCGCGTGTTGGATCTCACCGTTCGCCAAGTCAAGAACCGTAATGCCGGATTTGACCAGCGGGAAATCCTCGACCTGATCGACGAGGAGGTGGACGCGGCGCGTGCGGGTCGTTCTTGACACCAACATCCTGATCGGCGCCCTTATAACCAAGGGCACGCCACCGGACAGGCTGTATCAGGCATGGTTGCGTGGCGAGATCGAACTCGTAACGTCCACTGCGCAAATCGCCGAAATGGCGGATGTTCTCGTGCGGCCCCGCTTGCAGAGGTTTCTCGACGCCGATGAAGCGAAGGCCATTGCCGAGAACATGGGCACCCGCGCTCTTATCCTTGATGCCCCGCCGGCGGTGAACCTTTCCCCCGATCCAAAGGACAACCCGATTTTGGCTGCGGCGATTGCCGCGAAGGCCGACTTGATTGTTTCCGGTGACAAGAAACACATGCTCGCACTCGGAGAAGTCGAGGGCATTCCCGTCGTGACTGCCCGCGATGCCTTGGAACGAATATCTCGATAGGTCGGCGGGTCCGTTTCATTTGATCAATTCGTGCGATGAAGCGTGTCGATAACACATGGATATGTCCGGTCCATGGGCGCCGACGCCAACACGGTGGGCAAGTGGTGCCGGCGCTTTGCCAAGCGCCGGCTGGACGGGGTTCTACGACGAGCCGCGTTCCGGGACTCCGCGCAAGATCGGCGATGAGCAGATCGCGGAGATCATCAGCCGTACCCTGGAAGAGACGCAGACGCAAGCGGGGCCCGCCCCTCTCTTGGCCTCTGCGATACAGTGAACAGGGAGGTGATGCCCGCCGGCTCACCCCCCAAGTTCATCGGTTGTGACGCACCTGATGCCGGGTCCTTCCAGCGCGATGTCGAGTCTGGTCTTGTTGCGATAACCGACAGTGGGCACGGCCCCTCTGCGGAACATCATCGTCCGTAACCGCAATCGGTCGAGAAATGTGGTCCTGTGAGCGGAACAGCTGGCAAGGCATTGCACGAGCGGCGGCAAGGCCGTAAGAACCTCCGGCGACTTTCATCCACATGCGGCGTGGGCTGACCCCCGGAGAGGGGCGCCCGCAAGGAGAGCCAATGCCGGAAGCCCGGAAAACGAAGAGCCTCGCGGTCCTGATCGACGCCGACAACACCAGCGCGAAGCACGCCCAGGCGATCTTCGACGAGATCGTCAAGCTGGGAGAGGCCAACGTGCGGCGCATCTACGGGGACTTCTCGGACAAGTGGCTTTCCGGCTGGGACGGGGCGATCCAGTCGCTCGCGATCCTCCAGCATCAACAGCGCAGCAACTCGAAGGGTAAGAACGCCTCCGACATTGCGTTGGTGATCGACGCCATGGACCTAATGTACAAGCGCACCCTCGACGGGGTCGTCCTGGTCAGTTCCGACAGCGACTTCACGCGCCTCGCCCAGCGCCTGCGCGAGGAGGGCCTCGAGGTATACGGGTTCGGCGAACGCAAGGCGGTCGAAGCTTTCCGCAACGCATGCAATCGATTCATCTACGTTGAGAATCTTCTGGAGGCCGAACCCGAGGAGAAGAAGGACGGCACGGCGCGGGCCAGGACTGCGGCGCAGAAAAAGGATCGCCCGAACAAGGCCCGAAAGATCATTGCGGGCGCGATCGGCGAACCCGACGCCGACGGCTGGGAGAATCTCGCTACCGTCGGGCACCGCATTCAGGGTGCACATCCCGACTTCGATCCCCGCAGCTATGGTTGTGAGAACCTGAGCACGCTGGTCGAAAAATCCGGGGGCTTCGATGTCCGAAAGGAGCGTGGCGTCGTTTATGTCCGCCGCAAGGTCGCCGGACGAAAGGGATCGGCTGCGGTCAAGGGATCGATGGCGTGACCTCGGCACAATTCGACTCAGAGGCTTGGATCGAGCGCCTAGCGCAGTTGCTTTTCCCGCTCGCGCAGGCGCAGGAGCCCTTTCTTCGCCAATACCAGGAACGGTATGGGCGTGTGATCAAACTGAGGGACGACAGGCCGCCGCCCTTCCCGCTGGATGATCTGCGCCTGCTCTACGATGAGGTTCGTGACAGCAGGCCATGGCACTTGGAAGCGCACTACGCGCCTTTGCGCGCGGTGCTGAATCCCGTGCGCCACGCGCTGCTGGGCCATCCGACGCTCGAGAAGGTCGCGGTGACCGGCCGCTTGATCGGCGACAACCGTTTCTCGATGGAGATCCTCGGTTCCGGCGGGGATATCTACATGGGGACCCTGATTGCCGGGCTGATGGCGCGAGCCGCGGAATTGCCCGAAGACGGGTTCCGGACAGCTCTTCGCGAACTGAACGCATTTCTGTCGCCGATCGGAGACGGGACGGGAGCGGATGCGCTTGGCAATCTCGACGAGGCCTGCGACGTATTATTGTTCCATGGCCTCGCCCTGTCGGAGAGGATCGAGGTTGCGGACGGCATGGTGCTCCTTCCGTACGAGGAGGTGCTGCGGTTCGTGGACGAGGAGACGGTCTGGGACTTCGCACCGTCAGGCGCGGGGTTCCATGGCTGGCGGTCGGTGGGGGCAGTCGCCAGACCGTTCCGCTGGCGACCCGAATTTTGCCGAAAGACCAACCTGAACAAGCCGATGAGGCCGCCACCGCCGTTTTTCCAGGAGGCGGCGGTATTCTTGGACTTGTTGGCGGTGAGTCATGCCATGCGTGTCGCACCGCTGGTAAGATTGTCGAACCGCATCGACGGTTCAGCGGGACGGCTGCTGGGCTGGGAGGAGCAAAGTCCAGGGTTCTATCAGAGCTGGTCGGCTCAGGGCGTCGAAGGCTTCGACGAGTGTCCGGAGATTAGCCCGGACGCGCTGGCGGAAGCGCAGGAGGCGTTTCGCAACCGCAAGAGCGCGCGCTACGAGAGAATGGCGCCGATCGTCACGCGGCTGTCGGAGGCGCTTGCCAGGGACGGGCGGTTCGCGGTCGCTGATAGAATTCTGGATATCGCGATGGCGCTCGAGCGGATGTATGTGCTGGACGAGAACAAGATCGGTCGCAAATTGCGCAATCGCACGGCATGGCTTCTGGGAACAGATGCGGCGAGCGAGCAGAGAATCAAGAATGACGTGAAGGAACTCTACGACGTACGGTCGGACATCGTTCACAACCGGTTGCACAGGTTGACGCCTGACAGGGTGCACTCGGCCTTCGTCGAGGGTTTTGATCTCGCGCGGCGGTCCCTGTTCAAGCTGCTGCGGGAGGGATCGCCACAGAACTGGGATGCGGCAGAGGGCAACGGGGGCCAGAGGACCGTTACGAAGCGGCCAATCCAGGAGAGGCCGGCGGGACCCCGGGCACCTGAGGGGTGACCAGCACGTTCAGTTCGGTGCACTGGGCGGAGCTCGTTGACTACGCGGTGCGCCGGCTATGGACACGGCCGTTACAACAATTTGGTATTGTGTTGCGTTACACAATACACATAAATTGCTGTCAAGCTCGGGCGAACGGCGGTTGTCTCGCTGTTTCGTACTCTGAGCGCAGGATGAGTTTCGAGGAGCAGCAGTCGACACAATGGAATCGCAACGTAAAGATCCCCCCAGCCATCCAGGATCGTACATCAAGCAATCGGTCCTCCCGAAGAATCTCTCCGTGAAGAGCGCCGCAGAAATGCTCGATGTTGGGCGACCGGCCCTATCCAATCTTTTGAACGGCAAAGCCGCGCTCTCGCCCGAGATGGCCATGCGGGTTGAAAAGGCATTCCAGGTCGACGCCTCTTTCCTTCTTGAAATGCAGGCGCGATACGATGAATTCCTGGTGCGCGCCGGCGAGGACGATATCGCGGTCCGCGCCTACGCGCCTGCTTATCTCCAGATTACTGCCCTTCAGATTGCGGCGTGGGCAGATACCCTTGATGCCCGTGCACAGCTCCCGGCGCTGCTGCGCACGCTTGTGCATTCGACGGGCACGAATCTGACTGCGGTGGACTTTCCAGCGTTCGACAATTCCCAGCGGAAGGGCTGGGACGGCAAGGTAACTTCTGGATCTGCTACACCCTGGATACCCCGCGGCCGATCCGGTTGGGAGTTCGGGTGTAACAAGAACCCCCAGGCCAAGGCGGAATCTGACTACCAGATCCGTACCGCCGGCATTTCCGCCAAGGAACGAAAATCCACGACGTTCGTATTTGTGACGCCCCGCAACTGGGCTGGTAAAGACAATTGGTCCAAGGACAAAAGAACGCGGGACGAATGGAAGGATGTGCGCGCCATCGACGCCAGCGACCTGGAACAATGGCTGGAACAATCGGTTCCGGCACAGACACGAATGCGTGAGTTCCTAGTTGGGCCAGGTCAGGAGATCACGACATTCAGCGAGATCTGGGATGAATGGGCCCGCGCCACGGAGCCCGAGCTGTCGAAAGAGCTGTTCGCTCCCGCCGCCGAACGACATCAAAAACAGCTCGAAACATGGCTGAAGGCACCCCCAACCAGCCCCTTCGTCGTCACCGCCGACTCGACCTTGGAGGCTCTGGCCTTCCTGAGCTGCGCACTGGAACGTTTGGAAGAGAAATGCGCCGGTGCCTACGAGCGGGCCGTCACTATTCGTTCGCTTGAGGCTTTCAGAACCATCACCAGGGTATCATCGAACTTCATTGCGATTGTTGCCTCGTCTGAGGTCGAGCAGGCCCTCGCCGGCCTCCAGAAGAAAACTCACACCATCATCGTGCGCGGACGCAATACGGTGACCGACGACGCGAACATTGCGCTCGACCTGTTGGGTCATGAGCCGTTCCGCGAGGCCCTACACGGCATGGGGCTTGATGACGCCTGGATAGAGCGGCTCTCACGGGAATCCGCACGCTCGCCAACCATCCTCCGGCGTCGCCTCGCGCAGGCTGAAGCCGTGAAGTTCCCGCCTTGGGCCAACGACAATGCTGTCGCACGGGCGCTGATCCCGCTCATATTCGTTGGCGCATGGGATTCCAGTGCCGAGGCGGACAAAGAGATATTGGGCCGCCTGACCAACGGCCCATATGAAGAGACCGAGCGAAAGATCGCGGAACTCCAAACGATAGACGAGCCCCCGATTTGGTCGATTGGTCATCTTCGCGGGGTCGTCTCCAAGGTTGACGCGCTCTATGCCGCGCACCGGGCTCTCACGAAGGAGGACTTGGAGAACTTCTTGATCGCCGCTGAATTCGTCCTGTCAGAACAAGACCCGGCGTTGGAACTCCCCGAGGACCAGCGGTGGGCAGCCAACCTTCATGGAAAAAGTCGGGATCATTCGTCGGCATTGCGTCAGGGCCTCTGCGATACGCTGGTGCTTCTGGCCGTGCACGGCAATGCCCTTATCGGTGAGCGCCTTGGGATCGACCTTGAGGCCCGCATTAGTGGCGTTGTCCGACGCCTGCTGACCCCCTCTGCCGCGTCGACCTGGCATTCTCAGAAGAACGACCTGCCGCAATATGCCGAGGCCGCGCCGGATGCGTTTCTCAGCATCATCGAAACAGACCTCAACAGTGAAGACCCGCAGATTGCTGCGCTGTTCGCGCCTGCGGATACCGGGATATTCGGCGACTGCCCGCGTTCAGGCATGCTGTGGGCGCTCGAATCGCTGGCTTGGAAGCCAAAGCGGCTGGTCCGGGTGACGTCTATCCTCGCGAAACTATGTGCATGGCAGATCGATGACAATTGGGCGAATAAGCCCATGGCCTCGCTTAATTCGATCTTCCGGTTCTGGATGCCTCAGACGTCCGCATCGCTGGACCAGCGCAACCGGGCGCTTGACAGGCTTACCAAGAAGTTCCCTGAGGTCGGCTGGCAGGTTTGTGTCGATCAGTTCGATCCGGGTTCAACCTTTGGGAACTACAGCAATAAACCGCGCTGGCGCACCGACGCTTATGATGCGGGTGAAGTCACCACGGTTGACGAAGCGCAAGAAGGTCAACGCACGGCCGTGGAGCTTGCAATAAATTGGCCCGCGCACGACGAACGCACCCTCTGCGATCTGGTGGGACGCCTTAAGGCACTAAGTCCTGACCACCACAACCGGGTGTGGGAGCTTATTGCCGCCTGGAATGATACCGGGCCCACCGATAGCCAAAAGGCGGTGTTGCGTGAGCAGATACGGCGCTGCGCCCTGACCCGGCGCAGTCGCCGCCACCGCCACGGTATTAACGACGCCGAGAGAAAGAGGGCGCGACAGGTCTATGCAGAGCTCGAATCCCAAAATCCCGTAGTACGTCATCAATGGTTATTCCTGAAACATTGGGTGGATGAATCTGCCGACGAAATCGAGGACGCAGAGCTCGATTACCAGAAAAGGGAGGAGCGCATTGCCCGCAAGCGACGCGACGCCTTGCAAGAGGTATGGGCGGAATCAGGGCTGGGCGGAATCGAGGAGCTGTGCCGATCCGGCGATGCCTCCAGCGAAGTGGGGTGGCACATGGCCGAAGTCTGCACCGAAGTTCAGCAGGCAGCAGATTTTCTCCAGAACATTATGGCCGAGCAATCAGACGACATGCGGGACAAATCCGAGCAGTGTATCGCCGGTTTTCTGGCCAAACTCGACTTACGACAGCGCGACGCCACTCTCAAAGAGTTGCTCGCGCGACTTGGCTCCGACGATGATGCGCGAATTCGCCTCCTGTGCTGTGCGCCTTTCGACGACGGCACTTGGCAACACATCGACCGACTGCACGAGGACCTGAAACGGCGATATTGGGAGGAAGTGAATCCCCGCTGGGGCCGCCATGATGCGTCCGCGATAGAGACGTTTGTCGACGAGCTGCTCAATGTGGATCGGCCGCACGCCGCGTTTCACGCCGCCCATATGGATTGGCAACGGCTCGATTCTCCCCGATTGATACGGTTGTTGACGGAGGTTGCAACCAATGGCGCGGAACCACCGGCCGTGTACAGACTTGACACCTATGGCGTCTCGGAAGCACTCAAGACGCTTGAACAACGCGGCGATACCTCACGGGACGATCTTGCCCGGCTCGAATTTCTGTTCATCAATGTGCTCGATCATTCTGAACATGGGATTCGAAATCTGGAAGCACAACTCGCAGAGACGCCCGCGCTGTTCATGCAAGCACTTGCATATGCCTTCAAGCGGAACGACGGTCGAGAAGACCCGGCGGAATGGCAGACGCCGAATTTTGACAACCGAGAGGCAGCTGCAAATGCCTGTTATGTGCTTCTCACCAGTGCCAACCGAATTCCCGGGACCCAGCCCGATGGCAGGTTTGATCTCAAGAAGCTAAAGGACTGGTTGGAGCAAGTGCGCACGCTTACCCGCGAATGTGGCCGCGCAGAAATTGGTGATCAAATGATCGGTCAACTGCTTTCCCATTGCCCGCCAGGCGATGATGGCATTTGGCCTTGCGAGCCCGTGCGTGAGGCCATTGACGATCTCGGATCGCAGGAAATTGCGACCGGCATGCTCGTAGGTATCCAGAACGCTCGCGGGGCAATTTTGCGAGGCGAGGGTGGAGCACAGGAACGTGAGCTGGCAGAACAATATCGAAGTTGGTCGCGTGAGGTGGCCTTCGAGCACCCCTTCACGGCAAGCATGCTCGAGCAAATTGCAGCCGACTACGATCACGATGCGAAGTGGTGGGACAATCAGGATAGTGTTCGGCAACGGATCGGGATCTGATGGACGGGAAATCGATTTCCTGATCGAGCGTGAGGATAGGGCCCTGCCCGGTGTAGAGGTCAAAGCATCCGCGACCGCAGAGCGCGGCGATTTCAAACACCTGAAGTGGTTTCGCGGCAATATCGCCGGAGACAGGCCGTTTTTCGGTATCGTCCTCTATGCGGGTACATTCTCCGGCTCGATGGGCGAACGCCTCGCGACCGTGCCCTGTTCACCTAAATGCCGTCCTGTTGCTCCTCGTGGAACACGAAGTCGTTCGCGTCAAGGTCGGTCGACGTGAAGCCCTGCAGCGTGATGGTGCCGCCGCCGGGGACCGTAATCACGGTATTGCTTCCGTTCTGCGTAACGGTCAGGTCGCTGACGTGGCGTGCGATAGCGACGAGAACGGCGTATCGTTTAACCTGGCTTGGAGCGAACAGCTCTGCCATCTGGGCTCATTTGAACTCCTTGTCGATAAAGCCGAGAGTGTTGGCATTTTCCAGGACTGTTCGCACCTTTCCCCGGTCCAGCCCGTCCGGGACCTCCGCATCAATTTCCAGCTTCAGGGACACCTCGGCCCCGGAGATGGTTGTCAGTTGCTCGATCACTCCTTCGACGATCTGGTGCATGTCGCGCGCAGGCCGTTCAGGAGAGATCATGACGGTACCGATGAACCGCGTTGGCAGGGCCGGGTCAGGAGCAGGCGCCGGGTCATCTCCTGCCGGCTGATCAGGCACATTGTCTTCACCTCCGGCAGGCTCCGGTTGTCCGGGCTCTGCCGGCTTGGGCCGGTGGGGTTCCGCAATCTCCGGTCTGATGATGACGCTATCGTCATCGACCACCACTTGCGCATTGGGCGTAGCCTCGATCACCAGTCCCAGGTAGGTGCCGCCGACCTCATCCCAGCGCTCGGCGTAGGCGAAAGGACCAGGGACGGTACCCGAGACCGCTGTCTGAATGGTCCGGATCAAAACCGCCTGATCCTTCAGGCGCGGGAGATATGTGTAGCGGTTCAAGTACTCCCACAGTTCCTTCAAGGAAAGGTGGGGCTTGTCGTTCCAGATATATTTTTGGAGATCTCGATCCAGTCGTGCCGGCCCAAGTTCCGCCAGCAGTCCTTCTTCGCCGATCAGTTTTTTGCTCGCCCGGGAAAGTACGTTGTCCTGTGCCGATACCTTTCCGGCGTTCAACTCCATTTCTTCCTGGGCGTTTTCCTGGCTCGGATAGATTAGCCAGCACCATGCTTCCCTGAGGCGCGTAGCGAGAGTTTCTTTCGCCTCGTCGAACTTCGCCTTTGCCATAGCTGCATCGCTTTGGGTGAGGTCCAGGCGCTCCGTATCATTCACAATTTCATCCCAGGCCAGATAAAGCCGCACTGCGGATTTCAGGTTATCCAAATTCCGGGCATCAGCAGCGAGAAAGACCATCATGTTCCGGTAAACGCGCGGCGTTGATCCTCGCTGAAGCAGGATATCCTTTGCCTCTGCCAATGCGTCCGACGCGTCTTTTCCGGTTGTATGCGGATGCTTGATACCGAGAACGACCGCGCGAACCCCGCCCGCCTCATCCGGTACATCCGCTGATGACTGCGGGGTTGCTTGCACTGCGTCGAAATGGCCGCGGTCTGCCAGGCTATTGATGTAAGCGGCTAAGTGCTTGTCGATTGTGGTCAGTATCAATTCATCGTCGAATTGACCGGCCCTATCCGATGCAAGCCGGTTCAGGCTGGCAGCCGTCGAATACCAGTAACGCCCCAGATCGCTGTGCAGGAATTTTGCCTGGTTGGACAGCCGGCGGAGGGCATCGCCGAAAGTTGCGGGCCGTTCCCCCGGCTGCACGACGCCAAGGTTTATATGCTTGTCGTCAAGGCCTTTGTTCTGCTCCTGGTGAGTCGGCGCCGATCCCATGAAGACGGCGCGGGCTACCCGGCGGGTCGCAGAGAACTTGTTAAGGTTTGGAGCACTCTGATCGATCTTGTACGGCGTGGAACTTGCACCATCGACATCACCGGCAATAATCGATTGCCAGTTTGTATGGAGGTAGTGCATCAGTTCGGGCTCAATACGTTGCGAACTGACAGCCACGCTCCCCGGCATGATCATCACGCTCGGGTCGTTCGCCATCCAAAGCTCGTGAATGACCTGCGCCATCAGCCGCAAGACGCCTCGGGTGCGCTGGAACTTCTCGATGGAACCCCAGTCCACATACAACCGGTCGAACAGTTCGGGATGGATTGGATATGCCTTTTCAAGCTTCCGGCGGTAGTCCTCGTCCGAGCAGCCCTGGGGAAAGTCGCTCTGGTTGTCCCGGTAGAGCTTGGCATACTGTTTCAACGTATTGTCCCTGTGGTGGAACCGGTCACCGGGAATGGCCTTAAAGAGCCGCCTCCGTACGATCTCGTAGCTTTCTTCCTGGCTGGCTGGCCGCCATGGATTTTCGACTCTGCTGAACGTCTGCTTGAGGCGCATCAAGGCTTCTTGTCCACCCTCACCGCCTACTTCGATCTGGGAGGCAGGAAGCGAGGCAACCAACAACGTGCCGGGGCTCGCCTTTACGGCCTCGGTCAGAGATTGGACGAAGGTCAGGTTCGCGTCGAACGTTCCGGACGGTAGCCCTTCCGTTTTGTAAATCTGACGAAGATAGGCTACCCATTCGTCGATGAGGATCAGGCACGGGGCACAGGATTTGAAGAGCTGTTCGAGAATTTCAGAGCCCGGCGCAATACCCTTTTTGTCGTTCTCGGCGACGAGCGCATGAGCTTCCTTCCCGCCCAATTGCCACGCCATATCACCCCACGTCGTGCGGACCTTAGTGCCGCCTTTGACGGTCAGCACGTCTTGAGGCCCACGGGATGTTCCGACGAGAACGGCGCGATTGATCGTATCCGGAACGGTCAATCCGTTTTCCTCAAGCAACTGATCGAGGCCGGGAAGGTCTTTTGCATCGGCCTTACCGACCATGTGGTAGAGCGCGAGCATGGAGTGGGTCTTGCCGCCGCCAAAGTTCGTCTGCAACTCGACGATGGGGTCGCCGCCGTTCTCGCTCAGGCGTTTGGCAGCGCCGACAAGCAACGTGCTTAATCCGTCGGTCAGGTATGTACGGGAGAAGAACTCTCTGGGGTCGGAGTACTCGGACGGCGCACTACCATTGCAGACCTTTGCGAGATCCGCCGCGAATTCCGCCTGTTGGAACTCGCCCGTCGCCACATCTTCGTGAGGTTCGACAACCTCCCGCCATGGGAGGAGGCCCGCCACGGTCTCGACGGAAATTTCGGCGGCCGCTGTCCGCCGGCGTTCCTCGTTGCGCCTCAGTTCCTCGAACTTCGTGCGAAGGATCGTCTCCCGCATCTTGCCGACCTTGTCAGCAGTTTCTCCGGCGCTGATGGCATCCAGCAACCGCCGCATACTGTCTAGCGCCCGTTCCGCATCGTCGTAGGTGAATTTTTCATCATGGGCGTGGCGATTGCGGACGTCGACTAGTTCATTGACGATGGACCGTTCAGACCTGCCCAACACATCACCGAATGCTTCGCGCCAACACCGTTCAACAACGCGAAGGAGACGGTAGTTATCCCAATCTAGACTGCCTCTCTTGTTCGGGCGCCAATCCGGGAACCGCTCGAATATCTCGACCGTCCAACTGCTTCCAAAAGCGTTATTTAAACGTTGCTCCACGAAAGGGCCAAGCCCTTCAATCAGAAGCTCCAATCCGTCAAAAACATACTGTCGGGTGCTTTTCGCCATACCCCGGCTCCCAATCTTAAACGTTCAATGCAAACTGCTCGGACGCCAAAACCTCATCGCTGATAGCCGCTGCCTGGGCCGTGAGGTCCGGCCAGACTGCTATCAACCCGTTGTAGGACGTAGCCTCCTTGGCATCCTGACGCTTGTTTCCGGCAATGTCATAAAGGCAATAGGCGAGGTCCTTTACCGCCTCTGCGTGATCAGGACCCATGCGCTTCATCAGTAGTGCGGCTTCGTATTCTCCGTGATCTTCCAATGCACGGATCAAATACTGACAACACTCCCAGACGGTTAGATGCCTATCCGTTGCGGGGTCCCAATCTTCATCGAGTTCATCCCGGCCTAGTAAACGAACCGAGCCGCCCCCGGAGGCCACGATACCGGCATGCTTTACGTTATCGACGGAGATGCCCCTCGCCTGAGCGATATTGTTTGCAGTCCCGTATTCCCCTGCGTCCATGCCGTTCTGCTCGAACCATGTGATGGCGAATCGGGTGTCGGCGTCGAACTCACCCTCGATCCCTCCAAGGTATTCGTCGAGTTCCCGGTTGATGAGTTGCAGAGCGGTTTTCACGGTCATAGGGCTGTCATCGCCTTCAATCACCGCAGCATAACGAGAGAAAACTCCCATACCTGGGCCAATTGCCGATTGCGGCATGTCAGCGGGGGCAATGCTCGCAGATTGTAATTCCGACAAGGAAGGAGGCAGTTCCCGCTTCAGCGCCCTTATGAATTCGGCGCGACTAATCGTATCGGAGTCGGCCCCTTTCTTCCTACAGACAAGAACAACCGAATTCGCAAGCGCATTGGTTCCTGACGCCACCGTGCGAGCTGCACGTTCGGTCCGGACTGGCCATGTACCAACAACTGAATAGCCAGCGGAAATTATGGCTTGCAGAAATGTCGCCCAGCCCGTCGAGGACAGACCTTCCTCGTCGATCTCGCTCTGTTTGAAGGCGTAGTAAATTGCAGCGGGAAACTTGCTGGATGACTGTTGGGCGAGAACCGAAATGGCATCGGTCATTCCAGCCAGGAAGAATTTCTCTGCGCTAGTTCTGCCGCCATGTCGATACGCCGACGCCACTAACTCGTCACCTTTTGGGACAGTTAGCGTGCCGGCGAGTTCGGGAAAAATGTTCTTTATGTTATTTCTCAACCAGACATAAAAAAAATCTGATAGGTCGGCATAAGCAATATTGTCGTAGTACGGTGGGTCGGTAGAGACTACAGCGCCCGATGGGACGGACGCTTGTTGCGCCGGCTGTTGGTTGATGGTTCCTATATTCCTTGGCTGAAGTGCGCCCACTGCATTGGCAATCCAATCAATGGCCCCTGAAAAACTCCCAGTGCTACTACTAAAAAAATTGCACTCTGCAAAATCCCACGTCATGGGTATGGCTTGTCGAGCAAACGTGAACCTAATAAATCCACCCGATGACCAAGTGGCAATTGTACTTCCCCCATCAGCAAGCCTGTCGATGGCAAATGAGAGGTAAATCGCAACTGCTTCTGAATAAGCCTTTGCCCCTATGCCCTTTTCGCGAAGGGGTCTTTGGTCGCCATCTAACCCGGCCGCTAGCGCGTCGCGCTCAATATCGCCAATAATTTCATGCAGCGTCTCACAAAATGTCTTTAGGGCGGTTACCTGCCTGTCTGTAAAAAGCTTTCCCCAAGTATTTAAGCCATACCCGTAGCAGGTTCCTCCGGTCAGTTTTTCTGGCGTCGCCCCGGATAGGAAGGTTGACCGATACTCCTCTGCAATCTTCGATAGATCAGAAGAGAGAGCTTTGGAAATGTGCAAGTCATTCGGAGCAACAAACTTCCTACCACCGCCACCCTCCGCGATCACGGCGACCAGTGTTTGCCCCAATTCCCCGGCTTTGCCAACGGATTTGATATAGTCGGCGGTAATTGCACTTCCCGAGAAAAGACAACGGAAGTTAGCTCGGCCCAGCTTGGTTCCAGTTTTTGCGGCGTCAATGTCACTTTTTTTTCCGCCATACCGGATATGAAATTGGATGGTCCTCTTTGATTTATCAACTTGGGGTTCAACCCACACCTCTTTTCCAGATTTTTGATTTAGAACAAAGCTCGATGCCAATGGCACGTGAACATTCGCAAACGCAGGATCGGGACTGGGAACGGTTCTACACCAGATCCACGCGACGACGGTCGCATTTCCGCCACCTTGTTCATCGGGGATTTCTATTTCGGGGTAGTGTTGCCCAATTTTTCTCTTCGCCCGTTCCCTAACTATCTTGCCATAGTGCCTGATGTCTTCGGACAATCCCTCCGTATTCCGATAGTGATTTCGTTCGTGTAGTCCCGAGTGGACGGGTGGTTGGCTTTTAAATCGATATGGAAAATCCAGCATCGCCTTCCCAACGAGGACGGCAACAGGGTTTAAGTCGCTGCCATACGCGGGCATGCCAATTCGCTGGGCTTCCAAAGGAATGGAGGCCCCACCGGAGAACGGATCAAACACTGGAGGTATTTCGTTGCCGCAGGATCGCCGAACCTCGGCGCATGCACGTTCCAACACCTCCTCATTCGCGCTGTTCTCCCAGATGACCATGTCTTCGATGATCTTGAACAGACGCTTGCGCTCGATTTCTGCCGCGCAGTCCTCCAGTGTTGGCTTGGGCAGATTGGCCACGTTGCTGTTGGCCTCCGCAGTTTGTTTTTCCCAAGCCGCAGTACGTACCTCTAGGTTCACCTCAGCTTGTGCGCGAACCTTTGGGTCTTCCAATAACTCCTCCACGTACTCCGAAGGATCGTCTACCATTTGAGCGAATAGAACCGCCCGGCAGGCTGCCAGGGGCCGGCGTGCCCACCACAAATGCAGCGTGCTCGGGTGTCCGTGGCGGATAGATTTCTCCCGTGCTGACGCCCTGTTAATCGCCTCCAACGGGATCGCAACTTCAATCAGTTTCTTGCGAACTTGTTTCATATTCGTCGTTGCCCCGCCCTATCTACGATTCTTGTTCCACTCAGTCTCAACTTCCGTTGCGAGCGTCTTCAACTTTTGCGCAATCCGTAGAAATCGGTTGCCACTTTTCAACCAGGCGCCGGCCGTACCCATTCTTTGCTGGTTAACCGCAGTAAGCGCGGCCTTCTTCGAGATCGCACTTTCATGTGCGGCGTAGTTTCTTAAAGCGCTCAACCTGTCGAGCGGCTCCATGTATTTTTGTTTGTTGGATACAACGGCAATGAACCAATGGTTTTTCGGCAGGAATTTCTTGAGGTTCGAAATTAGACCGCTTCGCCCCCTAAAATCGAAATAGCCATTGCCGATGATCAGATATTCACAGACCTCATCCGTAAGGTGTTTTGGAAAATCATAACCAGTACTCTCGGATAAAGCGGTTGTGTCGTTGTTGATCAGCCCTATAAGGCAGTCCAAAACAAACGCCTCGAATGCGCGATACAAATGAATAATGGCATAATTGTAGAGCCACGATTTGTGCTGTTCCGACATCCCTTTGTTTGGGGTGCTTTCAAGGAACGATATGAGTTCGTCGGTCTCGTCACGAAACCGTCGGCAACATAGATCTATGTTCTTCTTCCTCATGCCGGCGTCTCCGCTCTATCGAGCAAACCCTCGAGTTTGATCTGTAATGCTGTGACGCCAAACTCCGGCTCCTGGTTGAACGGGTTCCGGACATACTGGGGCTGACTGGCAAAACCGTTTGCCACTGGGACGATGGCCAGAATGTAGTCGTCCGGTTTGTGCAGCGAAGTGATTACTTCGTTCCGCGTGACCATGATGGTGGCCGCCCCCTCGACGCGGCCTTTCACCTCGATAAAGCGCATGCGCTTGGCGTCGGGGTCGAAGGCTTCGATGTCGTAGCCCACCTTTTGCGCGGAGACATCCACGGCGATGTTGCCGAGGGCTTCCTCTGCCGCCATGACGGCTTCCATGGCCTTCTGCTCTATCTCCTTGCGGCTGTCCGCACTATCGGACAGGCGGGGCGGCGGCGATATGGCCTCCGACATCCTGGCGTTCAGGAGACCTTGGGGGACGACAACCATGCCCCCACGGATTTGAGGCGGTTGGGAGGAGATGAATCTCTCCTTCTCCAGCAATTCCAATCGCCGTTTCATTCGCTCGGCCAGGTCTTCCGCCCTGCGCTGGGCGTTCTCCCAGTTCAACCGGGTTTTTTTGCCGGCTTTCTCCTGCTCCTTCAGTTCAAATGCGCGGCTGTCCCAATAGTTGATCTCCTTCGAGAGGCGGGCCTTGACTTCCCGCTCGACCTTTTCGATTTCGGGCTGGCGTCGGTTCTTGACCTCCTTCAAATGGGACTGCGCCATCTCAACCGTCGCGAACCGCGCCGCGGAGCCCTCCAGGTCGGACGAGAGCCAATCGGCGTTGAGTTCGGAGCGAACCTGCTCGATCTCATCGGGAGTCGCTGGGCGCAGATTAAGGTGCGGAGCTATGCCTGCGTTGGACACCTCCCCACGTTCGTTGATCGCCGCGAATTGGAGCTTTTGGGAGACAACGTGCGGTCTTCCCGCGCTTGTTACCCGACCGTCCTGAACGATGTGCTCCATCAGGAAGACCGCTGAAACCTCTTCGCCTTCGTCCGTTTCGTCCACCAGGACAGCGCCTTGCTTCATTAGATGGTCATGCTGCTCGCGCATCAGACTGATGACGGCTTCGAGCAGGGGATGTCCCGGGCAGACAAATTCGGCGACGGGCTGTTGATGGATTCTGTCCTTCTCGAAACAGATGCGTTCGAACTTCTTCTGCAACGGTGCGGCCGTTCCGATCAGGCGGTCGCGGTCGCGGACACGGACCGGTACGTGGGTGATTTCAAACCGCCCTTCCTCCCGGGCCCTCATGCGGCCGCCGAGGTGTTGAAACGCTTCGATGAAAAAGCTCTGGATATGATGGGGCTGCAATCGCTGTGCACCAGCGCGCTCCATTTCCACACGCAGTTCCTCAACCGCAGCAACCGGCATGGCGTCGTTGGTGAGGGCCCGGCGCTTCAATAGGTCCAGCAGGTTTTGCTGGTCCACCGCACCGTCAATCGTCTTAAACAGCCGCGCCTTCACTTCTTCCTGCTCGCCATATTGAATGGCTTCGAAGAGCAGGTCCTTTAGCGCCGTCCCTTCGAAGAGTTCTCCGAGAACATCGTAGACACGACCACCCAGCGCCGCCCGCGCGGCCTCAAGTTTTTCCAGCAACCGCCCGTAGACGGCACCCTCGCGCGTGTCCGCCGCAACCAGGTTCCAAAGGTGGCAGACTTCGGTCTGGCCGATCCGATGGATGCGGCCGAACCGTTGTTCGATCTTGTTGGGGTTCCAGGGCAGGTCGTAGTTGACCATAAGGTGCCCGCGCTGAAGGTTCACACCTTCTCCCGCCGCATCATTGGCGATGAGTACCAGAAGGTCTCTATCCTGCATAAAACGTTCGATGACCTTGCGCCGGTCCTCACGCTTGACGCCGCCGTGGATCACTTCGACCGCATCGGGTTTGCCAAGCCGGCCGCTGATCTTCTCGGCGAGGTAGTTGAGCGTATCCTTCGGCTCGGTAAAGACGATCAATTTGCGACGGCTACCGTCCTCATCCACCATCAGGCCGTCATCAAGAATTTGATCAAGCTGCCGCCATTTGGTGTCCTTCCCGGACCGCAGGACCTTGGAAGCCATCTGTTCCAGGCCCATGAGCGTCTCGACCTCTATCTCAAGCTGCTCGACCGTTTCGGCAGTGGTCACCGAGGTAGCAATCAGATCTTCCAGGTCATCGATCTCATCCTGACCGTACTCTTCGATGTTTCCGAGTAGGTCGTCGTTCAGCAAGGTCTCGTCAGAAGAAAATGATCCGCGACGGCCACGGGAAATCAGGCGGGCCTCGGCAAGCTCGTTTTCAAGCCGCTCCCGGCGGCGCTTCAGGGAATGATAGATTGCAGCCGGTGATGAAGCGAGCCGGCGTTGAAGGATCTGCAGGGCGAACCCAACGTTATTCTTCTTCTTGCCGTCTCCTTCGGCGAAACGCTGGACCCGGTTCATCTCGGTCCGTACGTATTCCGTGACCGCTCCATACAATGCGGCTTCCTCATCGGAGAGGTCATACTTGACGGTGTAGGCTTTGCGTTCCGGAAATAACGGCCGGCCATCAAACTTCAGCAGTTCTTCCTTCGTCAAACGGCGCATCATGTCCTCGGTATCGGCATAGTGAACGCCGTCCCGGAACCGGCCTTCAAAACGGTCACCATCCAGCAGGGCCATGAAAAGCTGGAAATCTTCTTCCTTACCATTGTGGGGCGTCGCCGACATAAGAAGCAGATGACGGCAAATCTGGCCGAGCTTTTGTCCGACCAGATATCTCTTGGTGTACTTGACCTCGCCACCGAAGTAGCTGGCGGACATCCGATGCGCCTCGTCGCAAACGATCACGTCCCACTCATTTGAGCGAAGCAGCTTGTCCTGCAGATCGTCGTTCCGTGCCAGCACATCGAGGCGGGCAATGAGTTTGTTCCGGTCATTGAAGGGGTTGCCGGAGCGGGAGGTCTCGATCATGTCCCGCGTCAGGATATCGAATTCCAGATCAAACTTTTCGCCAAGCTCGTCCTGCCACTGCTCAACAAGGCTTCCGGGTGCCACGACCAGGCAGCGCTCCAAATCGCCTCGGGCGATGAGCTCCTTCATAAGCAGCCCTGCCATAATGGTCTTTCCTGCACCGGGATCGTCAGCCAATAGGAAGCGCAGAGGCTGGCGCGGCAACATTTCGCCATAAACCGCCGTGATCTGGTGGGGCAATGGCTCGACAAGACTGGTATGGATTGCGAGGTAGGGATCGAAGTAGTGAGCGAGCTTAATGCGGTTGGCTTCAGTAACCAGACGGAGTAGTCCGCCATCCGCATCGAAGGACCAAAGTCGACCGGCCTCCTCAACGTTCAGGCGATGCTCATCCTCGCGGTAGAGCGTGGTTTCACTGACGCTCCCTTGCGGGTCGCGGAATATGACATTCAATGCCTCGTTGCCGATCCACTCCGTCGAGACGACATGGACCGGCCGGCTCGGCATCAGGCCGGCAACAAGTGCTCCATTTCGGATGTCCTCCAGGCGGGCCATTTTCTATTCCCTCAAGCTCCTTCGCCATATTGTACGCGCTCCAGAGCGGAACGGACTTCATCGGCGTTGGCTAGAATGATGTGTTGTTCCCTCGGATTGCTCGCCTCGGCATAGACGCCCAGGCCGTGCCTCCTCAGGAATCAATAAAGGAGAGCCGGCTTAACCTCTACGTGCAGCCTATTTTTATTCATACCGGAGTCCCGCGCAACCACAGCCTGCTGATCTGCCGTAAGTATCGGATGTCCGATTGCCTGTGTAAGCGGCTTGGCGGGCATTTCCCTGCCTCAGCTAGCTGAGGCAGGGAATCGATCTTCAAACAGGATGGCAAACTGCCCCGCCTTGGCCCACCGCGAATAGCGCACGTAGACGCTGTTCCAATTGCCGATGGCGTCTGGCAGATCGCGCCAAGGCGAACCCGCCCGGGCGCTTCACAGAACGGCGTCCACGAACAGGCGGTTATCCCGCCCCGTGGAGCCGCGATCCGACTCCTTGCCTGGAACCAAACCCTTGATCCGGTCCCATTCCGAAGTGCAATCTCAAGTCGTGGAGAAATTACGAAAACTAACGATGCTCCACGCTCGATAGCGTTCGAATGGTTGAAATGGTCCGCTTCGACTGGCGTGTGAGAAGTTGCGGTCGCTAAGTTTCACTAGACCCGATCAGTAGTGTTGGGAATGTTCGGAACAGCATTCACAATGAGTTCCAATAGCTCCCTGGCTTCATTCGAAGGACATAATTGATCGCCATCAATCCCTGCTCTTGAGAAATCGAAAACGCGAGCGCCATATGGCCAATTTTCGTTGGGGAACTTGTTCCAAATCATTAGACACAACCGTCCAAGAAAGTGAAAATAGGTTTCGTCTTCACCTTTGGGAAAATTCCCGAGAGGCGTGCCCTTCACGTAGACGGAGCGATCATTGTGCGCCAATATCTTGTTGCGGAGTTCTTCAATTTGCTTGTAGAGGTCGTCTAATTCCGAGGCAAGTCTGTCGATGGTATGCATTTCGTCGTCGGACCAGAATTCCTGTTTGGCAAAGAAATCGATGGACAGATTTTCGTTTCCACATTGAAGGGCGGGGTCATGCAATTTTGCGATCTGAAGAATAACGTATTGGTGGCTGATTTCATTGAGTCGACCCAAGCAATGACCGTAGGGGGTTTCCACGAATTCCTCGAATGACACATTGCCCTCGTCGCGAAAGCGATCAGGTAGGCATTCGAAGAGGTTTGCATGGGTCGCCCAGCATTCGTAGATCCATTGACATAGATTACAGAATGCTTGTGCATCGCACTGAGTGGCGGGAGGCACTTGATGCATGTGCAAGGTTCCTGATTCGCGTCAGATGTCGGTTTTGGGAGTTCTCAGTAAGGATGCTGTTCTGCTGAAGCCAAGTCGTTCGAGCGCGGATAGGTATTCGCTCACGCAGCGGAGTGGTTTGCGAAACGCTGCCCGGTGGCCCTGAACGGCTGCCGGGACAGCGACGGGGGCGACGTGGAACAGGTCCCCGACAAAGCCGTAGGGATCAGGTCGGTCGGAGGATGCGTTCCATTTGTCGCAAGGCATAACCGGCCTGGGCAATCTCACGTCTGACTTCGTGGACATCGATTCCATAGGCAACATGTCCGCGGAGTACGGTGGAGAATGAGGCCCAAAATCGCCAAGTTCCGCCGTCCGGAGGCGGTGGCAAATCCGTCGCAGTACGGCTGTTGGTAAAACAGAGTTCGCGCGCGTTGGCGCTGTTGCGGAAGACATGAAGACGCTGCCAGTCGGGGCGGCTGTATCGGGTGCCCTTTGAGAAGAGGGCGGAAGCGATACTCATATTGCGTTGCTCGATCCGATATCCTCGTCTTTCCATTACCTGCCGAGCCATATGCCCGATCATCTGCTTGACGCGATCGTCAAGAACATCCTGGCGGAAGGCTCGAAGCAACTGCTCCTCGATGCCGGTCACGGCGGGTTTGCCAAGATCCGTGGCCGTTTCCATGCCGGCGATCGTGAGTTCGCGGTTCAGGAATTGCCAGAGGTTCCTGCCCAAGGGCGTGTCGGCGAGCGCTTGGAAAGTGCCCGCGTCATAGTTGTTGTTGGGGTCGAGCATTTGGGGCTCCTCTGCTGACCATATTTATACTGTTCAAATATATACGGCACATATATGACTTGTCAACAGACGAGATTAGGTTTCTGCCTTCGCGGATGGAGAACAGCGGCAGCCCAGTTACGGGCGGACATGAAGACGGACGAGGGTTTCCGCGTGTGCACGGCCTTTCGGCTTGTAGAGGCCTATGAATGGGGTGTGGGAGGAGTGTGTTGCAAGCTATCCACCAAGTGCCCCGCAACCCAGCTACTACCGTAATCCGACCGTCGGAGTCTCTTCTAAGATGTCCAGATCCTTCTCGATGCTGTCGCCGATACCGTACCAGTTGATCACCGTGATCCTTCTGGTTGATCGTCGCTGTCCGTCGTGAGACGAGACGTGAGTGCACGGACACTGTCTTGGTCCAAAAGGTAGGTTCTCGACGATGCTCACTGATAAACAGAAGGAATCTTCAATTGGGTCCAACGGTCAGAGATGGATCTGGAAAAAGATCGCCAAGACCTAACTTCGAAAATTTGTCCTTATTCAACCATTTCATTTCTATGTGGCAGCCGGAATGTCCCCCGTATGATTGCCGGCGCCCGTTGTCACACTCCCAGCCTTCCGTTTTATGAGCCCTCACATGATCAATTAGGGCTGCTTCCGCTGGGTCCAAAAGTGACTCGTCACACTTAGCGTAAAATATGCTCCATCGCTTCACGTCTTCAACTATCTTCGGATACAGTTCGTCAATGGAGTTCAGCTTTTCGAGCATGTAGTCCTTGCCCGGATTGTAAACTGGCTTCCTGTCTGATCCGCAGACGTAATAGTGGAGCCCAAGCCAATTTCGATAGTGCTCCCAAAGCCTAGATAAAAGACTTTTTGACTGCCCTACATAAATCACTTTCGACTCGTCATACTCTCCAACGAACAAATAAATGTGCGGGCCTTCCAACTTATTTTGATCGTCGCCTGCGGGGAACGATCCAATTCCAATGGGCCCCTCCCATGATAGTTCTATGTTTGGCATCGATGTCATTTGTAACTCTCCAACAACTGGTCAATTCGTCTCTTCAGTCGCTCCGGTTTGAGTGGTGGCCTGCCCCCATTAAGTGGTCCAACGCCTATGAGAGAGTCTGGCGGGAATATCCCATGATCCGGGTTGACATCGATGTAGCTGTTGCCGTTGCCATCGGTGTTGATGATCATGTCTGTTCTCCACATTGCGGTTTGGCGGCCCCAACGCGCGAGAACGACGATTCCCCGGGAAATTTTGGTCACATCCGCGTGATTCGTTAGAATTGTGGCCGAAATCGAACGGATTTCGTCGGCGAAATTGCGGCGGCCGGATCGGGTCTTGAATAGATGAAGCTTGCAAGAAGGCACTACCGGCGGCGGGACGCTGCGTCACGGCGGCAGGGCTTCGGCTTTAACAAGAAAAGAGTCTCCGTCCGTTCGTCCGGGTAACGCCGGCTACAAACTCCTGCCGAGGCCCCTGGACCGGTTGCGGACTTCGCTCTCCTTTTCCCTGGGCGTTCGGTGCTTTTCTGTCTCGCGGCGGACATAGGCGTCGAGTTCCTCCCGCGCGATCCGCGCTTCCTCGTCGGTGCGAGCGCCGTACACGGCCGCCCGCAGCCGGGAGAACTCGAGGGCCTCCTCCTGTGCCCGCCGCTCGCGCTGTTCGGGCGTTCCCGGCGGGGCGGCTTGCCCGATCCCGTGTTTCCGGGCCTCCGGCGCAACAGCGCCATCCTTCGGCGCCGGCACTGCTTCATGATGTGGCCGCGCTCCTTGCTCAAGACCCTCTTGCTCCGCCTCCCGCTTGATTCGATGCACATGCCGCATGGCGGCGGCGCGCCGGTGGCGGCTTGCCCGGGCATGGAGCGCCTCGAAGGCGTCGAGGTCCTTGGGCCCGATGCCGCCGTTTTCCGCCAGCAGGGACGCGAACTCCGCCGGCCGGGCGCGGAAGGCCTCGGCCTGTTTCAGCAGCGCGCCATGACGGTTGAGGGTCTCCCGGAAGGCGGCACCCAGCGCCGCGGCGTCGCCCTCGGCGCGGGTCCGCTCACGCAGCTCGCCGTAGGCCGCCAGGACCTCGCGGCGTCCGTCGGCGAAGGCTGCCACCGCCTGGCCATGACGCCAACGGCGGGCGGTGCGCTGGACATCCCGCGCGATGCGCGCCAGCGCGTTGTCGTTCACCGCTGATTCCGGATCGCCTCCGGCCCGGGCGCCATGTCGCCGTTTCAAGGCCTCGTCGCGCGGATCCCGCCACGCGCCGCCGGTGATGTAATCGAGCGCCGCCTCCTTGGGCCGGGTGCCCGACCAGCGTTCGGCCAGATAGGCCCGTATCTCGGAATCGGTGACCGGAACTTCCCGGTCGTCGTCGGCCCGGCTGTCGGCGATGTCGAGGGCCAGGGGCGCCCGGTTGACGTAGATGTCGAGCCTGCCCCGGTGCCGGGTGGCGGCCGGATAGATGGTCTCCCGAGCCGGCCTCGCGTCGGCCAGCAGGAAGGCCCGGTCCACGGTCAGCCCCTGGGCTGATGTAATGGTCAGCGCATAGCCGTAATCAAGACGGATATTGCCGTGCCAGTCGCGGATTTCATCATGGCGGAAGGTTACCTCGCGTCCGTCATCGGTCCGCGCCGTGATCTCCACCGAGGGACTTTCCGGCCCGGTCCTCGGCCCACCATGCCGTGCCTTCAAGCCCTCCACCGTCACGATGGTGCCGTTGAACAGTTGCTTCTCCCACTGCGTCGCCCCGATACGAAGCCGGTCGCCAATGGCGATCTCCAACGGCTCGACGATGCGCCCGTCGTCGGCGTTGCGGCTGACCTCGACGACCACGCGTCCGGTGTCCTCGTTCCCCGCGAGATGGCGCTCGCGCATGAGGTGGGACAGCGCCCGGGTCTCGGCCCGGGTGCGCGCCAGCACGATGGAGGACTTGCCCGGCTCCTCGCGCACCCCTTTGGCCCAGTCCTCGACCAACCGGGTCAGGGTGTTTTCCTCGTCATGACATATGTGGAAGCGCCCCCTGGCGTGCCACGCCGCGATTGCCGCCGCCGCCTCGCCGTCGCGCAAAGCCTCCGATGCCGTCACCTGCCACGGCGTGAAGGCCGGCTTTTCAACATCGGCAGTTGCTTCGAACTCACCCAGCATCCGGTCCCTCTCCCCGGGCGGCGTCAGTCCCGCCCGGAACCGCGCCGCCTCCGGCGTCTCCCCATGGACATGAACCAGGATATCCTCGAGATCCGCCTTCTGGCGCCGGATACGGTCCACCCGGACGCTGCCCGCGACATCGCGGATCAGCCGCAGCCCTGGCCCCGCTTCCACCGGCTGCTGCTGGCGCGTATCGCCCGCGAACACGATCTTCGCCCCGTGGCGCTCCGAGAGCTGCAGGATATGATGCGCCTGGCGGGTCGACAGCATCCCCGCCTCGTCGACCACGATCAGCGTGTTCCTGCCGATCTCCATCTGACCCCGCGCCGCCAGCTTGAGGAGCTTGTCGACGCAGAACGGCCGGGCCTCGCAATCGTTGCCCAAGGCCACCGCCGTCCGCCAGGCGACCGCCGTGGGCACGATCTCGTAGCCGTGCTCGCGGTGCAAATCCGTAATGGGACGCAGCGTCGTGGTCTTGCCCGAGCCCGCCGCGCCCTCGATCACCGCCACCCGCGCTCCTCGAGCCGTGGCATGGCGGATCGCGGATATCTGTTCTTCGCTCAGGGGATAGCCGCCGGCAAGGAGCGCCTCGACCTTGGTCTCAATCGCCTGAACAGGCAGCGCATGGACGGTATCGGCGGCCATGGCTTCCGCCATGTCCCGCACCGCCTGTTCCATGCCCAGGTTGCGGCGGGTCGAGTAGACCTCCGTATGAACCATGCCGGCATTCGATTCCGCCGTGGCCTTGGGCAATTCCAGGGCCTCGATCTCCGGGTTGCGGCGCACCCGCTCGATGGCCGCCGCCACCGCCTCCCGGCCCAACAGGCCCGCCGCCCGGTTCGCCGCCGCCTCCACCATGTCCGGGCGGCGGAATACCGCTTCCTCCCGGGCGAGATATTCCGGCAGCGCATCGAGGTCCTTGGTCAGATTGCGGAGTTCTTCGTGGTGGAGTTCCGCGTCATTGCCGGTGACCGCCGCGATCAACGATTCGCGCTCGGCAAAACCTTCGACCTCTCCCCGCCAGCGCCGGTGGCGGACTTCGGGATCGTTGTCGTGGGATTTGCCGGCCCGGGTCAGCTTGTTCACACCCGCCAGGCGCGCCGCGTTGCCGCGCACCGGGATACCAAGTTCTCCCGCCTTGGCGACGATCGCCTTGCGGCGTTTGGACCAGAAGGACAGCAGGTCCTCCGGTAAACCCTGTATCCGCGTGTAGGCGCCGTTCTGCCCGTACCGTTCCATCTTGACGCCGAGGCTCCGCCGCAGGTCCCAGGCCAGATAGGCGCGGAACAATGCCCCCGCCGCCTTGCTCCAGCCATAGGCGGGATGTTGATGATGCGCCCGGTACTTGCCGTCCTCCCGGGTGCGCGCAACGTTAAGGATCGTGGTGTGGATATGAAGCTGCGGATCGTTCTCCCGGCTCGTCCCATGGGGGAAGACCGCTGCTATGAGATCGGCGGGGACGGGAACGATCCCGCCACCCCGGGTGATCCGCGTATAGCTGGCATATTTAAGCACCGTGTCTTCCAGCGCCGCCCTTGCCGCGGTTATCGCGAGACCTTCGATCTCGGCGCGCATATCCGGCTCCGCGATGGCCCAGAGCGCCGAGACGCTTTTGTCCACCGAGAACGTCATGTCCAACCCGGGAGACCGGGCCTTGGACCCGGCGTTACGGGTCAGCTTGCCCGACCCGTCCGGAGAGAATCCGTTGTAGAGCCGGTGGAAATCCCTGCTGTCGATCCTGGCGCCGTCGCCCAGACCGAACAGGCCGTGGGGATTGAACCAAGTCCCGTCCGGCTCCTCGCCCGCGGTGTAGTACTCGTTGGGATGGCGGAACGAGCGCTGGCTCTCCAGGTAATACTCGGCCGTAGCCATCTGTGCCAGCGTCGCTACCATGGGTCCGGCCTGTACTGGAAGGTTTGGAGAGAGCAGCTAGCTGCAAAGGTGTGAGACGGAAACTAACCGCAAATACGTCCGTTGACAAGAACAAAAAGGGAACATATGATGGGGGACATCAGTCGGACCGCCTGAAATACAGGGATTTGAAGCGTTTCCGATGGAGCCGACCGCTGCCGGTGGCACGGGCGGGGCCTAGGGTCGCTATGGCGGTCCATCCCGACAATGAAACGAAGAGGAGGATTGATCGATGGCTGCTCGGCTGTTCAACGAAGGCGATATCGACTTCAAGGCGATAGACTCGGATCTGGCGAAGTTGGCGGCTCCGAAACTCAGTTTGAGGGAGGTTTTGGACCGTTTGCGCGATCGTCTTCTGGAACAACAGGCGAAGGGCGTGACGGTTGCCCAGATGCACGAAGTGCTGAGGGCACGCGGTATAGAAATCGGAGAGCGCAGCTTGAAGACGTTCCTGGAGAAGGGGGAACTGCCGAAAAGGAAGGCGGCGGCAAGCGCCGCGAAAGCGGCGGTGCCGGCGGCGGGCGGCGGCCCGTTCTAACGTGTAGGAAGGGGGAACTCATCGCGGCGCGCAAGCGCCGGCACGAGCGCGGCGAGAAGCGCGCGCGAGGTGTCGGCGTTGCCGCGCGACCGGCGTGCGAACGCAAAACGGGCCACGTCGCCACCGGAGCGACGACGCGGCCCGTCGAGGCGGTGCCGGCTACGCGGCGCAGCGCTGCACGGGGATGCCGAGGGTGGACGCCCTCCCGGGCCATCCATCCGCCGCCCGCCTCCCGGCCATACTCTCCCTCTCGGCGGCGCGTCCGTAGGTCTGGAGACCGCAATGCAGGCCTGGCAAGCGGTGCCGACCATGCACACGGTAGGCCTTCCGCTCCGAGTGGCGATGGCACTGATCGTCGCTAAAGCCTAGCCACCAGTCGGGCAGCCACATGCAATTGAATTCGAGGCGCAAGGCGCGCCTTTGATGAGTTACACTGGCCCGACCGTCGCCTTATGACGAGAGATTCAAAGAAACCCATGCCTGACCAAGATCCCTGCGAGATTTGTAAGTTGCCGGCCAACACGATTCCTTCGGGGGGCGTTGATGGCGTCCACCAAAAATGTTCGCGTTGTGGAGAATTCATGCTGGTGGGAACGGCCCTGACGCTCATTCGACAATGCGATGCGTCTGCTCGGGCAAAGATTTCCGGCTGGGTGTCCGACCAGAACAGGGACCACACGGTTCCCACCATTTCAAGCGATTTACTGAAACGAATCTCGGCGTATTCTGTACCATCCGTTACTGAACGAGCCAATCGACTGTTGCTCGAGGCGATACGGGGACAGAATACGTTGACCGACCAATTTCACATTTCCCACCCAAAATTCATTGCAGCCACTTATTCCCGGGAAGAATCGGAAGTTGATTATTTTGTGAATATGTTGATGGAGGAAGGCTTGCTAAAGCGGGTTTCGGCGGATGGAACATACCAAGTCCTACCTCGCGGGCACATCGCTGCGGACGAACTGACCCGTAGAACAACACGTTCCGACAAGGGCTTCGTTGCGATGTGGTTCAATAAAGACCTTCAGGCTGCCTACGAGAAAGGGTTTCAGGTCGCTGTTCTGAACGCAGGCTATAACCCAGTCCGTGTGGACAGGATAGAGCATGTAAACCGTATCGATGATGAGATCATGTCCCAAATAAAGACGGCACGTTTTGTTGTCGCGGATTTTACCGGGCATCGGGGCGGCGTCTATTTCGAGGCCGGCTTTGCCCTTGGCTTGGACGTGCCGGTGATATGGACTTGCCGCAAGGACGACATAAAGAATCTTCACTTCGACATTCGACAATACAACACCATTGATTGGGAAACCCACGAGGAGCTTTCCCTGCGACTCCAACACCGCATCGAAGCTACGGTCGGAAAAGGCCCCAAGGCCATTTTGGATTCGTGAATGGGCTATCGAAGGTCATGATTATCCTTTATGTTCCTCACACCTTCACACCAGACAAGTGGTGCGTCCTCGAACTGCCGAATCCGATAGGTGAAGCCACGCGTAATCGACTCGCTACAGTGGGACGAGGCTCAGTCCGTCTGCGGTTCGAACGTCGACAATAAAAAGGCATTCGCAAGACTGCGCCGAACCTCCCGTCCTTTTGCTTCCACGGGCGATCCGCGCAATGTTTGGAAGCAAATTAATTAATGTGAGAACTGACTGCCTATGCCGAGACTTACCAAGCGCATCGTCGACGCCGCCGAAATCAGAGCGAGAGAGTATTTCATCTGGGAGGACGATATACATGTCCTCGGGCTCCGGGTGCTCCCCAGCGGACGCAAGGGGAATGTCGTCCAGTATGGAGCCGAGCGACGACCCTGGCGGATGAGCCTTGGGCCCGTCGCGAACCGACTGAAGCCTTGTAGTCGCACTTCGTGCGCGACTCGGTAGTCAAGCGTTGCAGGATTCTCTCGCGCCTTCAAGTGGCTCGACAGTCCCCGATTATCTCCTGGAGCTTCCCGAATCGGTCGTCAAAGCCCCCCCGGTAGAAACCCGGGTCCCGGAATTGCCCTACGACCAGCTCTCTTGGCAGGACTTCGAACGGCTTGTGTTCCGCTTGGCACGCAAGAATTCCGACGTTGAGTACTGCGCGCCGTATGGTCGACCCGGTCAGGCTCAGGACGGTATCGACGTTTATGCCCGTCTGAGCGGCGGCAGGCATATTTGTTGGCAGGCCAGGAATCGGAAGGACGTGGGCACGTCCGATATCAAGAACGCTGTCGACGACTTCCTCAAGGGAAAATGGGCTGCGTCAGCGGAGCGCTTCGTCTTTTGCATCCGCACAAGCCTTGCGGACACCGCGCTACAGGACGCGATTGAGGCACAGGCCGCACGGCTTCTTGAAAAAGGCATGGTGTTCGAAGCTCTCGACGGTACCCAACTCAGCGAGAAGCTAAGGCCCCATCCAGAAATCGTCGACGACTTTTTTGGCCGGAGCTGGCTCATTGCCTTTGCTGGCGAAGAGGTCGTGGCGGGCCTGAAACGGCCGCTGGAAGTGCAACGCGTGATTGCACTACGGAGACGCCTAGCGGAGATTTACGAAGCGCGAATTCAGCAACTCGACCCCGGGTTGAATGTTGACCCGGCGCGGCGGGATACGCGCGACATCCGGAAGCGCTTCGTCGTCCCCAATGTCGATCCGGCCAAACCGTTTCTCGAGCCGTCGCTGGAGCCGGAGGACCTGCCCACCGAGGTGGCCGGACAGGATGACGATGCTTGGGAGTTCGAAGAGTACAGCGATCCAAGGAGACCCGCCCACTCCGGCAGGACGCCGAGCGAGCCGCCCGAGACACCTTCCATCGCGATCGACGACTGGCTGTTGCAAGGCGAGCGGGCGCTGTTGCTCTCGGGTGCGCCCGGCTCCGGCAAGAGCACGGTTCTGCGGTGTTTCGCGCTTGACCTGGTGCGTACACCGGAACTGTTTCCGGCGGTCCATGACCGACTCGGTGCGTGCATACCGTTACTCATCCCGTTTGCACTTTGGAGCCGTCTCGTGGCGAAGGAGCAACGCGAAGTGGCATTGGCGGAGGTGATCCGAGAGGCGTTCCGGGCGTTCGTTCCGGAAAACGAACTGGAGGACTCCTTCATCGAAGCACTGGCCGACGAGAGACTGGTGCTTCTGATAGACGGTCTGGACGAGTACAGCGACGAGCAGGCCGCGAGGACGACGCTCGCCACGATCGAGACGTTCGTTCGCACCCACGACGTGTTCACCATCGCAACCGCGCGCCCGGCCGGGCTGCGCCGTCTGGGGCCGACGAGCGGGTACTGGAAGACGGCGCGAATGGTGGAGTTGCAGCGGCGCCAACAGCACGATTTCGCGACCAAGCTGCTGAGCGAGGATGACAGCGCGGCGACTCCCATTGCGCTTCGGGTCCAGCAGTTCTTCCAGCAGCTGGAGCATAGCGGTCGGCTGCAGTCGCTCGCAGGCAATCCCTTACTTCTCCACGGGATGCTTTCGGTAGCGGCCCGCCAGATCATCCTGCCGAACACGCGATTCCAGTTGCTCGAAAAACTCATCGAGATTCTCCTGGAGGTTCATCCCAACCGGCGTGCGACGGCGGCCGCCGAAGTCAAATCACGAACGCCCATTTTCTCGACCGACGACGTTCGGAGCGACGCTCTAGCCAAACTGGCGTTCCACGTACACGTACGGGGCGCGGACGCCGGGATCGATCGCGACGAGGCCCGGCAGGTGATCGAGGACTTCTTGGCTGATTCGGAAAACGGACCCGGGTGGGCGAAGGAGAAAGCCCGTGTCGGTGCGCGGGAACTAACGGACGTCGACGCGGACACGTCGGGCCTCCTCGTCGAGCGTGGGCCGGAGGAGCTCGCGTTCTGCCATGCCGCTTTTCGTGAACACCTCGCAGGTCTGGAACTCGCCACCTGGCCGCTGGAAGACCAGGTTGAGTTCGTGTCCGATCATGCGGGCGAACCGCGGTGGCGCGGCACCATCCTTGCGCTGCTCCAATCGCTGAAGCGCAGGGCAGACGTGGAGCGGATACTTGAAGCGATACGGGATGAACAGGAAGGGGATCTGGACTCCACGGATCGGCGGCTGTTGCTCGCGGACGGCGCGTTCGCAACGGCGTCTGTCTCGGGGGCGGTCGGTCGGCCAGGGGAATCGCTTTTGAAGATTTTGTGACGGCTTAGGTTTTTGGATTCAGACTTCCGGGGACGTTGTTTGGTGTTCGGAGGTTTGAGATGCAGGAGTTTTTGGGGTTATTCGAGGGGGTTGATGACCCTCGGCGTAGCAATGCGACGCGCCATTCACTTCACGAGATGCTGATGATCGCGCTGCTTTCTGTGCTGTGCGGGGGTGAGGGCTGCGCGGACATGGAGCGGTTCGGACGGGCGAAGGAGCCTTTTTTGCGCCGTTTCCTGGTGCTGAAGCACGGCATTCCGAGCCACGACGCCTTTTCGGACCTGTTCAACGCGCTCGACCCCGGCGGCTTGCAGAAGGTTCTGTTGCGGCTTCTGGAGGATTGGGCTTCGGTGCTCGCCGACGATGTCATCGCCATCGACGGCAAGTCTCTGCGGCGCTCCTTCGCCGATGTGGCGGTGCGCTCGCCGGTACATCTGGTGCAGGCCTTCGCCGCCGAGGCGCGCCTAGTGCTCGGCCAGGTGAAGGTCGATGGCAAGTCCAACGAGATTGCGGCGATGCCGCAGTTGCTTGAGATGCTGGCCCTGAAGGGACGTATCGTAACGGCGGATGCGATGCACACCCAGCGGGCGACGGCCGAGGCCGTCACCGCCCGGGGCGGAGATTATGTGCTGGCGCTCAAGGCCAATCAGGACAGCCTGCATGAGGATGTGCGGCTGTATCTGGACGATCCCGCCCGGGCGGACGAACTCCCGTCATGTCAACAGGTTGACGGCGATCACGGGCGCATCGAGACGCGCCGCGCCACGGTCTGCCACAAGGTCGCATGGCTGCAGGAGCGCCATGGCTGGCCCGGCCTGGCCGCCTTCGGCAAGATCGAGGCAACGCGCGAAACCCCAAGGCAGACCAAAACCGAAACCCGCTACTACATCATGAGCGCCCCGCTCTCGCCCAACCGCTTCCAGCATGTCGTGCGCGCCCATTGGGCCATCGAAAACTGCCTCCACTGGGTCCTCGACGTGACCATGAACGAGGACCGACAGCGGAACCGAAAGGACCACGGACCCGAAAACCTCGCCCTGATGCGACGCCTCGCCCTCAACATCGCAAGGCGAGAACCCTCAAAGGACGCCATGCGCGGAAAGCTCAAACGCGCGGCATGGAACGACGACTTCCTCCTCAACTTGATCCGAGCCGCCGCATGAAACGACCAAAAGCGATTGCCCTGGGCAATGGCAATCGCATTAGCCTATTTCGGCGATGAGTTTTCGGAGGAAGTTGTCGCTCCACCCGGCGCGATTGAACTTGAGACGGTTTGATCCCTTGTCCTTGTTGCGTTTGATGACGTTGAGGGCGAGGCGTCTGAGGAGAGCGAGGTTTTCCGGGGCGTTGTCCTTGCGGGCTCGGGCCTGATCTTCGTCCATGACCACATCGAGCACCCAATGGAGTTGGTTCTCGATCCCCCAGTGTCCGCGGACGAGGCGGTTCAGTTCGTCGGCGGTGAGCGGCCAGGAGGCGATGAAGTAGCGCACCGCTGTCGTGGCCCGGCCGTCGGTCTCGCGGCTGGAGGTGACCTTGCCGACAGCGGCCAGGGCCGGCCACCGGTGGGCTTCGGCGAGCCAGTCCATATCGTGCAGCACCTCGGCGCGGCGGGTTTCGATGCGGCCGTGGCCGGCGTCCACCGTCTGGTCCACGCCGTCGGCGGGCGCCTGGGGATCGTCCAGCAGCAGTTTGACGTCGGCGAGAAGGTCGGGCTGGTTGGCCTTCAGCGCCATCAGGTAATCGGCGCCGGCCTCGTGGATGTCGCGGGCCGTGCCGCTCTGGCAGTGCATGGCGTCCATGGTCATCACCGCGCCTTCGAGGCTGAGCAGCTTGAGCAAGGCCGGCACGGCGGTGATCTCGTTGCTCGCGCCCACGTTCATCTGGCCTAGAACCAGCCGCTGATCGGCGGCCCAGGCGCTGACCAGGTGGAGCGGCGAGGTTCCGGAGGCCCGATCGAAGGAGCGCCTCAGGCTCTTGCCATCAATCGCAACAACCTCCGCCCGGGCGGTCGCGAAATCGGACATGAAGCGCTGGAAGGCGGCATGAAAGGCCCGCGGGTCCAACAACCGGAACAGCCGCGAGAAGGTGTCGTGGCTGGGCGGGCCAGCGGGCAGGGTCAGGAACTCGCGCAGCACCTCTTCCTTGGCCTCGGCGAAGTCCGCCATGTCAACGCACGACGTGCTTCCACACAGCGCCGCGCACAGCGCCATGAACAGCATCTCAAGAAGATCATGACGCAACGCGTTGCCCGTGCGCGGATCATCAAGACCCGAAAAACTCTCCCGAAATCTCTCCACCGAAACCTCCATCAAACGTCAAAGAAGCTCCAGCAGCAGCGATACTCATTTCCATTCCGTTTACGAAGCCATTCCGTTCACGAACCAAATCAAATGCGATTGCCCTGATTGCACGCCGGCCCGCGCCGCGCTATGGCTTATCCATGACCGCCGATACCGTCATTGCCGCTCTCGGCCTCGTGCCTCATCCCGAGGGCGGCTGCTACAGGGAAATCTACCGCCATGCCCCGGCCGACGGCGGCCGCGGCGCGGTCACCTCGATCTACTATCTGCTGCGCGCCGGCGAGACATCCGCCTGGCACCGGGTCGATGCGACGGAAATCTGGCATTTTTACGATGGGGCGCCGCTGCGGCTTTCCATCTCCCATGACGGCGCCGCCGCGGCCGGCCGCATCCTGGGAACCGATCTCGCGGCCGGCCAGGCGCCGCAGCTGGTGATTCCGGCCGATGCCTGGCAGTCGGCCGAAAGCCTCGGCGAATGGACGTTGGCGGGCTGCACCGTTGCGCCGGCCTTCGAATTCGACGGTTTCGAACTGGCCCCGGCCGGCTGGCAGCCGGGCGGCAAGTAGGGTCAGTCGACGGTCCAGGTGGGGCCGCTGCGCATGAGCGCGTTGAGGTCGGGCTTGCCGCCCTTCGACTGGGCCTGTTCGATCTGGTTGCGGACCGCGCCGTCGTAGGTCTCGCTGGGATTGCAGTAGAGCACACCGATGGCGACCGGGAATGCCGGACGCTCCATCTCCACCAGCAGGGTCGCGGCCAGCTTGTTGGTCTCGTCGTGAACCAGAACGTCGCCGATGGTGACGCCGTTCTTGCCGATGGTCACCACCTCCAACTCCATGGCGCCGGGCTTGAGGCGGATGCCCTTGTCGCGCTCCTTGCCGAAGACCAGCGGCTTGCCGTGCTCGACGATCAACTGGTTGTCTTCGGCGACACCCTTCTCGGTGAACGAAGAGTACACCCCGTCATTGTAGACGATGCAGTTCTGGAACACCTCGACGAACGATGCGCCTTGGTGGGTGTGGGCGCGGGTGAAGACCTCGGGCAGGTGCTTCTGCGAGGAATCGATCGACCGGGCGACGAACTTCGCGCCGCAGCCGAGCGCGAAGGAGGCCGGGTTGACCGGCGCGTCGACCGAACCCAGCGGGGTCGACGGCGAGCGCGTGCCGAGCCGGGAGGTCGGCGAGTACTGACCCTTGGTGAGTCCGTAAATCTCGTTGTTGAACAAGATGTATTGCAGGTTCACGTTGCGGCGCAGCACATGCATCAGGTGATTGCCGCCGATGGAGAGCGCATCGCCGTCGCCGGAGATGACCCACACGTCCAGGTCCGGGTTGGCGAGTTTCACCCCGGTCGCGAGGGAGGCCGCGCGCCCGTGGATGGTGTGAAAACCATAGGTCGCCATGTAGTAGGGGAAGCGCGCGGCGCAGCCGATACCGGATACGAAAACGGTCTTCTCCGGCGCCGATTGAAGATCGGCCAGGGTCTTTTGCATGGCGCGGACGATGGCGTAATCGCCGCAACCGGGGCACCAGCGGACCTCCTGGTCGGAGGCATAGTCCTTGGCGGTCAGTTTTTCAGGCGGGGTTTGTACATTCATGTCTGTTTCTCCAGCCGGCTGCGGACACCCTCGACGATCTCGGCGACCTTGAACGGTTGGCCGGAAACCTTGTTCAGGCCCTCGGCGGGCACCAGGTACTCGCTCCGCAGCACGGTCAGCAGCTGACCCGTGTTCATTTCCGGAACCAGGACCTGTTCGTAGCCGCCGAGCAGGCTCCCCAGGTTGGCGGGCAGCGGCCAGATGTGACGGATGTGGATATGGGACACGTCGAGGCCGTCCGCGCGCAGGATCTGAACCGCGCGGTTGATCGGGCCATATGTCGAGCCCCAGCCGACCAGCGCCATCTTGCCGTCCTGGCTGCCCAGTTCCACCGTCTGGTCCGGGATGTCCTTGGCGATGCCGTCGATCTTGGCATTGCGGGTGTCGGTCATTTTCTGGTGGTTCCCGGGTTCGTAGGAAATGTTGCCCGTGGCATAGGACTTCTCGATACCGCCGATCCGGTGCTCGAGGCCCGGCGTTCCCGGAACCGCCCAGGCGCGCGACATGGTCGTTTCGTCCCGCAGGAAGGGATGGAAATCATCCGGGTCGGTATGGAAGGAAACCGGGCTGGCTTCGATGGCCGTCGCGTCGGGGATTCGCCACGGTTCCGACGCGTTGGCGAGATAGCCGTCGGCCAGCAGCATGACCGGGGTCATGTACTTGGTCGCGATCCGGGCCGCCTCGATGGCGACCTCGAAGCAATCGGCGGGCGACTTGGCCGCGATGACCGCGAGCGGGCTGTCCGCGTTCCGGCCATAGACCGCCTGATGCAGGTCGGATTGTTCGGTTTTCGTCGGCATGCCGGTCGATGGGCCGGCGCGCTGGACGTTGATCACCACGAGGGGCAGTTCCACGGAGATGGCGAGGCCGATGGCCTCGGTCTTGAGCGCGATGCCCGGGCCGGAACTCGCCGTCACACCGAGATTGCCGGCATAGGACGCGCCGATGGCCGAGCAGACGGCGGCGATTTCGTCCTCGGCCTGGAACGTGATGACGCCGAATTCCTTGAGACGCGACAGGGTGTGAAGCACCGACGAGGCCGGCGTGATCGGGTAGCCGGCGAAAAACAAATCGAGCTGGGTCGATTGAGAGCCGGCGATCAGGCCCCAGGAAAGCGCCTCGATCCCGGTAACCGTTCGATAAAGGCCGGGATCGATTTCGGCCGCCGAGACCGAATAGGCGACCCCGCCGTCCGACACTTCCATGGTTTCGCCGAACGCATGGCCCGCATTCACGGCGGCGATATTGGCGTTGGCGATTTCAGGGCGGCTCTTGAACTTGCCGGTCAGCCAATCGAACGTCGGTTTGCGGTCGCGGTCGTAGAGCCAATAGACCAGGCCCAGCGTCCACATGTTCTTGCAGCGAAGCGCTTCCTTCTGGCTGAGGCCCTCATCCTTGACGGCTTCCAGGGTGTTCTTGGAAACATCGATGGCGACGACCCGGTAGTTGGCGAGGCTGTCGTTTTCGAGCGGGTTCTCGTCGAAGCCGGCCTTTTTCAGGTTCCGGTCGGTGAACGCGCCGGTATCCGCGACGATCAGGCCGCCATCCCGCAAATCGCCGAGGTTGACCTTCAGCGCCGCCGGGTTCAGCGCAACCAGCACGTCCGGCGCATCGCCGGCGGTCTTGATGTCACGGGATCCGAAATGAATTTGAAAGGCCGAGACCCCGAAGGTCGTGCCGGCGGGGGCCCTGATCTCGGCCGGAAAGTCCGGGAAGGTCGCCAGGTCGTTTCCGGCCAGCGCGGTGGTTTGGGTGAACTGACCCCCGGTAATCTGAATGCCGTCGCCCGAGTCCCCGGCGAAGCGGATCACGACGTCCTCCACCTCCTCGCGGATGGGTTCTTCCATGGCAACTGCGGCGGTGCCTACCATTGTCGCGTTCTCCCGACGATACTTTTACCGAAGCGGTCCCAAGGCCCGCGTCGTCCGTGCAAAAATCTCTAAAGTTGGAATGTCAATCGGCGTCGATTTTCCAGGCGATCAAACCAGATCGTTCCACCAAAAAACAGCAATAAAGCGTGCTGTCTTAACACAATGGATACCCCCCGCCAACCATCGTGTCCGCGAAAACCGCCCGATTTTCCGTGGAGCCCGAAAGCGGCCGTTCCGGCCGGTGATTCAATTGGATTTGACGACGATTCCGCGGAATTCCGCAACCACCAGTTCGTATGCCTCGCGCTTGAAGGGAACGATCAGCGACGGCAGTTCATCGAGCCCCACCCACCGCCAATCGTCGAATTCCGGCTTTGCGACGCCGTGGACATCGATTTCCGTGTCCGCGCCGAGAAACCGCGCGGCGAACCACTTTTGGGTTTGCCCCCGATACCGGCCCTTCCACATCTTGCCGGCCAACTCGCCGGGCAGGTCGTAACTGATCCAATCCTGCGTTTCCGCCACCAGCTCGACGTTTCCCGTCCCGATCTCTTCTTCCAGTTCGCGCAGCGCCGCCCGGTCGGGCGCCTCTCCCTCGTCGATGCCGCCCTGGGGCATCTGCCAGGCGAGTTCCGGCGTGTCGATCCGCTTGCCGACAAACACCCGGCCCTCGTCGTTGAACATCAGGATGCCGACGCAGGGACGATAGGGCAATTCCTGTTTTGGGTCGGACATTCCGGGAAGGTCAGAGGGTGTTGCGCCTGCCGGGCCGGGGCCGCTCGTCGGGTGGGCGCCGATGCCGCTACCGGTTATCCCTTCAGAAGCTGATTGAACAGCGACACACCCTGCAGCAGATCGAGGGCGCGCTGAAGCTGGAAGTCCTGGCGCTCCTCCGTCTGCGCGGGCCGGTCGCCGTCATTGCCCTCGCCTTCGTTCCGCAGCGCGCCGCGGAGATCCGATTCCCGGCGGCGCTCGCCGTTGCCGACCCGCTCGACACGGGCCTGTTCGACGGCGATATCGGGATCGATGCCGACGGCCTGGATCGACCTGCCCGACGGCGTGTAGTAGCGCGCCGTGGTCAGCCGCATGGCGCCGTGACGGCCCAACGGCATGATGGTCTGCACCGAACCTTTCCCGAAGGATTTGGTGCCGAGGATGATAGCCCGCTTGTGGTCCTGCAGGGCGCCGGCGACAATCTCGGAAGCCGAAGCCGAACCGCCGTTGATCAGCACCACGATGGGTTTGCCGTCGGCCAAATCGCCGGGCCGGGCATTGAACCGCTGATGCTGCTCTTTCTCGCGGGTGCGGGTCGAGACGATCTCACCCTGTTCCAGGAACGCGTCGGAGACGCCGACCGCCTGATCCAGGAGGCCGCCCGGATTGTTGCGGAGATCGAGGACCACGCCTTTCAATTTGTCGCCCAGTTCGGTCTTGAGTTTCGCCATGGCCTTTTTGAGGCCGTCGGTCGTCGGTTGGCTGAAAGACGAAATCCGGACGTAGGCGATGTCGCCCTCAACCCGCGAGCGCACCGTCCGGAGCGGGATCACCGCCCGGGTGATGGTGACGTCGAAGGCCGCGGTATTCTCGCGCTTGATGGTCAGCCTGATATCCGAGCCCACCTTGCCCCGCATGAGTTCCACCGCCTCTCCAAGGGTGAGCCCGAGGACCGGTTTGCCATCCAGGTGAGTGATGAAATCGCCGGGCTTGATGCCGCTCCGCGCGGCGGGCGTGTCGTCGATGGGCGAGACCACCTTGACGAAGCCGTTTTCCATGGTCACTTCGATGCCCAGTCCGCCGAACTTGCCGCGGGTCTGGACCTGCATGTCCTTGAAATTCTTGGCATTGAGGTAGCTGGAGTGGGGGTCCAGGGATGTCAGCATGCCGGTAATGGCCGCTTCGATCAGTTCCTCGTCCGAAACTTCCTCCACATATTCGGCCCGCACCCGTTCGAACACATCGCCAAACAGGTTGAGGAGACGATAGGTGTCGGCATTGTTCTTCGTATCGGCCGCCGCCGGGGAGCCGATCAACAGGGTGACGGCCAATGCCGCGGTCAGTGCCGGGATGAAAACCTTTTTCATGTTTTCGCCTTACTTTGTCTGAGCTACGAGCCAAGGAAGGGGATTGATGGGCAGCCCCTTCCGCCGAAATTCGACATACAGCGACGGCTTCTCCTCAGCCGCCGGTCCCATGACGCCCACCGGTTCGCCTGCCAACAGCCACTGTCCCGGCGTGCCGTCGATGCGGGTCATCCCCGCCAGCAGGCTATGATATCCCTCGCTGTGTTCGATGATCAATAGCTGCCCGTAACCCCTGAAATCCCCGGCGAAAACCACCTTGCCGTCATAGGGCGCCACGACCTGGGCCTCGGCGGCGGTTTCGATCTCGATGCCCTTTCGGGTGATTCCCGGACGGATCACCCCCCCATAGCGCCCCTTGACCCGGCCAACCACCGGCGGCGGCAATCGTCCCTTGGCCAGCGAAATCGGGCGCCGGGACCAGAGGGCGGTCTCCGCCGGCCCCGCGGCGGCCGGGCGGCCGGCCTCGTTTTCGGCCGGTATCCCGGGATTTGCCCGGGGTTCGGGTTGCGGCGCCGTCGTGAGTTCCCGTCCCCGCTCCGCCTCCAGCCTGCGGAACAGGTCCCGAAGATCGGTGACTTTTGCCGTCAGGACCGCCAGGCGCCCGGCCTCGGCCCGCCGGGCGGCCGCGATCTCATCGCGCTCACGGCCCTTCTCCAGCTGCAGCGAGGCCAGCTTGCCGCGCTGTACACCGATTTCCTTCCGGGCATCCTCCAGCCGGCGGCGGCTCTCCAAGATGTGATCGCGGGTTTCGTCAAGAGCCAACAGATCGTCGCGAATCCGCGAGGCCTGATCCTGCAGCCTTGGCACCGTGGATTGCAGCAAAATGGCCGTGCGGACCAAATCGGCGGGTTTCAACGGCTGAACCACGACCGCCTCGGGCGGGAACAGCGACAACCGGTGAATGGCCGAGAGCACCTGCGCGTATTGGGCGCGCCGGTCGGAGAGCAGCGCGTTTTTGACCTTTTCCGCCGCATCGAGTTCGCGGACTTCGGTTTCCAACTGGTTGATCTTGGTTTCAAGCGCCTGGATTTGACGCGCGGCGAGAACACGCGCGCGGCGGAGTTGACCCAACTCCCGGCCGAGCCGCTCGTCCTGCCGGTCGAGCGACTTGCTTTTGGATTTGCTTCGCTGGAGTTCTTCCTCGGCTTCTTTCAGGTCGCCGCCGACATTCTGCGCCGCCGCCGCAATGGGCACGGCAAGGCCGAACAGGAGCAATGGAATGACTTTGAGCCCGGTGGTTCTATTCCGCCGCATGGGTCTCGGGCGCGTCCGCCATGTCGATGAGGCTGGTGCCGGTCATCTCCGCCGGCCGGGCCAGCCCCATGAGAGTCAGGATGGTCGGTGCGATATCGGCCAGTACGCCGTCCTTCGGCGCGCCGGCCCCGGCCGGCGGGTGCACCATGACGAACGGAACCGGCTGGGTCGTGTGCGCGGTGTGCGGCTGGCCGGATTGGTGATCGAACATCCGCTCGGCGTTGCCGTGATCGGCGGTGATCAGCATGGTCCCGCCGGCGGCCGTGACCGCCTCTTCGAGCCGGCCGAGGCAGGCGTCAACGGTTTCGGCCGCCTTGACCGCCGCGTCGAAGACCCCGGTGTGCCCGACCATGTCCCCATTGGCGTAGTTGACCACGATGAGGTCGAATTTGCCGCCCGCGATTTCCGCCACCAGCTTGTCGGTCACTTCGGGGGCCGACATCTCGGGCTGCAGATCGTAGGTCGCCACCTTGGGCGAGGGAACCAGGATGCGTTCCTCGCCGTCGAACATCTTTTCCTCGCCGCCATTGAAGAAGAACGTCACATGGGCGTACTTCTCGGTTTCGGCAATGCGAAGCTGGGTCATGCCCTGGTCGGCGACGATCTCGCCCAGAATATTGGCGAGAGGACGCTGGGGGAACAGGGCCTCGAGGAATTCGTTCAACTCGGCCGAGTATTCGGTCATTCCCCGGAGGGCGGCGAAGTCAATGGCGCGGGCGCGCGCGAATCCGTCGAAGGCGGGATCGACGAGGGCGGTCAAAATCTCCCGCACCCGGTCGGCCCGGAAGTTGGCCATCAGGATGGCGTCGCCGTCGGCCATGCCGGTGTAGCCCCCGATGGCCGTTGGCAGGACGAACTCGTCGGTCGCGTCATTGGCGTAGCTTTGTTCGATGGCGGCAATTGCGCCCGGCGCCGTTTCGCCGGCGCCGTCGACCAGGCAGTCGTAGGCCAGTTCGACCCGGTCCCAGCGCTTGTCCCGGTCCATGGCGTAGTAGCGGCCGCTGACGGTGCCGATGCGCACCCGTCCGCTGCGGGCCACATCGGCGAGCAATGTCTCGACGAACGCCTTGGCGCTGGAGGGCGGGGTGTCCCGGCCATCCAGGAATCCATGGATGACGACGTCGATTCCGGCATCGGCGATGGTATTGGCGAGCGCCGCCATGTGGTCCTGGTGGGAATGGACGCCGCCCGGGGACAAGAGCCCCATGAGGTGACAGCGCCCGCCGGATTCCTTGAGGGCGTCGATCAGGCTGACAAGGCGCTCGTTCCGGGCGAGGCTGCCATCAGCGGCCGCCTGATCGATCAACGGCAAGTCCTGCATGACCACCCGCCCGGCGCCGATGTTCATATGGCCGACCTCGGAATTTCCCATCTGCCCGTCCGGCAGACCGACGTCCAGGGCGGACGCCTGCAGTCTCGAATAGGGGTAGATATCCTTCATCCGGTCCCAATTGGGGGTCCGGGCCTGGAAAATGGCGTTGTCGTCGCCGTCCGCGCGATCGCCCCAGCCGTCCAGAATACAGAGGACGACGGGCCTGGGCCGGCTCTCGGGATTTGCGGTGTCAGGCATGGCGACAATATAGGGTCAACGATCGCGTCTGGCTATTTGTGATAGGGGTGGCCGGTTCGGATGCATTGCGCCCGATAGAGCTGCTCCATCAGCACGGCGCGGGCCAGCAGATGGGGAAAGGTCAAGGCGCCGAGGGATAGTTTGAAATCCGCCCGGTCGAGTACGGCGCCGTCGAGCCCGTCGGCGCCGCCGATGACTAAAGACAGGGAGGAATGTCCGGCGTCCATCCATTGGCCGATTTTCCGGGCGAGGCCGTCGCTGGAGAGCGCCCTGCCGGTCCGGTCCAGGGCCACGACGAACCCCTTGGCGGGCAGGGCGTCGAGAAGCTTCTTCCCCTCGCTGGCCATCCGCTCGGCGGCCGGGAGCCGGCGCCGTTCCTCGACCTCCTTCAATTTCACGGGCATCGCGAGCCGCCCGGCATACGCGTCGCAAATCTCGCGTTCCGGGCCGCTTTTCGCGCGCCCGACCGCGGCGACGATAATCTCCATATCGGTGTCCGTCCCTGCGCGTCGGCGGGGCGCGCCTGAATCAGGCGACCTGTTCCGGTTGCGGCGCCGGCTTGGCCTGTGGGCGCCGCATGGGTTCGCCCCAGATCTTTTCCAGGTCGTAGAACTCCCTGAACTCCGGGCGGAACAGATGCACGACGACGTCGCCGCCATCGAGCAATACCCAGTCGCAGGCGGGTATCCCCTCGATGGAGATCCCTTTGACGCCTTCGGCCTTGAGTTTTTCCCGGAGGTGCTGGGCCATGGTGTTGACCAAGCGTTGCGAGGTGCCGGTGGCAATAACCATGTAGTCCGCGAAATCGGTCTTGCCGGCGAGGTCGATGACCACAACGTCCTGCGCCTTGTCGTCATCGAGAGAGGCTTCAATCAGCTCCAACATGTTGTCGGGAGTGGGAAGCTCGACTTTGGTGTCGGTTATGGCAATCTTCTCCTTTGCTTGCACGACGATTAGGTTCGCGGCCAGTCCGCTTCCTCCTCGGCGCGGATGCGGGTGGCCGATACCGCGTCGGGCCGGGTGCGCAGGAAAACCCACGCGGGCGGCTTCATGAGAGCCAGGCTGGAGGCCCGGATACCGCTTACCCGATAACGGGCGAAGCGGCGGGCCGCCCTTCCGGACAACGCACGTCTAGAATATGTAGGCCTGGGAAAAATCGCAATGGGGATGGCGCGAAACAGCGCGCGCCAGTGTTTCCACCTGGGAAACTGCAGAAGATTGTCCGCGCCCATCAGCCACACGAACCGGTCTCCGGCGAATCGCTCCCGCAGCGCGGCAATCGTGTCGATGGTGTAGCGGGTTCCCAGTTCCTTCTCGATATCGCTGACGATGATCCGGGGATGGCCGGCGATCTCGGCCGCGTGCTCCAGGCGGCGGTCATAGCCGGCGAGGCCGTCGGCGGACTTCAAGGGGTTTTGCGGCGACACCAGCCACCACACCTCGTCCAGGTTCAAACGGTCCAGGGCCTCGAGGCTGATCTGACGGTGGCCGTGATGGGCGGGGTTGAACGAGCCGCCAAGCAATCCGATGCAGCGGGGACGAGCCAACGGCGCGGACTTTCCTAGGGCCGCACCTGGCCGCTGCCGCGCACCACGTACTTGAAAGTGGTGAGTTGCTCGAGGCCGACCGGCCCGCGGGCGTGCATCTTGCCGGTGGCGATGCCGATCTCGGCGCCCATGCCGAACTCGCCGCCGTCGGCGAACTGGGTCGAGGCGTTGTGGAGCGCGATGGCGCTGTTGACGCCGGTCAGGAACCTGTCGGCGGCCTGGGCGTCCTCGGTGACGATGGCGTCGGTGTGTTCGGTGCCGTGGCGGTTCACATGCTCGATGGCCTCGTCCAGGCCGGAGACCTGCTTCACCGCAACGATGCTGTCGAGATATTCCGTATCCCAGTCCTCTTCGGTGGCGGGAATCACCCGGCTGTCCAGCTTCCGGGTGTCGGCGTCACCGCGAACCTCGCAACCGGCATCGAACAGGGCGTCCAGGATGTTCGGCAGATGACTGGGCGCGGCCGTCCGGTCGATGAGCACCGTCTCCGTCGCGCCGCAAATGCTGACCCGCCGCATTTTGCCGTTGACCACGATATCCCGGGCCATGTCGGGCTTCGCATCCTCGTTCACATAAATGTGGCAGTTGCCTTCCAGGTGTGAAAACACCGGCACCCGCGCCTCGTCCATGACCCTTTGCACGAGGCTCTTGCCGCCCCGGGGCACGATCACGTCGATGGTTTCCGTCATTTTCAGCATCTCGCCGACGGCCGCCCGGTCGGTGGTCGGGACCATCTGAATGCACGCTTCCGGCAGGTTGGCCATGCGCAGCCCGTCCTGCATGGAGGCGAGAATGGCGCCCGACGAGTGGAAACTTTCCGATCCGCCCCGCAGGATCGAGGCGTTGCCCGATTTGAGGCAAAGCCCGCCGGCATCCGCCGTCACATTGGGCCGCGATTCATAAATGATGCCGATGACGCCGAGCGGCGTGCGGACCCGCTCGATATGAAGACCGTTGGGGCGGTCCCATTCGGCGATCCTGGTGCCCACCGGATCTTCGAGGCCGGCGATGTCCTCGAGGCCCCTGGCCATCCCCTCGATCCGGTCGTCGTCGAGTTTCAACCGGTCGAGGAGCGCCGCGGTCAGGCCCTTCTCCTCCCCCCCCGCCATGTCGAGGTCGTTGGCGGCTTTGAGGTCGGCCGCCTTGTCGCGGATACTCGCGGCGGCTTCGCGCAGGGCCCGGTTCTTGGCGTCGGTGGAAGCGGTGAACAAATCCCCGGCGGCCGCCTTGGCGGCGCCGCCGATTCGGCGCATCAGGGCGGGAATGTCTGTCGTCGCTTCGGTCATTGGTCAGCTCCGGACTATCCGACCACCAGATCGTCCCGGTGGATCATCTCGTCGCGGCCACGGTAGCCGAGACGTTCCTCTATTTCACGGCTTTTGTGTCCGGCGATCAGCCGCGCATCGTCGGACGAATAGGCGGTCAAGCCCCGTCCCAGGTCGGTGCCGTCCTGAGCCCGAACGGCCACCGGGTCGCCCCGCCGGAAGTCCCCTTCCACCGAGGTGACCCCGGCGGGCAACAGGCTGCGCCCCGATTTCAGCGCGTTGATGGCGCCGTCATCGACGATCAGCGCCCCGACGGGCTGCAGCGCCCCGGCGATCCAGCGCTTGCGTTCGGACTGGGGCGTGCCGCTGGGGCGGAACCAGGTGCAGGTGGCGCCGTCCTCGAGCGCCGACAGGGGGTTGAGGCCGCGGCCCTTGGTGATGGCCATGGCGCAGCCCGCCGCCAGTGACTGCTTGGCGGCCGCCAGCTTCGTGACCATGCCGCCGGAACTGTCGGATGACGACGCCTGGCCCGCCATGGCGTCGATCTCGGCGGTCAATTCCGTCACCTCGGGCACCAATCGGGCCCCGCTGTCCCTGGCGGGGTCCGACGTGTACAGGCCGTCGATGTCGGACAACAGGACCAATGCGTCCGCGCTGATCATGGCCGCCACCCGGGCGGCCAGCCGGTCGTTGTCGCCGAAACGGATCTCGTCGGTGGCGACGCTGTCGTTCTCGTTGATCAGGGGGACGGCGCCGACGCCCAGCAACGTGGTCAGGGTGTTGCGGGCATTGAGGTAGCGCCGCCGGTCCTCACTGTCGTCCAGGGTGAGCAGGATCTGCGCGACGGTGAGGTCATGCCGTCCCAGCGCCTCCTGATAGGCGTGGGCGAGGCGCACCATCCCCGCGGCGGCGGCGGCCTGTTTCTGTTCGAGCGCCAGATTGCCGGTCTTGAATTCGAGATAACGCCGTCCGAGGGCAATGGCGCCGGAGGACACGATGATGATTTCACGGCCTCGTCCGGCCCACGAAGCCACGTCGTCGGCCAGGGAATCCAGCCACTCCTGATGAAGGGCGCCTTTCTCGGGATCGACCAGCAGGACCGACCCGATCTTGACCACGATCCGCTTGGCGCCGCCGAGAATTTCGCCGGTCGCGCTCATTCGGCCGCCTCCGCTTCCGAAGCGCGCGCCTCGGTGATCGCCTGACGCAGTTTGCGGAGCGTTTCCGGCACGCCGAGGGATGACGCGCTGGAGAGGGCGATGACCTCCGTCCCGCAATGGCCGGTCAGGGCGCCCACCCGCTCCGCCACCGCGTCCTCGTCCAGGGCGTCGCATTTGGAGAGAGCAACCAACTCCCGCTTATCGCCCAGGCCGGCGCCGTAGGCCGCCAATTCCTGCCGCACCATGTCGTAGTTTTCGCAAAACGCCTCGTCGGTGCCGTCGACCAGATGGAGCAGGACGCCGCAGCGTTCGATGTGGCCGAGAAACCGGTCGCCCAACCCGGCGCCCCCGTGGGCGCCTTCGATCAGGCCGGGGATATCGGCGATCACCATCTCGGCGTCATCCACATAGGCAACGCCCAGATTGGGGTGGATGGTGGTGAAAGGATAATCGGCGATCTTGGGCCGCGCTCGGGTGACGGCGGCGAGAAATGTGGATTTGCCCGCATTGAGCAGCCCCACCAGTCCGGCGTCGGCAATCAGCTTCAACCGCAGCCATATCCAGCGCTCCTCGCCCGGGTAGCCGTCATCGGCCCGCCGGGGCGCCTGGTGGGTGGACGACTTGAAACGGGTATTGCCGCGTCCGCCGTCGCCGCCCTTGGCGAGCACGACGGATTGCCCGGCCTCGGTCAGGTCGGCGAACACCGTTTCCCGGTCCTCATCCAGAATCTCGGTGCCGACGGGAACCTTCAGCACCCGATCCTCGCCGGACTTGCCGGCGCGGTTCTTGCCCATGCCGTGGGCGCCGGGCCGGGCCTTGAAATGCTGCTGGTACCTGAAGTCGATCAGCGTGTTCAGATCGGCCACGCATTCGGCAATGACGTCGCCGCCCCGGCCGCCGTCGCCCCCGTCGGGACCGCCGAACTCCACATATTTCTCACGGCGAAAGCTGACGCAGCCGGCGCCGCCGTCACCGCTCCTTATGTAGACTTTCGCTTCGTCGAGGAATTTCACCGGTCCGATCCTGTTGGGCCATTCTAGCCTGGGTGCGTCAAAAAAGGGGAATGGCCGGCCATTCCCCTTCGGTTCGGAACGGTCGGCCGGCTGTTTAGCTGGCCGGCTCCACCGCCACGTAGACCCGGTCGGACTTCCTGCGCCGGAACGCCACCTTGCCGTCGGCCAGCGCGAACAAGGTGTGGTCGCGGCCCATGCCGACATTGTCGCCCGGGTGATACTTGGTGCCCCGCTGGCGGACGATGATGTTGCCGGCGATGACCGCCTCGCCGCCGTATTTCTTGACGCCGAGGCGCCGGCCGGCGGAGTCGCGGCCGTTGCGGGAGCTGCCGCCTGCTTTCTTATGTGCCATCTCGAATGCTCCTGGGAGTCCTAGCCGTCTTTCTTCGCGGGCGTCTTTTTCGCAGCCGGCTTCCTGGCCGCGGGCTTCTTGGCCGTGCTCGGCTTGGCGGCGGGCTTTTTGGCCGCCGTGGATTTCGCTGCCGGCTTCTTCGCTGCCGGTTTCTTCGCCGCGGTCGATTTCGCCGCCGCCGGCTTCTTGGCCGCCGGTTTGGCTGGGGCCTTCTTGGCCGCGGGCTTGGCTTTGGCCTCGGCCTCCGCGGCCTTTGGCGCTTCCTTCGAGGCGGGCTTTTCGGTCTTCTTGGCGGCCGGCTTCGCCGCGGGCTTCTTGGCCGCCTGGCCGCTCGCCTTGGATCCTTGGCCGTTGATCCCGGTGATCTTCAGGACGGTCCGGAGCTGGCGGTGACCTTTGGTCCGGCGGTAGCCCTGACGGCGCTTTTTCTTGAAGACCGTGATCTTCTCGCCGCGGCCCTGCTCGACCACTTCGCCGGTCACCGTCGCGTCGGCGACCATCGGCGTACCGACGGTCGGCGCCTTGCCGTCTTCGCCCAGCATCAGCACGCTGTCGAAGGTGACGGCGGAGCCCTCATCGGCGGTCAGTTTCTCGACCACGATGATGTCGCCGGTCGTCACCCGATACTGCTTCCCGCCGGTCTTGATGACTGCGAACATGGTCTTTGTAATCCATATGAATTGGGCGCCCCCGCGAGGCGCCGAAGGCCGCGGAAACTACCCCCCGGACGCCACCCTGTCAAATGGTTTAGGGGCGCAATTTCAGGCGTTTCCGCGCGCCCGCCGATTTGCCCTTTCGGACCGGGGCGAAATCCATTAACACTCGCGCTCCCAGGTGAGGTGCCGGAGCGGTCGAACGGGGCGGTCTCGAAAACCGTTGTGCCTTATGGGTACCGTGGGTTCGAATCCCACCCTCACCGCCAGCCTCCGCTCTTCGAGCTACGGCTGGCTTACGCCAGTTAGCCTGACGTAGCTTGATTAGAGCGAGGCTGCCCTCCGTAGCTTTAGCGAAGGAGGGCTGGTGGAGGAACAACGCGATATTCTACGTCTACCTCATCAGGAGCGAGGCCAATCCGGAAAAGCGTTACGTCGGATACACCACTGATCTCAAGAGCCGAATTGCGGCCCATAATGCCGGTGGATCAGCCCATACCGCCAATTATATTCCGTGGAAGCTCGTGAGCTATCACGCTTTTGCCGACAAGCGCAAAGCGCAGGAGTTCGAGTACTACCTCAAATCCGGCTCGGGGAGGGCGTTCGCCAACAAACGGTTCTGGTAAGCCTCCGGGCGGCAGGCCGCCTTACGGCGTAATGAACTCCCAGCGGGAAAGCCTGGCGTCCGCCGTATCGCAATCGTCCACGAACAGGGTTCGCCAGCGGTCGGCGCTGGAATAGGTGGCGGCGGAGGCGGACCCCACCGCGAGGCACAGGTTGGAATTCCCGAGGACCAGCTTGCCGTCGGCTTTCAGTTCGAAACGCTGAAAATTGGCCGCGTTGAAGAAGATGGACGAGGTGCCGCAATCGGCGAGCATCGCGGCGGCGCCCGGCAGGGCGCCCCGGTTCACCCCGGCGATGGTCACGCACTTGTCGGGCCCGGGAAACCGGATATGGCCTTCCGGCGTAAACACGACGGCGGCGTCGGGCGGCAGCCCGGCCTTGCAATTGTGGGCGAACAACGGGATGTCCGTCCTCAGATTGCCGGGGGTGCCCGGAATGTCGATGCAGTACCCGTCCCGCGGCCGGTCGAGGCGGTCGATGAGGCGCAGATGCTGTTCCGAGGCGATGGCCGCGTTCGGGGCGAACGTCAAGGCAAACGCGGCGAGCCATAGAGCGGAGATTGGTTTTCTCATGAGCGGACTCCTGAATTTCGGTCGGATACTATCAGCCTGCTTTCGGATTTGTGAGTTGTGCGTTCGGCGGTGGTTTGCAATGTGTCTTCCATGAGACGGCCTCCGGCATGGATCGCGTTCGCCGCTTTCCTTCTCGTCGCGTTCCCGGCATTCGCCGATGAGACACGGTTCGCGGGGGTTGTCGAACGCGCCCGCGATCTGCCCCGGCTCCATTCGCTGATGATCGCGCAGGACGGGGAAACGGTCGTCAGCCATGCCGCCGGCGGCCGCGGCGTCGAGCGGACCGCCAACATCAAGTCGGTCGCCAAGTCCATCATATCCGCCCTGGTGGGCATGGCCATCGACCGGGGACTGATCAAGAGCGCCGGCCAGCCGCTGGCCGAGCTGATGCCCTTGCCGGCGGACGCCGATCCCAGGCTCAGAATCGTCACCGTCGGCAATTTCCTCTCCATGCAAACCGGCCTCGAACGGACCTCCGGGCGCAACTACGGCCGCTGGGTCCAATCCGGGGATTGGGTGTCGTTCGCGCTCACACGGCCTTTCATCGACGAACCGGGCGGCGCCATGCTCTATTCGACGGGAAGCTCCCACGTGATGTCGGCGCTGCTGACCAGGGTCTCCGGCAAAAGCACCTGGGCGCTGGCCAACGAATGGCTCGCCGAGCCTCTCGGCATCTCCATCCCCAAATGGCAAACCGATCCCAAGGGCATTTATTTCGGCGGCAACAACATGGCGCTCAGCCCGCGGGCGCTCCTGGCCATCGGTGAACTCTACCGGAACGGCGGACTGCACGAGGGCCGCCGCGTGCTTTCCGAAAATTGGATCAAGCGGTCCTGGGAGCCCCGGACGGCGTCGCGATGGACCGGCCACCCCTACGGCTACGGCTGGTTCATGCGCCGGATCTGCGGCCACACCGCCTATTACGGCCGGGGCTTCGGCGGCCAGTTTCTCTATGTGATCCCGAGCCTCGAGGCGAGCGTCGTGATCCTGTCCGATCCCAACCGGCATTCCCGTCAGGAAGGCTACTGGTGGGCCATGTCGGAACTGATGGACGATCATGTGGTGCCCGCCTTGGCACGTGCCGCTAGAGCGTTTCATATTTTGACGGAAGCGTATCCTGCGTTTTTGAAGTAGTTGGCGCATTGCTGTGGCTCGATGGTGTCGATGAGGCTCCCGAGATGGCGCCATAAGTCGTCGATCTCCCGCTTCTGGGCGTTTCTCATCCAGTGCTTGATTTGGGCAAAGGTCTGCTCGATGGGATTGAGGTCGGGGGAATATTTGGGCAGGAGCCACAGCTTGGCTCCGGCGGCACGGATGGCGTTTCGCACGGCTTTTGACTTGTGGCTGCCGAGATTGTCCATGATGACGATGTCGCCGGGCACCAGGGTCGGCACGAGCAGCTGCTCGACGTAGGCGCGGAAGCACACGCCATTGATGGGGCCGTCGAAGACGCAGGGCGCGGTGAACCGGTCGCAGCGCAGCGCGCCGATGAAGGTCAGGGTGTGCCACCGCCCATGGGGGGCAAAGCCGCGGACCCGCTCCCCTTTCGGCCCCCAGCCGCGCAGCGGGGCCATATTGGTCCGGATCCAGGTTTCATCAATGAATACCAGCCGTTCGGGATCAAGCTTTGCCTGCCACGCCTTCCAGCGCCTGCGATGGCGGGCGATGTCCGCGCGCGCCCGTTCAACGGCGAACAGGGTTTTTTTTAAAGCGCAGCCCTTCACGGCGCAGAAACAGCCATACCGTGCTGTGGGATACCCTGACACCCCGAGCGGCCAACTCGTCTCTCAACCGATGCAGCGTCAGATGCGGCTCCTGGTCGATCCGGCCGACAATGAACTCCCGATGGGGCTCAAGAACCCGGCGGCGGTGACCGCCCATCTTGCCGGGCGCAACACTCCCCGTCCGCCGGTAGCGCTGCGACCACTTAACCACGCTCGAAACCGCAACCCCAAACCGAGCCGCTACAGCGCGGCAACTCTCCCCCGCCAAAACCGCCAAAACAACACGCTCTCGCAAATCAATCGAATAAGGTCTCGCCATGAATGCTGGCCTCCTTGCCCAGCATCCATCTTGAATCATGGTTCGCCCATACTTGGGAATCCCTAAAATGATTCAATCAATCTCAAATACGCTCTAGGGAGGGGGGGGTGCCGGCGCGCCCCTGCATTTCGAATTGCCCATCCGCCAATCGCCGCTAATCTAGCCCCGACCAACTCCGGCACGGGTTTTGACAGGGGGACGGAATGGCCGATCTCGAAAGCGCCCTCGGCGCCATCGTCGGCGAGGCGGGCGTGCTCACCGCCGAGGCCGACAAGGAAAAGTACCTCACCGATTGGCCGGGGGCGAATACCGGCCGGGCGGCGGCCGTCGTCCGGCCCGCGTCCACCGAAGAAGTCTCCGGCGTGCTCGAATGGGCCAACGAAACCAAAACGCCGGTGTTTCCCCAGGGCGGGAACACGGCGACCTCCGGCGGCGGCGTGCCCGACGGCGCCGGCAATTCCATCGTCCTTTCTCTGGAGCGCATGAAGAGGGTGCGGGAGACCAGCGTATCGGCGCGCACCATCACCGTCGAAGCCGGCGTCGTGCTGCAGGAGATCCACCGGCTCGCCGAGGAACACGACCTGTTCTTCCCCCTGAGCCTCGGCGCCCAGGGCTCGTGCATGATCGGCGGCAACCTCGCGACCAATGCCGGCGGCATCAACGTGGTCCGCTACGGCAACGCCCGGGAGTTGTGCCTGGGACTGGAAGCGGTGCTGCCCGATGGCCGGGTGATGGACGTGCTGACCGGGCTCCACAAGGACAATACGGGCTACGACCTCCGCGACCTGTTCATCGGCTCGGAAGGAACGCTCGGCGTGATCACCGCGGCCACCCTCAAGCTCTTCCCCCTGCCCAAGGCCCGGGCGACGGCCTTCGCCGCCGTTCCCGACATCAACCGCGCCCTCGAGCTCCTCAACCGGATGCAGGCCGAAACCGGCGGCGCCGTCGAGGCGTTCGAGATGATCCCCAAGCTGATGATGGAGCAGTACGAGAAGCACCTGCCCCACCTGAAGCGCCCCTTCGCCGATCCGCCCGATCTCTCGATCCTGATGGAGGTCGCGGCGACCTCGGACCGCGAGGCTGCCCCGGCGGAAGACGGCACCGTTCCGGTGACCGCCCAGCTGGAAGCCATCCTGGGCGAAGCCTTCGAGACCGGCCACGTCACCGACGCGGTGATCGCCGCCGCCGAACAGCAGCGCCTGGAATTCTGGGAGCTTCGGGAATCGGCCTACGAGGCGGTGGTGAAATCGGGACCCCGGATCGGATTCGATATTTCCCTGCCCCTGGACCAGGTCCACGATTTCGTCGCCAATACGGAAGCCGCGGTGGAGGGGATTTTTCCGGGCGCCAGGCTCTCCAGCGTCGGCCATCTGGGCGACGGCAACCTGCACTACACGGTCTATCCGCCGGACGGCGAGGCGGATCGGCTGGAGGAGCTTCGGGCGGAGATCAAGCGGGCGGTCCTCGATTCGGTGGGCGGCTACCGGGGTTCGTTTTCGGCCGAACACGGCATCGGGGATTCCAAACTCGGGGAAATGGCCGCCTACAAGGACCCGGTGGCCATCGAGGTGATGAAGTCCATCAAGGCCGCGCTGGACCCCAACGGCATCATGAACCCCGGCCGGGTGCTCCCGGCCTGAACCGCTGGGAAAATTCCGCCGGCCGGTCATGGGTGCTTTGACCCTCTCCCCGTTTTTCAGGGGGAGAGGGAGCAAAATTACCACAGAGTACACCGAGATCACGGAGCGGATTCGAGTGTAGATACTCCGTGTCCTCTGTAGTCTCCGTGGTGAATTTCCATATCCCCCCCCCACCCTCGACGCCCGGCTATTGCCGGCCGTCTCGACCTCCCCCTTCCAGCCTTCGTAGCCGAAGGCTACTTCGGCGGAGTAGGCCCAGGGGGGAGGTGACCCAATCCGCCTATTCCCTCCCCCCCCCCAGGGGTCTTAGGGGACACCCCTAACCCCGATGAGGGGGAGGGTTAGGGAGGGGGGGCGGAAAATCCCGGATGCCCCGCGCCATCGGCGGGGCACGGCGTCGGGAGCGGGAATTGAGGGCCCTACTCGATGCCGACCAGTTCCAGGTCGATGATCAGGTCGTGGCCGGCAAGCGGATGATTGCCGTCGACGGTGACCTTCTCGTCGTCGGCGGCGAGCACGATCATCCGGACCTCCTCGCCCTCGTCGCTCCGGGCCGAGAGCATGGCCCCCGGTTCCAGCGTCACCCCGTCCGGGATATCGGCCCTCGGGATGTCGTAGACGAAGTCCTCGTTCCGCTCGCCGAAGGCGTCGGCCGTAGACAGGTTCAGGGTCTTCCTGTCGCCCTGTTCCATGCCGACGATGCCGCTCTCGACGGCGGGCATGATCTCGCCCTTGCCGAGCTGGATGCGCATGGGCCGGGCGTCAAGGGTGGATTCGAACTCCCGGCCGTCGCCGACCCTGCCGACGAAGTGGACGTGAACCGTATTTCCCAGTGCCGCGGCCATGGCGGGGTCCTTCCAAAAGACAAAGGGCGATCCGGCACGCGTACGGCCGTATCGCCCATTCCCCGAGGCTGCTCCGGGGACGGCCGGTCACGAGGGGCGGCCGCCCCGTTCGCGGGTAAACGTCAGTCGAGCGCGTTCAGGTTGTCGGCGGCCGAGCGGCCGTCCCGGCCGGGAACCACCTCGAACTCGACCTTTTGACCTTCGCGGAGACCGGTGAGACCGGCACGCTCCACGGCGGAAACGTGCACGAACACGTCCTTTCCGCCGTCTTCGGGCTCGATGAACCCATAACCTTTCGTGGCATTGAACCACTTCACGGTACCAGTAGGCATTACACTTCCTTCTCGTTTCCATTTCATGCGGGCGCCGGCGCGGCTTGGCGACGGCCACCCAAGTTACGGCGATACTGATTCTGGAAGTGCCGTTTCGTCTAAAGAAAGGGATCACACCGGAAATGCAGAACGCGTCGCAAACATACTAACCTATTCCGGCGCTCTGGAATAGCCCGCAATGCAGGGAGGGGTTTCCGGCGGGAATTTGGCCGAAATTTGGACGCCGGTAACGTAAGGATTTATGTGTCAGGCGGGAGTGGGGTACTCCCTGTGGTTTACGACAACCGCAAGAAGGAGCACCCCGATGCCACAGCAAGCTGTAACGATTGAGAACCTACCACAAGCCTTTGAGGTGGTGAAGGAGATGCAAGCAGGCGGATTGGACTGGGGCGAGGGTTATCGCCCGCTTGGCCGCCAGGCGCTGGCCGAGATCATCGAGGGCCGGATGGCCGAGGCGGTGGATCGCTGGCTCGACGGCCTCAATGGCAGCGCTATGCGCGACCGGCGCAACGGCACCTACCGGCGCCGCCTGCTCAGCGAGCTCGGCGACATCAAGCTCAACGTGCCGCGCACCCGGCACTTCTGCCCGACCGAGGTTCTGAAGAGCTACGCAAGGCGCGCTCCAGAGATCGACCGCGCCATCCTGGCCGGCTTCGTGCTGGGGCTCTCGACCCGCAAGGTCGGCGAGGTCCTGCTTGCCCTGCTCGGGCGTCCGGTCTCGGCCGCGACGGTGAGCCGGGTCGCCAAGACCCTCGATCTGTCGGTCGCCGCATTCCACCGCCGGCCGCTGAAGAACGCCTACAAGGCGCTGATGCTCGACGGCGTGGTGCTGGCCTGCAAGACCGGCGCCGGCGCGCTCAGGAGGCCGGTCCTGGTGGCGCTGGGCATACGGCACGACGGCAAGAAGGAGATTATCGACTTCCAACTCGCCGCCAGCGAGAGCGCCGCGGAGTGGGAGCGCTTCCTCACCGCGTTGCACCGCCGCGGCCTCACCGGCGAGGGCCTTGAGATGATCTGCGTTGATGGCGGCCAAGGCCTGCTCGCCGCCTTGCCGGTCGTCTATCACGGCATCCCGGTCCAGAGATGCTGGGCGCACAAGATGCGCAACATCCTCGACAAGGTCCGCAAGACCGACCAGGAGGCCGTCAAGGCCGACGTCCACGACGTCATGAACGCAGACACTCGGCCAAAGGCGCTCAGCGCCGCCCGCCGCTTCGCCGACGCCTGGGAGCAGACCTACCCCAAGGCCGTCGCCTGCCTGCGCAACGACCTCGACGACTTGCTCACCTGCTTCCGCTACAAGACCCTTGCCGAACGAAAGCAGGTCAGGACCACCAACGCCATCGAACGACGGTTCCGGGAGGTCCGGAGACGAACCCGGCCCATGGGAACCTTCCAGGACAAGACCTCAATGGACCGCATCCTCTACGCGGTCTTCATTCACGAAAACAAGTCTCAGGGAATCAGTACCCCTCTCTCCCTGACACACAACTCTTGACGTTACCTGGACGCCCCGGCCCCTGACTCGGGCGGCCGGGGCTGATAGCATTCGGGCCGGCAATTTTCCGGCGAAAAGGGGGAACCACCATGACTATTCTCGACGGCCAGCGGGTCATCGCCATCGAAGAGCACTATTACGACCTGGACCTGGTGGACCTGTACACCGGGGTCGACGCCAGGACCGGCGGCTGGGTGCGGGACGCCCTGGTCGACGTCGGCGAAGACCGGATCAAGTCCATGGACGATGCCGGTATCGACGTTCAGGTTCTGTCCCACGGGGCGCCGTCCACCCAGCGCCTGGACGCCGAAACCGGCAGGAAGATGGCGGCCCTGGTGAACGACAACCTCAAGGCCGTTTGCGACGCCCACCCCGACAGGTTCGCCGGCTTCGCGGCCCTGCCGACCGCCGATCCGGCGGCGGCGGCGGACGAGTTGGAGCGCGCGGTGAACGATTTGGGCATGAAAGGCGCCATGATCCACGGGCTGATCGGCGAGGAGCGGGCGTTCATCGACGACAAGCGCTTCTGGCCCATCTTCGAGCGCGCCGAAGCCCTCGACATGCCGCTCTACATCCACCCGGCCAACCCCCACCCGGCGGTGGTGGACGCCTATCTCAAGGATTACGTCGAGGACTTCCCGGGGATCGTCAATGCGGGCTGGGGCTTCACCATGGAGACGGCGACCATCGGCATCCGCATCGTCCTGTCGGGCGTCCTGGAGAAGTATCCGGGCGTGAAAATCATCCTGGGGCACCTGGGCGAGACCCTGCCGTTCCTCGCCTGGCGGATCAACATGGCCCTGCAGCGGCCGGGCAATGCCGCCTTCCCCTTCAAGGAGATGTTCTGCCGGAACTTCTACGTCACCACGTCCGGATTCTTCTCCGACCCGGCGCTGCTCTGCTGCATCCAGGAAATGGGCACCGATCACATCCTGTTCGCCATCGACTATCCGTTCGTCAGGAACGAGCCGGGGCCGCACTGGATGGAACGGCTGATGCTCAACACCGAGGACAAGGCCAAGATTCTCCACGGCAACGCCGAAGCCATTTTGAAGATGTAGCGTGGCCGGGGCGGCTCGAAGCGGCAACCGGACCCGCGCTCGGCCGCACCAGGTCAAATCCGTCATGCCCCGCCGATAGCGCGGGGCATCCAGGATATGAATTACTCACCACAGAGACACAGAGTTCACTGAGGAGGACTGGTTAACTCCTCCTATCTCACTGTCTCAATGTCTCTGTGGTTAAATATTGGAAATTTGGATACCCCGGACTTGCGCCGGGGTATGACGAATTGGGGGCTCCAACAACACGCGTCATGCCCCGGCTTGTCCCACTGCTGTCCGGTTTATTTTTGTGGACGGGTTGCATGGCATTGATTCTACTGGGGTCCAAGCGTTTGCGAACGTTTTGGACACGAAGGAGGCTCAATGCCATGCATCACCACAATAGCGTTTTCCACGATCTGTTGAAGCATATTCCTTGGGACGCTTTTGAGCGTTTGGTTGCCGAGCACGGCGCGGACAAGCACATTCGCCGGTTGCCGACGAAGAGCCAGTTCATCGCCCTGCTGTATGGACAGTTCTCCGGCGCGTCCAGCCTGCGGGAGATCGCCGGCGGCCTGGAGAGCCATTCGGCGCGTTTGTACCATGTCGGCGGCCGCACGGTGTCACGCTCGACCTTCGCCGACGCCAACGCGCGCCGTCCGGCGGCGGTGTTCTCGGGCCTGTTCGCCGAGATGGCCGGCCGCGCCCAGCGGGGGCTGCGGCGCAAGCTCGGCGATGCCACCTATCTGATCGATTCCACCGGGCTCCGCCTGAGCGGGGCCGGGTCCGAGTGGGCGCGCTTCTCGGCCAAGGTGTGCGGCGCCAAGGTCCACGTGATCTACGACGCGGATGCCGATCAGCCGGTTTATTCGGCGATGACGGCGGCCCGGGTCAACGACATCACGGCGGCGAAGGAGATGCCCATCGAGGCCGGCGCCACCTACGTCTACGACCTCGGCTACTACGATTATGCCTGGTGGGCCAAGCTGGACGCCGCCGGATGCCGCATCGTCACCCGCTTCAAGTCCAGCACGCCGCTCGACCTCATCGCCGAACTCGATGTGGCCGAGAACGGCGGCATCCTGTCCGACCGCATCGGCTTGCTGCCCAAACGCCAGGCCAAAAACCGCAAGAACCCGTTCTCCGAGCCGGTGCGCGAGGTGCGGATCAAGACCGACACCGGCAAGGTGCTGCGCATCCTCTCCAACGACCTCGACGCCCCGGCCGAGGAGATCGCCGAGCTCTACAAGCGGCGATGGGCCATCGAGCTGTTCTTCCGCTGGGTCAAACAGACCCTCAAGATCAAACACTTCATCGGCAACAGCGAGAACGCCGTGCGCATCCAGATCGCCGTCGCGATGATCGCCTATCTGCTGCTCAGGCTCGCTCAAGCCACCCAGAAGGCCATCAACAGCCCGCTCATCTTCGCCCGTCTCGTGCGCGTCAACCTCATGCATCGAAAGCGCATCGACAGGCTCCTCATACCCAAAATACCGCCGCCCGAAAATCCAAACCAAATGGCCATCCAATGGACGTGAAAATTAAACCGGACAGTAGTGGCCTCCGTGCGGGGCATCCAGGAAATAAGAATCTTACCACAGAGGCACAGAGGTCAGAGAGGAGGAATGATTAACTCCTACTATTTCACTATCTCACTGTCTCACTGCCTCTGTGGTTCAAGAAGAAGCCGGTCCGGTCTATCAAGAAACGATCCTGCCGGGGGGAAAACGCCGGGGCCCGCACTCAAGTCGGGGCAGGCAGCGCGAAGGTCCCGGGATCGATTCGCTCGACGGCATCGATCACCGCCCCGCAAATCCTGCTCACTTCCCGCTCGGTTACGATCAACGGCGGGGTGAGCACGATGGCGCTTGCGCGCAGGCCCAGGAGAACGGCGTGTTCGCGCCGGACATAGCGCGGAAGTTCCCGGTGCAGCGCCGGTGCGATATCGGATAGGGGCCGGCGGCTGTCCTTGTCGGCGACCAGTTCGACACCGATCATCAGGCCCCGCCCCCGGATATTTCCAACCAGCGGATGGGATGTCAGCCGCGACAGTTCGCCGAGAAATTGCGCGCCGCGGGCCCGGCTGTTTTCCAGGAGGTTCTCGCGCTCGATGATATCCATATGGGCGGACGCAACGGCGCACCCCACATTATGGCCGGCATAGGAATTGCCCGGACCGATGCCGTTGACCGCGTCCGCGAGCCTGCCATCCAGCAGCAGGGCGGCCATGGGCACATAGCCGCTCGCGATACCCTTGGCCAAGACGATAATGTCCGGCTCCAGGCCGTAATCGTTGGACGTAAACCACGCCCCGGCGCGGCCGAACGCCGTCACGACCTCGTCGGCGACGAAGAGTATCCCGTGCCGCTTGAGGACGGCCGTCATTCGGGGCCAGTAGTCGTCGGGGAGCGGAATCATGCCGCCGGGGCCGATCACCAACTCGCCGAACATGGCGGCGATGTTCTCCGGCCCGTGTTCGGCGATGACGGATTGCAGCTCGTCGACGCAGAAGTCGGTCATGCCGCGATTGCCGTAGAGCTCCGGGTGGTAGGGACGGGGCGCGGTGAGCTGTATGACCTCCTCCGGCGTTCCCGCCACACCGGGGACGCCGCCGGCAAGCTCCACCCCCCCGGACGTTCCGCCGTGGTAGGCGCCCTGATGGGTCAGCACCTTGCGCCGCTGGGGATTGCCGTTCCGATGATGATAAAGGCGCACGAGCTGCAGCGCGTGATCGTCCGCCTCGCCCCCGCCGCTCATGAACCGAACCCGCCGGATATTGCCGGGCGCCAATTCGATCAGTTTCTCGGCCAACGCCGTCGCCGGCATGCTGGAATAGTCGAAGCCGATGGAGAAGTGGGCCAGCCGCGCCATTTGCCGCGCGGCGGCCACGGCGAGTTCGGTACGGCCATGGCCGACCAGGTTGAACCAGGCGCCTCCCTGGGCGTCCAGGTACGCCCGGCCGTCGACATCCCAAACCGTCGATCCCTTGCCGTGGCTGAGCACCACCGTGTCGGCGCCCCCGCCTCCGCCCGGATGCTGCACGGCGTTGCGGTCCCGTTCGATCCACTCTTCTCCGATCGTCGTTTCCGGCATGGTCAAATCCGCGGCCTCCGGCTCTACCAGGTCGAAAAGGTCTTGCTGACGATCTTCCAGACCCCGTCCCGTTTCAGCAAGTGCATGTAGTCGGTGAAGTTGTGTTCCCCGAAGCCGGTTTCCCTCAAGACCACCGATGCCGCATTGTTGGTGATCGAGAGGTGCTCGATGTCGTAGTCGAGGGCGGAACCGGACGATGCGAGCGGCGGGTTCGATCCCACCTGCCTGAAAAAAGGCTCGGGCGTTCCGGCGACCAGCCTGTCGCCCACATATCCGTTCATCACGGCGTCGCTCGCGAATGCGCCGCGAAGAGCGGGAAGATCCGCGTTGACGTAACCCTCGATGTATCCCTCGATGACGGCGACGATTTCCGACTCGTCCTTGGAGGTCTCGGCCATTCCATCTCCTTCCATGTCCGCCGTTTATATCCGGTGGCGGGGGCCATGGCGAACCCCTCTATGCGGCCAGTTCCCGGAACAGCGAATAAAGCTCGTTCTGCCCTTCGAATCCGATGCCCGGCAATTGGGGCGCGGGAAGGTATCCGTCCCGGACCCGCGCGCCGTCGGCATAGCCGGAGAACGCGCCGAAGACATGGGGGTAGGATTCGCACATGCCCATGCCGAAACCGAGCGCGCAGGCAAGGGACATCTGATTGCCGCCATGGGGAATGAACGAGGCCGGCGCCCAGCCGAACGACCGGCCGGTCTCCAGTATCTTCGCGCAGGTCCCGATCCCGTAGCTCTGCGGCACGTCGATATTGACCACATCGGTGCCGGGCCGGAACCTGGCATAGCGGAACAGGTTGCGGAAATCCTCGACGCTGAACAGGTTTTCCCCGGCCGCCGCCGGATTGCCGTAGGCCGCGACGAACCCGGACATGGCGTCGAAATCCACGGGATGGACCGGCTCCTCGAACCAGCGGAGACCGAACGGCTTCAGGCGCGCCGCGTATTCCATGGCGCGCGCCGGGCCGAGCCCGCAATTGGCGTCGACGGCCAGCCGGTGGCCACCGTCGAGGACCGAGAGGATGGTCTCGATGCGGCGCACGTCATCGTCGATGGAGAGCCCGCCGACCTTGGCCTTCACCAGGGTATAGCCCTGGTCGAGATAGCCGCGCATTTCATCCTTCAGGCTTTCCGGCGTCTCGCCGGGGGAATACCACCCGCCGCCGACATAGCAGAAAACGCTGTCGGCAGCCGCGCCGCCGCCATGGCGTTCGGCGATCAGCCGATGGAGCGGTAGGCCCTCGATCTTCGCCATCGCATCCCAGAGCGCCACCTCGATGGTGCCGATCCCCACCGAGCGCTCCAGATCGCCGCCCGGCTTCTCGCCGAACATCATGGCCCGCAGCACGGCATCCGGATCGAAGTTGCCCCGCGCCTCGTCCACCAGACTGTCCGGGTCCTGGCGCAAAATCCGGGGAATGAACCGGTCCCGCATCTGCGCGCCGCAGGCGTAACGCCCCGTGGAGTTGAACGCGAACCCGACGACCGGCGCGCCGTCCCGGACGACGTCGGTGACCACCGCGACGATCGAGGTCGTCATGTCGTCGAACGAGAACACCGCGTTGCGGATATTCACATCCAGCTTGACCGCCTTCTCGCGAATTCCGGTGATGCGCACGGCTCTCCCGCCTCCCTGTTTGACCCGCCGAAACTGCCGCGATAATCATGCCCCGGCCGGGCCGTTGCCGGAACGGCAAATCGTATTTTCGCAAGGGAGAGATTTCAGTGCAGAACCGCGTTGTCATGCTTGCCGAACAGGGCGCGCCCTCGGTGATGTCCGTCGAAACCCAAGATATCGGCGAGCCGGGGCCCGACGAGTTGCAGATCAAGCAGAACGTCATCGGCTTCAATTTCATGGATATCTATCAGCGCTCGGGCCTCTATCCCCTCGAACTGCCGAGCGGCATCGGCCTCGAAGCGGCGGGCACGGTCTCGGCGCTCGGCGCGAACGTCACCGGGTTCGAGGCCGGCCAGCGGGTGGCATACGCGACGGCGCCCTGCGGCGCCTACGCCGAGTACCGCAACTTCCCTGCGGTCCGCGTGGTGGCGCTGCCCGACGACATCTCCGACGAGCAATGCGCGGCGACCCTGTTCAAGGGCATGACCGTCGAGTACCTCCTGAACCGCTGCTACGACATCGAGAAAGACGAGAAGGTCCTGTTCCTGGGCTCCGGCGGCGGCGTCGGCACGCTGGCCGGCCAGTGGGGCGCGGCCAAGGGCGCCTACATGATCGGCGTCGACGGCGGGGAGGAGAAATGCGAACTCGCCCGCGCCAACGGCTATTCGGAGGTCATCGACTTCACCACGGAGGACGTGGTGAGCCGGGTCCGGGAAATCACCGGCGGCGAGGGCGTGCCGGTGGCCTACGACCCCATCGGCGGCCCGACCTACGAGCAAACTCTCGACTGCCTGGGCCCCCGGGGCTTCTTCATCTCCTTCGGCACCACCGGCGGGCCCATGCCGGCGGTCGATCCGCCGATCCTGCAGAAACGGGATTCCCTCTACTTCACCCGGCCCACCGTCGCCACCTATACGGCCAGGCGGGAAGACCTGGTGATGTCGGCGAACTCGGTCTTCGACATGATCCGCTCCGGCGGCATCCGGGTGAATATCGGCCAGCGCTACGCCCTCGACGACGCGGTGCAAGTGCACGAGGACACGGAAGCCGGCAGGACCGCCGGCTCGTCGATCCTGATGCCCTAGAGCCGATCTAGGGCTTTCCGCCAGGCGGAAAATCGGCCTTTGCCGTTTGTGGGTCTTCGGGGCCTGTCATATCCTCGGCCGCGCAAACGAACGATCCCAGGGAGCGGCGGCATGCCTCGTATCCAACCTCTCGATCCGGACGCCAATGATTTCGTCAAGGACCTGATCGCCAAGACGACGGAAAACATGGGTTTTCCGGCCAACAGTTTCCTGACCATGGCCCATTGGCCGGAACTCGCCCAGGCCTTCCTGCAGCTCGCGCGGACGGTGAACTTCGGCGACACGGAACTGCCGGTGGGCATCAAGCGGCTGGTCAGCTACGTGGCCAGCGCCTCGTCCGGCTGCCAGTACTGCGCGGCCCATACGGGCTTTCAGGCGACCCGGTCGGGGGGCATTCCGGCCGAGAAGATCGAGGCGGCCTTCGAGTACGAGACCAGCCCGCTGTTCACCGACGCCGAGCGGGCGGCGCTCCGGGTGGCCCAGTCCGCCGCTTCGGTGCCCAACATGGTCACCGACGAGGATATGGAGGAACTCAAGAAGCACTTCACCGACCGGCAGATCGTCGAACTGGTCGGCCAGGTCGCCGTGTTCGGCTTCCTGAACCGGTGGAACGACACCATGGCGACGGAACTGGAAGCCCTCCCGACCCGGTACGGGGACGACCATCTGGCGCAAAACGGCTGGAGCGCGGGCAAGCACGCCGCCGAATAGGCGGATCCGTGTGAGGGGGAATTTCCATATCACCCTCACTTCTTATGACCCCCGCACCCTCATTTCTTATGACCCCCTCACCCTGACCCTCTCCCCCAAGGGGGAGAGGGGACTACTCTTTAACCCTCGCCCCCCGAAGGGGGGAGAGGGACGCGGAGGCTCGGCGAGCTAGGGCACAAAGCGAACGCAAAGGTCAATTCTGCGAATTGACCGGGACTGCCCACGCGAGCCATAGCCGTAGCTGGGTGAGGGGGGAAGCTTGAAGCACAAATCCGCGACACGGCGGCCTATTCGATCCTGAACAGCTTGCGCGCGTTGTCCTCGAAGAACGCCTTCTTGGCGGCATCGTCGATGTCCATGGCGTCCAGCGCGCCGACCTCCTCGGGAACGAACTGCCAGGGGTAGTCCATGGCGTACATCATCCGGTCGACGCCGATCACCTCCTGGCAGAACTTGATCGGCGGTCCCCAGCCGACGCCCGAGGAGGTGTAGTGGAAGTTGTCGATCAGGTAATCCCAGGCCCGGCGCTTCAGCGGGCCCACATGCTCGTACCGGGCGCTGACGGAGATGTAGCCGTGCATGAAGTCGATGCGGTAGAGCCAGTAGGGCAGCGCCTCGCCGCAATGGCCGAGGACGATCTGCAGCTTGGGAAACTTGTCGAAAAGCCCGGCGGCCATCAGCCTGAGCGCGTGCAGCCCGGTCTCGCAGGCGAAGCCGTAGACCGCCGCGTCCAGGCCGCGCTTCAGGAACGGCTCGATCATCCGCGCCGACGGGGTCTGGGGGTGGAGGTAGATGGGGACGTCCAGCGCCTCCGCCGCCTCGAAGATCTCCCAGTACTGCTCGTCGTCCAGGTAGGTGCCGAGGGTGTGGGAGTTGAGGATACCGCCCCGGAGTCCCAGCTTGTCGACGCCGCGCTCCAGTTCCTTGGCGGCATTGGCCGGGTCCAGCGGGCTGAACGCGGCGAGGCCGACATAGCGGTCCGGATACCGGGCGATGCCCTCGGCCAGCTGGTCGTTGGCGCTGACGGCCAGCGCGCTGGCGGTTTCCGGGTCGAACAACTGGACGCCGGGCGCGGTCAGCGACACCACCGCGATGTCGATGCCCGAGCGGTCCATGTCGGAAATGCGCTCCTCGCCCAGGCTCTGGATGCGCCGGGAGTGATCCCGGGCCTTCTGGGTCGAGCCGGTGAAGAAGCCCCACAGGCTGTGGAAGCCGGGATCGTCGATGCTCTTGTCGGCGAGCTCCTTCAGATACATCCGCATCATGTCGGGGGGCAGCCACGCCTCCTCGGTGGCGATCCGCTTGTAGGGCGGATCGGGGTCACGCGGCGGCATGGCGGGATAACGCTCGGGCATCGGGCTTCCTCCCCTGGATCAATGTTTCTGGAAGTATCGGGGAGCCCGGCCCGGCGGGCAAGCGCGCCGCGGCTATTTCGGGGCTATTTGAGATGGGAGAGCGGCAGCGCCGTCGAGTTCTTGTAGGTTTCGAGCACCAGCGACGATTCCACCTCCTGCACGTTGGCGAGGCGCAGCAGGCGATGGGTGGCGAAACGGCCGTAGGCATCGAGGTCGGTCGCCATCACCATCAGCAGGAAATCGGACTTGCCGGTGAGGGAGAAGAAGGCCGTCACCTCCTCCATGGCCATCACCTCGGCGACGAACGCGCCGACCTTGTCCTCGGCGTGGTCGCGGAGCTTCACGTGGCAGGCCGCCCGCACCCCGAGGCCGACGGCCCGCCGGTCCACCAGCGCCGCATATCCCGAAATCACGCCCGCGTCCCTGAGCGCCTTGACCCGGCGGAGGCAGGGGGACGGCGACATGCCCACCCGTTCGGCGAGGTCCACGTTGCTGATCCGACCGTCGGTCTGGAGGACACCGATGATTTTCAGGTCGGTGGCGGAAAGATCCATGAGGTCATATTATCGCCAAATTATGCATCAATAAATAAATTTATGACCTATTGTATCAATATTAGGTCCAAATCAGGTCACACCTGACTGCGGGTCTCCCGTATCCTGACCGAAAGTGACGGGACTGACCGGACGCGGGAGACGGCGCCATGGGATCGCCGAAACACACCACCGACCTCGATCGGGACTACACCATTCCCCAGGAATGGGAGCGGTATACGGATGCCGAGCACGAGATGTGGCGGCGGCTCTATCGCCGCCAGGCGGAGATGCTGCCCGGACGCGCGGCGGATGCGTTCATGGACGGGCTGGCCAAGCTGGATCTCAATGAGGGCGGCATCCCCGATTTCCGGCGCCTCAACGAAAAACTCCACCGGCTTACCGGCTGGACCGTCGAGGCGGTGCCCGACCTAGTGCCCGATGCGGCGTTTTTCCGGATGCTGGCCGGGCGCCGCTTCCCGGCCGGGCGTTTCATCCGCAAGCCCGAGCAGATGGACTACCTGGAAGAGCCCGACGTCTTCCACGACGTCTTCGGCCATGTGCCCATGCTCACCCATCCGGTGTTCGCCGATTTCATGGCGGCCTACGGCGAGGGGGGCTTGCGCTCCCTCGAGTTCGGCGCCCTCGATCATCTGGCGCGGCTTTACTGGTACACGGTGGAGTTCGGCCTGATGAAGGCCCCGCCGGGCGGAGACGAGGGCCTGCGCATCTACGGGGCCGGCATCCTATCGTCCAAGGGCGAGAGCATTTTCGCCCTCGACGACGCGTCCCCCAACCGCATCGCCTTCGACGCCGAGCGGGTCATGCGCACCGACTACAGGATCGACGACTACCAGCAGACCTACTTCGTCATCGACAGCTTCGAGGCGCTGCTCGACGAGTGCTACCAGGACTTCGCGCCGCTCTACGCGCGGCTCGAAACCGCCGCCGACCTGACCCCGGCGGCGGTGGAAGACGCGGACACGGTCCTCCACCGGGGCACCCAGGAATATTTCGGAGACAAGGCGGCGTAATCGCTCCCCTCAACCTTTTTTTGACCCCCTCACCCTAACCCTCTTCCCCTGAAGGAGGGGGAGAGGGAAAATATTGCCCCCTAACCGCCCGTCTCGGCCATTTCCTTCAGGAACGCCTCGGTCCGCTTTTGCATCTCCTCGGGCGAGACGTCCTCCACATGGGTGGCGACGCCCCACATGTGACCGAACGGATCGATGATCCGGCCGTGCCGGTCCCCCCAAAACATGTCCTGAGGACCGTCGACGATTGTGGCGCCGTTGCTCTCCGCCTTCTTCACAGTGGCATCCACATCGGGCACATAGATGAAGATGGAGGATGACCTGCCCTCCAGGTTCTTCGGGCTCACGGTGCCCCAGTCGGGATTGGCCTCGCTCAGCATGATGCGCGCGCCGCCGATGGCGATCTCGGCATGCAGGATGACTGACGCCGCCGGGCGCCTCCATGCGCGTCACTTCCTCGGCGCCGAAGTTCTCGACGTAGAAGCCGATCGCGTCTGCCGCGTTTTCCATGGATAGATAGGGCGTCACCGCAGTCATGCCCTCGTTGATGTAGCTGTCGGCCATTTGGTCCTCCCGGTGGCTGGTCACAGGTTCATCGATTCGAACAAAACAGGAACATTAATCGGCGGCGGAGTCAATGCAAATGCCCGGCCTTTTGCGGGGAATGGCGATGACCGGGAACCGGCACCGGCGGGCTAGAGGCCCCGCGACTCCGGCAGGATATGGGCCACATCCACATCCGTGCGAAAGATGCGGCGCTCTTCGGCCTCGAAAATGTCGAACCCGTCCAGGCAGCGGACGTTGACCGCCCAGCCGGCAAACGGCGCCTTGCCGTCGTCCAGTTCTTCCTGGGTGGGCATGCTCGGGCGGCGAAACGGCAGGATGCCGCATGCGGGACAGAAATAATCCTTGGCGGTCCCGGAACCCCATTCATAGAGGGTCATGTCGTCCAGCGGCGTCAACAGCCTGACCGCGTCTTCCGGCACCCGGTGGATCAGCGCGCCCCGCTTGCGGCAGATGGAGCAATCGCAGACCCGCACGTGATCGATGTCGGCGGTGAGCTCGAACCGGACCCGTCCGCAATGACAGGCCCCCTGATAGGTTTTCTCCATGGCTTCCCCTCCCTTGGATCAGATCCGGCCGGCCAGCCTCGTCACCGCCCGGTGGACCGCCTCGAAGCTCGCGGTGCCGGGCTCGTGAATGAAGTCGAAATGATCGGCCTCCTCGACGATCTCGACCTCGATGGCATCGCCGGCGGCCCGCGCCAGCGCCGGATAGTCCGGCATCTCCAGGGTCGTCCGGCCCTGGGCCAGCGCCCGGTACGGAGTCACCGGATAGCGCCCGGAACTCACCACATAGGCCTGCGGCATGCCCCAGGGCAGCCATTCCAGGGGCGATATCTCCTTCATGCGGTCCGTGTATTCCGCCGGATCGCCGCCGATCAGCCGCTCGATGATGGGCTCGCCGCAATAAAGTTCGCCGTCGAGCCCCTTGGAATCGATCACCCGGGGATCGATGAAGGCATCGGTGATCACCGCACCGGCCGGCGCGACCTTCGGCGCGCCCTTGATTTCGCTTTCCGCGGACAGCTTGGGCCGCGCCGCCAGCCAGGCGCCCAAATGCCCGCCCGACGAATGGCCCAGCACGATCACCCGGGCGAGATCGATGGGGTGGGCGCCTGCGAGCACCGCCAGATGGTCCAGCGCATGGCCGAGATCGAGAAACGTCCCCGGCCAGCCGCCGTGATCGTGGCCGACCCGGCTGTACTCCACGTTCCACGCCGCGATGCCGTCGCCGAGCAGCGCCCGGGCCATCGGGCGGTAATCCTCCATGGCGCCGCGGGAGGCGAGCCAGCACCCGCCGTGCAGCATCATCGCCACCGGAAACGGCCCCGGCCCGCGGGGGACCGACAGCTCGCCGTAGCTGGTCGGCGTGTCGCCGTAGGCGATGCGGATGGGCTCGCTCATGGGGCTCTCCTTCGGCCTCAGCGTAGGCGAGAGAGGCCGCGCCGTAAACGAATTGCGGTTTTCGCCCCGCCGAGTTGGTCTATACTCCCGGTCGAATAGTCCGGGAGAGGTCAGATGAAGAATTCCAGGCTGGAGATCGAGGCCGTCGGCGCGCGCCTGGGCGCGGTGGTCCACAACGTCGATCTGACGGCGGAGATATCCGACGGCGAGAAGGATGAGCTTCGCCGGGCCCTCGACGACCATCAGGTCATTTTCTTCCCGGATCAAGACCTGACCCCGGACGACCAGAAGGAGGCGACCCGCATCTTCGGGCCCCTCCTGCCGTCCGAGACCTTCTTCGATCACCTGGACGACGACCCGGAAGTCGAGATCGTCATCAACGACGAGAACACCCCGCCGACGGGCACCGCGCAATGGCACTCGGACCTGACCTGGGCGGCGGAGCCGCCGGGCGGCACCAGCCTCTATTCCCGCGTGATCCCCAAGGGCAAGGGCGACACCGTGTGGGCCAGCATGACCGCCGCCTATGATTCGCTGTCGGACAGGATGAAGGTCTACCTGGAAGACCTGAAGGTGGTGCACAGTTGGGACATGGGATTCCCCGGCCGGCAGGGAATATTTAAACGGGGCGGCGAGCATTACGTCGAGCACAGAACCGCCAACCCGCCCATCGCCCAGCCCCTCATCCGCACCCATCCCCGGACCGGCAAGAAGATCATCAACGCCAATTCGAACTTCGCCAGCCACATCGTCGGCATTCCCCGGCTGGAAAGCCAGGGCATCCTGAACTTCCTGCTGTCCCTCCCGGCGCGGCCCGAGTTTCAGTACCGCCACAAGTGGCGGGAAGGAATGCTGGCGGTGTGGGACAATTCGGCGACCCAGCACGCGGCGGTGGACGATTTCCTTCCGGAATACCGGGAACTGACCCGGGTGACCTTCGGCGGACACGGCACGCCCTACTGATCCATGCCCCTCCCGCCGCTCCATTTCGACGGCCCCGGCGGCGCCGATCATACCTTCGCCTTCGCCCACGGGGCGGGGATCGGCATGAATTCGGAATTCATGGACCATTTCGCCGGGAGCCTCGGCGCCCGCGGCATCCGCGTCGCCCGGTTCGAGTTTCCCTACATGCGGAAGATGCGGGCCGACGGCACCCGGCGGCCGCCCGACCGGGCCGATGTGCTGATCGAGACGTGGATGGAGGTGGTCAATCACTTCGGGCCCGAAAACCTGTATATCGGCGGCAAGTCCATGGGCGGCCGGGTGGCGAGCCATGCCGCCGATCAGGCCGAAAGCTCGGGCGATCCGGTGGCCGGGCTGATCTGCCTGGGCTTTCCCTTCCACGGCCCCGGCAAGCCGGAAGCCGCCCGCTTCGGGAGCGTCGATACCCTCCTCACCCGCACGCTGATTTTGCAGGGCACCCGCGATCCCTTCGGCACCCTCGACGAGGTGCCGGGCTACCCCTTGTCGGACGCCTGCGAGGTGGTGTGGCTGGAGGACGGCGACCATTCCTTCGAGCCCCGCAAAAAGTCCGGCCGCACCACCGCGCAGAACTGGGCCCGGGCCGTTGACGCGATGGTGGAGTTCATGGAGGCCCCAAACAAGTAGGGGCGCGGCGTGAACCTAACATACCCCCCCACCCTCGACGCCCGGCCGGGCCGCCCGCAGGCAAAACAAACCATAAACACTGTTACCCATGTAACCGGTCTATAGTGTCACCCATCTATCCGGTTGCTCAAACGTCTAACATCAGTGGATCGCCCCTCACCGGCCTTTGACTTGGCGGTGCCGGCGCACTCTTATATAAGACACACCGGATAACGCGCCGGTTTTGCGGCTGCCGGGTCGCGGAATTTCGACGGAGGCATTCATGCCCACGACGTACAATTACAAACGCTACAAGATGTCCGAGTACGACCTGAGCTCGTTCAACGGACCCAAGGCCGGCGAACTCGCCGAGAATTTCACCGTCCGCACCCCGGAAGGCCGGGAGGTGAGCCTGGACGACTACAAGGGCAAGTGGATGGTGCTGGAGACCGGCTCCATCACCTGCTCCATGTACGTGAAGAACGTCAAGGGCTTCGCCAGGCTCAGGGACCAGTACCCGGACGTGGAGTTCCTGCTGGTCTATGTCCGCGAGGCCCATCCGGGCTCGCGCCTGGGCCCCCACCAATCGGACGAGCAGAAGCTCGAGCTGGCGGCCGAGATGATGGAAATCTACAAGGACCCACGCACGGTCCTGGTCGACGACCTCCAGGGGACCATGCACCATCAGTACGGCACGCTCCCCAACATGATCTATGTGATCAACCCGGACGGAAAGGTGATCTACCGTTGCGACTGGTCGTTCCCGAAGAACGTGGAGAAGGTGCTGCGGAACCGGGACCGGCTCCACACCCAGGAGCATATCCAGATCATCACCGCCGCGCCGTGGATCATGTTCCCCGTCGTGCTGCGCGGCGGCTGGGATGCGGTCTGGGACTTGCTGGTCGCCCTGCCGATGATCACCTGGGCGCACATCAAGTTCGACCTCTCACGCCTCAAGGCCAGGCTGTCCGGTCCGAAGAAGGAAGACCAGGGCCCGCAGGCGGCCTGATCCGGCCGGCGCCTACCGCCAGAACTCGACGAAGAACTCGCACCCGCCACCGGGCGTGACCTTGTGGGACGTCTCCGGCTCGACCACGCCGGGGCGGTCAGGAGTCAGTTCATGGACCTCTCCCCGTTCGACGATCTCGTAGCGGAGCGACCCGCGGAGCACATGGATAAGCGCCCAGACGCCGGGCTTGGTGCTGTGATCGCCGGTGATGCCGTCGGGCGCCGTTGCCGCCGTGAAGACCGGGGTCTTGCGGTAGGGCGCAAGCCCGCCGGGGAGCACCGGCATCTCGGCCTCGTGGGTTTCGGTCATCCCCAAGCCTACCACGATCCGGTGACGTAAAAATTTATGTGTCAGTTGGGAATGGGGTACTCCCTGTGGTTTACGACAACCGCAAGAAGGATCACCCCGATGCCACAGCAAGCTGTAACGATTGAGAACCTACCACAAGCCTTTGAGGTGGTGAAGGAGATGCAAGCAGGCGGATTGGACTGGGGCGAGGGTTATCGCCCGCTTGGCCGCCAGGCGCTGGCCGAGATCATCGAGGGCCGGATGGCCGAGGCGGTGGATCGCTGGCTCGACGGCCTCGATGGCAGCGCTATGCGCGACCGGCGCAACGGCACCTACCGGCGCCGCCTGCTCAGCGAGCTCGGCGACATCGAGCTCAACGTGCCGCGCACCCGGCACTTCTGCCCGACCGAGGTTCTGAAGAGCTACGCAAGGCGCGCTCCAGAGATCGACCGCGCCATCCTGGCCGGCTTCGTGCTGGGGCTCTCGACCCGCAAGGTCGGCGAGGTCCTGCTTGCCCTGCTCGGGCGTCCGGTCTCGGCCGCGACGGTGAGCCGGGTCGCCAAGACCCTCGATCTGTCGGTCGCCGCATTCCACCGCCGGCCGCTGAAGAACGCCTACAAGGCGCTGATGCTCGACGGCGTGGTGCTGGCCTGCAAGACCGGCGCTGGCGCGCTCAGGAGGCCGGTCCTGGTGGCGCTGGGCATACGGCACGACGGCAAGAAGGAGATTATCGACTTCCAACTCGCCGCCAGCGAGAGCGCCGCGGAGTGGGAGCGCTTCCTCACCGCGTTGCACCGCCGCGGCCTCACCGGCGAGGGCCTTGAGATGATCTGCGTTGATGGCGGCCAAGGCCTGCTCGCCGCCTTGCCGATCGTCTATCACGGCATCCCCGTTCAGAGGTGCTGGGCGCACAAAATCAGGAACATCCTCAACAAGGTCCGCGTAGCCGACCAGCAGGCCGTCAAGGCCGACGTCCACGCCGTCATGAATGCCCCCAACCGCCGCAAGGCCGAGACCGCCGCCCGCCGCTTCGCCGACGCCTGGGAAGATACCTACCCCAAGGCCGTCGCCTGCCTGCGCAACGACCTCGACGACCTGCTCACCTGCTTCCGCTACAAGGACCTCGCCGAGCGAAAGCAGGTCAGGACCACCAATGCCATCGAACGGAGGTTCCGCGAGGTTCGCAGACGAACCCGGCCCATGGGAACCTTCCAGGATAAAACCTCAATGGACCGCATCCTCTTCGCGGTCTTCATTCACGAAAACAAGTCTCAGGGAATCAGTACCCCAGTCTCCCTGACACATAACTCTTGACGTTACCCACGATCCGACACGGTTGATCTCCGGCCGGGATCGCGGCACCCTTGCGGTGAGCAGCACTCACCGGAGGGGAAAGAGATGCGCACCATCGAGATTACGGGCGCCGAGATGCAGGATCGGGTCGCCCGGTTCGACGACCTGGAGCCGCTGGAGGCCCAGAAGAACACCGGCATTCCCGTCGAGGCCGCCGACATCGTCTGGTCGCGGAAGCTGATGAGCGTCATCGGCCTGGATGAAGGCCTGGACACGCCGATCAATGCGTCCGCGCCGATCACCGGCGCCGGCGGCATCACCATGACCCATGCGGTCTGCCCGCCCGGCACCGGCCCGTCGCTGCACGCCCACCTCCGGACCTACGAGACCTTCACCGTGATGAAGGGACGCTTCGAGGTCTATTGGAACGACGACGGCGCCGAACGGGTGGAACTCGGCCTCTACGACACCATCTCGGTGCCGCCGGGCGTCTGCCGGGGATTCCGCAACATCTCGGACGAGGAAGGCATCCTGCAGGTGATCATCTCCGGCGGGGTCCATGACCTCAACGACATCGACTTCGCGGTCAAGGCGCGCGACCAGATCGAGGCGATCCGACCGGGGCTCACCGCCGAGTTCGAGAAGACCGGCTTTACCTTCACCGCCAGCAAGGACGCGCCGGCGTAGGCAGGGCTGGGCCCGGACTCGATTAGGCGATTCCCGTTTTTGCGCCCCCCCCTCCCTGGCCCTCCCCCTCATCGGGGTTAGGGGTGTCCCCTAAGACCCCTGGGAGGGAGGGAATAGGTGGGTTGGACCACCTCCCCCCTGGGCCTACTCCGCCGAAGTAGCCTTCGGCTACGAAGGCTGGAAGGGGGAGGTCGAGACGGCCGGCAATAGCCGGGCGTCGAGGGTGGGGGGGGGGGGGTGCGGCCGCCGTCGCGTCAAGAGCCGCCGATCGCGCCGGATTCCTCGAAGCCGTCGATTTCGGCGCCGTCATAGCCGAACTCGAGAAGCACCTCGCGGTTGTGCTCGCCGAGGGCCGGGCTCGGCCGCCGCACCGGGGTTTCGGCGGCGGAGTACTTCACCGGATGGCCCAGCACCCGCATGGCCGAACCCTCGCGGGTCTCGGTCTCGCGGATCATGCCGCGGGCCCGGGTCTGGGGATCGGTCGCCATCTCGGCGACATCGTAGACCGGCCCGGCGGGAATGCCCGCCCCGTCGAGCAGCGCCTGCCACTCGGCGGTGGATTTGGCCCGGAACAGAGGGGCCAGCACATCCACCAGCCGGTCCAGGTTTTCGATCCGCCGCGGCGGTTCGGCGAACCGCTCGTCGTCCGCCAGTTCCGGCGCGCCCAGGACCTCGATCAGCTTGAGCCACAGGCCCTGGTTGGCGCTTCCCACATTGATCCATCCGTCGGCGGTGGGGAACGCCTGATAGGGCGCCATCATCGGATGGGCCGAGCCCATCGCCGCCGGCACCTCGCCGGAATTGAGGAAGATCGCCGACTGCCAGTAGGTGTGCATGATCCCGGCCTCGTAGAGCGAGGTGTCCACATACTGCCCTTCGCCGGTGCGCCCGCGGGCGACCAGCGCGCCGAGGATTCCCATGGCGGCCAGCGTCCCGGCGGTGATGTCGGTCACCGGCGCGCCGACCTTGACCGGCGGCCGGCCCGGACCCTCGCCGGTGATGCTCATCAGCCCGCTCATCCCCTGCGCCACCAGGTCGAAACCGCCCTGCCCGGCCAGCGGTCCGGTCGCGCCGTAGCCGGAGACGGTGCAATAGACCAGCCGGGGGTTGGTCGCCCGGACGCTCTCCCAGCCGACGCCGTAATGCTCCATGGCGCCCCGGCGGTAGTTTTCGATGAACACGTCCGCCCGGTCCACGAGCCGCCGCAGGATGGCGCGGCCGTCCTCGGAGCAGAGATCCAGCGCCACGCCCCGCTTGCCCCGGTTCATCATCGCGAACCCGGCGGACTCGCCGTCGACGAACGGGCCGTTCAGGCGGACGCTGTCGCCGCCCGGCAGCCGCTCCACCTTGATCACGTCGGCGCCCATGTCGGTGAGATGCAGCCCGCACGTGGGGGCGGCCATCACGTGGCTGAATTCGATCACCCGGATACCGTCCAGCAGGCCGCCCATGCTCCTCGTCCCTATTCGCCCCTACTCGCCCTTGAAGTCCGGCTTGTCCTTGGCGAGGAAGGCGCGGACGCCCTCCTTGAAATCCTCCGTATCGAAGCAGGCGAAGCCTTCGGCGGCTTCCTCCGCCGACAATTCGCCGCCGGCCAGGATGCGGTCGACGAATTTCTTGTGCCAGCGGTTGACCAGGGGCGCGCCCTCGGCGATGCGCCCGGCGGCGGCCCGGGCCTCCTCGGCGACCCGGCCGTCGGCGACCACCCGGTTCACGAGGCCCTTGTCCTTGGCCTCGGCGGCATCGAACACCCGGCCCTCAAAGAGGATTTCCAGCGCCGTCGAGCGGCCGACCAGGCCGACCAGCGCCTCGATCTCCGGATGAGCCATCACCAGGCCCAGCCGGTTGACGGGAATGCCGAACCGGGAGCCTTCGCCGCAGATGCGCATATCGCACGACAAGGCCAGTTCCAGCGCGCCGCCGACGCACAGACCGTGAATCTGCGCCACCGTCGGATGGCGGCAGTCGCGGATCGCCTGCATGGCCGCGTGCATCAGCCCGCCGTAATCCGCCGCCTGTTCCGGGTTGCTCCGCGCCTCGGCGAACTCGGCGATGTCGGCGCCGGGCCCCATGGCCTCCTCGCCGGCGCCCCGGAGGATGACGCAGCGGATCGTCTCGTCGCCGTCGAGGGCCCGGAAGGCCTCGCCGACGCCGGCCCACATCTCCCTGTTCAGGGCGTTGAGCTTTTCCGCCCGGTTGAGGATGACGGTGGCGACGGCGCCGTCGCGCTCGGTGAGGATCAGGTCTTCGGAAGTATTCGGCATGCCGGGCTTATACTATCCCTTGGCCTTGGTCGCCAGATAGACGCCGGTGAGCAGCAGCGCGATGCCGGCGGCATGGAACAGCCGGAAGCTCTCGCCCAACAGCAGGATCGCCAGGGTGACGCCGAACACCGGCAGCAGGTAGGACGTCAGGCCGGCCACGTTGGGGCCCAGGATTTCCACCGCCCGGTTGTAGGCCATATAGGCGATCACCGAGGCGACGACGGAAAGATAGGCCACCGCCCAGAAGGTTTCGGGGGCCAGGGGCACGGGGCGGACATGGACGTGCTCCCACCAATAGAACGGCGCCAGCACGGCGAGGCCGATGATTGCGGTCAGGAACATGAAGCTGGCGAGACGGATCTTGGGGCGCCTGCGGAGATAGACGGTGTACAGCGCCCAGGAGACGGTCGCCGCCAGGATCCACAGATCGCCGGGCACGAAATCCAGCGCCGCGACGACGCCGGGATCGCCCCGGACCACGATCACCGCCGTGCCGACCAGGCCGAGCGCCAGCCCGGCGGCCTGTTGGCCGGTGACCGCGAGGCGCAGGATGACCAGCGACAGGATCACGATGATCACCGGGCGGGAGGTGTTGATCAGGAACGAGTTGGTCGCCGTGGTCGAATTGAGGCCGATGTAGAGGAACGAATTGTAGATGCTCACCGACAGCACGCTCAGCACCACGAGGATTTTCCAGTTGGCGATGGCTTCGGGGATATCCCGTTTCAAGTGGGGCCAGGCGAGGAGCAGGAAAATGGGCACCGTGGCCACCCAGCGCCAGAACGCGAGGCCGATGGGCGGCACCGCCTCATGGACGGCGCGGGCGGCGATGGCGTTGCCCGACCAGGCGATCGCGGTGATCACGATCATCAGATAACCGTTGTTGAGCAGCAGTTTCATCGCCGACGGTTCTGTCAGACCGGAGGGGCCGGGACAAGCGGAGGATTGACGTCAGATGCGTTTGGCCAGGGCCGTCAGCGCCGTCCGAACCATGGCGGATTTCTCCGCGTCGGACAGAAAGGGCGCCCTAGACATCTCCAATTGCAGCCAGGGCATTTCGGAAGAATGGTGGCGCGTGATGTAACCGCCGCTGAAGGGCTCGTTGATCGTCACATTCGGGCCGATCTGCTCGACGAAGCAGTTCCTCAGCGCCTCGATCCAGGGAGCCGGGCAGGTTCCCTCGCCGAATCCCAGGCAGACCCAGGGCCGCTCCCTGCCTGCATCCGGCCCTACAGGCGGCCCCTGCGCGGCCATCGTGTGGCAGTCGATGGCGAGGCGCGCAGTATTCCCGGCGGCGAGTTCCGTGAGCCGGCGGTGGTAGGGCCGGTGGTAGCGCCCGACCAGCCGCTCGGCCACGTCATCGGGCGGGGATGTGCGGTAGACCGGAACGTTCCAGCAGGTATGGGTCTTGATCGCGCCGTCGCGCCGCCTGTCGTCTTCCGCACGGTTCATGTCGACGATGGCGCGGGCAATTCCGGTCGTGTGGAACGCCTCGACGAGCGGCTCCAGGCCCAGGTAAATCTCCGCCGCCCCTTCGTCGCCGTCTTCCGCGATCTCGCGCGGCGTCAGCGCACAGTAGGGCTCGGCCTCCGGCGGCACGGTCAGCCCGGCATGGGGCACCGACAGCAGGAACGGCAGGGTCACTCGGCCGGCCCGGCGGCGGCGCCGTCCCTGCGCGGATCGGCGACCCCGGTCATTTGGCCGGACTTGTGGTCGCGAATCACCATCTGGACGCATCCCATGTAGAAGCTGAAGGCTTCCCGGCGGACGACCTCGAATCCGTGCTTGAGCAGCCTCTCCGGTATGTCGTCGCGCATCCGGGACGCCTCTAGAGATACCTTGCCGTCCAGCGAACAATGGAGGCGCGGCGCCTCGACGGCGGCGAATGGCGAGGAATGCCGCAGCCGAAGCAGGACCTGTAGGACAGACGGCGCGATCCGCTCGCTGCCCGGCGAGCCGATGGCGATCCAGGGCCTGCGGCCGCGGAATATCACCGTCGGCGCCACGCTGGCCCACGGAACGGCGTTCGGCCGCATGTAGTAGGGATGGGAGGGGTCGCTGTAATCGAACGCATTCATGTAGTTGTTGTAGAGGAAGCCGAGGCCGGGCGTGGCGCAGCAGGAGCCGTAGACATTCTCGATCGACTGGGTCAGCGCGACGACGTTGCCGACCTCGTCCATGACGGTCAGATGGGTGGTCTCGCCCCGGCTCTGAATTCTCCGGGTGATCTGCCGTGCCAGCCGTTTAGCGTATTCGGGCTGGAGCATCTCCCGGTCCGAGACCTGGGAATAGAAGTTGGGGTCGTAGGGACGGTCCTGCCGGTCGAGGGAGGCGCGCCGGATCGTCTCCGCCAAATGCACGGCGCCGAGCGGTGTGTCGGGATCGGCGGCGCGTTCGGGCAGGTTCTGGTAAATATTCAGCATCTGCACCAGCATGCGTCCGGCACCGGGTGGAGGCATGGTGAAGACCCGGCTCGCTTCGAACCGGGCCGTAAGCGGGCGCCGCTCGATGGGATAGGGAATCTGGGCGAGGTCGTCCTTCTGGATCAGACCGTCGTTGGCCTCCATGTCCCGGTGAATCAACTCGGCCGTCTCACCCAAGTAGAACTCCTCCACCCCTTGCCGGGCGATGCGTTCCAGGGTTCGCGCCAGCGTCTCCTGCCGAAGTATCTGCCCCGTCCGCAAGGCCCTGCCCTTCTCCAGAAAGAAAGGCGCGGCGGTGCCTTCGATGAGGCGTCGCCGCTCCCGATGCGTCAGCGTGTGCTGGAGGGGGCTGACTGCGTACCCCTCCTGCGCCAACTCAATGGCGGGCTCGAAGACCTTCGACCAGCCGAGGCGGCCATAGGTGTCCGACGCGTAGTGGTAGGTCGCGAGGGAACTCGGCACCGTCGCGGCGCGATAGCCGCGGCGGACCTCGCTCCGGCGGTCGGAAAACACCTCCGAGACCGCGCGATTGGGGGCGCGGGACGAGCCGTCCAGGGCGAAGGTGCGCTTGGGCTCGGCCAGATGGACAAGCATCATGGTCTGGCCGCCGATGCCGGACGCGGCCGGCTCGCAGACGCCCAGCGCGAGCGCCGAGGCGACCGCCGCGTCTACGGCGTTACCGCCCTCTTCGAGGATGCGCACCCCGGCGCGGGTCGCGCAATGATGCTGGGTCGAGACCATGCCCTTCCGGGACACGGCGATCCGCTGCGGCTCGACGGCCTGTGCGGCCTTCGCCCGCCGGCCGCCGCTGCTCCCGCCGCGCCGCGCCGCGCCGGTGGCGCCGCGGTTTTCGGGACTCTCGTTCATGACGATTTCGCCTGGCGCGGCTCGCTCAGGAAGGTCGCCAGCAGCAGGGCCCTCTGGACCAGGCTGACCCGCTGGACCGCTTCCCGGGAGGTGCCGCGGTCGCGGCAGACGGGCCCGAGACCGCAAAGGCAGGCAACCTTGGCGGGAACGAGGCCGGCGACCGAGGGCCAAGCCGACGAATGTTGTCCGGCAGGCAGTTCAAGCGTGCCCGCGACTTCTTCGAACGCTTTGGCGAGTCGCAGGTTCTGAGCCCGCGCCTTCATCGGCGGCCGGTCCGACAATTGGGTCAGCTTCCAGCGCCGCCCGCGCCTGCCGAGGATTTCGCGCATCCGCCGTTCGGTTCGCTCAGCGTCCGCGACATTGAAATAGGCGACGGCGATCTCGGCGGTGACCCGGTGCGGCGTCATCATCGGGTTGCGCTCCGATTCGATGTCCAGCACCTCGACCGCGAGCCGCGCCTTCGGCGAGGTCATTTCGGTCATTTCGTCGAGCCGGTTCCAGGTCCAGCGCAGGACGGGAACCCGCCGGATGCGCCTGCCCGGGCGCAGCGCTTCGCCTTCGACGGTGAGGCGGTAGCGCCGCGAGCCGCGCCGGTTGGTCACGAAATCGCCGGCCGACTCCACCGGGCTGAGAACGATCGTGCGTTTTGCCCGCGCCGCCGCCTCGCGGATCAGTTCGGCGCTGTGCAAGGCGCTCTGGCCCTCGTCGGTATAGAGGAGCACGGCGAGACGGGTCCGGCTGAGCTTGCGAATGCGCCGCATGGCGCGCAGCGCATATTCCATGATCACGAGCGGTGCGCGAGACGAGCCGATGCCTTCGCCGAATACCCATTCCGGATCGCGCCGGTAGGGCTGCAAGGCAACCTTCGTGTCGACCGGCGTATCCAGATGCGCGATCAGCAAGGTGCCGCCGTCGAGCCCCGCCGAGGTCTGCCAGGTCCAGACTTCGGGGCCGTCGGTCAATTCCTTCACCGGTTTCATCCCGAGACCCTCTAGCATCCGGCCCGCCTTGCCGACCGCCTGTTCGATCCCGACCGGGTCGTCGGTACTGCTCGACAGTTGTACCCAGTCGCGCAGGCGCCGTTCGATCCTTTCCCGGTTCTGCGTGACGTGGAGCAGAATCTGGCTGTCGATGTCCGTCGCGCCCTGCTCCAGCGGCGTCACGCTCGGCACGCCGAAATAGCGGGCGGTCGCGACATCGACCAGCCGGTTGACGAAGCCGGTGAAATCGAGGCCGGCATGGTCGGCGCCGACCAGGTAGGAGCCGTGTTCGCCGAGACTTGGCAGCGAGTTGGCTTCAAGGACATAAAGCTGCCCGGCATCGTCGAGCCGCATGTCGACCCTTGCGCAGTCGTTCAATCCCAGGACCTTGAATGTCCGGATCGCGATGTCTTTGGCCTTTTCCGTCAGTTCCTCGCCGATGGGCGCCGGGCAGACCGGGCGAATCTCCCGGCCGCTGCGGCCCGTCTTGTCCTCTTAGGTATAAATTTGCGCGCCCTCGCCAAAGTCGAGCAGGACAGGCTGGAACGCCTCGACCGGGTCGTTGCCAAGTATGCCGACATTGACCTCCCGGCCCTCGATATACTGCTCGGCGAGCACCGGCTGGCGGAACTCGTTGTAGATGACCGCCGCCGCGTCGCGCAGGTCGGCCTCGTCGTCGACAATCTTGAGGCCGAAGGATACGGCCTCGTTCTTCGGCTTCACGATCATCGGGTAGGTCAGGTCCGGCGGCAGTTCGCCGTCCGGCGTGTCCAGCACCGCGAAGTCCGGCGTCGGGACGTCGCGCTGGCGCAGCAGCATCTTGGTGACGACCTTGTCGAGGGCCAGCGAATGGCCAAGCGGGCCGGACCCGACATAGGGAATGCCGACCATTTCGAGGATGCTCGGCACATGGGTGTAGCGGGCCTGGCCCTGGAGCCCGTAGGAGACGTTGAACACCATGCCCGGCCGCTCGCCCTGCACGACCTGGGGCATGAAATCCCCGAGCCGCTCGACGAGGTCCTTGTCCGCTTCCAGCGAGATGACCTGGTGCCCGCCTTTCTTCAGGGCGTCGACCAGCCGTTTGATCGTCTTCAGGCCGATCCGCTCGCGATTCGGCATGCCGAACAGATTGATGACGTTCTTGCTACTTCGGTTGTAGACAACAGCGATCTTCATGGTCCTCGTCCCGTCGTCCGCAAGCGCATTGGTAGGCTCGATTGCAAGACCCTATGTAATATCGGGGATGCTCTGCTGCAAGCGCGCCGCCACTTAGCCGGCCGGGGTATTTTTGTTTCAGTCCACCCTAGCCGCCGAAGAAGCCCTCCGGCACCCATTCGGCGCGGAAGACCCCCCAGCCGACCTCCTCGCCGGTGTGGCGGTTGTCGATCGCGGCGTGGAACAGAATTTCCGGATCGTCCGCGCGGGTGACCTCGTAGACTTCCGCCGAGCCGTGGCCCGCCGGCGGCAGGTGGACCCGCTCGCCGCCGGGGCCGAGGATGATGCCGCCGAAGGTGACGAAGACATTGCCGGTCGCCGGCAGTTCATAGGCGCCGCTGATATACATGGCGTACGGCGTCCCGTGTTCCGGACCGCCGAAGGACCACACCTGCTCCACGGTGCCCGCCGCCTCGTCCACGCGGTAGGCGATGGCGCGCGAAACGCAGTCATCGATGCCGATGGGCGGCGCCGGCGGAATGGCGCCGCTCTCGCCGTTGTCGAACAGCAGGACCGATCCGTCGGCCATGATGCTCGGATCGTGGGAATGCCAGTGCCATGACGTCTCGCCCACGGGCTCGAGCACCTTGTCCGCCCAGTCCCCGGTCCAGCCCTCCGGCGCGCCCAGGATCCATTTCAGGGCGCCGGTCGCCCGGTCGATCTTGATCAGACAATCCTGGTGGCGGACTGTGATGATGAAGCTGTCGTCGGCGGGGTCGTGGACGAGACCGTTGGCATGGGTCAGGTCGGCGCCGCCGGGCACCACGCCGCAAACGGTCCAGAACGGGGCGTCCAACCCGTAGGCGGTCCGGCGCGAATCGAGAATGTCGAAAAAATCGTGGGCGTGGACCACGTCGCCCTCGGGGGTGAATTCGACCAGCACATCGGCCACCAGCTTGCGTTTTCCCCGGCCGGCGCCCGGGTCCTTCAGGCTGAGGGGGTAGTCATCGAACTCGCGGGCGGAAATGGAGAGCGCCGCCAGATTTCCGCCCGGCAGCTCGCGAACCGCATGATGAAAATAGAGGGTGTCGACCGGGATTTCATTGCCCGCCAGACTGGGCGACGCGCCCGGCGTGCTCCACTTTCGCAAGATGGCCCCGCCCGCGTCGATCTCCTGGATGCAGCCGTCCGTGGTGACCACCAGCAGCGTATCGCGGGGCGTGCGCTTCACATCCATGACCGACGAAGCCGACTGCCGGCACCAGACCGGCCGGCCCTCCCGATCGATGGCGACCAGGGCTTCGAAGTCGGATCTCTGCTGGACGGCGCGGGTGCCCCGGCCGAGGGAGAGAATCATGCAGCCGGGCTCGCGCCGGGAGGCTTGGCAGACCTTGACCTCGATGGGCGGAAATCCCGGCGGGAGCGTTTCCAGGGGCGGCGGCATGGGGGCAGGTTATCGGGGTCACGGACCCTCAGGCAAGCTCGCCCTGCCGGTTGAGGTTTTCCGGCCCGCCCGGGGTCCACCGGTGGACCCGGACGCCGCCGTAGAGCGCGGCCTGGAGGTAGGGCTCGCCTTCCAGGAACCCGTCGACGGCGTCCGTGTCCGCCATCTCCATCAAATAGATGCTGCCGGCCCAGCCGCCCTGGTCGTCGAGCAGCGCGCCGCAGCACAGGAAATTCGCATCGAACCCGGCGCAATAGGCGTGGTATTCGTCGGAGGCCCGCTCCCGGCCGGTCCCGCTGCCGGGGGCCGCGGGACAATGGATGAAGAAACGGGGCAGATCGCCCGCGCTCTCGAATTCAAACTGGGTGCGGCCGAGTTCCAACTCGAAACGCCGGAGGAGCACGCGCTCGAACAAACCGGCCTGGTGGAACGGCTCCTCATGGACGAAGCGCTTGGCCTCCCGTCAGTCATCGAGGTCCGCGATATGGATGGAGCCGGTGACCCGCGACGGGTCGTGCGGGTCGAGCACCGGTCCCCGGGCGATCAGCCTCTCCTTGTAGCGGTCGATGAAGTCCCAGTGTTCGCGGATGATCGCCGAGCGCTTGTCCGCGACTCCCGGATGGTTCACTCCCCAGGCGAAGAACTCCACGCTGTCCCTCCAGACATTTTCTCCAGCTTACCGAATCGGGGGAATAGCCTAAATCGCGGTGCCCCAAACCTCCTCGGCCACCTCGACGCAATGGCGGAGCTTGGCCCATTGCTGTTCCTCGCTCAGCAGGTTGCCGCCCGTGTGGCTGGCAAACCCGCATTAGGGCGAGAGGCACATCTGTTCCGGGGGCATGTACCGGGCGGCTTCGTCGAGGCGGCGCTTGAGGCCGTCCTTGTCCTCCAGTTCGCCGAACTTGGACGTGACGATGCCGAGGACGATCCTGGGCCCGCCCGGTCCCTTGGGAACGAAGCGCAGCGGCTCGAACCCGCCCGAGCGCTCGTCGTCATATTCGAGGAAGAATCCGTCCACCTCGACCTCGTTGAAGATCGCCTCGGCCACATGTTCGTACCCGCCTTCGGCGTGGCCCCGGCTGAAGGAGTTGCCCCGGCACAGATGAATGGTGACGGCCATGTCGTCCGGCCGATCGGCAATGGCGTCGTTGATCAGCCGGGCGTAGAGATGGGGCAGTTCGTCCGGATCCTCGCCCAGCCCGCGCACGTCTTCCCTGAGCCGGTCGTCGCAGAGGTAGGCGAGGTTGGTGTCGTCCAGCTGCACGTAGCGGCAGCCCTGCGCCGCGAGGTCGAGAATTTCCGCCCGCCATATCCCCGAGGCATCGGCGAAGAATTCCTCCATGTCCGGATAGGCATCCTCGGAAACGCCGCCGCGGCCGCCCCGAAAATGCAGCATGCTCACCGACGGCATGGTGACCTTGGGCGTGCGGGAGGTTTCGCCCTTGAGGAAGTTGAACGAATTGCGCTGAATGCCGCCCGCCGGCCAGCCCAGCCTGCCATGCGTGGTCGGCGCCGGCAGCTTGAAGGTCGCCACCACGCCGCCGACCTCGGTCGTGTGGTGATCGTCGGAGCGCTGGGCCGGCGGCGAGGCGCTCTTCACGCCGTCGATGGCATCCAGGAAATCGTTGGACCAGGATTCGCGGCGGTAATCGCCGTCGGTGACCGACTGGATGCCGGTCTCTTCCTCCAGCTTCACCGCACGGCGGATCAGCCGGTCCTCGACCTCGCGGAGGGCGCCGACATCCATCTCTCCGCTCTTGAACTGCTCGCGGGCCTCGAGAAGCTCGGGCGGACGCAGCAGGCTGCCGACGTGATCGGCGCGGAACGGACCCTTCACCATGTCTCCGGGTCCCAACGCTCGAGCGGCCGGTTCGATATCATGGCCTCACCCCAAGTGTTCAAGAAAGAATTCGGCCAGCGGATTCCAGGATATTTCGGTTCCGCGGCGCGCCTGCTCGACGTACACCACCTCGATCTCGCCGCCGGCGGCGCGGTAGTTGGCGGCGAACCGCTCCGGCTCGTTCATCGCGGCGCCGGAGGACAGGTCCCGATAGTCGTGAACGATATCCGGCCGCCCTTGAACCCAAAGGGCGGGCGGCGTCTCCACCTCCTCGCCCCGCTCCAGGGCCAGCATCGGGTTGCCTTCCTCCATCGCCTCTTCGGTCCCCCAATAGATGTGGTGAAGCTCCGGCAGCTCCCCGGCCCAATCCGCGTTTTCGCCGCTTTCGATGGCCCGGACGGCGTGCCGGTATCGGGACAGGGGGTTGATCACCGGCCAGGACAGCCCCGCACAGGAGACGGCCGCATCGATCTCCGGACCGGCGCCTTCCACGGGAAGCTCCGTATAGCGGGGATCGGCGGGCCGCATGGCGGCCAGCATGGCGAGATGTCCGCCGCTCGATTGACCGGAAATCCCGACCCGTCCGGCATCGATGTGGAACGCCTCCGCATTCGACTTCAGCCAGCGGATCGCGTAGTTGATATCGGCAAGGGACGAGGGGTACTTGTCCGGTCCATGGCGGAAATCGATGGCCGCCACGGCGAGACCGGCGCCGGCCAGCACCTCGTCCCGTTCCCGGCAACTGCTGAAATCGCTCTTGTTCCAGGCCCCGCCATGAACATCGACGACGAGGGGGAAGGGCCCTTTCCCTTCCGGCGTGAACAGTCTGAGACCGATCCCGCGATCGCCGAACCGCAGATACTCCATGTCCCGGGTGGTATAGCCTTGCGCCTGGTCCAGCATGTCCCTGCCCCCCTTTACCCGGCTCATTCGCCGTCTCCGAAAGAGCCGTCCCCCCGGCAGAATAATCGCACCGGCCCGCGGGAACAACGCCGTGGGCTCCATCCCAACCCGTCCGTTCGATATCCTATTGGCTGCGACTTTCCGGTTTCTATACTAAAGGCCGCGAACCACCAGGGGGCACTCGACATGACGAACGGAAAAATCCGGCCGCGGGCCGATCACGTAGGCAGCCTGCTTCGGCCGGAACGGGTCAAGCGGGCGCGGGAGCAACTGTTCGAACAGGGGGCGCTTGCCCGGTTCGGCCAGGGGGAGATACCCGCCGACCTCAAGGAAGCCGAGGACGCGGAAATCATCGAGGCGGTCAAGCTCCAGGAGGAACTCGGCCTGCCGGTGGTCACCGACGGCGAGTTCCGGCGCGCCTACTGGCACTACGATTTCATGGCCGGGCTCAACGGGCTCGATCTGGTGGAGCGTTCGTCGGACGGCTCCGTCGGCACCTTCGCCCTGGCGGTGGTTCCGGTGATCTCGGGCCCGCTGTCGTTCCCCGCCGATCATCCCATGATCGGGCATTTCACCTACCTGGCCTCGGTGGCGGCCAAGACGCCGAAGATCTCCATCCCCGGCCCCAGCGCTTGTCATTTCCGTTTGCTCAAATCGGATATCCGGCCGCCCGAATATGCGGACCCGGACGTCTTGTTCGCGGACATCGCCAAGACCTACGCCCAGGCGGTGGACGCCTTCTACCGGGCCGGGTGCCGCTATCTGCAGCTGGACGACATCTTTTTCGCCTATCTGTGCGATCCGAAGATCCGGGCGGAAAAAGAGGCCGGCGGCGAGGATCCGGACGGGCTGATCGAGAAGTACGCCTGGATGATGCACGAGGCGATCAAGGACCGGCCCGACGACATGACCATCGGCATGCATCTCTGCCGCGGCAATTTCCAGTCCACCTGGATCGCCGAGGGCGCCTACGATCCGGCGGCGGACGCTATCTTCAACAAGACGGACGCCGACGTTTTCTTCATGGAGTACGACTCCGACCGCGCCGGCGGGCTGGAGCCGCTCCGCCTGCTGCCCAAGGGCGGCAAGCGGGTGCTGCCCGGCTTCATCACCACCAAGACGCCGGAATTGGAGCCCCTGGACGACCTCAAACGGCAGTTCGACGAAGCGGCCCGGTACGCCGATATGGATCAGCTGGGCATCGCGCCCCAGTGCGGCTTCTCATCCACCGAGGAAGGCAATAAGATCACCATGGACGACCAGCGCCGGAAGCTGGAGCTGGTGGTCGCCACCGCCAACGAAATCTGGGGCGGGGTCTAAAACACCACGCGGAGGATGATCCCTTGAAAATCGGTTTCATCGGCATCGGCAATATGGGCTGGCCCATGGCCGGCCACGTGGCCAAGGCGGGTCACGCGGTCACCGTGTTCGACGTGGATGCGGCGCGGGCGGCTTCGTTTGTCCGGGAGCACGGCGGCACCGCCGCCGCCGATATCGGCGAGGTCGGCGGGGAACACGAGTTTATCGTCACCATGCTGCCCACCGGGGCGGACGTTCGCGCGGTCCTGATGGAAACGGACGGCGGACTGGCCGGCCATCTCGGGCCGGGCGCCATCGTGGTGGACATGAGCTCATCCGAGCCCGTCGGCACCCGGGAGCTGGGCGCCGAACTGGCGGCCCAGGATATCGTTCTGATCGACGCCCCGGTGTCGGGCGGCGTAACCGGCGCCGAGGCCGCCACGCTCACCATCATGATCGGCGGCGAGAACGAGGACGCCATCGCAAGAGCGACGCCGGTCCTGGAGGCCATGGGCGGGAATTTGTTCCGAACCGGCCCGCTGGGCAGCGGCCACGCCATGAAGTCGCTCAACAACTATGTCGCCGCCGCCGGATTCACCGCCGCCTCGGAAGCCATGCTGGTGGGCGAGAAGTTCGGCCTCGATCCGGCCACCATGATCGACATCATGGACGTCTCCACCGGCCGAAACTTCAGCACCGAATACACGATCAAGGAGCACGTGCTGACCGGAACGTTCGCAACCGGGTTCGGTCTGTCCCTGATGGCCAAGGATGTGGGCATCGCCGGAGACCTCGCCAAAGAGATCGGGGTCGACGCGCCCGTCGCGACGCTCATTCAGAATCTATGGCGGGACGCCCTTGCGGCGGAGGGGGCGGACCAGGATTACTCCGCCGCCTACCGGCACTGGAAGAAAACGCGCTGACCACGCCTGTCAGAAGGACTGACGACGGCTAGCCCCATATCCTCAGCCAAACGCGGCAGAGGGGATATTTTCCCGGCACGAATGTTATTGAAAATCCAAACGATCTGACAGACAATCCGCCCTGCAATCGATTGCCGTGCCGGTTTTCCGCAATGTCCAGCCGGTGGCACGGCCGACGACCAACCTCGCTGGACGAACAGGGAGAGACTTAATGCCCAAATCCTTCAAGGGATTGGCCCTTGGTGTTGCCGCCGCCGCGTTCACGGCGCTTGCGGTCACGGGTCAGTCGCACGCCGCCACATTCAAGCTTACAGCGGGATCGAGCCACCCCCCCATCGTCCCGTGGGCCGTCGCGCTCCGCGACCTGATCGTTCCGGAATCGACCAAGCGCGCCAAGGCGCTTGGACACACGCTGGAGTGGACCGAGGCCTATTCGGGCGTCTTGTACAACTTCAAGAACACGCTGGAGGGCGTGCAGGACGGCCTGGCCGACGTGGGCTGGGTCGGCACCCTGTGGGAGCCGAACAAGATGCCGCTCCACAACGTCACCTACTTCGCCCCGTTCGGCACCTCGAACGTCCAGGCGCTGCTGGAAATCGGCCGGGAACTGCATGAAAAAATTCCGGCGATGAACCAGCAGTGGACCAAGTACAATCAAAAGCTCCTGGGTGTGTTCGCCACCGATGCCTACATCCTCATGACCAAAAAACCGATCAAATCGGTTGCGGACCTCAAGGGACTGAAGCTCTTCGCGCCCGGCGCGGTCGCCCGCTGGGTCGAGGGCACCGGCGCGATCGGCATCGATGCCGGTCTGCCTGTCTACTACAACGGCATCAAGACGGGCGTCGCCAACGGCGTCATATCGCCGACCACGGGTATTTTGCCGTTCAAGTTGCACGAAGTGGCGCCGGACCTGACCCAGCTCCAGATGGGCGGCGCTCTCCCGGGCGCTTTGACCATGAACCTCAATACCTGGAAGAAGCTTCCCCCGGAATTGCAGAAAATGTTCATGGATTTGGGTAACGAGTACGGCGATTGGGTCGCCAAGCGGGTTATCGGGTTTTACAACAAGACCGTCGGCGCCATGAAAAAGAACCCGAAAGTGAGCGTTTCCGTTCTTTCCATGGAACAGCAGCGCAAGTGGGCGCAAAGCGTCCCGAACATCGCCGCCGAGTGGGTCAAAAAGACGGAAGCCCGCAGCCTGCCGGCCGGCGAAGTGCTGAAAGTCTACATGGACGGCATGCGGGCCCGCGGCGAAAAACCGCTTCGCGACTGGGACAAGTAATTGGAATCCACCGGCTCAGGTGGATCATCGACCGAGGGAAAGGCGCTGAATGTGTTTCAGCGTCTTTCCGCTCTTTTTTCTCAATTTATTTCGGTTGCCAACGGTATCGGCAGTGTCTGGGTCTTCGGCCTGACCTTCCTCATCTGTACCGATGTCGTCGCGCGCGGGTTCTTCAATGCGCCAATCCGCGGGGTTAACGAGATCGTCGCCTATTCGCTGGCCGGCGCCGTCTTTCTCCAGCTCGCCCACTCCCTTCACGTAGGCCGGTTCGCCCGGGCCGAGATGTACATCGACCCGCTGGTCGAGAAGCGGCCGGTGGTCGGCGCTCTCTTTCACGCCATCTTTTCGGCCGCCGGCATCTTCGTCTTCGGCCTGATCGCCTTCGGAACGCGGGACAAGCTGGAAGAAGCCTGGCCGGACCTGAAATTCGGCGTCGAAGGCGAGTTCACGATCCTGGTCTGGCCGCTCCGGCTGATCATCATGACCGGCGCCATCATGGTCGCCATCAAGTATCTGGTGCTGACACTCGAACACCTGTCGGATGCCGTCGCCGCGTATCGGGAGCACCGCGCCGAACGACCGGGTGAAAAAACCGGCTGGCTTCACCTGCTGATCGTCGTCGCGGTCATCGCCGCGATTGCGGGGATGTTCGAAGCCGACCTCGGCAAGGTGACCATCGGCGCCGTTTCCATCGTCGGCATGCTGATCCTGATCTTCATGGGCATCCATATCGGCATCGCCCTGATCCTGCTCGGGTTCTTCGGCATCTGGATCATGCTGGACAACCCCAACATCGCCGTCAACACGGTCAAGCTGGCGTCCAACGAGTTCCTGCGCAACTTCTTCCTCGGGGTCGTTCCCCTTTTCGTGCTCATGGGCCTGGTGATCAGCGAATCCGATATCGGCAAGGACACCTTCGACGTGGCGCGCTGGCTGCTCAGAAGGATCAAGGGCGGCCTCGGCGTCGCGACAGTGTTCGCCAACGCCATATTCGCCGCCATTACCGGCTCTTCCATCGCGTCTGCGGCCGTGTTCACCAAGGTCGCGACGCCGCATATGCTCCGCAACGGCTACACCCGGAAATTCGCCGTCGGAACGGTGGCGGGGTCGTCCGTGCTGGGGATGCTGATCCCGCCGAGCCTGCTGCTGATCGTCTATGCATTCGTCGCCGAACAGTCGGTCGGGCTGCTGTTCCTGGCCGCCATCATCCCCGGCATCATCCTGGCCCTGGTGATGGCGGTCTCGATCATCGGCATGGCGCACTTCTTCCCGGATTTCGTCGGCCGCCCCACCGAAGACAATATGGAAGGCGAAAGCGTCTCATCGGCGTTCTGGAAGATCCTGCCCATCCTGCTGCTGGTCGTCGTCGTCATGGGCGGCATCTATGGCGGACTGTTCACGCCGGTCGAGGCGGGCGCGATCGGCGCCGCCGGCGCCTTGATCATCGCGATCCTCAAGCGGCGGCTGACCTGGAAGAAGCTGTGGAACGTGCTGATCGAGACCGGCCACACCACGGTCAGCGTTCTGTTCCTGATCCTGGCGGCCAACATCTATGGCCGGATGCTGGCGCTATCCGGATTTCCCCAGTCCCTCGGCGAGTTCATCGGCGCGGTCAATCTGGGTTTCGCCGGGTTCCTGGTCCTTTACGTGATCCTGGTAATCATTTTCGGGATGTTCCTGGATTCCATCTCGATGATGCTGATCCTGCTGCCCATCGTGCTGCCCATCGTCAGCGCCTTCGGCGGAGACCTGATCTGGTTCGGGATCGTCACCGTGATCGCGGTCGAGATGGGATTGCTGACGCCGCCCTTCGGCATCGCCGTCTATGTGGTGCGAAGTACCATCGAAGACGCGACGGTGACGCTCAATCAGATCTTCGCCGGCGCCTTCCCCTACGTGATCATGATGCTGTTCGTCACCATCATCCTGATCGTGTTCCCGAAGCTGTCGACGGTCTGGCTCTGAGCCCTACTCGGCGGCGCTCATTCCCGGGCGGTCGAATTCGTCGTCCAGATGGCCGCGGCCTTCCTGATCGCCCTTCTCGAACAGCCAGGAGTACCCGTCCTTGGGATTGGTGAGGATTTCCCACCAATTGTCGTCCATGTCCTTGAAGAAGAACGAGTAGGTGCCGTGCTGCAGCTTGGGCTTGCGGAGCTTCGTAATGCCCCACTCCTTCTGATGCTTGACCGTCAGTTCGTAGGCCGCATCCACCTCTTCCTGGGTCTCCACATCGAGGCCGTTGTGATTGAGGAACGGCATGTCCGGCTTCTTGGGGTTGTGGACGACGGCAATGGTGTTGGGTCCGCCCAGCCGGATGAGCAGCGAAATGTTGCTGGTCCGGATCACCTCAAGCCCCAGGAACTTCTCGTAGAACTCGCGGATTTTATCCAGATCGCGGGATTCGAGCGTCCCGTGGGACAGGAAATTCAGATTCAAGACCGAGTCCGGCATGACGTTCTCCCTTCATACTTGCCCTCCCAGCGGGCGCGTGATTTGTTGGCGGGAAGGGTAGCCCAACGCCGCTACCCACATCAATCCTCGATGACAACCGACGAATTTCAGGGAGCCTCCGGTTATGTCCAAGACGTTGATCAAGGGTGCGGCCGTCATTTCCATGGACCGCGGCATCAAGAACCTCGCCAGGGGCGATATCCTGATCGACGGCGACAAAATCGAGAGGATCGGCCGAACCGTCCGTTCGCCGGGCGCCAGGGTCATCGACGCCGCCGGCATGATTGCCATGCCGGGCTTCGTCAACGCGCACCTGCATACCTGGCAGACGGGCATCCGGGGGGTCGCCGGCAACTGGTCGATCCCCGAATACCTCCATCACATGCACGCCACCATCGCGCCCCGCTACACCGCCAACGACACCTATCTCGGCAATCTGGTGGGGGCCCTCAACCAGATCGGCAACGGCGCGACGACCATCTTCGATTGGTGCCATAACAACGCCACCCCCGGGCACACCGACGCGGCCATCGAGGGCTTGAGGGAATCGGGCATCGGGGCGGTGTTCGGCCACGGCTCGCCGAAGCCGGACGCCGGGAAGGACCAGACGCCCTACACCCATATCCCGCACCCCCGATCCGAGATCGAGCGCCTGCGGAAAGGCCCCTTCGCCTCGGACGACCAGCTGGTCACCTTGGGGATGGCGGTGCTCGGCCCCGACTTTTCCACCTGGGAAGTGACCAAACATGACTTCGAACTCGCCAAGGAGTTCGACCTGCTGGTCAGCGCCCATGTCTGGGGCGCGCCGAACCGGATGAACAAGGACGGGTACAAGAAGCTCGCCAAGGCGGGCCTCCTGGACAAGCGGCACAACCTGGTTCACGGGGTCTACCTGTCCGACGCCGAGCTCAAACTTATCCTCGATACGGGCGCATCGGTCACCGTGACGCCCGAGGTCGAACTGCAGATGGGCCACGGCGCGCCGCTTACGGGCCGGGTGCGCGGCTACGGCGGGCTGCTCTCGCTGGGCGTCGATGTGGAGAGCAACATCTCCGGCGACATGTTCACCGTCATGCGGATGGCCCTGCAGAGCCAGCGCAGCATCGACAACCGGGCGACCGCCAGGCGCACCAAGGCGCCGGCGCAGGCGCTCTCCATCAAGCCCATCGAGGCGCTCCGCTGGGCGACCATCGATGCGGCCAGGTCCCTCGGCATCGACAGGCGGGTCGGCTCGCTCAAGCCCGGCAAGCAGGCCGACATCATCCTGATCAACGGCAACCATCTGAACATGTTCCCGGTGCATGACCCGGTCGAGAGCGTCGTCTTCCACGCCAACGGCTCCAACGTCGACACGGTCCTCATCGCCGGCCGGGTGATGAAGCAAAACGGCAGGCTCAAATACCGCGGGCTCGAGGAGAAGAAGGCCCTCCTCGCCCGCTCGGGCCGGAAGATTCTGAAGGGCCTGAAGCTGGCGGCGTAGGGCCGAGGCCCCGACTCATCCCGCTCGCCACCGCTGGTGCGACGGTCTGAAGTCCACCGGGTTAACACCCGCCTCGGATGTCAATTCGGTTGAAGCGTGTCGATGCAGCTACCTCTGTGAGCCTTGCAGGGCGGCATGGCCGAGTGGAAGGAACAGACGCATCGGGTCGTCCGTGAGCGGCACGAAGCCGAACCTCTCGCAGAAGCGTTTCGCGTCCTCGTTCGCGGCATCTACGATCAAGGCGTGCATGGCCACGGCTTCGCCGGCGGCCACAGTCCGCTTGACCGCATCGGCGAGAAGCATGCGTCCGAGGCCGCGCCCGTGCGCCGAGCGGTCGACCGCCAGCCGGCCGATCAGGACGCAGGGTACCGGATGGCGCGGCAGTTTCCGCGATAGATCATCGGGCAGCGAGGCGAGGTCGATCGACAGGGCGCTCAGGGTGTAGAAGCCGAGGACGGCATCGGCGTCGCCGGCAGTGCAGACGAACACCCGGGCGATCCGGCGCCGGATGTCCTGACCGGCTTGGCGCGCCAGATAGCGGTCCAGTTCGGAAAGGCCGCAGGAAAAGGCCGCCCGATCGTGTCGTCCGCCGAGCGGCTCGACAATAAGCGCGTCGAATCCGGTCAACGCGAGTCGACGCGCCTCGCGTGTTCCTCCAGCGCCGCGCGAAGGCGGTCGTTCGGCGGCGGCGGATCGGCCAGGGCATCGAAGAAGCGCAAGGCGTCGTCGCGGGCGAGCGCCAGGGTCTCATGCCTGTCGATCGTCTTCTCGGCGGTCTCCAGCGCGCTGGACAGGATGAAGGCGCTGACGGTCTTGCCTTCGACGGAGGCTGCCCGTTCGATCCGCCGCTTCGCGGTCTCGCTGAGCCGCAGGTTGATGCGCTTGCTGTGAGCCGTGCTTGTCCGAATCATTGCGTCGACCCCTTTCCCGGACAGGGAGGTACGTCGTTTCGGTGCCTGACACAAGGTCAAGTCGGGCTCGGCTGTCCGGGAGGCTCAGCCCCAGACCTCCTCCGCGGTTTCGATGATCAGCCGGAACTTGGCGATTTCGTCGTTGACCGTCACCAGATTGCCGATGGCGTTGGAGGAAAACCCGCACTGGGGGCTGAGGCAAAGCTGATCGGCATCGACGTATCTGGACGCCTCCTCGATCCGCGCCTTCAACTCGTCCTTGCTCTCCAAATCCGAGCGTTTGGTGGTGACCAGGCCGAGCACCACCTGCTTGCCCTCGGGCACGAAGCGCAGCGGCTCGAAGCCGCCCGAGCGCTCATCGTCGTACTCGAGGAAAAATCCGTCCACGTCGGTGAGGTTGAACATCTTCTCGGCCACCGGTTCGTAGCCGCCGGAGGCGAACCACTGGCTCTTGGCGTTCCCCCGGCAGAGGTGGACGCAGACGGCCATGTCGGGATGGCGGTCGCGGATGGAATCGTTGATCAGCGCCGCATAGGTCGCCGGCAGTTCGTCCGGATCCTCGCCCCGGTCGATGGCGCCCTGGCGCATCTTCTCGTCGCACAGATAAGCCAGGTTGGTGTCGTCGAACTGGACGTAGCGGCAGCCGGCTTCGGCCAAAAGCGCCAACTCCTCGCGATACAGCTTGGACAAATCGGCGAAGAACTCGTCGAGATCGGGATAGGCCTCCTTGTCGATTGCGTCGCGGCCGCCCCGGAAATGGGTCATGGTCGGCGACGGCAGGGTGACCTTCACCGGATGATCGGTGAGCGACGAGGTGAACTTGTAATTTTCGACCTCGATGCCGCCGTCCGGCAGCGCCATCCTGCCGACCACCCTGGGTACGAAGGGGGTCGCCTTGGCTTCGTTCTTCGCTTCATGCTCCTTGTTCTCGTCGGAGACCGACACCGCCCGCTCGAAATCCCACGGCGCGTCGATGTTGATGACCTTCTGGATGAAATCGACGTGGAAGCTGGCGCGCCGGAACTCGCCGTCGGTGACGGCGGTCAAACCCACATCCTCCTGCATCTTGACCGCTTCCCTGATGCAGGCGTCTTCGTGTTCGCGCAGCATATCGAGGCTGATTTCCCCGTCGTGCCACTTGTTGCGCGAGATCAGCAGCGCATCGGGACGCAGCAGCGATCCCACATGATCGGCACGGTATGGGGGTTTGTTTCTGGCGGCCATGTCGGTTCTCCCTGCTGGACGCGTTGGTCGGGGATAAAGTAGCGCGCGCACGCGCCCGACTAAAGCCCCGGGGTTATCTCATGCGGCGGTCCGCTCGCCGGCCGTCAGCGCATGGTCGATCAAACGCCGGGACAGCATACTGCCCTTGTCGATGTTGAAGTTGGCCAGCCGGCGCTCGGGATGGCGCGAGATGATTTCCTGCTGCCTTTCCAGCACCACCTCGTCCTCGCCGAACACCGTCGCTTGGGCGTCCCTGATCTGCTTGGTGAGCGCCGGGTTGTTGATGTCGAAGTCACGGACCATTCCCCAGTGGTACCAGGTCGTCGTCTCGGTTTCCGGGGTCATCAGGTCGATGACGATGCCGGTGATGCCCTTGCTGCGATCCCCTTCCGGCGCGCCGGTTCCCGCTGGCGCGACGCCGACGTCGATCATCACGTTCGCCGGCAGGGTGAAATGACAGATCTGCCAGCGGTCGCAATCTTCCGACGAGCCCAGATTGTTGGCCCAGAAAGGCGGCGGCGTAATGCCGCACGTCCACCGGGTAACGGTGACCGACTGCTCGTCCGAGGCGGTCTCGATGGGCGACTCGACGATCTCCTCCTGGCCGATGGATGTGGGATGGACGTAAGTTTCGTGGGTGAGATCCATCAAATTGTCGACGAGCAGTCTGTAGTCGCATTTGATGTGGAACGTATCCCCGTCGGCCACCCAGGCGGGGTCGGAACACCAATGGAGATCGGGGATCAGGTCCTCGTCCGCGAGGTCGTCGTCGCCAATCCACACCCAAACGAAGCGGTGGCGCTCGGCGACGGGGAATGTCCGCACCAGGCGTTTACCGTTGAGGTTCTCCTGACCCGGCATGTGAACGCATGTTCCGGCGCCGTCGACCGTCAGCCCGTGGTACCCGCAGGTGATCTTGTCGCCCGCGACCCTGCCCTCGGACAGGGGCAGCAGCCGGTGCGGGCATATATTCTCCAACGCCACGAGCGACCGGTCCGGCCGGCGAAAGAAAACCATGTCCTCGCTGCAGATGGTTCGCCCGAACGGCGCCTGCTTGATGTCGTGATCCCAGGCGACCGCATACCAGTGGTTCTTCGGAAACATCGCTCTTCTCCCGGTGTATGTCGGTCATCATATGCCCTTTTTACTTCACTAGTAAAGTAAATTTCGAAAAATTTTTTCGGACTATTTTTCGGCCGCCTCCTCCGCGAGTACCGCCTCCGCATTGGCGCGGATGCGTGACAGGGTGGCGAGGAAAATCATCCAGTCCTCATTGCTGATCCCGGACAGGAATCTTTCCTCCCGCCGGTCCTGCACCGCGATCACCTGCCGATAGAGCCGTTTGCCCGCCTTGGTCAGCATCAGCATCTTTCGCCGCGAGTCCGCCGGATCGGCTATTCGGTCAACCCATCCCTTCTCCACCAGTTCGCCCATGGTTCGGCTGAGTTGGCCCTCATGCATGGTCAGCAGGGCTGCGAGGTCGCGGGCGGCGACAGGGCCGAAGGTGCCGATCCCGCCGATCACTGCGGCATGTACGAAGGACAGATCGAGCTCCTTGGGGTATCGCCTGAGGGCGCTTCGCAACACGATCCGGGCGACCGCCTGAAGCTGGTTGGCGAGCGGCGTCGGTCCGGCGCGGCGCGTGTCGTCGAACATCCGCTCAACGGCATCAGGGCGGTTCTCTGCCATCTTGCTCCCAATGGTATTGGTTTACTTGCGAAGCAACCGTGCTTGAGCCTACCGCTTTGGCTCGGCATCGGCAAGGAGGCGCCGCTTGACTTGCCCGATGACGGCGCCTACCTCGTCGGACCATGCCCGTCGATCCCGCCGTTCTGATCGCGTTTCTCGTCGCCGCCTCGGTCATCGTCGTCTCGCCGGGGCCCGACACGGTGCTGATCATCCGCTACACCATGACGTCCGGCGGGCGGATCGGCATGGTCACCATGGCCGGCGTCCAGCTCGGCCTCACCATCCACACCATCGCCGCGGCGGCGGGGCTCTCGATCATCGTCGCCGCCTCGCCGGTGCTGTTCAAGGGCGTCGCCATTGCCGGCGCCGCCTACATCGCGTTTCTCGGTTACCAGGCCCTGCGCGGCGGCGGCGGGGAGTTGGGGCTCTCCGGCGACGGTTCCCCGGTCGGCGTCCACAAGGCGTGGCGGGACGCGATGACGACCAATGTCTTCAACCCCAAGATCATCCTGCTGTTCCTGGCCCTGATGCCGGGCTTCGTGGTGGTCGAGAAGGGCGACAACGCGGCCCAGCTGGCCGTCCTCGGCGCCGCGCTGATCGCCATCAACATCGTCTGGCAGACGGCGTTGGTGGTGGCCGCCGAGCGGATGCGCCGCTGGCTGGTGACCCCAACGGCCGCCAAGGGGATTTCGGTGGTGACAGGGCTGATCCTGGTGGCCCTCGCCGCCGGGATAATCTGGAGCCATGTGATTTAGGTCATTTGCGGCGGCGCAAGAGGGCTATAAAATCGAGCACCAGACCGGCCGCGATCACGTAGCAGAGTACTACGAAACCGCTCCACAACACGCCGGTAGCCCCGAAGAGCGGTTCACCACGAATCACGTCGAAGACCGCAAGTATTGCGCCGAACAATACTCCGATGATTAATGCCCCAATGGTGCGGGCGAAGCGTTTCATACCCAATCATAACAGATCGGCTGGTGGGCACGGCGAGTAGGCGCCACCGATACTGCGCCGCCTAGACGTTGAACCGGAACAGGATGACGTCGCCGTCCTCGACCACATAGTCGCGGCCCTCCTGGCGCATCTTGCCCGCATCCTTGGCCGGCTGCTCGCCGCCGAGGGACAGATAGTCGTCCACATCGATGGTCTCGGCGGCGATGAAGCCGCGGGCGAAATCGGTGTGAACGGCGCCCGCCGCGTCCCGGGCGCGGGTACCGGCGGTCACGGTCCAGGCGCGGGCCTCCTTGGGCCCGGCGGTGAAAAAGGTAATCAAGCCCAGAAGCGCGTAGCCCGCCCGGATGAGCCGGGCGAGGCCGGTCTCCTCGAGGCCGAGGGCCTCCAGAAACTCCCGCTTCTCGTCCCCGGCCAGTTGCGCGACCTCGGCCTCGATCCTGGCCGAAATGACCACCGTACCGGCGCCGGCCGCGGCGGCGTATTCGGCGACCTCGGCCGAATGGCCGTTTCCCCCGGCCGCGGCATCCTCTTCGACGTTGCAGACGTAGAGCACCGGTTTCGAGGTCAGGAGATGCAGCATCCGGAACGCCTTGGCTTCGTTTTCCCCCACTTGAAGCGCGCGGGCCGGCTTGCCGCCGCGCAACAGTTCGAGCGTCCGGTCGACCAGTTCGAGCTGCGCCTTGGCCTCCTTGTCCTGCCCCCGGGATTTCTTGACCAGCGGCTCGCGGCGGCGTTCCAGGCTTTCCAGATCGGACAGCATCAACTCGGTTTCCACCGTCTCGATGTCGCCCAGGGGATCGATGCCGCCGGAAACGTGCGAGATGTCGTCGTCGGCGAAGCACCGGACCACATGAAGGATGGCGTCCACCTCCCGGATGTTGCCGAGGAACTGGTTGCCGAGCCCCTCGCCTTGGGAGGCGCCTTCGACCAGGCCGGCGATGTCGACGAACTCAAGCTGGGTCGGCACCACCTTCTCCACGGCGGCGGTTTCGGCAATCCGGTCGAGGCGCGGGTCGGGCACGTTCACCCGGCCCGAGTTGGGCTCGATGGTGCAAAACGGATAGTTGGCCGTCTCGGCCTGCGCGGTGGCGGTCAGCGCGTTGAACAGGGTCGACTTGCCGACATTGGGCAGGCCGACGATGCCGCAGGAAAATCCCACCTAGTCTTTTTCCTTCGCCGTCTTTTGGTCGCCGGGTTTCGGTTTTTCCCTCGGCGGATTGGTGATCAGCGCCACGTCGGACATGAAGCGCGCGTCATCGCCCTCCACCAGCACCGGTGCCGCCTGGACGATGGCCATGAGCATGCCGTTCAGCCAGCCCCGGTCGGCCCTGGTGAAGTTCCCCAGCACATGGCCGGTCACCCGGTCCTTGTCGCCGGGGTGGCCGATCCCGATCCGCACCCGCCTGAACTCCGGACCGATATTGGCGCTGATGCTCCTGATGCCGTTGTGACCGGCCGCGCCGCCGCCCCGCTTGACCCTGATCTTTCCCGAAACCAGGTCGAGTTCGTCGTAGAGCACCGTCACGTCCCTGTTTTTGATCTTGAAGAACCGGGTGACGCCGCGCACCGCCCGGCCCGACGCGTTCATGTAGGTGGCGGGCTTGAACAGATGGACTTTCTCGCCGCCGATCTCGGCCTCGGCCAGATGGCCGCCGAATTTCGAGCGATAAGGACCCTTGCCGTAGCGGTCGTGCAGCGCATCCACGGCCATGAAGCCGACATTGTGCCGGTTGTTCTCGTACTTGGGCCCGGGATTGCCGAGACCGACCAAGAGCAACATGGCTGCCTCCTGCGGCCCGCTCCGGCGGGCACCGGGAAATCGCCGGATCAGGCTTCGAATTACTCTTCGCCGCCGCCCGGCTCTTCTTCGCCGCCGCTCTCTTCGCCTTCGACGCCTTCTTCGCCCTCGACGCCCTCTTCGCCTTCTTCACCCTCGAGGCCTTCTTCATCCTCTTCGGGCTCTTCCTCGACCTGGATGGTCGGGGCGGCGATGGTGGCCACCGTGAAGTCCCGGTCGGTCACCGTCGGGGTGACGCCGTCGGGCAGCTCGATGGCGCTGATGTGGATCGAATCACCGATGTCGAGGCCGGTGAGGTCGAATGTCAGTTCCTGCGGAATGTTCAGCGGCGAACACAGCAATTCAACCTCGCGGCGGACGACGTTCAGCACGCCGCCGCGCTTGAGGCCCGGCGAGTCGTCGTCGTTGAGGAAGGCGCAGGGCACTTCCACCGCGATCTTGGTGTCGGCGCCGAAGCGCAGGAAATCCACGTGAAGGGGACGGTCGGTGAGGGGGTCGACCTGGACGTCGCGGGCCAGCACCTCGTGGCTGTCGCCGTTCACCTTGACCTCGAAAACCCGGGTGAAGAATCCGGTCTGGGAGAGCTGCTTCGAAAGCTCCCGCCCATCCAGGGAAATCATCACCGGTTCCGTCTTGTTGCCGTAAATGACCGCCGGAATGCGGCCCTCGCGCCGATGCGCCCGCGCCACCCCCTTGCCGGCCCGGTCACGCTGTTCGGCATTGAACGTCGAAACGTCAGCCATGTGTCGCGCTCCTCAATCGAATGCGGCGGCCTCCAGGGGTGCCGCCGCCGGGAAAGTGCCGCGTTTTAGTGGTTTGACGGGGATTAGTCAAATAGCGAGGAGACCGAATGCTCGTCCGAAATCCGCCGGATCGCCTCGGCCATCAGCGGCGCGATCGTCAGCTGGCTGATGTTGTGCGCGACCCTGACGGCCTCAGTCGCCATGATGCTGTCGGTGGTCACCAGGGTCTCCATCGGCGAAGACGAAACCCGCGCCACCGCCCCGCCGGACAACACGCCGTGGGTCACGTAGGCGGAGACCGAATCCGCGCCCGCGTCCGTGAGCGCCTGGGCCGCGTTGCACAGGGTGCCCGCCGAATCGACGATATCGTCGATCAGGATGCAGCGCCGGTCCTTCACGTCGCCGATAATGTTCATCACCTCGGATTCGCCGGCCCGCTCGCGCCGCTTGTCGATGATCGCCAGATCGGCGTCGATCCGCTTGGCAATGGCCCGCGCCCGGACCACGCCGCCGACATCGGGCGACACCACCATGGTGTGGTTGTTGTCGAACCGGTCGCGAATGTCCTTGGTGAACACCGGCTGGGCATAAAGATTGTCGACGGGAATATCGAAGAAGCCCTGGATCTGGCCGGCATGAAGATCGAGGGTGAGCAGCCGGTCGGCGCCGGCGCTGGTGATCAGGTTGGCCACCAGCTTGGCCGAGATCGGCGAGCGGGGGCTCGATTTCCGGTCCTGGCGGGCATAGCCGAAATACGGCACCACCGCCGTTACCCGCCGGGCCGATCCGCGCCGCAGCGCGTCCAGGGTCACCAACAGCTCCATCAGGTTGTCGTTGGCCGGATACGAGGTCGACTGAATGACGAAGACGTCCTCGCCGCGCACGTTCTCGTTGATCTCGACGAAGACCTCCATATCCGAAAAGCGCCGGATGCTGGCCTTGGTCAGCGGCAGGTTCAGGTAGGCGGATATGGCTTCGGCAAGCGGACGGTTGCTGTTGCAGGTGAGGATTTTCATCCCTGGCGGACCCCCGAGTCGGCGGGCGGCGCGCTCAATGGAGACCTCGCCTGAGAGATCCGCAGCACCGCTTTTGAGCGCGATCTATGTATCAGCGCGCCATGAGTCTGTAAACGGGAATCCCGGGCCGCTTTCGGGGATCGCTCACCGGCCCGGCCGGGTTGCCGATTTGGCCGCCTCGGCCTTGTCCATGACCTCGATGATGCCGGGACCGGCGGCGGCCGCGATAACCCCGGCCACGGCCCCCCACGGCCGGTCGAGGGCGCCGGCCCGGATGGCGTTTCGCTGCACGACGTCGCCCAGTTCCGAGCCGTCCGCGCCGTTGACGACCCACCGGATGGTAATCTCCTGGCGGCCGCCCGAGGGCGGGGTCAGGTCCACTTGTCCGGCAATTTGGTAGTCCGATTCGCCTTCGGCGCCGACGATGCGGGCGCCCAGCCGAAGCAGCGCCCGGCGGACGGCGCCGGCGAGGGCCGTATCGCCGTCTCCCGGCGCGCCGGATACGCCGGCGACCCGAACGCGGCGGTGCGCCGCGGGCGTCTCGGCGGCGGCCGGCACGGCAAGGCCCCCCGGCACCTCGACCAGCGGATTCGAACGCTCCGGCCCGCCCTGATGGGCGAACGGCTGCGGGATCGGCCCGCAAGCCGCCAGCGCACCGAGCGCCACGATGGAAACCAGGATCGGGCTATGCCGCACAGAAAACCAACATGACCAGCAACGCGAACATCAGGAGCATAATCATATAGGGCATGGGTGACGCCGGCGTGCCGCCTATTCGTGGAGCGTAACCACGGAGAGGCCGCGCCCGTAATCCGGCTCGTCATTGAGAACCGACCGGCGGTAGCTGAAGAACCGGTCGCTCTCCCGGCAGGTATCGCAGGGCGACCGAACCACATGCCGCAGTTTCATGTCGTTGAGCCGCCGGCCCACATATCCGGGCAGATCGAACATGGGATGACCTTCGCGGCGGCCGGGCGCGAACAGATCGGCATTGCGCTCGTCTTCCTCGAGGATCGGCCCGGCGAAATCGTCGGTGACCTCGTAGGAGCGCTGGGCGATGCACGGGCCGATGGCCGCGAAGGTGTTCGCCGGATCGGCGCCGAGGCCGGACATGGCGGACATGGTCGCCTCGAGAATGCCCGCCCGCGCGCCGCGCCAGCCCGCATGGGCCGCGCCGACCACCCCGGCGTCGGGGTCGGCCAGCATCACCGGCGCGCAATCGGCCGACAAGATGCCGAGAATCAATCCCGGACGGTCGGTGACCAGCCCGTCGGCAACCGGCGCATCGTCAGGCTCCCAGGGTTCCGCGACGGTAACCACATGGGCGGTGTGCTCCTGGTAAGCCGTCACCAGCGGCCAGTCCGTCACGCCGAGACGCTCCAGCGCGATCCGCCGGTTGCGGGTGACGTTCTCCGGCGCATCGCCCGAGCCGTAGCCGCAATTGAGGGAATCATAGACGCCCGTGCTGACGCCGCCGTGCTTGGTGAAGAACGCATGGCGGATATTGGTCAGACTGTTGAGGGCGGCAAAGGTAATCATCTGGGCGCGGCGCTCCCGGCTTCACTCGGTCCCATGGAAACCGGCCTCAATTTGCAGTCCCGGCCCGGCGAGGGCCAGCACTTTAAACAGGCTGCCCATTTCGCTGGCGCCGATGAGGCGGTCGAGTGCCGCACCGAGCGAACGTTTCCGGGCGTCGCCGGCCGCCTCCGCCAGCGACCGATAGCGATGAAGAATGCCGAGTTCGGTGAGGAACGACCGCTGGGTTACCGGACCGTGAATTTGCGCGCCGCCTTCACGGCCGGCCCGCGCCAGCGCCTCGAAGTCCACTTGGGCGGTGAGGTCGGCGGTGCCGGGCGCATCGAGCGGCGGGTGGTACTCGTGGGACCGCACCGCCTGCAGGGTATCGCCGATCCCGCTCAGGCGATGGCCGTAGTCGATCAGCAGGGCGGCGCCGCCGTGGGCCGAGAGATGGGAACCCATGCCGCGGACCAGGGCTTCGGCTCGCGCTCTTCGTTCGACGATATCGCCGGGAGCCGCGCTCAAATCCCGGGCAACGGCATCGGCGCGGTCCGTCCCATGGTCGGAGACCGCGAATGCCAGCCGGCCGTCTTCCAGCCCGACCAGACGCTCCCGCCACTCGTTTTCCGCCCTGACGAATTGCGAGACCGGCAGCGCATCGATGAACTCGTTGGCGACGACCAGGCAAGGCCCGGCCGGCAGCGGATCGGGAGCAGGCTGCCATCGGATCGGAATCTCCGCGCCGCGCAAGGTCTCCCGCTGCGCCTCGATCAGCCGCTCGCTCATTTCCACGAGGATCACGGAAATCGCTTCCGGAAAACCCGATACGCCCTTTGCCGCCCGCAGGACGTCTTTCATCAACGTGCCGCGGCCGGGACCCAGCTCGATCAGATTGACGGAACCGGGCCGCCCCATGTTCCGCCACGCCACCCCCAGCCACAGTCCGATCAGTTCCCCGAACATCTGGCTGACTTCCGGCGCGGTGGTGAAATCCCCCGATGGGCCAAAGGGCTCCCGCGTCGTGTAATAGCCGTGTTCGGGGTGCGAGAGGGCGAGTTCCATGTACTCGGCGACGGTGATCGGCCCGTCCCGCCCGATCAGGTCGCGGAGAATGCGGTCGAGGTTTGTCACGCGGCCCTTTGAGCGCGAATCACCAGATATACGCCCAACAGTAACACGGGGATGGTGAGAAGCTGGCCCATTGTCGCGCCGCCCAGCAGGAAACCCAGGTGGGCGTCGGGCTCGCGGACCAGTTCGACGAAGCCGCGGGCCGCGGCATAACCGATGACGAAGATGCCGGCCAGCATGCCGGTTTTCATCCGGATGCGTTCGGAGCGCGAGATCGCGAACAGGATCAAGAAAAGTACCAGGCCCTCGAGCAGGGCTTCGTAAAGCTGGCTCGGATGGCGCGGCAGAACGCCGCCGCCGGGAAACACCATGCCCCACGGCACGCCGGTCACCCGTCCATAGAGCTCGCCGTTGATGAAATTGGCGATGCGGACCAGAAACAGGCCGATCGGCGCGGCGCAGGCGATCGCGTCGCTCATCGCCCACAAATCCAGGTTGCGCCTCCGGGCGAACAGGATAATGGCCACGATCATGCCGATCAGGCCGCCGTGGAACGACATGCCGCCTCGCCAAATAAAAAACAGGCTGAGCGGGCTGTCGAGCAACAGCCCGGGCACGTAGAACCCCACATAGCCGAGCCGTCCGCCGATTACGGTCGCCAGAATGGCCCAGAACAGAAAATCCGACGCATCCCGGTCGCTCATGGCGTGGGGCGGCCGGGCAATGAACCTGCGGACATACAGCCACGCAAGCACGCACCCGCCGAGCCACATGACCGAATACCAGCGGATGGCCAGCGGCAGGCCGATGAGCGGCCCGAAGTCGACGATCACGGGGTCAATGGCGGGAAAGGGAATGGCAAGCATGCGGGGGTTCCAGGCCGGTTAGGGACCTAAGCCAAATCGGACTCATTTGAACGGATCGTCTTGCATCAGGTAGTCCCGGACGTACCGCCGGACACCGTCCTCGAGCGCCGTGAACGTCTTGTCATAGCCCGCGGCCAGCAGGCGCTCCATCCGAGCCTCGGTGAAATACTGGTACTTGTCCCGGATGTTCTCGGGCGTCGGCACGTACTCGATGTCGGCGTTCTTTCCCAGCGCCTTGAAGACGGCGAGGGCGACGTCCTCGAAACTCCTGGCCCGGCCGGTGCCGCAGTTGAACAGGCCGTTGACCGCCGGATGATCCAGCAGCCAGAGCATCACGTCGACACAGTCCTCGACCCAGATGAAGTCCCGGAGCTGTCCGCCGTCGGCATAGTCCGGGTGGTGCGACTTGAACAGCCGCGCCGGCCCGCCGCCGGCGATCTGCTCATAAATCTGGGGCACGACGCTGCGCTGGCCGCCCTTGTGGTACTCGTTGGGTCCGTAGACATTGAAGAACTTGAGCCCCGCCCATTGGCCGGGCGCCGGCTCCCCGTTGCCGACCATCTCCGCCACCTTGCGGTCGAATATGTGCTTGCTCCAGCCATAGGGATTGAGGGGCGTCAGCCTGGCGAGGCCGTCTTCGCTTCCGTCATCATCGAACCCGGCCTCGCCGCCGCCATAGGTCGCCGCCGACGAGGCGTAGATCAGCGGGACGTTCCTGCCGGCGCACCAGTCCCAGAGCCGGAGCGAGACGCCGTAGTTCTGGTGCACGACCAACTCCCAATCGGTGGTCGTGGTCGACGAGACGGCGCCCAGGTGAAATACGGCGTCGATCGAATTCCCCCGGTCCCGGAGATACGCGAACAGGTCAGGCGGCGTGACCCAGTCCGCGAGTTCGCGCTTGGCCAGGTTGCGCCGCCGGCCGGCATCGTCGCCGTAATCGCAAACGACGATCCGCGCCTGCCGTTCGGCAAGCGCCGCGACCAGATTGGAGCCGATAAACCCGGCGCCGCCGGTGACGAGATAGGTGGGCGAAGAATCGGACATGTGAGCCGCGTTATAGGTCGCCCGCAATTGGGCCGCAAGACGCCGGTCGGGGAACCGTGCGGGGGGTTCTATTGCCGGGCGGGCCAAAGTCCGCATAATGGCCCGGCAGCCGAGCGGATGAACAGGATGGAGCGCGGCGGATATGCAAAGTCGCAACAAACTTCTCGACGATCTCGCCCGGGTGGCGGGCGGCGCGGCGGGGACCGTGGCCGGCATCCGGGATGAAGTGGAAACCGTGGTTCGACAGAGAATTGAAGCGGTGCTTTCCGAACTGAACCTGGTCACGCGGGACGAATTCGACGCGGTCAAGGCCGTGGCATCCAAGGCGCGGGCCGAACAGGAAAAATTGGAAAAGCGTGTCGCCGAACTGGAAGCGGGGGCCGCGAAGCCGGCGGCGAAACCGGCGGCCAAACGCGGGTCCGCGAAAGCGGCCTCGAAGACAACCGCGAAACCCGCTACAAAACCGGGGGGCCGGACCCGCAAAACGGCCGCCAAACGGAAGACCCCGGCCGCCGGGAAATAGCCGGGCGGGCGCCCGGATCGTCCGCCGCGTCAATTATCCACAGATTTCGCCGCCTCCCGCGGAGGTTCTTGTTGCGCGCCGGAAATCCTTCTGGCAGGCTAGACCTTGTAGGATAGATGCCACGTATCCCCTATATGTAGGTAATAACCATATATATGGGGCTGTTTCACCTGTCCTTGGAAACAGCAGGCGCCACCGCTTCCGGAAGGCTTCCGCCATGGCACATTTGGATCTACAGACAACCACATACTCTTCTCATCCGCTGGACATCGTCGAGCACGTCATGCAGGAGCAAAACTGGCGTTTTGATCGCAGTTGCGATGACGAAGTGTCGGCCGAGTACCGCGGCAAATGGTGCGACTACGGCGTCCATTTCGCCTGGTCGACCGAAATCGACGCCATCCATTTCACCTGTGCCTTCGATATGCGGGTGCCCGAGACGCGCAAGTCCTCGGTTCACCAGCTCCTGGCCCTGGTCAACGATCGCCTTTGGCTGGGACATTTCGGACTTTGGAACAACGAGGGCATGCCCATGTACCGGCACGCGGTGCTGCTCCGGGGCGCCGGCATTTCCTCGCAGCAGATCGAGGACCTGCTCGACGTGGCGGTCTTCGAGTGCGAGCGGTTCTATCCCGCCTTCCAGTACGTCATCTGGGGCGGCAAGCCGGCCGACGAAGCCATCGAGGCTTCGATGATCGAGCCCATGGGAGAGGCCTAGGCGGCGCCTTCCGGGAACCATGAAGCCATGAAACTTCTCCTCGTCGGCTGCGGGAACATGGGCGGCGCGCTGCTGGCCGGCTGGCTCGACACCGGTGTGAGTCCGGGCGATGTCCTCGGCGTCGATCCGGCGCCGGCGCCGGCGGCCGCCGCGCTCGGGCCGGATATCGTCGGCTCGGCCGAGGAAATTCCGGCCGCGTTCAAGCCCGGCATGATCATCATCGCGGTGAAACCGCAGGGAATCGAAGACGTGGTGCCGGCGTTCTCCAATCTCGCCGCCGGCGCCGCCACGCTCTCCATCGTCGCGGGAACGACGATCGGCAAACTGAGCGGCCTGATCGGCGGATCGCCGGCGATCATCAGGGCCATGCCCAACACCCCGGCCGCCATCGGGCGCGGCATCTCGGTGCTTTGCGCCAACGAGCGGACATCGGCCATGGCGCGCGAGACGGCCGGAAACCTCATGTCCGCCGTCGGCGAAGTGACCTGGGTCGAAGACGAGGCGCTCCTGGATCCGGTGACCGCCGTCTCCGGCAGCGGACCCGCCTATATCTTCCTGCTCGCCGAATGCCTGGCCGAGGCGGGCGTGGCGGCCGGCCTCCCGGGTGACCTGGCGCAGCGGCTCGCCCGGGCGACGGTGGCCGGGGCCGGCGAAATGCTGCACCGAACGGACACCCCAGCGGCGACGCTCCGCGAGAACGTGACCAGCCCGGGCGGCACCACCGAAGCCGCCCTCGGCGCCCTGATGGCCGATGACGGCATGCAGCCGCTGCTCACCGAAGCGATCCGGCGGGCGACGGAACGCGCCCGGGAACTGGCCGGATAGACGTTATTTGGGGAGCCGGACGTTGGCCTCGGCGATGGCCGGTTCCAGAAACTCGCGCAGCATCTCCAGACCCTTGGCCTCCAATTGCCGGACCCTGTCCTTGGAGAGGTTCAGTTCCTTGCCCAGCGCGGCGAGGGTGTGGCGCGCCTCGTCCAGGTAGCGGCGGCGGATAATGAGCCGCTCCCGGTCGGGCAGCATTTCAAGCGCCTTGGCCAGCAAATCATTGAGCGTTTTTGCTTCGCCCTCCTCGGCCAGCCGGTCTTCGGCCGACGCCTCGGGGGACACCAGCGCGTCGAGCCACGGCCGGCCGGTCCCGTCAACCGTCCTGCCGTCGAGCGACTGATCCCGCTGGGCGACCCGGCGGGCAAGCCCGCGCACCTCGGCGGCGGTGGTCTCGAAGCGTTCGGCGAGCTTGTTCACGATATCCTCGCCGAGGGCGTCGGCGCCGTCGATGAGCTCCGAAGTCATGCGGCGCAGGTTCAGGAAAAGCGACTTCTGGGCCGAGGTCGTGCCGAGCCGCACCAGCGACCAGGAACGCACCACGTGATCCTGGATGGCGGCGCGAATCCACCACGCCGCGTAAGTCGAAAGCCGGACGTCCTTGTCGGGGTTGAACCGTTTCACAGCCTGGATCAGGCCGACCATGCCCTCCTGCACCAGATCGGGCATGGGAACCCCGGATTGCCGGTAATTGGCGGCGATCTTGGCGACGAAGCGGACGTGGCTGGTAATCAGCCGGTCGATGGCATCCGAATCCCCCTCGCCGGCCAGGCGTGCGAGGCGGCGCTCCTCTTCGCGGTCCAGCGGCGCGGTGGCGCGCTCGGCAGTCAGCAGGGATCGGTGATCATGGGCCATGACCTGATACCGGACCGTCAAACGGGCCCGCCTCCTCAAGCCGGGGATCATATCGCCGTTCCAACCCCACAGGAAATTGAGGCAATCGGCGCGTCCGGCCGATGCGGGCCTGGGAACGCTTTGTGTCCCCCGGAATACGCGATAGAATGGGCCGTCAAAACAGCACCAGGGTTCGGAAAAATGGCGAAACGGCCGTCACCCCGAAACAGGATCATCACGGCGGCGCTCAAGCTGGCGGCGGACAAGCCATGGCGGGAGGTCCGCATGGACGACATTGCCGAGGAAGCCAATGTCAAGATGGATACCCTCGCCAAGGAATTCCGGTCGAAATCGGCAATTCCCGCCGGAATTAATTCGATGATCGACGAGGCCATGGTCAAATCGGCGGGGAAGCCGGACCCCGAAGAGACGGTTCGCGACCGGCTCTTCGAGCTTCTGATGGCCCGGTTCGATGCGATGCAGCCCAACAAGGCGGCCATTCTCTCGATGCTGCGCGGGACCGTCGGCATCGACCCCAAGGCGACGCTGGCGGGCGCCTGCGGCCTCGCGGGTTCCATGCGGATGGCCCTCGATGCGGCGCCGGTGAATACGGGAGGCCGCCTCGGCCGGCTCAAGGTCAACGGGCTGATCGGGGTCTACCTGGCAACGGCGCGCATCTGGATGACCGACGAGACGGACGACCTCGCACCGACCATGGCGTCGCTGGACAGGAATCTCCGGCGCGCCGGCCGGTGGGCCGGCATGCTCGAAAAGGGACCGTTCCGGCGGCCCGGCGCCAACGCCGCCCAGGAGGGCTGAGCGCGCCGGCGGCATGTCCGATCACATTACCTACGACGATTTCCTGAAAATCGATATCCGCGTCGGCAAGGTGATCGACGCCCAGCCGTTCCCCGAGGCGCGCAAGCCGGCCATCATACTGGAGCTTGATTTCGGTCCCGGGATCGGCACCCGGAAATCGTCGGCGCAGATCACCAAGTATTACGAACCCGGACAGCTGATCGGCCGGATGGTCCTGGCAGTGGTCAATTTTCCCCCCAAGCAGATCGGGCCGATGATGTCGCAATGCCTGGTGCTGGGGGTTCCGGACGAAGAGGGCGAAGTGGTGCTGATCGGGCCCGGCCACGAGGTCCCGCTCGGCGGCCGGCTCTTCTGAACTCGGGATTTCAGATCGGCAGAATAACCCGGGCGCGCAGACCGCCCGAGGGCGATTGATCGAGATCGATATCGCCGCCGTGCCCGCGGATCACGTCCCGGGCGATCGACAGCCCCAACCCCACGCCGCCCGTATCGATGTTCCGTGAATTGTCGAGCCGGAAGAACGGCTTGAACGCGTCGCTCCGCTGATCCTCGGGAATGCCGGGACCGTCATCGTCGATGGTGATCTCGATGGTCTCGCCGCGCTGGCCCGCCCGCACCGAGACGTGCTCGCCGTAGCGGCCGGCGTTTTCGACCAGGTTGGTGACGCACCGCTTGAACGCATTCGGCCGAACCGCGACCTGTATTTCGCCCTCGGTATGGAGATCGACGGCGGCGCCGTTGCGCCGGGATTGCCCGACCACCTCGTCGAGCATGCCGCCGATGTCGGTAAGTTCCGGAGCTTCGTCACCCTCGCCGCGGGCAAAGGCAAGGTAGCCCTCCAGCATATGCTCCATCTCGGCGACATCCTCCTTGAGGTCCTCCGCCGCCTGGCCGTCCTTGAGCATCGCCAATTGCAGTTTCATCCGCGTCAACGGCGTCCGGAGATCGTGCGATACGCCGGACAGCAAATCCGTCCGCTGCGCGATCTGGCGCTGAATCCGGTCCCGCATGGCGATGAACGCCGAGGCCGCCCGCCGTACCTCGGCGGCGCCCTCGGGCTTGAAGTTCGGGGCGTCCCGGCCCTTGCCGAAACTGTCCGCGGCCGTCGCCAGGCGCCGGATCGGCCGCACCTGATTGCGCATGAAGATGATGGCGACGGCGAACAGGATCAGCGACGTACCCACCATCCACAGGACGAAAACGTAAGTGGTCGAGCTAAACAGCCGCTTGCGGCTGGCGACGACGTCCAGAATCCCGTCCTGGAGTTGAATGGAAACCAGGACATGGCGGTCGACGGCGTCCATGTCGATGACGAACGGCTTCTTCACCACCTCATCCAAAGCCTCGAAAAACACGCCTTCGATAAAGCCGCTGGATTCCTTGGCCGGAGCATTGGCGAGAATTCCGCCGGGCCGCATGTTGATGTTCAGGCCCATGGTTCGGGCTGCCATGCCGACGGCGCTGTTTCGGCCAGGCAGCGCATCCTGTTCCCGCAGCAGCAAAATCACCGCGCTGATATCGCCGGCGAGATTGCGCGCAAGGCGCACACTCACCTTGTCCCAGTGGCTCTTCCAGAATACCGCCGCCGAGACGACCTGCAGCAAGATCAGGGGCGTCACGATGATGAGCACCGATCTGCCGAGCAGGCTTCGGGGCAGAAACCGCTTGATCACGTTTGCCCTCTCCTAAGCGTCGCCGCTTCAATCGGGGCGCAAAACATACCCCTTTCCGCGAACGGTTTGAAGATACCTTGGGGTCCGCGGCTCCGGCTCGATTTTGCGTCTCAGCCGGTTGACCTGGACGTCGATGGCCCGGTCGCCGCCGCCCGGGGTGAACCGTTTGGCCAGTTCGGCCCGGCTGAAGACCGATCCGGGATTTTCCGCCAGGGCCTTGAGCAGCCTGCCCTCCGAGGCCGTGAGGTGGATCGTCGACGCGCCATGCCGAAGCTCCTCTCGGCGGTGATCGAACACCACATCGCCCATCCGGGTTTCCGTCGGCACCTCGATTTCGGCGGGAAAGCGGCGCAGGATGCTCTCGATCCTCAGCACCAGTTCCCGCGGCTCGAAGGGTTTGGCGAGATAGTCGTCGATCCCCGCTTCGAGGCCCGCGATCCGGTCGTCCGACTCTCCGCGCGCCGTCAACATCAGGATCGGGGTGCGTCCCAGTTCGCGCAGGGAAGCGGCGAATTCGATCCCGTCCTCGCCGGGCATCATCCAATCGAGCACGACAAGGTCAAAAGCGAGGCTTTCCATCTTTTGCCGGGCGTCTTCGGCATTCTCGGCCGCCGTCACGCGGAACCCCGCATCACTCAGGTATTGGTGAAGCAATTCCCGCAGCCGGTTGTCGTCATCGACGACCAAAATATGATTATTGTCGAGGCCCATGGCTCACTATAGCAGGGCAATCGCTTTTGGGGCCGTCGTGCCCGGCCGCAGGTCTGTTACACCCCGAAAGGACCTTGAAACAGCCATGACATGTCCCGCATCGTGCGCTCTCGAAGTGAACATAGCGTGAATTGCCGTCATCTACCCCACCGAAGCGGGGGCAGGCGACGGCAGATTGGCATCGAAATCTTCAAAAGCGATTCCCCTGCTCACTATAGATCATTCCCGGCGACGGGACTCATAGGTGATCTTCGGCCTGGTATGGAGAACCCCGAAAAAAGGCCCGCCCATCTAGCTGCCGCCGCCTCCCTTCGGCGGCCCGGAGATCATCAGGTCGAGAACCGTGCGAAATCCGCGAACCGCGTCCGGTCCCGCGGTACCGTAAGCGCGCGCGAAGCGTTGCCGCTGATCCTCCGACAGGCGGCGCTCGAGTTCGGTCCCCTGCCTGGTCAGATAGAGACGGCGCTGCCGGCGGTCGGTCTCACCCTGGCGCCGTTCCACGTATCCTTCCCGAACCAACTGACGCAGTACCCGTGACAGGCTTTGTTTGGTGATCTGGAGAATTTCGAGGAGTTGGCGCACGGCCATGCCCGGGTACCGGCCGACGAAGAAAATGACCCGGTGATGGGCGCGCCCGAAACCGTACTCTGTCAGGATCCGGTCCGGCTGGGCGATGAAATCACGGTAGGCGAAGAAAAGGTGCTCCATACCCGCCCGCAATTCCTCCTCGGCGTCGGGCGCGGCGTCGTCCGGCTGATCGGTGAGCGGAGTATCCATGGGGCGCCTATGAAATTGTCCGGCCAAATTAGAGCCGGAAATTTATGTCAGTGTTATTGACATATATGCCAGGGATTGATAAAAAACGCAATATGATTTCTGGGATCAAGCTGACTTAGAAAGATAGTTTCATGGCTGGCTCTACGTTTGACGACCGCGACGGCCTCATCTGGTACGACGGCGAAATGGTGGAATGGCGAAGCGCCAATATCCACGTTCTCTCACACGCCCTTCATTACGCCTCCAGCGTCTTCGAGGGAGACCGGGTCTACGGCGGCAAAATATTCAAACTCACCGAGCATACGGAACGGTTGATCAATTCAGGCCGCATATTGGGTTTCGAGATCCCGTACTCGGTCGAAGAGATCAACGCGGCCTGCATCCAGTGCTGCGAGGCCAACAATATCGTCGAGGGCTACGTGCGGCCGGTTGCGTGGCGCGGCAGCGAGATGATGGGCGTCTCGGCGCAGGAAACCAAAATCCACCTGGCGATCGCGGTGTGGGACTGGCCATCCTATTTTTCGCCCGAGGCGCGGATGAAGGGTATCCGGCTGAAGACCACCGAATGGCGGCGTCCGGCGCCCGATACGGCCCCGGTGCACGCCAAGGCGGCCGGGCTCTACATGATATGCACCATGTCGAAGCACGCGGCCGAAGCCGAAGGCTACGACGACGCCCTGATGCTCGATTGGCAGGGCCGCATCGCCGAATGCACCGGCGCCAACATCTTCTTCGTCATGGAGGACGGCAAAATCCATACGCCGACGCCGGACTGTTTCCTCGACGGCATCACCCGCCGCTCGGTCATCGAACTGGCGGAGAAGCGGGGCTATGAACTCATCGAGCGGCGGATCATGCCGGAGGAAATCGGCGCCGCCGAAGAAGTGTTCGTGACCGGCACCGCCGCCGAGGTGACCCCCGTCGGCGCCATCGACGGTCACGCCTTTACCGTCGGCGAGATCACCCGGACCCTGATGGCCGATTACGACAAGCTGGTCGGCAAGTCCGATGTCGACGCGGCGTCGGCTGCTTAGGTCTTGAGCGGCTGGGAAACCGATCGCCTCAAGTCGCGGGTCCGGGTCCAGGCGCTGATCCGCCATTTCGACCGCCAGAACATCCCCGCCGTGGTCCGGCGCAGCGGCGACGATGACGCAGGCGCGCTGTTGATCGTCATCGACCGGCGGGAGGGAGACCTCAGCATCCTCAGCGAGGTGCGCAATCCCGACGGCGCTCTCGAATGGTCGGAACGCCGGCTCGCCGGGGGTGAGGACCTCCCTGATATCCTTGAAAAACAGGTAAATTTCGACCCCGACATCTGGATCATCGATATCGACGACCCGGATTCCCGTGTCATCATCGACGGAATCGTGATTTGATGGCCGTTCAACCTGAATATCGGGTTATGGGCTGAAAAAGGGGGATATCATGATACGCGCCGGTTCGTTCATATTCGCCACAGTTATCGGAGCGGCCGTTCTGGCGGGAGGTTCGGCAAACGCCCAGCAACTCGTTCAAAAGCCGCAGCCCAAGTTCCCTTGCGGCGTCGGCTTCGTTCACAACACCCATCCCCCGCTTCATCGGGCCGGTTTTACGCTCGCCGACGTAACGGCCGATCAGGTGCGGCTGACCTTCATCGGACACGCATCGTTCGATCTCCGCTCGCCCCAGGGCGTCCGGGCGGTTACCGACTACAACGACAATTACCCGCCGCGCACCCCGCCCGATATCGCCACCATGAACATCAATCGCGGCAACCACTCCTCCTACAGCGTCGACCCGGGCGTGAAACACGTGCTGCGCGGCTGGGACACGGGTACCGGCCTGCCGCGCCACGACATCCGGCTGAAGGACGTGCGGGTCTACAACATCCCGACCAACATCTCCGATTTCGGCGGCCGGGTGACCAATGACAGCTCGATCTTCGTCTTCCAGATGGGGGGACTCTGCATCGCGCACATGGGCCACATGCGGCACGCGCTGAACGCCGAACAGCTTCAGGCAATGGGCCGCATCGACGTGGTGCTGATGCCGGTCGACCGGCGGGTGACCCAGAGCATCGAGGAAATTCTCCACAATTTGGGCGAACTCAAGCCGCGGGTGATCATCCCCATGCACTTCTTCAGCATGGGTCTGGCCATGGAGTTCACCGAGCGGGTCAAGGACCGCTACGCCGTCAGGCTTCTCGACGCCACCACCATCGGCGTGCGCCGCGACAAGCTGCCGGTGAATACGGAGGTCTGGCTGATGCGGCCGATCGCCGGGTTCTTCGGCGGCGGCGGCGGCTTCGGCGGCGGCGGCGACTTTTAGCCCTTTTAGCCCCTACAGCACGCCGCCCGGCGATTTCAGCGCCCGGCGGCTCAAATCCCCGGTGATATAGGCGAACGCATCGTCGACCGTGTCGGCGCGCCGGACCGCCTTCAGATCGGAAGGGCTGATGGTGCCGAACTCGGCCAGCGCCTCCAGGTTCATCACCTTGTCCCAATAGTCGTTGCCGTAAAGAACCACCGGGACACGCTTGGTGAGCTTGCCGGTCTGATTGAGGGTCAGCACCTCGAACAACTCGTCGAGGGTCCCGAACCCGCCCGGGAAGACGATCAGCGCCTTGGCCAGGTAGATGAACCAGAACTTGCGCATGAAGAAGTAGTGAAACTCGAACCCCAGGTGATTGGTGATGTAGGGGTTCTCGTGCTGCTCGAAGGGCAGCGAAATATTGAGCCCGATATTCAGGCCCTTGGCCTCGGACGCCCCCCGGTTCGCCGCTTCCATGATCCCGGGACCGCCGCCGGTGCAGACCACGAACCGCCGGCCGTCGGCGTCAAGCTCCTTCGACCAGATGGTCAGCCGGCGGGAGAGCTCCCGGGCCTCCTCGTAGTAGCGGGACATCTTCAAATCCCGTTCGGCGGCGGCCACGTCGCCTCCCCCGGCGCGGGCCGCCCGGAGCTGCGCGCGAGCCTGCCGCCGCGGCAGGGTCCGGGCCGAGCCGAAGAATACGATCGTGTCCTTCACGTCGTAGTGGTGGAAGCGGGCTTCCGGCTCCAGGTACTCGGCCTGGATACGCAGCGAACGGGCATCGGGGCTATTGAGAAACCGCTCGTTCCGGTAGGCCTTCACCGGGCTTTTGCGGGCTTTGGCCATGTCGGCCTCCCTTGCAGATGTGGGTTGGTCACTCGGAGGCGGGCTTGTCGGCCCATCGCGCCGCCGCGTCGTCGTCGGATTGGCGGGCGGCGACCCAGCGCTCGCCGTCGCCGGTTTCCTCGAGCTTCCAGAACGGCGCTTTGGTCTTCAGCCAGTCCATGAGAAACGCGGCGCTCTCGAAGGCCGCCCGGCGATGGGCCGAAGCGGTCGCCACGAAGACGATCCGGTCGCCCGGCGCCAACCGGCCGTGACGGTGAATGATCGTGCAGCCTTCGAGGGGCCAGCGGCGCATGGCCTCCGCTTCGATCTCTTCCAGCCGGCGGCGGGTCATCTCGGGATAGTGCTCCAGGGTCATGGCCCCGATACGGTCGCCGCCGGCCATGTCCCGCACCAGCCCGATGAACGAGCACACGCCCCCGATCCCGGCGTTGCCCCTGGTAAGCGCCTCGAGCTCAGCCCCCGGATCGAAGTCCTCGGCCTGCACCCGGATCATGCCGCTAGCCCCCGGTAACCGGCGGAAAGAAGGCGACCTCGTCGTCCGGGCCGACCGCCGCGTCGATTTTCACGTACTCGTAATTGATCGCCGCGCGGATCGCGGCCATGTTCTGGAACATGCTGGTGTAGGGCTCGCCCCTCTCCTTCAGCCATTCGACGAGCTGGCCGAGATCGGTCACGGTGGCCGGCGGGTTGACGGTCTCCTCGCCGATGCCCGCCTTTTCCTTCATCCAGGCGAAATACACCAATTTCACCGCAGCACCTCATTGAACGGAACGAATTCCACAAGCTCGCCGGCCCGCACCGCCTCGCAGGCCTCGTCGAGCACCACCAGCCCATCAGATTGAACCATGGATGTCAAAATTCCCGAGCCTTCCTCGGGAAATTTGACCGCCGCCAGGGTGCCGTCGGCCTGCGCCTCCAGCCGGACCCTGAGCCACTCCCGGCGCCCGGACTTCTTCTTGAAGTCGAACGCGGAGGGGACCCGATAGGATGCCGCCGCGAGATTTTCGGCCCCGGCGAGGCGCAGCAGGATCGGGCGGGCGATCTGCATGAACGTCACCATGCTCGCCACCGGATTGCCCGGAAGTCCTATGAACGGCACCTCGCCGCCGCCGCCCGGGATGCAGCCGAGGGCGATGGGCCGGCCGGGCTTGATGGCGAGATTCCAGAAAAACAGGCTGCCCAAATCCTCGACCGCGCCGCGGATATGGTCTTCCTCGCCCATGGACACCCCGCCGGACGTAATCACCACGTCATGATCCGCGGCGGCATCGGCGAGACCCCGGCGAATCAGGTCCGCTTCATCCTTGAAAATCCCGAGGTCGGTCGGCGCGCAGCCCAATCCGTCCAGCAGGCTCAACAGGGTGTATCGGTTGATGTCGTAGATGCTGCCGTCATCCAGCGTCTCTCCCGGCTCCCGCACTTCGTCCCCGGTCGAGAACACGGCCGCCCTGAGACGGCGGTAGACCGGCAGCCGTTCCAGCCCCAGGGACGCCGCCATGCCGATTTCCTGGGGCCGCAGCAGCATCCCCCGGCGCATCACCACATCGCCCGCCTGCACGTCTTCGCCGGCAAGGCGCAGATTGGCCCCGCGTTTGATCCCATGGGGAAGCGTCACCGTATCACCGGAGATTTCACAATCCTCGACCATGAAGATGGTGTCGGCGCCCTCCGGCACCTGGGCGCCGGTAAATATCTTGTAGGCGCTGCCCCGTTCGGCGGACCGGCCCAACGGATGGCCGGCGGCGACGGTGCCGCCGATGCCGAGCGTCGTCGGAGCGTCCGGATCGAGGTCGTCGAAAAATACCGCAAATCCGTCGACGGCGGCATTGTCGCGGGGCGGGATTCGGCGCGCCGAAACGATGTCCCGGGCGAGCAGCCGGCGGGCCGCGGCCCGGGTCGCCACCTCCTCCGTCCCCACCGTCGGCGCCAGCTTTTCGGAGAACCGGTGGAGCGCCTCGGCGACGGTCATCCGGGCGCCCGATGTCGCGAAACAATCGTTGAAGGTGGGCGACTTCATGCCGTCCTCATGCCGTCCTCAGGCGGCCTTCAGGCGGCAATGCTCGATGATAAATCCGGCCACAGCCCGGGCATCGTTGATGTCCAGCACCGGCACCGTGGCGCCCTCCAGGCGTTCGTCGCTGGCGATCGCGACGATGTAGGGGTCTTCGCCCTGGATCATCGGCTTGCCCACCCTCGGCCGGTGGACCTCGATTTTGGGGTGGGGATTGTACTTGAACCCTTCGACGATCAGCAGATCGACGGGGGTCATCAGCGCCACCAACTCATCGAGGGTCGGCTCCTCCTCGCCGCGAAGCTCGTGCATCAGCGCCCAGCGGCTGGACGTGCCGATCATCACCTCGGTCGCCCCCGCCTCCCGGTGACGGAAGGTGTCCTTGCCCGGACGGTCGATATCGAACTGGGTGTGCGCATGCTTCAGGGTCGAAACGCTGTTTCCCTGGCGAATCAGTTCGGGCAGCAGTTTCTCCACCAGCGTCGTCTTGCCGCTGCCGCTCCAACCGATAATGCCGAAGATCCGCATGAACCGGTCTCTCAGCCCGCATCCTTGGCCGGGGTTCGTTCGCTGTCCGCCGCCTCGATGTGGCGAAACCCCGCCCTTAGGTAGTCGTAGCCGGTTACCAAAGTCAGCAGCGCCGCGAGCCACAGGCCGATTTCACCGATATGAGTGGTCGAAAACGGGCCGAAATCGGGGCCCGCGGGACCGACGATCAGGAAGCCGAGGGCCACCATCTGCAAGGTCGTCTTCCAGCGGGCCAGCTTGCTCACCGGCACGCCGACCCGGACGCCGGCAAGAAACTCCCGCAGTCCCGACACCAGAATTTCCCGGCACAGGATGACCACCGCCGGCAGCACCGCCAGTCCGTCGACCCGTTCGGACCAGACCAGCATCAGCAACAGCGCCGAGACCAGCAGCTTGTCGGCGACGGGATCGAGGAATTTTCCGAACAGGGATTGCTGCCTGAGCGCGCGGGCGGCGTATCCGTCGAAGAAATCGGTGACGCCGGCGAGCGCCAGGATCGCCAGCCCGAGCCAATTGCCGAAGGGCGAGTCCAGATAGAAACTCGCCACCAGGACCGGGATCGCGGCAATCCGCGACATGGTCAGCATGTTCGGCAACTGTGTCAGCATCGGACCTGTTTCCCCTCGCCGGGATGCCCGGTCTCGTCAGTCCTCGGCGTGGAACCAGCCGTAAATTCTGGCCGCCATCGCTTTGCTTATTCCCTCGACCGCCTCCAGGTCGGCCAGCCCCGCCTGGGAAACCGCCTTCGCGGACCCGAAATGATGCAGCAGGGCCTTCTTCCGGACGCCGCCGATACCCTCGATTTCGTCCAAGGGCGATCGTTCCATGTCCCGGGAACGCCGCGCCCGGTGGCCGCCGATGGCGAACCGGTGCGCTTCGTCCCGGAGACGTTGGAGAAAATAGAGGACCGGGTCGCGGTTGTCCAAGCGAAAGGGCCGGCGTCCGGGGATGAAGATCCGCTCGCGCCCGGCATTGCGGTCCGGGCCCTTGGCGATCGCGGCCAGCGCGACATCGTTGACCCCGAGCTCGTCGAACACCTCCCTGGCGGCGCTCAGGTGTCCGGCTCCGCCGTCGATCAGCACCAAATCCGGCCATTGCCCCTCGGCCCGGTCCGGATCCTCCTTCAGCGCCCGGGCGAAACGCCGGGTCAGCATCTCCCGCATCATGGCGTAGTCGTCGCCCGCCTCGGCCTTGGCCGCCCCGCCGTCGGGCCCCGCCGAGCGGATGTTGAATTTTCGATAGGCGTTCTTCATGAACCCGTCGGGACCGCTGACGATCATTCCGCCGACCGGTTTGGCGCCGGAGATATGGCTGTTGTCGTACACCTCGATGCGTTCGGGACGGTTGTCCAGCTCGAACAACTCGGCCACGCCGTCGAGCAGCTCCCGCTGGGTCGCGCTTTCGCCGAGACGCCGGCCGAGCGCCCGTTCGGCGTTTTCGAGGGCGAAGGCGATCAAGCCCAGCTTGTCGCCGCGCCTGGGCACCTGCAGCCGCACCTTGCGGCCGGCCTTTTCGGTCAGTGCGGCCGCCAACAGGGCCGGCTCGGTCACCTGGTCGCTGAGCAGGAGAAGCCGGGGCGGCTCCTTGTTGGTGTAGAACTGCCCGACGAAGGCTTCGAGGATCTGGTCCCTGGTCGCCTCGCCGCCATGGGACGGATAATAGGCGCGGTTGCCGAAGTTGTAGCCGCCGCGGACGAAAAACACCTGGATGCAGCTCTGTCCGCCCGCCTGATGGAGGGCGATGACATCGGCGTCTTCCAGGCCCTGGGCGCTGATGTCCTGGCGCGCCTGCACGCTTGTCATGGCCTTGATCCGGTCGCGGATTTCCGCCGCCTTCTCGTAGGCCTGGGCGTCGCTCGCGGCCTGCATCCGGCGGGACAGCTCGCGCTGGATTTCCGCCGACTTGCCGGTGAGGAAATCGCGCGCCTGGGCCACCAGGTCGCCGTACTCGCCCTCGCCGATCCGGCCGACGCAGGGCGCCGCGCAGCGTTTGATCTGATGCAGCAGGCAGGGCCGGGTGCGCGCCGCGAAAACCGAATCCGTGCAGGTGCGGAGCAAAAAGGCCCGCTGCATGACGTGCAGGGACTGATTGACCGCGCCGGCCGACGCGAAGGGCCCGAAATATTCGCCGTCCCGCTTGCGCGCCCCGCGATGTTTCAGCACCTGCGGGAAGGGGTGGTCGCCGGTGATGAGAATCGACGGGAAGGACTTGTCGTCGCGCAGCAGGATGTTGTAGCGCGGCGCCAGCTTCTTGATCAGGTCGGCTTCGAGCAGCAGCGCCTCGGCCTCGGTGTGCGTCGAGACGAACTCCATGGACCGGGTCTGGGCGATCATGCGCCGGATTCGCGGAGACTGGCGATTGGGGTTGGCGTAGCTGGTCACCCGCCTGCGGATGTTTTTCGCCTTGCCGACGTAGAGGACGTCGCCGGCCTCGCTGATCATCCGGTAAACGCCGGGCGTGGCCGGCGCCTTGGGCAGATGGGACTTGATGATTTCGGCGCCCTTGGGCGCGGACGCACCGGCCTTCGGCTCGGTCTTGAGCCGGTATTCCGTCCGGCGCGGTCCGGCGATCTCGTTGCCGTCCTTGGACATGGCTTCGCGTACACCCTCGGCGTGGCCCTGGAGCGAATCATATTGTTTCACGTGAAACGCTCCATCAGTATATTCCGCCGCAAATGCGCCGTCGCGGACGAGTCCATCCGCCCGGGATTTGCTCCAGTCGGATTATATCAGCCAACGCTGTGAATAAGCTTGTTGAAAACAGTGCGGCTGCCCGCCGCGGCTCGGCTTATTTGCCGGCGGCGCAATATGCAGGTAATGGGTCCGGTTTTTTAATTCATTGATATTAATGGATTTTTCAATCTATTTCCTTCACGCCCCTGTCATTTGAAGGGCATCGCCGCATTACGGGAATCAAACCCTAAAGCCCTGCATCCTGTGCACAACTTGCGCCCCTTTTTGTCCATAAAATATCATAGTTGCAATGGGTTGCGCCCCATTGCCGAAGAAGCGGCTCAGGAAATGCGGGACCGCTCGATCTCCACGCCGGCGCTCGCGGCGTCCTCGAACACGTCGAGCTTTTCGATCCGGACCCGGGCGACGGTGACCCGTTCGTCGGAGAGGCACATGTCGGCAATCTGTTCGGCCAAGGTCTCGACCAGATTGACATGGCCGTCCGCGACCAGCGCCCGAATGCCGTCCGCCACGTCCTCGTAGCACACCACATGCTCCAGTCTGTCGCCGATCGCGGCGACACCCTCCCGCACCGCCAGATCGAGATTGATCCGTACGCGCTGGCTCTGTTTGCGTTCGTGTTTGTGGACGCCGATGAAGCAGGTCAGCGTAAGGTCGCGGATAAATACGTGCCGGACCGACGTCTTGGCATCGGCGATCCGGAAGGCATGAACCACATTTGAACCGGATGGGGGCATGGTCGGATCGGTCCTTCCCGATAGGTCTATTCGTCTTCGTTACCGTCATCGGCGGCCGGGGACGCCCAGCCGAGATGCTGTCCGGAGTCGAGAGCAATCATTTGCCCGGTCATGGACGGCGTCGCAAGGATAAAGCGCACCGCCGAGGCAATTTCCTGTGGGCCGACCCGCCGGGCCAGAGGGGTGCGCTCCCACTGCGCCCGGAACCCGTCTTCCGACTGCCGCGGCGAAGGCAGGGTCGGGCCCGGTCCGACCGCATTGACCCGGATGGCGGGCGCCAGCGCCAGCGCGGCGGTCTGGGTCAGGGTCCAGAGACCGGCCTTGCTCAAGGTGTAGGATGAAAAATGCGGCGTCAGGTTCCACACCCGCTGGTCCAGGATGTTGATAATATTGCCGTTTTTTCCCCGGTACTGGTCCGCGAAGGCTTGCGTGAGAACGAACGGCGCCCGCAGATTGACCTCCATGTGCGCATCCCAGCTTTCCCGGCCGGCATCTCCGAGAGAGTCGCGCTCGAACACCGAGGCGTTGTTGACCAGACAGTCGACGGCGCCCATCTCGCCGGCGATGCGTGGGATCAATCCCCGGACCTGGGCCTCGTCCCGGAGGTCGGCCCCGTAGAGGGCCACCTCGGCGCCCCGCGCCCGGAGATCGGCCGCTCCGGCCTCGGCGTCTTCGGCCGAGCCGCCATAGTGGAGCGCGATTCGCCAGCCGTCCCCGGCCAGCGCGTCGACGATCGCCTTGCCGATGCGCCGGGCGGCGCCGGTGATCAGGACGGTACGGGAAGGCTCATTGGTCATGGGTGCAGCATAGAAGCCCCTGGCCGCCGCGCAAGGAGGCCGGTCCCGCGCGGATCAGGCGGGAATGATACGATCGATGCCGAGGCCGATGGCGCCCATATAGGCGATATACATGATCAGGAAGGCCAGCGCCGGCGCCCGGCCGATCCGGCGCAGGCCGCCCATCATGAACGGCAGAAACAGCAGCGTCGCCCCGATCATGATCCAGATGTCGAAATCGACCACCCGGGCCTCGACCGTGACCGGCGTGACCACGGCGACGACGCCGATGACCCCCAGAACATTGAACAGGTTGCTGCCGACCACATTGCCGAGCGCCACGTCGGTGTGGCCGCGATAGGCGGCGACCACCGACGCGGCGAGTTCCGGCAGCGAGGTGCCGACGGCCACCACCGTCAGCCCGATCACCGCGTCGCTCACGCCGAACAGGCGGGCCGCCGCCACGCCGCCCCGCACCACCAGTTCGGAACCGGCGAGCAGGGCCGCGAGACCGGCAAGGAACATCAGGACCGCGACAACCAGATTTGCCGGCGGCATCCCCGATTCCCCGGCTTCCCCGGCCATGCCGCCGGCGTCGCCCTCGCCCGCCGCCTCACGCTTGTAGGAGTTCCAGAGGAAATACGCGAAGGCGATCAGCAGGACGGCGCCCGACCAGACATCGACCACGCCGCGAAACGAAAGCGCCGAGAAAATCAGCGTGCCGGCCAGCAATATGGCTCCGTCCCGGCGAAGCCCGGCGGCGGCGCAGGCGATGGGCGTCACTAGGCCCGCCGCGCCGAGAATCAGCAGGATATTCGCGATGTTCGAACCGACCACGTTGCCGACCGCCAGCCCCGGCGCGCCCGACAGCGCCGCGTTCAGGGACACCAGCAGTTCGGGCGCCGAGGTCCCGAAGGCCACGACGGTCATGCCGATGACCAGCGCCGAAATGCCGAACCGCCGCGCCAGCGCGACGGCGCCCCGGACCATGATTTCGGCCCCGCCCAGCAACAGCAGGAATCCACCGATGATTTGCAGTGCGATGATCATCAAGGGGAATGAGTGACCGGAAAGAGTTAAACCTTGGATAAGGCGTGGCCGCACTATGGTCGCGGCGCGGGGAAAATCAATGTCTTTGTAGGCTCGACAATACACACCGGTGTGCTATTTAGCCGCCCTAGAGCCGATCATGGATTGTCGGAATCGCTTGCAATGCCGGCAAACCATGTGAATCGGCTCTACACGATTGAAATAGATCGGATTCACATGTTTTGACGAAACCGCGCCGTGGTTCCGTCAAAACATGACCCGATCTAGGCGCCCGTGGCATTGGCCGGACGTCGGGAGTTGGGCTCGGAAATGAAATTTCTTCAGACCGGTATCTACATCGCGTTGATCGTCGCCGTGAACTGGGCGTTCTCCGTCGTCGATCCCGTCATCCTGCCGAACGGCGCGGCATGGCCGCCGGTTTCCCTGATCGTCGGGTTCATTTTCGTCTCCCGGGATTTCGCCCAGCGGGAAATCGGGCACTGGGTCATCATCGCCATGCTGGTCGGCGGCGGCATCAGCTACTTCATGGCCAGCCCCCAGATCGCCATGGCCAGCGTCGCGGCCTTCCTGGTGGCCGAATTCATCGACTGGGCCGTCTACAGTTTCACCGGCCGGACCCTGTCACAGCGGATCCTGCTCTCCAGCATCGTCGCCACCCCGGTCGACAGCGCGGTGTTTCTCTACATGGCCGGGTTCGGCTCGCCGTTCGCGGTGCTGATCCAGACCCTGAGCAAGCTCGTCGGCGCGGTGATCGTCTGGTGGATCATCCGCCGGCGGGAGAAGACCGGAGCGGCGTCGGTCTAGATTCCATACTCGATCGGGGGTTGCCCGTTTTCGCGAGTTCGCGGTTCAAGTTTTCTCCCTCACGGTTTCAGTGTCTCCGTGATGAACGTGGACCGGGCGCGAAAAAGCCGCCGGAAACGGCGGCCGGGGTTCGGACAATTGGACCGGCGCGCACGGCTCCCGATCCTAGGAAAAAACCATACCATATCTGTCGCATATGTCGCAAGCTTTTTTTATTTTTTTTCGTATAAAATAGGATTTTCCGTCCACTCTATGATAACCGTTTGAAAGACAACGGAAATTACGCCGTTCGGCGTGGCGATGAATGTGGGTTATCGTCTTTTTCCGCACATTGCGGCAAAAATGACACGGTTTCGGAAGGTACTTATAACATTATGGTAAGCTATCCATGAAACGAAGGCGGGACGAACCGGGACGGAAGTCCGGGACCGCCGGGCCGGGAGGCCGAGGTTCGTGGATGCCCGTGTCAAAGCTTGTCCTCCGGCCGACTGAAGGCCGGTCCGGTGGGCACGGGCATGACGGCTTCTTGAACCACAGAGACGGTGAGACGGTGAGGAGTTAATCATTCCTTCTCTGTGATCTCTGTGCCTCTGTGGTGAGATTCGTGGATGCCCGTGTCGAGCACGGGCATTACGAGCTTCTTTGATTCAGCATCACGCGTCATACCCCGCTTTATGCGGGGTCTCCAGTGAACGCCCCCCCACCCTCGACGCCCGGCTATCGCCGGCCGTCTCCACCTCCCCCTTCCAGCCTTCGTAGCCGAAGGCTACTTCGGCGGAGTAGGCCCAGGGGGGAGGTGGACCAACCCGACTATTCCCCAATCGAGTACCGCCCCTAGAGCGGCTCGATATCGCCGAGGGCGCGGGCATTGGCGAAATCCTCGGCGAAGGCCTGCAGGGCGCCGGCCTCGATGGCGTCCCGAAGCCCGGCCATCAGGTCCTGATAGTATTGGATGTTGTGCCAGGTCATCAGCATGGCGCCGAGAATCTCGTCCGACTTGACCAGATGATGCAGGTACGCCCGGGAATGGTCCGCGCAGGCCGGGCACCGGCACGCTTCATCCAGGGGGCGCGGGTCCCCGGCATGACGGGCATTGCGGATATTGACCTCGCCCCGGCGGGTGAACGCCTGGCCGGTGCGCCCCGAGCGGGTGGGCAGCACGCAGTCGAACATGTCGATGCCGCGGAGAACCGCGCCGACGATGTCGTCCGGCTTGCCGACCCCCATCAGGTAGCGGGGCCGGTCTCCGGGCAGCGCCGGCACGGTGACGTCAATGGTGGTGAACATGGCCTCCTGCCCCTCCCCGACGGCGAGGCCGCCGAGGGCATATCCGTCGAACCCCATATTCACCAGCCCCACGGCGGACTTGAGCCGCAGGTCCGGGTTGGTCCCGCCCTGGACGATGCCGAACAGCCCGTAGCCGTCCCGCTTGACGAACGCCTCCCTGCAGCGGGCCGCCCACCGTTCCGACAGGCCGACCGAGGCCAGGATGTCCTCGTCCGGCGCCGGCAGGGCGACGCACTCGTCGAGCGCCATGGTGATGTCGGCATCGAGCAGATGCTGGATTTCGACCGAGCGCTCCGGACTCAGCATGTGGCGGCCGCCGTCGATGTGGGATTGGAACTCGACGCCGTCCTCGGACATCCTGCGGAGCTTGGCCAGCGACATCACTTGAAAGCCGCCGGAATCGGTCAGGATCGGACCGGGCCAGTTCATGAACTCGTGCAAACCGCCCAAGTCGCCGATCAGCTCGGCGCCGGGACGCAGCATCAGGTGATAGGTGTTGCCGAGAATGATCCGGGCGCCGGTCGCCGCCACCGCCTCGGGCGTCATCGCCTTGACCGTCGCCGCCGTGCCCACCGGCATGAAGGCCGGCGTCTCGACACTGCCGTGCGCGGTGGTCAATCGTCCCCGGCGCGCTTCACCGTCTGACGCCAACAATTCGAACCCGATGCCGGTCATGAATGGGGCTCCAGCAGACAGCAATCGCCGTATGAATAGAACCGGTAGCCCGACGCGACGGCGTGGGCATAGGCGTCCTTCATCCGCGCCGTTCCGGCGAAGGCGGACACCAGCATGAACAGGGTGGACCTGGGCAGGTGAAAGTTGGTCAGCATCAGATCGACGGCCTTGAATTCGTATCCGGGGGTTATGAACAAATCCGTCTCGCCGTCAAAGGGATGAATCCGCCCATCCCCGTCCGCCGCGCTCTCCAGAAGCCGCACCACCGTCGTGCCCACCCCGACGATGCGGCCGCCGGCGGCGCGCGCCTCGTTGATCCGTCGGGCCGCGTCCGGCGGCACCTCGCCCCACTCCCCGTGCATGACGTGGCCGTCCGTGTCGTCCGCCTTCACCGGCAGGAACGTACCCGCGCCCACGTGCAGCGTCAGGGCCGAATGGTCGATGCCCGCATGGGCCAACCGCTCCATCAGCCCGGGCGTGAAGTGCAGCCCGGCGGTCGGGGCGGCCACCGCGCCGTCCCGCGCCGCGAACATGGTCTGATAGTCCTCCCGGTCTTCGTCGTCCCCGGTCCTTTCCCGCTTGATGTATGGCGGCAGCGGCATCCGGCCATGGACCTCGAGGGCGGCGAACAGGCCGTTCCGGGTGGTTTGGAAATCCAGCACCACCTCGCCGGCATCCCGCTTCGCGGCTACTTCCGCGCGCAGATCGGGGGCGAACGCAATGGCGTCACCCTCCTTCAGGCGCTTTGCCGGGCGGGCGAAAGCCGCCCAGATCCCTTCCCCCTCCTCCTTGTGAAGGGTGACTTCGATGGTCGCTTCGCCGCGCTCCCCCCGCAGCCGGGCGGGAATGACCTTGGTGTCGTTGAAAACCATCAGGTCCCCCGGACGAAGCAGGCCGGGCAGGTCCCGCACCCGGCGGTCGGCTAGGCCGCCCGACACATGCAGCAGCCGCGCGGCATCGCGCGGTTGCACCGGGCGCTGCGCGATCGCCGAGGCGGGCAGCTCAAAATCGAATTCGTCGAGACGCATGGTCCAGACCGTTGAGTTCAGGCCGTTGATGTGGCGGCGCGGACCCTATCCCAAACCGGCCCGGGCGAGAACCGTTTTGACGAATAATCCAGGCCGGCAATCCAGGCTGGGCAGGGCCGAGGATGCGAACTATTTTGGGGTCATGGAGATCGCATGATCGACGACATCTACAACAAGGATGTGCTCCGGCTGGCGGGGAATATCGGGCGCATCGGCCGGCTGGAAGACCCCGATGTCAGCGTCACCCGGACCGCGCCCCTGTGCGGCAGCGGCATCGTCGTCGACCTCGGGATCGAGGATGGCGCGGTCACCGGCTACGCGCAGGAAATCAAGGCCTGCGCCCTGGGTCAGGCGGCCGCGTCGGTGATCGCCGAGCACGTCATCGGGGCCGACCTGACGGAACTCCGCGCTGTGCGGGACCGAATGGCCGCCATGCTGGCCGGCGGCGGACCGCCGCCCGGGGGCAAGTGGGCGGCGCTCGCCGCGCTGGAACCGGCCAAATCCGCCACCTCGCGCCACGGCGCCATCATGCTGGCGGTCGACGCAACTATCGAAGCGCTCGAAGAAGCAACCGTCACGACGGGCGCCGCCTGAGATGCATCACTCGCCGACCCTGGCGCCGATCCTGGCGGACGTCCTGGTCCTATTGGTCGCCGCCGTCGTCATCGTCCCGCTCCTCAAACGCCTGAAATCGAGCCCGGTGATCGGCCACCTGGCGGCCGGAATTCTCATCGGCCCCCATGGTTTCGGCTTCATCAGCGATGCCGAGGGCGCTCAGGCGCTGGCCGAGTTCGGCGTGGTGTTTCTGCTGTTCACCATCGGCCTTGAATTGTCCTTCGGGCGGCTCAAGCAGCTCCGAAATTATGTGTTCGGCCTGGGCACGGCCCAGGTCGCGCTCACCGGCGCCATCATCTTCGGGACCGCGCTGGCGTTCGGGATTTCCGTCAACGCGGCGATCGTCATCGGGGCGGGCCTCGCCCTGTCGTCGACCGCGTTCGTGCTGCAACTGCTGACCGAGCGCGGCGAGCGGGCCACACCCTACGGCACCATGTCCTTCGCCGTCTTGCTGTTCCAGGATTTGATCATCGTGCCGTTGCTGATCCTGGTGCCGCTGCTGAACGAGCAGGGCCCCTCCCTGCTGACGGCGATCGGCGAGGCGGGCCTGAAGGCCGTTGTCGCGCTGGTCGTCGCCGTCGTCGCCGGGCGGGCGGTACTGCGGCCGGTCTACCGGCTGATCGCCGCGTCCGGCAGTACCGAGCTGTTCGTTGCCGCCACCCTGCTGGTCGTACTGAGTACGGGCTTGGTCTTCTCCCTGGCCGGCCTCTCCATGGCGTTGGGCGCCTTCCTCGCCGGACTGCTGCTCGCCGAGACCGAGTACCGGCATCAGGTCGAGGCCGATATCCGGCCGTTCCGCGAGCTGTTTCTCGGCCTGTTCTTCATGTCGGTGGGCATGATGGTCGATATCCGGGTGGTCATCGCCGAGTGGCTGCCGGTTCTCGGCATCGCCGCCGGCCTGCTGGTCGGGAAGTCCATCGTCATCGGCCTTCTCAGCCGGGCCTTCGGCCTGTCGGCCATCGTTTCGGGGCGGGTGGGCCTGATCCTCAGCCAAGGCGGGGAATTCGGCTTCGTCATATTCGGCGCGGCCATGGCGGCCGGCATCCTCCCGCCCGAAACGGGCGCCGTACTGTTCGCCGCGGTGACCCTCACCATGGCGCTGACCCCCCTGATGGCCTATTTGGGCGACAGGTATGCCGAATGGCTGACCCCCGGCGCGGTCCCGCCCGCCTCGGACATCAGCAAGGCCGGCGGCGAGCTGGAAGACCATATCATCATCATCGGGTTCGGGCGGGTCGGTCAGACCGTCTCCATGGTGCTCAACGCCACCAACACCCCCCACATCGCCCTCGACCGGGATTACCGGCTGGTCGCCCAGTGCCGGCATCAGGGAACCGAGGTCTATTACGGCGCCGCCACCGAAATCTCGGTCATCACCGCGGCGGGCGCGGCGCGGGCCCCGGGCGGTGGTCATCACGATCAACGAGCCGGAGGATGTCAGCCGGGCGGTGCGGGAGCTCAGATCCGCATATCCGGATCTGGCGATTTATGTCCGCGCCCGGGACCTGACCCACGTCCGCCAGCTCGAGGATCTGGGCGCAACCGCCGTGGTTCCGGAGACCCTCGAGGCCAGCCTTCAGCTGGGCGGCATCATCGTCCGCGCCATCGGCATCAGCGCCGAGGACAGCGCCGCCACCCTCGATTCGTTCCGCGAGGACGATTACGCCATGCTCCACGAAATCATCGCGTCGCGGAACGGCACCGGGCAAAACGGCTAGCCCACTGCAAATGGTGCAAATCATGTGACTCTTCCGGGGCGGCTGGCTAATCTCCGCCGCATGACTTCGACCTCGATCCCCAAATCGATCCTCAGGATGCTGAAACCCCTGTCGGCCCTGTTCCTCGCGGCGGCTGTCCTGTCCGGCGCCAGCGCCGCGTCGGCGCAGCAGGCGGCCGCCGCGCCGGCCGTCGGCCAGGCGGAGCTCCAGTCCCTGCTCGCGTCCATCGAGAACGACGCGGAGCGGCAAAAACTGATCGATCAGTTGAAGGCGCTGATCGCCGCTCAACAGCCGGCGGGCGACGGGCCGGAACCGGCCTCGTCCGCCGGCACCACGGTCGTCGGCACGCTCGCCCAGCGCGCGAAAGATGCCGGCGAGGCGTTTCTCGCCGCGGGTACCGCCCTGGACGACGCGCCCAAACTGCTGGACTGGCTAAGGGATCAGGCAACGGACACCGAAGCCCGCGAGCGTTGGCTGCGGATCATATTGAAGCTGATCGTGGTGGCGGTTGCCGCGGTCGCGGCCGGGACCGCCGCTGGGCGGGTCTTGCGCCGGCCGCGAGAAGCCGTCGAACGGCAATCCGGCGAATCCGTGCTCGTCCGCCTGCTGTTCCTCGCCATCCGCACGCTGCTCGACCTGATCCCGGTCGCGGCGGCGGCGGTCGCCGGTTACGCCATCCTCCCGGTCACCGAGCCGACCGATCTCACGCGCCTTGTGGTCGTCACCATCATCAACGCCTACGTCCTCGCCGGCGCCATCATGGTCCTGGCGCGCATGATCCTCGCGCCCCGGGTACAGGGGCTGCGGTTCATTCCCGCTTCGGGCGAGACCTCCAACTACCTCTATATCTGGACGCGGCGATTTACGTTCATCTGGGTTTACGGCTCCTTCGGGATCGCCGCCGCGGGGCTCCTGGGCCTGCCCCGGGGCGGAGAGCAATTCGCCGTCACCTTCCTCGGCCTGCTGATCGCCGCCATGGCCATTATCTTCGTCCTCCAGAACCGCCGGCCGTTCGCGGAATTCCTCCACGCGGGCGACGGGCAGCCCGAGCGCGGCCACCCCTTGACCGCGCTCCGCAACCGGATTGCCGATATCTGGCACGCGCTCGCGATCATCTATATCGCCGCGGTCTACGGCATCTGGGCGCTCCGGATCGAGGACGGTTTCGGGAACTTCCTCGGCTCGTCCGTGATCACGGTGGCCGCCGTCGTGATCGCAATCCTGATCAGCCACGGTATTCACCGGGCGATCCAACGGGGTTTCTCCATCAAGGACGAGATGAAGGCCCGTTATCCGGGCCTGGAGCAGCGCGCCAACCGCTACCTGCCGGTCATGGAGCGGGTGCTGCACGTCTTCGTCCTGATCATCGCCCTGACCGTGATCCTCCAGGCCTGGGGCCTCGACGTGGTCGCCTGGCTGCAGAGCCCGGCCGGGGCGCGGATCGTATCCGCGGCCGCCAGCATCGCCATCGTCCTCATCGTCGCATTGGTGGTTTGGGAAGCCGCCAGCGCCGCCATCGAGCGTTACCTCGACCAGGCGGAGGAAGGCGCCGAAGCGCTCGCCCGGCGCGACCGGGCGCGAACCCTGCTGCCGCTGCTGCGCAACGCCCTGTTTTTCTTCATCGCCGTTCTGGTGGTGCTGGTGGTGCTGGCCGAACTCGGGGTCAACATCGGGCCGCTGCTGGCCGGCGCCGGCATTGCGGGCCTGGCGATCGGGTTCGGCTCCCAAAAGCTCGTCCAGGACGTGATCACCGGCGCCTTCATGCTGTTCGAGGACGCGGTCGCGGTCGGCGACGTCGCCCGGGTCGCCGGAACGGCGGGGCGGGTCGAGGACATGTCCATCCGGTCGATCCGGCTCAGGGACCTGTCGGGCAACGTCCACACCATTCCGTTCAGCGCCATCGACACGGTCACCAACATGACCAAGGAGTGGTCCTACTACGTCTTCGAGGTGGGCATCGCCTATCGCGAGGATGTCGACGAGGTGATCGGCGTGCTGGAAAAATTGGGCGAGGAAATCCGGGCCGACGAAAATTTCGGTCCCAAGATTCTCGAACCCCTGGAAGTCCTGGGCCTGGATTCCTTCGGCGACTCGGCCATCGTCATCAAGGCCCGGTTCAAGACCATGCCGATCGAGCAATGGTCGGTGGGCCGCGAGTTCAACCGCCGGATCAAGCGTCGTTTCGACGAGCTGGGCATCGAGATTCCCTTCCCCCACCAGACCGTCTATTTCGGCGAGGACAAGGACGGCAGCGCGCCGGCAGCGCCGGTGCGCATGGAAACCGGGCCCAACCGGACCAAGCCGGCGGAACCGGCCAAACCGGCCCCGGCCGCCGGCGCGCCCTCCGCGGCCCCCAGTTCCTCCGGACAGGTCGAGGGCGGCGACGGAGAATAGATGGATGCCCGATGCGGTCCCTGCTCCGCCATCCGCGCCGAAAAAGCCAACGACCATCACCCTCCACGGCCGAACCCGGACCGATGAGTACGCCTGGCTGAAGGACGGGAACTGGCAGGAGGCGATGCGCGATCCGGACAAGCTGGACCCGGATATCCGCGCCTATCTGGAAGCCGAGAACGCGTACACCAAGGCCCTGCTCGCCGGGACCGAGGAACTTCAGGCGCTGCTGTTCGACGAGATGAAGGGACGGATCAAGGAAGATGATTCCTCGGTCCCGGCGCCGGACGGCGAATTCGAGTATTTCACCCGCTACGAGACCGGCGGGCAGCACCCGCTGTTCTGCCGCCGGAGCACCGGCGGCACGGGAGACGGCGAGGTGCTGCTTCACGGCGACGAGGAAGCCGAAGGCCTGTCCTTCTTCCGGGTCGGCGGCTGCAGCCATTCCACGGACCATGCGCAGCTGGCCTATGCCCTCGACACCAACGGCTCGGAGATATTCACCGTCAAAATCCGCGACCTGGCGTCCGGCGGCGATCTCGATGACCGGCTTCCCGATTGCAGCGGAAATGTCGTCTGGGGAAACGACGGCAAGACCCTCTACTACACGGTCCTCGACGACAACCACCGCCCCTACCGGGTCAACCGGCACCGGGTGGGCACCGAGGCGGGCGACGACGTCACGGTCTACGAGGAGACCGACCCGGGTTTCTTCGTCGCGGCGGGAAAGAGCCAGAGCGGCAAATTCGTGGAAATCTCCGCCCACGACCACACCACCTCGGAGGTGCATCTGATCGATGCCGACGATCCGGACGCCGAGCCCGCGGTCGTCGCGCCCCGCGATCCCAGCGTCGAATACGGCATCGCCCATGTGGGCGACAGGCTGTTCATCCGCACCAATGCGGACGATGCCGTCGACTTCAAGATCGTCGAGGCGCCGCTGGACGCGCCGGGGCGGGAGAACTGGACCGACGTGATTGCGCACGAACCCGGCCGGTTCATCCGTTCGATCTTGGAATTCGGCGGCTACCTGGTGCGGCACGAACGCATCGACGGCCTGCCCCGGATCGTCGTTCGCGATCTCGCCTCGGGCAGCGAACACGCCATCGCCTTTGATGAAGAGGCCTACGAGTTGGGCGTCATCCCGGGCTATGAATTCGACACCGACATTCTGCGGTTCACCTATTCGTCCATGACCACGCCGCGGCGGACCTTCGATTACCGGATGGGGGACCGCAGCCGCGAGCTTCGGAAGGAGCAGGAGGTGCCGAGCGGGCACCGGGCGGGCGATTACGTGACCCGGCGCATATTCGCCGAACGGCCCGACGGCGCCCGGGTGCCGATCTCCATCCTGCACGCCAGGGATACGCCCCGGGACGGCTCGGCGCCGGCGCTGCTCTACGGCTACGGCTCCTACGGCATGTCCATGCCGGCGAGCTTCTCGACCAACCGCCTGAGCCTCGTCGACCGGGGCTTCGTCTACGCCATCGCTCATGTCCGGGGCGGCACCGAGAGGGGCTATCAGTGGTACCTGGACGGCAAGCTGGCCAAGAAGAAGAACACCTTCGAGGACTTCGTCGCCGCAGGCGAAAAGCTGGCCGAGGAAGGTTTCAGTTCCGCCGGCCGGATCGCCATCCACGGCGGCAGCGCGGGCGGGATGCTGGTCGGGGCAGCGGCCAACATGCGCCCCGACCTCTGGGGCGCGGTGGTCGGCGAGGTGCCCTTCGTCGATGTGCTCAACACCATGTGCGACAAGGATCTGCCCCTGACGCCGCCGGAATGGCCCGAGTGGGGCAACCCGCTGGAAAGTAAGGAGGCCCACGACTACATCGCCTCCTATTCGCCCTACGACAATGTCGAGGCCAGGGACTACCCGCCGATCTTCGTCACCGCCGGGATCAGCGATCCCCGGGTCACCTACTGGGAGCCGGCAAAATGGGTCGCCAGGCTGCGGGAACTCAAGACCGACGGCAATCCGCTGATGCTGCGGACCAACATGGAGGCCGGTCATGCCGGCGCCGCCGGGCGCTTCGACCGCCTGGACGAGGTGGCCATGGTCTACGCATTCCTGCTCGGCGTACTCGGCAAGGCGTAGCGGTAGACGGCAAAAGCAGGCGATCATGGACCCCATCAGTCAGGGCATTCTCGGCGCGGCGCTGCCGCAGGCCGCCTCCCGCAGGAAATCGGTGGTCGCGGCCGGCTTGGTGGGGTTTGGCGCCGGGCTGCTGCCGGACGCGGACGTCTTCATCCGCTCCTCTACCGATCCCCTGCTGGCCCTCGAGTACCACCGCCAGTTCACCCATTCACTATTCTTCATTCCGTTCGGCGGACTGATCGCGGCGGCGATCGTTCATCTCGTGCTCTGGCGATGGTGGCGATTGCCGTTCCGCCGGACCCTCCTCTACTGCACCCTCGGTTACGCCACCCACGGGCTGCTCGATTTCGCGACCTCCTACGGCACCATGCTGTTCTGGCCGTTCAGCGACCTTCGGCTGTCGGCCAGTATCATCTCCATCATCGATCCACTGTTCACGGTCCCGATCGTGGTCCTGGTCGGCTCGGCCATGGCCTGGAAGTCGCCCTGGCTCGGCCGCCTCGCCTGCGCGTGGGCGATCCTTTACCTGTCGCTCGGCACGCTCCAGCACTTCAATGCGAGGGCGATGGCCGCGGACCTGGCGGCCGGCCGGGGTCACGCGCCGGGAGACATCACGGTCAAACCGAGCATCGGCAACATTCTGGTCTGGAAGACCATCTATACGGCGGACGACCGGTATTACGTGGATGCGGTCCGGGCCGGAATCGCACCCCGGATATACCCGGGCACCTCGATCGCCAAACTCGACATTCGGCGCGACTTCCCGTGGCTCGATCCCGAGAGCCAGCAATACAGGGACGTCAGCCGCTTCGCCTGGTTCAGCCAGGGCTATGTCGCCCTCGATCCCAAGGTGCCCAATACGGTGATCGATGTCCGCTATTCCTTTTTGCCCAACACCGTCGATCCCTTGTGGTCGGTCGAGGTTTCCCCGGCCGCCGGGCCCGACGATCACGTGAAGTGGGACGGGGAACGGGAGGACGGGCGGCCGCGCATCGGCGAAATGTGGCGGATGATCGTCGGCGGTTGATCCCGATGAACCCGCCTCGCTAAACTCTCCTGCGAGGGAAGGAGCCATGACGCAATCCGATATCGAGGTGACACCGCTGGCCGGTTCCATGGGCGCGCTGGTTTCGGGATGCGACCTGTCGGGCGACCTCGACAACCGGACGTTCGACGCCATCCACCGGGCGTTCACCGATCATCTGGCGATCTTCTTCCCGGACCAGCGGCTGACCCCGGAAACCATGAGCCGGTTCGTCGCCCGCTTCGGAGAGCCCCTGCCCCACCCCTACATGAAGCCGCTGGAGGGCGCGCCGGCGGTCCATGAGCTTCGCAAGAAGCCCGAGGAAAGCCATGTGTTCGGCAATCTCTGGCACATGGACTTCACCAACCTGCCCCGGCCGTCACTGGCCAATTCGCTCTATGCCCGCGAAATCCCGACCCGCGGCGGCGATACGCTGTTCACCAACATGTACATGGCCTACGAGGCCCTGTCGGACGGCATGAAGGAGATGCTCGACGGCATGAACGCCGTCCACGGATTTCCCGAGAGCTACAGACGGAATGTCGCCCGCGAGGAGGCCAAGGCCGGCGTCACCAAGGTGGATGCCGACACCATCGCCTACCGGGACAACTATGACAGCGAGGTCATCCATCCGGTGATCCGGGTGCACCCGGATTCGGGCCGGAAGGTGCTCTACGTCAACCCCGGCTTCACGCTGCGCCTGGAAGGAATGACGGAGGAAGAGAGCCAACCCATATTGGATTACCTCTATGCCCACGCGGTGCGTCCCGAGTTCACCTTCCGCAACAGATGGCAGGTGGACATGCTGGGTATCTGGGACAATCGCTGCTCCATGCATTACGCGATGAACGACTACCCCGGACAAACCCGGGTCATGCACCGGATGGTGGTGCTGGAACTCGAGGAACCGTCAAGGCCGTGAACCAGGCCGGGTGATTGCTACCGCACCCGGTAAAACCCAAGGAAGGAGGACCCGTCAGAGGCCAAGCGGGCCGAATTAGCCCCGACAGGCGGTTTCCGCGCTAGAGCGTATTTGAGATTGATTGAATCATTTTAGGGATTCCCAAGTATGGGCGAACCATGATTCAAGATGGATGCTGGGCAAGGAGGCCAGCATTCATGGCGAGACCTTATTCGATTGATTTGCGAGAGCGTGTTGTTTTGGCGGTTTTGGCGGGGGAGAGTTGCCGCGCTGTAGCGGCTCGGTTTGGGGTTGCGGTTTCGAGCGTGGTTAAGTGGTCGCAGCGCTACCGGCGGACGGGGAGTGTTGCGCCCGGCAAGATGGGCGGTCACCGCCGCCGGGTTCTTGAGCCCCATCGGGAGTTCATTGTCGGCCGGATCGACCAGGAGCCGCATCTGACGCTGCATCGGTTGAGAGACGAGTTGGCCGCTCGGGGTGTCAGGGTATCCCACAGCACGGTATGGCTGTTTCTGCGCCGTGAAGGGCTGCGCTTTAAAAAAAACCCTGTTCGCCGTTGAACGGGCGCGCGCGGACATCGCCCGCCATCGCAGGCGCTGGAAGGCGTGGCAGGCAAAGCTTGATCCCGAACGGCTGGTATTCATTGATGAAACCTGGATCCGGACCAATATGGCCCCGCTGCGCGGCTGGGGGCCGAAAGGGGAGCGGGTCCGCGGCTTTGCCCCCCATGGGCGGTGGCACACCCTGACCTTCATCGGCGCGCTGCGCTGCGACCGGTTCACCGCGCCCTGCGTCTTCGACGGCCCCATCAATGGCGTGTGCTTCCGCGCCTACGTCGAGCAGCTGCTCGTGCCGACCCTGGTGCCCGGCGACATCGTCATCATGGACAATCTCGGCAGCCACAAGTCAAAAGCCGTGCGAAACGCCATCCGTGCCGCCGGAGCCAAGCTGTGGCTCCTGCCCAAATATTCCCCCGACCTCAATCCCATCGAGCAGACCTTTGCCCAAATCAAGCACTGGATGAGAAACGCCCAGAAGCGGGAGATCGACGACTTATGGCGCCATCTCGGGAGCCTCATCGACACCATCGAGCCACAGCAATGCGCCAACTACTTCAAAAACGCAGGATACGCTTCCGTCAAAATATGAAACGCTCTAGGCCTCTACAACAATCGGATTGGACGCGATCTCGGGCAGGAGTTTCGTGACGATCCCAGGCCGGCAGAGGATATTGTTATGGAAGCCCTCCAGGCCGGTCGCCTTCAAACACGCCCATTCTCACTTTCGCGTTGAACGATCAACCAATAGATAAAGGCGGGAACCAGAAAAACGCACAGGTGCATCACTTGAAGGGTAATTTCCCCAAAGTACTCTGCCACGACCGGTTCCGAGTAAGCGGGTCGGAACCGGTCATATTCATCATTTCCAAGCCCAACCCAGAGCATCCCACCGGTCAAACCGACGACGTAGAGTACCGATAGGAAAGTCCAAAGAAACACCGCATACCGCATGAGAATTCGAGCCCAAAACGGCCGGCTGCGAAGAATTAGAAATCCCCAGGGAATCGCAATCAGAAACGTCAGTTGGACGGCTTCGATCACCATTGCCCAGAGCCTGTCGCGATATCCGGTTCTCCCGATCTCCTGTAGTTTCCCGCTATCCATCCAAAGGGGGTTCCAGAGATTGAACGGACTCAGCACAATCAGGAGCAAAACAGTCGCAGCCAACGTCCAGACAACCGCATAAAGCCAAATTGCTTTTTCACCCATATCGTTCAAATTCCCATATCAACCGGATATTGAATTCCGCCACGTCACCACTAATCGTCGCCGGTAGATTAGGCTACGCCGCCGCTTCGGCGCTTTCGCCGAGGGCCGCGTTGACGCGCGGCATCACCTCTTCGGCCATGAGCTGCATGGACCTGCGGCCCAAGGCCTCGTCGGCCCAGTCGAGGCCGGTGTAGACCAGCGTCCCGAAGCTGCCGATCTCTTCCCGCAGGGCCAGGATCTGATCCGCCACGCTGTCGACGGTGCCGGCGATCACCTGGGTGTCCAGGCTCTGCCGGAGGGTGATCCGGTCCTCGGGCTGGTCTGGGTATTTGGCGAACAGGCCGATGCGCCCGCCGCCGCCCAATTTGGTCATCAGGCTGTTGAAGTAATAGCCGTAGGGGCCGTCCTCGGAGCGCGCGTAGGCCCGCGCCGTCTTCTCGTCATCGGCGACGAATACGCATTTGGCGACCCGCCAGGCCGCCGGGTCTTCCTCCTTCCCCGCATTCGCCAGCCCCTCCATCAGCCTGGGACGGTGGGTGGCCACCCAATGGGCCTGGACGTACTGGCACGAGATGGGGAGCCAGCCCCGCTCCGCGGCGAGCGCGATGCCGCGGGAGTGGGGCGCCAGCGCCGTCACCACGACGGGCGGATGGGGGCGCTGCAGGGGCCTCGGCGCGATGCCCTGGCCGATGGCCGGGTTATAGGTCCGGATGGTGCGGAACGAGTTGAATTCGCCGGCGACATCATAAGGCGCCTCTCCGCTCCAGATTTTCATCGCCTGGTCGAACACCTCGACCATCTTGACGTTCCGGTCCACGTCCCAATTGCCGAAGGCCTCGATGTCGGAGGGCTGGCCGCCGGGGCCGATGCCCCAGATGAACCGCCCGCCCAGCATGTGATCGATCATCGCCACGTGGCCCGCCAGCATAACCGGGTGATAGACCGGCAGGTTGGTGACCCCCGACCCCAGCTTGATCCGCTTGGTGTCGCGAGCCAGCCAGGCGAGGAACATCAGGCACGAGGTGATGGGCTCGGCGAGGTCGGTGAAATGCTCGCCGACGAAGGCCTCTTTGTAGCCCAGCTCGTCGGCGAGGATGACCGATTGGCGGTCCTCCTCGATGGACCGGCCATAGGACTTGTCCAGGGGATGGACGGGCTGAATGAAGTAGGAGAGGTCCATGGCGTCACCCATCTGTCACTGGCTTGGCTCAGGCATCGCCGATCAGCTTCAGCCACTCGTCCTCGGTGAGCGTCGCGATGCCGAGTTCGGCGGCCTTCTTGGCCTTTGACCCGGCGCCGGGACCGGCGACCACGTAGTCGGTCTTCCCGGAAACGCTGCCCGCAACCTTGGCGCCGAGACTTTCGGCGCGCACCTTGGCCTCGGACCGGGTCACGGTCTCGAGGGTGCCGGTAAACACCACCGTCTTACCGGCGACGGGCGAGCCGCCGGTGTCGGGCATCTCGAAATTCCGGACATCCAGCAACTCTCCGAGGTCATCCAGGACAGCCCGGTTATGGGCTTCGCCGAAGAATTCGAGGATGTCCTCGGCCACCGAGGGGCCGATGCCGTCGATGCCGGTCAGTTCCGCATAGGCCTCCGACTCCCGATTCTCCGCCGCGCCCATGGCGTTCCGCCAGTCGTCGAGGGCGCCGTACTGCTTGGCCAGCAGCCGCGCCGTCGCCGATCCCACCTGGGGGATGCCGAGGGCGTAGATCAGCCGGTCGAGATCGATGGCGCGGCGGTCGCCGATGGCGGCGATCAGGTTGTCGGCTGACTTGTCGCCCCAGCCCTCGCGGCCGGAAATGTCGTCCCGGTGACTGGCGAGCCGGAAGATATCGGCCGGGGTCTTGAGGATGTCGTCGGCCATGAAGGCCTCGATGTGCCTGGCGCCGAGACCCTCGATGTCGAAGGCGTTGCGGGAGACGAAATGCTTCATCCGCTCCAGCGCCTGGGCCGGACAGATCAGCCCGCCGGTGCAGCGCCGGGCCGCTTCGCCTTCGGGCCGAACCGCGCGGGAGCCGCATTCGGGGCACACGTCCGGGAACACGAAGGGCTTCGAATTCCCGGGCCGCTTGGCGGTCACCACCTCGACCACCTGGGGGATCACGTCGCCGGCCCGCTGGATCACCACCGTATCGCCGACCCGGATGTCCTTGCGTCCGATCTCGTCCTCGTTGTGGAGCGTCGCGCGGCTGACCACCACCCCGCCGACGGTGACCGGCTCCAACTCGGCCACCGGCGTCAGCGTGCCCGTCCGTCCCACCTGGATGATGATGCCGTTGAGCAGGGTCTCGGCCTTCTCCGCCGGAAACTTGTGGGCCGCCGCCCAGCGCGGCGCGCGGCTGACCATGCCCAAGCGCTCTTGCCAGTCCAGCCGGTTGACCTTGTAGACGATCCCGTCGATGTCGTAGTCGAGGCCGGCCCGCGCCTCCGAGAGCCTTTGGTAATTCTCCAGAATTTCCTCGACGCTGCCGCAGACCCTGGCCAACGGGTTGACCGGAAATCCCCACTTTTGGAGAGCGGCGAGGAAATCCCACTGGGTCTCGCCCACCGGCGCCGACAGTTCACCCCAGGCGTAGGCGAACAGCTTCAGGGGCCGGGCCGCCGTTATGGCGCTGTCGAGCTGGCGCAGCGACCCGGCGGCGGCATTGCGCGGATTGGCGAACACCTTTTCGCCCGCCGCTTCCTGCCGTTCGTTCATTTCGAGGAAGTCGCGCCTGGTCATATAGACCTCGCCCCTGACTTCGAGCACCCCCGGCGCCCCCTCGATGGTCTTTGGTATCTCATCGAGGGTGCGGAGATTTTCCGTGACGTCCTCGCCTACCGCCCCGTCGCCCCGGGTGGCGCCGGTCACGAACCTGCCGTCTTCGTAGCGCAGCGAAACGGAGAGCCCGTCGATCTTGGGCTCGGCGACGAACTCGATGGCGATGGCCGGATCGTCGCGGAGTTCCTTGAGGAACCGGCGAAGCCCGTCGACGAAATCCCGGAGTTCCTCTTCCGAGAACACGTTGCCGAGGCTCAGCATGGGCCGGGCGTGGGTGACCTTGGCGAAGCCGCCGGCGGGCGCGGCGCCGACCTGCCTGGAGGGGCTGTCTTCACGCACCAGATTCGGGAATCTGGCCTCGATGGCGTCGTTCAAACGCCTGAGCGCGTCGTACTCGGCGTCCGAGATCACCGGCGCGTCGTCCGCGTGATAGGCCTTGTCGTGGACGGCGATCTCGGCGGCCAGGCGCTCCAGTTCGGCGGCCGCCTCCTTCTCGGTCAGATTGCCGGGATCGATATCCGCCATCGCCCTACTCCGCCGCCCGGGCTTCGCCGGCCAGCAGGCTGAGCGCGGCGGCGCGGGCCTCGTCGGTCACCTTGGCGCCGGACAACATTCGGGCGATCTCGTCGGTCCGGGCCTCGGCGCCCAGCCCCTCGACATCGGTCCGGTTGCCCTCGCGGCCGCCGGATTTCGATATCCGCCAGTGGCTGGTCCCGCGCGACGCCACTTGCGGCGAATGGGTGACGACCAGCACCTGCGCATCACCCGCAAGCCGGGCTAGGCGGTCGCCGACCGCCGCCGCGGCCGCGCCGCCGATTCCCGCATCCACCTCGTCGAAAATCAGCGTCGGGATCGCGTCCGCATCGGCCAGCACCACCTTTATGGCCAGCATCAGCCGCGCCAATTCGCCGCCCGACGCGATGCGATGCAGCGGACCCGCGGGCGTGTTGGGGTTGGTCCGGACGTTGAACTGGACCCGTTCCCGGCCGGCGGCGCCCCAATCCCCCGGGTCCAGAGGCGCGAGACCGGTCGAGAACGCCGCATCCCCGAGCTTCAAGGGCGGCAGTTCCTTGTTCACCGCCGCATCGAGCCTGCCCGCCGCCGTCCCGCGCTTCTTCGACAAGGCTTCGGCGGCGGCTTCGTATTCCGCCTTGGCGGCATCTTCCTCGGCGCGCAGGCGAACGAGAGCATCGGACCCCTCTTCCATGGTCGCCAACTGACCCGCCAGCCTTTCCCTGACCGCCGGCAGCCCGGCGACGGAGCAGCCGTGTTTCCGGGCCAGCGAGCGCAGCGCGAACAGGCGTTCCTCCACCCGCTCCAGTTCCGCCGGGTTCAGCTCCACGGCGCGGCTCGCCCGTTCGATTTCGGACGCCGCATCCGCCGCCTCGTTCAACGCTCGCTCGAGCGCCGCCGCGGCATCGTCGAGGGCGCCCTCGGCCTTGCCGGCGACCCGCTCGACAGCCGAGAGGGCGGATCGCAGCGCCCCTTCGACGCCTCGCCCGTCGCTCAGGTCGGCCGCCGCCCCATTGGCCGCCTCGATGATCTGTTCACCGTGCATCAGCAGGGCCCGGCGGCCGGCAAGTACGGTTTCCTCATCCTCCCGGGGATCCAGGTCGGCCAGCTCGGCGACCACATGGCGCAGGTACTCTTCATCCTCCTTGGCCCGCCGGAGGTCCAGCTCCGCCTGCTCGCGCGCCTCCTCGGCCGCCCGCCAGGCCCGGTAGGTTTCCGCGGTCCTGGTCAGTTCGGCCGTATAGCCGCCGAACGCATCCAGCAATCGGCGATGATTGGCCGGATCCAGCAGGCCATGGGCCTCCATCTGCCCGTGCACCTCGACGAGATTTTCGCCGACCCGGCGCAGCAGCCCGACGCTGACCGGCTGGTCGTTGATGAATGCCCGAGACCGGCCGTCCGCCGACAGCACCCGGCGCAGGACCAAGACCTCCTCCCGTTCGACGCTGTGTTCATCCAGCAGCCCGGCAATGGGCGCCGGCAACTCTCCGTCGAATTCGGCGCTGACCGCCGCCTGCTCTTCACCCGACCGGACCAGCCCCGCATCGGCCCGGTTGCCGCACGCAAGGCCGAGCGCATCGAGGAGAATTGATTTTCCGGAACCGGTTTCTCCGGTCAGCACGCCGAGACCACCCTCGAATTCGAGTGCCAGCCGTTCGATCAGCACCACATTCTTGATTGAAAGCGACCGGAGCATGAACGTCGAAGCGGTCCCGGCCTAGTTACCGAACGGCCAATACCAAGGGGCCTTCTTTTCTTCATTGGGCCGGACCTGCTTGCCTTCGACGATCTGGTAGGAATCGATGTACCACTCGCTGCCCGGAAAGTTGTGGCCCAGCGTCGCAGCGGTTTTGCCCGCCTGATCGGTGAGCCCAAGCTCAAGATAGGATTCGGTCAAACGGTGGAGCGCTTCCGGCACGTGGGTCGTGGTCTGATAACGGTCGATGACGAGTTTGAAACGGTTAACGGCCGCAAGGTGCTGGCGCTGACCCTGGTAATAGCGGCCGATTTCCATCTCCTTGCCGGCGAGGTGATCGCGGGTGAGATCGATCTTCAGTTTTGCATCGCCGGTATACTTGCTGTCGGGAAACCGGTTGACGAGATCGGAAAGGTTCTCCAGCGCCAGCTCGGTCATCTTTTGGTCCCGGCCCACATCGACGATCTGCTCATAGTAGCTCAACCCCCTCAAATAGTGGGCGTAGGCGATGTCCTTGTTCCCCGGATGGAGCTGGATGAAGCGATCGAGGGCAACGATGGCTTCATCGTAGTCGTTGTTTTGATAGTAGGCGTAGGCCGACATCAGCTGGGCCTTGATCGCCCATACCGAATAGGGATGCTGGCGTTCCACCTCATCGAAGGCGACAGCCGCCTCCTTGAACTCGCCGGCATTGAGCTGGTTGAGCGCCGTATTGTAAAGCGTCGCCACCGGCCGTTCGACGTAGGCGATTTCATCGTCCGACGATGAACAGGCGGCCAGCGCGAATGCCGCAAGGCCAAGCGCCAAGAGCCGTGACGACGGGAGTCTGATCCGCTTGAAAATTGAGGATCGCATTTCAGTCATGGAATTCGTGAGTTCCCGGTTTCCTCGCTGGAGACCGGCATGAATATAGCATTTTTTTGGCCTCTGTCTGCCCCGCGGCGATCACAGGTGCCACGACCGTGCTAAAAAAAATGCCGCCCCGAAGGAGCGGCAAGCTTGGCAATCCTCGGATACGGATTTAAGCCGCGGCGAATGCCATCCCGTGAACGGCGATCGCCGGATCAAGGGTCGTTTCCCGCCACGCTGCGTCATCGGCAAACAGCGCCCGAAGCAGCTCGTTGTTGAGCCGGTGGCCCGAACGCACGCCGCGGAAATGACCGCGAACCGGTGCGCCGGCGAGGTACAAGTCGCCGACCGCGTCCAGTACCTTGTGGCGGACAAACTCGTCGTCGTAGCGCAGTCCGTCCTCATTGAGGATCCGGTCCTCGGAGACCACAACCGCATTATCGAGCGAACCGCCGCGGGCCAGGCCGGCGGCCCGCATCTGCGCGACTTCTTCCGCGAACCCGAAGGTCCGGGCGCGGGCAATTTCCGTCTTGAATGAGCCATTGATCAGCGTCACCACCAATTCCTGGCGGGCCACCGCCCGATTGGCGAAATCGATCTCGAACCCGACCGAGAAAGACGGGCTCGGAGTCAGCTCCACCAGCCGGTCACCGTCTTCGATGGTCACCGGCTTGAGGACTTCCAGCACCCGGCGAGCCTCGGCCTGCTCCATCACGCCTGCGCTCTCGACCAGGAGGACGAAGGGCTGGGAACTGCCGTCCATGATCGGCACTTCGGGACCATCGACCTCGACATAAAGGTTATCGATATGACAGCCGGCCAGAGCCGCCATCAGATGCTCGACCGTCGAAATACGCGCACCGCCCTCGGTGCCGAGGGTAGTGCAGAGGGTGGTATCGACCACGTGGTCCCAACGGGCGGGAATTTCTGGGCTTCCGTCCAGGTCCGTGCGGCGGAAGATGATTCCGGTACCGGCCGGTGCCGGACGCAGGGTCAATGCCGTCTCGGCGCCCGAGTGCAGCGCGACCCCGGAACAATCGACCGTCCGAGCGATGGTCTTTTGGGAACTTGTAAAACCAGGAGCGCCAGACGCCACGGTGGTACCTGCGGGTCCTTCGTTTACCGGCACTTTGCCCGAGTGATTCATCTGTTGCCTTATCAGGCCATCTAGGACCGTTACCCGGCCCGATTGAATTCTTACCCCGGAACCGTTGGGTCAATCCGTTGAAATTGCACCCATTTGTATGGCTCCGAGGATGGTGTAACAACCCCCTCGGAGACACACAAATCAACAAATGTTTCCAAATGTTGCGGTTTTCCCGAGCGTCTCCTTAGTTCGCCTGCCGCCGTAAAAACGCAGGAATATCAAGGAGATCGTCGTCGTCGCCCGTGTTCTCGTCGCCATCACCGGTATCGAGGGCGCCAAGCAGCATATTGGCCGGCGACGCACTCCGCGCCGGCTGCTCGGCAGGCGGCGCCGGAATCGGTGTTTCATGCTGCGCGTCATGCTGCGTTTCAGGGGGCGATTCGGGTGCCGATTCAACTGCTTGGGCCGCAGGCGCCGGTTGGGGTGCCGGTTGAGGCGCGGCCTCCAGCTCCGGCTCCGGCGCAGATGCCGGAGACGGGATCGGTTCGGGCGCCTGAGGCGCCTTGACGACCGCCGGTGGCTGCGGCTCGCGGCGCTCCTGACGGCCAACACCGGTGACCCGTTCAAACAGGCTCGGGCCCTTCTTCTTGGGTGCGGGAGCCTCGTCCGCCGAACGCGCGTTCATCATGTCCGCGGCGGCGATAGGATCAGGCGTGGCTGCTTCGGCAACCGCGGGCGCAGCCTCGACCGGTGCATCTGGGATGAACGGTGCCGGGCCGTCGTCGCCGGCGGCGGTATCGGTCCCGTCGCCCGCCGGTTCCGGCTCGAAGGCCTCTTCCTGTTCGGCCGTGGGTTCGGCGACGGCCTCGGGGAACCGGGCCACCTCCACCGGAGCGGTGGGCACGGCCTCTTCCTTGGGGGCTTCGATCTGCGCCGGCCGATAGGCCTCGGTCACCTGACGCACGATGGGCTTCGGCCGGGCGCCGGCCTCGGCCTCGATCCCCGTGGCTACCACGGATACCCTGATCCGCCCCTCGAGCTCCTCGTCGAAGGTCGAGCCGAAGATGATGTTTGCATCTTCGTCCACTTCGTCGCGGATCCGGTTGGCGGCCTCGTCGACCTCGAACAGGGTGATGTCCATGCCGGCGGTGATATTGATCAGCACACCCTTGGCGCCGCGCATGGACGTATCGTCGAGCAGCGGATTAGCGATCGCCTCCTCCGCGGCCTCGACGGCACGGCGTTCACCCTCGGCTTCGCCGGTTCCCATCATCGCCTTGCCCATCTCGATCATCACCGAGCGGATGTCGGCGAAATCGAGGTTGATCAGGCCCGGCATCACCATCAGATCGGTGACCCCGCGAACACCCGAATAGAGGACGTCGTCCGCCATCTTGAAAGCATCGGCGAAGGTCGTCTGCTCATTGGCAACCCGGAACAGGTTCTGGTTGGGAATGATCAGCAGCGTATCGACGAACTGATGCAACTCTTCAAGGCCCGCCTCGGCGATCTTCATCCGGTTGGCGCCTTCGAACTGGAACGGTTTGGTGACCACGCCCACCGTCAGGATGTCGTGCTCCCGAGCGGCACGAGCGATGACCGGGGCGGCGCCGGTACCGGTTCCACCACCGAGACCGGCGGTGATGAACACCATATTGGCATCCTGCAGATTGGCGAGAATGTCGTCGAGGTTTTCTTCGGCCGCCGCGCGACCGACATCCGGATTTGACCCGGCACCCAGTCCTCGGGTGATCTGGGTTCCCATCTGAATTCGCAGATCCGAATGGGAATGGGCCAGAGCCTGGGCATCGGAATTGGCGACCATGAAGTCGACCCCTTCCAGTCCAGACTGGATCATGTTGTTTACGGCATTGCCACCGGCACCCCCGACGCCGATGACGGTGATCCTGGGTTTCAGTTGGGGAGTCTCGTTATTACTCGGCACTGTCAGGTTTATACTCATGTTGGCCTCCAGATTTAGAGTGTGCGACCCGCCGGGAGCACCGGATTCTCCGGCGGGCGAGTATGGAAGTCCCGCTTTGACGGGACGGATGGGATGCCCCGGTCGACCGGAGCGATGAGGGGTTGATGCGAATTACATGTTTTCACGAATCCAAATCCCGAGCCGGCCAAAGCGGCTTGTCGGGACCTCCATTGCATGGAGCGCGGCATGCGCTGTCTCCGATTGTGAATTGATGATGAACTTGATCAGGCCCGCGGCGGCCGAGAAGGCGGGGCCGTTGGTTGCCTCCGCCAGGCCTTTGAAACCCGTGGGACGGCCGATGCGCACGTTCTTATCGAGCATCTCGGCGGCCAATTCCCGGATACCGGTGAGTTGGCTGGCGCCGCCGGTCAGAACCACGCGGCGTCCCGCCACCTTGTCGAAGCCGGTGGTCTCCAGCCGTTCGCGGACCAATTCCAGAATTTCCTCGACCCGGGGCCGGATGATTCCGACCAGCATGGAGCGCGGCACATGGGCCGCCTCGTTCTCATCCTCGCCGACCAGCGGCACACTGATGCTCTCGGTGTCGTCGGAGGGTGAGGCCACACAGCTGCCGTAGAGCGTCTTCATGCGTTCCGCGAACGCCACCGGGGTCGACAGCCCGCGCGCGATGTCATTGGTGACATGACCGCCGCCGACCGGAATGCTCTCGGCGTGGACGATTTCGCCATCGAAAAACACCGAGACCGTCGTCGTGCCGCCGCCCATGTCGACACAGGTCGCACCGAGCTCGGTTTCGTCATCGACCAGACACGCCAGCCCCGAGGCATAAGAAGCGATGACATGATCGGCGACCGCCAGATGGCACCGGCTGACCGCGGTCTCGAGATTGCGAAGCGGGCCGGCCGCCGCGCTCATCACCGCCATGTTGACGCCCAGTTTCTCGGCGAACATGCCCCGGGGGTCACGCACGCCGCGGTTACCGTCGACGGAGAATGCGACCGGAATGGTGTGAATGACCTGGCGGTCCTCCTCCACTTGGGTCTTGAGCCATGCCGGATCGAGGGCGGGGCGAAGATCGGCATCGCCGATTTCATGGCCCGCGATGGAAACGTCAAAGGAAATCAGCTTCGAAGACGGTGACGCGCCGGAGATGCAGGCGGCGACGTCCTTGACGTTTTCGCCCGCCATCTGTTCAGCCGCCTCGACCGTTGCCCGGATGGACGATTCCACCGCCTCCAGATCGACAATGTTGCCGGACCGCATACCGGCCGCCAGCTGATGGCCGATGCCGACGATCTCGGGTTCGCCGGATGCGGTCACCCGGGCGATAAAGCAGGCAACCTTGGTCGAACCCACGTCCAAGGCGGTGATCAATCCGCAGCCGCTGCCATTCTGTTTCGAGTTCCGTTTCATCCGTCGGTCCACCGTCACGTCTCTTTCTGCTGTGGCGTCGGCTTGATGCCCGGGCGCCGGGGTGCCGGCCGGATCACCACCCGGTCCGGATAACGAAGGTCTATGCGGGACACGCCGCCCCTCAGAAGCCCGCGATCACGCTGCAAATCGGCAAGACGCCGCCAGGCGCCGCCGGGATCTTCCTCGGGCAGCCGGACCACGACACCATCCAGCAGATGCAAATCCCAGCGCCGGCCGGAGACCCGGACCGCCGCCTTCACGTGACCCGCCAGCTCGGGCGACTGGGCGATGACATCCATCAGGGCGCCGGCGTGACGGGGCGCATCCCCGCCGACGATGACGATCAAATTCTTGAACGCTTTGAGGGCGCCGACGGGGATGACCACTCCGTCGGAATCGATCAACGAAAACACCCCATCCCGCTGCCACAGGGCCAGCGGCCGGCGTTCGGCGATTTTCAGGTGCACCACGTCGGGAAGCTGCCGCTCCACCGCCGCCTGACGGACCCAGGGCAGCGCCTCCACACGGATGCGCGCCGCGTCGGGATCGAATGCCAGGATCGGGGCGCCACGCTCCAGCCGGAGGGCCTTGCGCAGCGCCTCGGGAGAGGTGCGATGCCGTCCTTCGACGATTATTTCGGAAACGGTAAAGCCGGCCTTCGCCGTGATGCCGATGGCGGTCCATTTGGCGCGCTCCAGGGAACGCTGGATGAAGCCTTCGTTCCAGATCCACCAGCCGCCAAAACCGGTCACCGCGACCACGGCCAGAATCCCGGCGGCGATCAATTGCGGCGTCCGCCACAGGGGCTTCGCCCGGGGCCGCTTCTTCGGCGACCGGGAGGTCCGCGGGGCCGAGCCCTTATCCGCCTTGCCCATCAGTCGTCCCATGCGGCGTTCTCCACCATCCAGGACACCAGGTCCTGGAAGGAAATATTCGCGTAGGCGGCCTGTTCGGGGACCAGCGAGGTCGGGGTCATGCCCGGCTGGGTGTTGATCTCCAGCATGTAGAGGTCCTGGCCGTCGAACCGCAGGTCGGCGCGGCTGACGCCGCGGCATCCCAAGGCCTGATGGCCCAGCAACGAAATCCGGCAGGCTTCGTCATAAACGTCCGGGCCGATATCCGCCGGGACGGTGTGCCGGGATCCCTGGTGTGCGTACTTGGCGTCGTAGTCGTAAAAATCCCGGTCGGTCAGGATTTCGGTGACCGCGAGCGCGCGATCGCCCATCACCGCGACGGTCAGTTCCCGGCCCGGAATGAACTCTTCCACCATCACCCGGCGGCCCCAGCGCCACCCGCCATCATCGCCGGGTTTGAAATTGTCGCCCTCGTGGACGATGGTGACACCGACACTGGATCCCTCATTCACCGGTTTCACCACATAGGGCCTCGGCAGCACGTCGCCCTTCAAGATCTCGTCGCGGCTGGTGATGACATGCTTGGAGACCTTGATGCCGCAAGCGGCGAACAGCGCCTTGGCGGCAGGTTTGTCCATGGCCAGCGCCGAGGCCAAGAGGCCTGAATGGGTGTAGGGAACCTCGATGATATTCAGCAGGCCTTGAATGCAGCCGTCCTCGCCCCAACGGCCGTGCAGCGCGTTGAACACGGCGTCGGGCTTGGGATGGAGCCGGGTCAGCAGCGTGCCCGCGTCCCGTTGCACATCGATCGAGGTGACGCGGTAGCCGGCCCCGGTCAGCGCGTCGGAAACCGCGGCGCCCGAGACCAGGGAAACCTCCCGCTCGGCGGACCACCCACCCATCAGGACGGCGACATGACGGCTCATTTGCCCGCCTCCTTCACGATCGGGGTTGCCGGCACGCCGATGCGCCGGATCTCCCAGTCCAGCGAGATGCCGGTGCCGTCGAACACCCGCCGCCGAACCTCTTCGCCGAGGCCTTCGATGTCGGCGGCCGTCGCGCCGCCGGTGTTGATCAGGAAATTGCAATGCTTCTCGGACACCCGGGCGCCGCCGCGGCTCAGCCCGCGGCATCCCGCTTTGTCGATCAGCTCCCACGCCTTGTGCCCCGGCGGGTTGACGAATGTGCTGCCGCCGGTGGGCGTCTTGGACGGCTGGCTGGCGTCACGGATGGATTTGATTTCTTCCATGCGGGCCGCGATCGCATCGTGATCACCGGCCTGCCCCCTCAGCACCACGTCGACGAATATCCAATCCTCGGGCGCTGTCGAATGACGGTAGGCGAATCCCATTGCGGCGGGGTCGGCGTCGTGCGGTTCTCCGTGACCGTCGAGCGCCGTCGCCGAAACGAACACGCCGCTCACCTCGCCGCCGAACGCGCCGGCATTCATCCGCGCCGATCCGCCGGCCGATCCCGGGATGCCGCTCAGGAATTCGAGGCCCGCAAGCCCCGCATCCCGAGCCGCGTTGGCCACCTTGAGGTTGGACGCGCCGCCGCCGGCTCTGAGATCATTGCCGTCCACGGTGATATCGTTGAAGCCATCCGCGAGACGGATCACCACGCCCGGGACCCCGCCGTCGCGGACCAACAGATTTGACGCAACGCCGATGACCGTCACCGGAACGTCACCGGGCTTAGCGGCGAGAAATGAAGCCAGATCGTCGACGTCTTTCGGCCGATACAATATTTCCGCGGGCCCGCCGACCCGGAACCAGATGGATTTGGCGAGCGGCGCATTGCCCGTGTAGTCACCCTTCACGGGGGGCAGCCGGTCGATCAAGCCTTGCGGGAACTTGGGCGCCGTCATCATGCTCGCGCCTCCTCGACGGTACCCCGAAGCTCTCCGAGTTCGCCGGGCAATGCGTTGGCCCATGCGGTGATATTTCCGGCGCCCAGGCACACCACCAGATCCCCCGGCTGCGCAACCCCATCGATCAGGCTGGCCAAACGCTCGGGTCCCGGCAGTGCCAGCACCTGACGGTGACCGCGGGAACGGAGCCCGTCCACGAGGGCCTCCCGGTCTATCCCCTCGATAGGCTCTTCTCCGGCCGGATAGACATCGGCGACGATCACCGTGTCGGCATCGTTGAAGCAGGTGCAGAACTCCTCGAACAGATCGCGAAGCCGGGTGTAGCGATGGGGCTGGACGACGGCGATAATGTGGCCAGAGGTGGAGCTTCGGGCGGCATCAAGCACCGCGGAAATCTCCGCAGGATGGTGCCCGTAATCGTCGATCACCGTGATCCCATCGACCTCGCCGGTCTTGGTAAAGCGGCGTTTCACGCCTTCGAAACCGGCCAGACCGCGGCGGATGACCTCATCGTCGATATTCATCTCTGCGGCCACGGCAATCGCCGCCAGCGCATTCTGGACGTTATGGGCGCCGAACATGGGCAAAGGGAGATTTTCGAGGGTTCTCGACCGCCCGCCCGCCCGATCCGAAACGGTGACATCGAATTTGGAGCCGTCGTCCGTGGATTCGATGGCCGTGACCCGAACCTCCGCTTGCGGGCTGCGTCCGTAAGTTATGATGCGCCGGTCCGAGACCCGGGGGATCATGGCCTGCACTTCGGCGTCGTCGATGCACAGTGCCGCGAAGCCGTAGAACGGAATGTTCTCCACGAAGGCATCGAAGGCCTGCCTCAGCGCTTCGAACCCGCCGTAATGATCCATGTGCTCGGAATCGATGTTGGTCACCACGGCGATGGTCGCCGGCAACTTGACGAACGTGCCGTCGGACTCGTCGGCCTCGACCACCATCCAGTCGCCGCTGCCCAAGCGGGCGTTCGAGCCCCAGGCGTTGATAATGCCGCCGTTGATCACCGTCGGATCCAGTTCGGCGGCGTCCAGCAGCGCGGCGATCATCGAGGTGGTGGTGGTCTTGCCATGGGTGCCGCCGACGGCGACCGACCATTTGAGGCGCATGAGCTCGCCCAGCATCTCGGCCCGCCGGACGACCGGCAGCAGACGCCGCCGGGCCTCTTCAACCTCGGGGTTGCCGGCTTTGACCGCCGATGAAATGACGATCACCTGCCCGTCGTCCAGGTTCTCGGCCCGGTGTCCGATCTCGATTGGAATGCCCATGGCGCGCAACCGCCGGACATTGGCGCCGTCCGCAATATCCGAGCCGCGCACCGAATACCCCAGGTTATGCAGCACTTCGGCGATGCCGCTCATCCCGATGCCGCCGATGCCGACGAAGTGCACGGTGCCGATGTCCAAGGGAAGCGCTCTCATGCGGCGGCCCTCCTCGGTTCGGCGTCACCGTTGCCCGGCACCATGCCCATCACCATGTCGGCGAGCGTCGCGACCGCGTTAGGCGCCCCGGCGGCCTTGGCGGCGGCGGCGGCCGTCTCCAGCAACTTGGGCAGGGAGAACAGGGAATCGAGGCGGGTGGCAAGCGCATCGGCGGTAAAGGATGTTTCGGGCATCAGCCAGCCGCCACCGGCATCATCCAAGGCATGGGCGTTGAATGCCTGATGATCGTCGACGGCGTGGGGATAGGGAACCATGATCGCCGGGCGGCCGATGGCGGTCAGCTCGGCGACGGTCGATGCGCCGGAACGGCAGATGACCAGGTGCGCGGCCGCATAGCGCTCGGGGATATCGTCGAGGAAAGGCCTGAGGTCGGCGCTGATCCCGAGGGAACCATATTGCCGGCGGACCGCCGCGATGTCCTCTTCGCGGCACTGTTGAACGACGCGAAGCCGGCCCTTGAAACGTGGATCAAGCATGCCCAGGGCCTGCGGCACCACCTGCGAAAGCACATGGGCTCCCTGAGAGCCGCCGAAAACCAGGATGTTGAGAGGCGAGTCTCCGTCAAGGGGCGGGTAGACACGGTCGCGAACGGCACCGATCATCGGCCGCACCGGCATACCCGTGCGCACGACCTTGGCCTCGGCGCCGGCGGGCACCGACCTTACCTCCTCAAAGGCCGTCGCGATGCGGTTGACCCTGCCGGCCAGAAGCCGGTTGGCGCGCCCGAGTACGGCATTCTGTTCATGGATGGCGGTCCGCATGCCGGCGAAGGTTGCCGCCGTCATCGTCGGCACCGATGCATAGCCGCCGAAACCAACGGCCGCAGCGGGGCGCAGTTGTTTCAGCAATTGCCACGCCTGCATGGTCCCGAGACCGATTTCGGCGGTGGACATCAGCCGGTCCACGGTGCGCTTGCCGGCGATGCCGCCTGCCCGAATGCGGTAGGTGTCGATTTCATCCAGCCGGCCCCCGAACGCGCCGCCCCGGCGGTCGGTGAACAACGCCAGCCGGCAGCCGCGGGCCGCCAGTTCGGCGGCAAGCGCTTCGGCGGGGAATACATGTCCGCCTGTGCCGCCGGCGGCAAGGACGATCAGCGGCCCGATCATGGCGCCCTCCGCCGGCTCAAATCATTCGCCCGGGGCCGCTCGCGCGTCAGCGCCAGCACCATGCCCATGCCCAGCGCCATCGCCGCCAACGACGAGCCGCCGTAGGATATGAACGGCAGCGTCATACCCTTGGTGGGCATCAGGTTGATGGTCGACGCCATGTTGATGAGCGCTTGGAGACCGAACTGCACCAGGAGTCCGGCTACGGCGAGCTGCACGAACAGGTCGGTCTCCCGCATCACCAGGGCGAATCCGCGGAGCACGATGAAAGCAAACAGGGCGACGATGAGGAGGCCCGTAACCAGGCCGAATTCCTCCGCCGCGACGGCGAATATGAAATCCGCATGGGCGTCGGGAAGGATGGATTTAACCTCGCCCTCGCCGGGGCCGCGGCCGAAGATGCCGCCGGCGACCACTGCCTCCAGGGACCTCGCCACCTGATACGCTTCGCCGCCCGCCGGATCGAAAAACCGGTCGACCCGGATCTGGACGTGGGCAAAGTTGGAGTAGGCGCCGATGCCCCCGGCGATGAACAGAATGCCGATGCCCAACACCAGCAACATGGGCAATCCGGCGAGGAAGAACTGCACCCCCCAGACCACCGAAATGAGGATCGTCATCCCCACGTCCGGCTGCAGCAGCAACAGCCCGACCACCAGCGCGTAGAGGGCGATGGCCACGGCGTGGCCCGGTATGTCCCCCTTGATCCGCCACTGCGAGAACAACCAGGCCGCCACCACCACGAAGCAGGGCTTGACGAACTCCGACGGCTGCAAGGAGAAACCGGGCAGGCTGATCCAGCGGGAGGCCCCCCTGATTTCCTGGCCGATGAACAGCGTCATTGCCAGACCGATGACCGAAACGATGAAGCCGAGCACCGCCAGGCGGCGGACTCCGGCGGGATTCAACAGGGAGACGCCGATCAGGATGGCGAACGACAGCGGAATGAACAGGAACTGCCGGCGGATGAAGTGGAACGCATCCAGGTCGAGCCGGTCGGCGACGGCCGGTGACGCCGCCATGATCAGGACGATGCCGATGGCCGACACGGCAACCAGCGCCGACAGGGTCCAACGGTCGACGGTCCACCACCAGCGGCCGAAGATGCTGATATCCGTCCGGGGGAGCGCGGTCATGACAGGGCCTCCACCGCAACCCGGAATGCCCGGCCTCGCGCCTCGAAGTCGGTGAACTGGTCGAACGACGCGCAGCCCGGCGACAGGAGCACCACCGCGTCTTCGCCGCTTTCCCGGGCGGCGGTATGGGCACTGCCCACCGCGGCTTCGAGGGAGTCCGCACGCTCGGCGTGCACGATCCCCGAAAGGGACGCCTCGAATTGGGTCGCCGCCTCGCCGATCAGATAGGCCCGGCGAATCCGCGGATACAAGGCTTCGAGCGCCGAGAGGTCATCTTCCTTGGAGCGTCCTCCGGCGATCCAGTGGATATTGCCGTACGACGCAAGCGCCTTGGCGGCGGCATCGAGGTTGGTCGCCTTGGAATCATTGACATAAGTCACCCGTCCGATCCGGCGGATCACTTCCTGGCGGTGGGCGAGGCCGGCAAAGGACCGAATGGCCTCGGCGGCGGACGCGGCGGCAACCCCCACCAGCCGCGCCGCGGCGTAAGCCGCGGCCGCGTTCTGCCAATTGTGCCGGCCGGGAAGGGTGCCGACCGCCCTCAGGTCGAGCACCCCCGCCCGGCCGTTATCCAGATCGTCAATCAACATGCCGGTCTGGTCGGCGTAGACGCCGCCCGGCACCCGCTGATTTCCCGAGATCGGGACGGCTTTCACATCGTCGCGCATCAACAGATCGAGCCACAGGCCGCGGCCATAGCGGTCGTCCATGCCGACGATGGCATGACCGCCGTCCACGGTCCGATCGAAAATTCGCGTCTTGGCGGCGACATAGCCGTCCATCCCGCCGTGGCGGTCGAGATGATCGGGGGAGATGTTGAGCAGGATGGCGACATCGAGCGCCAGCCGCGGTACCCGTTCGAGCTGATAGGAGGACAGTTCGAGCACGTAGGTCCCGGACGGCCCCAGTTCATTCAAGTCGAGAACCGGATCGCCGATATTGCCGCCGACCGCCACTTCGTTGCCGGCATGGGCCAGAACGTGCCCGATCAGCGCGGTTGTGGTCGACTTGCCATTGGTGCCGGTGACCCCCACATAACCGGGCCCGGTGATCTGGCGGGCCAGCAGATCGACGTCGCAGATGATCTCGCATCCGGCGTCCCGCGCCTTCGCCGCAACCGGGTGAGGTTCGGGGTGCAGATGGGGGATGCCGGGGCTCAGCACCAGGGCGCCGGCGTCACCCAAATTTCGCGCCGCCAAATCCACCAGGGCGATGCCTTCGCCGGCGGCGGCCTCGCGCCGCGCTTCGTCATCGTCCCAGGCCCACACCTCGGCACCGCCGGCGGCGAGCGCGCGGGCGGCCGTGATCCCGGTGCGGCTCAAGCCCATGACCGCGACCGGCAGTCCCTTGAATGTATCGATCTGGATCACCCTCGCGCCCCCGTCATCTCAGTTTGAGCGTCGCCAATCCGGCCAGAGCCAGAATGGTCGCGATGATCCAGAAGCGGATGACGATGGTCGGTTCCGCCCACCCCTTCTTTTCGAAGTGATGGTGGAGCGGCGCCATCTGAAACACCCGCCGGCCGGTAAGTTTGTAGGAAATCACCTGGACGATGACCGACACGGTCTCGAGAACGAACAGGCCGCCGACCAGCGCCAGGACCAGTTCGTGCTTGGTGATGACGCTCACGGTCCCGAGCGCGCCGCCCAATGAGAGCGATCCCGTATCGCCCATGAACACCATGGCCGGCGGCGCGTTGTACCAGAGGAAACCGAGACTGGCGCCCAGCAGGGCGCCGAGAAATATGGACAGCTCCCCGGCGCCCGGCACGTAGTGAACCTGCAGATAGTTGGAAAACACCGAGTTGCCGGTCAGGTAGGTGATGATGCCGAAGACGGCGGCTGCGATCAGCACCGGCCCGATGGCCAACCCGTCCAACCCGTCCGTAAGGTTGACCGCGTTGGACGCGCCGACCATCACGAACGCGGCGAACGGTATAAAGAACCAGCCGAGATCGAGCAGCACGTCCTTGAAGAACGGAATGGCGAGCGAGGTGGAGAGCGGATCACGGGTCAGCTTCATGATCCACAGCGCCGCCGCCAGGGCGATGACGATCTGAAGGGACAGCTTGAGCTTGCCCGACAATCCCTTGTGACTGCGCTTGGTCACCTTCAGGTAGTCATCGATGAAGCCGATGATCCCGTAGCCGATGGTCACCCCGAGGGCCGCCCAGATGTATCCGTTGCCGAGGTCCGCCCACAGCGCCGTCGACAGGATCAGCGCGATCAGGATCAGAAAGCCGCCCATGGTCGGGGTGCCGGCCTTGGTCAGGATATGGGATTCGGGCCCGTCATCGCGGATCGGCTGACCGCCCTGCTGATGCTTCTTCAGCCATTCGATCAGGATCGGGCCGAGAATGAAGCTGATGACCAGCGCGGTGATCATGGCGCCGCCGGTCCGGAAGGTGATGTAGCGGAACAGGTTGAGGATCAGGATTTGATCGGCGAAGGCGGAGAGATTGTTCAGCATGACGCCTCCCTACCTCCCGCCGGCCATTCGCACCGGGTCGGAATCCAAGTTCCGCAGCGCGTCGGCAATCCGGCCCATCCGCGTACCGGCCGAACCCTTGACCAGAACCACGTCACCGGAATGGACGGACGCCAAAACGACCGGCGCCAACTCCTCGGCCGTCTCCGCCCAGCCGCCCCGCCGTTCCGGCGCAACCGCGTCGAACAGAAACTTCATTTGGGTCCCGACGGCGAACACCAGATCGATCGCCGATGCCTCCACATCGTCCTTCAACGCCTGGTGAAGGGCCGGCGAGTCGCCGCCCAGTTCAAGCATGTCCCCCAAAACCGCAATGCGGCGGCCGGACGGGCCCGGCGCCGATTGGCCAAGCACCGACAAGGCGGCGGCCACGGCCGACGGGCTGGCGTTGTAGCTGTCATCGATGATCTCGAAACACATGCCGGCGAAACGCACCTGATGGCGCTCGCCCCGGCGCTTGGCGGGCTTCAATCCGCTGATGTCGTCGGCGGCCTGTTCGAGATCGCCGCCCGCCGCCGCCAGGACCGCGAGCACGGCCAGCGCGTTGGCGACCCAGTGATCGCCGGGCAGCGGCAGATGGAAGGAGATCCGCTTGCCGTCCGCCATGGCTTCGATGTCGGAGCCGGCGCCGGCGGCCTCCGACTGCACCACCCTGAAACGGGCGTCGTCATGACGGCCGAAGGTGATGATCTCGGCGTCCGCCGCCCGCGCCGCCTCGGCCATGAGGTCGAAATAGGGATTGTCCCGGTTGAGCACGGCAATGCCGCCCGGATCGAGGCCGGCGAATATCTCCGACTTGGCCCGGGCGATATCGGCGAGCGAGGCGAAGAACTCCAAATGCGCCACTTCGACGGTGGTGATGACGGCGACGTTCGGCCGGACCAGATTGGACAGCTCGGTCAGTTCGCCGGCGTGGTTCATGCCCAACTCGAACACGCCGTAGGCGGCGGAGGGGGACAGCCGGGCGAGGCTCAGGGGGACGCCGAACCGGTTATTGAAGCTGCCGGCCGAGAAATGGGTTTCCCTTTGGCGGCCGAGCAGAAACGCCAAGGCTTCCTTGACGCCGGTTTTGCCGACGCTGCCGGTGACGGCGATGATGGTTCCCTCGCTGCGTTTCCGCCCCGCTTGGCCCAGATCCCCCAGCGCCCGGAGGGTGTCGCCGACGGTCAGCAGGAAATCCCCGTTTACCGGTTCCGCCGGGGCGCGGGATACCAGCGCCGCAACCGCGCCGCCCTGTAAGGCCTGGCGGACAAAATCATGGCCGTCGAAGTTGGGACCCTTGATGGCGGTGAACAGATCGCCGGGCTGTACCGTGCGGCTGTCGATGGACACGCCGGTGGCGGCCCAGGACCCGCCCGCGGTCCCGCCGGTGGCCGCCGCGGCGTCGGCCCCGGTCCAGAGCGGAGGCGCCGCCGCCATCATCCGCCCAGCTCCGTGACAAAGTCGCGGATTACGTCGGCGTCGTTGAACGGCAAAATGTCTTCGCCGACGATCTGACCTTCCTCGTGGCCCTTGCCGGCGACCAGAACGACATCGCCGGGGCCGATCATCCGAACGGCCTGCCGGATGGCGTCGCGCCGATCGCCAATCTCCGTTGCCGCGGGTGCGCCTTGGAGAACCGCGGCGCGAATGGCGGCGGGATCCTCGGTGCGGGGATTGTCGTCGGTGACGATCACTTCATCCGCACCGCCGGCCGCGGCCGCGCCCATGGAAGCGCGCTTGCCCGGATCGCGATCGCCGCCGCAGCCGATAACCGCGATCAATTTCCCCCGGGTGTGGGGCCGGATGGCATCAAGCGCCGTGGTCACCGCATCCGGTGTGTGAGCGTAATCCACGTAGACCGCGCCACCCCGGTAGTCGCCGATCTTCTCGAGACGTCCGGGCACGCCCTTGAGGCGCGAGAGGGCCTCGACGGCGGTTCCCGCATCGCCGCCGTCGGCGGTAACGATCCCAAGCGCGATCAACGCGTTCATTGCCTGGAACCCGCCGGCAAGCGGCAATCGCACGTCGTGCCGCGATCCGGCGAGGGTGAATGCCATGTCCAGGCCCTCGGCGGCCGGCGACACCGCATCGAGCCTGATGTCGTCGCCGGCGAGCCCGACCGTCGTGACCGTCGCCCCGAGACCGGCCGCCGCATCCCAGACCTTCCCGGAGACCGGGTCGTCGGAACTCATGACCACCGCGCCGCCGGGCGTCAGCACCTCGGTGAACAGACGCAGTTTCGCGGCTAGGTAGTTTTCCATGTCGCCGTGGTAATCGAGATGGTCCCGCGACAGATTGGTGAAGGCGGCCACGCCGATGCGCACCCCGTCGAGACGATGCTGGTCGAGACCGTGACTGCTGGCTTCGAGGGCGGCGTGCGTGACGCGGTTTTCGGCCAGCGCCTTCAGCGAGGCATGGAGGTCGGCGGGATCGGGCGTCGTCAGGCTGCCTCGCCGCCACCCGTTGGAAGAGATGATTCCGAGGGTTCCGACGCTGGCGGCGCGGCGTCCCTGGTAAGACCAGATCTGGCGGGCGAATTCGGCAACCGAGGTCTTGCCGTTGGTACCGGTCACGGCGGCCATGTGAGCCGGCTGCCGGCCGTGGAACTTGGCCGCCATCCTGGCATAGAGACGCCGGGGGTTTTCGGTGGCGACGACGCCGATGTCTTTTGGAACCTGGAACGCGGTATCCGCCGGCACCAGGACCGCCGATGCGCCGCGCTTGACGGCGTCGACGATGAAGTCCCGGCCGTCAGCCCGGGAGCCGGGCAAGGCGGCAAACAGATAACCCGGTTTGACCAGACGGGAATCGGCCGTCAGTCCCCCTATTTGTCTTGTTTCTTCGCCCGCCACCTGCATGTCTTGTTCGTCTTCCCCTTCCAAGAGATCAGTTAGTTGCACGAGCCGGTCCTCGTACGGATTGGCCTCGAACTGTCTGGTTTCGCGCCGTTTGCCGCGGTTTGTCGGCGGCGATATGGAGGGGGTCGCCCGGCCGGGGCAGCCCCTCGGTTTCCCTGCTCGGCGCCATGCCCATCATCGGACCCAGTGCAGCGACGATTTCCCGCACCGCCGGAGCAGCGACCCATCCGCCGGTTGCGTAACCGAACGTCTCGGCGGTTCCTTTCGGCTCATCCAACATGGCCAGCACCACGTAGCGCGGCCGGTCGATGGGAAACGCGCCGACGAAGGAGGAGATCACCCGCCGGCTGGCGGCATAGCCGCCGGCGACGGGCTTATCGGCGGTGCCGGTCTTGCCGCCCACCAGATACCCCTCCACCTCGGCGTTTTTGCCGGTGCCGCGACGGACTACCAGACGCATAAGCCTGCGCATCTTGATCGAAGTGTCGGTCTTGATGGCCCGGACGCCTGCCGGAGCCGCGCCCGGCGCGCCGAGCGCCAAGGTGGCATCGCGCAGAATCCCGCCATTGACCAGCGCGGCGACCCCGTTCACCATCTGCAAGGGCGAGACGGCGATGCCGTGACCATAGGAAATGGTCATGGTGCTGATTTGGCGCCACGGCGACGGGACCAGCGGGACGCCGATCTCGGGCAATTCGAACTTCGCCTTGCGGGTCAATCCGAGCGCGCCGAGATAGGCCTGTTGGGTTTTGGTCCCAACCGCCACCCCCATTTTGGCGGCGCCGATGTTGGACGAATGGACAAGGATCTCGGGCACGCTCAGCCAGCGCCTCTTGGCGTGGTAGTCGTTGATGACGAAGCGCGCCACGCGCAGCGGCCTGGTGGCGTCGAAGCCTCCGTTCAAGCCGACCGTCTTGGTGTCGAGCGCCACCGCCGTCGTGAACAGCTTGAACGTCGAGCCCATCTCGTAGACGCCCTTGGTGACCCGATTGAACCGGGCCTCGGCGGTGACGTCGCCGCCGAAATGGGGCTCGAAATCGGGCAGCGAAACCAGGGCGAGAACCTCGCCGTTGGTAACGTCGAGAACGATGCCCGCGCCGCCGACGGCGGAAAACCTTTCGATGGCCGTATTGAGGGCCCGGCGGACCACCGACTGGATCCGAACATCGAGGGACAGCGCCAGTGCCTGCTCGGAATCCTGTAGCCGGCGGTCGAAGCCGCGCTCGATGCCGGTGAGGCCCTTGGCGTCGATATCGGTGGTGCCGACGACGTGACTGGTCAGGCTGCCGTGCGGGTAGACCCTGCGCTCGGTGCGGCGGAAGTAGATGCCGGGCAGGCCCAAGGCATTGATGGCGAACTGCTGGTTGGGCGTGATGTTGCGCCGGATCCAGACGAAAGTCCGTTCCGAGTTCAGGCGCCGGAACAGCTTCTCCTCGTTCACCTCGGGGAAGACAGTGACGATGCGCCGGGCGGCGTCGCGGGCGTCCAAGAGATGGCGGGGATTAGCGTAAACCGAGGCGGTCGGTACGCTGGTGGCGAGGAGAATCCCGTTGCGGTCGAGAATGTCGGCGCGGGACTTGGGCTGCACCACTGTTCTGGACGCCGTTGCGGTGGCGCGGGCTTTCGGGTCTTCGAACACCGCCAATTCCACCAGCCGGCCCGAAATGACGGCGAAGGCGACGGCGAACAGCACACTCGTGACCGCCAACCGGCTGCGACTGGTCTCAAGCGCTTCCTTTCGTGCGCCTTCCAGGTGGACCCGGCGCGAGTGAGGGCTGTCCGTCATCGGACCTCCTCGGCCGTGGCGGGGGGGATGGGCACGGAGGCAATCTGGGCGGGGCGGACCGGCTCCAGCGCAAGATATTTCTCGGCGAGTTCCCTCAGGCGACCGGTGTCATTGAGGTGGCTCCATTCCGCCCGAAGGACGTGAATGGCTTCCTGGTCGCTGACGATGGTCTTGTTCAGCAGTTCGAGCTCCTCTTCAAGGGTCGTCACCTCGTGTTCGAGATAGAACAGCGCGACGGTCAGGACGCCGACGGAGAGAAGTGTGATCAGGGTTGTCTGGCGCATGGGTTCTCCTTAGGCCGCCGCCTTCCGTGGCCACGAGGGTGCGGCGGTGCGTTCGGCGACGCGCAGCCGGGCGGATCGGCCGCGCGGGTTGCGTTCGGATTCGGCCGCCGAGGGTTTGAGGGCACGGCGGGCGATCAACTGGAAGCTCGGGTCCGGGGAACCGGTCTCGGGCAGATGGCGGGACCCCCGGCCGGCACGGCCGGAACGTGCCGCCAGGAACTGTTTCACAATGCGGTCCTCGAGCGAGTGGAACGACACCACGGCCAGACGCCCCCCCGGCGCCAGGAGGTGCTCCGCGGCGACCAGGCCGCGGCGAACCTCGCCCAACTCATCGTTGACGTGAATGCGCAGCGCGAGAAAAGTCCGGGTGGCGGGGTCGATTGCCTGGTCCTTACCCGAGGTCCTGACGATGCCGCGGACGATTTCAGCCAGTTCGCCGGTGCGCAGGATGGGGCGTTCGGCCCGGGCGGTGACGATGGCGCGGGCAATCCGGCGGGCCTGACGCTCCTCGCCGTAGTGGTGGAGGACATCCGCGAGTTCGGCTTCCGGCGCGGCGTTGATGAATTCGGCGGCGGTAGCCGTTCCGTCATCGCCGCCCATCCGCATATCAAGCGGCCCGTCGGCGCGGAACGAGAAACCACGCGCGGCCTCGTCGAGCTGCGGCGAGGAAATGCCAAGATCAAGGGTTACCCCGTCGACTTGGGTAACGCCGGCTTCCTTCATCAGGGATTCCATGTCACCGAAGCGGCCGTGAAGCATGGTCAAGCGGCCGGAATGGCGGCGTCCCAGTTCGGCGCCGATGGTGACGGCCCGGGGATCCCGGTCGATGCCGAGAACGGTCGTGGCGGCGGCATCGAGTATGGCCTGGGAATAGCCCCCCTCGCCGAACGTGCCGTCGACGTATACCCCGCCGTCCCGAGGCGCCAGGACGCCGATGACCTCCTCGAGCATGACGGGGACGTGTCCGGGCACTAGTCGTCGTCTCCCTTGGGGCGGAGTTTGAGGGTGGCGCCGCGGGACCGGGCACGGTCGACGGCGCGGGCGCGATGGGTTTCGTAGGATCCGGGCTCCCAGATCTGGAACCGGGTGCCCCGGCCGACGAAGGCGGCATCGTCGGTGATACCGGCGTAATCGAGGAAATCCCGCGGCAGGATGACCCGCCCCTCGGTGTCGAACGGCAGAGCCTGTGTGTTTTCGAGAATGGTGGCGGCGAGGTCGTCCTGCTCGTCGGAGAACAGGTCCAGATCGTCGAGGCTGGTCGCGACCCGGTTAATGAAATCTTCGTCGCAGGCCTCCAAGGCCGCGGCCTTGAACGACGGGTAGACATAGATGCCCTTAAAGCCCTGGTCCTTGAACGCCGAGCGAAACGGCTTTGGAACGGAAATGCGTCCCTTCTTGTCGATTCTATTGATGTGCCGGCCGATAAACACAGCCATCTCCGCCTATAACTACCGCCCGGAGACCGCGCCCCCTTGACCCGGCTGGTTGCGCGATTCCGAAAACCCTCACCCATGTCCCAAACCCTGCGGCCCTCCGCCATTTGGGACAATTTGGGATATCATGGGATTTTATGGGCGTCAATGGGTCACAATGGTCGGTAACGTCAAGAGTTATGTGTCAGGGAGACTGGGGTACTGATTCCCTGAGACTTGTTTTCGTGAATGAAGACCGCGTAGAGGATGCGGTCCATTGAGGTTTTATCCTTGAAGGTTCCCATGGGCCGGGTTCGTCTGCGAACCTCGCGGAACCTCCGTTCGATGGCATTGGTGGTCCTGACCTGCTTTCGCTCGGCGAGGTCCTTGTAGCGGAAGCAGGTGAGCAGGTCGTCGAGGTCGTTGCGCAGGCAGGCGACGGCCTTGGGGTAGGTATCTTCCCAGGCGTCGGCGAAGCGGCGGGCGGCGGTCTCGGCCTTGCGGCGGTTGGGGGCATTCATGACGGCGTGGACGTCGGCCTTGACGGCCTGCTGGTCGGCTACGCGGACCTTGTTGAGGATGTTCCTGATTTTGTGCGCCCAGCACCTCTGAACGGGGATGCCGTGATAGACGATCGGCAAGGCGGCGAGCAGGCCTTGGCCGCCATCAACGCAGATCATCTCAAGGCCCTCGCCGGTGAGGCCGCGGCGGTGCAACGCGGTGAGGAAGCGCTCCCACTCCGCGGCGCTCTCGCTGGCGGCGAGTTGGAAGTCGATAATCTCCTTCTTGCCGTCGTGCCGTATGCCCAGCGCCACCAGGACCGGCCTCCTGAGCGCGCCGGCGCCGGTCTTGCAGGCCAGCACCACGCCGTCGAGCATCAGCGCCTTGTAGGCGTTCTTCAGCGGCCGGCGGTGGAATGCGGCGACCGACAGATCGAGGGTCTTGGCGACCCGGCTCACCGTCGCGGCCGAGACCGGACGCCCGAGCAGGGCAAGCAGGACCTCGCCGACCTTGCGGGTCGAGAGCCCCAGCACGAAGCCGGCCAGGATGGCGCGGTCGATCTCTGGAGCGCGCCTTGCGTAGCTCTTCAGAACCTCGGTCGGGCAGAAGTGCCGGGTGCGCGGCACGTTGAGCTCGATGTCGCCGAGCTCGCTGAGCAGGCGGCGCCGGTAGGTGCCGTTGCGCCGGTCGCGCATAGCGCTGCCATCGAGGCCGTCGAGCCAGCGATCCACCGCCTCGGCCATCCGGCCCTCGATGATCTCGGCCAGCGCCTGGCGGCCAAGCGGGCGATAACCCTC
>CBDCSV010000006.1:0-737405 GCA_965221855.1 Rhodospirillales bacterium | reverse complement strand
CCGGCCGGTAATAGCCGAGGACGCCGGCGAGAATCTCGTCGGCCCGGTCAAATTTCTCCCGGTAGAGCGCCCGGTTGGCCTCCACGTGGGCATCGTCGTTCCACAGCGCCGTCGCCGCCTCGGCCAGCGGCGCCGGAATGGTCGCGCCGCCATAGGCCCTGAGCCGCTTGAGCCGCGAAATCACCGCCTCGTCGCCGGCGACGAACCCGGACCGGAGGCCGGGCGCGCTCGACCGTTTCGAGAGGGAATTGAACGTCAGCACGTTTTCGAGGCCGCCGCCCATGGCCTCGCAGGCCTGCAGGATGCCGGGGGTGGGCCCGCCCAGGTAGATTTCGGCGTAGCACTCGTCGACGGCCAGCACGAAATCGTATTCCCGGGCGAGTTCGACGGCGCGGGACAGGTAATCGAGACCGGCGGCGGTCCCCTGCGGATTGGCCGGGGTGCAGAGATAGACCATCGCCGCCCGGCGGAGCTCCTCGCCGCTTAGCTCGGAAAAATCGGGCAGATAGCCGGTCGCCGGCGTTCCCGACAGCACCGCCACCTCGGCGCCGTTGAGCTTCGCCGCCCCGTAATAGGCCTGGTAGAACGGGTTGGGAATGGCCACCACGGGCGGCCCGCCGTTCCCGGTCCGGGGGATGCAGACGTCGCCGGCCATGTAGAGGCTTTCCCGGCTGCCCATGGCGGCGCAGACGTGCCGGGCCGGATCGACCATGCCTTGGGCGAGGCCGTAGCGGCGTTCGAGCCAGCCGGCGCAGGCCTCCAGATGGGCGGCGGCGCCCGCGGTCGGGGGATAGCGGCCCCATTTGTCGCCGTGCTCGGCGACCGTCCGGTTGATGATCTCCGGCGGCGCGTGGCGGGGCTCGCCCAGCGACATGATGATGGGATCGAGGCCCGCCGGCGGGTTCACGTCCCCGAGCAGCGCCCGCAGCCGGTCGAAGGCGTATTCCTCCATTTCGTCGAGAACCGGATTGTGCATGCGCCTCAATGCTCCAGATGGGCTCCAGGCGGGGCCCGGAAACGCAGCCGCCCCGCGCCACACTCCTCGAGCGCGCCGCGGGGCGGTCGCCTGGTTGCCGAAACTAACGGGCGCCGGGCCGTTGGGCAACCGGCGCGCGCCAGATCGGCTCTAGAGCGTATTTGAGATTGATTGAATCATTTTAGGGATTCCCAAGTATGGGCGAACCATGATTCAAGATGGATGCTGGGCAAGGAGGCCAGCATTCATGGCGAGACCTTATTCGATTGATTTGCGAGAGCGTGTTGTTTTGGCGGTTTTGGCGGGGGAGAGTTGCCGCGCTGTAGCGGCTCGGTTTGGGGTTGCGGTTTCGAGCGTGGTTAAGTGGTCGCAGCGCTACCGGCGGACGGGGAGTGTTGCGCCCGGCAAGATGGGCGGTCACCGCCGCCGGGTTCTTGAGCCCCATCGGGAGTTCATTGTCGGCCGGATCGACCAGGAGCCGCATCTGACGCTGCATCGGTTGAGAGACGAGTTGGCCGCTCGGGGTGTCAGGGTATCCCACAGCACGGTATGGCTGTTTCTGCGCCGTGAAGGGCTGCGCTTTAAAAAAAACCCTGTTCGCCGTTGAACGGGCGCGCGCGGACATCGCCCGCCATCGCAGGCGCTGGAAGGCGTGGCAGGCAAAGCTTGATCCCGAACGGCTGGTATTCATTGATGAAACCTGGATCCGGACCAATATGGCCCCGCTGCGCGGCTGGGGGCCGAAAGGGGAGCGGGTCCGCGGCTTTGCCCCCCATGGGCGGTGGCACACCCTGACCTTCATCGGCGCGCTGCGCTGCGACCGGTTCACCGCGCCCTGCGTCTTCGACGGCCCCATCAATGGCGTGTGCTTCCGCGCCTACGTCGAGCAGCTGCTCGTGCCGACCCTGGTGCCCGGCGACATCGTCATCATGGACAATCTCGGCAGCCACAAGTCAAAAGCCGTGCGAAACGCCATCCGTGCCGCCGGAGCCAAGCTGTGGCTCCTGCCCAAATATTCCCCCGACCTCAATCCCATCGAGCAGACCTTTGCCCAAATCAAGCACTGGATGAGAAACGCCCAGAAGCGGGAGATCGACGACTTATGGCGCCATCTCGGGAGCCTCATCGACACCATCGAGCCACAGCAATGCGCCAACTACTTCAAAAACGCAGGATACGCTTCCGTCAAAATATGAAACGCTCTAGAACTTCCGGTCCCGGACCAATTCCTCGCTCATCCTGCCCTGGCGGAGATATTGGCCCAGCAGGTGCATCAGCGCCTGATGGGTATCCTCGATCACCCCGTAATTGTCGGCATCCACGTGCAGGTTGACGTCGGCCAGCCCGGCCGACCGGCCGCCGGAGAACCCGGTCATGGAGATGACCTTGAGCCCGTTGTCCTTCGCCCACTGGACGGCGCGCACGACGTTTTCGGAGTCGCCGGATGAACTCACGGTGATCAGCGCGTCCCCCGCCCGGGCATTGAGGGACAATTGATGGGAAAACACCTCGGCATAGTCGATGTCGTTGGCGATCGCCGTGATCACCGGGATGTTGGTGGTCAGGGAATGAACATGGGGAAGCAGGCCCGTATCCTGCGCCAGGAGTTTGCCGTGATCGGCGACCAGATGATTGGAGATGGCCGCCGAGCCGCCGTTGCCGCACACCCACAGCGTCCCGCCCCTTTCGTGTACGTCCGAGAGAATATCCGCCGCTTCGGCGAGTTTGGCGCGGTCGACGCTGGCGGCCGCCTTCCGCCATTCGGCGAAATAGGCGTCGGCAAAACTTCCGATATCGGAGAACTTCCTGTCCGGAAACGTCATGGGCGGTGTATCCCTCGATTGGCCTCTCTCATCGACGGTTGCTTCGCCCGGAGTTTCAATGGCGGCCTCACCGCCTGGCGTCCGTCACCGTCACCAGCAGCGCCGCGCCGACGGCGAAAAACACGATGATGGTCGCCATGCCCCAACGCTGGCTTTCGGTCAGCGCGGTGACGAGGCCGAACAGGAACGGCCCCAGGAATGCGGTCGCCTTGCCGGAAAAGGCGTAGAGGCCGAACATCTCCGTCCGCATGCCCTCCGGCGCCAGGTGCGCCATCATCGACCGGCTGGCCGCCTGCGCCGGCCCGACGAACAGGCCGAGCACCGCGCCCAGGACCAGGAACACGGTCTTGTCGGTGACCGCCAGCACGACCGCGCCGGTGACGATCAAACCGGCCAGCGAAATCAGGATGGTTCGCTTGGGCCCGATCCAATCGGCGATCCACGCGAACGCCGCCGCGCCCAGGCCCGCCGTTACGTTGATGGCGACGGCGAATTGCAGGACCTCGGCGGTGCTCATCCCGAAGGCGCCGGCGGCGAACACGCCGCCCATGGCGAACAGGGTCACGAGACCGTCATTGTAGATCAGCCGGGCGATCAGGAACCGGAGGATGTCCCCGTATTCCCCGACGCGCTTGAGGGTCGACCACAGCAGCGCGAGCCCCTCCCGCACGGCGCGGCCCATGGGCAGCCCCCGCGCCGGCACATCCGGCGTATACAGAAACAGGGGAATGGAAAACACCCCGAACCATGCGGCGACGAGCACGGAGGTCGCCCGGATTTGCTCGATGGAAGAGGTATCGAAGCCCGCGAGGATCACCACCAGACAGGCGAGCCCGCCGACATAGCCGAGCCCCCACGCCCATCCGGAGACCCGGCCGATCCTCTCCTTGGGCGCCAGGTCCGGCAGCATGGCGTTGTAGAAGACAATCGCCATTTCGAAGCCGATATTGGCGAGCACCACCAGACTGAGCGCCGCCAGAACGAACGCGGCGTCGGGCTCGATGAACCACAACAGGGCGGTCGCGGCGACCGACAGATAGGTAAACCCGAAGATCCAGGGCTTTCGCCGCCCGCCCTTGTCGGCGATGGCGCCCAGGACCGGCGCCAGGATGGCGATGGCCAGGCCGGAGGCCGAAATGGCGAAGCCCCACTGGGCGGTGCCGGATACCTCGTCGGCGGCGACCGACTTGGCGAAGTAGGTGGCGAAAACGAAGGTGATGATGATCGTGGTGAAGGCCGAGTTGGCCCAATCGTAGAAACACCAGGCGGCGATCCCGCGCTTGCCAGAGGAATGCGGACTATTCATCTGAGAATCCTGACCACTTCATGTCAACCCATAGTCTATAACCCACCCAAAAACTCCTCCTGCAATTAGCAAGAATCGTTTATGCATCTTAATCGGGGGTTTTTACCGATGAATGTGCATAAATACGTCGAGCTGTCTGTCGCAACTGATCGCCTGGATACCACAGGTCTTAATGCCAAGACCATGCCATTGCTTGGCTTGGCGGCAGAAATTGGTCTCCTACTCGCAGAAATGCGAAAAGAGGTACCAATCTTGAGTGGTGCTCGTGGAGCGAAGAGAGTGCCGCAAAACCCCATGATCCAAGGCGAAATCAAGAATAAGCTCGGAAATATTATCTGGTACGTGGTTGCAATTGCCAGACGCGCAGAATTGGAATTCCAGAAGGACGTACTGTTAGGCAACTTGAACAAACTGGCCGGCAAACCCCCGGTGGTATCTACGGTTCCACGAGAGGCATTTGTTCGCCGGAAAAAATTGGTCAAGCTATTAAACCGATCCGGTGATGATGCCGCCGCGACATTCAATCGCTACCAAGCTTGCGCCTGGGCCACGTCCAAGTACAATTCGAAATCCCGCGCGCTGGTTTACTTGGTCCAAATTTCACAAAATAGCAGCGAGTTAATCTCACGACTCGATTTGGCCCGACCAAGTTTCGATGCCGACCAAAGATCCATAACCGCGGACAGCCTAGGCGACGTCATGTGGTACGTGGCCGCAATTGCTCAAGTGTATTCATTGCAACTGAATGATGTGGTCGCCGACAATATCGAATTCATTTACTCTCGGTGGCCGCCCAGAGAACTTCGTAAACCCACCGGGCATTATGATTCCGAAGCTCCTAAACTTGAACAAATTCCTCGAAAATTCACTGTTGAATTCATTGACCAGGCAGCGGGCACAGGGATGCGACGTAAGGCAATTTTGTTGATTGACGGCGTGGTCATCGGAGACCAGCTAGAGCATTTTCTGATCACACCCGGTCATAGCCTGCGGCAGTGAAGTAGTTTTGGCACTCGGATTGGGTGACTGTGTCGATGGCGGTTGCGATGGCGTCGTAGAGGTCGTCGACGGTTCTGGCTGCGGTCTTTTTGAGGAGGGCCTTGAGCTTTGCGAAGGCCATCTCGATTGGGTTGAAGTCGGGTGAGTAGGGCGGCAGGAAGCGGAGCTCGGCGCCGGCGTCTTCGATGGCCTTACGCACGCTGGCGGGCTTATGGGCTGGCAGATTGTCCATAATGACGATGTCTCCGGGTTTGAGGGTTGGGACCAGGATTTGCTCGACATAGGCAAGGAAGGCTGCCCCGGTCATCGCCCCATCGATGGTCATGGGGGCGAGGATGCCGTCGAGCGTGAGAGCAGCGACCAAAGTGGTGGTCTTCCAGTGGCCGTGAGGGATGGCGGCTTGGCAGCGCTGCCCGCGCGGCGCGCGGCCATAGCGCCGGGCCATCTTGGTCGATGTGCCGGTCTCGTCGATGAAGACCAGCCGCTCCGGCATCAGGCCGGGCTGCGCCTCGGCCCAGGCCTGCCGGCGCGCCAAGACATCAGGACGTTGCTGCTCGCTGGCGTGCGCGGTTTTTTTTGAAGGTCATGCCGTGGCGGTCGAGCAGCCGCCAGACCGTGCTCGGGGCAACCCGAAGCCCGTGCACCTCCTCCAGACAGGCTGCGATCTCGGCCAGGGTGATGTCCGGTGTCTCCGTGACAAGCGCCAGAACCTCCTCGGCATACGCTTCAAGGCGGTGAGAGCGGCGGTCCCCGCCTTGCGGCCGGGGCCGCACATCACCCCGCTGCCGCCACTGATCAACCCATTTGATCGCCGTCGAGGCCGCAACCCCAAAAACCTTCGCCGCAGACCGACGCGACATCCCGCCGTCCACCGCCGCAACCAACCGATGTCGTAGATCATTCGAAAGTGGTCTCGTCATGCAGGCTGGCCTCCTTCACCAGCCCACATCTTGAATCAGAAATCAGAGACTTTGGGAATCCCTAACGATTCCGTCAGATCAGAAAACTCTCTAACTGACAATTCGTACTATGATGATGGGTACCGCTTTCACGACGCTCTCCATCTAGCCAATCTTGCTATTCTTGGTTGGTCCCCGGTCTTTCGGTCACTGCTTAAGCGAAAACGAAAATATGATCCTCAAATTGATGAGGTTGAAGATGGGGCGCGGGCTCAAATTGTTGAAGAGGCAATAGTGAAAATAGCGCACTCCTATGTATCCAAAATTAGTGGTGAGAAGGTCCTATACAACCAGAAGAGTGTTCGATTTGAACTTCTGAAGTGGATTCGTGAGCTTGCAGAGGGTCATGAAGTCGCTAGAGCTGATGGGAGTACCCGCCCCTGCGAATATTGGGAGTGGGAAAAGGCAATTTTAGAAGGATTTAGGGTCTACGGCCTGCTACGAGCAAATGGGGGAGGGCGAGTAAGGGTGAATTTGGAACAGCGGTCGATTAAGTTCCGGCGGCACCGGAGAAAAGCCGCTAGTATGCGGTCCAATAGGCGTAAAACTAACTGACTATATCCTCCCCTCATTGACAGAGTTTGACGGTCCCGAATGAGCAAAAATAAACAACTAACGTTTGCGAACCTGTCGCCGAATCCACTGCAAATAAATTCTGCTGGCAAATCGGAGACCAGGGGCGCTTCTTCAAGATCCACAACTCTACGTTTGAGACAGCTGAAATCTACGCAGGTCTTCAAAACCTACTGGAAGTTTGCTGCGAAACGACAGGAACTTTTCTTTGCAAGAATTGAACACCCGGACGAAGGCCTTTGGACCGACGACCCCATTCTCCAAGAGCACAAATTTACAAATGCATATCGTGCCTCGGATCGCGTCAGCCAGTATTTGATTCGACAGGTGATTTATGGCGGAAACTTCGACCTCCAAGATACGGTCTTCCGAATCCTGCTGTTCAAGTTCTTCAACAAAATCGAGACCTGGGAGCACTTGGAACGTCAACTTGGGCCTATAACTTGGTCAGGCTATGATTATTCGGCATATGACAATGCGTTGACAAAATTGCTCGATCGAAAACAAACGATCTACTCCGCTGCCTACATAATGGCATCCGGTCGGTCAGCCTTCGGAGAATCCAGAAAGCATCGGAACCACCTAAAAATAATTCAAAAAATGATGGACGATCGACTTCCAGACCGAATTTACCAGTCCCCAAACTTGAAATATGTCTACGAGACTCTAATCGAATTTCCAGCAATCGGGCCCTTCTTTGGCTTCCAACTGACTATCGACTTGAACTACTCAGAAATTCTCCAATTCGATGAGAACGATTTTGTAGTAGCTGGTCCTGGCGCATTAGACGGCATTAGGAAATGCTTCGAGGACACTGGGGATATGTCCGCTCCAGACATCATTCGATTTGCCACTGACTATCAACACGAAGCATTTGATGATCTCGGCATTGATTTTCGAGATTTGTGGGGAAGGCCTCTACATTTAATCGACTGTCAGAATTTGTTTTGCGAGGTCGACAAGTATGCGCGAGTAGCGCATCCGGAGATCACCGGGAAGAGCGGACGAAAGCGAATAAAGCAAAAATTCAGACCGAATCTGCGCCCAATCAGCTACTGGTATCCGCCAAAATGGGGACTAAACGAGAAAATTGCCGGAACGGTCTAGCGTGGCTATTCGGCTAGCACTCTACATTCTGCAAGCAACGTATTTACGGCCGCCCGATTTGCGTTTGGTGGTGTATCTATAATTGCGTGTGTGGAAATCACCGTTAGTCCACCTAAGTTAACGCCCGTCTCATCAGCGACGAATTTCATCAGCCAACCCAAGCCAACCAAGTTCCCATACAGGCGCTGGATATAGTAATGATTTCGATAGATCGCGGTTAGGTCCAAAGTAGTCTTATTTACCAGCTTGAAGCTGAGATGACTTAGGCAAGGGCCTCCAATTAGCCGATTTTCATCCCTCCCTGCATCGTAGGTTGAGATATCCGCGTCCACGCCAGTGATCGGCAGTTCCAATGCATTCCCATGTGTAACATCTGCCACCGCTTCTCTGGCAATTTTGCCAACAAGATTCCTGAGCCGATTCTCGCCGTGACCAACCGTTGAACCGGTCATCATTCGATTAAAATACGTCCCCCAGGAACCTCGCTTAAGGCGGGGAAAAATCTTCGCGTATCGAGCATAGAATTCAGGATTTCCATGTCTTGAATAGATACCCTGCGGAAAAATCAGATTTGCCGTCGATCGCGTATCCTTCAGCCGGCTGGCAATCAAGAATTTGTCGAGAAGGTCTCGCACCGCTTTGCCAGTCTCCGACTCCACAATCGGGTCTTCGACTTCAATGACAATATTCCGAGATTGGTGGCCGTCCAGGGCATCCACGTGGTTTACAGCTCTGAGCCAGGCGTCGCCATTGCTGGTGCATGGCCCAATGATTACTGACACGCCCTCCTACTCCCTCACTACCCCGGCTGGGCGATGGCCGCCAGATGGCGGCTCGCCACGGCGAGCATGGAGAAATCGACGCTTTCCGCCGATTCGAGCTCGGCCAGCATCGCCCGGGTCTGATTCATCGCCGCGCCGTGGCTCTCGGTCCAGTCGGCAAGCGCTTCGTCGGGCTTCAACCCGCCGCCCTTCCCGCCGTTCCGGCCGTTGACCATATTGAGCGTGATGCCCTTCTGGTGCGCATAGAGCTCTTCGATCACCGCATCCGCCGCCAGTTTCTGCCAGTGGCTGTCGGCGGGAAGCCTCTCCGCGTGGTGGCGGAGCCAGCCCAGGCCGAAATTCTCGCCGATCCGGAAATACAGTTCGGCCACCCGCCCCGCCGCCTGCCTGCAGCTTTGTGACGCGCGAACGATGTCGAGGGCCGAGACCAGCAGCAGCAGATAGGCGACCCGGCGGGCGAGGTCCTTCGGAACGCCCTCCGAGCGGTAGCGCTCGACGCGGAGTTCGATCCGCTCGGTCACTTCCGCCGGTACGATCTTTTCGATCTCCGCCGCCAGCGCCTCGATGGGGCCGGCGAATTCGCCGACGATTTCGCCGAGGTCGATAGGCCGGGCGGCGTTCCTCAGCAGCCACAGGGTGGCCCGCTCGATGAGCTGGTTGATGTCGAGGATCAAGGTCATCTGGATCCGTGCCGGCACCTTGTTGTCCAGCGCTTCGATCCGGTCCCAGATCGCCGGGATGCCGAAGGAGTCGCGCACCGCGAGGAATGCCCGGGCGATTTCGGCAACCCCGGCGCCGGTCTTCTCCATCATGTTGAAAACGAACGAGCCGCCGACCCGGTTGAGCAGGTCGTTGGTGACGATGGTGGCGATGAGCTCGCGGCGCAACTGGTGACCGCAGATTTCGGCCCGGTACTTCTTCCGGAGCGGGGTCGGGAAGTAATCGATCAGGTCGTCCTGAAGTTCCGGCGCGTCCGGCAGGTCGCTGGCCAGGATCTCGTCATAGACCCAGAGTTTGGCGTAACTGAGCACGACCGAAATTTCGGGCCGAGTCAGCCCGAGACGCGCCCGTTCGCGCTCATTCAGCGCCTCTTCGTCGGGCAGGAACTCCACATCCCGGACGAGGCCGGCCTCTTTCTCGAGGGTCCGGATCAGGCGTATCTGGAGATCCAGCAAATCGGCGCCGACCGTCCGGAACATGGTGATCGCCTGGGTCTGCAAATAGTTGTCCCGCAGCACGAGTTCGGCGACCTCGCCGGTCATGTTCTCCAACAGCTTGTCGCGCGCCGCCTGGGTGAGCTTGCCCTTGGCAACCGCGGAATCGAGCAGGATCTTGATGTTCACCTCGTGATCCGAGCAGTCGACGCCGGCCGAATTGTCGATGAAGTCCGCGTTGAGCCGTCCGCCCTTCAGCGCGTACTCGATTCGTCCCAGTTGGGTGACGCCGAGATTGGCGCCCTCGCCGATGACCCGGCAATTCAGCTCCCGGGCATCGATCCGGACCGCGTCGTTGCCCCGGTCGTCGGCATCGGCGTGCGCCTCGTCGGACGATTTGACGAAGGTCCCGATGCCGCCGAACCACAGAAGCTCGACCTCGGACCGGAGGATGGCCTGGATCAACTCGTTGGGCGTGACCTGAGCCTTGGAAATCCCCAAGGCATCGCGGATTTCGGCGGTGAGGGAGATGGATTTGGCACTCCGCTCGAAGACGCCGCCGCCCTTGGAGATGAGCTTTTTGTCATAGTCCGCCCACGACGAGCGGGCGAGTTTGAACAGCCGCTTGCGTTCGGCGAAGGATTTCGCCGGATCGGGATCGGGATCGACGAAAATGTGCAGATGATTGAACGCGGCGATCAGCTTCATGTGCCTGCTCAGCAGCATGCCGTTGCCGAACACGTCTCCCGACATGTCGCCGACGCCGATACAGGTGAAGTCCTCGGCCTGAATGTCCTTCCCCGCCTCGCGGAAGTGCCGCTTGACCGATTCCCAGGCGCCGCGGGCCGTGATGCCCATCTTCTTGTGGTCGTAGCCGACGCTGCCGCCCGACGCATAGGCATCGCCGAGCCAGAAGCCGTAATCCATGGCGACCCCGTTGGCGATATCCGAGAACGTCGCGGTTCCCTTGTCGGCGGCGACCACCAGATAGGGGTCGTCGCCGTCGGCGCGCACCACGCGCCCGGGCGCGACGATCCCCCGCTCGGCGATATTGTCGGTGATGTCGAGAAGGCCCGACATGAAGGTCTTGTAGCAGGCGATGCCTTCCTCGATGTACGCCTCGCGGCCGCCGTCGGCGGGCGGGCGCTTGACGACGAATCCGCCCTTCGACCCGACCGGCACGATGACCGTGTTCTTGACCATCTGGGCCTTCATCAAGCCGAGAATCTCGGTCCGGAAATCTTCCGGCCGGTCGGACCAGCGCAAGCCGCCGCGGGCGACCATGCCGCCGCGCAGGTGAACCGCCTCGACCCGCGGCGAATAGACGAAAATCTCGCGCAGCGGCCGGGGCAGCGGCAGTTCGTCGATGGCCCGGGAATCGTATTTGATGGAGATGTACGGCTTGGGCCGGCCTTCGGCGTCGTACTGGTAGTAATTGGTGCGGAGCGCCGCCTCCACCAGATTGACGAAGCGCCGGAGGATGCGGTCTTCGTCGGCGCTGACTACCTCTTCCAGCCGGTCCATGATGTCCCGCTTGAGCCTGATCAGCCTCCGGGCCCGGCCCTTTTCCCGGTCCGGATCGAATTTGGCCTGGAACAGCCTGATGATGCGTTCGGCGATCGCCGGGTTGTTGCGCAGGGTCGCCACCATGTAATCCTGGGAAAACGGAATGGCGGCCTGCCGGAGGTATTTCGCGAAGGCCCGGATGACGCTGATTTCCCGCCAGGTCAGCTTGGCGGTCAGGACCAGCGCGTTGAAGCCGTCGGACTCCATCTCGCCGTTCCAGATGCGGCGGAACGCCTCGTGGAATATCTCCCGGGTGGCGTCCAGGTCCACCTTGTCCGTATCGCGCGCCACCAGGCCGAAGTCATGCAGCATGACCAATTCCGGATCATCGTGCTCGACCTCGATGTTATGGGGCACCTCGTCGATCACCTTGAGGCCCAAATCCTCGAGCATCGGCAGGACGTCCGACAACGGCAACGGCTCCCTGGGATGGAAAACCTTGAACCTGACCTCGTTGTCGGCGGCGCCCTCGGGCCGGTAGAAATCCAGGTTAAAGCCGCCTCGCTGCACCACATGCTGGAGCAGCTCGATGTCGGAGAGCGCCGCTTGGGCGTCGAACTTCTCCGTATAGCTGGCCGGAAACGCATCGCCGTAGGTATGCAGCAGCCGGAAGCCCTGCTCCTCGCCGTGACTGTCCACCAGCGCCGCGCGCAGATGATCCGACCAGGACCGGGAGGAGGACGAAAGCTCGGCCTCGACCGCTTCGTGGTCGTAGCTGGGCCTTTTTCCCGGCGTCGTCGTGATGATGACGTGCAGCCGGGCCAGGGGCGAATCGCCGATTTCGGTGTTGAAGCCGCTGACTTCGCCGTCGAACACCCGGCTCAGGATCCGCTGGACCTGGACCCCGAGGCCGGTCGTGTAGCGTTCGCGCGGGATGTAGACCAGGCACGAAACGAACCGGGTGAAATCGTCCCGGCGGACGAACAGGGCCACCCGCTGGCGTTCCTGCAATTGGAGGATGCCCATGGATATTTCCATGAGATCCTCGTCGCGGATCTGGAACAGCTCGTCCCGGGGATAGGTCTCCAGAATGTGCATCAGCGCCTTGCCGGCGTGACCGGCCGCCGGCAATCCGGCCTTGGCGATGGTCTTGTCCAGTTTGCGGCGCAGGAGCGGAATGCCGCGCGGGCTGGACGAATAGGCGACGGAGGTAAACAGGCCGACGAACAGGCGCTCGCCGGCCACCTTGCCGTTGTCGTCGAACCGTTTGATCCCGATGGCGTCGAGGCGGACCGGCCGGTGCACGGTCGCCCGCGAGTCGGCCTTCGAGACCACCACCGGGTCGGGCCGCCGGACGAACCGGCGGACGTCCGCCGGCATCTTGTCGAGATGGCGCAACTCGTTGAACACCAGACGGCCCGAGTCCCGCAGGATACCGAGACCCGTCTTGCGGTTGACCGAGACCTTGGCGTTGGCGCCCGAGCCCTTGAAATCGTGATCCCGATACCCCAGGAAGGTGAAATTGTCGTCGTGCAGCCACTGCAGGAAATCCTGCGCCTCGGCCACCTCGGCCGCGGCGCCCTCGGCGTAGCGAAGCTTCATTTCGTCGATGATCTCGCGAATTCGCCGCCGCATGTGATGCCAGTCCTCGACCGCGCTGCGCACGTCCCGGAGCACCACCGACACGGTTTTCTCGATGGCCGCCAGGTGCTTCGGATCGCGCTGCCGGGTGATGTCGAAGGACATGAAGGATTCGCGCAGCACGTCGTCGCCGGTTTCCTCGTGGGGCAGCAGCGCCTTGAGATTGCCGGCGCCGTCCCGCCGGACCGAAAACACGGGATGGATGACCAAATGCACCTCGATCCCCTGCCGCGAGAGTTCGGAGGTCACCGAGTCGACCAGGAACGGCATGTCGTCGTTGACGATTTCGATGATCGTGTGAGCGCTTTTCCAGCCATCCTTCGCCGGATCGGGGTTGTAGACCCGGAGCTTCATCTCCCGCCGCAGGCGCTTGGCGGCCAACGCGCAAATCGATCTCGCCGAACCGGCCATGTTCGCCGCGCCCCGTTCGTTCAGGTCGGGGAGCGAAATATGGGCGTAGAAACTCCGCATGAAGTCGCCGACCATCCGGCGGTTGCGCCCCTTGAGCGCCCCGGCCGCTTCCCGCAACAGGGCGGCGCGCCGCCTATCGGTGGATGTGCTCACGATCGTCCTCCGGGTCCGTCTCCGCCATGGCGCCCCAACGGCCGTTTTCCGGCTCGGATTTGGGGAGCAAACGCCCCGATTCAACAGGTCTTTTCAAAAGCATAGTGTATCACGGGCGGTGTTGAAACTTTCATGACGCCGGCGCGGCGGGCGGATTGCCGGGAGGACCCGCGGCCTCGCCCGGGACGGCCGGGCTGCTGATCGTCCGGCTCAGCCGCAGCTGAGATCGAACGCCGCCAGCCCCTCGTCGAGATAGTCCGGCAGCAGAGGCATGCCGAGAAGATACTCCGCCGTCCGGTCGTTGTGCTCGTCGGTCGCGATGCGCAGCGCCTCGTCCCAGTCCTCGGCGGTGAAGTCGCCGCGGCCCACCCAGGCCAGCGCCACGATCTGGCACTGGTCCTCATGGTTCATGGCGTTGATCCACGCCTTGATTTCATCCCCGGTGGAATCGGCGGTCTCTTCGTGATGATGAGCGTCGGAAATATCCTCGATGTTGTCGATGTGCTCTTCCGGCTCGTCGGCCTCGTACTCGTCCTCGCCGATGGGCGTCTGGGCCTCGAACTCCCGCGCCTTGGCGACGATGAAACACACTTTTTCGATATCGATTTCCAACATGGGCCTACTCCGGGATTTTGTCCTCCCAGCGTCCCGGACCGGGGTCCGGCACGCCTTGACGAGCGTCAACCCTCCTCGATGCCTTCCGGCGCGTAGACCCGGACGGCGTTGCCGTGGAGCATGGCGCGCTGGTCGGCTTCGCTGAATCCGGCCAACGCCTTGCGGAACGCGCCGATCAACGGCCCGTACCCGGTCCACAATTTCTCGATCGGAAAATTGCTGCCGTAGATGCAGCGCCCGGCGCCGAATATCTCCACCGTTTGGGGCACGATGTCCGCAATGAAGGCGGGGTCGTTGCGGCGGATGAACGTCCCGAGGCCCGACAGCTTGTTCATGACGTTGGGCTCATCGGCGAGCCGCTTCATGCCGTCCCGCCACGCCGCCATGCCCGCCGCCGAGGCGTCGTCCGGCATGCCGCAATGCTGCAGCACCATGATGGTCTCCGGGAAGTCGGCGGCGAGCCGGGCCGCATCCTCCATCTGGGAGGCGAACACCTGCAGCTCGAACATCAATCCATGGGTCCGCATGTGGGCGAAGCCGCGGCGCCACGTCGCATCGTTCATCACGTCCGCGCGCGGCTGAAACCGGCAAAGCTCGTTCTCGTGCCAATGAAGCTGCTGGCGGACCCCGCGCACCCGGGGAATGCCGGCCAGCGCCTCGAGGGTCTGGTCCACGTCATCGGCATGAAAATCGGCGAAGCCGACGATGGCGTTGGGCCACCCGGACGCATCGGCCACCGACTGGACCCATCGGGACTCGTCGACCGCCCGCCCGGCCGGCCAGTTGGCCTGGACATAGACCGAGCCCACCACCCCGTGGCCTTCGAGATCGGCGCGGAACTCGCCGATGGGATAGTCCCGCTTGATCGGCGTGTAATCGCCGAAAATGCGGGGCTCGTTGGGGCCGTTGAGCCACGGCAGGTCCGCCTGGCGCCAAATGTGATGGTGAGCGTCGATTGCCGGAATCATTTTAAGCATCCGCCACCCGGATGACCGCGCGGCCGGTCACTTGGCCGGCCTCCACCAGGTCATGGAGCTCGTTGGCCTCTTCCATGGGCCGGATTTCGGTTACCAGGGGCCACACCTCGCCCCGGCCGGCCAGTTCGAGGGCGCTCGCCAATTCGCCCTTGGTGCAGAACCGGCTGCCCAGCACTTCCCGTTCGCCGGTGAGAAACGACATGGCGTTGACCTCGAAATCCTGTCCGGCGCCGCCGAGGGTGACGAGACGTCCGCCGACGCCAAGGCACTTGAACCCCGCCTCCAACGTCTGGCGCGAGGAGACATAATCGATGGCCACGTCGGCGCCGCCGCCGGAAGCGTCGATGATCGCCTCGACGACATCGTTGCGCCCGCCGTCGATGCAGATCTCGGCGCCGGCCTTTTCGCAGGCGGCGAATTTCTCGGGCTTGGTGTCGACGGCGATCACCCGGGCATTGGCGTAGGCCCCCATCATCACCTGATGGATGCCGACCCCGCCGCCGGCGCCGAACACCGCGACCCATTCGCCCGGCCGGACCCGGGCGCGGCGCAGCACCTTGACCGGCGTCGCCAGGGCATCGGCGGCCACGCCGGCTTCCGCGGGATGCGCCTTGTAGTCGAGGCTTTCGGGAAACTTCACGAAGGACCGCGCCGGCAGCTTGATGTATTCGGCGTACCCGCCGTCGACCGCGCGGCCGATGACGCCGGGCGAGTTTTCGCACAGGCTCTCCCGGTCGGCGAGGCACCACCGGCAATGGCCGCAGGTGAGGTAGAAATGCGCGGTGACCCCGTCGCCGACGGCGAGCCCGTAATCGTGGCCGGGGCCGATCTCGACGATCTCGGCGGCGATTTCATGGCCGATGATCAGCGGATAGTTGGCCGGCACCCGCCCCGCCTTGACGTGCTGGATGGTCAGCCCCGCGCCGCAGGTGATCACCCGCGCGACCGCCTCGCCCGGCCCGGCCGCGGGGTCCGGCACCTCCTTGAGATCGAACGGCCGGTTGGGGCCTTCCAGGATCAGCGCCTTCATGCCATGCCTCCCTTGGTTTCATGTCTCGTCGTCGGGTCTTTCGCCCAATTAGACCAGATACGGGCGGCCATAAAAGTCAAAATAAGAAAAGCCGAAATTCGCCGATGGACCGGTCCGGCATGGGACTGTTTGGCGGCCGGGCGCGCGGATGCTCTGCCCGCTCCCGTTTGCGGCCCGGCAGAACGGCGCACCGCAACGTTTGCCGCGCCTTGAAGAGTCGGCTAAAGATAATCGCAATCCTGGCAACGCACGGCGTCTTCGTCAGTTCCCCCCGACCAAGCCGCCGGCCAGGAGAAAGACAAGCGAACAAACGAATTCTACGGAGAGGCTTACAATGAATATCAAACAGACGCTGGCCGCCACGGCCGCACTCGCCGTCGTGGCGCTGCCATTTGCCGCGCATGCGGGCCCGAAAGCCGAGGTTCTTCACTGGTGGACCTCCGGCGGCGAGTCCAAGGCCGTCAAATCGCTGATGGAAGAGTTCAAATCGAACGGCGGCACCTGGACCGACATGCCGGTCGCCGGCGGCGGCGGCGATGCGGCGATGACCGCGCTGAAGGCCCGTGTCCTGTCGGGCAATCCGCCGACCGCGGTGCAGCTGAAGGGACCGAGCATCCAGGAATGGGCCGAGGAAGGCGCGCTCGGCGATCTCAACGATGTCGGCGTCGCGGAGAAGTGGGACGAGGTGCTGCCGGCGCAGATTGCCGACGTGATGAAATTCAAGGGCCGCTATGTGGCCACGCCCGTGAACGTCCACCGGGTCGACTGGATTTGGGCCAACCCGCAGGTTCTGGCCAAGGCCGGCGTCGCCATGCCGACCACCTGGGACCAGTTCAACGCGGCGGCGGACAAGCTCAAGTCCATGGGCATCACCCCGTTGGCCCACGGCGGACAGGCGTGGCAGGACGCCACCGTTTTTGAAACCGTGGTTCTCGGCCTGGGCGGCAACGAATTCTACCAGAAGGCGCTGGTCGACCTGGATATGAAGGCGCTCAACAGCCCGACCATGGTCAAGGTCTTCGACCAGATGCGCCGTTTGAGGGACTACGTCGACGATAACTTCTCCGGCCGCGACTGGAACCTGGCGACGGCCATGGTGATGAAAGGCGAAGCCGCCTTCCAGATCATGGGCGACTGGGCCAAGGGCGAATTCCTGGCGGCGGGCAAGAAGCCGGGCACCGACTTCCTGTGCTCGCCGACGCCCGGCAACGGCTATCTCTTCAACGTCGACAGCTTCGCCATGTTCAACGTGAAGGGAGACGACAACCTCGCCGGCCAGAAGCTGCTGGCCAAGCTGATCGTCGGCCCGGGTTTCCAGAAGACCTTCAACCTGATCAAGGGGTCGATCCCGGCGCGTCTCGGCGTATCGCTGGGCGAGTTCGACTACTGCGCCCATCGTTCGGCCTACGACATGGAGGCGGCGGGCCAGTCCGGCGGCCTGCTGCCCAGCTACGCCCATGGGATGGCGATCCGCGGGGCCCAGGCCGGGGCCATCACGGATGTCGTGACCAAGCACTTCAACTCGGACATGTCCTCGGCGGATGCCGCCAAGGCTTTGGCCGAGGCCGTCCAGCGGTCGCTGTAGAACCGGTTTCCGGGTCCGCCTGCCCGCTCCGGACGGGCGGGCCCGGCAACCCTCCTTCCCGCCGCGATCTTCCGTCAGGGGCCGGATCACATGGTCAGGTGGCTGCAGCTAAGCCTGCCGCGGATCGTAATGGCGCCGTCGCTCGCCGCGGTCGCCGTGTTCGTCTACGGGTTCATCATCTGGACCGCCTATATCTCGATGACCCCGTCGCGGCTGCTGCCCCGCTACGACTTCGACGGTCTTTCCCAATACGTCAGATTGTGGAGCACGCCCCGGTGGTACGTGGCGCTCGAGAATCTGTTCGTCTTCTCGGCGCTGTTCATCATCATCTGCATGGTGCTCGGGCTTCTGCTGGCCGTCCTGCTCGATCAGAAGATTCGGGCCCAGGGAGCGCTCCGGACCATCTATCTCTATCCGATGGCGCTGTCGTTCGTGGTGACGGGGACGGCGTGGAAATGGATTTTGAACCCCGGGCTCGGGATCGAAAAGCTGGTCCGCGATCTGGGCTTCGAGACTTTCGAGTTCAACTGGCTGGTCGATCCGGACATGGCGATCTTCACCATCGTCATCGCCGGGGTGTGGCAATCCACCGGCTTCGTGATGGCCATGTTCCTCGCCGGGCTGCGATCCATCGACCAGGAGATCATCAAGGCCGCTCAGATGGACGGCGCCGGCCTGCCGCGGATCTATCTCGGCATCATCATCCCGTCCATGCGGCCGGTGTTCCTGAGCACCTTCGTGGTTCTCGGCCACCTGGCCATCAAGAGTTTCGATTTGGTCGTGGTGCTGACCGGCGGCGGGCCGGGCACCGCGACCGACATGCCGGCCACCTTCATGTACGCCATGGCCTTTCAGCGCGGCCGGATCGGAATATCCGCAGCCAGCGCGACGATCATGCTGATGACCGTCATGGCGGTCATCGTGCCCTACCTCTACTCGGAGCTGCGGAAGAAGCCCCATGAATGATCGTGCGGGCGATCAGGGCGTCGCCATCGGCGGCGCCAATACGGCGGGGCACCTGGCCGGCCGCGCGGCCATCTACCTCGTTCTCGGGCTGTTCATATTGTATTTCCTGGCCCCGCTCTACGTCATGGTCGTCACGTCCTTGAAGACCCTCGACGATATCCGGCTCGGCGGGCTGATGAGCCTGCCGGCGGAGGCGACGCTGGCGCCGTGGCTCAAGGCCTGGAGTTCGGCCTGCGTGGGCATTCAGTGCGAGGGGCTCCGGGGCTATTTCTGGAATTCGGTTCAGATGACGGTGCCCGCGGTGATCATCTCGACGCTGCTCGGCGCCTTGAACGGCTATGTGCTGACCAAATGGAAATTCCCGGGCGCCAACCTGGTCTTCGCGCTTATGCTGTTCGGCTGCTTCATTCCGTTCCAGGTGGTTCTGATGCCGATGGCGCGGACGCTCGGTTTCCTGGGTCTGGCCGGAACCGTTCCCGGCCTGATCCTGGTCCATGTGGTCTACGGCCTCGGCTTCACGACCCTGTTTTTCCGCAACTACTACGTCAGCATTCCCGACGAGCTGGTCAAGGCGGCGACCATCGACGGGGCCGGATTCTTCACCATCTTCTTCCGGATCATGCTGCCGCTGTCGATCCCGATCATCGTGGTCACCGTGATCTGGCAGTTCACGCAGATCTGGAACGACTTCCTCTTCGGGGTGTCGTTTTCCGCCGGCGGCGGCCAGCCGATCACGGTGGCCCTGAACAACATCGTCAATTCGTCGACCGGGGTGAAGGAATACAATCTGGACATGGCCTCGGCGATAATCACCGGGCTGCCGACGCTGCTGGTCTACGTGCTGGCGGGGCGGTACTTCATCCGCGGCCTGACCGCCGGCGCGGTGAAAGGTTAGAAACATGGCGTCCCTCACAATCCGCAACGTGGTGAAACGGTTCGGCGAGAACGAGGTCCTGAAGAACATCGATTTCGCCATAGACGACGGCGAGTTCATGGTGCTGGTCGGCCCATCGGGATGCGGCAAGTCGACCCTGCTCAATATCATCGCCGGGCTGGAGAGCGCTTCCGGCGGCGAGATCCTCATCGGCGACAAACCGGTCGGCAACGTTCATCCCAAGGACCGGGATATCGCCATGGTGTTCCAGTCCTATGCGCTCTATCCGAACATGACGGTCCGCAACAACATCACTTTCGGCATGCGGGTCCGCAAGACGCTGGCGGCCGAGATCGACGAGGCGCTTGACCGGGTCGCCGATCTGTTGCGGATATCGCCGCTTCTCGACCGCAAGCCCAGCCAACTGTCCGGCGGTCAGCGTCAGCGCGTCGCCATGGGCCGGGCCCTGGTCCGCGACCCAAAGATCTTCCTGTTCGACGAGCCGCTCTCCAACCTCGACGCCAAGCTGCGGGTCGAAATGCGCACCGAAATCAAGAAACTTCATCAGCGGCTGGGGACCACCATCGTCTACGTCACCCACGATCAGATCGAGGCGATCACCCTGGCGACGCGCATCGCCGTCATGAAGGACGGGGTGGTTCAGCAATTGGATACGCCCCAGGCCATTTACGACACGCCGTCGAACGCCTTTGTCGCGGGCTTCATGGGTTCGCCGTCGATGAACCTGATTCCGGCCAAACTGGCGGAGAACGGCGGCGCCGTGAGCGTACAGGTGGACCGGAACGGCGACGGCGCATTGAATTTCTCCCTGCCCGCCGCAGAGGAACGCCTGCGCGCCAAGGTGGGCGCGCCGGTCCTGCTCGGCTTGCGGCCCGAGGCGTTCGGCGACCGCCGGCCCGGAGACGGCCAAGGGCAGGCCCTGGATTATTTCTCGGCCACCGTCGATATGACGGAGCCGACAGGGCCCGACATGCTGGCGATGATTGCCTTGGGCGGCGTCGAGGTGACGGCCCGGCTGCCGGCCGTCGCGGAGGTCAGGACCGGCTCGGCCAGCGGGTTTTCCGTCGATATGTCCAAGGCCGTACTGTTCGACCCGGAAACCGGCGAGCGGATCTAAACCGCCGCCCCGGTGCCGAAGATGGCGGTCACCTGCGACGACAGCTTGCCGCCGTTGCCGTTGCAGAGCGCGATCTCCGCGCCTTCGATCTGGCGGCCCTCCGCCTCGCCCCTCAACTGCTCGACCGCCTCGGCGACGGTGAACAGGCCGTACATGCCCGGATGGACGCAGCTCAGCCCGCCGCCGTTGGTGTTGACCGGCAAGCGGCCGCCGGGCGCGATGGCGCCCGATTCCACCAGCGCGCCCCCCTCGCCCTTGGCGCAGAAGCCCAGATCCTCCAGGAACAGGATCGTGTTGATGGTGAAGGCGTCGTAGAACTCCATCACGTCGACGTCGTCCCGGGAAACCTCCGCCATCGCGAACGCCCGGGGCGCGGCCTTGGCGACCGCGGTCACCGTAATGTCCGGCATCTGGGCGATCTGGTCGTGGGTCATGGCCACGCCGATGCCGAGGAGGTAAACCGGCGGCTTGGGGAAATCTCCGGCCCTCTCGGACCGAACCATGACGATTGCCGCCCCGCCGTCCGAGACCAGGCAGCAATCCAGCACGGTGAACGGATCGCAGATCATCCGGGCATTGGCCACGTCCTCGACGGTGATCGGCTCTCGCATCTCGGCGCGGGGGTTTTTCGCGGCCCATGCCCTGGCCGAAACGGCGACCGAGGAAAGCTGGTCCCGCGTGGTGCCGAATTCGTACATGTGGCGCGCCGCCGCCATGGCGTACGACCCGATGGGATTGCGGGGGCCGTAGACGTCTTCGTAGGGCGTCCGGACCTGCGGTACCCGCCCTTGTCCGGCGCGCCCGCCCGACCGCGCCGTCGATCCGTAGGCGATCAGCGCCACATTGCAGAGGCCGGTCGTCAGCGCCATGGCGGCGGCCTGGACATGGCTGACGAATGTCGAGCCGCCGATATTGGTGCCGTCGAGAACCGCCGGGTCGATCCCCAGATACTCCGCCGACTGGAGCGCCAGGAACGGGCTCGCGAAATTGGAGACGAACAGCCCGTCCACATCCTTGACGGTCAGGCCGGCGTCGGAAAGCGCCCCGTGGGCCGCCTCCGCCATCACCTCCAGATGAGAGCGTTCGGGCAAGGTGCCGAATTCGGTGAGGCCGAGCCCGACAATGGCCGCGGCGCCGCGCAGCATGTGCGCCATCAGCCGGCCTCCGCCAGCCGGAACAGGACGGCCTTCTCCTCGTCCAGGTCGCCGATGAAGGCCTCCACCGACCGGCCGATCCGGACTTCTTCGGGGGGCGCGTCCACGACCCGGCTGATGAGCCGCGGCCCTTCCTCCAGGTCGACGAGACAGATGTTGTAATCGCCGCCCCGCTCCGGCTTCTGCCGGACGATTGTGGTCGAATAGACGGTGCCCTTGCCGGACGCCGTCACCCAGCCGAGGTCCGCCGAGCCGCAGGCCGGGCAAATCGCCCGGGGATAGAAGATGTGGCTCCCGCAGCCGCCGCATTTCTGGATTCGGAACGTGCCGCTCTCCAGCGCCGCTTGATAAACCGCGTCGGGACCCGGGCTGGCGAAGGTCCGGTTGCCGCTCATGTTTCCCCCCTTCGGCGACCGGAGTTGACTCGGCCGCCCGCCATGGCCAACGTTCTCCCCACAAGGTCCGAAAAAAATGATCGATAAGCAATGCAAGAGTGCGGCGGAAGCCGTCGAGGGGATCGGGGACGGCGCCGTCATCCTGGTCGGCGGCTTCGGCCAGACGGGCGAGCCCATGGACCTCCTCGACGCCATCGCCGCCAAGGGCCTGAGGGACCTCACCATCGTCGCCAATGGCGGCGGGTCGGGCGAGCATGGCATCGGCCGGCTGCTGGCCGGCGACTGCGTGCGGAAACTGGTGTGTTCGTTTCCGCGGGTGCCGGGCTCCGTCGCCTTCGAGGAACTGTACGGGCGGCGGGCGATCGAGCTGGAGATCGTCCCCCAGGGCACCATCGCCGAACGGGTCCGGGCGGGCGGCGCCGGCATTCCCGCCTTCTACGTGCCGACCGGCGCCGGGACCGAACTCGCCGAGGGCAAGGAACACCGCGAGTTCGAGGGCCGGGCGTTCGTCATGGAACACGCGATCAAGGGCGACGTGGCGGTGATCAAGGCCGAGCGCGCCGACCGCTGGGGAAACTTGAGCTATAGGCTGTCGGCGCGGAACTTCAATCCGGTCATGGCCATGGGCGCCCCGCTGACCATCGCGCAGGTGGAAAAATGCGTCCCCATGGGCGGGATGGACCCGGAAACCATCGTGACGCCCAGCATTTTCGTCGACCGGGTGGTGGAAATTCCGGGCGGTGCGTCCGATGGCTGAGGGTTTGACGCGCAGCCAGATGGCCTGGCGCCTCGGCCGGGATATCGCCGAGGGGTCGTACGTCAATCTGGGCGTCGGCATCCCGCTGCTGGTGCTCGATCATGCGCCGGCCGGCCGCGAGATCGTCTTCCATTCGGAAAACGGCGTGCTCGGCATGAAGCCCAAGGACGAGACCGATAGCATAAGGCCCGACGACCTCACCAATGCGGGCAAGCAGCCCGTGTCGCTGGTGCCCGGCGCGGCCATGTTCCACCACGCCGACAGCTTCATCATGATCCGCGGCGGACATCTGGATATCGCGGTTCTCGGCGCCTATCAGGTGGCCGAGAACGGCGACCTGGCCAACTGGCGGCTCCCCGGCGCCCCCACCGCGCCCGCCGTCGGCGGCGCCATGGACCTCGCCGCCGGCGCCAAAAACGTCTGGGCCATATGCGAGCACAACGGCAGGGACGGCGCGCCCAAGATCGTCCGCGAGTGCACGCTCCCCCTCACCGGGCCCAAGTCCGTGAACCGCATCTACACCGATCTCGCCATCATCGACGTCACCCCGGACGGCCTCGTGGTGCGGGAGAAGATCGAGGACCTGTCCCTGGAAGGCCTGCAGGCGCGCACGGACGCCCCGCTGACCCTGGCCAACGACTGGCGGCCCCTGGAGGCGCCGGACCTGCGATGACCGGCGCCAACGGCATCGCCATCGAGGCCGATATTTTCGACCATGCGGACGGGGTATGGAATACCCCTTCACCCTCATATTTTATGACCCCCTCACCCTGACCCTTGTGTGTATTGATCGGTGTTACGATGCGGTGCCGGTGGGCTGGGTGAGGGGGGGGTCAGCCGCCCGCCACGAGGCCGCGCAGCTCGTACTTGAGAATCTTGCCCATGGCGTTGCGCGGGAATTCGTCGACGAAGACCACGTCCTTCGGGTGCTTGAAGCGGGCCAGCACGCCGTCGAACCGCCCGGTCACCGTCTCCTTGTCCAGGGCCGCGCCGTCGCGGAGCGAAATCACCGCCACCGGCACCTCGCCCCATTTCTCGTCCGGGCGGCCGACCACCGCGGCGTCCTCCACCTCGTCCATGTCGTACAGTACCTGCTCCACTTCCGCCGGGTAGATGTTCTCGCCGCCCGAAATGATCACGTCCTTGAGGCGGTCGTTGACCCAGTAGTCGCCGTCCTCGTCCCGGTAGCCCACGTCGCCGGTATGGAACCAGCCGTCCCGGATGGACTCCCGGGTCGCTTCCTCGTTGCCCCAATATTCGTAGAGGATGCTCTTGCCCTTGATGAGGATTTCGCCGGACTCGCCGGGCGTCACGTCGGCGCCGTCTTCGCCGACGATCCGCGCTTCGCAGTGAAGGGCCGGCTTGCCGATGGAGCCCGGCTTGCGGTAGCCGTCGGCGGCCAGCTGGTAGATGGCGCCGGGCGCCGTTTCGGTGGTGCCGTAAAGCTGGCAGACGGCCATGCCCCGGTCGAGGAACGGCTGGATCATCGCCACCGGCACGATGGTCGAGCCCGTGGTCATCTGCCGGAGCGAGGACAGATCGGCGCTTTCCCAATCGGGATGCCCCATCATCGCCTGCATGACCGCCGGCACCGCGATGATCAGGGTGATCCGGTCGTCCTTGATGCTCCGCAGGGCGTCGCCGGGATCGAACCGCTCGTGCAGGACGATGGACGCCCCGCGATAGAGCCCCGGGGTCAGCATGATGTTGAGACCGCCGACATGAAACAGGGGGATGCACACCAGGATCCTGTCGCCGCTCCGAATGTCGGCGGCATGAACGCAGTTGAGAGCGTTGTAGTGGATGGCTTCCTGGGTCAGCACCGCGCCCTTGGGCCGGCCCGTCGTGCCCGAGGTATAGACCAGCAGAAACGGCGCGTCGGCGCCCACATGGGGGTTGTGGTCGTCGCCGTCGGCGAGCGACAGTTCTTCTTCCAGAAGGTGCCAGCCGTAGCGGGATGCGGTGCCGCGGCAGTCGACGAAGGCGGTGTCCGGGAAATCGATCCTGAACCCCTCGGCGTGATCGAGATACTCGTCGTCGCAGAACACCGCCTTGGCGCCCGAGTCCCTGAGAATGTACGCATGCTCCGCCGCCGCCAGGCGCCAGTTGAGCGGCAGGAACATGGCCCCCAGCCGGGCCGCGGCGAAGAACAGGAACAAATATTCGGCGGTGTTGGGGCCGAGATAGGCGATCCGGTCGCCGCGGCCGACGCCGAGGCGGTGCTTGAGCATCCGGGCATAGGCCCGAATCTCACCGGCGAACTCGGCGTAGGTCACCTCGCCCCGCGCATGCTCGAAGGCGACCTTGTCGGGCGTGAATCCGGCGTGGGTCTCGATCCAGCCGGAGATGTCGTCGCTCACTCGTCCTCCTCGCCCCTGTTGTAGAGGGCTTCGCGGCCGAGGCGGTCCTGGCAAATCTCCGCCGTCCACGGCAGCATCAGGGCGCCGCAGCGGCTGTCCCGGTAGAGCCTCTCCAGCGGCAGGCTCTTGAGCATGGATTGCCCGCCGCAGGTGCGGATCGCCATGCGGCACAGTTCGTTGGAATTCTCCATCACCGCATATTGCGCCGTATAGGCCCTGAGCACCTGCTCCTTGCTCGGGTTGGGGCCGGCCTCGGCAATCGCCTGGAACCACACCGACTTGGTCTGCTCCAGCATCATGTGCATGTTGGCCACCGCCAGCTGCTTGGTCGGATACATCCGCCGCTTCACCGGCGGCGTGCCCGGCGCCTCCCCGCGCAGATACTTGACGGTGAAATCATAGGCCGCCTGGGCGATGCCCATATAGGTGGGCGTCAGGGTCAGGAACATGTGCGGCCAGCTTGTCGCCGCCGCGAAATAGATCCCCTTGGGCATCAGCTGTTCGTCGTTGCTGACGAACACGTTGTCGAACAGGAGATTGCGGCTGACGGTTCCGCGCATGCCCAGGGGATCCCAGTCGCCGACCACGCTGACCCCTTCGGCGTCCGCCGGCACCGCCACGTACATGGTGTCCCGCCGGGACAGGTTCTGTTTCTTCTCGGTGCACAGCACGCCGTAATAGTCGGCGGAGCCCGCCAGGGATGCGAAGATCTTCTTGCCGTTGATCAGCCAGCCGCCGTCGGCCTTGGTCGCGGTGGTGCCGAAGGGGGCCGTCCCCGCCGCCGCCGCGCCGCCCTCGGAAAACGGCTGGGCGTAGATCGCGCCGTCCTTGACGATCCGCTTGTAGTGGATGGCCCGCCGGCGGTTGTGGGTCTTGCGCTGGGCCGCCGTCATCTTGAGGTCGTCGGCGAGGTCGCCGGTCCACAGGCAGGAACTGACGTGCATGTTCCAGGTCAGCGACGTGGTGCCGCAATAGCGCCCGATCTCGGCGGCGGTCAGCATGTAGGTCATGTAATCGGCGCCGATGCCGCCGTTCCCGGACGGCACGCAGATGCCCAGCAGCTTCGACTTGTGGAGGTCCTTGTAGTTCTCCATCGGGAAGATGGCGTCCCGGTCCCACTTGTCGGCCCGGGCGGCGAATTTCTCCCGGCCCAGTTGCCGCGCCTTCGCCGTCAGGTCCGCCTGCTTTTTGTTCAGCCGCCACGCCTTGGGATCGTACATGGGGGCGTCGAGTCGGTCGTTCGCGGTCGCCATTGGGGACCCTCCCTAGATCTGGTCGAGAAACTGCTGGATCGCCCCGTTGAACAGATCGGGGCATTCGAGATTGGCCAAGTGGTTGGCGCCGGGCATGCAGTGATACTTGGCGCCGGGAATTTTGCCGGCCATTTTTTCCATCATGCCGGCGGGCGCGTTGGCGTCCTTCTCCCCCGCCAACACCAGGGTCGGCGCGCCGATCCGGCCGAGGTTGTCGCGCCGGTCGAAGGTGACCAGGCACCGGACCACCGCCCGGTAGGTGTCCTCGGGCACCGCCGCCATGGCGTCCCGGGCAAGGCGGACGGCCTCGGGGTCGGCGCCGGTTGGAAACATGGTCCGGATCACCTCGCCGGCAATGTCCTCCATGCCCCGGCCTTCGTCCAGCGGGCCCAGCCGGTCGGCGACGAACTTCTTCTGGAAATCCCCGTCGGGACGCCCGAACGCCGGGCTGGTCTGGGCGAGCACCAGGCTCGCGATCCGTTCGGGATACGTGGCGGCCATTTCCTGGGCGACCATGCCGCCGATGGAATGGCCGACGAGATGGGCGGTCTCCATGCCGAGATGATCGAGCAGCGCCGCCAAGGAGGCGGCGAGCCCGGGGAACGTCACCGGGTCGATGGCCGCCGAGCCCCGGTAGCCCGGCATGTTCCACGCCACGGCATGGTAGGCGTCGGCGAAGTGATCGAGCTGAAACCGGAAGGCGTCCGCGTCGCCGCCGATCCCGTGCAGGAAGATCAGCCCGGGCCGGCCCCCGGAATCGGCGCCGGCTTCGTTGTAGGTGACGGGGAAAGGCGCGCCGCTCATCTCGGGTCTATTCGGCGGCCTCGGCGAAGTCGCCGGCGAGCGCGCCCTTCTCGACCACGTTCTCGCCGTCCAGCGCCACCGTGCAGTTCCGCACCGGAATATCGAAGTGGCCCAGCGTATGGCGCTTGGCGAACTCGTTGGCGCCGGTGGAATAGAGGAAGTTGCCGGCGAAGGCGCGGAGCTCGGTGCCCTGGAAATCCCGCTGGTCGTACATGGTCATGGCCTCGTAGCGGGCCGCCGGGTTCAGGCCCCAGCCCACATGGGAGACGCCGTAGGCGTTCCTGTCGTCCCAGGCCGCCATGTAGCGCCGGAACAGCTCGGCATCGGTGCCCGTCCCCTCGATCCCGGTGACGAAGTCGTTCTCGATGGTCAGCGTGACCGGGTCCTGCAGGTAGCGCTTGAAGGTCAGGTTCACGTCGCCGACGTCGAGCACCAGCCTGCCGTTCACCGAATTCGCCGGCGGGAAGGCGACGACGATGCCGCCCGGCCAGTGGGCGACGGTCTTGGGCCGGTCGCAATAGCCCCACACCCCGGCGCTCGGCGCTCCCTCGATGGCGATTTTGAGGTCGGTGCCGGCATCGGAATGCACGGTCATTTCCTTGGCGCCCCGGATCTTCTTCACCGCCGCCTTGACCTTTTCCGTCAGCGCCGGATCGGGCAGCAGCCGCTCGAGGGCGTCCGGGTGTTCGTTCGACACCATGAACAGCCGCGCCCCGTTTTCGATGATCCCCGGCAGTTCGGGCGCATGCAGCATGCCCTCGACGGTGAGATCGACCACCATGGTGCATTCGGAGAGGGCCTTGACCACCGGGCCCAGCCCCTGAACCACGTTGGACGCCCCCGTGGAGCGCACCGGCACCGGCGCCGATTGGGGCGGGGTCGGCATGACCACGTGGAACGGCCTGGCGCCGAGCCGCAGCAGCGCCAGTTCGGTCAGGTGGACGTTGAGCTCCCGGGATTGGGTTTCCGACAGGATGGCGACCTCTTCGCCCGCCTCGACCTTGCAGTATTCCAGCGCCGTGACGAAGGTCTCGATCCACCGGTGTTCGATGCGGTCCTTGAACATCCTGCCTCCCCCATATCATCCGCCGGCTATATCCGTAAGCCGGAGCAATAGTGGTGAACGCCCGGAGGGAATGCAAGGCGCGCAACCCCCTCACCCTAACCCTCTCCCCCTGAAGAAGGGGGAGAGGGGATTTGCCGTGCGTTCCCTCTCCCTGAGGGAGAGGGTTGCGGAGGCTTGGCGAGCCCGCGAGCCTTAGCCGTAGCTGGGTGAGGGGGAATTTGGGTTGACGCCGCGACATGGAGTCGGCTCAAGCCAACCAAATCCCCCTTTCGCTTCCCAACAGAATCGTCACGTCCTACCGCCAGATGCCGCGCCGGGCCGCGCGGGCCTCGGATTGGGCCGCCGCCGGATCGCCGCCGAGGTCGGTTCGCGCCCAGCCCCGGCGCAGCATCTCAAGCGCCACATCCGCATCCCCCCGCCTGCAGACGGCCTCCGCATCGCCCCGCGTGTCCGTCCCGACCGCGCATTCGAGCCCCCGCCTGTCGATCAGCCGCGAGAGCGCGTACGCCGCCTCCCGGCCGCAGGGCCAGTCGCCGGCCTCAGCCGCCCCCGGACAGGTCTCGTCCAGGGGGAACGGCCTGAGTCCTTCGAGCCGGAGCCGCCTGCCGTCCATCACCACCGTCGCGCCGTCGATCACCCGGGCCATGCCCTTGAGGGTCCCGTCCTCCCGGGTGGCGATCACCAGAACCAGCAGGACGGCGAACAGGGCCAGCGGGAAGAGATAGCGGGACAAGGGTTACGCGCCTCCGTCTCCGTCCCGCAGCGCCGCCCACACCCGGGCCGGGGTCGCCGGCATGTCCATGCCCTCGACGCCCGCCTGGCGGAGCGCGTCGATGACCGCGTTCATGCCGGCGGGCAGCGCGCCGCAGGTTCCCGCCTCGCCCGCGCCCTTGACGCCGAGGGGATTGTTCCCGGTCGGCACCGGGTTGCCGCCGATCCGGGTCTCGGCCAGGTCGTCGGCCCGCGGCATGGCGTAGTCCTGGAACGAGCCGGTCATCAGCTGGCCGCTCTCCGGGTCGTAGACCACCTGCTCCATCAGCACCTGTCCCAGGCCCTGGGCGATGCCGCCGTGGATCTGGCCCTTCAGCGTGACGGGATTGATTACCGTGCCGACGTCGTCGACGATGGAATATCCCACCACGTCCACCTTGCCGGTCTCGGGATCGATCTCCACCTCGCAGGCGTGGCAGCCGTTGGGAAAGGTGTAGTCGGGCGTGCGGAAGGTGCCGGTTTCGTAGAGGCCGGGCTCCATCCCCGGCGGCAGCCGGGGCGGCTGGAAGGCCGCCTTGGCCGCCTCCTTGAACGGGATCGACTTGTCGGTGCCGGCGACGGTGAACCGCCCGTCCCCGAGTTCCATGTCGGCCTCGGCCGCCTCCAGGATGTGGGCGGCGATCCTCGCCGCCTTCGCGGCCACCTTGCCGGCCGCGACGTGGGCCGCCGATCCGCCCATCACCGCCGACCGCGAGCCCATGGTGCCGACGCCGAACGCCACCTTGTCCGTATCGCCGTCCATCACCTTGATGTCCGCGGGCTCGATGCCGAGCCGATCGGAGACGATCTGCTTGTACATGGTCTCGTGCCCCTGGCCCTGGGACTTGGTGCCCATGAGGACCAGCGCGGTCCCCGACGGATTGAACCGAATCTCGCAGAACTCGAGGCCGGGGCCCGCCGCCTGCTCGATGGAATTGGCGATCCCCAGCCCCCGCAGCCTGCCGCGGGACCTGGCCTCGGCGCGGCGCGCCTCGAACCCGTCCATGCCGGCGAGATCGCGCAGCTTGTCCATATTGGCGGCGAAGTCGCCGCAGTCGTAGGTGAAGGTAAGCGCCGTCCTGTAGGGAAAGGCGTCGGGCGCGATCAGGTTTCGCCGCCGGAGCGAAAAGGCGTCGAGGCCGAGCGCGCCGCCCAGTTCCCGCGCCGCTTCGGACATCATCCGCTCGATGACGTAGTTGGCTTCGGGCCGCCCGGCGCCGCGGTAGGGCGCCGTCGCCTGGGTGTTGGTCTGAACCGCCTTGACGTGCACATGGGCCGCCGGGATGTCGTAGACCCCGGCAAGCAGCCCGGTGGAGCCGAACACCGACAGGAAGTTCCGGACCGACGACACGTAGGCCCCCACATTGGCCAGCGTCCTGACCCGGAGGCCGAGAATCCTGCCCTCGGCGTCGAAGGCCAGTTCGGCCTCGCTCACGTTGTCCCGGCCGTGCTCGTCGGCCTGCAGGGCCTCGGAGCGTTCGCACGACCATTTGACCGGGCGGCCCAGCTTCTTCGCCGCCCACAGGGTCAGCCGGTGCTCCACGTACTGCCAGCCCTTGGTGCCGAAGCCGCCGCCCACGTCGCCGGCGATGATCCGCACGTCCTGCTCCGGCACCTTGAGGATGTCTTCGGCCAGCACGTTCCTGAGCCGGTGGGGATACTGGATGTCCACATGGAGCACGTAGCGCCGCTCCCGGCCGTCGTAATAGCCGAGGGTCCCCCGGGGCTCCATGTACTGGGCGTGGAGCCGGGAAATGACGAAGCGCCGCCTGACGATGTGCGCCGCCGCCGCGAAGGCCGCCTCGACGGCGTCCGCGTCGCCGGAGCGGAATTCGCCCGCGACATTGCCCGGGTTCTCGTCCCACAATCGGGGGCAGTCCGGCTCGACGGCGCGGGCCGTATCCACGTTGGCGGGCAGCGGGTTGAAATCGATCCCGATCAGCTCGGCGGCGTCCTTGGCCTGATCGACGGTCTCGGCGATCACCAGGGAGACGGGATCGCCAACATAGCGGACCCGTCCCCGGGCGAGGCCGGGGTGGGGGCAGTGGAAGGCCGGCGCGCCCCCTTCCCGCCGCAAGGGCCCTTCCATCCTGGGCCAGCCGATCCCGTCGGCGGCCACGTCGTCGCCGGTATAGACCGCCGCCACCCCGGGCGCGGCGGCCGCGGCGGAAATGTCCATGGACACGATCTCGGCGTGGGCGTGGGGCGAGCGCAGCAGATAGGCGTGGGCCTGGCCCGGCATGTTGTGATCGTCGACATAGCGGCCGCCGCCCACCAGCAGCCGGGGGTCCTCCTCCCGGGTTACCGCCTGTCCGATGCCGAATGGTCCCATCTCCGTTCCTTCCCGTGTCCTTCCCGCGGGCGCGCCATGCCCGTGCAGAATTTGCACATCCCCGAGCCGTTGAAAAGCGGCAACGCCGGAAATTCGGGTGAAATCGCCGTCACCCTTCTTATGACCCCCTCACTCTCATCTCTTATGACCCCCTCACCCTGACCCTCTCCCCCTGAAGAAGGGGGAGAGGGGACTACTCCCTTACCCTCGCCCCCCTTGGGGGGAGAGGGATGCGGAGGCTTGGCGAGCCTGCGAGCCTTAGCCGTAGCTGGGTGAGGGGGGGGGGAACCGCGCCCGGCTAGGCGCGCGACGCGTTGTAGGCGCGCAACCGGTTCCGGGCCTCGCCGGCCAGCGCCAGCCCGGCCTTGGCGTGGTCCGACTCGGGATCGGCGGTGTGCCCTTCATATTCGTCGAGCCCGAGAACGCTCGGGCGGCTGCCGAGCGCCTCCCACCATCGGGCGACGTTGGGCCGGTCCTCGAACCAGACGTCCAGCCACTTGATCATGTCGAGGACCTTGACCAGCGGCGCGTAACAGGTCTCCGCGAGGGTGAACTGCTCGCCCATGATCCACGGCCGGCCGTCGGACAACGCGGTCACCATCTTGCCGAAGATCCGGTCCCACCCGACGAGGCCGCGCAGCACCCATTCGGAATCCATGCCGTCCCGGATGACCGATTGCTGGCGCAGGGTCTTTTCCAGGTCGGGCTGCTTTTTCCACCGGCTCTCCAGTTTCCTGACGTCGATCACCGACCGGAACCGGGTCACGAAGTTCAGGGCGGCGACCCCCGGAAAACCGACCTCGTCGGAATCCTTGATCCACTCGCGCATGTAGGTCCGCTGCAGCAGATCGGCGGGCTTGAGGGCCGGCTCGGGCTTCAGCTCGTCGATGTAATCGCAGATTATGGAGGATTCGCGGATCGGATTGCCGTCGTGAACCAGGGTCGGAACGACGGCCTTCGGATTGATGGCGAGATAGTCCTCGTCGAAGTGGTCTTCCTCGAGCAGCTTGATGTAGCGCGGCGTCCAGTCCTCGATCCCTTTTTCCATGAGCGTGACGACCGCCCGGTTCGAGCAGACGGAATCCGCTTCCTTCAGGTAGTAGAGTTCAAGCATGGCGGCATCCCCCCCGGCGGTCGCGAAATGGCATCAACCGTATTCTACCCGGGCGGCGGTTCCGGGCAATCGGCGTATTTGCCGCAACGCGCCGCGGTTCGCCCTCATCTTTTATGACCCCCTCACCCTTTTTCATATGACCCCCTCACCCTGACCCTCTCCCCCTGAAGAAGGGGGAGAGGGAACTATTCTCAAACCCTCGCCCCCCGAAGGGGGGAGAGGGATGCGAAGGCTTTGCGAAGCGGCAGCTGAGCTTAGCCGTAGCTGGGTGAGGGGGGGGACGATGCGGGCCGGGCCGGAAACGGGCCGCCCCTAGAGCGTGGTCCTTCGGATTTCCTTCAGCGCCTCGCGGGCCGGGGCGTAGTCGGGGGCGTGCTCGAGGGCGCGCTCGAAGAACTTGACCGCGCCCGCGACGTCGCCCGCGGCAAGCCGGATCTGGCCGAGGGTGAAGTTGGGGAATTGGTAGCAGCAGTAGCGTTCGGCGGTGAGCGCCTTTTGGAGCCACGGAATCGCCTCCTCGACCCGCCCCAGCCGGATCAGGTAGACCCCGATGTCGTTGTAGGGATTGCCGAAGCCGGGATCGACCTCGATCGCCTTCTTGCATTCGGCGATGGCCTCGTCGAGCCGCCCGAGATAGCTCAGCGACCAGCCGAGATAGGTGTGGCCCTCGGCGCTCGGGCGCAGCTCGATGGATTTGCGGTAGCGCTCGATGGCGCGGCCATAGGCGCCGAGGGCGTGGAGGACGAAGCCCTGGCGCCAATACTGCTCGGCCAGATCGGCGGGCGGCCCCTCCCATTGGGCGGCCGCCCGGTGGGACGGCGCGGCGGCGAGCAGCAGCAGGACGGCGAGCAGCGCCGCGAGACGGGCCAAGAGGTTGGACGGGCGGCAGACGGGGCGCATGGACGCGGCCTCCTATCGATCCGGCCTGAACGGCCAGCCTACGCCCGAACCGCCATCGGGGGCAAGGAGGGGCGGGCCGCACTCCCTCACCCAGCGCCGGCTAGGCTCGGCGTTCGCCTCGCCAAGCCTCCGCATCCCTCTCCCCCTTCTTCAGGGGGAGAGGGTCAGGGTGAGGGGGTTGCGCAAACGGCTTACAAATCGCCGGATGCGCTCCCAAATGGAAGCATCTCGCTCCAGGCCATCGATTTGAAAATCCAAGAAAAAATGGAGCGGGCGATGGGATTTGAACCCACGACTTCAACCTTGGCAAGGTTGCGCTCTACCCCTGAGCTACGCCCGCATCCCTTTGGAAGGCGGCGATCATACGAAACGCGCCTCGCTTTGCAAGTTGAACTTGGCCTGTCCGGAGTCCGGCGCTGGGGCCGGTCTCGCCCGGGACCAACGAATCGCTAAGTGAGAGCAACTCGATCACGGTTTTCAACAAAAATAGGTTGTATTGTGTTGCGTTATACGATACACAAATGATCTGTAGCTCAGGAAATCGGCAAAAATCTCGCCGTTTCGTGCTCTGAGCGGAGGATGAGTTTCGAGGAGCAGCCGTCGACGCCATGGAAACGCAACGCAAAAAACCCCCCAGCCATCCAGGATCGTACATCAAGCAATCGATCCTCCCGGAGAGTCTCTCCGTCAAGAGCGCCGCAGAAATGCTCGGTGTTGGGCGACCGGCCCTATCCAATCTCCTGAACGGCAAAGCCGCGCTCTCGTCCGAGATGGCCATGAGGTTCGAGAAGGCATTCCAGGTCGACGCCTCATTCCTTCTTGAAATGCAGGCGCGATACGATGAATTCCTGGCGCGCGCCAGCGAGGACGATATCGCGGTCCGGGCCTACGTGCCTGCTTTTCTCCAGATTACAGCCCTTCAGATCGCTGCATGGGCAGATAGCCACGATGCGCGCGCCCAACTACCGGCGCTGCTGCGCACGCTGGTGCACGCGACGGGCAGCGATTTGACTGCGGTCGATTTTCCAGCATTCGACAATTCCCAGCGGAAGGGTTGGGATGGCCAAGTCACATCGGAATCGGCAACACCGTGGATACCCCGCGGCCAATCCGGCTGGGAGTTCGGGTGTAACAAGAACCCCCAGGCCAAGGCGGAATCTGACTACCAAACCCGTACCGCCGGCATTTCCGCCAAGGAACGAAAATCCACGACGTTCGTGTTTGTGACGCCCCGCAACTGGGCTGGCAAAGACAGTTGGGCCACGAACAAAACAGCGCGGGAGGAATGGAAGGATGTGCGCGCCTTCGACGCCAGCGACCTAGAGCAATGGCTGGAACAGTCCATCCCCGCGCAGACCCGAATGCGTGAGTTCCTAGTCGGTCCAGGTCAGGAAATCACGACATTCAGCGAGATTTGGGATGAATGGGCCCGGGCCACGGAGCCCGAACTGCCGCAAGAGCTGTTCGCTCCTGCCGCCGAACGACACCAGGAGCAGCTCGAAAAGTGGTTGAAAGCACCTCCAACCAGTCCCTTCGTCGTTACCGCCGATTCGACCTTGGAGGCTTTGGCCTTTCTGAGCTGCGCGCTCGAACGTTTGGAAGAGAAATGCCCCGGTGCCTATGAACGGGCCATCACTATTCGTTCGCTTGAGGCTTTCAGGACCATCACCAGGGTATCATCGAACTTCATTGCGATTGTCGCCTCGTCTGAGGTCGAGCAGGCCCTCGCCGGACTTCAAAAGAAAACTCACACCATCATCGTGCGCGGACGCAATACGGTGACCGACGACGCGAACATTGCGCTCGACCTGTTGGGTCATGAGCCGTTCCGCGAGGCCCTACACGGCATGGGGCTTGATGACGCCTGGATAGAGCGGCTCTCACGGGAATCCGCACGCTCGCCAACCATCCTCCGGCGTCGCCTCGCGCAGGCTGAAGCCGTGAAGTTCCCGCCTTGGGCCAACGACAACGCTGTCGCACGGGCGCTGATCCCGCTCATATTCGTTGGCGCATGGGATTCCAGTGCCGAGGCGGACAAAGAGATATTGGGCCGCCTGACCAACGGCCCATATGAAGAGACCGAGCGAACGATCGCGGAACTCCAAACGATAGACGAGCCCCCGATTTGGTCGATTGGTCATCTTCGCGGGGTCGTCTCCAAGGTTGACGCGCTCTATGCCGCGCACCGGGCTCTCACGAAGGAGGACTTGGAGAACTTCTTGATCGCCGCTAAAGTCGTCCTGTCAGAACAAGACCCGGCGTTGGAACTCCCCGAGGACCAGCGGTGGGCGGCCAACCTTCATGGAAAAAGCCGGGATCATTCGTCGGCATTGCGTCAGGGCCTCTGCGATACGCTGGTGCTTCTGGCCGTGCACGGCAATGCCCTTATCGGTGAGCGCCTTGGGATCGACCTTGAGGCCCGCATTAGTGGCGTTGTCCGACGCCTGCTGACCCCCTCTGCCGCGTCGACCTGGCATTCTCAGAAGAACGACCTGCCGCAATATGCCGAGGCCGCGCCGGATGCGTTTCTCAGCATCATCGAAACAGACCTCAACAGTGAAGACCCGCAGATTGCTGCGCTGTTCGCGCCTGCGGATACCGGGATATTCGGCGACTGCCCGCGTTCAGGCATGCTGTGGGCGCTCGAATCGCTGGCTTGGAAGCCAAAGCGGCTGGTCCGGGTAACGTCTATCCTCGCGAAACTATGTGCATGGCAGATCGATGACAATTGGGCGAATAAGCCCATGGCCTCGCTTAATTCGATCTTCCGGTTCTGGATGCCTCAGACGTCCGCATCGCTGGACCAGCGCAACCGGGCGCTTGACAGGCTTACCAAGAAGTTCCCTGAGGTCGGCTGGCAGGTTTGTGTCGATCAGTTCGATCCGGGTTCAACCTTTGGGAACTACAGCAATAAACCGCGCTGGCGCACCGACGCTTATGATGCGGGTGAAGTCACCACGGTTGACGAAGCGCAAGAAGGTCAACGCACGGCCGTAGAGCTTGCAATAAATTGGCCCGCGCACGACGAACGCACCCTCTGCGATCTGGTGGGACGCCTTAAGGCACTAAGTCCTGACCACCACAACCGGGTGTGGGAGCTTATTGCCGCCTGGAATGATACCGGGCCCACCGATAGCCAAAAGGCGGTGTTGCGTGAGCAGATACGGCGCTGCGCCCTGACCCGGCGCAGTCGCCGCCACCGCCACGGTATTAACGACGCCGAGAGAAAGAGGGCGCGACAGGTCTATGCAGAGCTCGAATCCCAAAATCCCGTAGTACGTCATCAATGGTTATTCCTGAAACATTGGGTGGATGAATCTGCCGACGAAATCGAGGACGCAGAGCTCGATTACCAGAAAAGGGAGGAGCGCATTGCCCGCAAGCGACGCGACGCCTTGCAAGAGGTATGGGCGGAATCAGGGCTGGGCGGAATCGAGGAGCTGTGCCGATCCGGCGATGCCTCCAGCGAAGTGGGGTGGCACATGGCCGAAGTCTGCACCGAAGTTCAGCAGGCAGCAGATTTTCTCCAGAACATTATGGCCGAGCAATCAGACGACATGCGGGACAAATCCGAGCAGTGTATCGCCGGTTTTCTGGCCAAACTCGACTTACGACAACGCGACGCCACTCTCAAAGAGTTGCTCGCGCGACTTGGCTCCGACGATGATGCGCGAATTCGCCTCCTGTGCTGTGCGCCTTTCGACGACGGCACTTGGCAACACATCGGCCGACTGCACGAGGACCTGAAACGGCGATATTGGGAGGAAGTGAATCCCCGCTGGGGCCGCCATGATGCGTCCGCGATAGAGACGTTTGTCGACGAGCTGCTCAATGTGGATCGGCCGCACGCCGCGTTTCACGCCGCCCATATGGATTGGCAACGGCTCGATTCTCCCCGATTGATACGGTTGTTGACGGAGGTTGCAACCAATGGCGCGGAACCACCGGCCGTGTACAGACTTGACACCTATGGCGTCTCGGAAGCACTCAAGACGCTTGAACAACGCGGCGATACCTCACGGGACGATCTTGCCCGGCTCGAATTTCTGTTCATCAATGTGCTCGATCATTCTGAACATGGGATTCGAAATCTGGAAGCACAACTCGCAGAGACGCCCGCGCTGTTCATGCAAGCACTTGCATATGCCTTCAAGCGGAACGACGGTCGAGAAGACCCGGCTGAATGGCAAGCGCCGAATTCTGACAACCGAGAAGCGGTCGCGAGCGCCGCGTATGTGCTCCTCACCAGCGCCAGCCGAATCCCCGGGACCCAGCCCGATGGCAGAATTGATCTCAAGAAGCTAAAGGAGTGGCTGGAGCAAGTGCGCACGCTTACCCGCGAATGTGGCCGCGCAGAAATCGGTGACCAAATGATCGGTCAACTGCTTTCCCATTGTCCACCAGGCGATGACGGCATTTGGCCGTGCGAGTCCGTGCGTGAAGCCATCGACGATCTCGGATCGCAGGAAATTGCGACCGGCATGCTCGTCGGCATTTCGAACGCCCGGGGGGCGACTTTGCGAGGCGAAGGCGGAACCCAGGAACGCGAGTTAGCAGAGCAATATCAAAGCTGGTCCAAAGAAGTGGCCTTCGAGTACCCTTTCACCGCGAGAATGCTTAAGCAAATTGGCGCTAGCTACGACCAGGATGCCCAGTGGTGGGATAATCAGGATAGCGTTCGCGAACGAATAGGTTACTGAGACCGGGACTTGGACCGCCTGGGGCAATTCCGTATGGTGCTGCGGGCGCACCATGCGGAGCGCCATGCCGGACGGCCGCCAGCGCGTCCGCGAGCCGGAGGAGGGCTATCGCAACATGGGGAAGTGGTATTTCGACGGAGCCCGGCCGGGGTCCCTGACCGTAACTCTATCCGGACCGGGGGCGTGATGGCGGCCACCGAACAAGACCTGATGAGGCGGCTCGACGCGCTCGGCATTCCGGCCGCCACCCGCCGGCACGAACCCCTGTTCACCGTCGAGGACGGCCGCCATCTCCACGAGGGGCTGCCGGGCGCCCACTGCAAGAGCCTGTTCCTCAAGGACAAGAAGGGCGCCCTGTGGCTGGTCGTCGCCCTTCACGACACGCGGGTCGACCTCAAGGCGCTGCAGAAGGCGCTGGGCGCCGCCCGGTTTTCCTTCGGCAAGCCGGACCTGCTGATGGAGGTGCTGGGCGTGACGCCGGGCGCGGTGACGCCCTTCGCCCTGATCAATGCGGAGGGCGGCGCCCAGTTGTCGGTGGTGCTCGACGCCCGGATGCTGGCCCACGACATCGTCAACTACCACCCGCTGACCAACGACGCGACGACCGCCATCTCGCCCGGCGATTTGCTGCGGTTCGTCCGCGAAATGGGCTACGAGCCGGCAATCCTCGACATCGGCGCCCTCGGCGATCGAGGGGCCGATAGCCGACCCCATGGACAATCCGGGCCAAACCCGGTTTAAAGACCGCCGCACCACGGCGGTCCGCGGCGGGCGGGCCGACTATCAAGTGTGATGCGGGAACATTGGCTGGGATAAGAGCACGAGACATGTCGACGATCATCAATCCCGACGGAACGGCGGCGGGCGCGGACGGGGCGGTTCCCGGCGGCGGCGCGGGCGTCATCCTGGACGGCGATACGGAGCGTTTCGCCGCCGACGTCATCGAGGCCTCGCGGCAGGTGCCGGTCATCGTCGATTTCTGGGCGCCGTGGTGCGGCCCCTGCAAGCAGCTCGGCCCCCTCCTGGAGAAGCTGGTCACCGAGTACGGCGGCGCGGTCAGGCTGGTCAAGATCAACGTGGACGAGAACCAGGAACTGGCGGCCCAGCTGCGCGTCCAGTCGATCCCCATGGTCTACGCCTTCCGCGACGGCCAGCCGGTGGACGCCTTCACCGGCGCGCTGCCCGAGAGCCAGCTCCGCCAGTTCATCGAGAAACTGACCGGCGGCGGCGGCTCGCCGCTGGACAACGCCCTGGACCAGGCCGAGCAGGCGCTGGAGGCGGGCGAGGCGGAACAGGCCGCCCAAGTCTTCAATCAGGTGCTGGGCGCCGATCCGGCGAACGCGCGGGCGACCGCGGGGCTCGCCAAATGCCTGATCGCCGCCGGCGAAACCGACCGGGCGCGGGAGTATCTCGCCGGGCTCGACGACGCGGTGAAGGGCTCGCCCGAGGTAAGCGCGGTCCAGGCCGGCCTGGACCTGTCCGAGAAAAGCAGCGCCAGCGGCGATACCGCTGAACTCCGCGCCAGGGTGGACGAGGACCCGGCCGACCACCAGGCGCGCTTCGATCTCGCCCTCGCCCTCTATGGCGGCGGCGCGGCGGCGGACGCCATCGGCGAACTGGTCGAGATCATCAGGCGGGACCGGGCCTGGAACGACGAGGCGGCCCGCACCCAGCTGCTGGAGATCTTCGAGGCCCTCGGGCCCGCCGATCCGGTGACCGTCGAGGGGCGGCGCAAGCTGTCCTCGGTGCTGTTCTCATGACTTCGGGTCTTCCGGGCGGCGCTCCCGGCGACCCCTTCGGGCATCCGTTCGAGGGACTGCCCCGGGAAATTCCCATCTTTCCGCTGCCGGGCGCGCTGCTGCTGCCCTATGGCCGGCTCCCCCTCAACCTGTTCGAGGAACGCTACCTTGCCATGGCGCTGGACGCCCTCGGGGAGGAGCGGATCATCGGCATGGTCCAGCCCCTGGAATTCCAGCCCGATCCGGTGGCCGGGGACGCGCCCATCTTCGGCATCGGCTGCGCCGGCCGGATCACGTCCTTCACCGAGACCGACGACCGGCGCATCCTGATCAGCCTCAAGGGCATCTGCCGGTTCAACATCGCCGGCGAGATCGAGGGACGGAACGGCTACCGCCGCATCGCCGCCGACTACGGGCCCTTCCGGGACGACCTGGCCGAAAAGCCGGGCTTCGACTTCGACCGCGGGGAGCTTTTCGATCTGCTGCGCCGGTTCTTCGAGAGCCGCGGCCTGCAGACCGACTGGAATTCCCTGGAAAACGCCGACGACGAGACGCTCATCGTGTCGCTCGCCATGATGTGCCCGTTCGGCGTTTCGGAGAAGCAGGCGCTGCTCGAGGCGCCGAAAATGCCGGATGTTCCGGACGTGCTCATGTCCCTCCTCGCCATGGCCGGCGCCGAGGGCGAAGCCCCGACATCCAGGCACTGACCGGGAGACCGCGCCATGACCGCCACCCAAGTGGACCCCAAGCTGCTGGAGATACTGGTCTGCCCGCTGACCAAGGGCCCGCTGCGCTACGACGCCGAGGCCCAGGAGCTGATCAGCGAGCAGGCCGGCCTCGCCTATCCCATCCGGGACGGCATTCCCATCATGCTGGTCGACGAGGCGCGGAAAATCGACGGCGGCGATTAGGGGCCGGGCCTCCCGTGTCCACGCCGCAACCCACACCCACGTCCGTCCCCCGGCCCACCGAAATCAGGGTCAAGCAGGCCGAGCGGACGCTCGAGATCGACTTCGACGACGGCCGCTCGTTTTCCCTGCCGGCCGAGTTCCTGCGCGTCCACTCGCCGTCGGCCGAGGTGCAGGGCCATTCCCCGTCCGAGCGCCAGACCGTGCCCGGCCGCCGGCATGTGGGCATCGTCGAGGTCGAGGCGGTGGGCAACTACGCCATCCGCATCAGCTTCGACGACATGCACGACACGGGCATCTATTCGTGGAAGACCCTGTACGAGTTCGGCACGCGCCAGGACGAGATGTGGCGGAAATATCTCGCCGATCTGGCGGCAAAGGGCCTCAGCCGCGACCCGGATTGAGAGATTTGCCCTCACCCCCTCACTCTCATTTCTTATGACCCCCTCACCCTGACCCTCTCCCCCAAGGGGGAGAGGGGACTCGATGCAAACCCTCGCCCCCGGAGGGGGAGAGGGATGCGGAGGCTTGGCGAGCTAGAGAGTTTTCTGATCTGACGGAATCGTTAGGGATTCCCAAAGTCTCTGATTTCTGATTCAAGATGTGGGCTGGTGAAGGAGGCCAGCCTGCATGACGAGACCACTTTCGAATGATCTACGACATCGGTTGGTTGCGGCGGTGGACGGCGGGATGTCGCGTCGGTCTGCGGCGAAGGTTTTTGGGGTTGCGGCCTCGACGGCGATCAAATGGGTTGATCAGTGGCGGCAGCGGGGTGATGTGCGGCCCCGGCCGCAAGGCGGGGACCGCCGCTCTCACCGCCTTGAAGCGTATGCCGAGGAGGTTCTGGCGCTTGTCACGGAGACACCGGACATCACCCTGGCCGAGATCGCAGCCTGTCTGGAGGAGGTGCACGGGCTTCGGGTTGCCCCGAGCACGGTCTGGCGGCTGCTCGACCGCCACGGCATGACCTTCAAAAAAACCGCGCACGCCAGCGAGCAGCAACGTCCTGATGTCTTGGCGCGCCGGCAGGCCTGGGCCGAGGCGCAGCCCGGCCTGATGCCGGAGCGGCTGGTCTTCATCGACGAGACCGGCACATCGACCAAGATGGCCCGGCGCTATGGCCGCGCGCCGCGCGGGCAGCGCTGCCAAGCCGCCATCCCTCACGGCCACTGGAAGACCACCACTTTGGTCGCTGCTCTCACGCTCGACGGCATCCTCGCCCCCATGACCATCGATGGGGCGATGACCGGGGCAGCCTTCCTTGCCTATGTCGAGCAAATCCTGGTCCCAACCCTCAAACCCGGAGACATCGTCATTATGGACAATCTGCCAGCCCATAAGCCCGCCAGCGTGCGTAAGGCCATCGAAGACGCCGGCGCCGAGCTCCGCTTCCTGCCGCCCTACTCACCCGACTTCAACCCAATCGAGATGGCCTTCGCAAAGCTCAAGGCCCTCCTCAAAAAGACCGCAGCCAGAACCGTCGACGACCTCTACGACGCCATCGCAACCGCCATCGACACAGTCACCCAATCCGAGTGCCAAAACTACTTCACTGCCGCAGGCTATGACCGGGTGTGATCAGAAAATGCTCTAGGGCACAAAGCGAACGCAAAGGTCAATTCTGCGAATTGACCGGGACTGCCCAAGCGAGCCTTAGCCGTAGCTGGGTGAGGGGGGGCGCCTACAGCGCTTCGCCCTTGAGCAGGCGGGGCAGGTCGCCCGCCTCGCCCATGGCGTGGCGCATGAAGTAGGTCTTGAGGGGCCCGGCCCGGTGGACCAGCGCGAGGCCCGCATCCCGCGCGCCCCGCACGCCCGGCAGGTCGTTGGAGAACAGCCGGTTGAGCCCGTCGGTGAGGGCCAGCATCAGATGGCTGTCGAACCGCCGCCACTGTTGATAGCGGGCGAGGGTTCCGGGCGCGCCGATATCGAGGCCCAGACGCGCCGCGTCGATGACCGTTTCGGCCAGCGCCGCCGCGTCGCGGAGCCCCAGGTTGAGGCCCTGGCCGGCGATGGGATGCATGGCCTGGGCGGCATCGCCGGCGAGCGCCATGCGGGGGCCGGCGATGGCCCCGGCGTATTGCAGCGCCAGGGGATAGGACCACCTGGGGCCGACGACCTCCAGATCGCCGAGGAAATCCCCCAGCCGCTCGGAAAGCTCCTCCAGGAAAGGCCCGCCCGGAAGCGCCAGGATTTGTTCGGCGACCGCCGTCCGCTCGGTCCAGACGATGGACACCCGGTTCCGGGTCAGGGGCAGGATGGCGAACGGGCCGGCGGGGAAGAAATGCTCGTGGGCGGCGTTGTGGTGGGGATGCTGGTGGGCGACGGTGCAGACGATGCCGGTCTGGCCGTACTGCCAATGGGTGAGTTCGATGCCCGCCGCCTCGCGGACGAAGGAGCCCCGGCCGTCGGCGCCGATGACCAGCCGGGTGCGGACGGTTGGACCGTTTTCGAACGAGAGCGCCGCGCCGGTCTCGTCCGTCTCCATGCCGGCGAGCGCCGCCGGCGCCATGAGGGCGATGCCGGGGGTCTCGCGCACCCTCGCCCCGACCGCCATGCGCAGGTGCCGGTTCTCGACCATGTACCCGAGCGCCGCCGCGCCCACGTCGTCGCGGCCGTAGTGGAGAAACAGGGGCGAGCCGCCGTCCGCCACCCGGATGTCCTCGATGGGACAGGCCTCGGCCGCGACGCCTTGCCAGATGCCCAGCCGGTCCAGGAGCCGCCGCGGCGCGGCGGCGATGGCCGAGGACCGCCCGTCGAATTCGGGCGCCGCCTGCGCCTCGGACGCGTCGCGGTCGATCACCAGCACATCGAGCCCGGCGCCGGCCAGGGCGACGGCGATGGCGCCGCCGACGAAACCGCCGCCGACGATGGCCACGTCATGAACACCGCTCATGGCCCAGGTTGTGCCACATGGGACCGGATTGTCCAGCCCGCCCCTCCCATTCCCTCCCCCTTGGCCTACTCCGCCGAAGCAGCCTTCGGCTACGAAGGCTGGAAAGGGGGAGGGTTAGGGTGGGGGTGAAGAAAACAGGATTTCACCACAGAGACACAGAGATCACAGAGGAGGAATGATTAACTCCTCACTGTCTCATTGTCTCTGTGGTTCAAGAATCGGAAATCTGGATACCCCGGACTGGCGCCGGGGTATGACGAGCTTCTTTGATTCAGCACCACGCGTCATGCCCCGCCCCACTGGACCGGCTTTGGGCGGGGCATCCAGGATATTCACCAGATCGACCACCGGGGACGCGGTGTATCCGCACTCGAATCCGCTCCGTGATCTCCGTGGTAATTTCCCCCTCTCCCACTCGAAGAGAGGAAATAATCTGCCTAATTTCTGACCAATTTCCGCCACCTGCCCGATCATCAGGCAAAACCGGCCCCGTTCCGCGCCGGCAGCGGTCACCCTAAGTGTCTGTAAACAAAGGAAAACGCCCCCCGGGACCCACTTGGCACGGTTCTTGGGATAGGGCCTGTGCGTGGCAGGTCATCCGGGCCACGGATGTTTTTGCGGGCGACTATCTGGAGGACCTCTGAATGTTACCCAAATCGAAAGCGCTGCTGCCGGCCGTTTTGGCCGCGGGCGCGGTTGTCTTCGCGGCGGACGGCGCATTGGCGCAGGATGCCAAGCTTGCGGGCGGCGATACCGCCTGGATCATCACGGCGACCGCCCTGGTGCTGTTCATGACCATGCCGGGCCTCGCCCTGTTCTACGGCGGCCTGGTGCAGTCCCGGAACGTGCTGTCGGTGCTCATGCACTGCTTCACCATCACCTGCGTTTCGTCGGTGCTGTGGCTGGTGCTGGCCTACTCCATCGCGTTCGGCGACGCGTCGGCGTGGTGGGGCGGCCTCGGCAAGGCGTTTTTCCGCGGCGCCGGCACGGACGCACTGTCCGGCACCATCCCGGAGAGCGTGTTCTTCATGTTCCAGATGACCTTCGCCGTCATCACCCCGGCGCTGATCGTCGGCGCCTATGTGGAGCGGATCAAGTTCTCCGCCGTCATTCTGTTCTCGGCCCTGTGGCTGATCTTCGTCTACGCCCCCTCCACCCACTGGATCTGGGGCGGCGGCATCCTCGCCGATCTCGGCTGGATTTCCGAGAGCCTCAAGGGCGTCGCGGTCATGGACTTCGCCGGCGGCCTCGTGGTTCACGCCAACGCCGGCGTCGCGGCGCTGATCCTGGCGGCCGCCCTCGGCCCCAGGCGGGGCTTCCCCAACGAGTTGCGCCCGCCCCACAATCCGGGGCTGGTGATGATCGGCGCGGCCATGCTGTGGGTCGGCTGGTTCGGCTTCAACGGCGGCAGCGCGTTGGCCGCCGACGGCGCCGCCGGCATGGCGATCACCGTCACCCACATCTCGGCGGCGACCGCGTGCCTCACCTGGGTGGCCATCGAATGGATCAAGTTCGGCAAGCCGAGCCTGGTCGGCATCGCCACCGGCGCCATCGCCGGCCTCGCGACCATCACCCCCGGCTCCGGCTTCGTCGGGCCCATCGGCGGGCTGGTGTTCGGCTTCCTTGCCGGGATCATCTGCTTCTACGCCATCAGCGTGGTGAAGAGCATGTGGAAGATCGACGATTCCCTGGACGTGTTCGCCGTCCACGGCGTCGGCGGCGTTCTCGGCATCCTGCTGACCAGCGTGTTCGCGGCGCCCGGGCTCGGCGGCGGCGGCGGCGACGATTATTCCATCGGCACGGCCTTCATGGGCCAGCTGATCGGCACGGTCGTCACCGTCATCTGGGCCGGCGTCGTCGGCTTCATCATCCTCAAGATCGTGCAGGCGGCCGTCGGGCTGCGGACCACGCCCGAGGAGGAGACCGAAGGCCTCGACATCACGGCCCATGGGGAGCGGAGCTATGATCTCTAGACGGGAGCGCGGCTCTTATCTCATTATGATTCAACTGGATAACGCAAAGGTGCAGCCATGAAGTACGTAGTGGCAGTGATCAAACCGGCCAAGCTGGATGCGGTGCGCGAGGCGCTCACCGGGATCGGCGTGCAGGGCCTGACGGCGAGCGAGGTCTCCGGCTTCGGACGCCAGAAGGGGCATACCGAGATCTACCGCGGCGCCGAATACGCCATCAACTTCGTGCCCAAGACCAAGATCGAGATCGCGGTCGATGACGGGCTGGCGGATCAGGTGGTTTCGACCATCCGCGATACCGCCAACTCCGAAAGCATCGGCGACGGCAAGATCTTCGTCTACGAGCTGAACGAGGCGGTCCGCATCCGGACCGGCGAGACCGGCCCCGAAGCTCTCTGACGCCCTAGAGCGTTTCATATTTTGACGGAAGCGTATCCTGCGTTTTTGAAGTAGTTGGCGCATTGCTGTGGCTCGATGGTGTCGATGAGGCTCCCGAGATGGCGCCATAAGTCGTCGATCTCCCGCTTCTGGGCGTTTCTCATCCAGTGCTTGATTTGGGCAAAGGTCTGCTCGATGGGATTGAGGTCGGGGGAATATTTGGGCAGGAGCCACAGCTTGGCTCCGGCGGCACGGATGGCGTTTCGCACGGCTTTTGACTTGTGGCTGCCGAGATTGTCCATGATGACGATGTCGCCGGGCACCAGGGTCGGCACGAGCAGCTGCTCGACGTAGGCGCGGAAGCACACGCCATTGATGGGGCCGTCGAAGACGCAGGGCGCGGTGAACCGGTCGCAGCGCAGCGCGCCGATGAAGGTCAGGGTGTGCCACCGCCCATGGGGGGCAAAGCCGCGGACCCGCTCCCCTTTCGGCCCCCAGCCGCGCAGCGGGGCCATATTGGTCCGGATCCAGGTTTCATCAATGAATACCAGCCGTTCGGGATCAAGCTTTGCCTGCCACGCCTTCCAGCGCCTGCGATGGCGGGCGATGTCCGCGCGCGCCCGTTCAACGGCGAACAGGGTTTTTTTTAAAGCGCAGCCCTTCACGGCGCAGAAACAGCCATACCGTGCTGTGGGATACCCTGACACCCCGAGCGGCCAACTCGTCTCTCAACCGATGCAGCGTCAGATGCGGCTCCTGGTCGATCCGGCCGACAATGAACTCCCGATGGGGCTCAAGAACCCGGCGGCGGTGACCGCCCATCTTGCCGGGCGCAACACTCCCCGTCCGCCGGTAGCGCTGCGACCACTTAACCACGCTCGAAACCGCAACCCCAAACCGAGCCGCTACAGCGCGGCAACTCTCCCCCGCCAAAACCGCCAAAACAACACGCTCTCGCAAATCAATCGAATAAGGTCTCGCCATGAATGCTGGCCTCCTTGCCCAGCATCCATCTTGAATCATGGTTCGCCCATACTTGGGAATCCCTAAAATGATTCAATCAATCTCAAATACGCTCTAGTTCAGATCGAAACGATCCGCGTTCATCACCTTGGTCCAGGCGGCAACGAAGTCGTGTACGAACTTCTCCCCGTTGTCGTCCTGGGCGTAGAGTTCGGCATAGGCCCTGAGGATCGAGTTGGATCCGAACACCAGATCCACCCGGGTCGCGGTCCACTTCACCGTGTCCGTCCCCCGGTCGACGATCTCATAGAGATTTTCGCCGGCCGGTTTCCAGCTGTAGGCCATGTCGGTGAGGTTGACGAAGAAGTCGGTGGTCAAGGCGCCTTCCCGGTCGGTCAGCACACCGTGCTTGGTCCCGCCGTGGTTGGCGCCGAGGGCCCGCATGCCGCCGACCAGCACCGTCATCTCATGGGCGGTCAGGCCCATCAGCTGGGTGCGGTCGAGCATCAGCTCTTCCGCGCTGACGGCATAGCTCTCCTTCAGCCAGTTGCGGTAGCCGTCATGGATCGGCTCCAGGGGCTCGAAGGAGTCCGCGTCCGTCGCCTCGTCCGTCGCGTCGCCCCGGCCGGGCGTGAACGGCACCTCGACGTCGACACCCGCCGCCTTCGCCGCCTGCTCCACGCCCACGTTGCCCGCCAGCACGATCACATCGGCGATGCTGGCGCCGGCTTCCTCGGCGATGGGCCCGAGGGCCGCCAGCACGCGGGCGAGGCGCTCCGGCTCGTTGCCTTCCCAGTCCTTCTGCGGCGCCAGGCGAATCCGCGCGCCGTTCGCGCCGCCCCGGATGTCGGAGCCGCGGAAGGTGCGGGCGCTGTCCCAGGCGGTCGAGACCATCTCCGCGACCGAGAGACCGCTGGAGGCGATCTTCGCCTTCACGGCGTCCACGTCGTAGTCCGTACCGCCGGCCGGGATCGGGTCCTGCCAAATCAGGTCCTCATCCGGCACGTCCGGGCCGATATAGCGGGCCCTGGGCCCCATGTCCCGGTGGGTCAGCTTGAACCACGCGCGGGCGAAGGTTTCGGAGAAATAGCCGGGGTCCTTGTAGAAGCGCTCTGAGATTTCCCGGTAGATGGGGTCCTCGCGCATGGCCATATCGGCGTCGGTCATCACCGGCATGCACCTGATGGACGAATCCTCGACATCGACCGGCTTGTCCTCGTCTTTGATGTCGACGGGCGCCCACTGGTTGGCGCCGGCCGGGCTCTTGGTGAGTTCCCATTCGTGGTTCAGCAGCATCTCGAAGTAGCCGTTGTCCCACTGGGTGGGATTGGTCGTCCAGGCGCCCTCGACCCCGCTGCTCACGGTGTGGCGGCCGACGCCCGGGCTGACCGGATTGCGCCAGCCGAGACCCTGATCCTCGATGTCGGCGCCTTCGGGTTCCGGACCCAGTATGGACGCATCGCCGTTGCCGTGCGCCTTGCCGACCGTATGGCCGCCCGCGGTCAGCGCGACGGTTTCCTCGTCGTTCATCGCCATGCGGGCGAAGGTTTCGCGGACCTCCAGCGCCGTCTTCCTGGGATCTGGATTGCCGTTCACGCCTTCCGGATTGACGTAGATGAGGCCCATCTGCACCGCGGCCAGCGGGTTTTCCAGCGATTGCGCGTCACCGTCGTCGTCGTAGCGGCCGCGTCCGAGCCATTCCTTCTCCGAGCCCCAATAGGTGTCCTTCTCGGGGTGCCAGATATCCGGCCGGCCGAAGCCGAAGCCGAAGGTCTTGAGCCCCATGGACTCGTAGGCGATGGTGCCCGCGTAGGCGATCAGGTCGGCCCAGCTCAGCTTGTTGCCGTACTTCTTCTTGATCGGCCACAGCAGCCGGCGCGCCTTGTCGAGGCTTACATTGTCGGGCCAGGAATTCAGGGGCGCGAACCGCAGGTTGCCGGTTCCGGCGCCGCCGCGCCCGTCCGCGGTGCGGTAGGTGCCCGCGGCATGCCAGGTCATGCGGATCATCAACCCGCCATAGTGACCCCAGTCCGCCGGCCACCAGTCCCGGCTGTCGGTCATCAGGGCCTGGAGATCCTTCTTGAGCGCGCCGAAATCGAGGGTTTTGACTTCCTCACGGTAATCGAAGTCCGGACCCATGGGTTCGGTCTTGGTGTCGTGCTGATGGAGGATGTCGAGATTCAGCGTTTTGGGCCACCACTCGGTGACCGAGGATTGGATGCTTGTGATCCCGCCGTGCATGACCGGGCATTTGCCGGCCGCGCCATCGTTTCCGTCCATGTTGATCTCCTTTGCAGCTTTACAAACCAGGCGTTCGATTTGTTCATGTATTAGTTATATGAACCAAACGTCTATCAGGTAATTTACAATAATTCCAGAAACGGGGATTGCAACAGGAATCATCCCCGAAACGATCAACTCACCCGACCGTCATCGCTGTGGGTTAACCGGGCAGGCGCCCGCCGATTTCCGGGGAGTCCGGGGCGTACCGGTAGGCGCGGAAGACCCAATTGCCGATGTCCGCCGGATCGAGGTTGTGCGGCGGTCCGCAGGGACCGAAATGAGACGAGATATACTCCCAGACGACGTCTCCTTCGGGCGTCACCTCGAATATCCGTTCCCAAAGTCCCTCGCAGATCAGCGTGTTGCCGCTCCACAGACGTTGGGCGCCGCTGATGTGCGGACTGTAGAAGGTCCACGGCGGATCGCCCTGATAGACCCATTCCTCTTCGCCGGTTTCGGGATCGAGTTCGATCACCCGCGAGCAGTGCGACGTGTTGTCGCCGAACTGCCCGTTGGCGAAGAACAGGATGTTTCCGTTGTCCAGCATCTGGGCGTCGTGCTGGCCGCCCCAGCCGTAATCGTTTTTCCGCCACCGGACCTTCCTGGTCTCACGGTCGATAATGAAGATCCAGCTGTTGCGCCGGAAACTGACCAGGTAGTCCCCGTTGGGCAGCGGGAAAAGCGAGTTGGCGTGGGAGAACTCTTCGCGGACATTGAGCGAGAATATGGGGTAGTCCTCGATCTCCATGTCGTCCTGGGCGTGCCACTCCCAGGCCGTTTCGCCATCGGCGTCGACCTCGCGGATATAGTCGCCGAGCACGCCGCCGTCGGCCATCTCGGTGCCGGGAATGCCGCCCCGCAGCCGGTCGATGGAATCGGGCCGGAACCGCTCGAAACCGATGAAGGCCGTGTTGCCGTTGGCCAATCGGTGAAAATCATGGTGCTGGGCCGGCGCGTCGCACTCCCAGACAGCCTTGCCGTCCCAGTCGAGCTCGCGGATGACCCGCGCCTCCTCGCGGCCGGCGGGGGCGTCCAGATCGGCCCGGAGGGCGGTCAGCAGATTGCCGTTGGGAAGCAGCTTGGAATAGCCGGTCCGCAAGCCCGTCACGTCCCATTCGTGCACCACGTCGCCTTCCATGTCGAGCAGGTAGGTGGTGTGGCATCCCGCCGGGATCGGCGTGAAGATGGTGTAGCCGGGCGTGGCCCGGGCGGCATCGTGTTCGAGCAGGCCGAACTTGTGATAGCGCATGACGTCTTCCCCCCGGGACCAAAGCCGGTCTTCTTCAAACGGATGATGCCAGTTTCATGGCGATGGGGAGGGACATCAATGGAAACCTGTTCCTTGTCCGGCATTTGTCGGAGTGAATGGCAGCGGACTCTTGCGCCCGCTGTCTCACGGGCTATCTATTGTGACGACGCCGCCCCATCCGGGCGGCGTTTCCTGTTGGCCGACGAGCTATGCAAGTTTGTACGTGCCAAATGGGAGGTACCCCCGAAAAGGATGACACTAAATGACTATTAATGTCCATGAATGACTATTACGCCGAAAACGCCGTTTTTTGCCATTTCAATGATTTCAATGACTTGGAGCTATGCAAAAATTGCATGGCTCAGCAGTCAGTCCGCCGCCCTGGCCGCTTCCTTCACCGCCTCGTACCCCTCGAGCGCGGCGGCCCGGGCGGCGCGGTGATCGACCATGGGGCGGGGGTAGGTCTCGCCGAGGGTGATGCCGGCGGCGGCGAGTACGGCCGGCGGGGCCTCGAAGGGCGCGTGAATGAACCTCGCCTCGAGCCCGGCGAGCTCGGGGCACCAACGGCGGACATACTCGCCGCCGGGATCGAACTTCCGGCCCTGGGCGACGGGGTTGAAGATGCGGAAATAGGGGGCCGCATCGGCGCCCGAGCCGGCGACCCATTGCCAGCCCGCCGCGTTGTTTGCCGCGTCGGCGTCGACGAGGGTGTCCCAGAACCATTCCTCGCCCCGTTTCCAGTGGATACGCAGGTGCTTGGTCAGGAAACTGGCGGCGATCATCCGCACCCGGTTGTGCATGTATCCGGTCCGCCAAAGCTCGCGCATGCCGGCATCGACCAGCGGGTAGCCGGTCCGGCCCTCCCGCCAGGCGCGAAGGGCGCCCTCGTCCTTGGCCCAGGGGAAGACGTCGAACGCCGGTTTCCAGTTTTCATCGGGCAGGGCGGGGAAATGGTAGAGCAGATGATAGGCGAACTCCCGCCAGCCCACCTCGGCGAGAAATTTTTCCGTGTCGCCGGTGGCCCGCCGGGCGCCGACGGCGGCGCGGACCTGGCGGGGCGAAATTTCGCCGAAGTGGAGGTGCGGCGACAGCCGGGACGTGGTCTCCGGGCCGGGCCGGTCGCGCAATTCGGCGTATCCGTCGAGGCCGTTTTCGATGAAGTCCTCGAGCCTCGCCCGCGCCCCGGCCTCTCCCGGCGGCCAGAAATCCGTCCAATCCGCCGCCCAGTCCGGTTTCGCCGGTCCGAGCGCCCAGCCGTCGAGCCGGTCTCCGGCCGGCAGGGGATCGGCAAGCCGGAATTTGGGCACAGGGAGAGGATCGGCCGCCGCCCGGACCGCCGCCGCCCGCCAATAGGGGGTGTAGACCTTGTAGGGACCGCCGGTCCCGGTCAGGACCTCCCAGGGTTCGTTCAGCAGCCGGCCGTTGAAGCTCTCGGCGGCGATGCCGGCCTCCTTCAGCACCCGCTCGATTTCCCTGTCCCGGGCGATGGCGTCCGGCTCGTAGCAGCGGTTCCAGAAAACCGCCTCCGCATTCGCCGCCCCGCACAATTCGGGCAGCAGATGGACCGGATCGCCGCGCCGGAAGACCAGGCCGCCCAGGCTGTTCTCCAGGGACCGCAGGGAATGGTGCAGCCACCATTTGCTCGCGCCCCCCAACGGCCGGGTGCGGACGGTGTCCAGAATGTAGACCGGGATCACCGGACCCCGCGCGGCGGCGGCATGGAGGGCCGGGTTGTCGGCGAGGCGAAGGTCCTGGCGGAACCAGACGAGGGAAGGGGAGGTCATGGAGAGGATACGTTTGCCGGGGGCCGGTTGGATTGTTTAGATACGGACCACCATAACCGGAACTTAATGGGTAGACACGACATGAAACCGGCGAAAACGGCCGTCACCCTGACGGCGGCAGTCCTCTTATTTGGCCTCTTATCGGGCCCATTGTCGGCGGGCGCGGCGGCGCAGAGCCTTCACGACACGGCCAAGGCGCAGCTCGTTGCCTTCATCGAGGCGGTTAGAGGCGGACCAACGGCGGTCGGCAACATTCTCGCGCCCGAGTATCAGATCATGCGGGGCAACGGCGTCGGATTTGACCGGGACGGCTATATCTCTCGGGGCGTCGGGGCCGTCTCGATCGAGCGGGGTTTCTCGCATGAGGAGATCACGGCCACCCGGTCGGGCGACATCATGGTGGTCCGCTACATGCTGCGCATCACCGAGACCATCGACGGGAAACCGGTAGCCAGGCGCGCCCCGCGCCTGACCGTGTTCCGGAATATCGGCGGCAAGTGGATGGTGACGGCGCACGCCAATTTCGCGGTAACCCAATAAGCCGGACGAGGCGGCATGACCGATAGCTTCGACTACATCGTCATCGGCGCGGGCAGCGCCGGATGCGTGCTGGCCAACCGGCTGACCGCCTCGGGCCGCGACAAGGTGCTGCTGCTGGAAGCCGGGCCCGCCGACACCAATCCGTGGATCCATATTCCCCTCGGCTACGGCAGGCATTTCGCCGACAAGGCCATCAACTGGCTCTACAACAGCGAGCCCGATCCCGCTCAGGTCAACCGGCCGATCATTCAGCCCCGCGGCAAGGTGCTGGGCGGCACCAGTTCCATAAACGGCATGGTCTACGTGCGGGGCAACAAGGCCGACTACGATCAGTGGCGGCAACTCGGAAATGTGGGCTGGTCCTATGACGACGTGCTGCCCTACTTCCGCAAGATGGAAGACCAGGAGCGGGGAGCGGACGACTACCACGGCAGCGGCGGACCCATCGCGGTCTCCGACCCGTACGGCCAGGTGCCGTTGTCGCGCGCGTACCTGGAGGCCGCCGAGACCGCCGGCTTCAAGATCAACCCGGACTTCAACGGCGCGGAACAGGAGGGCATCGGACCCTACCAGTGGACCATGCGCAACGGCCGCCGGTCGTCCACCTCGGTGGGGTATCTGCGTCCCGCCAAGCAGCGTCGGAACCTGAAAATCGAGACCGAGGTGCGGGTGCGGCGGCTTCTGATCGAGAGCGGCCGGGCAGTGGGGGTCGAGTTCGATCAGGGCGGCGGGGCCAGACAGGTCCGGGCGTCCGGTGAGGTTCTCCTGTGCGCCGGCGCCTTCAATTCGCCTCAGATCCTCCAGCTATCGGGGATCGGGCCGGGCGGCCTCCTCCAGCGGCACGGCATCGATGTGGCGCTCGACCGGCCGGGCGTCGGGGCGAATCTGCAGGACCACTACAACGCGGCGGTCATGTACCGGCTCCAGGGGCACGACAGCGCCAACGACGTCGCCAACAGCGTCGTCAAGAAGATGAGCGTGGCGATCCAGTACGCGTTCACCCGGAAGGGTTATCTCGCCATGGGCGCGGCGTTCGCCGGCGGCTTCGTCACCATCGATCCGGCGGCGGTCTCGCCGGACATCCAGTTCCTGCTGATGATGTTCAGCGCCGACTATGTGGGCACCACCGCGCATCCCTGGCCCGGCGCCATGAACGTGGTGACGCTGATGCGCCCGGAATGCCGGGGCGAGGTGGTGATCGCCTCGTCCGATCCTTACGAGGCGCCGCTGATCCATGGACGCTATCTGACCGCGCCGAAGGATATCGATACCCTGATCCGCGGCCTGCGCCGCAGCCTGACCATTACCGAACAGCCGGCCTTTCAGCGTTACGTCCGCAACGAACACCTGCCGGGGACCGGCTGCCGGAGTGACGATGAGCTGCTCCAATATCTCCGGGATTACGGCCGCACCAGCTATCACCCGGTGGGCACCTGCCGGATGGGCGCCGACGATGAGGCGGTGGTCGACCCGCGCCTGCGGGTGCGGGGGATCGAGCGGCTCCGGGTCGTGGATGCGTCCGTCATGCCGCGGCTGACGTCGGGGAATACCAACGCGCCGACCATCATGATCGGCGAAAAGGCCGCCGACATGATCCTCGAGGATGCTAGGGGGTAGCGTGGGGGAGGGACGCGATCTCCCGGATCAGCTTGACCCGGATCGCGGTTTCGAAATCGGCGAAGGTGCGCGCCGGGATGACGAAGGCGCCCCGTCCGCCGATCACGTTGGCGCGGAAAAACTCATCGAGGCCGAAGCGCCCTTCGAGGATGGGAAGGCCGTTTACCGTAATGCCCTGCTTCACCGCCTCGTCCCGGCCGACGGCGGCGGGGAGGCCGTTGCGGTCGGGCCCGTCGCCGGAAATATCGATGACCCGGCGCCGGGCCTCGAAGGCGTTGCCCTGGAGGGACTCGACACCGTGAAGGATGGCGTCGCCGATGGCCGTGCCGCCGCCATAGAGTTCGCGGGGGTGGGTTTCCAGTTTGGCGGCGAAGGCCTCCACGTCGGCCGGCGTCCTGAGCAGGGTCCAGGGGACGACGGGGACGTGGAGTTCGGGACCGCTCCACTCCACATAGGTGAGCGCGATCCGGCCGAGAAAGCCGGACTGGATCGCCTGGACCACCCTGGGATGGCGGAGCGCCCGGGCGGTGCCCAGCCGCTGCAGCGAAAATTCGACATCGTCGACGCTGCCCGATCCGTCGGCGAGCAGGATCAGCTCCAGGTCGACCTTGGTCTGCGCCGGGGCTGGGCTCGACAACGGAATAGACAACAGGAAAAATACGGCGGCAATCAAATGCGTTCTCGGCATCCCGGTATTAGACACCCCCGGGCCGGTCACGGCCAGCCATCGGTGAGGACGGTCCGGTTTCGGACAATTTCGCCCCCGGGATTGCTTCCCCGGGGCCCTATGCTTGAATGGCCGCGAATATTCCGGGTCCCGTCCGGGTTTCAGGGGAGAGACAAATGAAAATCCTGTTCTTCGATGAATTCGTAATGGGCGTGATCGGCGATGACGGATCCGTCGTCGACGTGTCCGCGGCCGTGGCCGATATTCCGCATCTCCAGCCGCAGGATCAGATGCGCGGACTGATCGAGAATTACGGCCAGTACCGGGGCAGGCTGGCCGAAGCGGCCTCCGCCGGCGGCGGCGCGGCGGCCGATGACGTGCGTATCCGCCCCCCGCTGCCCCGGCCGCTCAATATCGACTGCATGGCGGTCAACTACATGGAGGACGGCACCCGGGACGAGCCGGCGCCGATCAACGGCTTCCACAAATCACCGAGCTCGATCATCGGGCACGGCGATACCATGGTGTTGCAGGATATCCCGGCGACCGTCTTCGAGGGCGAGGCCGAACTGGGTCTGGTGATCGGCAAGAGGGCCACTGAGGTCGGCGAGGCGGACGCCATGGACCATGTCTTCGGCTATGTGAATTTCATCGACGGCTCGGCCCGCGGCCTGGGCCCGGGGATGAACACCTTCTTCATGATGAAATCGCGGGAAACCTACTCGCCCGTCGGACCCTATATCGTGACCAAGGACGAAATCGCCGATCCCCAGAACCTCCGCGTGCGGCTGTGGAACAACGGCGTGATCAAGCAGGATTTCAACACCGACGACATGGCGCACAAAATCCCGCGATGCGTCGAGTGGGCCAGCCACTGCCACACCCTGGAGCCCGGCGATATTCTCGCCACCGGGACCAACCACCGGGGCCTCCATGCCTTTCAGGACGGCGACGTGGTCGAACTCGAAGTCGAGGGGTGCGGGCGGCTCAGGATCAATATCCGCGACGGCCTCGAGCGCACCTGGGGCCCGGATACCCGTCTCGATCATGCGGAGAAGGGTCTGGACGGGGTACATACGCCGCAATTGACCGGAAAATATGCACCGGAGGGATAGGCGGAACATGGCGCCCGCGGGCCGGGCGGGCTGATCTTGGCCGGCGAGTGGACAGCATTCGGCGGACTTCGCAATGCGCTCGCCAAGCGCGACTACCGCCTCTACATAATGGGACACGTGGCCCACACCCACGGGTGGTGGACCAATCGCGTGGGGCTGGGCGGCCTGTCCTGGCAGCTCTCCGAATCGCCCCAGGTGCTCGGCATCGTCGGGTTCGCCAGCATGATGCCGGTGATGTTCGTCGGACCCGTCGGCGGCGCCATGGCGGACCGCTACGGCCATCGGCTCGTCGCCGCGCTCTCCGGGTTCAGCAATGCCGCCGTTACCGCGGCCATCGGCATCCTGGCGCTGACCGGCGACATCACGGTGCCGATGCTGATTATGCTGAGCGCGCTGCAGGGCGCGTTCTTCGGGATCGAGTTTCCGGCCCGGCAGGCCCTGATCCCCCAACTGGCCGGACGGGAAAACATCGCCGCCGCGGTCGCCTTCAATTCAACCACCTTTCACGTCGGCGGCTTCATCGGGCCGGTCATCGCCGGTCTGATCTTCAGCCTCGCCGATTGGGGCGCGGTCATACTGGTCTATGGCGGGACATCTTTATGGATGATCCTGATGCTGTCGCTGATGCATCACGCCAATCCGCTCGCGTCCGGCCGCGGCGAGACCAGTTTGTTCGGCGATTTACGCGAAGGGCTCATCTACGTCGCCGGCCATCCGGCGCTGCGGCTGCTCATGGCCGGGGCCTTCACCATCGGTCTCTTGATCCGTCCCTACAACGAGCTCTTGGCCGGGTTCGCCGGTGACGTGTTCGGCATGCCGGATGTCGGGTTGCCGCCCCTGACCGCGGCGGCGGGCATCGGCGCTCTCCTGGGGGCGGCGCTGATGATGCTGCGGAGCCGCACCGAGGGCATGACGGTCATCATGCTGGGCGGCGGGTTTCTGGCGGCCGCCTTCGTCCTGTTTTTCGCCTCGGTCGAAGCCTTCGATTTGGCGCTCGGAGTGTTGGCGGTCGGGACATTCGGCATCGTCATCGCCAATGTGGGCTGGAACAGCCTGGTTCAGCACATTTCCGATCCCAGGATGCGCGGCCGGGCAATCTCGATATTGGTGTCCCTCTCGGTGGGCGCGCCCGCTCTCGGATCGCTGGCGATCGGCTCATTGGCCGAAGTCATCGGGCTGCAGCGGGCGCTGGGCGTGTCGTGCATCGCCGCCATCGTCGTGCTGGCGGTGTTGGCCGTGCCGTTGCTCCGCGGACGCGCCAGGATGGAGGCCGACGGGGTAACCTAGAACCTAGAGCGTTTCATATTTTGACGGAAGCGTATCCTGCGTTTTTGAAGTAGTTGGCGCATTGCTGTGGCTCGATGGTGTCGATGAGGCTCCCGAGATGGCGCCATAAGTCGTCGATCTCCCGCTTCTGGGCGTTTCTCATCCAGTGCTTGATTTGGGCAAAGGTCTGCTCGATGGGATTGAGGTCGGGGGAATATTTGGGCAGGAGCCACAGCTTGGCTCCGGCGGCACGGATGGCGTTTCGCACGGCTTTTGACTTGTGGCTGCCGAGATTGTCCATGATGACGATGTCGCCGGGCACCAGGGTCGGCACGAGCAGCTGCTCGACGTAGGCGCGGAAGCACACGCCATTGATGGGGCCGTCGAAGACGCAGGGCGCGGTGAACCGGTCGCAGCGCAGCGCGCCGATGAAGGTCAGGGTGTGCCACCGCCCATGGGGGGCAAAGCCGCGGACCCGCTCCCCTTTCGGCCCCCAGCCGCGCAGCGGGGCCATATTGGTCCGGATCCAGGTTTCATCAATGAATACCAGCCGTTCGGGATCAAGCTTTGCCTGCCACGCCTTCCAGCGCCTGCGATGGCGGGCGATGTCCGCGCGCGCCCGTTCAACGGCGAACAGGGTTTTTTTTAAAGCGCAGCCCTTCACGGCGCAGAAACAGCCATACCGTGCTGTGGGATACCCTGACACCCCGAGCGGCCAACTCGTCTCTCAACCGATGCAGCGTCAGATGCGGCTCCTGGTCGATCCGGCCGACAATGAACTCCCGATGGGGCTCAAGAACCCGGCGGCGGTGACCGCCCATCTTGCCGGGCGCAACACTCCCCGTCCGCCGGTAGCGCTGCGACCACTTAACCACGCTCGAAACCGCAACCCCAAACCGAGCCGCTACAGCGCGGCAACTCTCCCCCGCCAAAACCGCCAAAACAACACGCTCTCGCAAATCAATCGAATAAGGTCTCGCCATGAATGCTGGCCTCCTTGCCCAGCATCCATCTTGAATCATGGTTCGCCCATACTTGGGAATCCCTAAAATGATTCAATCAATCTCAAATACGCTCTAGGCCCTACTTGTACTCCACCTCGAGAATTTCGTAGGACCTGGAGCCGCCGGGGGCGGTGACTTCCGCCGAATCGCCCAGGCTCTTGCCGATCAGGCCGCGCGCCAACGGCGAGGTGATCGACAGCCGGCCGGCGGACGCATCCGCCTCATGGGTGCCGACGATCTGAAAGGTCTGCTCCTCGTCGGTATCCTCGTCGACGATGTGCACCGTGGCGCCGAAGCGCACCGTGTCGCCGGAGAGGGTCGACGGGTCGATCACGTCGGCCCGCGAAATGACGTCCTCCAGTTCGGCCAGCCGGCCCTCGACGAAGCTCTGGTGCTCGCGGGCCGCGTGATATTCCGCGTTCTCCGACAGATCGCCGTGTTCCCGCGCCGCTTCGATCGCCTTGATGATCGCCGGGCGCTCCTCGGACCGAAGCCGCCTGAATTCGCCTTCCAGCGCCTCCAAGCCGTTCTTGGTCATCGGTATCTTTTCCATCTTTCGTCTTCCGTCTCAACGCATAGAGGAGTCAAAAGGCCCCGCTCCCCGCGGCCCCTCGCCACGGGCGGACATTCCGAATGTCAGGAAGAAGCAACCATCAAGAATAGGATTGCAGGGGCGCGACTTCAAGCCCGCCCGACTTGTTGTCTCCCTGGCCGTTTCCTTGGCCGTCTTCCCGGCTCGCCTCGATGGCGTCGACCGCCGCCGCGGCGCCGGTCATGGTGGTGTAGTGAGGGACGTTGCAGAGCAGGGATTCGCGGCGGATCGAAAAGGAATCGGCAATCGCCTGCGCCCCGGCGGTGGTGTTGATCACCAATTGCACGTCGCCGTTCATGATCGCATCGACGCAGTGCGGCCTTCCTTGCAGCACCTTGTTGACGGCGGTGACCTCGAGCCCCGCATCGGAGAGAAACTTCTGGGTGCCGCCGGTGGCGATGAGATCGAAGCCCGCGGCCCGAAGCCGTTTCGCCAGGCCCAGGGTCGCCGGCTTGTCGGAATCCTTGACCGAAATGAAGACGGTTCCCTCCTGGGGCAGGCGGACGCCCGCGCCCAACTGGGATTTGGCGAAGGCGCGGGGGAAGTCCCTGTCGATGCCCATCACTTCGCCGGTGGATTTCATCTCCGGGCCCAGCAGGATATCGACGCCGGGGAACCGGTCGAAGGGGAACACGGCCTCCTTGACCGCCACGTGATCGAGGTCGAAGTCCTCCGGCACGCCGAGGCCGTCCAGGGTCTCGCCGGCCATCACCCGCGCCGCGATCTTCGCGATGGGCAGTCCGGTCGCCTTGGCGACGAAGGGCACCGTCCGGCTGGCCCGCGGGTTCACTTCCAGCAGGTAGATAGTGCCGTTTTGAATGGCGAACTGAACGTTCATCAGGCCGATCACGTCGAGCGCATCGGCCAGCGCCCGGGTCTGGCGCTCGAGCTCTTCGATGATGCCGCCGGAGAGCGAGTGCGGCGGCAGGGAGCAGGCGGAATCGCCCGAGTGAATTCCCGCCTCCTCGATGTGCTCCATGATGCCGGCGACGTAGACCCGCTCGCCGTCGCGGACCGCATCCACGTCCACCTCGATGGCGTCCCGCAGGTAGTAGTCGATCAGCACCGGCGACGAGCCGGAGACCTGCACCGCCGTATCCATATATCGGTTGAGCTGTTCCTCGTCGTGGACGATTTCCATGGCCCGTCCGCCCAGGACGTAGGAGGGCCGGATGACCACGGGATAACCGATCTCCCGGGCCGCCTTTTGCGCCTGTTCCAGCGAGGTCGCGGTGCCGTTGGGCGGCTGCTTGAGGCCCAGTTCGGCGAGCAGTTTCTGGAACCGCTCCCGGTCCTCGGCGAGGTCGATGGCGTCGGGCGACGTGCCGAGGATGGGAATGCCCGCATCCTCCAGGGCCTGGGCCAGTTTGAGCGGCGTCTGGCCGCCGAACTGGACGATCACGCCCTTCACCTCGCCCCGCGCCTGCTCGCCCTGGATCAGCTCGATCACGTCCTCGGCGGTCAGCGGCTCGAAGTACAGCCGGTCCGAGGTGTCGTAGTCGGTGGATACGGTCTCCGGGTTGCAGTTCACCATGATGGATTCGTAGCCCGCCTCCCGCATGGCGAAGGCGGCATGGACGCAGCAATAGTCGAACTCGATGCCCTGGCCGATCCGGTTGGGTCCGCCGCCGAGGATCACCACCTTGGTCCTGTCCGAGGGTTCGCTTTCGTTCTCGCCCGGCTGGACCGCGTTCCCCTCATAGGCCGAATACATGTAGGAGGTCTGCGCGGCGAACTCGGCGGCGCAGGTATCGACCCGCTTGTAGACCGGCCGGACGCCGGCCTCCCGCCGGACCTTCGACGCCTCCCGCTCGGTCGTGCCGGCGAGTGCGGCAAGGTGCGCGTCCGCGAAGCCCATCTTCTTGAGTTTCAGCCAGCCGCCGCGGTCCCTCGGCAGTCCCCGCGCCCGCACCTCTTCCTCGGCCGCGACGACGTCCCTGACCTGCTCCAGGAACCAGGGGTCGATCCTGCAGGCCCGGTACACCTCGTCGACGGTCAACCCGGCGCGGAACGCCTGGGCGACCACCAGAATGCGGAAGGGGCGGGGCTCCAGCAGTGCCGCCTGGATGGTCTGTTTCTCGGTCATGTCGAGATCGACCTCGTCGAGCCCGGACAGGCCGGTTTCCATGGAGCGCAGGCCCTTTTGCAGGCTTTCGGCGAAGCAGCGTCCGATGGACATGGCTTCGCCCACCGACTTCATCGACGTGGTGAGGGTCGGCTCCGCGTCGGGGAACTTCTCGAAGGTGAACCGCGGGATCTTGGTGACCACGTAATCGATGGTCGGCTCGAAGCTCGCCGGCGTCACGCCGGTGATGTCGTTGTCGAGCTCGTCCAGGGTGTAGCCGACGGCGAGCTTGGCGGCGACCTTGGCGATGGGGAAGCCCGTCGCCTTGGAGGCGAGCGCGGAGGACCGCGACACCCGGGGGTTCATTTCGATCACCACCAGCCGGCCGGTCTCCGGGTTGACCGCGAACTGGACGTTGGAGCCGCCGGTCTCGACGCCGATCTCGCGCAGCACCGCCATCGAGGCGTTGCGCATGATCTGGTATTCCTTGTCGGTGAGGGTCAGGGCCGGGGCCACGGTGATGGAATCGCCGGTGTGGATGCCCATGGGGTCGACGTTCTCGATGGAGCAGATGATGATGCAGTTGTCCGCCTTGTCCCGCACCACCTCCATCTCGAACTCTTTCCAGCCGAGCACGCTTTCCTCGACCAGCACCTCGCCCACCGGGCTCGCCGCCAGGCCGCGGATCATGATCTCCTCGAACTCGGCCTTGTTGTAGGCGACGCCGCCGCCCCGCCCGCCGAGGGTGAAGGACGGGCGCATGATCACCGGCAGGCCGATTTCCTGGAGCGCCTCTCGGGCATCCTCGATGGACTTGCAGAGCCGGCTCTTGGGGCTTTCGAGGCCGATGGAGTCCATGGCCTCGCGGAACTTCAGCCGATCCTCGGCCTTTTCGATGGCCTCGGCCCGGGCGCCGATCAATTCGACCCCGTATTTCTCCAGCACGCCCGCCTCGGCCAGCGCCAGCGACGTGTTGAGGCCGGTCTGTCCGCCCATGGTCGGCAGCAGCGCGTCCGGGCGCTCCTTGGCGATGATCCGCTCGACGATCTCCGGGACGATGGGCTCCACATAGGTGGCGTCGGCCATCTCCGGGTCGGTCATGATGGTCGCCGGGTTGGAGTTCACCAGGATCACCCGGTAGCCTTCGTCCTTCAGCGCCTTGCAGGCCTGGGCGCCCGAATAGTCGAACTCGCACGCCTGGCCGATGACGATGGGCCCGGCGCCGATGATCATGATCGAGGAGATGTCAGTGCGTTTGGGCATCAGATTCCACTAGAACCGGATTCCGCTAGGCTTCGTATACGCCAAAAGCCGAGCTTCGTGGTCCTTGATCGCAAGGCCAATGACCGTTTGGGTGAGAGGGTCGTTCTCCTCAACCATTTCTCTGTGTCTCACTGCCTCTGTGGTTCAATTTTGTTCTCTCTGTGTGCTCTGTGGTAATTCACTTGGAGTCCATGAATTTCACGAAACGGCCGAAGAGGTGGTGGCTGTCCTGGGGGCCGGGGGAGGCTTCCGGGTGGTGCTGGACGCTGAACACGGGCCTGCCGTCGAGGCGGATGCCTTCGACGGTGCCGTCGAACAGGGACCTGTGGGTCTCGACCACGCCGTCGGGGAGGGAGTCGCGCACCACCACGAAGCCGTGGTTCTGGCTGGTGATCTCGACGCTCCCGGTCTCCAGGTCCTTCACCGGGTGATTGGCGCCCCGGTGGCCGTGATGCATTTTCTCCGTCCTGCATCCCAATGAAAGCGCCAGCATCTGATGGCCGAGGCAGATGCCGAACACCGGCGTGCCGCTCGCGACCACCTGCTGGATCATGGGCACCGCGTATTCGCCGGTGGCCGCCGGATCGCCGGGGCCGTTGGAGAGGAACACCCCGTCCGGCTCGTGGCCCAATACGTCCTCGGCGGTGGCCGTCGCCGGCACCACGGTGACGCGGCACCCGGCGGCGGCGAGGCAGCGGAGGATATTGCGCTTGGCGCCGAAATCGACGGCGACCACGTGATGCCTGGGCTTGTCGAGGGCGCCGTAGCCCCGGCCCAGCGCCCAGGTGCTCTCCTCCCACCGGTAGGTCTGGCCGCAGGTGACGGTCCTGGCGAGGTCCATGCCGTCGAGGCCGGGCCAGGCCTGTGCTTCGGCAAGCGCCGCCGCCACGTCCATGCCATCGCCCTTTTCCGGTCCGTTCACCACCGCGCCGTTGATGAAGCCCGACTCCCTGATCCTGCGGGTCAGCGCCCGGGTGTCGATCCCGGCGATGCCGGGGAGGCCGTGGGACCTGAGCCACTCGTCCAGATGACGGGTCGCCCGGAAGTTGGCGGGCCCGGTGATGTCGGCGCGCAGCACGCAGCCCCGGGCCGCCGGGGTCACGGTCTCGATGTCTTCTGGGTTGGTGCCCACGTTGCCGATGTGGGGGAAGGTGAAGGTGATGATCTGCCCGGCGTAGGAGGGATCGGTGAGGATTTCCTGATAGCCGGTGATCGAGGTGTTGAAGCACACCTCGCCGACGTTGGAGGTTTCCGCCCCGAGGCCGGTTCCCCAGAACACGGTGCCGTCGGAAAGAATCAATGCCGCATCGGCCCCTTCGGGCGGACTTGTGCTGGTGGGCGCGCCGCTTCCTTGGGGCGCGGCCTGGCCGTCGGCAGGCGGCATTCTCAGGCGGTCTCTTTCGCGTCTGTGGGCTGGGTCCGAAGCCGGAAACGGCAACGGAATCAGCGGTCTATCCATGGCTGCGGATCGGGCGGTCTGGCGGACCGGGCCCGGCGCCGGCTTGCCGGAAACGGGATACTGGGCGCCCCCGCCGTCACATCACGGCTGGAAGCGTTGCCTAAAGCATTGAAGCCATTGGCGTCAAGAAAAAAACGCCGAAAAAAACGTTTAATATTAATTACTTATATTTTGAGCGTGATTTGACTCCGGTTCCGCTTTTTGGCTAGTGTCTCGCCCTTCCGCAACGGCGAGAAGTCGGCCCCCATGCTCAGGGATCAGATCAGCGACACCCTCAAGGATTCCATGAAATCGAAGGACGAGGTGGCGACCTCGACCTGCCGCCTGATCCTGGCGGCGCTCAAGGACCGGGACATCGCCGACCGGTCCAAGGGCAACCAGGAGGGGATCGGCGAAGACGCCATCCTCGGCCTGCTGCAGAGCATGATCAAGCAGCGCCGGGAAGCCATCCAGCTCTACCGGGACGGCAACCGCACCGAACTGGCCGAGAAGGAGCAGGCGGAAATCGACATCATCGAGCGGTTCCTCCCCGCGCAGCTCTCCGAAGAGGACATGGCCCGGGCCGTCCAGGGCGTCATCGACGAATTGGGCGCCGGCTCCATCAAGGAGATGGGCCGGGTGATGGGCGCGCTGAAGGAGAAATACGCGGGCCGGATGGACTTCGCCAAGGCCAGCGGCATCGTCAAGGAGAAACTGGGGTAGGCAAGTCTCTTGAGCGCCCGATTCGCTGACACCGGAGATCTCGAAGAGATGGTCCGACTAGCGGAAACGCGGCGGATCGAATACGAACCTCATCAACCCGTGTTTTGGCGCAAGGCGTCCGATTCGGAGGAACGGCAACGGGACTGGTTTGCCGCATTGCTGGATGATTCCTCGACGATTTGCTTGGTTTATGAAAATGATAATGCGCTAGAGGGAATGCTGATTGGAACCGTGGCATCCGCACCCGCCGTCTACGATCCCGGTGGGCCGACTTGCAAGATTGACGATTTCGTTGTTCGCATACCTGGGCTCTGGTCCGATGTCGGGGGCGCGCTGCTGGACCGTTTGAAATCAGAGCTAAAGGATCGAGGTGCGGCGCAGATTGTCATCGTGTGCGGCCACCACGATGAGCCGAAGCGTCGCTTTCTGGAGGGATACAATTTATCGATTGCTTCAGAGTGGTGGACGGCACCAATTTAGTCAGCTAGCGGCATCGTCAAGGAGAAGCTGGGGTAGGCCTCGGCACTAGAAATCTATTTTTAATTCATTCGGCCGTTCGTCGTGGTTGTCGTACCCTCATCACCACAGAAAATCCGATGGTGGATTGGCATGGTTGGAGTGCGCCTTGTTTTCTTGACCTTCGTTCTGCTGGTTGGGTCTCAGTCCGCCACTGCAGAAACCCGAAACATTGCGCTGTTTCCGTCAAATGCCGAGATCTCTCGGCAGCTACAGGCGTATCACCTGGACCCGGATGCAGACAAGGCATTGAGGCTGCTGGAAACTCTGGATGTTGAAAAGCTCATCGCGGGCGAGCGAGCAACCAAGCGACGACACGCACGAGCAGTTCTCGTCGCTTACTACGCCCATGTCTTTGGCGAAGCCTCCGCGGGATCGTTGGCAATCAGCGGCTCTGGCATAGCCACCCTGGGCAGCCTGGAGCGCTTCGACATATTTATCACCGCGCTTGGCCTCTCGGGACATCCAGAAACGGAATTCATTCTGTCGCAACTGAACTTGCCGGATTCCGTAATCCAAAAAGTGCTGCCGAAGAGCGCTGATCCTTACGGCGACATGACCATCTCAAGCGGTCCGGCCATGGACATCATTTGGGGTGCTTTCTTTGGCAGTGGGAACCAAAAGTATCTTGAGAAAATTGTTAGGAAACTCGAGGGCTGGAAGCCCCCCCAGGAAATTGGGCCTGAATTGCGCGCCTTGAAACAGGCGGTGGATCGCGGTGAGCCTGGTTCAAAGGAGGCGGTGATGGCGATCGTGCTCCCGCAAGCCGCCTTTGGCACCTTGCTTCTTGCCGCGCCCCATTATCCGGCGGTACGTGAGACGCTAGTTCGGCTCCACGAGCAGGAACCCGGATTGCGCCGCGCAATCCTCACCCTGGTTGGTTCCGCGAAGCCGATTGAACGTAAGTGAAGGCGATTCGCGCAGAATCAAATTTCCAGTTGCCGGCGCACCCCCTGTGAATCGCAAGGAACACGGGGATAACTCGTAACTCGCGCGTACGCGGGAAATCGCGCCTGCTATAAAACCGCCATGGCGTTTTCTCCTCAATTCCTGGACGAGCTCAGGGCGCGGGTCGGCCTGGTCTCGGTGATCGGCAAGCGCGTCGCCCTGAAGCGCGCGGGCCGCGAGCATTCGGGCCTGTGCCCGTTCCACAACGAAAAGACGCCGTCCTTCACGGTCAACGAGGAGAAGGGCTTCTACCACTGCTTCGGCTGCGGGGCCCACGGCAGCGTCTTCGACTTCGTCATGGAGACCGAGAACCTGTCGTTCCCGGAAGCGGTCGAGCGGCTGGCGGCGGAAGCCGGCATGGAGGTGCCCCAGGATTCGCCGGAGGAACGGGCCCGGAGCGAGCGCGCCAAGGGCCTGTACGGCGTGCTGGAGGCCGCCGCCCTGTACTTCGAGAAGCAGCTCCGCATGCCCGGGGGCAAGCGGGCGCTGCAATACCTGCTGGAGCGGGGCCTGACCGAGGAGACCATCAAGACCTACCGGCTGGGCTTCGCCCCCGACGGGCGGGGCGCCCTGAAGGCGGCGCTGACCAAGGACGGGACGCCCGACGGGAAGCTCCTGGAAGCCGGGCTGGTGGTGCAGCCGGAAGACCAGGACCGCGCGCCATACGACCGGTTCCGGGGCCGGGTGATGTTCCCTATACTGGACGGCCGCGGCCGGGTGACCGCCTTCGGCGGGCGCATCCTCGATGCCGACCCCGGCTCCAACGCGCCCAAATATCTGAACTCGCCCGAGACCCCGGTGTTTCAGAAGGGCCGGTTGCTCTACGGCCTCTATCAGGCCCGGGAGCATGCCCAGGACTACCCCCTCGTCATCGTCGAAGGCTACACCGACGTGCTGGCCCTGCAGCAGGCCGGGTTCCGGACCGCCGTCGCGCCCCTCGGCACCGCGCTCACCGAGGACCAGATCAGGCTGGTCTGGCGGTTCTCCCGCGAGCCCATCCTGTGTTTCGACGGCGACAATGCGGGCGAGCGGGCGGCGTCCCGGGCGGCGGAGCGGGCGTTGCCCATCCTCAACGCCGGACACACGTTGCGGTTCGCCTTCCTGCCCGCCGGCCAGGACCCGGACAGCCTGATCCGGACCCGGGGCCCGGAGGCCATGGGAGACCTGCTGAACGGGGCGGTGCCCTTGTCGGAGGTCATCTGGCGCATGGAACGGGCCGGCAAGCCGTTGAACGACCCGGACGACCGGGCGTGGATCGAGAAAAAGCTCAAGGACCAGGCGTTCAAGATCGCCGACGAGACGGTGCGCGGGCACTATCTCAGTACGTTCAAGGACCGTTTGTGGCGGGAAATGCGCAAATCCCGGGCCGGCGGGGCGGCCGGCGGGACGAAAACCCCGTCGAAATCGGTGCAGATCGACGAAGCGGCGGGCGCGAGCGCCAAAATCGACCGGATTTCCCTGCGCGAACGCATTCTCCTGGTGGTCTTGATCACCCATCCGGAGATGATGGACGCCATCGGCGAACGGTTGGGAATCCTCGACTTCACCAGCCCGGAACTTGACAAACTGCGCCAAGAGGTCTTAAAGACCCTCGAACAGCGGTCCGACCTTGATTTTCAGGGTCTGCATGACCACTTATGTCAAACCGGGTTTTCGACGCTATTGGGCGGCCTTTTGAGCCGACAGGTATTGGACCACGCGACATTCGCCCGGCCGGACGAACCATTGGACATTGCCCGTAGAGGCTGGGACCAAGTGCTCAGGCTTTACCAGCGGGATCGGCTGCTGGCCGAGATCAAGGCAGTGGAAGAACGTCTTGGCAAAGAGCCGAATGACGCGGACTTCCGGCGCCTCGTGGAATTGAAGAAGCAGCAGCAGGTCCAGGAATCCGACCAGTTGGACGCCGGTCCGGTTGAAAGGGGTTCCGGCACGGCGGCATAGTTCCAGCGGTATCGTCATTCATCTAGGGCCGGACCCGCGGGACCGGCGGGGGAACGCGCTCCGGGTAACCCGGGGCGGGAGCACAGGTAAGCAAGCGGGGAAGTCATGGCAACTGCGGCAACCGCAACCAAGGAAAAAGCAGCTCCGGCAGGAAGTGAAAACCAGGAAGCGCCGCTTCTGGACACCATCAATGCCGAAGTGAAGAAGATGATCGCCAAGGGCAAGGAGCGGGGCTACGTCACCTATGACGAGCTCAACGCGGCGCTGCTCCAGGATCAGGTCTCGTCCGAGCAGATCGAGGACACCATGTCCATGCTCTCGGAAGCCGGGATCAACGTCATCGAGAACGAAGAGACCGAAGACACCGACGACGACAAGTCCGAGAAGGAAAGCGAAAGCGCCTCGGGGAACGTCGACGAGAACGATCTCGGGCGCTCCGACGATCCGGTGCGCATGTATCTCCGCGAGATGGGCTCGGTGGAGCTCCTCTCTCGCGAGGGCGAGATCGCCATCGCCAAGCGCATCGAGGCCGGCCGCGAGATGATGATCGGCGGCATCTGCGAAAGCCCGATGACCATCCGGGCGCTGATCAACTGGCGCGACGCGCTGGATCAGGGCCTGATGCTGCTTCGCGACATCATCGATCTCGACGCCACCTTCTCCGGTCCCAAGGTCGACCATACGGCGCTGCCGGCCATGCCCACCGAGGCCGAGGCCGCCAAGCAGAAGGAAGAGGAAGGGGAGAAGAAGGCCGCCGCCGGGGAGAAACCGTCCGGCGACGGCGGCGAGGACGGCGGGAATACCCCGCCGGAAGGCGGGAGCGCGGATGACGACGACGATGACGACGAGAACACCGTCTCCCTCGCGGTGATGGAACAGACCCTGCTCCCCGACGTCCTGAAGCAGTTCCAGGCGGTGGAGAAGACCTACGCCAGGCTGCACCGGGCCCAGGACAAGCGCCTGACCGCCATCAAGAAGGGCGACAAGGTGACCCCGGCGGCGGAGAAGCGGATCAACACGCTGCGCGCCGAGCTGATCGGGCTGATGAAGGAGGTTCACCTCAACAACAGCCGCATCGAGTACCTGGTCAACCAGATGTACGACCTCAACCGCAAGCTCATCGGCTTCGAGGGCCGGCTCCTCAGGATGGCGGTCGCCTCCAAGGTCAACCGGGCCGACTTCCTCGAGCAGTATTACGGCAACGAGCTGGACCCCAACTGGGCGACCCGGGTCGGCCGGCTGACCGGCAAGGGCTGGAAGGACTACGTCAAGAAGAACCGCCCGGAGATCAAGGAGATTCGCGCCGAGGTCGCCGAGATCGCCAACGAGGCGGGCCTGCCGATCTCCGAGTTCCGGCGCATCGTCGGGACGGTGCAGAAGGGCGAGCGGGAATCCGCCAAGGCCAAGAAGGAGATGATCGAGGCCAACCTGCGGCTGGTGATCTCCATCGCCAAGAAATACACCAACCGGGGACTGCAGTTCCTGGACCTGATCCAGGAGGGCAATATCGGCCTGATGAAGGCGGTCGACAAGTTCGAGTACCGCCGGGGCTACAAGTTCTCCACCTACGCCACCTGGTGGATCCGCCAGGCGATCACCCGCTCCATCGCCGACCAGGCGCGCACCATCCGCATCCCGGTGCACATGATCGAGACCATCAACAAGCTGGTCCGCACGTCGCGCCAGATGCTCCACGAGATCGGCCGCGAGCCGACCCCGGACGAACTGGCGATCAAGCTGGGCATGCCGGTCGACAAGGTCCGCAAGGTGCTGAAGATCGCCAAGGAGCCCATCTCCCTCGAAACCCCCATCGGCGACGAGGAGGATTCGCACCTCGGCGACTTCATCGAGGACAAGAACGCCATCCAGCCGCTGGACGCCGCCATCCAGGGCAACCTCCGGGAGACCACCACCCGGGTGCTGGCCAGCCTCACGCCGCGGGAGGAGCGGGTGCTCCGCATGCGCTTCGGGATCGGCATGAACACCGACCACACCCTGGAAGAGGTGGGCCAGCAGTTCTCGGTCACCCGGGAACGGATCCGCCAGATCGAGGCCAAGGCGCTGCGCAAGCTCAAGCACCCGTCGCGGTCGCGCAAGCTCCGCAGCTTCCTGGACTACTGATCGATTGCTTCGTGCGTTCCCTCTCCCCCTTCTTCAGGGGGAGAGGGTCAGGGTGAGGGGGTGCGCCCGGTTCGGATCAGGCCGAATCAGGCCGCTTCCAGCCGCTCCAACGCTTCTTCAAATTCGAACCGGAGCTGCGCCGCTTCGTCGTCGGGAAGCCATCGGGTCATCCGGGGAAAGATGGTCCGGTAGAGGGACAGCCGGTCGCGGTCCCAGGGCAGGGCCTCGGCCGACTTGGCCTCCGATAGAATCAGGTGCAGGCGCGCCCGCACCTTGTCCGGGTCGGGCCGGTAGGCGGGTGTTCGGTCGGGGCCGAAAAGGTCCGGCTGGCCGGCGCTGGGGCTTTGGTCGGGCATCGAGGCGAAAAGATAGGATGTTATTCTTGAATAGTATAGCCGCCGGACCGATTTCGAAATGGTTGAGTGGCGACCCAACAACAAAGCGGCGCCCCCCAAGAGAGAGCCGGCTTGGCGGACTGTCCTTCTGACGGCCGCCCCCCCCCTCTCACCCTGACCCTCTCCCCCTGGCCTACTCCGCCGAAGTAGCCTTCGGCTACGAAGGCTGGAAAGAAGGGGGGAGAGGGGACGAACGGCAACTCCGCCCTTGCCGCCACGCGCGCCTGAGCTAAATGAATAGATCACTGCCGCCGGTCTATCCGAATCGCACCAGTCTCCCTTCGCTCCTGCGGAGCTTCGGGAGACACTCCTACGCCTAAGCGCCTTCGGTCGTCAGGCCGGGGCGGCCTGCCATCCGAAGCCGAAGGCGTAGGGTGGCGTTTTGCGTATAAGGGGCGAGCTATGCGTTTTTGTACGACCTTCTTGGTGCGTTACCTCCCGAACGGGTGACACTAAATGACTATTAATGTCCATGAATGACTATTGCAGCGAAAACGGCCCAGTTGGAACATATTTATAAATCATGGAATTTCAACACCTTGCCGCTATGCAGAAAATGCATGGCTCGCGGCCGGTTCATCCATCGCCGGGCGCGGGCCTCGACCAGGTTCGTCGTCCACAAACCATCGTCAATTTCGGCGATGCCGTATGGATTTTATTCGGGCGAGGTCTGTGCCAAACTGGCAGGGGAAGCTGGTAGGGGAGGCTGGCCATATGGCAAACGAATATGATCCCGATCTTCCATCGAACAGGCTGATTTTCGAGATCCGGCGCGACCCGGCGCTCTACACCGGCTTCGCCGACCGCATGGAAGACGTCATGGAACAGTATGGATTGAGCGACGCCGAGCGGGCCGCCTGGCGCGCCGTCGACGTGGTGGCGCTGGGCGAGATGGGGGTGCATTCCTATTTCCTGCCCCAGGTGACCCGCCTGGTGCACGGCTCGGCCGACAACGACAGCAAGAGCGACGCCGCCCAGGCCTACAGGAAGTCCTTCGGCGACCGGATCGTCGAACACAGGAAGCGGTCGTAGAGGAGGAAGAGATGGCGGAAATCGTATCGGTCATCGCGCTGGCCCACGCGCCCGGATGCACCGGCTGGCTCGGCTCGGCCCCCGACGACGAGCAGGCCGAGATCGTCGGCGGCTACGCGAGGATGCGGGAACATCTCCAGGCCTCCAGGCCCGACGTGATCGTCGGCGTGGCCAACGACCACATGCTCAACCAGCCGCTCCACGACCCGCCCGATTTTTGCGTCGGCACGGCGGCCCGCTGGCGGGGCCCGGCCGAGTTCTTCAAGTCCTGGCTGGCGCTCGACGGCTACGAGGTCGACGGGCATCCCGATGTGGCGCAGGCCCTGGTGAAGGCGGGGGAGGCGGCCGGCCTGAGCCTCGACAGCCGGGACGACCTGCTGTTCGACGACAATTTTTCGGTGCCGCTCTACTACCTGACGCCCGACTACTCGGTGCCGCTGGTGCCGATCCACATGAACTGCATCAGCCCGCCGGTGCCGACCCCGGAAATCAGCGTCCGCGCGGGCGAGGTGATCGCCAGGACGATCCGCGACGACCTGCCGGACGGCATGCGGGTTGCGGTCATGGGGACCGGCGGCCTGTCCCACGAGCCGGGCGGCCCCCGCTACTTCACCCTCGACGAGGATTTCGACCGCTGGTTCATGGCGCTGCTCGAAGAGGGCGATCTCGGCAAGGTGTGCCGCGAGGCGACGGTGGAAAAAATGAACGCGGCCGGCGGCGGCGGCACCACGGAACTGCTGGCCTGGATGGTCGCCATGGCGGCGGCCGGCGGGACCAGGGCCCGGTCCATCTTCTACGTTCCCTCCGCCGAAATGCGCTGCGGCATCGGCGGCACCGTGTGGGACACCATTCACTGATGGACGCGAAGGTGCGGGATTCGGCCTCCGGCAACCCGGTGCTCGGGCTTCTCTCCGAGACCCGGGCGGCGCTGGCGGTGGTCGACATGCAGGTGGATTTCTGCGCCGCCGACGGCTTCGTGGCCGGCCTGGGCCTGGACCCGGCGCCGTGCCGGGCCATCGTTCCGGCATTGCAGGGCCTCATCGATGGCGCCCGGGCGGGCGGCATGGAGGTGCTGTGGATCTACGCCAACTACGACGATGCGCTGGTGCCGCCGACGTTCCTCCGGCGGAAGCGGGAGGCGGGGATCGAGCGGAGCTGCTGCGTTCCGGGGACCCAAGGCCATGAGCCCTTCGGGGTCCGGCCGGCAAGCGGCGAGCCCCAATTCGTCAAGCACAGCTATTCGGCGTTCACCAACCCGGACTTCGAGGCGCACCTCCGGTCCCGGGGCATCGAGACCTTGATATTCGCCGGCGTCCAGACCAACGTCTGCGTCGAGGCCACGCTGCGCGAAGCCTATAACCGGGGCTTCCACGTGGTCGTCGCCGAGGACTGCGTCGCCTCCCATACCCCGGCCCTGCACGAAGCGACCCTGCGGAATACCCGGGCGCTGCTGGGCAAGGTCTCGCCGGCATCCGACATTCAGGCCGCATTGGAGAACCGGAATGGCACTCGCTGAAACCATCGAACGTCACGAAATCTCGGACATGATCGAGTTCAACGGCGACAAGCAGGTTCGCAAGAAGGTGCTCCAGTCGAAGGGCGCGGTTTGTGAAATCGTCTGTTACCTCCCCGGCCAGTCCACCGTGCTCCACCAGCACCCCATGCAGGACGAAATCTTCTACGTCATCGACGGCTCCGGTTGGATTACCTTCGAGGACCAGGACGACATTCCGGTGAAACGGAGCAGCATCGTCTTCGTCCCGGCGGGCGTCGTGCACGGCGTCGATGTTCCCGGACCCGACAATCTGGTGCTCATGTTCACCAAGGGACCCGGCGTCACCGGCAAGGCCGCCAAGGGCTTCATGCTGGGCGAGACGCCCGCGCCCGCCGGTTGATGCGGGATATCCGATTGGACATGGGATTCCGCCCACCCAAGTGGCTTGGCGGCCCGCCGATTACCCCCTTAAGATAGGTGAAAACAAGACCCCCGAGGGTCGGCAACACATTGCAACACGGAGGTTCAAATGATCAAGTCGCTACCCAAGTTCTCCCGCCGGACGGCCTTGGCCGTGTCGGCGGCCGGCGTCATCGCGTTCGGCGCCGGCCTGTTCGCCGGTTCGGCGCAGGCCGCCGACAAGGATCTCAAGATGGCATTCTTCTCCAGCCCCAAGCATCCCATATGGGCGGGGATGATGGTGCCCTGGGGCAAGACCCTGTCCGGCGCCGGCGCCGGCCTCAACATCGTCGGCTTCCCCGGCGGGCAGATCGGCGGCAAGCCCCCCGGCGCCTTCAAGCGGGTGGTCAACGGCATCGCCGACATCGAGTTCCATCTTCCGGGCTACACCTCGACGCTGTTCCCGCGCACCCTGGTGATGGAGATTCCGCTCCAGTACGCGGATTCCGTCGAAGCCACCAAGGCCATGTGGCGGATTTACGACAAGCACATCGCCGAGGACTACAAGCGGGTGAAACTGCTGGGCCTCTGGGGCACCGACGTGCCGGTCGTCATGACCAACAAGGTGGTCCGCACCCCCGATGACCTCAAGGGGCTGAAGCTGCGCACCCCGTCCCGCAACCAGGCCGCGATCATCAAGGCGCTGGGGGCGATCCCGGTCGCCATGCCCATGCCGCAGACCTACGGCGCGCTGGAGAAGGGCGTGGTTGACGGCGCCATCGTCGGCATTTCCACGGTCAGGAGCTTCAAGCTCGCCGAGGTGGTGAAACACTACATCGTCGATCTGCCCATGGGCTACTCGCCGCAGATCATCGCCATGAACCGGGCCGCCTACGACAAGCTCAGCCCGGCGCAGAAGGCGGTGATCGACAAGAACAGCGGTCCCGAGTTCAGCCTCGTCGGCGCCCGGTCCTATGAACGCGCCCGCGCCGGCGGCATCAAGACCATTACCGACCGGCCCGACACCTCGATCACCAAGTTGACCGACGCCGAGAAGGCGAAATGGGTTGAACGGCTCCAGGCCGCCAAAACCCAGTGGATCAAGGACTTCGAGGCCCAGGGCCTGCCCTACGGCCAGATGGTCGCCGACTACACCGGCAAGTCGTCATAGGCGATCGAAATACCATGCTCGTCCGCGCCACTCGGCTGGCCGTTACGGCGGCGGCATACATCGCGGGGATCATCCTCGTCGCCTTGATGCTGCTGACCACGGCCGATGTGGCCGGACGATATTTTTTCAATAGCCCCATCACCGGCGTCTTCGACATCACCCACTTCGCCGTGCTGGTGATGGTGTTTCTGGGCCTCGCCTATTGCGGCTTTCACAACGGGCACGTCGCCATCGACATCTTCTACAACAAGATGGGGCGGGGCGTTCAGGGCCTGCTCAACCGCTTCATCAGCCTGGCGGGCAGCTTGTTCTTTCTGGTCATCGCGTGGCGAACCCTGGTGCAGTCCGTCGACGTGCGGGAGTTCAACGAGGCCTCCCAACTGGTGCTGATCCCGTTCTATCCGTTCTATTACATCCTCGCTTTCGGCGCGGCGCTGTTCGCCTTCGTCATGATCTTAAGGATATTCTTCCCGGCCGAGGAGAAGCCCGGCACGCCCGGCGGAGAGTGACGTGAGCGCCACCGCTATCGGCCTCTATACCCTCGGAGTCCTGTTCGTCCTCATCTTCATGCGGTTCCCCATCGGCATCGCGCTGGGGCTCGCCGGCACCTTCGGCTATTTTTGGCTCAACGGCGTCGACGCCACCCTGGCGCTCCTCGGCACCATCCCGTTCGAGATTTCCTACAATTACGATCTCAGCATCATCGCGCTGTTCGTGCTGATGGGGAATTTCGCCATGGTGTCCGGCATGAGCCGCGAGCTTTACGACATGGCCCGCTCGCTGGTCGGCCATTGGCCGGGCGGCCTGGCGTCCGCGACCATCGTCGGCTGCGCGGGCTTCGCGGCGGTGTCGGGCTCCAGCCTCGCCTCCGCCGTCACCATGGGACGGGTCTCGCTCCCCGAAATGAAGCGCTACGAGTATCACCCGAGGCTGGCCACCGGCTGTGTGGCGGCGGGCGGCACCCTCGGAATCCTCATTCCGCCCAGCACCGGGTTCATCATCTACGCCCTGCTGACCGAGGAATCCATCGGGCAGTTGTTTCTTGCGGGCGTGCTGCCGGGCATTCTGCTCACCGTCCTGTTCATGCTGACCATCTACATACTCACCCGCTTCAATCCGGCCATCGGGCCGCGGGCCGGCCGCCAGGCCTGGCGGGAACGGATGGCGTCGGTCGGCAGCGCCTCGGCGCTGATGGTCATCGTCATCGTCGTGCTGGGCGGAATCTATCTCGGCGTGTTTACGCCGGTGGAAGCGGCGGCCGTCGGCGCGTTCTTCACCTTCATGCTGATGGTGGTGCGCGGCCGGGCCGATCTGGAGGCGCTCAAGTTCTGCGTGCTGGAGACCATCAAGACCTTCGCCATGGTCTACCTGATCCTGATCGGCGCCTTCATCTTCAACCCGTTCCTTGCCGTGACCCAGCTGCCTGCCGATCTCGCGCAGATGGTGGGAGGGCTGAACCTCGCGCCGAACACCGTGCTGATCATGATCATCCTCGGCTACATCGTGCTCGGCACCTTCCTCGAAGGGTTCGCCATCATGGTGCTGACCATCCCCATCGTCTTCCCGATGATCGTCGATATGGGCTTCGATCCCATCTGGTTCGGGGTGCTCCTCGTGGTCGTGCTGGAGATGAGCTTGATCAGCCCGCCCCTGGGCCTGAACGTCTTCGTCGTCAAGGGGATCGCCGAGGGCGTGCCCATGGGGGAAATCTTCAGGGGCGTCATCCCCTTCTGGGGGGCCATGCTGGTGTGCACGGCGCTGCTTGTTCTCTTTCCCAAAATCGCGCTGCTCCTGCCGGAGACGATGATCCGGTGACGGCGCCGCCGAGTTGCCCATATTGCATGCAAATCCGCATCTGTATTCGGCCGTGCGCGCTTGGTATAAGCTCTGCCAACTCGGTGGGGCCTGTAGCTCAATTGGTTAGAGCCGGCCGCTCATAACGGTCTGGTTGTAGGTTCGAGTCCTGCCAGGCCCACCATTCTTTCCTGCCATTCTCGCCGCCAATCCACCGCCGCCCGGTCCGCTGTCATATGGGGCGCGTTGCTGAAATGAGCCGGTATTTGAACAGGCCATCCGACAATCCCCGGGCGAAGCAAACCGATCCATCCATGGCTTCCTGGAAAGCCGGATTCATGTCGCGAATTTGCGGATTCAGAAAAGAAAACAACGAGTACCGCCGCCGGAGCCGGTCCGTCGACGGCAGCGCTTCGCTGGTGAGATCCTGCGCCTCGATCCCGGTGAAGCCCGCGTCCTCGACCATGGACAGCACGTCGGGCCACGACTCCATGGAGGGCAGGCGCCAGTTCCACTCCAGGGCGGCGAGCAGCGCGTCGTGCCCTTCCGGCAGGGGCTCGTTCCGGTTGGTTCAAAGCAACATCAACCTGACGGGCCATATCACCAACTCGACCTTTACGGTGGTCTCGGGTATTCGGCTCGCACGGTTGAGTGCCGAGCACAAGGCGGCTCTCGTCGGCGTCTTGAAGGAGACCGCCGACTGGGTGACCGATCAGATCGTGAAGTCCGAGAATGATCTTGTTGGCTGGTTCCGGTCGAAGGGCACGAAGGTCAACGTGGTCGACCGCGCACCGTTCATCAAGGCGGTTGCGCCGGCTTTGACAGCCGGAAAGTTGCCGTTCTCCAAGGAACAGTACAACCGCCTGCAGGCGATTCCGGACGCCAAGTAGGTTAGCCACAGCCTGCTTCCGGCCGGCCGCCGCGTGTGCGGTCGCCGGCCGGGCTCCGGACAGGAGGCAATAAAATGTCTGATCAGCACGACGAAATCGATTCGATGGTGGGAGAGATCGAAGAGGTAAGCAACGACATTTCCGACGTCCGCTCCTTCGATATTCCCGTTATCGCGATATTCTCCATTCTCTTCTTCATTGTCGCGTTGCAGTTCTTCACGCGCTACGTCTTGAACGACAGCCTCGGCTGGACCGAAGAGATAGCCCGATATTTCCTCATTTTGCTTGGGTTTGTCGGGGGCATTACCTGCGTCCGGAAAGGCAAACACATCTTTCTGGAGTTCGCCTTCCATTACATTCCGGCGGGCGCCATCAAGCCGCTCGTGGTCCTTGCGGAACTGATTGTCGTCGTTTTCTGGTCCTACTGCGGCTGGCTCGCCATCGAGCTTGCCGAGCGGACCAAATCGAACATGGTCTCGATCGAGCTGCCGAAGGCCATCATCTACTACTTCGTCTCTGCCGGCTGCTTCCTGATGGCCGCGTTCGCGATCGCAAATTTCGTGAAAACGCTGCGCACGTCCTCGGATGACGTCGCGCGCTCACGCCTGGAAGGCGAAGTGGGGGGCAGCTAGATGGAACTTACGATCCTATTCATTCTTTTGTTCGGCATGCTTTTGTTCGGTGTGCCGGTTGCCGTCGCGTTGGGCGGTGCGTCATTGGTCTATATCATGCTGAAGGGCCTCCCCGACGTTCTGCTCATCCACACGATGATCGGCGGAATTGACAGCTTTCCGCTGCTGGCGATCCCGTTCTTCGTGCTCGCCGGCCACCTGATGAACACCGGCGGCATTACGACAAAAATATTCGCCTTCGCACGGGCTCTGGTCGGGTGGCTGCCGGGGGGCCTGGGCCATGTGAATGTAGGTGCGAGCGTGATCTTCGCCGGCATGTCGGGCGCCGCGGTGGCTGACGCCGGCGGCCTCGGCAACGTCGAGATCAAGGCGATGCGCCAGGCCGGATACGATACCGACTTCTCCGTCGGCGTGACGGCGGCGTCTTCGACCATTGGGCCGATCATCCCGCCGTCACTGCCCCTCGTGATCTATGGCGTGATGGCATCGGTCTCCATCGGCGAACTGTTCGCCGCCGGATTGATCCCCGGGCTCGTCATGGCTCTTTCATTGATGGTCATGGTGGCCTGGTACGCCCGGGTGCGGAAGTACCCGCGGGACAGACGGATCGACCCCAAATACATTTGGAGCTCGTTCAAGACCGCCTTCCTTCCCCTTCTGACGCCGATAATCATCGTCGGCGGTATCGCGACCGGCATCTTTACGCCCACCGAAGCCGCCGTGGCCGCTGTTTGCTACGCGCTTGTCCTGGGCCTTTTCGTCTATCGGTCGCTTACCTGGCGTCACCTGGTTCGTGTGACAATCGATACGATCGAAACCTCGGCGGCGATTTTGATGATCGTCGCCAGCGCGGCCATTTTTGCGTGGATTCTGACATCGAACCAGATCGCGGTGATCCTCGGGGATGCGCTGCTGGACCTGACGACCAACAAGCATCTGCTGCTGCTCATGATGATGGCGATTGTTTTGGTGATCGGCCTGTTCATGGAAACCATCGCCGCGATCACCATCCTGGTGCCGGTTCTCATACCTATCGCCCTGAAGGTCGGGATCGATCCGGTTCACATGGGCATCCTGCTCGTCCTCAATCTCATGTTGGGCCTGCTGACGCCTCCGGTCGGGATGGTGCTGTTCGTTTTGTCGGAAGTTTCCGGGGTCAAGTTCGAGCAATGTGTGAAGGCGACGATGCCCTTCCTCGTTCCGCTCATCATCGTATTGCTGCTGATCACATTCATCCCGGATATCGCACTGTGGCTGCCGTCGGTTTTCTACAGCTAGTCCCCGATCGACCGAAGCCCAGATGAATAACAAGAGAGATTGATGTCCGATCTGACGGGAAAGACGTGCCTTGTGACCGCCGCCGGCCAGGGAATTGGCCGGGCCAGCGCGGAAATGATGGTTCGAAACGGCGGCAGCGTCATTGCGACGGATATCAACCGGGAAGCCCTGGGCAGCCTGGAGGGCATGGAACGCCGCCTGCTCGATGTCACGGACGGCGAAGCCGTCTCTGAAATTGCGGAAGAGGTCGGACCGGTCGACGTGCTCTTCAACTGCGCCGGTTTTGTCCACGATGGCTCGATCCTCGAATGCGAAGAGAAGGACTGGGATTTTTCGTTCAACCTGAACGCCAAAGCCATGTTCAGGATGATCCGGGCATTTCTGCCGGGAATGATCGAGGCCGGTGGCGGGTCCATCGTCAACATGTCGTCGGTGGCATCCAGCCTGAAGGGGGTTCCATCCCGTTTCGCCTATTCGGCTTCCAAGGCCGCCGTGATCGGGATGACGAAGTCCGTTGCCCTTGATTTCGTCGACAAGAATATCCGCTGCAACGCCGTATGTCCGGGCACGGTCGGCTCACCCTCCATGCATGCCCGGCTCCGTGCAATGGGCGACTACGAGAAGGCGATGGAGGAATTTGTCGCGCGTCAGCCGATGGGACGCATCGCCACGGCGGACGAGATCGCAAACCTGGTGACCTATCTGGCAAGCGATGCATCGGGCTTCACAACCGGCCAAACCCACATCATCGATGGCGGTTGGGCGATCTAATCTAACGAACACCGAGGAAACCGCGGACCATGAAACTGCTGCGTTACGGCGCCGATGGCGCTGAAAAACCGGGGCTCCTGGATGGGAACGGCATCATTCGGGATTTGTCGGCCCATTTCCGGGATATCGACGGCCAGTTGCTGGAGGATCTTTCGGTGCTCGAGGGGTTGGATCCCGAATCGCTTCCGGCGGTTGAAGGCGGGCAGAGAATTGGTCCCTGTGTCGCCGGCGTGGGCAAGTTCGTTTGCATCGGCGTGAACTACTCCGACCACGCGGCGGAAACCAACAGCCCGATCCCGAGTGAGCCAGTGGTGTTCCTGAAGGCCAATTCGGCGATTTCAGGACCCAATGACGATGTCGTGAGACCTCAGGGGGCCGAAAAACTCGACTGGGAGCTCGAGCTCGGCATTGTCATGGGGCGGACCGCCAAGAACGTCTCCGAGGAGGACGCGTTTCGACACGTCGCGGGATATTGCATCGTAAACGATGTCTCGGAACGGGCCTTCCAGCACGAACACGAAGGCCAATGGACCAAGGGGAAATCGTGCGACACCTTCGGCCCCATCGGTCCTTACGTCGTGACCAGGGATGAGATTGCCGATCCTCACGATCTCTCCATGTGGCTGGACGTCAACGGCGATCGCATGCAGCAAGGCTCGACGAGGACCATGATATCCGGCGTTCCATTCCTCGTCTCCTATCTCAGCCGGCTGTTCACCCTCCACCCGGGCGACGTGATCTCCACCGGCACGCCGCCGGGCGTCGGCATGGGCATGACACCGCCGCAGTACTTGAGCGCTGGTGACGTCATGGAGCTTCATATCGACGGTTTGGGGCGGCAACGGCAGGTCGTCGTCGACGAAAGCCGCCCGGCGCAACTTTCGGAGCGGGTTTGAAGATGACTAACAACACGGCAATCAAACTTGGTGACGGGGACAATGTCGCCGTCCTTCTCGCCGACGTCGGGTTGGGAGACGTCGTGCAGCCCGTGGAAATAAACGCCCGCGAGCCCATCGTGCGGGGTCATAAGATGGCGACGGCGCCGATCAGGGAGGGAGAGGCGGTCGTCAAATACGGCCAGATCATTGGCTTCGCCTCGGCTCATATCGCGCCCGGCGAGCACGTCCACGTTCACAACGTATCCATGGGCGCGTTCGAGCGGGATTACGCGTTTTCCGAAGCCGTAACGGAAACGGCCATGGTGCCGGAAGCCGAGCGGGCGACATTCGAGGGCTACGTTCGGGAAGACGGCCGGGTCGGTACGCGGAACTACGTCGGCATCGTGACATCGGTCAACTGCTCAGCGACCACGGCCCGCATGGTTGCAAAGGAAGTGGAGCGCGGAAATCTCCTCGACGACTATCCCAACGTGGATGGAATCGTTCCCATCATCCATGGCGCGGGCTGCTGCATCGCGACCGACGACGAGGCGTTTCGCATGTTGCAGCGGACGCTCTGGGGCCATGCCATGCACGCCAATTTCGCCTCCGTGCTGATGCTCGGGTTCGGATGTGAGGCGAACCAAATTCCCGGCATGCTGGAGATCATGGGCAAGCCGTCCGAGACCACCTTCCACCACATGACGATCCAGGATGAAGGCGGAACGCGCAAGACGGTCGAGGAGGCGGTCGACTGGTTCGAACAGGTGCTTCCCATCGCCAACCGGGCCGTTCGGCAAACCGTTCCGGCGTCCGAACTGACCGTCGGTCTACAGTGCGGTGGCTCCGATGGATATTCCGGGATCACCGCGAACCCGGCCCTCGGGGTTGCGGTCGACAAGGTCGTTCGGAATGGCGGCTCCGGCGTGCTCGCCGAAACGCCCGAAGTCTTCGGCGCCGAACACCTGCTGACGCGCCGGGCGGTATCCCCGGACATCGGTCAGAAACTCGTCGAACGGCTCGAGTGGTGGGAGGACTATGCCTCGAAGCACGGAAGCCATATGAACAACAACCCCACACCCGGCAACAAGGCCGGCGGATTGACGACGATATTGGAAAAGTCCCTCGGCGCCGTCGCGAAGGGCGGTTCGACCAATCTGGTCGGGGTATATCGGTATGGTCAGCCGATTACCACCAAGGGCTTCGCCTTCATGGACAGCCCGGGATACGACCCGTGCTCGATTACCGGCGAGGTCGCGTCCGGCTGCAACCTGGTCTGTTTCACGACGGGCCGGGGTTCGTGCTACGGCAACAAACCGGTGCCGACCATGAAGCTCGCGACGAATACGCCCATGTACGAACATATGATCGAAGACATGGATATCAACTGCGGCACCATCGTCGACGGCGCCGAAACCATGGAGGAAACCGGCGAGCGGATTTTCCGGGAAATGCTCGCCGTCGCGTCAGGAAAAAAAACCAAGTCCGAGGAGCTTGGCGTGGGAGATTCGGAGTTCGTTCCCTGGCAAACCTGGGCGCAGATGTAGGCTGGAATTCTCCGGCCGCCGCCGTTGCGGCCGCGGAGCGACACAAGGTTCCCTCTCCTCTTTCGAGGGGAAGAGGGTTTTTGCCCCCAATTCCCCCCTTGCCCCGGCCCGCGCGCGGGCTAAATGTATGGATGACTGCCGCCGGTCTATCCGAACCGCACTCGTCTCCCTTCGCTCCTGCGGAGCTTCGGGAGACACTCCTACGCCTAAGCGCCTTCGACCGCCAGGCCGGGGTGGCCTGCCACCCGAAGTCCGCCTACGCCGTCCGAAAGTCGGCTTCGGCCGACTGAAGGCCGGAGGCGTAGGGTGGCGTTTTGGTTTGGAGGGACGAGCTATGCAGTTTTGTACGACCTTATCGGTGCGTTACCTCCCGAACGGGTGACACTAAATGACTATTAATGTCCATGAATGACTATTACAACGAAAACGGCCCAGTTGGAACATATTTATAAATCATGGTTTTTCAACACCTTGCCGCTATGCATAAATGCATGGCTCGCAACCGTCGCGGCCGCCCAGCCCATGTCGATTATCGTTCAATTAATGGCGGATTATGTCATGTCTCCCGAAGGGCGGGCCCGGATACTTCGGACTCCATAGCAGGCGCGGATTGCAGAATTCGCGCCCGTCAAGCCGGGGAATCCTGGAATCGCGACGGAGGCGTTCCCCGGTTTGTGACCTTCAATCCTTCACCCGGGAGGCTCAAGTGAAGAAAATTCTCTCTATTTCCGCCGCCGCCGTGGTCGCCCTCGGCGCGGCCGCCGCGGACGCCCAGACCAAATGGAACATGGCGACCGCCTACAAGGACAACAACTTCCACACCCAGAACATCGCCCGCTTCGCCAAGGACGTGGCCCGCGATTCGGGGGGCAAGCTGAACATCACCCTCCACACCGGCGCCTCGCTCCTCAAGATGCCCGAGATCAAGCGCGGCGTGCAGACCGGCCAGGTCCAGCTGGGGGAGATCCTGCTGTCGGCCTACGGCAAGGAAGACCCGTTCTTCGAGGTCGACGGCATCCCGTTCCTGTCCAAGGGGCAGCCGACGGCCTGGGAAGTGTATGAACTGACCCTGCCGCACATCGAGGCCAAGCTGAAATCCCAGGGCCTGATGGCGCTGTTCTCGGTGCCGTGGCCGGGCCAGGGCCTCTACGCCAAGAAACCCATCAACTCGACCGCCGACTACAAGGGCGTGAAGTTCCGGGCCTACAACGCCCTGACCGCCCGCTTCGCCGAACTGATGGGCGCCGTGCCGACCACGGTCCAGTCCGCCGAGGTGCCCCAGGCGTTCGCCACCGGCGTGGTCAGCGCGATGATCACCTCCGCGGCGACCGGCAACTACACCAAGGCGTGGGATTTCACGTCCCACTACTACGACGTCAACGCCATGAACAACAAGAACATGGTGATCATGAACGCCCGCGCCTTCGACGGGCTCGACGCCGCCACGAGGCGCGCCGTGACCCGCGCGGCGGCCAAGGCGGAAGCCCGCGGCTGGATCATGAGCGCCAACGTCCAGGCGGGCCTCACCGCCAACCTGGCGAAGAACGGCATGACGGTCGCGCCGCCCAATCCGGCGTTCCTGGCCCAGCTCGAGAAAATCGGCAGCCAGATGGTCGACGAGTGGCTGGCCAAGGCGGGAGACCGTGGCAAGAAGTTCATCGCCGCCTATAATGCGCTCGGGAAGTAGGAGAAATTGACCCGGCCCGGACGGGACCCGCCGCCTGCGGCCGGGCGCCACAACCAGAGGGCGGCATGGTCAGAAGAACCCTGGATTTCGTGTATTTCGCCGGGGGTGTCCTTGCCGCCTTGTTCATCGTCGCCATCGGACTGCTCATCTGCGCCCAGGTGATCGGCCGGGAGTTGGGCATCCAGGTGAAGGGGGCCGACGACCTGACCGCCTGGAGCGTGGTCGCGACCGGCTTCCTGCCGCTCGCCTATACCTACCGGCACGGCAGCCACATCCGCGTCACCGTCGTCATCCACCTGTTCGACGGCATGGCGCGCCGGCTCATGGAGCTGGGCGTCATGGCCGTCGCGCTCTATTTCATCGGCTTCCTCACCTACTCGGCCTTCGACATGGCCTGGGATTCCTTGCGGTTCGAGGAGCTGTCCCAGGGCCTGATCGTGATTCCTATCTGGATTCCCCAAATCTCCATCGGCCTCGGCTCGCTCCTCCTGACCATCGCCGTGCTGGACGACGTGATCGCTTCCCTTCGGGGGCAAACGCCGCCCTACATGGTCGAGAGCGAAGCCCTCGGCCGCCCGGTGGAAAACGTGGATTAGCGGGACACGCCCATGACCCCCGAACTCACTCAAATCGCGGTGACCCTGGTCATTTTCCTCGCCCTGTTCCTGGGCTCCGGGCTGTGGATCGCCCTTTCCCTATTGGGGGTCGGCTGGATCGGCCTGACCTTCTTCGGGACGGTGCCGGTGGAGAAATCGCTGGCGACGTCGGTGTGGCAGACCATGGCGTCCTGGACGCTGGCCGCCCTGCCGCTGTTCATATGGATGGGGGAGATCCTGTTCCGGGCCCGGCTGTCGGAAATCCTGTTCCGGGGCGTGGCCCCCTGGGTGCGGTGGCTGCCGGGACGGCTGATGCACGTCAACGTGGTCGGGTGCGGAATCTTCGCCGCCGTCTGCGGCTCCTCGGCCGCGACCGTCGCCACCATCGGCCGCATGTCCCTGCCCGAGCTCCGGCAGCAGGGTTACGACCAGAATTTGAGCATCGGCAGCCTGGCCGGGTCGGGAACGCTGGGTCTGCTGATCCCGCCGTCGATCATCATGATCGTCTACGGCGTGGCCGCCGACGTCTCCATCGTCAGGCTGTTTCTGGCCGGGGTGCTTCCCGGTCTCATGCTGATCGCCCTGTTCATGGGCTATATCGGTCTGTCGGCGATCATCAGGACCGGCAGCGTTCCCCTGGATGACCTGAAAATCGGTTTCCGGGAAAAGTTGCGGCGGTCGAAGGGACTGATCCCCGTGGTCCTGCTGATCGCCGCGGTGATCGGCTCGATCTATCTCGGAATCGCCACCGCGACGGAGGCCGCCGCCGGCGGCGTCATCGGCGCCCTCCTGCTGTCCGCCTGGACCGGCACCCTCAACTGGAAGACGTTTTCCGAAAGCCTGCTCGGCGCGACCCGGCTGACCTGCATGATCTTCTTCATCCTCACGGGCGCCGCCTTCCTCACCACGTCGTTGGCGTTTTCCGGCCTGCCGGCGGCGCTCGCGAGCTGGATCGGATCCTTCAACCTGCACCCCTTCGCCCTCATGGCGGCCTTGTGCCTGCTCTATATCGTGCTGGGCTGCTTCATCGAGGGAATATCCATGATCGTGCTGACCACCACCGTCGTGCTTCCCCTGGTGACGTCGGCCGGCTTCGACCTCATCTGGTTCGGCATCTTCGTCATCATCGTCGTCGAAATGGCGCAGATCACGCCGCCGCTCGGGTTCAATCTGTTCGTTATTCAGGGGCTGACGGGGATCAGCATCTTCAAGATCGCGCGGGCGACCATCCCGTTCTTTTGCCTGATGATCGTCGGCGTCATACTGCTGACGATCTTTCCGGAAATCGCGACGTGGCTCCCGTCGACCATGGATACGCGCTAGCGGAGTTACTTGGGCGAATGGGTTCATGCTGAAAGTGACCGACACCGCCGGTCCGATCAAAATCGGAATCTATCTGGCCCGGAAGTTTTCGATCGTCCCGTTCATCAACGCCATCGACCCCCTTCGAATGGCCAATCGGATCTGCGACGAAACGCTGTTCGAGTGGACGTTCATTTCCCGGGACGGCCGGCCGGTCGAGGCCATCAACGGTATGTCCATCGTCGCCGACTGTTCCCTGAAGGATGCGGGCTATTTCCCCAATGCGATTTGCTGCGTCGGGTTCGAACCGGTCCTGTTGTTGGGCGCGCCCGTCAAATCCTGGCTGCGGATGCTGGACAGCAAGGGCGCCCATCTCGGCGCGCTGGGGGCGGGCTCCATCTTTCTCGCCGAAGCCGGCCTGCTGGACGGATACCGGGCGACCATCCACTGGCAGTTTCTCGACAGTTTCATCGAGACCTATCCGCGGGTCGAGGCGACCCGGAACCTGTTCGAAATCGACCGTGACCGGTTTACCTGCGCGGGCGGAACGGCGGCGATGGATCTGGTGCTCCATCTGATCAGCGTCCATTTCGGTCACAACGTGGCGGCGGAGGTTTCCGATCAATTCATCATGGGCGAAATCCGCAATGCGGAAAATACCCAGAGAACGTCGAACCGGTTCCGGCTCGGAATTACGAATCCCCGGGTTCTTCAGGTCGTGGACCTGATGGAAGGCAACATAGAAGACCCGATTCCCATATCCAGGCTGGCCGCCCAGGTGGGTATCTCCCAGCGTCAGCTCGAAAGGGTGTTCAAGGAGCACGTAAAGACATCCGCGGTCCGCTATTACCGCCGTATCAGACTGCTCCACGCCAGGCGCCTCCTGCTGCAATCCGAACTGCCGCTGATCGAGGTGGCGGTGGCGAGCGGTTTCGGAAGCCTGGAGCATTTTTCCCGTACCTACAAAACCGAGTTCGGCAAATCTCCCCAAGAAGACCGGCGGCCCGGCATGGCGATTTCCACAAGGAGGGTTCTCGCCTAGGCGGGACACCGGAACCGGAAGCATCATCGTGCAAATAACGCTCTGCGATTTCCTTGGCCGGGACAACTTCAGGTTCAGCCCCTACGTCTGGCGTACGAAACTGGCCCTGGCGCACAAGAAGCTGGACTACGAGGTCGTCGGCACGACGTTTCTCGACAAATCCGCCCTGGAGGGCTGGACCGACTACCGGTTGGCGCCGGTGTTGAAACATGGCGATTCCGTCGTCTGCGACAGCTGGGAAATCGCCAACTATCTCGAGCGGACCTGGCCGTCCGAAAGCTTGTTGTTTCCCGATCGCGGAAGCTGGGCGCTTGCGAGTTTCCTCAATGCCTGGGTGCCGGCCGCACTCTACCCGGTGCTCCTGCCGCTGATTACCAGGGACGTATTGGACCATGTCCACCCGGATGACCGGGAACACTACCGCCGGACCCGCGAGGCCCGTCTCGGGTGCAGCCTCGAAGAGGCGCAGGCGGGACGCGACGAGGACGTCGCTGGATTTCGCGATGCTCTCGAGCCGTTCCGTCAAATGCTTCTCGAGCAAGCCTATCTGTCGGGGGACCAGCCCGCCTACGTGGATTTCATTCTATTCGCCCTGTTTCAGTGGGCGGGAAATACCAGCAGATTCAAACTGCTGACCACGGACGATCCGGTGTACGGCTGGCGCCGGAGGATAGCGGATGGCTATCGCCAGGTGGTCTCCACATCCGATGGGTACCCCTATTAGACCCATGTCGATAATTCTCGAAATCGTGTCGAAATTTATCGGCAATCCGCGGCGTGGTTCCTTTACGGTCAAAGACGTTCCAGCCGGAACATGCAGCGGGCTGGAAGGCCCCGCACACGGCCGGTTCTGACGGTGGACGACGGCGGGCTCGAGGAATACCGGGGATATGCCCAGTCAAGATGACAGGTATCGGGTAGGGTTGGACATCGGGGGAACCTTCACCGACGTCGCCCTCGAAGGCGCCGGCAGCCGGCTGACGACGAAAGTGCTTACCACTCTGGACGATCCCTCCCTCGGCTGCATGACAGGCCTGGATGAGGTGTTGTCGGAGGGGGGCATTTCACCCGGCGAAATCGGCGTAATCATTCACGGCACGACGCTGGCGACGAATGCGATCATCGAACGAAAAGGCGCGACGACGTCGCTCGTGACCACGGACGGTTTTCGCGACACAATAGAAATGGGCACTGAAGGCCGGCCGGAACAATACGACATCAACATCATCAAGCCCGAACCGCTGGTGCCGCGCAGGCGGCGGTTTACGGTGCCCGAGCGCCTGAATGCCCGGGGCGAGGTGTTGGTGCCCCTAACCGAAGACAGCCTGGAGACGATGCTCTCGGCGTTGGATGCCGCGGATACGGAGTCCGTCGCTGTCGGATTCGTCCATGCCTACGTCAATCCCGTTCACGAGATCATGGTTCGAGACTATATCCGGTCTCGACGCCCGGATTGGTCTATCTCGATCTCATCCGAGGTATCTCCGGAATTCAGGGAGTTTGAACGATTCTCGACGACGTGCGCGAATGCATATGTCCAGCCGGGTATGGCCCGCTACATCGAGAAGTTCGAGAGCAGGCTCAATGAGGCCGGTTACGACTGCCCATTATTGCTGATGTTGTCGAGCGGCGGCCTGACCACCGTGGAAACGGCCAAGAAATTTCCGGTCCGGCTGGTCGAATCGGGCCCGGCCGGCGGCGCGATTTTCGCCAGCGAGATTGCCAAGTCCAACAAGATGGACAAGGTGGTGCCATTCGACATGGGCGGCACCACGGCGAAAATTTGTCTCGTCGATAATGGCTGTGCCCAGTCCAGCCGCAGGTTCGAGGTGGCCCGGGTCTATAGGTTTCGCAAGGACAGCGGAATCCCGCTTCGAATTCCCGTAATCGAGATGGTGGAGATCGGCGCCGGCGGCGGGTCCATTGCCTGGATGGACGAACTCGGCCGGATCAGTGTCGGACCCCAGAGCGCGGGGTCGAGTCCCGGACCGGCCTGTTATGGCCAGGGTGCGACCGAACCGACCATAACGGATGCGAATTTGCTGCTGGGGTCGATCGACCCCGACAATTTCGCCGGCGGCAAATTGAAGCTGGATCGGCAGGCCGCGGTGTCGGCCATCGAAAAAACCATCGGGATACCGATGAACGTGCCGCCGGCCAATGCCGCGTTCGGGGTCACGGAGACGGTTTGCGAGAACATGGCCAGCGCCGCCCGGGTACATGCGATCGAGAGCGGGAAGAACGTGGATGACCGAACCTTGATCGCGTTCGGCGGCGGCGCGCCCCTCCACGCCTGCCGGCTGGCGGAGAAGCTGGGTATCTCGAAAATCCTGATTCCCAGAAATGCCGGTGTCGGATCCGCCATCGGATTTTTGAGGGCGCCGGTGTCCTATGAGGTGGTCAGAACCTTCTACCAACAAATGGAGTCCTTCGAAGTCGGGCGGGTCAACGATGCGCTGAAGGAGATGCAGGACGAAGCGGAGGGATATGTAAGGCTGGGCGGCGGCTCGGCAAGCGGCCTCGACGTGCGCCGGCAGGCCTACATGCGCTATTGCGGTCAGGGCCATGAAATTGTCGTCGATGTACCGGATGGCGTCTTTGGCGAGGACGCCGGCAATACGCTCAAGGATCTGTTCGACGAGCGCTATGCGGACGTGTTCGGGCGAAACATGAAGGGTATCGTCGATGCCGAGGTTGTGGCATGGTCGGTCACGGTGAGCACGGCATCCCGGCCCGACAATATCGCCAACGGCGCCTTTTCCTCCACCTCCGGTCCCAAATCGGAATGCCGCAAGGCATTCGATCCCGCGACCCTCGGCTTGACCGACCACGCGATCTACGTTCGAGACGAGTTGCCGCCGGACACCGAGGTGATGGGGCCTGCTATAATCGTGGAAGACGAAACCTCGACGCTGGTGGGATCGAGCTTCAGCGCCAAAATCGTATCCAATGGAGCCATTGAGCTGTCACGCCGGGCTCGATAGGGGAGACCAAAGATGGGTCAGTTCGACGAAATTCGCTATCAGCTAATCTGGAACCGCCTGATCTCCGCGATCGAGGAGCAGGCGCAAGTGGTCATTCATACGGCGTTCAGCCAGTCGGTCCGGGAATGCGGCGATCTGTCCGCCGGCGTATTCAACCGGCGGGGACAGATGGTGGCGCAAGCGGTTACCGGAACGCCGGGCCATGTCAACTCCATGGCCATCTGCGTCGAGCATTTCCTGGCCAAGTTTCCAATCGACGGCATGAAGCCGGGCGACGTGTTCGTGACCAACGATCCATGGTTGTCCGTCGGGCATTATCACGACGTCACCGTCGTGACGCCTGCATTTTACAAGGGCCGCGCGGTCGGTCTTTTGGCCAATACATGTCACATCGTGGATATGGGCGGTTTGGGATTTGGGCCCGATGCCCGGCAATGTTTCGAGGAAGGCATCAACATCCCGATCATGCACCTCGCCCGGGAAGGCGTGGTGAACGAGGATCTGATGGGCCTGCTCAGGACCAATGTCAGGAATCCCACCGACATGGAAGGCGACTTCTACGCCATGATGGCCTGCAATGACGACGGCGCCAGGCGGCTCGTCGGCATGCTGGAAGAGTTTGAAATCGACGATATCGAGGAGGTCGGCGATTGCATAATCGACCAATCCCGCAAGAGCATCGTCAACGCGATCAAGAAACTGCCGAACGGCGATTATCCGCATTCGGTCGAGCTGGACGGCTTCGATGAACCCATCAGGATTCAAGCCAAGCTGACCATTGCCGATGAACACATCCATATCGACTATGAGGGCTCATCTCCGGCCAGCACCTACGGCATCAACCTGGTTCACAATTTTACCCTCGCCTACACGACCTTCGGCGTGAACTGCATCATTGGCCCGAACATCCCGTGCAACGCCGGATCGATCGAGCCCATCACCGTATCCGCGCCGGAAGGCGGCATTCTGAACGCCGTTCGGCCCATGCCCGTGTCCGCGCGGCATGTCATAGGCCAGATGCTGCCGGATGTGGTTTTCGGCTGCCTGGCTCCCGTCATTCCCGATCAGGTTCCGGCGGAGGGCGCCGGGGCCATGTGGAATCCCATGTTGAGAGGCGGGCCGACGGGCGTCGCGCCGGAGGTCATCGCGTCGGCCGATGAACTGTCCGAGGACTATGACGTCATCATGTTCAACACAGGCGGGACGGGCGGGCGGCCGACGATGGACGGGCTTTCCACGACGGCTTTTCCGAGCGGTGTCCGCACCCCTCCCGTGGAAGCCGTCGAGACCTGTTTCCCGCTGGTAATCTGGCGCAAGGAACTGCGGGAGCGGTCAGGGGGCGCCGGCAAGTTTCGCGGCGGACTTGGCCAGACCATCGAAATCGGAGGAGAGGCCGGGACGCCGTTCAGTGTCGCCGCCATGTTCGACCGGACATGGAATGCCCCTCGCGGGAGATTTGGCGGTATGGATGGCGCCAAGGGCGAGGTTCGGCTCAAGTCCGGCCCGGAGCTCGAGAGCAAGGGGCGCCAATCCGTACCCTATGGAGACCGGCTGATACTGGAGCTTCCGGGAGGCGGCGGCTACGGCGATCCCCGCGACCGGGACCGGCAGGCCATCGTCGACGACGTTCTGGATGGGCTCATCACGGCCGAAGATGCCAAAAGCGACTACGGGATCGACGTCGATGTCTCCGAGACCGTCGGCTAGACATCGATTTCTCTACCTTGACAACTGGGCGGAAGCCCAGACCCCCGGGTATGTGGATGAGGCGCTCGAAGCAACTGGTCTGGCGATCGACCGGCATCGGACGAACGAGGGCCGGTTTCCATCGGATCACGAATTTTGCGGTGCATACGTCAGCCCGAGTTTCAACGGCGCCTGCGACGACGAGGAATGGATCGCCCCTCTCAAGGACCTTCTCGTTGGTCTTGCCCACGCCAAGGTGCCCACGTTGGGACTGTGCTTCGGCAGTCAGGTCCTCGCCGCGGCCCTTTTCGGCGGCGGTCTGGTCACCCGGCGGGAGACGAGGGAGATGGGCTACGGTCCCCTCGAACTGTCACGAAAATCCTCGGCCAGCGATCCGCTGCTCGAGGGGCTTCCGGAGGCGTTTGAAATACTCCACTGGCATGGAGATGACGTCGGCGCCGATCATCCGGACATGGAGGTCCTGGCCGCCAACGGGAAGTGCGCCAACCAGATTTGGCGCTGGCGAAACGGCCCGGTGTGGGGGGTGCAGCCTCATCCGGAGTACGGCAAGGATCAGGCCATGAGCTGGTTTGACCGGAACGCCGAATCATTCGCCGCCTGTGGCGCTTCGGCCGATGATTTCGTCCCGCGAACGGATTCATTCAATGCGGGGCGTCTATTGATCGACAATTTCATAGGGCTCGTGACGGCTTGAGGTGCCGGAAGGGTACGGGAAGCGGCTGACGTCACCAGGATCCAGCTTGCCGGCATCCGACTCACTCGAGCGGCGCCAGGACATCCATCGAGTTGGGCAGCCAAAGGGCTATATCCGGAAAAATCGTAAGCAACAGGATGACCAATATTTCGACAATGACGAAGGGAATGATTCCGCGATAAATGGTTGCCATCGAAACGTCATATTTGCGCGCCACACCATGGATGACGAAGACGTTTATGCCTATGGGCGGCGTGATCTGACCCATCTCCATCATTATCACCATGATGACGCCGAACCAGATCGGATCGAATCCGAGACCCACGACCGTCGGAAACAGGATGGGGAGGGTAAGCATCATCATCGGGATGATGTTCATGACCATTCCCAGCACGAGATAGAGAAGGAGAATGAGCACGTAGATCACATAACGTGAGACCTCGAGGCCCTTCAGGAAATTCGCAAATGACGCGGGAAGGTCGGTAAGCGTCACGAAATATCCGAGCAATCCGACGCCGATCAGGATCGTGAAGATCATGGCGCTGGTCTGCGTTGCCTCGAGAAGCGCCGTGAACAATTTGTGCCGGTTGAACCCCGGTGCAAAAAGCGCAATCAGAAGCGCGCCGCTGGCGCCAATCCCGCCGGCCTCGGTAGGCGTCAGGATACCTGAATAGATACCTCCGATTACCACGGCGAACAGGATCATCACGGGCCAGACATCGATTACGGCCCAAAGTATTTCCGCCCGGGTGGCCCTCGGCGCTTTTGGTCCGAGGTTGGGATTGATCAGACATTGGACATACACGGCCAGAGCGAATCCGGTCACCAAAATGATGCCCGGGATGATGCCCGCCATGAACATTTTGCCGATCGACTGTTCGGTTATGATGCCGTAGACGACAAATCCGATACTGGGGGGAATCAATATTCCGAGCGTTCCGCCGGCCGCTACGGAGCCCGTCGCCAGTGAATCATCGTAGTTGTACTTCTTCATCTCCGGAATGGAGACGGAACCCATGGTGGCCGCCGAGGCGACGCTTTCGCCGCATATGGCGGCGAACCCGCCGCACCCCGCTACGGTTCCAATTGCAAGGCCGCCCGGCAGGCGGCCAAAAATCTTAATGCCGGCATTGTAGAGTTTGGAGCCGATGCCGGCGTGGAGAACAAGAAATCCCATCAACAGGAAGAAGGGAATAACCAGGAAAAAGTACTGGGCGACGGCGTCGTAGGTATTTGTCTTGGCAACATTGAACGCGACGTCGGTACTGGTGAGAAACATCAGGCCGGTAAGTCCGGTGAAGGCCATCGAAAAAGCTACCGGAAAGCCCAAAAGCAATATGACCATCATCAGCAGGGTGTAAATTCCGCCAACCAGTGCCGGCGTGAGATTCCCGAACAGCGCCTTCATGAGGTCGGCGGAAAAAATTCCGGCTACGGAGATGATCACAACCGCCGCAAAGACGAGCCAAAATTGGGAGCGGTCTCCGTAGTGCCGGTACAAGCCGGAAAGATGCGTGAACAGAGCCGCGAGCAGCGCCAGCGAAAGTAGGACGGTTCCAAGAGCAACCGCTGAATAAATCAGCCAAAACGGCATGCGGGTGATGTCGGCAATCTCGTCCTCCACGAAGGCATCGACGGCGCGCACGGCGCTGAACACGCCCATGACCCCGAAAATAAATGCGCCCCACACCGAGAAAATGCTCTGCAGAAAACTATTCGTTTGGTCCGACAGCTTGGAAGTTATGAGATCGACGGCCACATGCTGGTTTTTCAGCATCGTGTAGGCGACGCTTGAAAACGCGACGAAGACCAGCATGAAGGTCTGCAGTTCGATCATGCCCGTGAGCGGGATTCGAAATACCAATCGGCTGATGAGATCAACCACCATGCAGGTGGCCATGATCAACGTCACGATTGCGGACACATAGCAGAGATTGCGGCAGATCGGGTCGAGCAGCCGATGAGCCGTAACGGCTATCCGGGCAAAAACGTCACGGGGGCCTTCCGGTGGAAGAGAAGTACCGAATGCCGCGTCACGGATATCCGACGGGCCGTCGGCTGCTTGGTCCTGATTTGTCATCAAGCCTCTCTTCCGTCTCCGGTTCCGTCAGTCATTGGCCTTGCGGCCCATCCGTCTGCCCTTGCCCCCGCCATACGGCTGTCCGCAAAATGGGGCATATCGGAAAACGGGCCGCTACATCTCGGCACCGGAGCAATTTTGTTGCACAGGTGTCGAGAGTTGCGGCCCGCTCTTTTTTGCATTGGCGGCACGTTGCCGCTCAAATTTTCGCAGGAATTATTCCTGCCAGTTATTGCCCCACCAATCCGCGGAAGTGTGTTTCATACCCTTGAACTCCGCGGTGTATTCTCCAACCTTCGCCAGAATTGCCTCACCGTTGATGCCTTTGTCCGACATGGTTTTGCGCCAGGCGTCATAGGCCGGTTTGGTTGCCGCGACCCATTTCGCCTTCTCTTCCGGCGGAAGGACGATAATGTTGTCGCCGCGTTTTCTCATTTTGCTGACGGAAGAGCCTCTGCGATTGTCGACGATCGCGCCCATGAAGTTGGTCAGCTCGTTTTCCATCGACCGGAAAATTTTCTTCTGTTCCGCCGTCAGCTTGTCCCAGGCCTGCTGAGACATGGTCATGGGAATCATGATGAACGGGCCGCCGACCAGGGAGTGGTTGCTGGTATGATCGGTCATCTTCCACTTGATGATCGGCGCCGTGGGGAACCAGATGCCGTCGATGGCCTTGCGCTGCAACGCGACATAGACATCCGCGAGTTTCAGATTTCGAGGCGTCGCACCGAGCATCTTGCTGTAGGTGATCCCGGATTTCGAGAACGAGCCGATCTCCAAGCCCTGCAAGTCCTTTAGCGTCTTGACCGGCGCAACATCCTTGTGAATGTGAAGATTGAAGAAATCCGACACGTGGAAACCGAGCTCGACCAAACCCTTAAACTCGGCCTTGATTTCAGGAATATTGTGATAGGCCTTCTGGAACACGTGGTTTGCTTCCAGAGTGCTGTCGAATTGGAACGGCAGGGTCATGACGTGGGTCGCGGGAAACTTGCTCTCCTGGGTAAAGATCCCGGTTGTGACCACCAGGTCGACCAGCCCGGACTTGAGGCCGTCCACGGTCTGCGGCGCCTTGACCAAGGTGCCGTGGTGGAACCACTTGAATTTCAGCGCTCCCTTGGTCCGTTTCTCGATCTCATTGAGGTACGGGATATAGACATGTTGTACGAGGTAGTGGCCCTCCGGTTCGAAACTACCAACCTTGATTTCCATTTGGGCCGAGGCCATTGGAACGGTCAGCGCCGAGATTGCCGCGGCAAGCCCAGCGGTCTTGAGTAATTTAAACGGCTTCATCGTCTATCCTCCTTGTCGTGTTCATGGCTTTCAGGCACGAATTTTGTCCGCACAACCGCACTCGCCGCGGATCCTCGATCCGGCGGACGTAGCGGTTACCTTCCGTTCAGTCCCCCCAGAACCGTCTTCCCGATAGCGGCTCCACTCGATTGATGTTCCAAAGCGGCGCGTAGACTGTCGACGCTCAAGGGCCCGCAATCCTTGTTGACCGTCGAAACGAGGTCGCCCCGGTCCACCAGGTCCGCGACACGATTAAGCAAGTCGTGCTGGGCGACCATGTCTTCGGCCTTGAACATCGATCGGGCGAACATGAACTCCCAACTGAACGACAGGGCCTTCAGCTTGATGGCGCCGATATCTATGTTTTGAGGGTCGTCGATCATGGCGATGTGGCCCCTCGGCTTGATCATCTCGATTATGGATGCGAAGTGATCGTCGGTATTCGTCAGGGCGGCTACATACCGGGGTGAAATACCCAAAGCCGCCATTTCCTCGTCGAGCGGCAACCTGTGGTTGGCCACATGGTCGGCCCCCATCTTTTTCACCCAGTCCCGGGTCTCGGGCCGGGATGCCGTTGCGACGACCGTCAGCCTGGTCAGTTTTTTCGCCAATTGGATAAGGAGCGATCCAACTCCCCCGGCGGCGCCGATGATTAGAAGGGCTTCGTTCTCGCCCCCGCCTTCCTCGATGTTCAGGCTGTCGAACAGAAGCTCCCAAGCGGTGATGCTGGTAAGCGGCAGCGCGGCAGCCTCGACAAAATCCAGTGAGGAGGGTTTTCGGCCGACCAGCCGCTCGTCGACGGCCTGAAGCTCGGCGTTGGAGCCGGGCCGCGTGAACTCACCGGCATACATGACCTCGTCACCCGGTTTGAAACGGGAGGCATCCGAGCCGATTTCCTTGACCACGCCGGCAGCGTCAAAACCGAGGATTCGGGGACCGTCTTCGGGCGGGGGCCTGTTTGCGCGAACCTTGAAATCCACGGGGTTGACCGAGACGCCCCTGACTTCGACGAGAAGGTCGTTCGGTCCCGGCACCGGATCAACGGCTTCGAATTCCACGACCGCTCCTTCGACGGAGACCGGCCCCTGCTCCAGGGCAATCGCATTTGATTTGGTTCGTGAACGGAATGGCTTCGTAAACGGAATGGAAATGAGTATCGCTGCTGCTGGAGCTTCTTTGACGTTTGATGGAGGTTTCGGTGGAGAGATTTCGGGAGAGTTTTTCGGGTCTTGATGATCCGCGCACGGGCAACGCGTTGCGTCATGATCTTCTTGAGATGCTGTTCATGGCGCTGTGCGCGGCGCTGTGTGGAAGCACGTCGTGCGTTGACATGGCGGACTTCGCCGAGGCCAAGGAAGAGGTGCTGCGCGAGTTCCTGACCCTGCCCGCTGGCCCGCCCAGCCACGACACCTTCTCGCGGCTGTTCCGGTTGTTGGACCCGCGGGCCTTTCATGCCGCCTTCCAGCGCTTCATGTCCGATTTCGCGACCGCCCGGGCGGAGGTTGTTGCGATTGATGGCAAGAGCCTGAGGCGCTCCTTCGATCGGGCCTCCGGAACCTCGCCGCTCCACCTGGTCAGCGCCTGGGCCGCCGATCAGCGGCTGGTTCTAGGCCAGATGAACGTGGGCGCGAGCAACGAGATCACCGCCGTGCCGGCCTTGCTCAAGCTGCTCAGCCTCGAAGGCGCGGTGATGACCATGGACGCCATGCACTGCCAGAGCGGCACGGCCCGCGACATCCACGAGGCCGGCGCCGATTACCTGATGGCGCTGAAGGCCAACCAGCCCGACCTTCTCGCCGACGTCAAACTGCTGCTGGACGATCCCCAGGCGCCCGCCGACGGCGTGGACCAGACGGTGGACGCCGGCCACGGCCGCATCGAAACCCGCCGCGCCGAGGTGCTGCACGATATGGACTGGCTCGCCGAAGCCCACCGGTGGCCGGCCCTGGCCGCTGTCGGCAAGGTCACCTCCAGCCGCGAGACCGACGGCCGGGCCACGACAGCGGTGCGCTACTTCATCGCCTCCTGGCCGCTCACCGCCGACGAACTGAACCGCCTCGTCCGCGGACACTGGGGGATCGAGAACCAACTCCATTGGGTGCTCGATGTGGTCATGGACGAAGATCAGGCCCGAGCCCGCAAGGACAACGCCCCGGAAAACCTCGCTCTCCTCAGACGCCTCGCCCTCAACGTCATCAAACGCAACAAGGACAAGGGATCAAACCGTCTCAAGTTCAATCGCGCCGGGTGGAGCGACAACTTCCTCCGAAAACTCATCGCCGAAATAGGCTAATGCGATTGCCCTGCCAACCGACGGCCCGAGTGTTGTATGGATTTGCCCGGTTGGGTATCTTGGCGTGCCGGTCAGCCAATCGCCTCCCGGCCCGCGGGTCGAGGGACAAAAACGAATTGATGCAGAGGATCTCAGGGATGATTGACGTCACATGCCCGTTTCGCCGGTCCATCGACAGGATTGCCGCGCTCGCGATTGTCGGCGCCGTTGGTCTGGGCCCGGCCGTGATTCCCGGTGAAGCCTCGGCGCAACTCAAGTCCGGCAGCGGCAGCAGCAATGTTATGGCTGATGAAAGTGTAACCGGCGGCGCCACCGGCGAATTATTGCCGCCTCTGCGGACCACGCCTCGGTCCAGGCTGCTGGCACCGCGACCGCCGACTGGCGCGCCGGTTGTCGAACAACCGCATTCGAAAGTTACGCTGACGCCGCCGCCCCAACGTCAGGCGCGCCGAACGCCACCGGCGGCGCCGGCAACATCCGAGGCCGCGAAAGCGCCGCCCACTCCCCTCGCCAAGCCGGAACCGTCACCCGCACCCCCGCCGGCGTCCAAGATGGCCAAGCCGGCACCCGCGCCGAAACCCCGTGCCCCGGCCGCGGCCCCGAAACCGCCGGCGCCGAAGATGGCCAAGCCGGCACCCGCGCCGATACCCCGTGCCCCGGCCGCGGCCCCGAAACCCCTGCCGGCGCCGACGATGGCCAAGCCGGCACCCGCGCCGAAACCCCGTGCCCCGGCCGCGGCCCCGAAACCGCCTAGCCGGGTAGCGGCTGCACCACCGGCGCCAAAAATCGAGAAAGCCGCACCGGCGCCGCAACAGCAGGCGGCCCGCACCCCGGGTCCGGACGCAGCCCCTCTTCAGAGCGTCGTGTTTGCTTTCGGCAACGCGGACCTGCCCGAAGACAGCGGCAAGGTTCTCGACTCGCTCGCCACGTCGCTCACGGTAGATTCGAACCTGCGGATGCAGCTATTGGCATATGCCGGGGAGCCCAATCTTTCAGCCAGCCAAGCCCGCCGGCTTTCGCTGTCCCGCGCGCTGGCGGTTCGCTCCTACCTGATCGGCAAGGGGATCCGCAGCACGCGGATCGATGTGCGCGCGCTCGGAAATAAGGTTCCATCGGGTACGCCCAATCGGGTTGATCTCAGGATCATTGCCCGATAGCGGCGGTTGGCTCTTGGCCCGACGGCACAGGAATGCAGTTAGGAACATAGGCTGATGGCGTCTCCGCAAACCTACGTCATCCGCATGGCCATTTTCGTCGGTGTGGTCATCGGTCTCTGCGCCATTCTGTTTGTACCGCTGCAACGGGCGTTCTCCGCCAACGTACCCCTGAACGGCCTGATCCTCGGCGTGCTGCTCCTCGGCATCATTTACAATTTCCGGCAGGTCTTGATGCTTTCTCCGGAGGTCCATTGGATCGAGCGCTTCCGCCGGAGGAGCCCCACCCTTTCGGAGACCCGGCCACCGCGATTGCTCGCTCCAATGGCCACGATGCTGGGCGAACGGAGAGACAGCCTGTCGCTTTCGACGCTCGCCATGCGATCCCTGCTGGACGGTATCGCGTCGCGCCTCGACGAATCCCGGGACTTGTCCCGCTATACCATAGGCCTGCTTATATTCCTCGGCCTTCTCGGAACCTTTTGGGGTCTGCTGGAGACGGTCAGCAGCGTCGGCGACGTGATCAGCGACCTGTCCGTCGAAGGGGGTGACATCGCCGCCATGTTCGCCAATTTGAAGGGCGGGCTGGAGGCGCCGCTGTCCGGCATGGGGACCGCTTTTTCGTCCTCCTTGTTTGGCCTTGCCGGGTCCCTGGTCCTCGGGTTTCTGGATTTGCAGGCGGGTCAGGCGCAAAACCGGTTCTACAACGAACTCGAGGAGTGGCTCTCCAGCCTCACCCGCCTTTCATCGGGCGCCTTGCCCGGAGACGGCGATGGTTCCGTGCCCGTCTATGTACAGGCGCTGCTGGAGCAAACCGCCGAGAGTCTCGAAAATCTTCAACGAACGTTGGCGCGCGGTGAGGAGCGCAACATTGCCAGCAACAACAGCCTGATTGACCTTAGTGAGAAGCTCGGTGCGCTTGGTGATCAAATGCGAGCCGAACAAACGCTGCTCCTGAGTTTGGGCGAGAACCAGATGGAGCTGAAGAACATTCTCGAACTCCTGTCGAATGGCGGTGTCGGCGCCATGGACGAAGCGACCAAATCGCACATTCGCAATGTGGATCTGCATATGGCGAGGCTGCTGGAAGAAATGACGGCGGGACGCGAAGACATGGTGCAGCAGCTCCGAAGCGAGATTAAGTTGCTCGCCCGCACCATCGCCGCCTCGTCTCCCGACAAGGGAACCTAGGGAGCGTCCGCAATGGCCGCCATTTCCCGCCGGGCCGAACGCAGCACCAATATTTGGCCGGGTTTCGTCGATGCGCTGGCGACGTTGCTGATGGTCATCATCTTCCTGCTGATGGTCTTCGTGCTGGCGCAGTTCTTTCTGTCGGAGGCGTTGACCGGGAGGGACGCGGCCCTCGACCGGCTCAACCGGCAGGTTGCGGAACTGGCCGAAACATTGGCGCTCGAACGGCGCGCCAATGCCGATCTTCGAACCAATCTGGAGCAAGTGTCGAGCGAATTGCAGGCGTCGGTAGCGGCCCGGGACGATCTATCGGCGCAGATTCAAGCGCTCACTTTGCGGGCCGGGTCCGCCGAGGAGGAAACAGAGAAGGTCAAGGCGGATCTGGAGGACGCTTTCAAGTCCATCCTCGCCGACCGTCAGAAGATCGAGCTTCAACTGCGTCAAGTGGCGGCGCTTACCAGGGACATCAAGGCGCTGACGGCGCTCCGGGCGGAGTTGGAGCAACAGATCAAGGACTTGGCCGGAAAACTTGAAGGCTCGGAAGGCCGGTTGGTCGAAGAGAAGAGGCTCTTGATCGAAGAGAAGAAGCTCTCCGAAAGCGCGCGGGCTCAGGTCGCCCTGTTGAATCAGCAGATCAAGGAGTTGCGGCTGCAAATCGGCCGCTTGACCGAGGCCCTGGATATTTCCGAGAAGACCGCCCAGGAGCAACAGGTCCAAATCGCCAATTTGGGCAAACGGCTGAATGCGGCCCTGGCCAGCAAGGTCCAACAGCTTTCCCGGTACCGCTCCGAGTTTTTCGGACGGCTGCGGGAAGTCCTGGGGGGCCAGCGGGGAATCCGGATCGTTGGCGACCGATTCGTGTTTCAGAGCGAAGTCCTGTTCACGACAGGCTCCGCCGAGTTGGGCGTCGCCGGGCAGGATCAGATCAGTCAACTCGCAACGACGCTGAGGGAGATCTCCGGGCGAATCCCGGAGAACATCGATTGGGTTCTGCGGATCGATGGCCATACCGACCGGGTCCCCATCCGCACCCCCCAGTTCCCAAGCAATTGGGAGCTGTCGACCGCCCGCGCCATATCAGTCGTCAAATTCCTGATCGATGCGGGAATCCCCGCCAACCGCCTCGCCGCCACCGGCTTCGGGGAATTTCAGCCCATCGACGCTCGCGATGATGAAATCGCCTACCGGCGAAACCGCCGGATCGAGTTCAAGCTGACCCAGCGATGACCGCGGAAAAGGAACCGGTCGCCAACGCGGGTGACCGAGCCGGCGTCGCCGCGCCGCGCACGGCAATGATGATCGTTTTCGCCGTCGTCGTCATCGACCTGATCGGGTTCGGCATCGTCATTCCGCTGCTCCCGTTCTACGCCGAGCATTTCGGCGCATCCCCCGACCAGATCGCCTACCTGATCTCGGTATACTCGCTGTGCCAACTTGTCTCCGCGCCCGTTTGCGGCCGGCTGAGCGACCGAATAGGCCGGCGACCCGTACTGGTCATGTGCCTCGCCGGAACGGTCGGCGCCTATATCTGGATGGCGCTTGTCGACAGCCTGACCGGACTGTTCCTCGCCCGGGCCTTCGCGGGCGCGATGGCGGGAAGTATCGCAACCGCATTCGCCTACATGGCGGACATCACGACGCCGGAAAACCGGGCGCGCGGCATGGGCCTGGTCGGCGCCGCATTCGGGCTGGGATTTACCGCCGGACCCGCGATCGGCGGCATTCTCGGCGGCGCCGATCCGGCCAACATCAACTTTCAGCTCCCGGCCTACGCCGCGGCGGGTTTCTCGTTCGTCGCGTTCGCCGCGGCGGCGGCGCTGCTTCCGGAGTCGTCGCCGCGGGAAATCCGGGACCGGGCGCGGCGGGATGAACCCGGCCGCCGACATACGAGTTTCACGGAGACCCTCCGGCGGCGGCCGACAATGGTGGCCATCGGCCTGAATTTCCTTACCGTCGCGGGGATCGCCGGGATCGAGGCCATGTTTCCCATCTGGTCCGAGCGGGAGTATGGCTGGAGCGTATCCCAAAACGGGTTTCTGTTCGCCTATATGGGCCTGATCATGGCGGCAATCCAAGGCGGCCTCTCCGGCCCCATTTCACGCCGGATCGGCGAGTGGGGCATGGTGCGGCTGGGCCTCGCCGCGCTCGTCGTGGGCCTGATCGCCACGCCGCTCAGCCCGAACGAAACATGGATGATCCTCGCCGTCACCGTCATGGCCGTTGGATTTGGCGTGGCGACGCCGGGCCTCAACACATTGGTGTCCCTGAGCACGCCCGAGGACCAACAGGGCGGTGTCATGGGCGTTGGACGGTCGGCGGCCACCGTGGCGCGGATTCTCGGCCCGGCGGCCGCCGGCATTCTGTTTGCCTGGCTGGGCCGGGATTGGCCGTTCTACATGGGCGCCGTCATCGTCGGAACGGCGCTGATCGTCGCCTTTGGAGACCGCGGCCCGAACCGGAAATCCGGCTGATCCCCGGCTTGCCAGGGCGGCCGGCCTTATGTATATAAGCGCCCTCGCCGACGGAGCCGAGACATGAAGAAAGAGATTCATCCGGACTACCATGAGATCACGGTCACGATGACCGACGGATCGACGTTCACCACGCGCTCGACGTGGGGCGAGGCCGGCGACACGCTCAAATTGGACATCGATTCCAAATCCCACCCCGCATGGACCGGCGAACACCGTCTGGTCGACAGCGGCGGTCAGGTGGCGAAGTTCAACAAGCGCTTTCAGAACCTGGGCCTCAAGTAGGTCCCAAAAAAACCCTGCAGCCATGGCGCCCTCTTTTCGGGCGCACACGGCCCGTCATGCCCGTGCTCGACACGGGCATCCACGCCTTGGCGGCGCCGGAGGCGTAAAATCCCCCGAAAATTTTCGACCATACGGGACTTGAAGCCGGTTCGCCGCCGGCTATATGAAGGTCACGGCGGTACGCCTCGCGACGAGGGTGCCGTCCGCGAAACCGGTCCGGCCAGTTGGCGGACCAATTGGAAACCGTGTTGCTTCATAAGGAGAATATGGTCATGCGCTCGTTTGATTTTTCACCCCTGTTCCGTACCTCCGTCGGCTTCGACAACCTGCAGCGCCGCCTCGATTCAGCGCTGCAATATGCCCAGGCCAACGACGCCTACCCGCCGTACAACATCGAGAAACTGAGCGACGACGGCTATCGCATTTCCATCGCCGTGGCGGGCTTCGGCGAGAAGGATCTCGACGTCACCGTGAAGGAAGACGTCGTGGTCGTCAGCGGCAGACTCGATGCCGATCGGGAGAACGCCTATCTCCATCGCGGAATCGCCACTCGCTCGTTCGAGCGCCGCTTCCAGCTCGCCGACCATGTGAAGGTGGTCGATGCCCATCTGGCCGACGGCCTGCTGGAGATCAATCTCGCCCGGGAGGTTCCGGAGGAACTGAAGCCGCGCCGGATCAAGATCCTCGGCGGCCCCGCGCCCAAGGCGATCGAACACGGCAAAAAGGCCGCATAGCCAAGACGCCAATACCGAAAATGGTGCGCCCGGCCGTTGCCTGGACGATGGCCGGGCGGCCAATTCCTTGGGAATTTGGACAAAAAAATTGGGGCCGCCCGAAGGCCGCCCCGAAAGCAAGCTAGAGAGTTTTCTGATCTGACGGAATCGTTAGGGATTCCCAAAGTCTCTGATTTCTGATTCAAGATGTGGGCTGGTGAAGGAGGCCAGCCTGCATGACGAGACCACTTTCGAATGATCTACGACATCGGTTGGTTGCGGCGGTGGACGGCGGGATGTCGCGTCGGTCTGCGGCGAAGGTTTTTGGGGTTGCGGCCTCGACGGCGATCAAATGGGTTGATCAGTGGCGGCAGCGGGGTGATGTGCGGCCCCGGCCGCAAGGCGGGGACCGCCGCTCTCACCGCCTTGAAGCGTATGCCGAGGAGGTTCTGGCGCTTGTCACGGAGACACCGGACATCACCCTGGCCGAGATCGCAGCCTGTCTGGAGGAGGTGCACGGGCTTCGGGTTGCCCCGAGCACGGTCTGGCGGCTGCTCGACCGCCACGGCATGACCTTCAAAAAAAACCGCGCACGCCAGCGAGCAGCAACGTCCTGATGTCTTGGCGCGCCGGCAGGCCTGGGCCGAGGCGCAGCCCGGCCTGATGCCGGAGCGGCTGGTCTTCATCGACGAGACCGGCACATCGACCAAGATGGCCCGGCGCTATGGCCGCGCGCCGCGCGGGCAGCGCTGCCAAGCCGCCATCCCTCACGGCCACTGGAAGACCACCACTTTGGTCGCTGCTCTCACGCTCGACGGCATCCTCGCCCCCATGACCATCGATGGGGCGATGACCGGGGCAGCCTTCCTTGCCTATGTCGAGCAAATCCTGGTCCCAACCCTCAAACCCGGAGACATCGTCATTATGGACAATCTGCCAGCCCATAAGCCCGCCAGCGTGCGTAAGGCCATCGAAGACGCCGGCGCCGAGCTCCGCTTCCTGCCGCCCTACTCACCCGACTTCAACCCAATCGAGATGGCCTTCGCAAAGCTCAAGGCCCTCCTCAAAAAGACCGCAGCCAGAACCGTCGACGACCTCTACGACGCCATCGCAACCGCCATCGACACAGTCACCCAATCCGAGTGCCAAAACTACTTCACTGCCGCAGGCTATGACCGGGTGTGATCAGAAAATGCTCTAGAGCGTATTTGAGATTGATTGAATCATTTTAGGGATTCCCAAGTATGGGCGAACCATGATTCAAGATGGATGCTGGGCAAGGAGGCCAGCATTCATGGCGAGACCTTATTCGATTGATTTGCGAGAGCGTGTTGTTTTGGCGGTTTTGGCGGGGGAGAGTTGCCGCGCTGTAGCGGCTCGGTTTGGGGTTGCGGTTTCGAGCGTGGTTAAGTGGTCGCAGCGCTACCGGCGGACGGGGAGTGTTGCGCCCGGCAAGATGGGCGGTCACCGCCGCCGGGTTCTTGAGCCCCATCGGGAGTTCATTGTCGGCCGGATCGACCAGGAGCCGCATCTGACGCTGCATCGGTTGAGAGACGAGTTGGCCGCTCGGGGTGTCAGGGTATCCCACAGCACGGTATGGCTGTTTCTGCGCCGTGAAGGGCTGCGCTTTAAAAAAAACCCTGTTCGCCGTTGAACGGGCGCGCGCGGACATCGCCCGCCATCGCAGGCGCTGGAAGGCGTGGCAGGCAAAGCTTGATCCCGAACGGCTGGTATTCATTGATGAAACCTGGATCCGGACCAATATGGCCCCGCTGCGCGGCTGGGGGCCGAAAGGGGAGCGGGTCCGCGGCTTTGCCCCCCATGGGCGGTGGCACACCCTGACCTTCATCGGCGCGCTGCGCTGCGACCGGTTCACCGCGCCCTGCGTCTTCGACGGCCCCATCAATGGCGTGTGCTTCCGCGCCTACGTCGAGCAGCTGCTCGTGCCGACCCTGGTGCCCGGCGACATCGTCATCATGGACAATCTCGGCAGCCACAAGTCAAAAGCCGTGCGAAACGCCATCCGTGCCGCCGGAGCCAAGCTGTGGCTCCTGCCCAAATATTCCCCCGACCTCAATCCCATCGAGCAGACCTTTGCCCAAATCAAGCACTGGATGAGAAACGCCCAGAAGCGGGAGATCGACGACTTATGGCGCCATCTCGGGAGCCTCATCGACACCATCGAGCCACAGCAATGCGCCAACTACTTCAAAAACGCAGGATACGCTTCCGTCAAAATATGAAACGCTCTAGTGGGGTCTTGCTCCGTCGCGGCATACTCCCAAGAAAAATCGGACATCTACAGAGAGATTATGGCGATTGTGATCAAGCCTTGTGCTGAGATTCTCGCCGACAAACAATTAGAAAGGGATTGGGCCGATCTTACAGAGGTAGAGAAGAGGCTGTATAACCTTGCCGGGAAGAGGAAGTTAGATGCACGAGTTCGACGGAAAATTACGCAAAGATTCATACGTGAGGAAGAATCATGGGTGTTGGCGTTGGAGGCTGAAATTAGGAAACGCGACGTACCACGAAAAGAGCGGTTTCAGGGTTATATGAGGGCATATGATAGATGTGTCTCGGAAATCCCTGCATGGCTAGGCATTGATTGACGAGCATTGAACGATGAAACGATTATTGGCAACCGTTCTGACTCTCTTTGTCATCTCGGACGCAAACGCTTTCGAGACGGGACAAGAACTGTTCCTGGCTGCGTTGCCGCATGGACATGAATTTCGGGCTTATGTGTCAGGTATCATGGAACGGCATATGCTTTCCGCAACTTTATACGAATCTCCGCAAGCGGCCTGTCCAGCACCCGAAACAACCCGGCAAGAGATGGCGGATAAGGTATTCAAGGTCCTGGCGGGTATAGCCGAAATGAATCCCGACAACCTTAAATTGCCCGCTCGAACGCTGGTTTTTCTAATCCTTGGAAAGGCGTATCCATGTCAATAAAGGTGGGGGAAACTGACAATCCAAATGATCCTTTGACAATATATCTTGCGTGCTTAGAGAACTTGTCGTGATCCATCGAAGTGGCGTCGAACCTGACAGATTAAATCTGTGACATTAATCCAGACCGATGCGTATACGCTGCCCCGTCGCCATCCAACATTCCAAGTAATAGTGTCTTCCGATTGTCGCCCGCTCATTAGGAATGGCATATCTTCGACAGTTGAACAATCTGGATTTACAACCTTGCCCCAAGGGGCAAAGAATTTTCTCCAGATTGCTTCCTCTAAAGTGGGGCATTTTCTGATCGTCGCCAGACAGTGTATTAGATCGCCTGATCCGGGAATATCGGAAAAAAGTGCGTGTATTCCTGTTTTATTTTTGAGGTTTTCTTCCGCCAAAGCACAAATGACGAGACATATATCTGCATGAGTGAGAACTAGGCGTTCGACAGATGCAACGAATGCGTCATAAGGAACGATCACACGTTCTCCGAGGTCGTTGGAGATATCCAGACGATCATCAACGATATTCAAATAGTAGACGTGTATGATCATTCCAAGGAGATTTCTCAGATGTATGGTCTTCGCAACGTGGAACCCATCCCTAACTGATAAATTCCAACCCCGCAGATGTGTAGGAAGCTTGTTTCCGGCAGGATCGGCTTGGTAAATCGTTGTCGCAATATCACGGGCGGGGTGTACAAGCGACTTGAATTGATATGCTTGACGCGTGGCAGATGAACTTCCCATCAAGGGCAATACAAATCGTTGCTCCCTAAGGTGAACAGCGTATTGACGGAGCAATTCGACTTGATCCGCTAGGAGCATTTCCTTTTTTCCAAGTGGTCGTGTCTATTGACGACAAAAAAAGCCGTTTCAAAACATTCCGTGAGACCGACCGTTTATCGGAGGTACTGAACCAGTGTCAAAGAAAATTGAAAAAATTACTCAAGCCAAACACGATTCCCTGAAGCCCTATACGTTAACCCCAATCTCTTTAGACGTTCTGGAGGTGGAAGCTCGTCCAGATATTCTATTACTTCAAATTCGCAACCATCGGGAACTTCATCCTCGTTATTTTCAGTTGAGTCGCAAAAAGTTTCTTGCCTGGATAAACGATTTGGCTCAGGTCTAATTTTGTGTGTTTTTGAATTTTCCATAATCCTATTTAGTCAATTTTCTCCGCATTTCCGGTCCTGTAGTTAAGTATATAATTCCCAAATTTTTGCAGGATTGTTCGGCCGGTTATTTCGCCGCCAGCACCCCGCCGGAGGCCTTCTCGATACCGCCGAGCACGATGCCGGCGGTGAGCAGTTCGGGCAGCACGACGCCCTTTTCCGCGCCCGGGCCGTAGACCGCATTGAACGGGATGCCGAAGCGGTTGAAGCCCGCCAGATACCTGGAGATGGTCTCGTCCGGACGGGTCCAGTCGCCCTGCATGGCGATCACGTCGTCCCCTTCGAGGAACTCGTTGACCGCGCCCCGGTTGAGGACGGTGGCCTTGTTGACCTGGCAGGTGATGCACCACTCGGCGGTGACATCGACGAAAACGGTCTTGCCCTCGGCGACCAGCTGCGGGATCCGCTCGGGCTCGAAGGGCGCCCAGTAGGCTTCCCTGGCGGTGTTGAGTTCGGCCCGCGGCGCCACCTGGCCGGGGACCAGGAAGGCCGCCAGCATGGCGGCGGCGAGGCCGGCCATCGCGGCGCGCTTGCCGGTTTCGGCCATCCGGCTGCGCATCCATAGGATGACGCCGGTGGCGGCCATGATGATTCCGATGATCGCGGCGGCGGTCGGGCTCACTTGCACGGCGAGAACCGAGAGCAGCCACAGGGTCGTGGCGGCGAGCGCGAGGCCCATGAATTGCTTGACCCGGACCATCCAGGCGCCCGGCCTGGGCAGCTTGGTGGCCAGCGCCGGCAGTCCGGCGATGACCAGGAACGGCAGCGCCATGCCGATCCCGAGGGCCGCGAACACGGCGAAGGTGTCGGCGATGCTGCCGGCGAGCGCGAAGCCGACGGCGGTGCCGAGGAACGGCGCCGAGCAGGGCGTCGCCAGCAGGGTTGCGAATGCGCCGGTCGCGAAGTTGCCGCCGATGGAATGCCGGTCCCCCTGTTGGGGGCCGCCGAGCATGCCGGCGAACCGGGCCGGCAGATTGATCTCGAACATGCCCCAGAGGTTATAGGCGAACAGGGTCACGATGATGGTCAGCGCCACCAGGAACCAGGGGTGCTGGAACTGGATGCCCCAGCCGACCGCCGATCCCGCCAGCTTGAGCGACACCAGCCCCGCCGCGATGGCCAGGAACGAGGACACGATCCCGGCCGAGGTGGCGAGGAAACTGGTGCGCACGGCCCGTTTCTCGCCGCCGCCGTGACTGATCACGCCCAGCACCTTCAGCGATATCACCGGCAGCACGCAGGGCATCAGGTTGAGGATCAGCCCGCCGATGAGCGCCAGGCCGAGGATGATCGGCAGCGAGAGCGGCAATGTCGGTCCGCCGGCGGGTTCGGCCTCGCCGCGCCCGACGGTCAGCGGTTGTTCGGCCGCCCGCCCGCCATCCGTCAGCGTAAAGGTCAGATTGGCCTGCTGGAGCTTGAAGCCCTCCTCCACATCGACCGGGATGCGCGCCGTTGCGACGGTACTGCCCTCGCTCACCTCGATGTCGGGCTTGCGGAAGATCATCGTATCCGGACCTTCGACGAAGATGTCCGGCGACTTGAACGGGATGTCGGAGCGCGCCGTCACCCGCACCAGGCCCTTTTGGAAGTCGTCCTTCACCGGACCCAGGTCGCCGCCGGTGACCGCGGTTTCGATCCTGATGCCGTGGGCCGAGCCGTCGCCCGGTACCCGGGAGAGGTACTTGCCGATCAGGTGGGCATGGCCGGTGGTGTCGCCGTTCCCGGCCGGCAGATCGAAGGAGATTTTGGTCTGGTAGGGGATGCAGACGTCGTCGCAGGCCAGGTAGTCGAGCTTGGCCCGGAGCTTGAGCGGCTCGGTCGGATCCTCGACCCGGGCATTGATGGGGAAGACCACTTCCTTCTTGTAGCCGGTGGTCTCGAAGCCGAGGACCGAGAATCGCACCGGCGCCGGCCAGCCGAATTCGGTTTCCTTGAGGTTGGTGGAGCCTTTCCAGTCGAGACGCGGCGGATAGCCCGCGTCTCCCGGGGTGCGCCAGTAAATCTTCCAGTTATCCTTGAGCTTGAACTGCAGTCCCAACTGCACGGCTTCCTGGCCGTCGACGGCGGTTTTGGCGGAAACCAGCCGCACCTTGGTTTGGTCCGTGACGGCCCAGGGCGTCGCGGCGGCGGACTCGCCCGCGGCCTGCGCCGGGGCGGCTGCAAAACCCGCGACACTGCCGGCGAGCAGCGCGCCGATAAGGGTCCTGTTCAATTTATTCATGGCTCAAACCACATTTTAGCGCCAATTGGCGCGGTTGGGACCAGCTTTCGCCGAATATATACAGGCATGAACGGAGGGATCGAAATCACACCGGCGTCAATTCACGGGAACTTTACCCGCCGTGCAGGGCCGCCCTTTGATAACCACACCGGGTATGCCAGAATAATTATGAATCGGCGCTTGAGAATAACGGCGGAAAAAGAGGATCATTCCCGGAAATGTCCAGTTCAGACGAGACCCCCGGCGACAACGACCAAAGCGACGATCCCTTCCTGTCCGGCCAGCTACTGATCGCCATGCCCGGGATGCAGGACGAGCGGTTTGCCAAGACGGTCATCTACATGTGTGCCCACACGCCGGAAGGCGCCATGGGGCTGGTGCTCAACCAGGCGCTCGATTCGCTCACCTTCCCGGACCTGCTCGAGCAGTTGGGGATCGAGGAGGAAATCGGCGCCACCGACGTCCGCGTCCATGTGGGCGGTCCGGTGGAGGCGGGGCGCGGTTTCGTGCTCCACAGCGCCGATTATTCCCAGGAGGCCACGCTTCCCGTCGACGACGGCATCGCGCTGACGGCGACGGTCGATATCCTGAAGGCCATCGCCCGGGGCCGGGGACCCCGAAAAAGCCTGCTGGGGCTCGGCTACGCCGGCTGGGGGCCGGGTCAATTGGACGACGAGATCAAGGCCAACGGCTGGCTGCAGGCGCCCGCCGACCCGGAGCTGGTGTTCGACCTCAACCTCGACAACAAGTGGGAGCGTGCCATCGGCAAGCTGGGGATCGATCCCCGGATGCTCTCCGACGAGGCCGGTCACGCCTGAGCGCCGGGTTCCAGGTCACGCGCCGATCCCGTTGTCGGCGAGGAAGCCGCTGACCAGAGCGAAGCATTGCTCCGGCTCCTCGAGCTGCAGGAGGTGGCTGGTATCGGGCACGATGGCGTAGTCGATGCCGAACGTCTCGCAGAACAGCTTGCAGCAGTGCGCGGTCATCGTCGCATCCTCGGGTTCCGGGTCGGCGCCGACGATCAGGAGCGGGCGCGCCGGCGGGGGCGGCTTGCGCCAGATCGGCAGCCCGGCGACCTCGACATAGAGACCGGCCTCGACCGGGCCGGGGCAACGGAGCAGCCATTCGCCGCTCGCGGGATCGAAATGCAGCACCGAGCGCGCGTTGAGTTCCGCCACTCCTTTCCGCAGGCGGCGGAAGCGGGGCATGAAACGGAACACCTCGGCCAGTTCCTCGGGATTTCGGAACCGGTTTGGTCGAATCCGGGCGGCGTCGCGCAGCACTTCGCCCGCGGTCATCATCGGGCCTCGCAGCGGGTCTCCTTCCGGCGGGACCACCGGCGGATCGAACAGCACCAGCGCATCCCAGTGCCAGACGCCGTCGGCCACCGCGAGCAGCGCCGCGATCGTCGACATGGAGTGGAAAACGCCGATCGTGGTCTTTCCGCCCCATTCCTTTGCGATCGCGCCATGCACCGCTATGTTGTCGCGGGCGAAGCGCGGATAGCCATGCGGCTCGGCGCCGTGGAACGGGTTGCGCCCGCAGTTCCGGATATCGAACAAGGCTACGTCGAACCGATCCAGCATCAGCCGCCAGAACGGAAAGTAGGAATCGCTGGCGAAGCCGTTGCCGTGGCTCAGCACCATGCGTGGCCCGGACGGGTTGCCGTGGCGCACGACGCGTATCGGCGCGCCGTCGTCCATCGTGAGATCGAGGGTCGCGGTGGGCTCGGGGAGGGCGAACCCGGCCACTTCCCGGCGGCCCTCCGCATGGGAACGTGACTGATCGTTCACCCTGCCAGCCGCCCGGCGATTTTTTCGTAAGGCTCGAGCTTGCCCGTCGGGCCCATGGCGGCGAGCGTCGGCGCACTGGCGACCAGCCGCTCGGCGGCCTTGATCAGGTCCGATTCCCCGACCGCGTCGATGCGCTCGATGACTTCGCCGGTGGGAATGGTCCGGCCATAGACCTGCAACTGCCGGGCGGCGGCTTCGCAGCGGGACGAGGTGCTTTCGAGCGCCATCAGGGTCGAGGACTTGAGCTGCGCCCGGGCGCGGCGGATTTCGTCCTCCGGCATGCCGTCCTTGAGGCGCACCAGCTCATCGCAGACGATGGGCATCACTTCGGCGACCTCGTCCGGGCCGGTGCCCGCATAGATGCCGAACAGGCCGCTGTCGGCGTAATTGGCGGCGAAGGAATAGATGGAATAGACCAGGCCGCGCTTCTCGCGGACTTCCTGGAACAGCCGCGACGACATCCCGCCGCCGACCAGCGTCGAGAGGACGGCGAGGGGATAGTAGCCCTCGTCATCGAAGGCGACGCCATCGAATCCCAGCAGGATGTGGACCTGCTCCAGGTTGCGGTCTTCCCGGAAATCGCTGCCCGTGTACCTTGCCGCCTCGGGCGCGCGCCCATTGGCCGCCGGCAGCGTATGGAAGGCATTGCCCGCCAACTCGACGAACCGGTCGTGATCGACCTTGCCGGCGGCGGCGACCACCAGGCGGGGGGCCGAATACTGCTCCCGCATGTAGCTGACGATATTGTCGCGGCCGAGGCCGGCGATGATGCCGGCCTCGCCCAATACCGGCCGTCCCATGGGCTGTCCGGGGAAGGCCGCTTCCTGAAACTTGTCGAACACCACGTCGTCCGGGGTGTCGTGGGCTTGGTGGATTTCCTGCAGGATGACCGCCCGTTCACGCTCCACCTTGTCCGCCGCCATGGTCGGGTTGAGGAGGATGTCGGAAATAATGTCGACGGCGAGCGGCAGGTCGTCCTCCAGCACCTTGGCGAAATAGGCGGTGTTCTCCCGCGCCGTGTAGGCGTTCAGGTGGCCGCCGACGCTTTCGATTTCCTCGACGATGGCCTGGGCCGAGCGCCGCCCGGTTCCCTTGAACGCCATGTGTTCGAGGAAATGAGAGACGCCGTTGACGGCGGCGTCTTCGTGGCGGGTGCCGACGGCGACCCAGGCGCCGACGGAAACGGTGGCCACGGTCCCCATGGGGTCGGTGACCACCCGGACGCCGTTGGGAAGTTCGCTGACCCGAACGTTCACGCGGCGGGCCTCCCGGCGAGCCGGCCCGAGATGAAATCGGCCACCGCCCGGGTCTCGGCGGGCAGGACGTCCATTCGCTCCTCGCGCTTCATCAGGTCCGCGAGGCGCGGGGGCAGGGCCGGGTGGCGGCCGGTGGCCTCCTCGACCGCGCGGGGGAATTTGGCCGGATGCGCGGTCGCCATGGCGATCACCGGCGTGTCGCCGGGTTCGGCACCGCGGGCCGCCGCCACCCCGATGGACGTATGCGGATCCAACAACTCGCCGGTCAGCCGGTAGGTCTCGTCGATCATCGCCTTGGTGGCGTTGTCGCCGACCCGGTAGCCCTCGAACTGTTTGCGCATGGCGCGCCAGCGGGCCTTGCCGAAGTCGACCCGGCCGTTCCTGCGGAAGCGCCGCATCGTCTTGGCCACCGCGAGGCCGTCCCGGCGATAGTGCTCGAACAGCAGCCGCTCGAAGTTGCTGGAAATCTGGATGTCCATGGACGGGCTCAGCGTCGGCACCACATCGGCCGTCTCCATGGTTCCGCTGTCGAAAAACCGGGCGAGGATGTCGTTGGCGTTCGAGCCGACGATCAGTTTTTCGATGGGGAGGCCCAGCCTGCCGGCGGCGAAGGCGGCGTAGACGTTGCCGAAATTGCCCGTCGGCACCGAGAACGTGACCTTGCGGTCGGGCGCGCCGAGGGAAAGCGCGCTCGAGAAGTAATAGACGGTCTGGGCCATGATCCGCGCCCAGTTGATGGAATTGACGGCGCTGAGCCCGAACCGATCGCGGAACGGCAAATCGGCGAAAAGGGCCTTCACGATGTCCTGGCAATCGTCGAAGGTGCCTTGGATGGCGATGTTGTGGACGTTGGCGGACGTCACCGTGGTCATCTGGCGGCGCTGGACGTCGGAGACCCGGCCGTGCGGATGCAGAATGAAAATATCGATGCTGTCCTTGTCCCGGCAGGCTTCGATGGCGGCCGATCCCGTATCCCCCGACGTGGCGCCGACGATGGTCACTCGTTGGCCGCGCTTCGAGAGCACGTAGTCGAACAGCCGTCCGACCAGTTGCAGGGGATAATCCTTGAAGGCCAGGGTCGGCCCGTGAAACAGCTCGCACAGCCACAGGCCGTCATCGATCTGTTTCAGCGGCGCCACCGCCGGATGGCCGAAGCCCGCATAGGTCTCCCGCACCATGGCCGCGAAATCGGCTTCGGGGATTTCGCCGCCGATGAACGGGGTCATCACCCGGATGGCGATGTCGGCATAGGAGCGGCCCCGCAGGTCCCTGATCTCGCCGCGGCTCAGCCTGGGCCATGCCCCGGGCACGTAAAGCCCGCCGTCCCGGGCGAGCCCGGTCAGCAGCACATCGGCAAAATCGAGGTCGGGGGCCTCGCCCCGGGTGGAGACATATTTCATGCGCCGCACCCTATCTTGCGGGCGCTCAAGCGTCCAGGTAGCGGGCGCGGAGGTGGGTTTTGAAGGTTTCGACGTCGAGGGGGCGTCCGGTGGCCCGGGTGAGCAGCTCTTCGGAAGAATAGCGCCGGCCGAGGCCGTGGACATTCTCGCCGAGCCACGCATAAAGCGGCCCGAAGTCGCCGCGCCCGATGGCCGGCAACACGCCCGCGTCCGCTTGCCTGGCCGCCTCGAAAAGCTGCGCCGCGCCGATGGCCCCCAGCGTGTAGCTCGGGAAATAGCCGAAAGCGCCGTCGTACCAGTGAATGTCCTGGAGCACGCCGAGGCCGTCGTCCGGCGGCACGATGCCGAGCAGCCGCTTCATGCCGTCATTCCAGGCACCGGGCAGGTCGGTGAGGGTGAGGTCGCCACCGATCAGGGCGCGCTCCAATTCGTAGCGCAGGATGACATGGGCCGGGTAGGTCACCTCGTCGGCGTCGACCCGGATGAAACCGGGCTTCACCCGGGTATAGAGCCGGACAAGATTCTCGGGCTCCCAGGCCGCGCCGCCGCCTCCGAACGCCTCCTGCATGAGCGGCGCGGCGAAGCTCAGGAATTCGGGGCTTCGGCAGGCCTGCATCTCGATGATCAGGGACTGGCTTTCGTGGATATCCATGCCGAGGGACTCGCCCACCGGCTGGCGCCGCCAGTCGGCCGGCAGGCCCTTCTCGTAGAGGGCATGGCCGGTCTCGTGCAGCACGCCCATCAGCCCGAAAACGAAATCGTCGTCGCTGTACTTGGTGGTGATGCGGAGGTCCCCATGGGTGCCGCTGGAGAAGGGGTGCAGGCTCTCGTCCAGTCGGCCGGCCTCGAAATCGAAACCCATGCGGCGCATCATGTGCTCGCCGAGCAGCCGCTGCCTGGCGGCGGGAAACGGACCTTCGGGGATCAACGGCGCCGGCTCCGCCGCCTGCTTCTTCATGACCCGGCCCAGGAAGTCAGGCAGGAAGGCGCCCAGATCGCCGAACACGACGTCGATTTTTTCGGACGTGATCCCGGGGGAGTACTTCTCCATCAGGGCGTCGTAGGGGCTGAGATTCAGTTTCCCGGCGCGGGCCTCGGCGGTCTCGATCACCAGATCGAGGACGGTCTGCAACAGGGGCCGAACCGACGCGAAGTCGCGTTCCGCCCGGGCCTCGCGCCATTTGGTTTCGCACGCGGTAACCGCCCGGGCGAGGGCGGCGACCAGATCGCCGCTGACCGCGGTGGCGCCGGTCCAGCGGCGCTTCATCTCGCCCAAATTCGCCTGTTGCCAATCGTCGAGGCTGTCCCAGAATTCGGCCTCCCGGATCAGTTCCGCGGTGACCTCGGCCGTGAGGATTTCATGACGAGCGGCGCTCAGCGCCGCCAGTTGCTCTCCCCGCGCCTCGGCGCCGCCCGGCGGCATCATCACGGACTGGTCCCAGTGGAGATGCATGACCGCCTGACCGATGGCGCTCAGCTGCGCGAATCGCGTCTCCAGTTCCCGATAGGCGCCCATTGCCCGGCTAGATCAGCGCGCCGATCCAGTGATCGGCGAGCAGCGCCACGAAAACCAGGAACAGATAGAGGATGGAATAGCGGAACATCTTCCTGGGCGCCTCCGCGCCCTCGGCCCTCCGGACACGGACGGCGTGGCGGATGAAATTGAGGCCGAACAGGGCGATCGCCGCGCCGCCCCAGACGCTGGTCATGCCGATGGGAACCGGCAGCAGGGTGATCGGCACCAGAATCAAGGTGTAGATCAAAATCTGCTTCTTGGTTTCGATCTCGCCCGAAACCACGGGCAGCATGGGCACGCCGGCATTCTCGTAATCGCCGGAACGGTAGAGGGACAGGGCCCAGAAGTGGGGCGGCGTCCACATGAAGATGATGGCGAACAGGACCAGCGCGCCGAGGCCGACATCGCCGGTGACCGCCGCCCAGCCGATCATCGGCGGGATGGCGCCGGCCGCGCCGCCGATGACGATGTTCTGCGGGGTGCGGCGCTTCAGCCAGATGGTGTAAACGAACACATAGAAGGCGATGGTGAAGGCGAGCAGGGCGGCCGCGACGGAATTTACCCCGATGGTCATGCCGACCACCGAGACGACGGCCAGAACGGTGCCGTAGACCAGCGCCGCCCCCGGCCTCAGCCGTCCGCCGGGGATGGGCCGCCGCATGGTGCGCTCCATCCGGCCGTCGATATCCCGGTCGTACCACATGTTTATGGCGCCGGAGGCGCCCGCGCCCAAGCCGATGAAGATCACCGCCAGGAGGCCGGTCAGCCAATCGATGGAGCCGGGGGCGAGCGCGAGCCCCGCATAACCGGTGAACAGCACCAGGGACATGACCCGCGGCTTGAGCAGCAGGGCGTAGTCCACCAACGGTTTGTTGGTTGCCGGTTCCTCGGTTTTGGGCTGGTCGGAGGCCAGCGCCGCCGATTGATCAGTGGGGGCTGCCATCAGGATTCCTCAGAAATCAATCCGCGGATTTTTTCTTCTGATCATCAAATAGGGGGAATTCAAAATTGTCCTGGTCCTGATAGTAAAATTGGTAGATCGAAACAATTCCCCGGACCAAGCTGGCTAGACCGGCGTACAGCGCGACCTGAAAGAGACTGGTTTCAATCCACCCCATGGCGTCCATAACTGCATGAGACATCAGCACGGCAAAGGCAAAGAAGCCGACCCAATAAGAGAAAAACCCGTAACGAATGACGTAACGGACAAGCCCCATTTCTTCAGGAGGCGGAAACGGATTTTCCGTCGACCAGAATTTGGACATCCTGAACCCTACTCGCGTATTTCTCCGAAGCGGCGCTAACCTACACTTTGAGGCGGCGACTCCGCATCCCCTTTTTGCGCCGGGCCCGAGGTTTTATTCCCCCCCAGCAGCGCCCTCGCGGCGATGTAAATGAACAGCACGCCGCCGACGACGGCGAGGCCGCCGCCGCCCGACTGTATGCCGGCGGCCAGCTTGCCGGCGGCGGTGTCGGGATCGAAGCCGACGCCCGCGACCTTGCGCGCCGCGCCCATGCCGCCGGCGGCAAACATGCCGGCGACGAACAGCAGTTGTCCCACGGCATAGATGACGATCTGCCAGGAGGCCAATTTGGCCGAACCCGCGTCCCGGCCGGCCAGCGGCAGGAAGCGGGTATAGAACAGCCCCACGAAGGCGAGATTGATGCCGCCGATCACCCCGTGATAATGGGCGGGCGTCCGCGTATCGGCGCCGTCGACGAACAAGCCGAAAGCGCCGCCGACGGCGAACAGGATCACCGAGCTGACGAGGCTCAGGCCCGCGACCCCCGTCCAGTCAATGGCGTCGCGCCGCCGCCAGCCGGCCCAGGCGGCCGCGCCGAGAAACAGCAGCGCCGGCGGGGCGAGGGCATACTGGAGGTCGGTGAAGGCCTGGAGGAACTCCCCGGTCTGAATATCGAATAGGCCGAAGAACGCAATCCCCGCCAAGCCGCCGGCGAAGGTGAGGCCGGCGGCCCACCGGTTGAGCCGGAGACCGGCCAGCGGACCGGCGGCCATGGTTTCGGCGAGCAGTCCCCAGGCGGTCAGCATCATCGCCAGATTGACGAACTGGAGCATATGGCCGCCGCCCCACATCAGGCGCTCATTGAAATCGTGGTCGACGGGAAGCCCGTCGAGGCGCCATGCCGCCAGCAGGAACCCGGCCATGGAGGCGACGAACAATATTCCTGCGGTCATGATCAGCGGCGTGCCGGCGCCCAGCAGGTTGGGGGCCCGGGCGAACGCCGTCAGCATGCGCAGTACGGCAATCAGGATGCCGAGGCCGAACAGGGCCAGCCCGCCGTAGAAAACCGGATCGATAATCACCGGAATGTAATTGTTGAGGGTCGGCTCGCCGTCGAAGAAAGCGGGCGTAATGATCGCCACCGTGCCGGTGACGGCCAGCACCAATCCCGCCTCGCCCAGCCGCTGGGTGCGGCCGCCGACCGGTGAAGAGGCGGCCGCCCATTGGGCGAAGCAGGCGAGGACGGCGAGGAACCAGACGGCGAAGGACAGGGCGACATGGGCGACCAGTCCCTTTTCGAAAAAGGCCGCGGGCCACGGCACCATTTCGGAGACGACCGGCATTCTGGACAGCACCAGCAGCACGGCGAACAGGCCGGCCAAGGCGAGGGACGCCACCGCGAGCGCCGCCCAGCCTCGCATCAGCCGGCGGCCGCGGCCTTGCGGCAGGGTCTCGAAGGCGGGCGCCATCAGCATCGGCGGAGCCCCTCAGAGGCCGGCGGTTTGGTCGGGGTAGACTTGATAGAGCATCACGTACACCGCGATGCCCGAAACCGAGACATACATCCAGACCGGCCACGTCCAGCGGGCAACGGCGCGGTGGCCGTCGAAGTTGCCGCGAAGGGCCCGCCATACCGTCATCAGCACCATCGGCACGATGGCCATGGCAAGCACGACGTGGGTGGCGAGCAGCGCGAAATAGAAGATACGCACCGGCCCTTCACCCTGGAATTCGAATATGGGCGCAAAGAACCGCAGCGTCACGTAGCTGGCCAGGAACACGCCCGACACGCAGCCGGCGGCGATCATGACGGCGCGATGGGCGTCCTTCCGGCCGCCGCGGATCAGGATAAACCCGGTCAGCAGCAGGATCGTCGCAACGGCGTTCAGGCCGGCGTTCAAGTGGGGAAGGACCTGGATCGCCATGCGCGCCTGGGCCCCTCAGGAGAACCAGCCGGTCTTGATCACCGTCGCCGCGAACATGCCGACGGCGGCGAGCGCAAGAATAACGGCGAACACGATTTGCTTGGAGCGGGGCGTCACGGGTTGGTCACTCTTTCGATGATTATCGATGGATACGGCGCCGGAACAGCAATGGACCGTCCAACGGGAGGCCCGGTGATGTCTCGGGGACGCGAGATGTAGCACCGGCCATCGGGCGGAGCAACCGATGGCCGCGCGCCAAGCAGGCGGGAACCTCACGCGATTGCTACCGGCTCACGAAAACGCTTGAATTTCCGCCGAATATTCCCATTTCTCCCGGTGTGATATCCTTTACCGCCCCGGTCATATCGGGTATAGGGATGATCAATGAGGGTCGCCCGTTCGGGGCGCCGAAAGATGTCTGGAAGGACGCATCGGCTGATCCAGTTTCCGAAGAATATTATTGGATCTCGGGATTGTCTTCCCGTCGCAAATGCGCCTGCGCCATTCAACCGAGGAACCGCAATTACATGAAAATGTCCCGTTGGATTTCCATGGTCGCCGTATTCGCTGTTGGACTGTTCACGTCCGCCGGCGCCATGGCGCAGCAACCTCATCCGTGGCAGATGAATTTCCAAAAGGCGGCGACGCCGGTGATGGAAAAAATCGTTGAGTTCCACAACTGGCTGCTGGTGGTCGAGATCGCCATCGTCATATTGGTCCTGGGGCTGATGCTGTACATCGTCATCAAGTTCAACGCGAAGGCGAACCCGGTTCCGTCCAAGACCACGCACAACGCGCCGCTGGAGGTCACTTGGACTGTCCTTCCGATCTTCATCCTGGTGGCCATCGCCATCCCGTCGATGAGTCTGTTGTTCTTCATGGACAAGGCCCAGAACCCGGAAATGACCCTGAAGGTCATCGGCAATCAGTGGTTCTGGAGCTACGAATATCCCGATCACGGCAACTTCACCTTCGATGCCAATCTGACCCAGAAGGAAGATCTGCCGGACGACAAGAAGTCGCTCTACCTGCTCGAGGTGGACAACCACGTGGTGCTGCCGGCGGACACCAGCATCAGGCTGCTGTTCACCGCCAACGACGTGCTCCACAACTGGGCGATCCCGTCCTTCGGGGTCAAGATGGACACGGTGCCGGGACGCATCAACGAAGCCTGGATCGAGGTTCCCTCCGAGCATATGGGCACATATTACGGCCAATGCTCCGAGCTGTGCGGCGTCAATCACGGTTACATGCCCATCGCCGTGGACATCGTTTCCAAGGCGGATTTCGCGGCCTGGGTCGAAAAGGCCAAGGAAGAGTTCGCCCGCGCCGATGAACCGGCGGTCGACGTCGCCCGGATCGGCGCTCCGCCCGCTACCGCCGGCCGGTAGGCGCGGCCAAAGATAGAAGAGAGGAATATCCATGTCTGATGCCGCAGCCGCACACGATCACGGCCACGACGACCATCATGGTGCGCCGGCGGGCTGGCGCCGCTGGGTCTATTCGACCAACCACAAGGATATCGGAACCCTGTACCTCGTCGCGGCGATGGTCTCGGTGCTCATCGGCGGCGCGTTCTCGTTCATGATCCGGCTGGAACTTCAGTCGCCGGGCCTGCAGTACATCGAGGACCTGCAATTCTACAACGTCCTGGTGACCGCCCATGGCTTCGTCATGGTGTTCTTCTTCGTCATGCCGGCCCTCATCGGCGGGTTCGGCAACTGGTTCATCCCGCTGATGATCGGCGCGCCGGACATGGCGTTCCCGCGGATGAACAACATCTCGTTCTGGCTCCTGGTGGTCGGACTTCTGCTGCTGATGACCTCCGCCCTGGTCGCCGGCGGCGCGGGGACCGGCTGGACGGTCTATCCACCGTTATCGAACGCCACCTTCCATAGCGGCGCCGCGGTCGACTTCGCGATCCTCAGTCTTCACGTGGCGGGCGCTTCCTCGATCCTCGGCGCCATCAACTTCATCACCACCATCATGAATATGCGGGCGCCGGGCATGACCTATCACCGCATGCCGCTGTTCATCTGGGCCATGCTGGTGACCGCGTTCCTGCTGCTGCTGGCGCTTCCGGTTCTCGCTGGCGCGCTGACCATGCTGCTCACCGACCGCAACTTCGGGACCACGTTCTTCGAGGCCTCCGGCGGCGGCGATCCGATCTTCTGGCAGCACCTGTTCTGGTTCTTCGGCCACCCGGAGGTCTACATCATGATCGTTCCGGCGTTCGGCGTGATCAGCCATGTGGTCTCCACGTTCTCCAGGAAACCGGTCTTCGGCTATCTCGGCATGGCCTACGCCATGGCGGCCATCGGCTTCATCGGCTTTATCGTGTGGGCGCACCACATGTTTACCGTCGGCTTCAACGTCGAGACGCGGGCCTACTTCGTTCTTGCGACCATGGTGATCGCGGTGCCGACGGGCGTGAAGATTTTCTCCTGGCTGGCGACCATGTGGGGCGGGTCCATCGAATTCCGGACCCCGATGCTCTACGCCATGGGCTTCATCTTCCTGTTCGTGGTCGGGGGCGTGACCGGTATTACCCTGGCGAACGCCGGCGTCGACATCGCCTTCCATGACACCTATTTCGTGATCGCGCACTTCCACTATGTGCTGTCGATCGCGGCGGCCTTCGGCATCCTGTCGGGCTTCTTCTACTGGTTCCCGAAAATGTGCGGCAAGATGTACAACGAGGGCCTGGCCAAGATCCAATTCTGGCTGATGTTCATCGGCGTCAACATCCTGTTCTTCCCGCAGCACTTCTCGGGCATGGCGGGGATGCCGCGGCGCATCCCGGACTATCCGGAGGCCTACGCGGGCTGGAACTTCGTCAGTTCCATCGGCGCCTACATCTCCTTCGCCGCCTCGCTGCTGTTCTTCTACATCGTCATCCAGACCCTGCGGTCGGGCGAGAAGGCGCCGGCCAATCCGTGGGGCGAGGGCGCGACGACGCTTGAATGGCAGGTGCCGTCGCCGGCGCCGTTCCACACCCACGACCAGACGCCGGACATGCGTCCGCAACCGGCCGAATAGGAGGCGGGATTGAGCAGAGGCCCGCAAACCCCCGGGCGCCGCCGTGCCGGCAACGGCGCCACCGCGCTGTCGCTCGTGGTTGTCGTTGCGGGCATGGTCGGTTTGGCGTTCGCCGCCGAGCCGCTCTATCGGACGTTCTGTCAGATCACCGGCTTCGGCGGCACCACCCGGACGGCCGAAGCGCCGCCCCGCGGGATTGCCGGCAAGCTGATCACGGTGCAGTTCGACGCCAACGTCAACAGTCAACTGCCGTGGCGGTTCCGCCCGGTTCAATCGAGCGTCAAACTAAAGCCGGGGCAGGAGGCGCTCGTCTTCTACGAGGCGACCAACCTCGCCGACGAACCCATCGTCGGAACGGCGGTGTTCAACGTGGCGCCATTCAAGGCGGGCTCCTACTTCAATAAGATTCAGTGCTTCTGCTTCACCGAACAGGTGCTGAAGCCCGGCGAATCCGTGGTCATGCCGGTCACCTTCTTTGTCGATCCCGACATGGCGGCCGATGCCAATACGGCGGACGTCTCGACGATCACGCTTTCATACACGTTCTACGCCGCCGACGATCAATCGAAAGCGGCCCGGATGAGCGCGGACCGGGGCGCCCCTTCGGCGGCCTCCGACAGCAAGAGTTAAGAAGAAGGACAGCGATCCATGGCAAGTGACGCAACCTCCAAACCCCATCACTGGCATGTCGCCGATCCGAGCCCCTGGCCGATCGTCGGCTCGGTCGCCGCGCTGGTGATGGCTGTCGGCGGAATCATCTACATGCATACCGGCGTTATCTGGGGATTTCTCCTCGGTGTGGTGTTGACCATGTTCACCATGGTGGTGTGGTTCAAAGACGTCGTCCTGGAGGCCGAGACCCCGGGGCTTCACACACCCCCGGTCCAGTTGGGTCTGAGGATCAGCTTTCTGCTTTTCATCGTCTCCGAGGTGATGTTCTTTTTCGCCTTCTTCTGGGCGTTCTTCCATTCCAGCCTGCCGATCCTGAACCTGGTGGCGGGCCCGTGGCCGCCCGAGGGGATCGAGGTTCTCCATACCTGGGATATTCCGTTCCTCAATACCCTGATCCTGTTGAGCTCGGGGGCGACCCTGACCATCGCCCACCATGCGCTGATCGAGAATGACCGGGACCGTTTCCTCAACTACACGCTGATCACCGTGATCCTCGGATTCATTTTCCTGGGCTTCCAGGTCTTCGAGTACTCGGTCGCCGCGTTCAGCTTGCAGGACGGTATCTACCCCTCGACCTTCTTCCTGGCGACGGGCTTCCACGGCTTCCACGTGCTTATCGGTGCGGTCTTCCTGACGGTCTGCTACTTCCGCGGACGCAGCGGCCACTTCAAGCCCGATCACCATGTGGGTTTCGAGGCGGCGGCCTGGTATTGGCACTTCGTCGACGTGGTGTGGCTGTTCCTGTTCATCAACGTCTACTGGTGGGGATCGTCGCCCCTCGGCCATCTACAGCCGTGAGCACGGCGTTTCCGCCGGAGAAAGCCACCCGCAATCCCATTCGCGCCGCCGTGGCCGGGCGCTGCCCGCGCTGCGCCCGGGGCCGGCTGTTTCAGGGCTACCTGACGGTCGCCGAATCTTGCGATGCCTGTGGGCTGGACTACGGCGGACACGATGCCGCCGACGGTCCGGCGGTTTTCATCATCCTGTTTCTGGGGTTCGTCATCGCCGGCATGGTGGCGTGGCTGGAACTGGTCCACCAGCCGCCCGTCTGGGTCCACATGGTCGTCTGGCCGCCGACGATCTTCGTCCTGTCCATGGCCTGCCTGAGGCCGCTGAAGGGGGCCTTCATCGGCATTCAGTACCGATACCGTTCGGTGGATCGGGAGTTTCCCAACGACTGGGAATAGGGGGCCCTGCCCGACAGCCTAGAGCTTGAATGATTTGGCCACGTAGCGCGCCAACTGCTCCACGCATTCCTCGACGGAGTGCGACATGGTGTCGACGATCAACTCGGCGTTTTCAGGCGTCTCATACGGTGCCGAAATACCCGTGAACTCCGGGATTTCGCCGGCGCGCGCCTTCTTGTAGTGCCCCTTCGGATCGCGGGATTCGCAGGTCGCGACATCGGCTTCGATGTAAACCTCGTGAAAGGCGTCCCCGGCGGCATCCCGCGCCATGCGGCGATCGGCCTGATAGGGCGAGATGAAGGCGGTGACGACGACCGTGCCGGCCTCGGCGAACAACGCGGCGACCTCGCCGATTCGCCGGATGTTCTCCGTCCGGTCCTCGGGCGAAAAGCCGAGGTCGCGGTTGAGACCGTTGCGGACGTTGTCGCCGTCAAGCATGTAGGTCTGATATCCCTCGTCGAACAGGCGCTGTTCGAGATGGGTGGCCAGGGTCGATTTGCCGGAACCGGGCAGGCCGGTAAACCACAGGACCCCTCCCTTGTGTTCGTTGGATTTCCAACGTGCGTCGTTCGGAACCCGGTGCTGGACGGCAACCAGATTGGATGATTTAGCTTCCACGATATGCCCCGTTCGGTAGGAGAGTGCCCCGGGCGATTGCTCGGGGGCGGATCAAATGAACCACTCGAAGAAGATCGTCAAGAGTTTAGGCGGTACGGGCGCTTGCCGTCCGGGCCCAGTAAGGCGTCGCATGTCCGTCCAACCGCCGCCGACGGGGCGGATCGGTCCCTGATTCAGCCCTCGATTCAGCTCTTGAGGCGGGCCTTGTAGGCGGCGGGCATATGGTCCGAGCCGGGCTGGTAGGCGACGGTGAAATCGCCGAACGCCTTGATGGCGCTGTCGACGTTTTTGTCTTCCCTCAATTCGAAGGCGTCGAACCCGCAGCGCAGCATGAAAAACAGCTGGTCCTGGAGAACGTCGCCGATGGCGCGGATTTCGCCCTTGAAGCCATAGCGCTCACGGAGCAGCCGGGCATGGGAAAACGGCCGGCCGTCATTGAAATTGGGAAAATTCAAGGCCACCAGGTCGAAGCGTCCGAGGTCGTCTGCGATCTCGTCGGGTGCTTCATCGCTGTCCAGGCGGATGCCCAGCGGGCCATTGTGGGAGCGAATGGCTTCGCCCCGGTCCCGCCAGCACTTGAGACCGACAATGACCGGCGAGCCGTCGGTGGGCAGCGGGTCCTCCTCACCGATGGAAACCCACTCGTCGTCGGAAAGCGCCCTGTCTCTAATGAGCGGCATAGAGGGCGTCCTTGAAGGGGTCGTCGCCGACCCGGCGGTAGGTGTCGAGGAACCGCTCGCCGTCCCGGCGCCGGGCGCGATAGGTGTCGACGAGCGTCTCGACGGCATTGACCACGTCTTCGGAGGCAAAGGCGGGCCCGACCCGCTTGCCGATGTCGGCGTCCGTGTCCGACGACCCGCCAAGGGTGATCTGATAGAACTCCTCGCCGTTCTTCTCGACCCCGAGGATGCCGATATGGCCGACGTGATGGTGGCCGCAGGCATTGATGCAGCCGGAAATATTGATCCGAAGTTCGCCGATATCCGACTGGCGCTCGATCTCCTTGAACCGTTCGGCGATGCGCATGGCGACCGGTATGGAGCGCGCCGTCGCCAGGGAGCAGAAATCCATGCCCGGGCAGCTGATGATGTCGCCGATCGCTTCGATGTTGGGGGTGGCGAACCCGAGGTCCGTCAGCCGCTTCCACAGCTCGGGCAGGTCCTTTTGGCGCACATCGGCGAGGACCAGGTTTTGACGGTGGGTCACCCGGATGTGGCCGAGGCTGAACTCGTCGGCCAAGTCGGCCATCGCATCCATCTGATCGTCGGTAGCGTCGCCCGGCGCCTCGCCCAGCGGCTTCAGCGACAGATTGACGATGGCGTAGCCCGGTTGCTTGTGGGCGGCCACGTTCCGGTTGAGCCATTGCCCGAAACCGGCCTCTTTCTCCGATGCCTCGATCACGTCCGGCGTGCCGTCCGGCAGGTCCTCATAGTCCGGCGGCGCGAAGAACGATTTTATGCGGTCGAGTTCCGCCTGATCCAGGGTCAGACGGTCGTCGTCTTCCATATTGGCGTATTCGGCCTCGACCTTTTCGGTGAAGGTCTCGGTGCCCAGTTCGTGAACCAGAATCTTGATCCGCGCCTTGTAGATATTGTCCCGCCGGCCTTCCATGTTGTAGACCCGCAGGATGGCCTCCAGATAGCGGAGGATTTCATTCTTCGGCAGGAATCCGCGGACCACCTTGGCGATGAAGGGGGAGCGTCCGAGCCCGCCGCCGACCAGCACCTTGAAGCCGATGTCGCCGGCTTCGTTCTCCACCATGCGGACGCCGATATCGTGGACGTTGATCGCCGCCCGGTCGGTTTCGGCCGCGGTGATGGCGATCTTGAACTTGCGCGGCAGGAACGAAAATTCCGGGTGAAGGGTGATGAACTGGCGGATGATCTCGGCGTAAGGCCGGGGATCCTCGATTTCGTCCCGGGCGACGCCTGCGAAGGGATCCGAGGTGACGTTCCGGTTGGCGTTGCCGCTGGTTTGAATGGCGTTCATCTCCACCTCGGCGAGATGGGCCAGGATGTCCGGCGTATCCTCCAGCTTGGGCCAGTTGTACTGGATGTTCTGGCGGGTGGTGAAATGGCCGTAGCCCCGGTCATATTCCCGGGCGATGAAGGCCAGCTTGCGGAGCTGCTTCGACGACAGGAGCCCGTAGGGAATGGCAACCCGCAGCATATAGGCGTGAAGCTGCATGTAGAGGCCGTTGCGCAGCCGGAGCGGCCGGAACTCGTCCTCGGTCAGTTCACCGCGCACCCGGCGGGCAACCTGATCCCGATACTGCTCCACCCGCTCGTTGACCAGGGTCCGGTCGAATTCGTCGTATTTGTACATCATGTTCATGGCGAAGTTTCCCGAGGCGGGGCTAGCGGCCGCTGCCCGTCAGCGCGATGGTCGGGCCCTTGGCCCGCACCTGCTCACGGAACCGGACCGGCCGAACGTCGGTTCCGGCGGCCTCCACGGCGATAAGATAGGCGTCGACAACGGTGCAGTCGTCGACGGATTTATCGGCGGATTTCAATAGTGCGTCGGCTTCGTCGCCGGCGACGAAATGACCTTCGTTCACCGACGTGCTCCAGCCGCCGTCGGCGGTCAAATAGACCACGGCTCCGTCGCTCAGCCGGTTTGCGGTCACCATTTGGTGGTTCATGGGCGGAAATCCGTCATTAGTGGAGCGGCACTATAGTTTGCACATTCTGGTGTGTAAATGCTTCAGTAATAACATTATTTTTATGTGATTAATGGAGCATTTCGTGCCACGGGGCGACGGATTTGGGCATGCCCGGCGTTAGACGGGTACGATACGAACGTGCTTCGGTTTCGAATGGTTTGGGGAGTTCAAGGGCCATTAGGTAGGATCAGGCTCGGATGCCGCCGGTTCGGCGCATCGACGAGACCGCTTTCCGGGATCGACTTAGGGGTAAGCCTTAAGTAGATAGTACGACTTGCCGCGACGCCACGATCTCCATGCCAAGCGAGCCCCTGAGCAAACGAATGAACGACCCCACGCCCGAAAGCGACGCCGCGCTGGTCCGCCGGATCGGCGAGGGGGAGTCCGAGGCCTGCCGTATCATCGTGGATTTATATTTGGATCGAATTGTCGGCTATGGATACAGGATGCTCGGTGATCCGGTCGAAGCCGAGGACGTGGCTCAGGAAGCCTTCCTCAGGCTTTGGCGGCAGGCGCCCAAGTGGCGGGCCGAGGCGCCCGTGGTTCACTGGCTGCACAAGGTCACGTATAACCTGTGTATCGACCGGCTCCGAAAGGCCAGGCCGGTTTCCATCGACGCCGTGCCCGAGCCGCCCGATCCGGCCAGAAGTGCGGCTGCCGAGGTCCATCAGGGGGAATTGGCAAACGCGATCAACAGCGCCATCCGGAAGCTCCCCGAGCGTCAAAGGGCGGCGATCGTGATGGTGCACCAGGAGGGATTGAGCAATATCGAGACGGCGGAGATCATGGAAATCAGTGTCGAGGCCGTCGAATCGTTACTGGCGCGCGGGCGCCGGGGTCTGAAAAAATCACTGGCCGGGCTGCGGCCGGAACTCAAAGGAGACATCTAGTTGGCTCAAGGCAAAAACAGGGAAAACGGCATGAGCCCCGAGGAATTCGCCGATCTGCTGGACCGCTGGGGCGCGGACCTGGAGACTTGGCCCCTGGTTGAGCGGGATGCGGCGGGGCGGCTGATCGAGGGATCGGATCGCGCGCACGCCATGCTCGCCGAGGCCGAGGCCCTGACCGCCGTCTTGCGCGAAACGCCGCTGGTGCTGGCGTCGCCCGAACTGAAGGCGCGGGTGCTGTCGGACGCAGCCGGCGGCCCGGCCGCGGCCAACGGCGATCTCCTGAAGGCGCTGTGGCCGTTCGGGCCCATCTGGCGCCCGGCCCTGGGTTTGGCCGCCGCGGCCTGTCTGGGGATCGCCCTCGGCATCACCTCGCTGTCCGGCACGGCGGTCGAAGAGCAGGTGGTCGAAGGGTTCGGCGAGGACGTATTGGTGATTGCCGGCAACCTGCCTGCCGATGTGGGACAAGAGAATGACTTCTAAACGCTGGGCCATCATCTTCTTCATTTCGCTGGCCTTGAATATCTTCCTGGCCGCGGTGATCGGCGCCGGCATGTGGAAATCGAAGGAACGCCAGGCGTTTCGCGGACCGCCCGTTTACTCGGCGCCGTGGGCCGGTCGGGTTCTCGGCGACGAGGTGCGGGAGAAATCCCGGGCGATCATGCGCGAACGGAGGGCGGCAATCCGCGAATCCCGGGGCCGGTTCCGCGAACTGCACGAGGCCGCCCAGGCGGCACTGGCCGCCCAGCCCTATGACCGGGCCGCGCTGGAGAAGGCATTGGCCGATCTTCGCGCGCACTCTCAACGGGCGCAGAGCGGTATGCACGGCAATCTGGCCACGCTCTCCGAACAGCTCACCGACGCGCAGCGCCGGGAGTTGAGCGCCAACGTAGGCCGGATGATCGAGCACCGGGCCGAGCGCTTCCGCCGCTTCCAGGAACGTCGGCGTGAGCGGGAGGGGAACTAACGCCGTCCACGTTTCTCCACTTGTACGGACGTGAAACAGCAAATCCCGAGACCAGCTATGAGCACAGGCAAACTCATCATCGCATTCATTGCCGTTCTGGCCGTCGGCGCCGCCGGTTTCGGGCTGATCGACGGCGAAGCCGGCACCGGCGAGACCAAGTTTCGGACCGCAACAATCGACCGCGGCAATGTCCTCAAATCCGTTTCGGCCTCGGGTCAGATCAACGCCGTGGTAACGGTCGCGGTGGGCTCCGAGATCTCCGGTCAAATCTCCGAGTTGAAGGCCGATTTCAATTCGGCCGTTCGGGCCGGCCAGGTGATTGCCCGCATCGATTCCGAGAGCCTCGAAGCCAGGGTCGAGCAGGCGGCGGCGGAACTCGCGGTCGCCGAAGCCACCGTCGCCACCAAGAAAGCCGCGCTAATTCAGGCGCGGGCCAACCGGGACAACGCGCGCGCCACCCTTGCCGCCTATCAGGCCGACGTCGAGCGGGCGACGGTCAATGCCGCCGACCTGGAACGGGAATACGACCGCAAGGCGCGCCTCCGGGAGCGCGGGGTGGTTGCGGTCTCCGTCGTCGATTCCGCCAAAGCCGCCTATGATTCCGCGGTCGCCCAAATTCGCTCGGCCAAGGCGCAACTGGCGGCGCACCGCTCGACGGTCGCGGCCCGCAACGCGAGCGTCTCGATGGCCGAGGCCGAGATCGTCCATGCCGGCGCACAGGTGCAGCAGAAACGCGCGGCGTTGAATATCGCCAAGGTCAATTTAGACAACACGTTCATCCGCTCGCCGGTGGACGGCGTGGTCATCGGCCGTAATGTGGATATCGGACAGACGGTGGCGGCCAGCCTGCAGGCGCCGACCTTGTTCACCATCGCCCAGAACCTGCGCGAGATGCAGGTCGAGACCAATATCGACGAGGCCGATATCGGCCAGATTGTCTCGGGTCAGGTCGCGACCTTCACCGTCGATTCATTTGCCGGCCGGAACTTCCAGGGCACCGTGACCCAGGTCCGCAAGCAGCCTCAGTCGGTCCAGAACGTCGTCACCTATACGGTGGTTATCAGTGTGGACAACGCCGATTTGCGGTTGTTGCCCGGCATGACGGCCAACGTCGAGGTCAAAGTGTCGGACCGCAAGGATGTATTGCGCATCCCCAATACGGCGCTGCGCTTTACCCCGCCCGGTAAAGAGCCCGTGGCGGCGAACGCCGGCGCTCGTCGTGGTCCAGGTGGTCCGGGTGGTCCGGGTGGACCGGGCATGCGCGGTCCGGGCGGCGATCCCCAGGCCCGGCGGGCAGCGGCGCAGAGGCGCATGAACGAGCTGGCCGAATTTCTCGGCCTGTCGGAAGAGCAGAAATCACAGGTGCGCAACCTCAACCGGCAGATGTTCCAGCGCATGCGGGCGATGCGCCAGGCCGGCGGCGGTCCGGAACTCCGCGAGACTCTCCGCAAGATGCGCCGGGACAACAGCCAAAAAATCCTCGCCCTTCTGAGCCCGGCCCAGCAGCGGAAATTCCGCGCCCGGATCGCCGAACGCCGGGCCAACCCGGCCACGCCCGCCCATATCTGGATTCTGGAGGACGGCGAGCCGAAGCGGGTCCGGGTCTTCATCGGCGTCGGCGACGGCAAGTCCACCGAGATGGTCCGGGGGCCGCTCCAAGAGGGCGATGTGGTCCTGACCGGCGTCAACCGGTCCGCCGAGGCGGGCTCCAGACGTTTCTTCCGCCTCGGGCTCTGATTGCCATGACCGGCGCGCTCATCCAGGTGACGGGTCTCTCCAAGGATTACATCCTCGGCGACAACGTGGTCCGCGCCCTCCGCGACGTGGATCTGACCATCGCCGCCGGCGAGTTCGTCGCCATCATGGGACCGTCGGGGTCGGGCAAGACGACCATGATGAACCTGCTGGGCTGTCTCGATACGCCGACCCGCGGCACCTACCTCCTCGATGGCGTCGACATGTCCGGGCTTCATCCCGACGAACTGGCCGAGACGCGAAACACCAGGATCGGGTTCGTTTTCCAGAGCTTCAATCTTCTGGCCCGCACCTCGGCCGCCGACAACGTCCAGCTTCCCTTGATGTATGCTCGTCTGAACAAGGCCCGGCGCCGCGAAGCGGCGGAGCGGGTGCTCAACGATGTCGGGCTCGGCGACCGCATGGACCACCAACCCTCGCAGCTCTCCGGCGGTCAGCAGCAGCGGGTCGCCATCGCCCGGGCCCTGGTCAACGGTCCGCAGCTTATCTTCGCCGACGAGCCGACGGGCGCGCTCGATACTCGGACGGGGATCGAGATCATGGCGATCTTCCAGCGGCTCAATCGGGAGGCCGGCATGACCGTGGTGCTGGTCACCCACGAAGCGGATGTCGCCTGTTTTGCCGACCGGGTGGTGCGGTTCCAGGACGGCATGGTGATTTCCGACACCCCAACCGAAACACGCGCGGATGCGGACGCGCTTCTGAAAAGCATGGATGTGCCGGAGGCGGCGGAATGACCTATGCGGATTCCATCGCCGCCGCGCTCGGGGCGATCCGGGTCAATATCCTGCGGAGCGTCCTGACGGCTCTCGGGATCATCATCGGCGTCGGCGCGGTGATCATCATGATTTCCGTCGGCGCCGGCGCCCAGAAGCGGGTCGACGAATTGATCAAGAGTCTGGGCTCGAATCTGGTGCTGGTACTGCCGGGAACGACCACGTCCAGCGGCGCGCGGGGCGCCCGGGGTTCCCGCCCGACCATCACCGAAGACGACGCCATCGCCATCCAGACCGAAATCGATTCCGTGAAGGTCGCTGCGCCCATCGTTCGCGGCACCGGCCAGCTCATCTTCGGCAACAAGAACTGGTCGACCACCATCATGGGGGTGACGCCGGAATACCAGGAAGCCCAGGAATGGATTGTCGCCGGCGGCCGCTGGTTCTCCCACGAAGAGGCCAAGGGCGCGGCCAAGGTGGCCCTGGTGGGCGAAACCATCATCGAGAACATGTTCGAACCGGGGGACGACCCCGTGGGCCAGATCGTCCGGGTCAAGCGGGTGCCGTTTACCATCGTCGGCACCCTGGTTCCCAAGGGCGAGACTCCCCGGGGCACCGACCTGGACGACACCATTTTCGTTCCCCTGGCGACGGCCAAGAAGCGGCTCATCGGCGGACGCCGGCTGAAGGGCCGCCTGGTTTCCACCATGTACGTCAAATCCCACTCGGCGGCCGAGGTGGACGACACCATACGGGAAATGACCAGCCTTCTGCGCCAGCGCCATAAAATCAGGCCCGGTCAGCCGGACGACTTCTTTGTCCGCAACCTGTCCTCCATATTGCAGGCGCGGGCCTCGTCGTCCCGGGTGATGACGCTCCTTCTGGCCGCGGTGGCGAGCATTTCGCTGGTGGTCGGCGGCATCGGCATCATGAACATCATGCTGGTCAGCGTCACCGAACGGACCCGCGAGATCGGCCTCCGCATGGCCATCGGCGCGCGCAAGAAGGACATCCAGAACCAGTTTCTCATCGAAGCGGTGACCTTGAGCCTGATCGGCGGCCTCATCGGCATCGGCGTCGGTCTCGCGGGTTCCGTCGGCATATCGAGCCTCGGCGACTGGCCGACGGTGATAAGGCCCGAAAGTGTCGTCCTCGCCTTCGGCTTCGCCGCCGTGGTCGGCATTTTCTTCGGCTTTTATCCGGCCCGGAAGGCGTCCCGTCTCGATCCCATCGAGGCGTTGCGGTACGAATAAGGGCCTGACAGTCCGGGATTATTTGATACGCTTCCGTCATGCCGACGACGCTCATCACCGGCGCCAACCGGGGCATCGGCCTCGAACTGACGCGTCAGTATCTCGCCGAGGGCTGGCGGGTGCATGCCGCCTGCCGGAACCCCAACGAAGCCCGCGAACTGAAGGATCTGTCCGGGGACCTTAATGTCCACGAGATGGACGTAACCCTGCAGCACGAGATCGACGCCGTCTCGGACCGGATCGGCGGGGAGGCCATCGACCTGCTGATCAACAACGCCGGCATCGCCGACAATTACGGCACCGGCGTGCTGGAGGGCAAGGACGACCCCGATCCCGCCAACTACGACTACGACGTCTGGGCCGAGGTCCTGAAGGTCAACGTGCTGGGACAGGGCCGGGTCACCGGCGCCTTCGCCGACAAGGTGGCGGCGAGCGACAGGAAGATCATCGCCATGATGGCGTCCGGGCTGTCGAGCATCCAGAACACCTGGATGGGGGGCCGCTACGCCTACCGCACCTCGAAGGCGGCGCTCAACATGATGATGCGGGGCATCGGCGCGTGGCTCGAGCCCCGGGGCGTCATCGTCGTTTCCATCGCGCCCGGCTGGACCAAGACCGATCTCGGCGGGCCCAACGCCATGAATACGGTCGAGGAGGCCTGCGAGGGCATGCGCGCGGTGCTCGACGAACTGACCATCGCCGATACCGGCACCTACTGGAACTTCGACGGCGAACAGCTGCCCTGGTAGAAGAAATCGGACCCTCTCTCCCGGAGGGGGAGGGGAAAATATTCATGGGCGGCCTGACCGATCAGCGAACAGGGGGGTAACGTCAAGAGTTATGTGTCAGGGAGACTGGGGTACTGATTCCCTGAGACTTGTTTTCGTGAATGAAGACCGCGAAGAGGATGCGGTCCATTGAGGTTTTATCCTTGAAGGTTCCCATGGGCCGGGTTCGTCTGCGAACCTCGCGGAACCTCCGTTCGATGGCATTGGTGGTCCTGACCTGCTTTCGCTCGGCGAGGTCCTTGTAGCGGAAGCAGGTGAGCAGGTCGTCGAGGTCGTTGCGCAGGCAGGCGACGGCCTTGGGGTAGGTATCTTCCCAGGCGTCGGCGAAGCGGCGGGCGGCGGTCTCGGCCTTGCGGCGGTTGGGGGCATTCATGACGGCGTGGACGTCGGCCTTGACGGCCTGCTGGTCGGCTACGCGGACCTTGTTGAGGATGTTCCTGATTTTGTGCGCCCAGCACCTCTGAACGGGGATGCCGTGATAGACGATCGGCAAGGCGGCGAGCAGGCCTTGGCCGCCATCAACGCAGATCATCTCAAGGCCCTCGCCGGTGAGGCCGCGGCGGTGCAACGCGGTGAGGAAGCGCTCCCACTCCGCGGCGCTCTCGCTGGCGGCGAGTTGGAAGTCGATAATCTCCTTCTTGCCGTCGTGCCGTATGCCCAGCGCCACCAGGACCGGCCTCCTGAGCGCGCCGGCGCCGGTCTTGCAGGCCAGCACCACGCCGTCGAGCATCAGCGCCTTGTAGGCGTTCTTCAGCGGCCGGCGGTGGAATGCGGCGACCGACAGATCGAGGGTCTTGGCGACCCGGCTCACCGTCGCGGCCGAGACCGGACGCCCGAGCAGGGCAAGCAGGACCTCGCCGACCTTGCGGGTCGAGAGCCCCAGCACGAAGCCGGCCAGGATGGCGCGGTCGATCTCTGGAGCGCGCCTTGCGTAGCTCTTCAGAACCTCGGTCGGGCAGAAGTGCCGGGTGCGCGGCACGTTGAGCTTGATGTCGCCGAGCTCGCTGAGCAGGCGGCGCCGGTAGGTGCCGTTGCGCCGGTCGCGCATAGCGCTGCCATCGAGGCCGTCGAGCCAGCGATCCACCGCCTCGGCCATCCGGCCCTCGATGATCTCGGCCAGCGCCTGGCGGCCAAGCGGGCGATAACCCTCGCCCCAGTCCAATCCGCCTGCTTGCATCTCCTTCACCACCTCAAAGGCTTGTGGTAGGTTCTCAATCGTTACAGCTTGCTGTGGCATCGGGGTGCTCCTTCTTGCGGTTGTCGTAAACCACAGGGAGTACCCCATTCCCAACTGACACATAAATTTTTACGTCACCGAACAGGGGCCCGTGTGATTGACGGAAGTGGAACGAGCGGCTTCAATTTAATCGACCAGACCGGAACAGGTGAAACATGACCCAAACGAGTGCTCTTGCTCTAGCGAATGAACCGGCGGATCCCTATGCCTCGGCACCGTTTCTAGTGAAAGTTCGTGGACGGACCAAGCACCTGCACGCCTGTGCGGAGCGGTCGGGGGTCATTTCGGACCTGCTGCATAACCGGGCGGAGCTGGCCGACTACGCTCTGTTGCTGAGAAATCTTCTGCCCGCTTATGTCGAGTTGGAAACCGGCCTCGGCCGCCACCTTCGGTCGCCGGCGGGTGCCGGACTGCTCGCGGACCGGCGCGTCTTCCGGTCGCAGGCACTGCGCCAGGACCTATCGGCGATTTGCGGTCCGGATTGGTCGAGCCGGCTTCGGCTCTTGCCGGTCGGCAAGACCTATGCGCGGCATGTCTACAATCTCGCATCCGGTTCCGGGGCCGGATTGATCGCTCACGCCTATGTCCGATACCTCGGCGATTTGAGCGGCGGCCAGATCGTCAAGAAGCTGCTCCAGAAGAACTTCGGGATGACCGACGAAAGCCTGGCATTTTACGCATTCCCGGAAATTGATGATCTCGACACCTTCCGGGAAGAGTTTCGTTTGCTGATCGAGCAGGCCGCCGGCATGGCCGGGGATGCCGAGGAACTGATTGAGGAGGCCTGTCTCGGGTTCGAGTTGAATATTCGGCTTTCGGAGGAAGTGCAAATGGTCTCGCGACGGTGCGCAAACTAACTTTCGCCGGAACTGCCGTCGTCCACTGAATGAGCGATCAGGTGCTCCAAGAGTTCCGCCGTTCTATCTACTGAATCTCTTACGCTTTCCAGCATCTCGGGCATCCGCGCCACGTCGACGCCGTCGGTGATTTCGAGAGCGGCCAGTTGCGCGTTGCCGACCACGGACGACATAATGTCCTGGTAGACGATACTGGCTTCCGCGCTCATCGCCTTCGTCATGACCTGTCGACGTTCGACAATACTGTTTTGAAGCCGGCCGCGGGCGATTTCGGCTCGTTTCTCCTCATCCAATTCGGTGAATATGAGAACGTGCCCGATGAGTTTTTTGGGTGACGCAAATACGGGGTCTGCTCTGAGCAAAAGCGGAATTGTCTCTCCGGTGGCGGTACTGAGCGCGACCTCGCCGCGCCAGGCCTGAGAACGGCTCAGGAGTTCATCAAATGGCCGTCGGAGCGCCGCCGCATCCGAAAACAGGGACGGCAAATCGGTAATGTGCTGCAAGTGTTTGTGTCCCGAGGGCAGCAACTGTTCGAGGGCCTCGTTGGTCAGCAAAATCAGACCACTGGGGTCCGTAATGACCACCGGCCGGTCGGAGCTTTGAACCAGCTGACTGACCGACTGGAGTTGTTCCTGGGCGATCAGCGTCCGTACCGACCGGAGTTGAAGCACGATGTCCGAGACGGTATTGGCGATGAGCCGCGCCGTACTGAGGTTCGCGGGCGACCAGCGCTCGGATGTCCCTTCGACCAGTTCGTACCACTTTGCAAATGACCTGCGGGGCGAAAGGTCGCTGGGATCGTCGCCATACTCGACCGCCTTGTTGGGATCGCCGCCCCATGTGACGGTCCGGACCTGCTCCGGACGGAACCAAAGCAGCAGGTCGTCCGGCGAGTTGGAAATCCGTGCTGCGAGCAAGCCGCTTGCCACCCCCGCGATGGACGAAAAATTTGGTTCGTCCTTGGTCAGTTCGGCGGTCGAATAAATGTCCTCCCATTCCCGCTCGGAGAGCCATTCGCTGATTTCCTTGATCTGGTGAGTTCCGGGAACTTCCCCGTTAGTCTGTATCTGACCTTCGAAGAGAAGGGTGGCGCCGGTCGCCGCGACCGATTGGAGCAAGGTGTTGGACCCGTCGAACAGCGCCATCTTCCAGTCGCCTTCCCGCGAGATGGTTTCCACCATTCGCTGCTCAAGGCGCTTTACCGCGAGCTCGGAATCCGCCCGCACGAAGCTCTCGAGGGCGGTTATTCGGGTGGCGATCGATTCGGCCAGGAGTTCGCTTACGGCGCGCATGGAATAGGGGACCACCTTGGGAACGTAATGGTGACAGGCCACCAATCCCCACAACTCGCCGCTGACCACGAGGGAAATAACCAACGTCGCGCAGACCCCCATGTTCTTGAGGTATTGAATGTGGATAGGTGACATGCTTCGAAGCGAGCATAGCGACATATCCAGATCGCGGCCGGTCAGCGGGTTGAGGCGCGGTTCCAGACCCACGGGCTCGTAGTTCCCGTCGACCAGCACACGGACCCGGTTCTCGATATAGAGGCGCCTTGCTATTTGGGGGATATCCGTCGCGGGATAGCGGTTGCCGAGGAAGGATTCGAGCTCGGCTTCCTTGCTCTCGGAAATGACCTGACCGTGTCCGTCCTCATCAAATCGGTAGACCATAACCCGGTCATAGCCACTCAAGTCCTTGATGATTTTGGCCACATCATCGCAAAGGACCTGCAAGGAGGAACTGGCTAGAGCATTTTCTGATCACACCCGGTCATAGCCTGCGGCAGTGAAGTAGTTTTGGCACTCGGATTGGGTGACTGTGTCGATGGCGGTTGCGATGGCGTCGTAGAGGTCGTCGACGGTTCTGGCTGCGGTCTTTTTGAGGAGGGCCTTGAGCTTTGCGAAGGCCATCTCGATTGGGTTGAAGTCGGGTGAGTAGGGCGGCAGGAAGCGGAGCTCGGCGCCGGCGTCTTCGATGGCCTTACGCACGCTGGCGGGCTTATGGGCTGGCAGATTGTCCATAATGACGATGTCTCCGGGTTTGAGGGTTGGGACCAGGATTTGCTCGACATAGGCAAGGAAGGCTGCCCCGGTCATCGCCCCATCGATGGTCATGGGGGCGAGGATGCCGTCGAGCGTGAGAGCAGCGACCAAAGTGGTGGTCTTCCAGTGGCCGTGAGGGATGGCGGCTTGGCAGCGCTGCCCGCGCGGCGCGCGGCCATAGCGCCGGGCCATCTTGGTCGATGTGCCGGTCTCGTCGATGAAGACCAGCCGCTCCGGCATCAGGCCGGGCTGCGCCTCGGCCCAGGCCTGCCGGCGCGCCAAGACATCAGGACGTTGCTGCTCGCTGGCGTGCGCGGTTTTTTTTGAAGGTCATGCCGTGGCGGTCGAGCAGCCGCCAGACCGTGCTCGGGGCAACCCGAAGCCCGTGCACCTCCTCCAGACAGGCTGCGATCTCGGCCAGGGTGATGTCCGGTGTCTCCGTGACAAGCGCCAGAACCTCCTCGGCATACGCTTCAAGGCGGTGAGAGCGGCGGTCCCCGCCTTGCGGCCGGGGCCGCACATCACCCCGCTGCCGCCACTGATCAACCCATTTGATCGCCGTCGAGGCCGCAACCCCAAAAACCTTCGCCGCAGACCGACGCGACATCCCGCCGTCCACCGCCGCAACCAACCGATGTCGTAGATCATTCGAAAGTGGTCTCGTCATGCAGGCTGGCCTCCTTCACCAGCCCACATCTTGAATCAGAAATCAGAGACTTTGGGAATCCCTAACGATTCCGTCAGATCAGAAAACTCTCTAGAATGTTCTGGAGCGCTGCTTCGACGCTGTGCGCCACGGATACGTTGGGACCAGCGTGTTCAAGCTCGATGACGATCCCGCCTTCGGGCGGACGGTGAATGAGGCCATCATATTCCTGGCCGGATGGACCCGCGTGGCATCGGAATGCAATCGGGATGGAACGCATGGATTCGTCGGCATGAGCAATGACGCATTCCGCCAAGTCGCCACCGATTCTTCCGAGGGCGCTTCCAACCGGACTTTCAGGCAAACCGATGAACCCGGCCGCGTTCACACTGGCCTGGGCCACGGTCCACGTCGTGTCGTCGACCAGCAGCAAGGCGCCGTGCGGCTGTATCGACCCCGCGAGATGAATCTGTTCCTGCTCGCAATTTGAGAGGTCGGCCTGCCCGAATGCCGGTTTGAATGGATCCGTTGAATCCACGCCGCCCAGCCTCCCTAGTCGTTATCTCGCCTCCCTTCGGACGAGGTGCCGTCGATTGCGTGACGGCTGATTTTAGAATACAGGCTTTGGCGGCTCAGCCCCAGCAATTGTGCCGCCGCCGTGCGGTTGCCGTTGGTGAGCTCCAGGGCCGCGTCAATGTAATGGCGCTCGACGACGTCGGCGGTTTCACGGACCAGCCCTTTGAGCGTCGTCTTGCCGATCCGATCGGACAGGGAATCAAGAAGCATGCCCAATTGGTTGCCCTGTTCGGGGGCTGGAAGCCGCTGGCTGATATCCCGGATCCATAGCCCAAACCTGACCTTGTTTGTCGAGGTGTCTTCGACCGCCGAAATTTCGACCTCGGCCTCGGTACCCAGCTCGCCGATCAGATTGGTATTGAAAAGACGAGCCCAGTCATTTCGCCGGATGGCGGCCAGGAGAACCGAGAAGTCCGCGCCGGGGCGCCCGACCCACTGGGCCAAATTCTGGCCCACTACGGCGCTCTCCGCGCCGATTTGCACCAAGTCGAGAAATGCCTGGTTGGCCTTGAGGACCGTTCCGGACTCGTCGACTACGATGAAGCCATCGGGTGCACGTTGGATCAGGCTGTCGATCGCAACCAGGGTCTCGGACGGGCTGTCCGCAGGCGCCGAACCCACCGGCGCCAACTGCAACAGGAACATCCGTTTTGATTGGGCCGCCATTAGAGATGCATGGACGACCCACGGCTCGCGATTGGTGCCGAAATGAAGGATTTGTCTCGGCGTCGTTCCGTTTTCCCGAACCCGCATCAGCATTCCGCGGAACTGCTCGTGCTCATCGTCCTGGAGTTCCGGGATTATCTCCCGGCCCACCGGCTCTATGCCCATGGCGCGCACCGCGGCGGGATTGGCCTCAATCACCGTGAGGCTCTCCGCGTCGATCAACAATACGGCTTCATTGGACGCGTCGAACAGGAACCTGTAGCGGGTCTCGACTTCGCGCAGTTTCCAATAGTCCCGCTCCATGGCCTCCTGTGCGGCGATCAATTTGGACTGCAGCTCGGCCATGGCCATCAAATTCTTGCCGATCGCAATGGTCGATCCGTCCGGCCTGCTGATGGCCGTATACTCAATCGGAACTTCAAGGCCGCTCGGAAAACACTGGGTCAGTTGCCGGAACGCCGAGAGCCCGGTTTTCTGGGCATCCTCCAGCATCCGCTTGATCTTCTCGCCGCCGACATCGGTGACGGTTTCATCCCAACGCCGACCGCGCCAGGAGAGCACGTCTTCGCTACCGAGATCCTCGGAGACGGCAATGTCCTCGATGACCCCATCGGCGTCTATTCGTAGCGTGATGTCCGCGCGGGCGAACGAAACGTTCGACATTTCTTCGGCTCAAACCCCAGTATTAAGCTGTCTGACACCTACTCAAGTGGTAACTGTCAGACGTATTTTACACCATATTGCAGGCAATTTGGCAAATTATGCCTTCGATGGAGCAAACTCGTAGCTCAATCACCTGCATCGCACCAAGTTGCCAGCCCATAACTTATTGCAATTAATGGAATTTTTAAGTTAGTCGCCTCAAATGCGATGCACTAAACGCCATCCTCCCTTAACTGAATCGTCCAGAATATTTGACTATGCCGCACGTTCCAATTTCAGTTCGTGCCACATGGTCCGAAGTGATTCCATCAGGTGATCGATATCCGCGTCGCTGTGCCACGGCGTAGGCGTAAACCTCAGGCGTTCGGTTCCCCTCGGGACGGTCGGATAGTTGATCGGCTGGACGTAAATCTTGAACCGGTCCATGAGTTCGTCGCTCACCTGCTTACACAGAACCGGGTCGCCAACCATGAGTGGCACGATATGGCTGTCCGACGGCATCACCGGCAGGCCCGCCTCGGTCATTCTGCGCTTTACCGTCGTGGCGCGTTCCTGGTGGCGAACCCGGATTTCGTTGTGTTCACTCACGTGGCGGATGCTGGCCAGCGCGCCCGCGGCAACCGCCGGCGGGATGGCGGTGGAAAAAATGAAGCCATCCCCGTAGGACCGGATGAAATCGCACATGGCGGCGGAACCGGCGATGTAGCCGCCGATAACGCCGAAACCCTTGGCCAGGGTTCCCTGGATAATGTTGATCCGGTCCATGAGGCCTTCGCGCTCCGCGACACCGGCGCCGTGTTCGCCGTAGAGGCCGACGGCATGAACCTCGTCAATGAAGCTGAGCGCATTGTACCGCTCGCAAACGTCGAGAATTTCCTTGATCGGCGCTATGTCGCCATCCATGGAGTAGACGGATTCGAACGCCACGACCTTCGGACGATCCGGACTTATTTCCTGCAGCTTCCGCTCGAGGTCCCTGAGATCATTGTGTTTGAAGATGCTCTTCTCGGCCCGCGAATGGCGAATACCGGCAATCATCGAATTATGGTTCAGCGCGTCCGACACCATGACGCAGTCCGGCAGCATCGCGCCGATGGTGCTGAGCGTGGTCAGATTGGCCACATAGCCCGAGGTGAAGATCAGCGCGCTTTCCTTGCCGTGGAGGCGTGCCAGTTCTTCTTCGAGCAAGACATGATAGTGGTTGGTGCCGGAGATATTGCGGGTTCCGCCGGCGCCGGCGCCGCACTTGGAAATCGCCTCGTGCATGGCTTCCAATACAATGGGATTCTGACCCATTCCCAAATAATCATTGGAGCACCAGACGGTGATCAGGGACCTTTCCCGCCGCTCGTGATGGGTCGCGTGCGGAAAATCTCCGGCATGCCGAGAGAGATCGGCGAATATGCGGTACCGCCCTTCGTCATGAAGCTCCAGAAGTTTGTCCCGGAAGAATTTTTCGTAATTTGTCATGGCTTACTACTCCCTGAAGATGTCGAGTAGGTGTCGAGAATCGCAATGGCGCTCCCGCTCCGGGAACGCAGTCCCCACCGCCACAGGCCGGCCGCCGGCAACGGCAAAACCAGCATCCAGTGTTCAAGCAGCGCGAGGGCGGTGAGTGAACCGAGAAACATAAGGCCGATCATCTCGAAGCTGCCGGCCTCCAAAATGTGCGCCTGCCGCAGGATCAGCACGGCGGCAATCGTCAGTCCGCCCACGGATAGCGGCAAAAGGACGTTCATGGACTGACGCTTGAAGTAGCTCGCCATGTAGTCGAGATGGGCGGGAAGAAACTCCTCGGCCAAATTTCGTACGCCGAGGAACAGGTTCAGTTTGGCACTCAACCGGGCAAGCCACAGGATGAAGAACGTCCAGGTTCCGACCTGATTGACCGCGCCCCAGGTCGCCGCGGCGATGAAGCCGAGCGTGAGGACAAGCGCAATCTCGTGGTACAGGATCGCCTGTACCGCAAAGGAAAAGCGTTTCCAGCCGCGGACGCCTTCCGGGCAGGCCGTGGTGCGGGGACCGGTGACGTAGCCCATCAGAAAGCTGATCTCGTGCCAGCCCCAAATCAGGACGCCGCAGGTAAACCCGCCATAAGCGCCGAACGCGGATGAATCGCCGCTGGTCCAGATGAGTGCCGCGAGGGCGGCGGCGAGGACGACCGTGGCGCCTGCCATCGTCCACTGGTGAGTCCGGCGGGGCAGGCCGTCTAGGTACAGCACCACGCCGGTGGCAAACCACCAGACGAAGAGTGCGTAGACCGCGGTCAGTCCGTATTGGATCATTTATGCATTCTCCCCTACCACGCTGGCTGGACGCGCAAATCCGCCGGCAGTTCATTCGGAATTGTCGGCATCAGATAGAGTTGGGCGAAGGTGGCGACGCCGGCCACGGAGAGCCCGCCGCGCTTGATGGCGTTCAGCAGTCCGCCGCGGGCCTTGAGTTCGGTGCCCGCCTCGGAGATGCGCCGGAGCCGGTCCAGCAATTCACCAAACCGCGGGTTCTCGATGTCGAGCATGAGCGGGAAGACCTGGCGCGAGATTTCCGTCGTGATCCGGAACACCTGCTGGTCGTACTCACTGGGGTGAAAACCCATCGCCGCATGCATTTCGGGCCGGGTGTGATCGCGCACATACATGGTCGCGAAGACGGCCAGCAGGAAGAAGCGGATCCACAGCTTGTTGTGGCCGCGGAGCAGCTTAGGATCGGCCCGCATGATCAGCGCGAAAACCTCGCCGTGCCGGAACTCGTCGTTGCACCACTGCTTGAACGCCTTGAAGATCGGGTGGAACCGCAGTTCCGGATGTTTCTCGAACTGCCGGTAGATGGTGATGTAGCGGGCGTATCCGATCTTCTCCGACAGATAGGTGGCGTAGAAGATGAACTTGGGCCGGAAGAAGGTGTAATTCTTCTCCTTGCGGAGAAAACCAAGATCGACCGGGATGCCGAAGCCCTTGAGCGCCTCGTTGATGAAGCCCGCATGGCGGCTTTCATCCCGGCTCATGTAGCCCATAACGTTCCGGATATCCTTGTTGGCGACCGCTTTCTTGATGTCGGCATAGAGCACGCACCCGGAAAACTCCGACGTCACCGAGGAAATGAGGAAGTCGGTGAATTCCTTCATCAGCGGCGCCGGCAGGTCCTGGACCTCATCGGTCGAATAGGACATTTCCTTGAAATGATCCTTGTTGGCATCTTCCTCGAACTCGGCCATCAACGCATCCCATTCGGCACGGATGCCGCTGAGGTCGAGCTTGTCCATGGCGTCGAAGTCGGTGGTGTAGAACCGAGGGCTCAGGAGAGCGTCCTGATGCGCCTTTTGGGTGGAGGAATTGGTCGTCTTGTCGACTGCGGCGTTATTGGGATCAATTGCGTTCATGGGACTTCCTCACTGAAGCTGGGTCTGAGTTGCAGGCGAGGTATGCGGCCCGCCGCCGGCGGCGGACACCAACTTGGGTCGTTTATCGGCTTCCCGGGCCTTGAGCGCCTCATCCATCAGCCGGGAAAAGGCGCCGACGTTGTTCCATCCAAATGCGTCCAGCTCGACGCGCTTGCCGGTGGCCGGATCGACCACCGAGTGGCGGCCGTCCTGGCGTCGGATGAACTGGAAGGGTGTTTCGGGGCCCTCATTGTGGAGCATCCGGGCGCGGACAAAGCCTCGCATCACGCCGCGCAGGAATCCGTTGGAGTTGGGCGCGGCCACGGCCACGATTTCATCGCGGTCGGCGTCAAAGATGGTCACAGAGCCGTCGGCTTCGTCACGGAATTGGATGCTGACCACATGGGCCGGCGGAGAGGTCGAGACGCGGAGAGCGCCGATATCGGTGGTGCTCGATAGGCTCGAGAATACCAACGCCAGCAAGACCATGACACCCGCGCCGATCAGCAGGCTGCGGGGGAGGGTTTCACTTGGCTTCCGTTCGGCCATCGTCGTTCTCCTTACTCGGCCGGGACCGCAACCGGGTCGATGACGGTGGCACGCGGCTCCACCCGTTCCACGGTCGTCACGCCGGCTGCCTTGCGTTGACCGTCGAAATCGACCAGCGCCTCGGCGAGCATCCTGGCGGCTTCTTCGACCTCGGGAATGCCGCGGAACATCGGTTGAGGACGGCGGAACTGCCACGGGCGGACATGGGGCCAGAGGGCGGCGTAGGCGACCCGGTCCCCGCCATTGAGTTGAAGCGGAAGATCGCCGGTCCCGTCCCAGTTCTTCTTCATCGCCGCGGAATGCACCACATTGAACGGCACGTTGACGGTCATCGGCAACGCGACGCCGAAACGAAGCAAAATACGCCGGGTGGTGATGGTGTAGATGGTGCAGCGGGCATTCAGCCAGGCGAGGAGCGTCAACAGACCGATCGAGCCGGTCGCCATGGCCAGGACCCAGATTGCGGCGCCGGTCAATGCGGCCGTGGTTGCACCTCCGGCAGCCGCGTCGGCCAGCCGCCAGAGCAGCAGCAGGCCGAAATAAATCGCCACCTTTCGGATATGGAACGCAGACCGGGCGAGGGCGCGCCAGTCTGGCGATCCCTGCCAAAGAATGCGCTCGCCCTCGGGAAGCCGAGCCGGAATCCCGGGGGTCGGCTCGAAGTCAAAATCGTCGTGGCTGCTCATATCCAGGGCCCCAAACGGCTAGGTGTCGCATAGAGTGTGCCGCCGCCAAAATACGCGGTGATTTTGTCTTCCTCGAAAAGGGTTATCTGATCCGGGTTTCGAATATCCGGAATGTGGGCAAAGTGCTTCCCGAAGATCGAACGGACGACAACCATGCCCGAACCGCGCCGGACGCGAGCGAAATTGAGCGGCAGCAACACTTTTCTGGAACCGGTCTCGGGCGCCAGTTGAACCTCCAGGTACCTGATCAGGAACTCCGAACGGTCGATCCAGACGTCGCAAACGACGCCCACCTCCACACCGTCTCCGGCAATGACAGGAAGGCCGACGGGGTCGGAATCCCGGGGATCGGTATAGAATTCGGTCGCCACCCGCAGCGGCGCGATCTTATTGGCGCCCTCGGGCGTCCGGTCCGGCTCGTCGGTCCGGAGTGCATAGGATGCCGGACCGACCGCATCCCGCATGGGATCGCCCGTCGGTTCCAGCGGCGCGCCCGGCCAGGGCGCAACGGGCTCTGCACGAATTTCGCGGGTGTCATTTTCCTGCCGCGGCGCCAATTGGGTGCCGCCATGGGGCAGGAGGAAGGTCTTGGGTTCCGGCACGGCGGGAAACCCCTGTACCGTGACGAACTCCGAGCGATCCGATTCGAGTGGATAACCCTCTCTCTTGTCCTCCCGGCGGAGGTAGAAGATTAGGCCGGCAAGGAATAGCCAGAAGACGTAGAGCGTCACCTGCGCTACGTCGATATTGCCCATAATCGTACCCATGACTTGACCTCCACGCCAAACAGGGACTAACCGGGAATTTCGGCCAGTCCGAATTTCGTTCCCTGTTGTTCCTCAAATTCCTCCGTTCGCCGGCGCACCAAGGGGTCGAGGGCCACGAGCGTTGCGAACAGCAACAAAATTTCCAGGTGATAGACGAAACTGTATCCGACCGACGGGCTGTCCATCGCCGGCCCCAGCAAACCTGCCGAGGCGAGTTCGGCGACGGCATCCCGGACGAAGCCGCCGATGGCGATCGCGCCGCCGGTGGCCGCCGCCTGCACCGCCCCCCACGCGCCGAGCGCAATGCCGCTCTGGCCGTCGCGGGCGAAGGACATGGCCGCGGTCAGCATGCCGACGGCAAACAATCCTCCGCCGAGACCGATGAGCGTTGTCCCGATGCGGAACAACAACGCCGAATCGAGAGGTGCGGCAAATATCACCGCGGTGAAGGCGACGACGCCGGTCAACGTCCCATAGGCGGCGAGGCGGTAGGTGTCTCCGCCACGGGTCAGGGAGTATCCCGCCAACGCGAAGCCGGCCAACATGCCGGCCGCCAGCATCGCCGTCAGCAGGGTGGTCGCGCTGACGCTCAGGTCGAGAATTTGGCCGCCATAGGGCTCCAGCAGGATGTCCTGCATGCTGAAGGCGGCGGTCCCCAGGCCGACCGCGACGAGGAGCCGCAGGGATTGGGGCTGCTCCTTGAATTCCCGCCACGACTCGGCGAACTTGACCCGCGGCCGATCGTGGGCGGTGAGCTTCGGATTGCGCGGCTCCTGCTTCCACAGGGCGGCCATGTTCAGAACCATGGTCGCCAGTGCCGCGCCCTGGATGACCTGGATCAGCTTGATATAGGCGAAGTCCGCGAGCAGCAGCCCGAAGGCGATGGCGCTGGTCATCATGCCCACCAGCAGCATGACGTAGAGCAGCGCGACGACCCGCGGCCGGGCGGCATCGGGGGCGAGGTCGGTCGCCAGGGCGAGGCCCGCCGTTTGGGCCGTATGGAGACCGATCCCGACCAGCAGGAAGGCAAGGGCGGCACCGATCTGGCCATAAACCACTGGGCCTTCGCCGGTGCCGGAAAGAACTAGAAGCGCGAAGGGCATGATGGCGAGGCCGCCGAATTGCAGCATGGTTCCCATCCAGATGTACGGTACGCGGCGCCATCCGAGGAACGAGCGGTGGGTGTCCGAACGGTGGCCGATCAGCACCCGGATCGGCGCAATCAACAGCGGGACGGCAATCATCGAGGCAACCAGCCATGCCGGGACATCGAGTTCGACGATCATTACCCGGTTCAGGGTGCCGGTCAGCAGCACCACGGCGATACCGGCGGAGATCTGGAACAGGGATAGGCGCAGCAGCCGGCCGAGCGGGAGCTCGTCGGTCACCGCGTCGGCAAACGGCAGGAACCGCGGACCGAGCCACACCCAGAATTTCGCCAATGTATTGTTGGCCTTCATTGTGTTCGTACCAACTCCAAGGCTTGCGACATGTAGAACCCGGTGATGACCCGTCTGGTTCGCGACGGCCGCCAATCGGACATCGACGGCGAAGCCGCGAGTTTCCGCGCGATGGTGTTTTCGCCCACGGGGACGATGCCCGGTGCGCGATTGCCCCGCGGAAACAGCCGGCCGGCCGCGTGCATGACGGTCAGCAGCGGCGTGCGCGGCGCGAACGTGAATTGGATGGATCGGGTGGTTCTCGCGGCCAGCCCGCCGAGGGCGCCGACCATATCCGGGGTCCGGTAATGGATCAGCGAATCCATGGCGACGACGTGATCGAATTCGCCGAAAGCGGGGTCTAACATATCGCCGACGACGAACTCCACCCGGCCCGGGGGCCGAATGACGGGGATACGGTCCCGCGCGAGGCCGGTCAGGGTCGCCGATAGATCGACCGCGACCACTTCGGCGCCGCGGCGCGCGGCCTCGACGGCAAAGGCGCCGGTGCCGCAGCCCGCATCCAGGATCCGGCGGCCGCTCAAATCCTCCGGCAGCCAGCCGAGCAATGTCTCACGCATGCTGTCCCGGCCGGCGCGCACCGTTGCCCGGATGCCGCTCACCGGCGCATCGGAGGTCAGACGTTCCCATGCTCGGGCCGCGGTACGGTCGAAATAGGTCTCGAGCTGACCCCGGCGTCTCGTGTAGGAGACCGAATTCATCAGTCGAATCCCAGCAGATCAAAAATTTCGCGGTCCTTCAGCGGCGAAACCTCAAGCGGATCGACGCCGGCCCAGAGCGTTTCGGCGAGCTGCAGGTATTCGTTCTGCACGGCTTCCAGTTCCGGCGACGTGTCCATCTCGAACAACGTCGACTTCTTCAGCCGGCTCTTCCGAATGACGTCCAGATCAGGGAAGTGGGCGAGGGTCTTCATCCCGACCACGCCGTTGAACCGGTCGATCTCATCCGTTCCGGCGCTGCGATTGGCGATGACGCAACCCACCCGGACGCCATAGTTCTTCGATTTTGCCTCGATGGCGGCAACGATCCGGTTCATGGCGAAGATCGAATCGAAATCGTTGGCGGCGACGATCAGGGCGCGGTCGGCGTGCTGCAGCGGCGCCGCAAATCCGCCGCAGACCACGTCGCCCAGGACATCGAAAATGACCACGTCGGTGTCCTCGAGCAGATGGTGCTCTTTCAGCAGCTTGACCGTCTGGCCGACAACATAGCCTCCGCAGCCCGTGCCTGCCGGCGGGCCGCCGGCCTCGACGCACATGACGCCGTTGTAGCCCTCGTAGACGAAGTCCTCGATGCGCAGTTCTTCGGCGTGAAACTCCACGGACGCCAGAACGTCGATGACGGTCGGCATGAGCTGTTTGGTCAGTGTGAAGGTCGAATCGTGCTTGGGGTCGCAGCCGATCTGCAGGACCCGTTTGCCGAGCTTGGAGAAAGCGACGGACAGATTGGACGACGTCGTGCTCTTGCCGATCCCTCCCTTTCCGTAAACCGAAAAGACCTTGGCGGTGTCGATGATCATGGACGGATCCATATGGACCTGGACGCTGCCTTCACCGTCCGCCCCCTTGGCCGGGGTCTGAACCCGGGCGGTCGCGGTCGCGTGGTTTTTGTTCAGTTCGTTCATGCGGCTACCTCTTCTACAAACACGCCTTCGATCCGGTCCTCGAGTTCGTCGCCTGCCTTGCGCAGGGCATCGAGGACCGCTTCGTCGGGCTTCCAATATTGACGTTCGCCGGCTTCGAGGAGCCGATTTGCAATCCGGGCGGATGCGGTCGGGTTGAGCGCCGCCAAGCGTTCCCGCATCTCGTCGTCGAGCATGAAGGTGTCGGTGACTTGGTCATACACCCAGGGATCGACCTGGCCCGTTGTCGCCGACCAGCCGAGCGTGTTGGTCACATGGGATTCAATATGACGGACGCCTTCATGCCCGTGTTCCAGCATGCTCTCGTACCATTTGGGATTCAGAATGCGGGTGCGGGACTCGATGGCCACCTGCTCAGACAAGGTGCGGACCGTGCCTTCACCGACCGTCTGATCACCGATATAGACCGGCACGTTTTCACCCCGGGACCGGCTGACCACCTTGCTGATGCCGCCGAGGGTATCGAAATAGTGGTCGAGGGTGGTGACGCCCAGTTCAACGGATTCCAAATTCTGATAGGTAAGATCGACGCCCGACAGCACGCTGCCGAGCAGTTCGGCCTGCTGTTCCGGCTCACCGGTTCGGCCATAGGCAAAGCATTTGCGGGCCTTGAATGTCTCGCCCAATTCGTCCTCGTCCATCCAGCTTCCGCTGTCGATCAGCAGATTAACGTTCGATCCATATGCCCCTTGCGCGTTCGAAAAGACGCGAAGCGCCGCAGTCTCGAGATCGCATTCCTGTTCCCGCTGATGGGCCAGGGCGTGCTTGCGGACGAAATTCATCTCTTCCGGCTCGTCGGCGCCGGCGGCGAGGTAGGCCGCCTCGGCGAGCATCCGGGTCTGCAACGGCAGCAGGTCGCGGAATATCCCGGACAGCGTCGCGACCACATCGATCCGCGGCCGGCCGAGTTCCTCGAGCGGAATGAGCTCGGCGCCGGTCAGGCGGCCGAAGCCGTCGAACCGGGGGCGGGCGCCGATCAACGCCAATGCCTGAGAGATCGGCCCGCCTTCGGATTTCAGGTTGTCCGTTCCCCACAGGACCATGGCGATGGTTTCCGGAAGCCGGTTTCCGTCGTCCATATGACGGGCGATCAGCCGATCCGCCTGGCGCTCGCCATCGGCGACCGCAAAGGCGCTGGGAATCTTGAACGGGTCGAAGCCATGCAGGTTTCGTCCGGTCGGCAAAATCTCCGTATTGCGCAGCAGGTCGCCGCCGGCCACGGGCCGCACGAAACCGCCGTCCAGCGCATGGAGGAGCGCCGGCAGCTCGTGATCCTCGGAGAGAAGTTCGTTCGCCCGGGAAAGCTTATCGAGAAGATCCTGCGTATCCGGCGACTTTGTCGAGGCGCCCTGTCCGTCGACGATCTTCGAGACGATCTCGGCGTCGATTTGGGCATCGCCGTGTACCTCGGCCTGCGCCGAAAGAATATCGTTCCGATCTTTCTCGCTCATGGCCTCGCCGACCACATGCAGACCGCTCGGGATCAACGTGTACTCAAGCTCCAGGACCCGGTGGTTGAGCGCCTCGACGGCCTCTTCCGCCTGTGCGCCCCAAGCCGGCTCCGCTTCGGCCAACTCGACCAAGGCGGCTTGAGATTGAATGAGTGCGGCGAGATGATCGCGCTCTGCGCCGGCATCCGGCGGAAGCGCCCGCGATCTGTCGATCGAGGCCTTCAGTTCGGACAGGCCCTTGTAAAGACCCGCGTGGGTGATGGGCGGGGTCAGGTAGCTGATCAATGTCGCCGCGGAACGGCGTTTTGCGATGGTGCCTTCGGACGGGTTGTTCGCCGCATAGAGATAGAAATTCGGCAGATCGCCGATCAGCCGGTCCGGCTAGCAATCCTCGGACATGCCGACCTGTTTGCCGGGCATAAACTCGAGCGCCCCATGGGTGCCGAAGTGCAGGACCGCATCGGCGCCGAAGTCTTCCTTGATATAGCTGTAGAACGCGGCAAAGGCGTGGGTCGGGGCGAAGCCCTTTTCGAACAGCAGCCTCATGGGATCGCCTTCATAGCCGAAGGCCGGCTGTACCCCGATGAAGACGTTGCCGAAGCCGGCGCCCAGCACGTTGATCGAGCGGCCATCGGTTTGGTGGCGTCCCGGGGCCGGACCCCACTGCGCCTCGATTTCCGACAGCCAGGGCTCGCGGCGAACATGATCATCCGTGGAAATCCGCGCATGGACATTGGCGTCGGCGCCGAGGCGGGCGGCATTGCCGTTCAACAGGATGTCCTGGAGATCATCGGCGCTTGCCGGCAGCGCCACGTCATATCCGTCGTCCTTCAACGCTCTCAGGGTATTAAAGAGCGACGGGAAAACCGCGAGATGGGCCGCGGTGCCAACGCTGCCGCCGTTGGGCGGGAAGTTGAATATGACGATTGCGATCTTGCGCCGGGCATTGGATTTCCGGCGGAGATCGATCATCCGACTGACTCGGCGGGCGAGAACCGAGGCCCGCTCGGGGTGGGCCTTCATTTCCCGCACTTGAGAGCCGCTGCCGTCGGTGGTCCGGCCGCCGAATACCATCGGTCCGGTCGCCCCGTCGATCTCCGGGATGGAGACCATCATGGTCGCTTCGATGGGTGTCAGGCCGTGTTCGGACTGCTCCCAACTCTCCAGGTCCTGGAACTCGAGCGCGTGGGCCGCCAGATAAGGGACGTCCAGGCGGTCGAGAAGGTCCTCGGCCGCGCGGGCATCGTTGTAGGCGGGCCCGCCGACCAAGGAGAAACCGGTGAGAGACAGCACGGCATCGACCGTTGCGCCCCGTTCATCAAGGAAATACCGTTCGACCGCGGGCCGGGAATCCAGCCCGGCGGAGAAAGCCGGCACGACTTCCAGACCCCGGGCTTCCAGCTCGCCGATGACGCCGTCATAGTGGTCGGTGTCGCCGGCCAGCACATAAGACCGCATGACCAATAGGCCGACCCGGCCTCGGGAACGCTTCTTCGGTTTGGGCAGTTTGGCGGTATTCGCGGATATGCGACCGCGCAGGCGCGGGTGGTAGATGCCGGTGTCCGGATACGCGACCGGCGGCTGCGGCTTCAACGACCCCCGCAGTTTGGCGCGGGGGCCGGCCGAATAACGGTTCACCAGCGAACCTACCAAATTGGCGATGTTCTTGTCCGATGCCGCCAGCCAATATTGGAGGGTAAGGAAATAGGCCCGGACATCCTGGGCGGTGCCCGGAATGAAACGCAAAATCCGGGGAACGCGCCGCAACATGGCCATCTGGCCGGCACCGGCCGCCGCCTTGCCCTTGCGGTCGCCCCGGAGCCGCTTCAGCAGTGAAATCGCGCCGCCCTGGCCGCCGTCCATGGAAAATTTCCCCATGCGGGTAAGGCGGATGATCTCGCCCGCCGACATGCCGCAAATCATGGCGTCGCACGTGTCCCGGCGCGCTTGAAGCGCCGGCAGGATCGCCTGTACGTGCTCTTCCATGAACAGCATGGTGGCGATGACGATGTCGGCCTTCGAGACATCCTCGCGGCAGCGCTCAAGCGCGTCCGGGTCCTTGGACCACTCGGTGGCCGCGTGCAGGGACAATGAGAGACCGGGCAGGTCGGCGCTCAGTTGCCGGGACGCACGTTTGGCGGCGCCGGCAATGTGGCTGTCCAGCGTCACGATGGTGACCCGAACGGGCGTTCCCTTATCGGCCGAAGTGCGCCTTGGCATCGTACAGTGTCTCGACGGTGATTACGTCCACGTGGTTCATCGCGGCGAATTTCTCTGTGTTCCTGCGAGCCTTGCCGCGAACGAAAAACGGAATTTTGAGGAGTTCCTGCTCGGCCTCGATGGACCATACGCCCGATGCGGCGGTGTCCCCGGCGGCTGGGCCGGTGGCCATCTGCTGCTCCAGCGAGGGCGCGGTCTGCACCGATCCAGCATTGGCGAGATGGGACGGTACGGAGCCGTCGTTGAACTCGAAATCTTCGCGGAACATGCCGAGGAGGTGTTCCTCGAGGCCCATCATCAGGGGATGGACCCAATCGTCGAAGAGAACATTCGCGCCCTCGAAACCCATCTGCGGCGAGTAGCGGGCGGGAAAATCCTGGACATGGACCGGCGCCGAAATTACCGCGCACGCGATACCCAGCCGTTTGGCGATATGGCGCTCCATTTGGGTGCCCAACACCAATTCCGGCTGCAGTTCCCTGATTGCCGCCTCGACCTCCAGGTAATCGTCGGTGATCAGCGCTTCGAGGCCGAATTCCTCTGCGGCCGCCCGCACCTCGCGGGCATATTCCCGCGTATAGGTGCCGAGCCCGACGATGGAGAACCCAAGCTCGTGCTGGGCCACGCGGGCCGCCGCCGGCACATGGGTCGCGTCGCCAAAGACAAAAACCCGCTTGCCGGTGAGGTAGGTCGAATCAACCGACCGGGAGAACCAGGGCAATCGGGTTAATTCGTCGTCCGGCAACGCAGCCGGATCCAGCCCCGCCAGCCCCGATACTTCGTTGATGAATTCGCGCGTCGCTCCGACGCCGATCGGGATTTTCTTGGTCGAGGGCTGGCGGAACGTCCGTTCCAGCCATGTGGCGGCGATGCCGGCGGTTTCCGGGTAGAGCACGACATTGAAGTCGGCCTCGCCGAGCCGGGCGATATCCGCCGGACGTGCGCCCAGCGGCGCGGTCACGTTGATCTCGACGCCCATTCGCCTGAGAAGGCCGGAGATCTCCCGGACATCGTCCCGGTGACGGAAACCGAGCGCCGTCGGGCCCAGAATATTGCACAACGGCCGTTTGTCCGCCGGGCGCGGCGGCCGTTCGGCGCCGGGCTCCGGCGCGTTGGCGCCGGTAAACGCCCGGACGATCTGGTAGAAGGTTTCCGCCGTGCCCCAATTTTCCTTTCGCTGATAGGCGGGGAGTTCCAGGGGCACCACCGGAATGGGCAATCCCAGCGCCCGGCCGAGACCACCCGGGTCATCCTGGATGAGCTCCGCGGTGCAGGAGGCGCCGACCAAGATCGCCTGCGGCTGAAACCGGTCATAGGCCTCGGCGACGGCGTTCTTGAAGATCTCGGCGGTATTGCCGCCCAGATCCCGCGCTTCGAACGTCGTATAGGTCACTGGCGGCCGGTCGGGCAGCCGTTCGATCATCGTGAACAGAAGATCGGCGTAGGTATCCCCTTGCGGAGCGTGCAGGACATAATGAACGCCCTTCATCGCCGTCGCGATTCGCATGGCGCCGACGTGCGGGGGTCCTTCATATGTCCAGAGGGTAAGTTCCATCTCTATACCCTCAATTTCTCGCGCCGCACCAGCGGCCGCGCGAACAACTCGGCCAAGTCGCCCGCCTGCTCGTAGCCATGGGTGGGCGTAAATAGGAGTTCGATGGACCACTTGGTCGCCAGGCCTTCGGTTTCCAGCGGATTGGCGAGCCCGAGGCCGCAGACGATCAGATCCGGCGCCGCCGACCGGCAGCGGTCCAGCTGCCGCTCCACGTCCTGGCCTTCGCTCAGAACTACCGTTTCCGGGAGCATCGACAATTCTTCCGCGAGGTGGTGCCGGTGAAGATAGGGCGTCCCGACCTCGATCAACTCCATGCCGAGTTCGCGGGACAGGAACCGCGCCATGGGGATTTCCAATTGGGAATCGGGAAAGAAAAAAATACGTTGGCCGTTCAACCGGCCGCGATAGCGCTCGATGGACGATTCCGCCCGCTTGCGTTTAGTCTCGGTGACGGCGGCGAACTGCTCGCGGGAGACCCGCCATTCATCCGCCGCGGCCTGGAGCCACGATGTCGTTCCCTCAGCGCCGAAGGGAAACGGCGCGGCGATTCGCTTTGCGCCTCTCTCTTCGAAGGCGCGTGCGGTTTCGGCAAGAAACGGCTGTGCCAGCAGGAAGCGCGTGTTCTCGCCGACAGCGGGCAGCGCGGTGCTTTGGCGCGGCGGCAGAAACCGCACCGACTCGATTCCCAGTTCGTCGAACAGCCGACGAAACTGATCTTCGACCACGTCCGGCAACGTGCCGACGACCATCAGGGATTTTTCGGCGTTCGCCGGTTCCGCCGGTAGAGTCGGGACCATGGCGGCGAGACACGCATCCTCCCCTTGGGTGAAGGTGGTTTCAATACCGCTGCCCGAATAATTGAGAACCCTGACGTCCGGCGCATGGGTGGCGGAAAGGCGCTCCGCGGCCCGGGACAGGTCGAGCTTGATGACCTCGGACGGACAGGAACCGACGAGGAACAGCAGCTTGATGTCGGGACGGCGGGCAAGGAGTTTTTCCACGGCCCGGTCCAACTCCTCATTGGCGTCGGTGAGGCCGGCGAGATCCTTTTCGCCCATGATGGCGGTGGCGAATCGGGGCTCGGCGAATATCATCACACCGGCGGCGGACTGGATGAGATGCGCGCAAGTCCGCGAGCCGACCACCAGGAAAAAGGCATCCTGGATTTTTCGGTGCAGCCAGATGATGCCGGTCAAGCCGCAAAAGACCTCGCGTTGTCCACGCTCCCTGAGGACGGGCGCTTCGTTGTCCGCGGCGCAGGCGGCCGGCGGCGAGGCAAGCGCGGTCCCGGTCATCCGGCAGCCCCAACGCCGTCAGGATGGCCGGTCCCGCGCATCCCGCCTGACCGCCGGCCGCCCTCCTCACTCTGGGCGCCGTCTGCGCCGATACGTCCCAAGCGGAACTTGACGACGTATTGCGTGGCGTTCACGGCGTAGGCGGCGTAGGCCGCCAGAGCGAGGTATAGCTGACCCTCAACCGTCAGATAGCCGCCGATCAATGCGACCAGATAGGCGGTGTGCAGGATCATAACGAGGACGCTGATCACGTCCTCCCAAAAAAATGCAGTCGCAAACAGGTAACGGCCGAAGACCACCCGCTCCCAGATCGAGCCGGTGACCATGATCGCATAAAGAATAAGTGTCTTGATGACGATCGAGCCGACCGCGAGCGCCAGGCCTTCGCCGGTTGCGAGGTATCTGACGACCAAGCCGAGGCTGATGAGGAACACCAGGAACTGAATCGGGGCGAGGATTCCCTGGACCATAGTCCAGGGCGTATTGTCGCGACGTCGGCGTTGTTCGGGCGTATAGATTCCCCGCTTTACGGATGGGGCGGCGGTCTCCGCCGGTGGAACCATTCTGCCGGCATGCGCGGACCAGGGACAGCTGTCGACCATGCCGATTAATCGCTCAAGGGCACTCACGGGTCCGATCACATGGTTCATAGGGTGCGCCTCCTGTTCCATACGATTATCGGTGTGTGCGGGAACGCGCGACGTCCCCGGAGTTCGCGCCTCGAACACCAGGGGCCGATTGAACCGGTTCGACGGTTGTAGCGGCGGGTATCCATTGTCTTTGACTCCGCACATCACCTTCCCATAGGTCGATGCTAGACCCTGCGGTGAGAGGTTGTCAATAAAACTATACGTCCAATAAACTTGACAAGTTTTTTTGGGTTGGTTCTAATTGAATTCGTAGGATCGGAATCCAAACTGGCCTATGTGCAAATTGAGGGCTTTGAGATTTCGCGAGATGGCAGTAAAGTTTTGTGGACAGTCAACGATCGCTCCAGAAGTTGACGAGGGAGAGCACCAACAAAAAGCCGGGCCACACCGGTGTTGGTTCAAATCGGGGTCTGGGAACCCTACAGCGCGGAGGGTTAGTGCATGAACGCGCATGGTCAAAAAGTCATTCGAAAACGAGGGAACAGTTCGGAGTCCACCGCAGTAAAAAGTTTCAATCAGGCCGAATCGTCAAAAATTATTGACGATCCCCCAGACCCATCACAGCCAGCCATTGACGGCTTGGTGGTGCCGTTTCGACCGCTCCAACAAGTCATTGAAATCGAAATCATTCCGCGCTTGGCTCTTTCCCATCGGGATGATGCCCCGCTCTTGGGAGAGCAAGGCGCACGCTCCCGCGACCGGCAGGTCGACGATGCTGCAATCGATGACTTTGTCCAACTCGTGCGGAAAAGCGTCGACGATCAGACCGATTTCTTCATTACCGATTTGATTCGCCAGGGCGCGTCACTGGACAGTATTTACCTGAACCTGTTGGCGCCCGCCGCGCGTCGATTCGGCGATATGTGGATCGACGATCTGGTCGATTTCACCGAGGTCACCCTTGCGGTCGGCAAGCTTCAGCGGCTGCTTCACCGGCTCGACGCTGCGTCTCAGGCGCTGCATCCCGGTCAGGCCACGGGCTTCAGCGTTCAACTTGTTCCAGCGCCGCAAGAACAGCATACCTTCGGCCTTTCCATGGTGGCGGAATTCTTCAGGGGGAGCGGCTGGGAGGTCGTATTCGGCGAATATAACGACCTTCGAGGTGCGACACGGACCGGCGGCAATCCGGTTGATGTTGTTGGTTGGTCCATCGGCAGCGAAATCCATCTGGAGAAACTCGCGTCGGAAATCGCGAATCTCCGCCGTTCGGATCCCGACGGAAATATTGGGGTTCTCGTTGGCGGGTCGCTTGTCGTCGAACGCCCCGAATTGGTGTCCAAGCTCGGCGCGGATGCGATGGCGATCGATGGAAGGGAGGCCGTGGACAAGGCCTTCGAACTGGTGTCGGCCTTGGCCGACGAGCGTGGCGCGAAGGGGTTTGAATTGGGGGCGTGAACGGCACCGCCGAGGTGTCTGAGAGAAGATGGTCTTAGGTGAAAAAGTTTGCCACCCCAGAAACGTCCCTAGGGCAGTTGGACGCTGAAATCGTTGCAACGCTTCTCGCGACAGCGTCCGATATAGCGCTTTCCCTCGATGACCAGGGCGTCATCACCGACCTGGCATTCGGCAACGAAGAGTTGGCGGCCGCGCCATATCAAGTGCAATGGCTGGGGAAACCCTGGGTTGAGACCGTAACGGTCGAGAGTCGGCAGAAAATCGTCCGGCTGCTGAACGAAGCCGACAAAGCGGATTCCCCCAGATGGCGGCAAGTAAATCACCCGTCGGGGGGCGGCGCCGATCTGCCGGTCGTCTACACGACGCTGCGAATCGGAAAGGACGGGCGGCAAGTCGCGATCGGCCGCGAACTCCGCCAGATGGCGGCGTTGCAGCAGCGCCTGCTGGACGCCCAGCATTCCATCGAGCGGGACTATTCCCGGCTTCGGCAAATGGAGACTCGTTACCGGCTCTTGTTTCAGCAGGTTCCCGAAGCCGTTCTGGTCGTCGATGCGGCGACCCAAAAAATACTTGAGGCCAACCCGGCTGCCGAAAAGTTGATGGGCGGCGGACGCCGAAAGCTGTCCAGCAGAAAGGTCGCCGATCTTTTCGGTCCCCCCGACGCCGAGGAGGTGCAGGCCTTCTTCTCCAGGCTCGTGATGCTGGGTGATGCCGCCGAGACGACTTTTGCGTCCGAGGGCGGCGGATATCTCGTATCGGGTTCCCTGTTTCGCGAGGACGAAAAAAAACTGCTGCTGCTCAGGATACGCCGGGCCGATGCCGAGGCCGAATCGACCGGGATCTCCGAAGCCCGGCAGGACCTCATAAGGCTGCTTGATGCCGCGCCGGACGGATTTGTGCTGGCGAATCGGCAGGGCCAGATCCTCGCGGTCAACGCCGCCTTCCTCGAGATGACCCAAATGGCCACCGAGGACCAGGCGCACGGCGAAGCCCTGGACGAATGGCTGGGCCGGTCGGCGGTCGACTTCAATGTGCTGCTGGGAAATGCCCGCGAGCGCGGAAGCGTTCGTCTGTTTGCGACAATTCTCAGAGGTCTGCACGGCGCACGAACCGACGTCGAGGTCTCGGCGGTCGCGGTGCCCGAGGATCGGCAGGGCCGGGTCGGCTTCATCATTCGGGATGTCAATCAGCGCCTGATCGCAGGGGACGACACGCCGGCGGAGATCGAAGGATCCGCCCGGCACCTAGCGGAATTGGTTGGCAAGGTTTCTCTCAAGGAAATCGTCCGTGAAACCACCGACGTGATCGAACGGATGTGTATCGAATCGGCGCTCGAGCTGACGAGAAACAATCGGGCGTCCGCGGCCGAGATGCTCGGTCTCAGCCGCCAGAGCCTTTACGCGAAATTGCATAGGTACGGTCTCGGAGATTTGTCGCCGGAAAGTTGAGCGCAGCATATTCCAGCCCGACCCGGCTTGCCGATACGGCGGAAAACAGGAGGAGATTTGGTCATGAAAATCCACGATCACCTAGCTGCCAGTCCCAAAGGCGCGCCCTTCACCGTACGGTCGGACCAATTGGTCTCGGAAGCCGTCGCCGGCATGTCCGAGTACAACTACGGTTCGGCAATCGTCGTCGACGGCGATCAGAAGGTTATCGGCATCCTGACGGAACGGGACGTGATGAAACGTCTCGTCAACGCCGGCCTTGATGCCCGGACCACGAACATCTCCGAAATCATGACCTCCAATCCAAGCTGTGCGCGGGAGACGGACGAGATGGAGGAGTGGATGCGGACAATGTCGAAAGACCGCTATCGGCGAATTCCGGTGGTTGACGGCGAAAACCGCATCAAGGCCGTTCTGACACAGACCGACATGATCGCCTACTCCTGGCCCGTCCTCATGGATCAGGCGCGGGAATTGGCGGAAATTGGTGCCCGGCGAAATTTCAACTATACGCTGATTGGCGGCGGGATTTTGATCTACGCCATCGCCATGGTGATCATCTTCAACATTTTCTGACCGTCCCTCCGCCCGCGTTCAGCTGCACGCACGAAAATCGCGGAATTTTTGCGGTCTCATACGTCCAAATAAATTGACAATCTTATATGTAAGAAACATCATACAGCCATGTCCGATTCGGCCAATGCGACGGTTTCCGCAGGGCGGCTGTCGCCCTCTGCGGTGCTGGAACTGTTCAAACCGATCACTTGGTTTCCGCCCATGTGGGCGTTTGCCTGCGGAGCGGTTTCCTCCGGCGCGACGCTCGGCGCCAACTGGCTGATCGTAATAGCCGGCATTGTCCTCGCCGGGCCGCTGGTTTGCGCAACCTCTCAGGCAGTGAACGATTGGTTTGACCGGCACGTGGACGCCATCAACGAGCCCGGCCGCCCGATCCCGTCGGGGCGCATCCCCGGCCGGATGGGTCTCTACATCGCGATTTTCTGGACCGCCGTTTCCGCGGCGGTCGGCGCGGCGCTCGGGCCCTGGGTATTCGGGGCGACCATCGTCGGGCTGCTTCTTGCTTGGCTGTACAGCGCGCCGCCGGTCCGCCTGAAGCTCAATGGGTGGTGGGGCAACCTCGCGGTGGGGTTTTCCTACGAGGGCCTGGCATGGTTCACCGGGGCGGCCGTTCTGCTCGGCGCGTTGCCGGATAGCCGGATCATCCTGCTTGCCGCGCTCTACAGCATCGGCGCCCACGGCATCATGACGCTGAACGACTTCAAGGCGATCGAGGGCGACCGGCAGATGGGGGTGCGGTCGCTTCCAGTTCAGTTGGGCGCCAGGGGAGCGGCGCGGGTCGCCTGTGCCGTAATGATCGTTCCGCAGTTGCCGGTCATCGCCCTGCTCTTCGCTTGGGGTAAGCCGTTCCACGCATTGGTGATTGCGGCGCTGGCCGCCGTCCAGCTTCTGATGATGCGCCGTTTTCTCCGCAACCCGATGAAATTCGCTCTGTGGTATAGCGGCTTGGGCGTCCCGGTCTATGTCGGCGGCATGATGATCGCGGCCTTTGCATTGAGAGGATTGACGTGACGCCGTCCTATTTCAGCTGGTTGTCCATATTCCGGCTGGGTCTGGTTCAGACCGCCTTGGGAGCAATCGTCGTCCTCACGACGTCGACGTTGAACCGGGTCATGGTGGTGGAGTTGGCGTTGCCGGCCATGTTGCCGGGCGCCCTGGTCGCGCTGCACTATTTTGTTCAGATCACCCGCCCCCGTTGGGGGTACGGGTCCGACCGCGGCGGAAAATTGACCCCGTGGATTGTCGGCGGAATGGCCGTGCTGGCCCTGGGCGCCTTTGGCGCCGCACTGGCAACCGCCTGGATGGAGACCAATCGGTTGGCCGGCATCAGCCTCGCGGTCGCCGCATTCGTCCTTATCGGCGGCGGCGTCGGCGCATCCGGCACGTCGCTCTTGGTGCTGCTTTCCAAGGGAACCCACCCCGGTAGACGCGCGGCCGCCGCGACCACGGTCTGGGTCATGATGATCACGGGGTTCATCATCACCGCCGGGATTGCCGGCCAGATGTTGGACCCGTTCTCGCTCGGCCGTCTCGTCATGGTGACCGGATCGGTTTGCGCGATTGCCTTCGTGTTGGCCTTGTTGGCGGCGTTTCGGGTCGAACAGAGGGTTGCCTCGCCGCTGCTTGCGCCGACCGGCGCGGGAAACCCTCGGGAAGTTCCCTCGTTTCGTATTGCCCTGGCCGAGGTCTGGAATGAACCTCGAGCCCGCTGGTTGGCGATTTTCGTCTTCGTCTCAATGCTGGCCTACAGCGCGCAGGACCTGATTCTCGAACCGTTCGCCGGTACCGTATTCGGCTTTACCCCCGGCGAATCCACCAAGCTCGCCGGCATCCAGCACAGCGGTGTTCTGGCCGGTATGCTGCTGGTGGCTATAACCGGCACCATCGCGCGCGGTCGCCGGTTTGGTTCGCTGAAGGCCTGGGCCATTGGCGGCTGTGCCGCCTCGGCGTTGGCGCTTTTGGCGCTTGTCCTCGGCGGCCTGGCCGGTCCGGCCTGGCCGCTGAAGGCAAACGTATTTGCCCTCGGCGTTGCAAACGGCGCCTTCGCCGTTGGCGCCATCGGCTCGATGATGGGAATGGTCAGCGAAGGCCGGGAACGCCGGGAAGGCGTCCGCATGGGAATCTGGGGGGTTGCCCAGGCGGTCGCGTTCGGCATCGGTGGCTTCCTGGGCACATTCGCCATCGATGCCGCCCGCTGGATTATCGACTCCCCGGCGGCCGCCTACGGTCTGGTGTTCACCGCCGAGGCCATGATGTTCGTCGTTGCCGGCGTGCTGGCGGCACGAATTGACCGCAAGACCATGGGCCGGGAATCCGAAATTACAGGAACCATGACCACGACGTTCGCAACTGGAACCAGCGGAGGATAACCCCGTGCGCGAATTGGAAACCTTTGATGCTGTCGTCATTGGCGGAGGGCCGGCCGGCGCAACCGCCGCAACCGACCTCGCCGTCGCCGGAAAGAAAACATTGCTGCTCGACCGTCCCGGCAGGATCAAGCCCTGTGGCGGAGCCATTCCGCCGAGGCTGATCAAGGACTTCGACATCCCGCTCTCGCTCCTGGTAGCGCGGGCCAATAACGCCAGGATGATTTCTCCGGCAGACAAGAAAGTCGATATGCCCATTGAGGGCGGTTTCGTCGGCATGGTGGACCGCGACGTCTACGACGATTGGCTGCGCGGTCGGGCCGAGACCTCGGGCGCCGAACGGCGCAACGGTCGCTTCGTCAAGGTGGAGAGGGATGAGGACGGAACCGCCGTCATCCACTACAAGCCGGGAGAAGGACTGGGCAAGGAGACCGAGGCCGTCCGCGCGCGCGCGCTCATCGGCGCCGACGGCGCGCGTTCCGAGGTCGCCCGGCAGACAATTCCGGGCTCGGACAAAATGCCGTTCGTCTTCGCCTACCATGAAATCATAAAGTCGCCGGATGCAACGGAGGCCACGGACGATTTCGATGGCTCCCGGTGCGACGTCTACTACCAAGGCAGGTTGTCGCCCGACTTCTACGCCTGGGTCTTCCCACACGGCGGGAAGACCAGCGTAGGAATCGGCTCCGCGATCAAGGGTTACCCGCTTCGCGACGCCGTGCACCGCCTTCGTGAAAGTTCCGGCCTGGACGGCACCTCGACGGTCCGGTGCGAAGGCGCGCCGATACCGCTCCGTCCGCTCCGCCGTTGGGACAACGGCCGCGACGTCGTCCTCTGCGGCGATGCGGCGGGCACCGTGGCGCCGGCGTCGGGCGAGGGGATTTACTACGCGATGACCAGCGGGCGCATGGCGGCGGAAGCGGTCGATGCCTACCTCGAGACCGGCGACAGCCGCGCGTTGGGCACGGCCCGGAAGAAGTTCATGAAGGCGCATGGCCGAGTATTTTGGATTCTCGGCATCATGCAGTATTTCTGGTACGCCAATGACCGGCGGCGGGAACGCTTCGTCAAAATCTGCCGGGATCCGGATGTGCAGCGGCTTACGTGGACGGCCTATATGAATAAGGAACTTGTGCGGGCGAAACCCGTCGCTCACGCGCGCATCTTTTTCAAGGATCTCGCCCACCTTCTCGGTATCGCCTCTCCGTGACCGACGCCCAGCCGCGAAGATGGCGAGCCATCCTCATCGCCGCAGCTGCGGCGGTCCTTGTTGCCGCGCTGGGAATCACCAGCACCGACCTCGGGCCGTGGTATCAGGGTCTTGAGCAGCCGCCCTGGAAACCGCCTGATGCGGTGTTTGGACCGGGCTGGACGGTCATTTACGTGTTCGTTGTCGCTTCGATCGTCAGCGCATGGCAGCGCGCAGACCAGCGCGCAAGGCTGCAAATCGTAATCTTCTTTGGCATCAACGGTTTGCTCAATGTCGCCTGGAGTTGGCTGTTTTTCCGCTTTCAGCGCCCGGATTGGGCGTTGATCGAGGTCGTGCTCCTGTGGCTGTCGATCGCCACGCTCATCTGGATGCTGCGGCGGATATCCGTCCGTGCGGCTTGGCTGCTGGCGCCGTATCTTGCCTGGGTGACCTTTGCCGGCGCCCTCAACTGGTCGGTGGTGCAACTGAACGGTTCCTTCGGCGCGTCCTAAGCCGGGAGAGGCGGGATGGCTTTCTTGATCGAGACCGGGCTTATCGCCGATGCGATGCTGATCTTCCTGGGCGCGACCGGCATTTTCCTGTTTCTCTACCACCGAAAAACCGGCCGCGGCATCTCCGTCCGGCGCTGGATTTGGAATGTGCTCTCGGGCGGTTGTTTGGTGCTGGCATTTCGCGCCGCCTTGACCGATGCCGGTTGGGGTTGGATCGCGCTGGCGCTGATCGGGGCGCTGATCCTTCATGTGTTGGATCTGATCGCCCGCTGGACCCGAGCTCCTTAGCGGGCCTCAGCCACCGACGGCCGGGATGGTCACCGCCATGGCCCAACCCAGGTAGAAACCACTTGGGACGGCACCAGCGATATGGTGGGTTGTCGAGAGAGTCGTTCACCGGTCGATGAGGCCGAATAGGATATGCAACAAGACTATCGCGGGCAGGATAATCAGCAAAAAGAACAGCTCCCGCAGGTTGAGGGCGACGCCAAGTAAAAACAACAGTAACAGAAATAATTTGTTTGCCGCCAAGCGCTATCCGCTACTGGCAGGGCAATCGCATTTGATTTGGTTCGTGAACGGAATGGCTTCGTAAACGGAATGGAAATGAGTATCGCTGCTGCTGGAGCTTCTTTGACGTTTGATGGAGGTTTCGGTGGAGAGATTTCGGGAGAGTTTTTCGGGTCTTGATGATCCGCGCACGGGCAACGCGTTGCGTCATGATCTTCTTGAGATGCTGTTCATGGCGCTGTGCGCGGCGCTGTGTGGAAGCACGTCGTGCGTTGACATGGCGGACTTCGCCGAGGCCAAGGAAGAGGTGCTGCGCGAGTTCCTGACCCTGCCCGCTGGCCCGCCCAGCCACGACACCTTCTCGCGGCTGTTCCGGTTGTTGGACCCGCGGGCCTTTCATGCCGCCTTCCAGCGCTTCATGTCCGATTTCGCGACCGCCCGGGCGGAGGTTGTTGCGATTGATGGCAAGAGCCTGAGGCGCTCCTTCGATCGGGCCTCCGGAACCTCGCCGCTCCACCTGGTCAGCGCCTGGGCCGCCGATCAGCGGCTGGTTCTAGGCCAGATGAACGTGGGCGCGAGCAACGAGATCACCGCCGTGCCGGCCTTGCTCAAGCTGCTCAGCCTCGAAGGCGCGGTGATGACCATGGACGCCATGCACTGCCAGAGCGGCACGGCCCGCGACATCCACGAGGCCGGCGCCGATTACCTGATGGCGCTGAAGGCCAACCAGCCCGACCTTCTCGCCGACGTCAAACTGCTGCTGGACGATCCCCAGGCGCCCGCCGACGGCGTGGACCAGACGGTGGACGCCGGCCACGGCCGCATCGAAACCCGCCGCGCCGAGGTGCTGCACGATATGGACTGGCTCGCCGAAGCCCACCGGTGGCCGGCCCTGGCCGCTGTCGGCAAGGTCACCTCCAGCCGCGAGACCGACGGCCGGGCCACGACAGCGGTGCGCTACTTCATCGCCTCCTGGCCGCTCACCGCCGACGAACTGAACCGCCTCGTCCGCGGACACTGGGGGATCGAGAACCAACTCCATTGGGTGCTCGATGTGGTCATGGACGAAGATCAGGCCCGAGCCCGCAAGGACAACGCCCCGGAAAACCTCGCTCTCCTCAGACGCCTCGCCCTCAACGTCATCAAACGCAACAAGGACAAGGGATCAAACCGTCTCAAGTTCAATCGCGCCGGGTGGAGCGACAACTTCCTCCGAAAACTCATCGCCGAAATAGGCTAATGCGATTGCCCTGCCGTTTATGCATCATGACACCTTGCTTTCTTACAAATCATGTTAGAAGTCTAAACGATAACTCGCCCGTTGCAAGCCCCGATTGCGGAATGCGCCCGCAGCCTGCGGCCGGCATGTGTGCCGCGCCGCGGCAATTCGGGCGGGCTTCAACTTGCGCTTACGACTACCACCACGGTCGCGATCTCGTCGCCGCGGTTTTCAACCGCCCGCGCCTCGTTGGATTCGATGAGAAGAGAGTCGAGCGGGCGCAGGGTCACCTCCTGATCATCGAAGATCACCGTCAGCTCGCCGGAGACGACCACATAGACTTTCTCCGGCGGGGAGGCCGACCGGTCGCAGCCGCCGCCCGGCTCGAAGTGGGACAGGCCGACGGAAAAACTGCTGGCGTCGCTGGCGCCGAGCCCCTGCATCCGCAGTGTCTCCACGTCGAAGTGTCCGGGCGCGTCGTAGGGCTTGATGTCGCCGATCCGATTGAGCTGCATGAAAGTTCTCCCCTGAGAAATCGTTGGCATCGAACTGAGCGTGCTCAGCCTAGCGATGCGGCTATCGGGTTGGCAATGGCGCCATTGGGGGCGCCAATTGGACTGCCCGTGAGAAAATGCCAAAATCCCATAATATGAGACTTTTGTAGATTTGCGCTTTCGGCCCGACTATAGTCTTGCTGACGATCAAGAGCGGCTCGCCTCTCCGGCGAAGCCGCCCATAGGGAGCATCATGGATATGGCGTCGCTTAAGTTCTCACTGATCCTGTTCGGCCTCAATCTTCTGCTGCGCATCCAGGCGTGGCGGTACCCGGCGTTCCGTGAACGGTTGAAGGAGCGGGATATTCTGGCCCAGCTCAAGACCCGCAACGGCCGGCAGGGCCGCTGGTACCGGATCAGGAACGGGCGCATTTCCTCGGGCGCCGGGGTGCGTAACGATGCCCATGTGGCGCTGGTCTTCAAGACCGCGGGCCTGGCCGCCGATCTCCTGATGCCGCCGGTCAACCAGCTCGATCAGATCAACGCCCTGAAGGACTTCAACCTCGCCATGGAGGGCGACGAGGACGCCGCCGCCTGGTGGACTCAGACCATGATGCTGACCCAGACGGCGGGCTGGGAGTACGGCATCGATCAGGGGAACGGCGTCACCCGCTACACCTCCATGACCAACGGCGGGCCGGTCTTCGTCTATGAGAAAGGCGGCAGGATCATCCGCATCACGCCCATCGTCTTCGACGATACCGACCCGGAACCGTGGACCATCGAAGCGCGCGGCAAGAAATTCACCCCGCCCCGAAAGTCGTCGCTGGCCGCCCACGGCCAGAACTGGAAGAGCATGGTCTATTCTCCGGACCGGCTGTTGAAGCCCTTGAAGCGGGTCGACTTCGACCCCGGCGGCGAACGCAACCCGCGGAACCGGGGAAAGTCGGGCTACGAGGAAATTTCCTGGGACGAAGCCCTCGACATCGTGGCGGACGAAATCAAGCGCCAGAAGCGCGAGCACGGCCCCGGCGCCATCGCCATGAGCCACGGCTCCCACCACACCTGGGGCAATATCGGCTACTACCTGTCGGCCGCCTTCCGGTTCATCAACGCCGTCGGCATGACCCGGGTCCACCACAACCCCGACAGCTGGGAGGGGTGGTACTGGGGCGCCGTCCACCATTGGGGCCAAAGCCTGCGGGTCGGCCAGTGCGAGACCTACGGCACCGTCGAGGATCTGATGAAGGAATCCGAGATGGTGGTCTTCTGGTCCTCCAACCCGGAAGGCACGTCCGGGGCCTACGGCGCCTTCGAGGGCGCCATCCGCCGCCAGTGGATCAAGGACCTCGATATCGAGGTGGTCCACATCGATCCGTTCTACAACGACACCGCCCAGATGATGGGCGGCAAGTGGATCGCCCCCAAGCCGACCACCGACACCGCCCTCGCGCTCGCCATCGCCCACGTGTGGATCGAGGAAGGGCTCTACGACCAGGAGTTCGTCGAAACCAAGACCCTGGGCTTCGACAAGTGGAAGGCCTATGTCATGGGCGACGAGGACGGCGTCGCGAAAACCCCCGAATGGCAGGAGGCCGAGACCGGCGTCCCCGCCAAGACGGTCCGTGCGCTGGCCCGCAACTGGGGCAGGAAGAAGACCTATCTCGGCGCCGGCGGCTGGGGCAACGGCCACGGCGGCGCCTGCCGCAACGCCACCGGCATCCAGTGGGCCCGGGTGATGGTCTGCCTGATCGCCATGCAGGGTATCGGCAAGCCGGGCGTCAACATGGGCAACCTCCAGTGGGGCACGCCGGTGGACGCCAATTTCTATTTCCCGGGCTACGCCGAAGGGGGCATGTCGGGCGATCTGCACCATACGGCGATGGCGGTGGAGCTCTATCAGCGGATGCCGCAGCTCCCGTCCATGAACACCAACGACCAGCAGATCCCGAGGCTTCAGCTTCCGGAAGCCATTCTCGAAGGCAAAGCCGAGGGCTACATCTGGGACGGCAAGTCCATCGAAGCCCAGTTCAACAAGATCAGCTATCCAAAGCCCGGCTATTCCAAGGTTCACATGCTCTACAAGTACGGCGGCTCCATCTTCGGGACCATGTCGGACACCAACCGGCACGTGGAGATGTACCGTTCGCCGGAGCTGGAATTCATCGTCAACCAGTCGATCTGGAACGAGGGCGAGGCCAAGTTCGCCGACATCATCCTGCCCGCCTGCACCAATATGGAGCGTCCGGATATTTCCGAATGGGCGGCCCTCGGCGGCTACGCCCACCACGGCCAGACCCAGCTCAATCACCGGGTGGTGGTGTTCCAGCACAAGATCATCGAGCCTCTGGGCGAATCCAAATCCGATTTCCGAATCTTCCATGAACTGGCCATGCGGCTGGGCCTCGGCGCCTACTTCTCCGAAGGCATGAGCGAGCTCGACTGGGCCAAGCGGGAGTTCGACGCATCCGACCTGCCGAAGATCGTCAAGTGGAAGGACTTCATCAAGCGGGGCTATGTGGTCGTCCCCAACAACCCGGAAGGCGTGAAGGACCCGGTCTCCTGGCGCTGGTTCTACGAGGGACGCAAGAAGGACGTGCCGGAGCCCATGCCGCTGCCGTCGGACTACACCGAAGAGTACCTAAAGGGCCTGCAGACCCAGTCCGGCCTGATCGAATTCGAATGCCAGAGCCTCAAGCGCTACGACCCGGACGACACCGAGCGTCCGCCCATCGTCAAGTACAACCCGGCCCACGAGGGCCCGTCCAACCCGGACCTCGCGGCCAGGTACCCGATCCAGTTGATCACACCGCACCCCCGGTACTCTTTCCACACCCAGGGGGACGGCAAGGACACGTTCCTGAACGACATCGAGGATCACCGGGTGCCGGTCGACGGGCGGTACTATTGGACGCTCCGGATCGGCGCGGCGGACGCGGCGGCCCGCGGCATCGGCCACCACGACCTGGTGAAGGTCTACAACGACCGGGGCGCGGTGATCTGCGCCGCCCACGTCACCCACCGGCTGGCGGCCGGCGTCGCCCACGGGTACGAAAGCTGCGCCGTCTATGAGCCGGCGGGCGAGATCGGCAACTCGGTCGATCTCGGCGGCTGCCTCAACCAGCTCACGCCGCCCCGCTCGCAATTGAAGAGGGGCCATTCCATGGGGTCGTCGGCCGCCATGGTGGAAATGGAGCTCTGGGACGGCTCGCCGGAGATCAACCGGGCGCCGTCCGAGCCGGACACCGCCGTGTTCACGCCGGAATCCCTGGAATCCCCGGAATCCGTAGCGGAACCGGTCCCGGCGGAGTAGGAGACGTCCAATGGATACTTCCGGAAGCAAATGGAACCTGATCGTCGACGTGGCCAACTGCACCAACTGCAATCTGTGCGTGCTCGCCTGCCATGACGAGCACGTGGGCAACGCCTTTCCGGGCTATTCGGAAGAGATGCCCAAGCACGGCCACAAATGGATCGAGATCGACCGAAGGGAGCGCGGCGCCGGTCCCATGGTGGACGTGGCGTTCCTCCCCAAAATGTGCCAGCACTGCGACGATGCGCCGTGCATGGAGAAGGCCGAGAACGGCGTCATCACCAAGCGCGGCGACGGCATCGTGCTGATCGATCCGGTGAAGGCCAAGGGCCAGCGCCACCTGGTGGAGGCCTGCCCCTACGGCGCCATCTGGTGGAACGAGGAAAAAGAGGTGCCGCAAGCCTGGACCTTCGATGCCCACCTGCTGGACGACGGCTGGGCCGAGCCCCGCGCGGTCACCGTCTGCGCCACGGCGGCGCTCAGGTCGGTCAAGGTGGATGATGCCGAGATGGCCCGCATGGTCCGCGAGGAAGGGCTCGAGGAACTGCGCCCCGATCTCGGGACCAAGCCCCGGGTCTGGTACAAGAACCTCTATCGCTATTCCAAGGCGTTCATCGGCGGCAGCGTCGAGGGCGAATCGGGCGGCAAGGTCGATTGCATCGAAGGCGCGAAGGTAACGCTGCACGCCAATGGCGCCCGGATCGCCGAGACTGCCACCGACGTCTACGGGGATTTCAAGTTCGATCACCTGGATCCGGATTCCGGCGCCTACCGCGTCGAGATCGCCGCCGACGGCCACCCGGCCAAGTCCGTGGACGTGACCTTGGGCGAGAGCACCTATCTGGGCGAGATACGGCTTTAGTTGAATTGCCGCCCGCGCCGTGAACCGCTAGCCTGCGGGGCATGACCGCCGACCTCATCCAGGATTTCGCCGAACTGTTGGACCGCGCCGGCAACGTGGTGGTGTTCACCGGCGCGGGCATCTCGACGGAAAGCGGCATCCCGGATTTCCGCTCGCCGGGCGGGGTGTGGGACAAGAACCAGCCGATCTATTTCCAGGACTTCATTTCGTCGGAGGACGCGCGGCGCGAGACCTGGTGGCGCAAGATCGAGACCGACAAGGTGATGACCAGGGCTCAGCCCAACCGGGGGCATATGGCGATCTCCAAGCTGGTGGCCATGGGCAAGGTGTCGAACGTCGTCACCCAGAACATCGACGGTCTGCATCAGGCGTCCGGCGTGCCCGATACCCAGGTGATCGAACTCCACGGCAACTCCACCTACTCCACCTGCCTGGAGTGCGGCAGCCGCTACGAGAACGAGCCTATCAAGGAGGCCTTCGCCAGGGACGGCACCCTGCCGGTCTGCGATGATTGCGGGGGACACGTGAAGACCGCGACCATCTCCTTCGGCCAGGCGATGCCGGAAGAGCCCATGTTCCGCGCCCGCGCCGCCGCCCTGGAATGCGATCTGTTCATCTCCATCGGCTCGTCCCTGGTGGTGTTTCCGGCCGCCGGGTTCCCGGTGATGGCGAAGGAGAACGGCGCCGCCCTGGTGATCCTGAACAGGGACCCGACCGAGATGGACGAGTTGGCCGACATCGTCCTCAACACGGAAATCGGCGAGACCCTGGGCGCCGTCGTCGCCTTCGACTAGAGCGTATTTGAGATTGATTGAATCATTTTAGGGATTCCCAAGTATGGGCGAACCATGATTCAAGATGGATGCTGGGCAAGGAGGCCAGCATTCATGGCGAGACCTTATTCGATTGATTTGCGAGAGCGTGTTGTTTTGGCGGTTTTGGCGGGGGAGAGTTGCCGCGCTGTAGCGGCTCGGTTTGGGGTTGCGGTTTCGAGCGTGGTTAAGTGGTCGCAGCGCTACCGGCGGACGGGGAGTGTTGCGCCCGGCAAGATGGGCGGTCACCGCCGCCGGGTTCTTGAGCCCCATCGGGAGTTCATTGTCGGCCGGATCGACCAGGAGCCGCATCTGACGCTGCATCGGTTGAGAGACGAGTTGGCCGCTCGGGGTGTCAGGGTATCCCACAGCACGGTATGGCTGTTTCTGCGCCGTGAAGGGCTGCGCTTTAAAAAAAACCCTGTTCGCCGTTGAACGGGCGCGCGCGGACATCGCCCGCCATCGCAGGCGCTGGAAGGCGTGGCAGGCAAAGCTTGATCCCGAACGGCTGGTATTCATTGATGAAACCTGGATCCGGACCAATATGGCCCCGCTGCGCGGCTGGGGGCCGAAAGGGGAGCGGGTCCGCGGCTTTGCCCCCCATGGGCGGTGGCACACCCTGACCTTCATCGGCGCGCTGCGCTGCGACCGGTTCACCGCGCCCTGCGTCTTCGACGGCCCCATCAATGGCGTGTGCTTCCGCGCCTACGTCGAGCAGCTGCTCGTGCCGACCCTGGTGCCCGGCGACATCGTCATCATGGACAATCTCGGCAGCCACAAGTCAAAAGCCGTGCGAAACGCCATCCGTGCCGCCGGAGCCAAGCTGTGGCTCCTGCCCAAATATTCCCCCGACCTCAATCCCATCGAGCAGACCTTTGCCCAAATCAAGCACTGGATGAGAAACGCCCAGAAGCGGGAGATCGACGACTTATGGCGCCATCTCGGGAGCCTCATCGACACCATCGAGCCACAGCAATGCGCCAACTACTTCAAAAACGCAGGATACGCTTCCGTCAAAATATGAAACGCTCTAGTTCGCTTCAAGCACGGTCCACCCATGTAACCGGTCCATGGTGTTACCCATCTATCCGGTTGCTCAGTTTGCCGTGATGCCCCGACCTGTTCAGGGCGCCCGCGTTTTCTGGATACCCCGGACTTGCGCCGGGGTATGAGGTAAAGGGGGGGAAATCAGACTTTACCCGTCATGCCCGTGCTTGACACACTACTGTCCGGTTTAATTTTCACGTCCATTGGATGGCCATTTGGTTTGGATTTTCGGGCGGCGGTATTTTGGGTATGAGGAGCCTGTCGATGCGCTTTCGATGCATGAGGTTGACGCGCACGAGACGGGCGAAGATGAGCGGGCTGTTGATGGCCTTCTGGGTGGCTTGAGCGAGCCTGAGCAGCAGATAGGCGATCATCGCGACGGCGATCTGGATGCGCACGGCGTTCTCGCTGTTGCCGATGAAGTGTTTGATCTTGAGGGTCTGTTTGACCCAGCGGAAGAACAGCTCGATGGCCCATCGCCGCTTGTAGAGCTCGGCGATCTCCTCGGCCGGGGCGTCGAGGTCGTTGGAGAGGATGCGCAGCACCTTGCCGGTGTCGGTCTTGATCCGCACCTCGCGCACCGGCTCGGAGAACGGGTTCTTGCGGTTTTTGGCCTGGCGTTTGGGCAGCAAGCCGATGCGGTCGGACAGGATGCCGCCGTTCTCGGCCACATCGAGTTCGGCGATGAGGTCGAGCGGCGTGCTGGACTTGAAGCGGGTGACGATGCGGCATCCGGCGGCGTCCAGCTTGGCCCACCAGGCATAATCGTAGTAGCCGAGGTCGTAGACGTAGGTGGCGCCGGCCTCGATGGGCATCTCCTTCGCCGCCGTGATGTCGTTGACCCGGGCCGCCGTCATCGCCGAATAAACCGGCTGATCGGCATCCGCGTCGTAGATCACGTGGACCTTGGCGCCGCACACCTTGGCCGAGAAGCGCGCCCACTCGGACCCGGCCCCGCTCAGGCGGAGCCCGGTGGAATCGATCAGATAGGTGGCATCGCCGAGCTTGCGCCGCAGCCCCCGCTGGGCGCGGCCGGCCATCTCGGCGAACAGGCCCGAGAACACCGCCGCCGGACGGCGCGCGTTGGCGTCGGCGAAGGTCGAGCGTGACACCGTGCGGCCGCCGACATGGTACAAACGCGCCGAATGGCTCTCCAGGCCGCCGGCGATCTCCCGCAGGCTGGACGCGCCGGAGAACTGTCCATACAGCAGGGCGATGAACTGGCTCTTCGTCGGCAACCGGCGAATGTGCTTGTCCGCGCCGTGCTCGGCAACCAAACGCTCAAAAGCGTCCCAAGGAATATGCTTCAACAGATCGTGGAAAACGCTATTGTGGTGATGCATGGCATTGAGCCTCCTTCGTGTCCAAAACGTTCGCAAACGCTTGGACCCCAGTAGAATCAATGCCATGCAACCCGTCCACAAAAATAAACCGGACAGCAGTGGGCTTGACCGGGGCATCCACGTGGATGGCCGGGTCTAAGGCCCGGCCATGACGGCCTTGGTCGGGGCGCCGTCGTCGCCTTCGACTAGTTCCGTCAGTTGAGCTTCAGCCTGGGCGTCAGCTGGTCGTTGGCGGCGTCCGGGTGCGTGGTGAGGGTCGCCTGATGATGGACCATCTTCCAGGCCCCCTCCATTCGGGTGAAGCAGTTGGTCGCCACGGCCGCGTTGGGCGGCAAAAGCTCGTAGCAGATGACCATGGCGAAGTCGCCGAACAGGACCGGCTCGGGATTGCGGAACTGCATGTTCTCGGAATCCGGATGGTTGAGGATGCTCTGCCAGCTCTCCATCACCACGTCCCGCCCCGACAGGTGCCGCCAGCCCGGATGGACGCAGGTCACCGGGCCGGACTTTGCCCAGACATCCTCCATGGCGTCATAGTCGCAATTCGCGAAGGCGACGTAGAAGGCTTCATTGGCGAACAGGACGGCTTCGGTGTCCGACATCTACACTCCCCGTTAGCGGCTTTCCATTGTGCGACAGCCGATGCCGCGGGTCAAAACCCCGGACCCTCCTGCCGGGGCAACGGAATTCCGGCCGGTTCATTCAACCGGCTTTCAGGAGCCTAACGGATCAGGCGCCGATTTCCGTCAGTCGGCGAAGCGGCGGCTCATTTCCGGGCCCGGAGGCGGCTTCGCCGGCCGGGCGGGTGTGCCTGTCATTCTTCTCTCAACTCGTCCTCGGTCTCCGCATCGGCGACCTTCATGGCGGTGCCGTAGTCGAACCCGGCCCGGGCCAATGCCGCAAGATCCTTCTCCCGCCGGCCCTCGACCGGCGGTTTGATCCGGAACGGTCCGATCCGCCGCCGCCTGGCGAACCGGATCGCGGCCTCCAATTCGGCGTCGGGCTGCCCGTCCCTGAGGGCCGCGACGGCCTCGTCGATGATCTCCGCCGGCACGCCCTTCTCGCGCAGCCTGGCGGTGATGACGCGGATCGACGTGCCGCGGGCATGGAGCGCGTGGACCCGTCCCTCCGCATAGCGCCGGTCGTCCACCAGCCCGGCGCGCGCCAGCCTGGCCACCAGTTCGTCGACCCACGCCGCTGCCTCTTCCCGATCGGTGCCGTGGGCCCGGGCCGACCGTTCCACCCGGCGCATCATCACTCGCCGCAGGTTCTCCTCGGAGCTGGAGAACCGCTTGAGATAGTAGAGCGCGGCGTTTTCGAGGGATTTGGGGGACGCCTTGCGGGGTTTCCGGCGGCGGGGTTTCTCCCTGCCCCGGCCCATGCTGGAGCCCGTGTCGGGGCCCGCGTTCTCCCCCGTGGCCTTGGCGTTCGGCATGGAGGGGTTATACCAGGGTCCCGCAGCCGGGACGAGACGTCCCGGCATCCCGGCTTGGCCCCATACGGCTTCGTGACGTAAGCCCTTCTAATTCCTGTATTTCGTTGACAGCGGGGGTGCGGATAAAGATACTGCGCGCCGTCCGGACGGGGCGGTCGCCGCTCCGTTTTTTTATTTTGGCAAATCGAATCGGAGAGGAGAGATGATCACCGCGCAGATGCCGACCTATGCCCTTTACGACGTCGCCTTCGAGAGTGGCGAAGGCGTGTACCTGAAGGCGACGGACGGCCGACGATTCATCGACTTCGGGTCGGGAATCGCCGTGGTGGCGCTCGGACATGCCCATCCCCGCCTGGTGCGGGCGCTGACCGAACAGGCGGGCAAGCTGTGGCACGTCTCCAACCTCTATCACATCCCGGTGCAGGAACGCCTCGCCCAGCGGCTGGTGGACAATACCTTCGCCGACTGCGTGTTCTTCTGCAATTCGGGCGCCGAGGCGGTGGAGGCCGGCCTCAAGATCATGCGCCGCTATCACCAGGAAAACGGCCGGCCCGACCGCTACCGGGTCGTCACCTGCACCAATTCGTTCCACGGCCGGACGCTGACCACGGTCGCGGCCTCCAGGAACGAAAAGCACATGCAGGGTTTCGCCCCCATGCCCGACGGGTTCGACCAGGTGCCCCTCGGCAACCTCAACGAACTCAGGGCGGCGATCACCGAGCAAACCGCCGGCATCATCGTCGAGCCGGTCCAGGGCGAGGGCGGCATTCACGTGGCCGGCGACGACTACCTGCGCGCGCTTCGCGAAGCCGCCGACGAGTTCGGCGTGCTGCTGATGTTCGACGAGGTGCAGACCGGTGTGGGGCGGACCGGCAAACTGTTCGCCTATGAATGGTCCGGGGTCGAACCGGACGTCATGTCGGTGGCCAAGGGCCTGGGCGGCGGGTTTCCGGTGGGCGCGTGCCTGGCCAACGAAAAGGCGGGCGGCGCCATGGCGCCCGGCTCCCACGGCTCGACCTTCGGCGGCAACCCGCTGGCCATGAGCGTCGCCGATGCGGTCATCGACGAATTGCTGAAGCCGGGCTTCCTGGATCATGTGGACAAGATGGCGGGATACCTGCGCGGCAAACTGGAAGACGCGGTCGCGGCCCATCCCAAGGTCCTCAAGGAGGTCCGCGGCAAGGGCCTGCTGATGGGGGTCGAGTGCCATGCCGCCAACGGCGACGTGGTCAACGGCCTGTTCGGCCGGAACGTGCTGGTGGTGCCGGCGGGCGGCAACGTGGTCCGCTTCATCCCGCCGCTGATCGTCGAAGAGAGCCACATCGACGAAGTCGCGGCGGCCTTGAACGAGGTCTGCGCCGGGTTGGAGGCCCAGGGGGAGGCTGGCCGATGAGCGCGCCCCGACAGACCCCCAAGCACTTCCTCGATGTGCACGAATTGGATTCGCCGACGCTGCGGCGAATCCTCGATCTCGGCGCGGATATCAAGCGCGACGATGCGCCCGGCCTGCTGGCGGGCAAGACCCTGGCGATGATCTTCGAGAAACCCTCGACCCGGACCCGGGTATCGTTCCAGGTCGGCATGACCCAGTTGGGCGGCAACGTCATTGTCCTCGGCGAAAACGAGACCCAACTGGGGCGCGGCGAGACGCCGGCGGATACGGCGCGGGCCCTGTCCCGCTATGTGGACGCCATCATGATCCGCACCGATGCCTCGGCGAAGCTCCGGGAAATCGCGTCCCACGCAACGGTCCCGGTGATCAACGGCCTCACCGACGACAGTCATCCCTGTCAGGTGATGGCCGATATCATGACCTTCGAGGAGCATCGCGGCCCCATCGAGGGCAAGACGGTGGCCTGGGTGGGCGACGGCAACAACATGGCCGCTTCGTGGGTCCATGCGGCGGTCCGCTTCCGGTTCAAGCTGAACGTGGCGAGCCCGCCCGAGCTTTCGGTCGCCCGCCGGGTCGTCGACTGGGCCGAATCCGAGCAGGGTCAGGTGATGTTCGTTCACGACCCCGACGAGGCGGTCACCGGCGCGGATGCCGTCGTCACCGATACCTGGGTGTCCATGGGCGACGATGGGGAACGGGAGCGGCGGCTGAAACTGCTGGAACCGTTCCGGGTCGATTCCCGGCTGATGGGTCGCGCCGGGAAGAAGTCGCTGTTCATGCATTGCCTGCCGGCCCACCGGGGCGAGGAAGTCACCGCCGACGTGATTGACGGACCCCGGTCGGTGGTGTGGGATGAGGCGGAAAACCGCCTGCACGCTCAAAAAGGGATCCTGGCGTGGTGCCTGGACGAAGCCCGGGGATAAAGCCGGCCATGCCCTTGGAAGGCCCTTAGAACACATGTCCGACCGAGCCGGATTTCCGGACCTTGTTCAGCCGTTCCGCATCGAGAACGCCAATGTCCGGGGCCGCCTGGTCCGGCTCGGATCGGCTTACGCGGAGGCTCTGGACCGGCACGACTATCCGGAGACCGTCGGCGAACTGCTGGGCGAGACCCTGGTCATGTCGGCGGCACTGGCGGCGTCGCTCAAATATGACGGAATATTCACCCTGCAGGCGCAGGGAGACGGTCCCGTCGGTATGATCGTCGCCGATGTGACCAGTGACGGCCATCTGCGCGCCTACGCCCGGATCAGCGAAGACGACGGCGCCTATGAGGCGGCGGCCGACCCGGAGGTCCGGGGGTCCGTCCCCCGGCTCATCGGCTCGGGACACCTCGCCTTCACCGTCGATCAGGGGCCCGACACCGACCGTTACCAGGGAATCGCCCCGCTGGAGGGGGCGACGCTGACCGATTGCGCCCACACCTATTTCCGCCAGTCCGAACAGCTCGACACGGCGATCATGATCAACGCCCATGCGGGGGGCGGCGGCGAAATGCCCCGGGCATCGGCGCTGATGATCCAGCGGCTGCCCGGCGATCATCTTCCCGAACTCCCCGATGAAGAGGCCGAGGAGCGGTGGCGGCGCTCGGTGATCTTGATGAGTTCGCTCACCGCGGACGAAATGCTGGACCCCTCGCTTCACCACCGGGACCTGCTGTTCCGCCTGTTCCACGAGGACGGTGTCCGGGTCTACGAGACCAAGCCGCTGGAACTCAGGTGCCGCTGTTCGCGGGAAAAGGTGGCCTCGGTGCTGGCCAAGTTCCGCCCGGACGAACTCGGCGACATGCGGGCCGAGGACGGGCGGCTGGTCGCCACCTGCGAGTTCTGCCGCACCGATTATTTCTTCAATGACGAAGATTTGGCCGAACTCATATCCACCTGAGGATTTGGCGGATCGTCACCGAACCGTCATGCGCGCCGGCCTTGGCCCTTGATCGGAAAGGCGGCGGAGTGCGACCATGGACTCATGATCCCGGGAAAATTGCATCGCCATGTGATCGTCGCCGCGTTGCTGATCCTCACCGGCTGCGCGGCCGAGGTGCCTGTCCAGAGCTTCCCCCAGATCACCTTCCGGCATCTCCAGCCGCTTGACCTCCGGGTGGTGGATATCAAGGTCGATCAGGTTCCGCCCGCGCCGGCCCCCAACGATGTCACCGCCGGCCTGCCCGCCTCCCCGGCGCTCGCCCTCACCCAATGGGCGCGGGACCGTTTGCGGCTCGCCGGCTCGACCCGGGCGACGGCGCGGTTCACCATCCTGGCGGCCCGGGTTCTGCAAAAGGATCTGAAGGTCGATGGCGGCCTGACGGCGGTGTTCAAGAAACAGGTGGATCAGCGGTTTGAAGGCCTGGTGGAAGCGGAGGTCGAGATTCGCGACGAGCGCGGCATCCGCCGGGCCATGGCGCGGGCCAAGGCGGAACGGGTCATCACCGTCCGCGAAGACGACACCATCGCCGACCGGCACCGGAAGCTGTTCGAAATGACCGAGAAAATGATGGCCGACTTCGACAAGGAGATGGAAAAAGCCATCCGCCGGCACTTTGCCGAATGTCTGTTCTAGACCTGCGGTTTAGCTACCCCGCGCACCAGTTGGCGAGCTTGCGCAAAAATCCGGCGCATTCGCCGAGCTGCGACAGTTCGACGAATTCGTCGGCCTTGTGGGCCTGGAGGATGGAGCCCGGCCCCATGATCACCGCCGGAATGCCAGCTTCGGCGAACTGCCCGGCTTCGGCGGCGAAGGCGACGCTGCCAAGCTCGTTCTGGCCGGTGAGCGTCCGCACGAGCTCGGCCGCCGCCGAGCCGCCGTCCATCTCCAGCGGCGGCGTACCGGCGACGAGGGACGTCTGAACATCGGCCTCGGGCGCCACCGCCCGCATGGCCGGCAGTATTTCGTCGGATGCGAAAGCACCGAGCCCGGCGCGCAATTCCTCCCCGGCCCCGCCGGTGGCCGAGCGCACCCCCCAGCGGAAACTGCAACGCTCCGCAATGATGTTGGTGGCGGTGCCGCCCTCGATCATGCCCACATTGACCGTCGCGAACGGCGGCGAGAACTCGGCCTCGATGGGTGACGGGTTGTCCCGCATCTCCGCCTGGCGCGCCGTCAGATAACCGATCAGCCGGGCCGCGGCCTCGATGGCGTTGGCGCCTTCCTGGGGCTGGGACGAATGGGCCGGCCGGCCGGTGACCGCGGTCTCATAGGCCGCAATGCCCCGATGGGCCCCGACGGCCTTCATATCCGTCGGCTCACCGACGATCACCGCGTGGCACGGCGGCAGGCTGGCGGTCATCGCCTCGATGAGGCGCGGCGCGCCGAGGCAGCCCACTTCCTCATCGTAGGAGAACGCAAGGTGTATCGGCCGCTTGAGATCGAGGGCCCGGAATTCCGGCACCAGGGCGAGCGCCACGGCGATGAACCCCTTCATGTCGCAGGTGCCCCGCCCCCACAGCCGCCCATCGGCCTCGGCGAGATCGAACGGGTCGGTCTGCCAATCCTGGCCGTCCACCGGGACGACATCCGTATGGCCCGACAGCACCACGCCGCCGGCCGCGTCCCGGGGTCCGATGGTGGCGAACAGGTTGGCCTTGTCCTTTTCGTCGGAGAACACCCGCCGGGAGGCTATGCCGAATCCGGCGAGGTAATCCTCGACGAAATCGATCAGCTGAAGGTTGGAATTCCGGGACGTGGTATCGAAGCCGACCAGCTTGGCCAGCATGTCCTTGACCTGCGATGAGGCGGCGGCGGGCGCGTCCACTAGGCTCTCCAGAAGGAGCGGGTAAACAGGACCATGACCGTAAACAGCTCGAGCCGTCCCAGCAACATCCCCGCCGAGAGCACCCATTTGGCGCCGTCCGGCAGGCTCGCATAGTTGCCGTCCGGGCCGACCACCGGACCAAGGCCCGGACCGACGTTGGAAATCGCCGACCCGGCCGCCGAAACCGCCGTGAGGAAGTCCAGGCCGAAAAACGACAGGGCGACGGCAATCGCCGTGAAGGTCATGCCGAAGACGAAGAAGAACGACAGCACCGACGCGATCACATCCTCGGGGATCGGACGGCGGTTGTAATAGGGCACGAACACCCCGTGGGGCTGCACCAGATGGGCGAACTGGGCCCGGGCCGAGGCGTACAGCACCTGAAACCGGAAGATCTTGATCCCGCAGGTGGTCGAGCCGGCGCAGCCGCCGATGAACATGATGAAGAAGAACAGGGGCACTGCGAATGGGCCCCACTGGTCGTAACCGTCGGTGGCGTAACCGGTACCGGTCATGATCGAGACCACGTTGAAGGCGCCGAACCTGAGCGCGCGCAAGGGGTCGACCCCGTTGCCGATCCACAGGAAGCCGGCGACGATAACGATGATCAGGCCGACCACCACCAGGAACCACTGCACCTGGGAATCCCGGAACAGCGCCAGGGGCTGGCCCTGCAGGGCCCCCAGATAGAGCACGAAGGGCAGGCTGCCGACCACCATGCCGAGCGTGATGACCACGTCGACGGTGGCGGAATCGAAATGGCCGATGGAGCCGTCGCGGGTCGAATAGCCGCCGGTGGCGATGGTGGTCATGGCGTGGGCCACCGCATCGAAACCGCTCATCCCGGCGAGCCACAGGGCGCCGGCCCAGATCACCGTCAGGCCGACATAGATGAACGAAATCCACACCGCCACCTGGGCCGCACGGGGCAGCGCCTTTTCCGACGGGTCCGAACTTTCCATCCGGAACAGCTGGAAGCCGCCGACCCGCAGCATGGGCAGGATGGCGATGGCCATGACGATGATGCCGATGCCGCCCAGCCACTGCAGCAGCGCCCGCCACAGGAGAAGCCCCGGCGGCGCCGCGTCCAGGCCGGCCACGACGGTCGCGCCGGTGGTGGTGATGCCGGACATGGCCTCGAAGAAAGCGTCGGTATAGCTCATATCGAGCTGGGAGAATTTGAACGGCAAGGCGGCGAAAGCGGTCAGCGCCACCCAGACCAGCGTGGTCATGACGAAGGCCTGGCGCACGTTCAAAGTAGCGCCGCCGGTGCGGCTGGTGAGCGCCAGCGCCACGCCGATGAACAGCGTGACGCCGGAGGCGACGGTGAACACCTGCCAATCGGGGTTCCCAACCGCCGCGTCGACCGCGGCGGGTATCAGCATGACCAAGCCCAGCGTGCTGAGCAGCACGCCGGTCACCAGAAATATGGGACGGAAATCGATCACGGCCGGTGCGGGCCTCGAAAGCCCCTCATGGTTTCCCGTATAGAGCGCCACCCCCGGGCCTGGGGCCGGGAGCGGGCGGGATCAAACACCGATTCGGCCCCCGAAACAAGCCGGAGGCCGTCCAAATCGGGAAAAATCCTTAAAAATCAATCAGCTAATACGAGAGGTTTCGCTGATCATGGCGAGGAATTCCCGCCGGGTGGCGAGATTGTCGCGGAACGCACCCAGCATCCGGCTGGTCACCAGGCTAACGCCGGGTTTGTCGATACCGCGCGTGGTCATGCACTCGTGGTAGGCCTCGACCACCACCGCGACACCCTTGGGCTGCAGCACGTCGTCCATGGTATTGGCGATCTGCGCGGTGAGTTTTTCCTGGATTTGCAGCCGCCGGGCGTACGCCTCCACCAGCCGCGCCATCTTGGAGATGCCGACCACCCGTTTGTCCGGAATATAGGCCACGTGCGCCTTGCCGATCATCGGCGCGATGTGGTGTTCACAGTGGGAGGCAAACGGGATGTCCTTGAGGACCACGATCTCGTCGTAGCCCTCGGTTTCATCGAAGGTCCGGCCGAGCAGGTCTTCCGGGTCCTCGCCATATCCGGCGAAATATTCCTCATAGGCGCGGACAACCCGATCAGGCGTCCCGAGCAGGCCGTCGCGGTCCGGATCGTCTCCGGCCCAGCGGATCAGCGTGCGGACGGCCTCCTCCGCCTCTTGGCGGGAGGGGCGTTCGGCATCCGCCGAACCCTGGTCCGGCGTGGCGATTTTCTTCTCTACATTCACGGCCTGTTCCTCACCCGGCCCGGTTTTTGGCCGGTCAAACGCAAATTTGCGCCCAATCTAGACGACAGGATTGCCATTGGAAAGACGTACACAACGTACGGCAGGTTGCGCGCTCCGAACCGGCCGCCCGCAAATCCCGGCCGAACTCAGTTTACCGCCGAGGGCTGATAAGGGGAATCCAGGGAGAATGCCGGCACCGAAACATCGAAGGTGGCGCCGTTCTCCGAGATCATCAGGTACGATCCGACCATGAACCCGGACGGCGTCGAAAGGGGCGCGCCGGAGGTATATTCAAAGCTCTCGCCGGGCTCCAGGATGGGTTGTTCACCGACCACGCCCTCGCCCCGGACTTCCTGGACGTTGCCGTTGGAATCGGTGATGTGCCAGCGCCGCCGCAACAGCTGAACGGTCTCGCCGCCGTTGTTCTCGATGGTGATGTGGTAGGCCCAGACGAAGTGGAAATCGTCCGGCTCCGACTCGTCGTCGAGATAGTTGGGCTCCACCGTGATGGTGATCGCCTTGGTGGTTTCCTGGTACATCGGATCGTCTGCGATGGTCTTTCTCATTTCAGGTCCATTTTAACATGCCGAAACGCCCTAAACCAGCACGGGAAAACCGGACACGGCGAACACCCGCGCGGCGGAAACCGGGCGGATGTCCGGCCGAAGCAACCGGGTTGGCTAGAGGGCCGCCGCCCGGCCGATGACAATCTCCACCCGCCGGTTTCGGCGCTCGCGAAGCCCGTCGGCGGTCACGATCCGGGGCCGGCGTTCACCGAAGAATTTGACGGTGATGGCCTCCGCATCGACCCCGGCGGCGATCAGCGCCCGTTTCACGGCCAACGCGCGCCTTTCGGAAAGGCCGTCGTTGTACCAGCCGGGGCCGGCGCGGTCGGCATGGCCGGCAAGCACGATGGTGGTATCGGCGCCTGCCCGGAGGGTCTCCAGCGCCCGGCGGAGGACAACCTTGTCGTCCCCGGCGATCCGCGCGCTGTCGAACTCGAAGTGCATGGTGAAGGCCCGGGGCGCGAACGGGATTTCCGGCACGGCCGGCCGGTTGACCGGGGTGATGCCGGGCGCCGTGCCGGCTCCCGCTGCCGGCTCTCGCGGCGCGCCGCCCAAGGACAGGATGATATTGCCCTCGAGCTCGGTCAGCGTGGCGAAGAACCCGTCCCGGCAGGCGGCGATATGGGCCCACTGCCAGTTCTCCTCCTGCTGCTCGATCCAGCAATCGAAACGGGCGATGGCGACAGCCGCGGTCACCGGCTCCGACTGCCGGGCGCCGCCGCCGAGAACCGCCATCAGCCGTGCCCGGCCATCGGATAGCTGCCGCGCCGCCGGCTTGGGCAGACGCCAATCCTCGATGCGTTCCGGCTCGACCGGGTCGCCCGCGGCGGCCCGCTTTGCCTTCTCGCCGAAATGCATACCGTCGATCAGATCGCGCATGTCGTCGAGTTCGTAGACCGCGAACTTCTTGAGTTCCGCGGCGAGCGTACCGGCGAACCCGTCGTCGGGCGGCGTCAGGGCCCGGAGTTCGGCGTGATTGTCGACGATGCCGCAGGCGCTCAAGACCACGGCGAGACCGCCGGCGGCGGCCAGTTTCCGAAATCGTTTCATCGGTTTCTCCCCAATCCGGGTGGTTGCCATCGGGGAGAGCGTCGCCGCCGAGTATGGCTATCCGGTGGCGAATTGCGGCGGTCGTGTGGCGAAGTCGGGGTAATTTTGCGGCGGGACGATCCGCCCCGGGTCCATGGGCCTATTGCCGGACGGAGCAGGCGCCGCCGCCGAGGACACAGAACCGGGCGCAGTGGGGATGGTTGAGTTTTACCGCCCCGGCGGCGTCAGCCAGCGTGCCGCCCATTTCGAACCGGGTGTCGTAGGGCAACAGCGTGCAGGGCGCGACGATGGGTGCCTCGGCGCCCTTGCGCTTGATCACCATGCGCGAGGTGGCGCACATCATGTGATCGGGATGAACGCCCAGGATGTCCCAGCAGGCGGCGGTGATCTCCGGCACGTCCAGGGTCTCGTCCATTTCCGGGAACAGCACCAGGGCGACGGGGTCCGACGCATCGACGCCGATCCCCAATTCGGCGAACAGTCTCGCGTAGGCCCGCCGCGCCCGGTCTTCGGTCTCCTTCCACCGGGTCCGGCCGGCGATGGCGAGGTTGAACCCGTTCCCGCCCAGCCATTTGACGCCGTCGATCATCGGGCCCCAGCTTTCCGGCCCGCGAAGCGCCTCGTGATGCTCCCGCGTCGGGTGGTCGATGGAAACCCGGATCGACAGTTCGCCGCCGTAGCCCGCCTTCAACCGCAGCAATTCGTCCCTTTTGCGGGCCATGGGTTTCATGGCGTTGGTCAGGACCAGGGCCTTGAACCCCCGCGACAGGGCGAGTTCGAGCATGCCGATGAAGTCGGGGTTCATGAACGGCTCGCCGCCGGTAAACCCGATCTCCTCCACCGGCAGGCGGGTATCGCGGATCTCGTCCAGATAGGCCGCCGCCTCGTCGGCGGTGATGTAGGCCAGCCGGTCGTTGACCGGGCTCGATTCCATATAGCAGCTCACACAGTCGAGATTGCAGAGCGAGCCGGTGTTGAACCACAGCGTCCGCAGCTTGGCGAGATGGACGGCGGCACGGGTCTCCCCGCCGGCGGTGACATCCGGGTGTCTGAATTTCCGGGGATCGAGCGGCGGGGCGGCGAAAAACTCCGAATCCGGCATATGAAAACGCACGCCTTAATTGCTGGGAGGTTTTGTTGTTCGGGCGTTGCATAGCCTACGCCCGACGGCCGGCCAAGTCACAAGGGTGTTAGCGGGGGTGTTAGCGGGGGTGTTAGCGGGGGTGTTAGCGGGGGTGTTAGCGGGGGTGTTAGCGGGGGTGTCAACGGGCCGGCCGCGCCCCAAAATCTTGCCCGCTTCCCATCGATCCCTTAAAACGGGCGAGCCCGGGCGCGGGTGTAGTTCAATGGCAGAACGAAAGCTTCCCAAGCTTTAGATGAGGGTTCGATTCCCTTCACCCGCTCCAATCCCGTTACCCGCGAGGAAGCATTGGCCGAGAAGCAGGATATCGAGATCGGCGTCGAGCGCATGATCGACGGCTTGTTCGAACTCTTCGACGAGATCGGCGATCTGGCCCTCAACCGGGTGGTCCGCCTGACCAAGGAATTGGACGGCGGCTTCAACCCGACCCTGGTGACGCCCAGCAACGTCAACCGGTTCAAGCTCACCTGGTTCGTGGCCTTGGGCGAACTTATGTTCCGCGAGGTGCGGGGCGAGAAGGTGCCGGAAGCTATGGAGGCGTTCCATGAGGAAATGCGCTATCAGGCCAATGAGCGGGGCGAGATGCCCTTCCTCGACGAGATCACCGAGCGGGTGCGGAACGTCATCGCGGCGGACGAGCCGTACCTCAGCGAGGGCATCTTCAACACCCCGTCCTCCAACGGCGGGGGCAAGAAAAACGAAGGGCTCGGCACCATCCTGGCCGAGACCCTCGCGCAGGTGTCGTTCGAGGAAAACGACGCGCTGAGGCCCATCTATCCGGCGGTCCACACCACGGTCGAGGATGAGTTCATCAACGCCTACGGGCACTCGACCATCGCCTGCGCCCGCTTCGTGGTGGTCGACGGGGAACCGATCTAACCGAACATCACGTTCTTCACATCTAGGCGAAGAATAAATTCTTCACGTCTAGGCGAAGAATAAATTCTTCACGTCTAGGCGAAGAATAAATTCTTCAACACGATCCAGCCCATGGCGACGCCGATCACCAGGAACAGGTAGGCGATGGCCTTCTCCATGGTGCGCTGGGCGATGCGGCCCTGGAGCCAGGGACCGATCTGCCCGCCGATGATGACGCCCGGGATCATGTAGACCAATGCGTTCCACGGCACCGCCTTCATGCCGCCTTCGGCGACCAGGGCCGAGATCTGGGTGAACGAGGCCGAGGCCACCACGACGATCACGATGAACACCGATGTCGCCGCCGCCACCGGCACCGGCACGTGGTTGCGCTTCACCAGCTGGGGCATCACCACCTCGCCGATGCCGACGCCCAGCAATCCGGTCAGGAACCCGCCGATGCCCGTGGCCGCCGCGCCCTTGCCCTGTCTGGGCTGGCGATACCGGTATGTGCGGCCGGTGCGGTCGGTCACTTCGCGGATCGGCCTGACGGACCCGTCGGCGCCCCCGTCCGGGTCTTCGGTGGCGTCGTCGGAGATCTCCGGCGGCGGCGCGTGGAGCTTCAGGATTTCCCAGGCGATGATCAGCATCAGCAGCGCATAGGCGCCGCGGAGCGCATCCTCGAACTCCTTCAACTGAGTGAGCAGGATGGCGCCGGCGATGGCGATGGGAACGCCGACGGCGATGAACGGGACGGCGCTTTTGAAATCGATCAGTTTCTTGCGGTAGTAGCCGACGAAACCGGATGAAAACCCGAAGGTTTCCGTGAACAGCGCAACGCCGATGGCGGCGGCGATGGACGGAAACGGATATTCGGGGCCAATGAGCGGAAAAATGATCAGAAACAGCGGCGTGAACATGGCCGCGCCGCCGATCCCCGACAGCATGGCCGAGGTCGCGACCATGATTCCGACGGGAAACATGAACCAGTAGATGGTCCAGTCGAACTGGCTCAGGAAGTCCTCCAAGACGGCGTCTCCTCTGTCGTCCCCCGGGATGCGGTCCGAACCCCGGTCCCGTGCCGGTTTTCCCGTACGCCCCCGCCGCTCACGGTCAGCCTTCCGGCGGCAACCGCGGCGGCAAAAGAATACCCGCGGGAGGCGCGGGATGCCGGGCACATTAATCGCCTGCTCCATGAGGCGCAAACCGGAATTCCCCGCAACGGCGCGGCGCCTACCCGGCGCCGGCTGAGGGGGAATTTCACATCACCCTCACCTCTTATGACCCCCTCACCCTAACCCTCTCCCCCTGAAGAAGGGGGAGAGGGGACACCACCGAAACTCCCTCGCCCCCGGAGGGGGAGAGGGATGCGGAGATAAGGTCATTCCCCTCCGGGGATTGACCGACTTTGCGAAGCGGAAGCTGAGCTTAGCCGTAGCTGGGTGAGGGGGATTTTTGTCCGGTCACCCCCACTCCATTCTCCTATTGGCCTCCCCTTCCAGGGCGGGAGTCATCTCCGCCGACTAGTACGTCACGACGCTCCGGATGCTCTCGCCCTCGTGCATGAGGTGAAAGGCCTCGTTGATGTCGTCGAGCGGCATGGTGTGGGTGATCAGGTCGTCGATGTTGATCTTGCCGTCCATGTACCAATCGACGATCTTCGGCACATCGGTGCGGCCCTTGGCGCCGCCGAAGGCGGTCCCCCGCCAGACCCGGCCGGTGACCAGCTGGAACGGGCGGGTGGCGATTTCCTGGCCGGCGCCGGCGACGCCGATGATGGTGCTCTCGCCCCAGCCCTTGTGGCAGCATTCAAGGGCGTCGCGCATCACGTCGACATTGCCGATGCACTCGAACGAGTGATCCGCGCCGCCGTTGGTGAGATCGACCAGATACGGAACCAGGTCGCCTTCAACTTCCTTCGGGTTGACGAAGTGGGTCATGCCGAACTTTTCGCCGATGTCCTTGCGGTCCGGGTTCAGATCGACGCCGACGATCATGTTGGCGCCGACAAGCCTGGCGCCCTGGACGACGTTGAGGCCGATGCCGCCGAGCCCGAAGACGATGACGTTGTCGCCGGGCTGCACCTTGGCCGTATTGATGACCGCGCCAACCCCCGTGGTGACGCCACAGCCGATGTAGCAGATCTTGTCGAACGGCGCGTCCTCGCGGACCCTCGCCAGGGCGATCTCCGGAACGACCGTATAGTTGGAGAACGTGGAGCAGCCCATGTAATGGAAAATCTTGTCTCCCCCCAGCGAGAACCGGCTGGTTCCGTCGGGCATGACGCCTTCGCCCTGCGTGATCCGGATGGCTTGGCACAGGTTCGTCTTGCCCGAGGTGCAGTAGTCGCACTCGCGGCATTCCGGCGTGTAGAGAGGAATCACATGGTCGCCTTTCTCGAGGGACGTCACCCCGGGTCCCGTATCGACCACCACGCCCGCGCCTTCGTGGCCCAGAATGGCCGGAAACAGTCCTTCCGGGTCCTCGCCGGAGAGGGTGAAGGCATCCGTATGACAGACGCCGGTGGCCTTGATCTCGACCAGGACCTCGCCCTCCTTGGGGCCGTCCAGATTAACCGTTTCGATGGTGAGGGGATCGCCGGCCTTGGTGGCGATGGCTGCGCGGGTTTCCATGGATGTCCTCCCGGGTGAGCTGGTTTCGTCCGCGGATACTGTGGGCGAGCCGGTTTCGGGGGTCAAGTAGGCGGGTCCGGTAGGTAACGTAAGGATTTATGTGTCAGGCGGGAGTGGGGTACTCCCTGTGGTTCACGACAACCGCAAGAAGGAGCACCCCGATGCCACAGCAAGCTGTAACGATTGAGAACCTACCACAAGCCTTTGAGGTGGTGAAGGAGATGCAAGCAGGCGGATTGGACTGGGGCGAGGGTTATCGCCCGCTTGGCCGCCAGGCGCTGGCCGAGATCATCGAGGGCCGGATGGCCGAGGCGGTGGATCGCTGGCTCGACGGCCTCGATGGCAGCGCTATGCGCGACCGGCGCAACGGCACCTACCGGCGCCGCCTGCTCAGCGAGCTCGGCGACATCGAGCTCAACGTGCCGCGCACCCGGCACTTCTGCCCGACCGAGGTTCTGAAGAGCTACGCAAGGCGCGCTCCAGAGATCGACCGCGCCATCCTGGCCGGCTTCGTGCTGGGGCTCTCGACCCGCAAGGTCGGCGAGGTCCTGCTTGCCCTGCTCGGGCGTCCGGTCTCGGCCGCGACGGTGAGCCGGGTCGCCAAGACCCTCGATCTGTCGGTCGCCGCATTCCACCGCCGGCCGCTGAAGAACGCCTACAAGGCGCTGATGCTCGACGGCGTGGTGCTGGCCTGCAAGACCGGCGCCGGCGCGCTCAGGAGGCCGGTCCTGGTGGCGCTGGGCATACGGCACGACGGCAAGAAGGAGATTATCGACTTCCAACTCGCCGCCAGCGAGAGCGCCGCGGAGTGGGAGCGCTTCCTCACCGCGTTGCACCGCCGCGGCCTCACCGGCGAGGGCCTGGAGATGATCTGCGTCGATGGCGGCCAGGGCCTGCTCGCCGCCTTGCCGGTCGTCTATCACGGCATCCCGGTCCAGAGATGCTGGGCGCACAAGATGCGCAACATCCTCGACAAGGTCCGCAAGACCGACCAGGAGGCCGTCAAGGCCGACGTCCACGACGTCATGAACGCAGACACTCGGCCAAAGGCGCTCAGCGCCGCCCGCCGCTTCGCCGACGCCTGGGAGCAGACCTACCCCAAGGCCGTCGCCTGCCTGCGCAACGACCTCGACGACTTGCTCACCTGCTTCCGCTACAAGACCCTTGCCGAACGAAAGCAGGTCAGGACCACCAACGCCATCGAACGACGGTTCCGGGAGGTCCGGAGACGAACCCGGCCCATGGGAACCTTCCAGGACAAGACCTCAATGGACCGCATCCTCTACGCGGTCTTCATTCACGAAAACAAGTCTCAGGGAATCAGTACCCCTCTCTCCCTGACACACAACTCTTGACGTTACCGGTCCGGTATTGGGACAGGTCCCAAATTCAGCCGGACAGGCGTTGACCCCCGGGGCGGAAATTGGCGACACTCTCGCCAGAACCGGAGACCGGGCAACCGGCGCTGGGACGCCGGGCCGGGACCTGACGGGAGACGATGCGATGCAACTCGATACCCATAAGCCGTGGCCCCACAATGCGTGGTACCACGCCGCCTGGAACAGCGAGGTCGAGGCCGGCGCGAAGCCGCTGGCGCGGACGCTGCTGAACGAAGACGTGGTGATCTACCGGGACGCCCAGGGCGCCGCCCGCGTGCTGGAAGACCGCTGCTGCCACCGGGCGACGCCGCTCAGGCTCGGCGAGGTCGTGGAGAACGGCATCCAGTGCGGCTATCACGGCCTGGTCTTCGACGGCGACGGCAAATGCGTTCACGTCCCCGGCTCGGACGTGATCCCCTCCAAGGCCCGGGTGCGCTCCTACCCGGTGGTGGAGAAGAACGAGATCGTCTGGGCCTGGATGGGCGATCCGGCGCTCGCAGACGAGAGCCTGGTGCTCGATTTCCCGTGGAACGACGACCATGAGAACTGGCCCCACATCCACGAGCTGTTGGAGATCAATTGCAATTTCAGCCTGCTGATCGACAACTTGATGGACCTCACCCACATTCCGTTCATCCACCGAAACACCATCGGCGGCGGCGATCAGTCGGGGCAGGTCAACGCCACCATGGACGTGACGCCGACGGAGACCGGCGTTCACTACATCCGCTGGATGCTCGATATCGAGCCGCCGCCCACCTACAAGAAGGCCGCCGGCTGGGCCGACGACCAGAGGTGCGACCGCTGGCAGGATTTCGAATATGTCGCCCCGGCGACGGTCAAGCAGTGGACCGGGGCGCTCGAAGTGGGACGCGGCGCCTATGAGAGCCGCGACGGCAAGGAGGGCGGGTTCAACCTCCGCCTCTATCACGGCGTGACGCCCAGGACCGAGACGTCGTGCTACTACTTCTTCACGGCGCTCAACGGCTATGCGCCGAAGGCCGAGGGCGCCACCGAGAAGCTCAACAAGGACATCGTCTTCACCTTCCACGAGGATCTCGAGTTCCTGGAGAACCAGCAGGCCTGCATCGACGCTACGCCCGGCCGGGAGATGGTCAACACCAAGCACGACGTCGCCCTGGTCCCGGCCCAGAAGGCGCTCGAAGCCATGATCGACGCCGAGGCGCCCAGAAAAGAGGCGGCGGAGTAGTTCGGCGCCCATGCTGGAACTCTACTACCTGGAAGAGGCCGACAGCATCTGCTCCAACCGGGTGCTGATGACCCTGGCCGAGAAGGGCATCGACGACTTCGTCCGCCATAGGATCGTCCTGATGAACGGCGATCAGTTCAAACCGGAATACCTCGCGCTCAACCCCAAGGCCCAGGTGCCGACCCTGGTCCATGACGGTCGGCCGGTCCGCGAAAGCTCCATCATCTGCAGCTACGTGGACGACCTGGCCGATGCGCCGGCCTTGAAACCCGCCGACCCGGGGCTTCGCGCCGAAATGCAGGAATGGATCAAGGATTCCGACGAGACCGGCTATCAGGCCACCGCGTCGATCAATTTCGTCACCAAGTTCCGCCTCTCCGTCCCCATCGAGAAGATGGAGACGCGCTGGAAGCAGGTTACCGATATCGACCGGGTGCACCGCCAGCAGTCCTGCGTCCGCGACGGCTACGACAGCCCCTATGTGCTGCGCGCCATCGGCGGCTGGGAGCGCATCTTCGCCAAGATGGAAAAGACCCTCTCGGACGGGCGGCCCTGGGTCATGGGGGACGGCATCTCGCTGGTGGAAACCACCCACGCGCCGTTCATCCGGGTGCTTCACATGCTCCGGCTGCTGCACCTGTGGTTCGAGGGGAGGCCCAACCTGCAGGCATGGTGGGAGCGGATCGTCACCCGCCCGAGCTACACCCAGCTCGACGAATATCCGGGCCAGATGGAGGACGACGACGCGCCGCACGCGAAGGCCGGCCGCGAGGGCGAGGCGGACGTCAAACGCATCCTCGATCAATACCGGGAAATGATGAAGGGGCGGGGGCTCGGTTAGAGCAAAAACGTCAGGTTCGGGATGGCCGTGTCGCGGTTGAGCAGCACCAGGCGTTTCCGGACGATCTTCCACACCCCGCCGACGAGGCGCAGCTTATGTTCCCCGTGGGCCGCGAACGCGCGCTGATCGCCCAGGTCCAGTTGCCGGTCGTCGGCCGTGCCGGCGCGGATTTCATGGATGATCTGGGACGACAGGATCGTGGCCTCGGTCTCGCTCGCGTCCTCGACCATGATGTTCGAGATCAGGTGGTGGGTGGTGCTAGGCGGGTCCTGGGCCGGGAACGAGGTTCGGGTCAGGCGGTAGACCCGCTCGCGCCGCCTCAAATCGTCGTCGTAGATGATGGAGAGGTGGTCCGTCGGGCCCGCCTCCCTGTCGATGGGCAGCCAGTAGATGCCGTCTTCGGTGAACAGCTCCAGCCAGTCCTCGAACCGGCCCTCGTCCAGCAGCCGCGCCTCGGCGTAGAGGAAATTCTCGGCCTCGGCGCGGGTGATGACCCCGGACTTTACCGAGCCATCCATTGCTTCCATGCCCGGTGGAGCGCCCGCTGGGGGGCTTCGTCGGTGCTGTCCGCCGTCCTGACCCCCTTGTTGTCCATGGTCTCGCGCGCCATGCCGCGGCTGAGCAACAGCCAGTCCACTTCCTCGGCCTGCAGGCCGGTCTGGTTGAAGGCGAAAATCTCCACGTCGTCGGGCGACCCGAAGCCCGCCGGCCCGAAAAACCGCTGATAGGACTTCAGGCGGAAGTCGTTATAGGCCTCCGACGCGCCTTTCAGCTTGTAGAACGAGATGGAGACCTCGGTGCGGTCGGGCGCGATGGGCCGCCAGGTGCGGAACTGCCCATGGAGGATGGCCAGCGACGGGAAGATCACCAGGTTCATGGAGTTCATCATCTCGTGCGCCCGGCGGAGGCCGTACTTCCCTTCCAGCCAATCCACGTAATCGCCGAACCCGCCGTTGCGGAGCCCCGCCAGCCCGTCGGCGGTCATCGGGCTTTCCCAGATGCCGTGGCCGTTCTCGAAGCCCATGGAGCGCCCGGTCATCCGGTGCTCGAAGATGTCCTCCAGATCGGCCTCGGCGTAGGCGCCGTGCATGCCGCCCTTATTGCCGAACTCGGCGATCAGCTTGAAGAAACTCTCATGCACCGTATCGCCGTGATAGCCGTCAGTGGAGTTTTCCGCCTGGAACTTCCAGTTGCCCCGGTATTCGGTGCGGTGCGCGCCCTGCACCACCTCCACCTCGCCGTCGGGCGCCCGGTCCAGGTGGGTATCGAGGAACGGCTTGGCCTCGCCGAGATAATCGAGGAAATCGGGCGCCGCCGGATCGAGGTTGGCGAAGATCAGCCCGCGGTAGTTTTCCACCCGCGCCACCGGCATCAGGCCGAACTGGGACTTGTCGAAATCGTCCGGATAGCCGCCCTTGTGCTTGGCGATGCCCTGGAGCGACCCGTCGAGGCCGTAGACCCAGCCGTGATAGCGGCACCGGAAGCGGGGGACGTTGCCCCGTTCGGCCCGGCAGACCACGCTGCCCCGGTGGCGGCAGCGGTTGAGGAAGACGTGCAGCGCGCCGGTCTCGTCCCGGGACAGCACCACGGGCCTGAGACCCATGTAGGCGGTCTTGAAGTCGCCCGGCGACGCAACCTCGCTCTCGTGGCCGATATAGATCCAGGTCCTGGCGAACAGCTCCTTCATTTCGAGCGCGAAGATGTCCGGGTCCGTATAGAGCCGGCCCGAAACCCGGAAGTCGTCGGGGGTCTCGACGATCAGATTTTCGAGATGGGCGGTCGGCGAATGGGTGTCCACGATCCCCTCCCTCAAGCCGGAATTGTCGGCAAACCCGCCCGGCGGGTCAATGGAGGGGCGGCCCCGGTGACGTAAAAATTTATGTGTCAGTTGGGAATGGGGTACTCCCTGTGGTTTACGACAACCGCAAGAAGGAGCACCCCGATGCCACAGCAAGCTGTAACGATTGAGAACCTACCACAAGCCTTTGAGGTGGTGAAGGAGATGCAAGCAGGCGGATTGGACTGGGGCGAGGGTTATCGCCCGCTTGGCCGCCAGGCGCTGGCCGAGATCATCGAGGGCCGGATGGCCGAGGCGGTGGATCGCTGGCTCGACGGCCTCGATGGCAGCGCTATGCGCGACCGGCGCAACGGCACCTACCGGCGCCGCCTGCTCAGCGAGCTCGGCGACATCGAGCTCAACGTGCCGCGCACCCGGCACTTCTGCCCGACCGAGGTTCTGAAGAGCTACGCAAGGCGCGCTCCAGAGATCGACCGCGCCATCCTGGCCGGCTTCGTGCTGGGGCTCTCGACCCGCAAGGTCGGCGAGGTCCTGCTTGCCCTGCTCGGGCGTCCGGTCTCGGCCGCGACGGTGAGCCGGGTCGCCAAGACCCTCGATCTGTCGGTCGCCGCATTCCACCGCCGGCCGCTGAAGAACGCCTACAAGGCGCTGATGCTCGACGGCGTGGTGCTGGCCTGCAAGACCGGCGCCGGCGCGCTCAGGAGGCCGGTCCTGGTGGCGCTGGGCATACGGCACGACGGCAAGAAGGAGATTATCGACTTCCAACTCGCCGCCAGCGAGAGCGCCGCGGAGTGGGAGCGCTTCCTCACCGCGTTGCACCGCCGCGGCCTCACCGGCGAGGGCCTTGAGATGATCTGCGTTGATGGCGGCCAAGGCCTGCTCGCCGCCTTGCCGATCGTCTATCACGGCATCCCCGTTCAGAGGTGCTGGGCGCACAAAATCAGGAACATCCTCAACAAGGTCCGCGTAGCCGACCAGCAGGCCGTCAAGGCCGACGTCCACGCCGTCATGAATGCCCCCAACCGCCGCAAGGCCGAGACCGCCGCCCGCCGCTTCGCCGACGCCTGGGAAGATACCTACCCCAAGGCCGTCGCCTGCCTGCGCAACGACCTCGACGACCTGCTCACCTGCTTCCGCTACAAGGACCTCGCCGAGCGAAAGCAGGTCAGGACCACCAATGCCATCGAACGGAGGTTCCGCGAGGTTCGCAGACGAACCCGGGCCCATGGGAACCTTCCAGGATAAAACCTCAATGGACCGCATCCTCTTCGCGGTCTTCATTCACGAAAACAAGTCTCAGGGAATCAGTACCCCAGTCTCCCTGACACATAACTCTTGACGTTACCGGATTCCGATGGCCTTGGGAGCAGGGCCATCGGTCCATTTCACCTTTGACATGGGGATGGTGCCATGAGGAAGGGGTTCTCCTCCGTGGCGTCTCGAGTGGACTGGCATCCGGCAAACAACGCGTGGCATCGTACGGTAAAACCGCTCGTTTGCCGGATGATCCCGTTTCGCCAACGCTCTTTCTTGGCTGGCATCTGAGTTTCCCATGTTAATCACCGAACAACGGATTCTCTAACGAAGAGGGGTATTCCTGCACCTCACCGTTGGTCAGGCCATGGGCGATACCCCACTCGAACCAATTGTCCACCGCCGTGCCGGTCAGCAGAATTCCGATCCCGCCGGTCAGTGGACAAAGGACCGCGAACCACCACGCCCAACGGTGAATCGATTCCATGGTTGCGTTGAACCCCATCGTCCACCGCCAGAACAGGGCGGCCCGTTCTACGGCCGTACCCCGATCGACGATCTGCTCGATCTCGCGTTCACCGCCAAAGCGGCTCACGGCCAGGATCGTCGCCCCATGCATGGCGAACAGGAGTGTCGCGCCGTACAGGAAGGCGATCGAAAGCATATGGAAGGGGTTGTAGAATAGATTGCCGTACTGGATGGAAAACGCCTGTGTCCAGTCGAGATGGGTGAATATCCCGAACGGTACCGCTTCGCTCCAGGTTCCCATCATCACCGGGCGGATGAAGCCGAGAACCAGATACAGCCAGATCGCGGATGCAAACGCCCACGCGACGTGCGTGCCCAGACCGAGCGCACGCGCCCGGCGGTACATGCGCACCCACCAGAGTAGGATCGACGCGGTCAGGAAGAAGCCGGCCATCAACCACCAGCCCCCTTCCGCCAGAGGCGGAATGGAAAGACCGTATTCCTCGCCAGGCGGTTCAAGGGTCAGCCAGGGCAACTCGACGATGAACCGTACTGGATCCCAGTTGACCGAGGCCCACATGTTGAGGCCGATGATCTCGATGGCGATGAAGCCGCAAATCAGCGAGGCCAGACCGGTCCACCCCAGATAAATGGGACCGATCTGCGCATCGCCGATCTTGCCCAGCCAGTAGGAGAAGAACGGCGTACCATCCCGTCCACCCCAGATGGGGGATTCGATCGGCGTGCCCATCTCGGCGGGCCCGCGGACCTGAATGGCAGTGAAGATATTTTGATATTCAGCCATATCGATTTCCCCTACCTAGAGCGTATTTGAGATTGATTGAATCATTTTAGGGATTCCCAAGTATGGGCGAACCATGATTCAAGATGGATGCTGGGCAAGGAGGCCAGCATTCATGGCGAGACCTTATTCGATTGATTTGCGAGAGCGTGTTGTTTTGGCGGTTTTGGCGGGGGAGAGTTGCCGCGCTGTAGCGGCTCGGTTTGGGGTTGCGGTTTCGAGCGTGGTTAAGTGGTCGCAGCGCTACCGGCGGACGGGGAGTGTTGCGCCCGGCAAGATGGGCGGTCACCGCCGCCGGGTTCTTGAGCCCCATCGGGAGTTCATTGTCGGCCGGATCGACCAGGAGCCGCATCTGACGCTGCATCGGTTGAGAGACGAGTTGGCCGCTCGGGGTGTCAGGGTATCCCACAGCACGGTATGGCTGTTTCTGCGCCGTGAAGGGCTGCGCTTTAAAAAAAACCCTGTTCGCCGTTGAACGGGCGCGCGCGGACATCGCCCGCCATCGCAGGCGCTGGAAGGCGTGGCAGGCAAAGCTTGATCCCGAACGGCTGGTATTCATTGATGAAACCTGGATCCGGACCAATATGGCCCCGCTGCGCGGCTGGGGGCCGAAAGGGGAGCGGGTCCGCGGCTTTGCCCCCCATGGGCGGTGGCACACCCTGACCTTCATCGGCGCGCTGCGCTGCGACCGGTTCACCGCGCCCTGCGTCTTCGACGGCCCCATCAATGGCGTGTGCTTCCGCGCCTACGTCGAGCAGCTGCTCGTGCCGACCCTGGTGCCCGGCGACATCGTCATCATGGACAATCTCGGCAGCCACAAGTCAAAAGCCGTGCGAAACGCCATCCGTGCCGCCGGAGCCAAGCTGTGGCTCCTGCCCAAATATTCCCCCGACCTCAATCCCATCGAGCAGACCTTTGCCCAAATCAAGCACTGGATGAGAAACGCCCAGAAGCGGGAGATCGACGACTTATGGCGCCATCTCGGGAGCCTCATCGACACCATCGAGCCACAGCAATGCGCCAACTACTTCAAAAACGCAGGATACGCTTCCGTCAAAATATGAAACGCTCTAGGGCCCGGCGCGCCGCAGGAACGAAATCCGTGCCTGCCCGTAGGTGCGCCGGTCCTCGACGGCGTAGCCCATGGGCGCCTCGAAATCGTGGTTGCTGCGGGTTTCGACGACGCATACCGCGCGCTCATCTAACAATTCGGCCGACGCCAGGGATTCCAGCGCCGCCGCCTCCAAGCCCTCATCGTAGGGCGGATCGAGAAACACCAGATCGAAAGGCCCCGGGATATCGGCTCCATTCGTCAGCCGGGCCGCATCCGCCCGCACGACCCGGGCCCGGTCCGCCACCTCGAGACCCTCGATATTCGTTTGGATAACCGCGAGGGACGGCGCGGCGTTGTCGATCAGCACGACCGACGCGGCCCCGCGCGACAGTGCTTCCAGGCCGTAGGCGCCCGACCCGGCAAACAGATCCAGAACCCGGGCGCCGTGGAGATCGACCCCCATCCCATGAGCGAGGATATTGAACACCGCTTCCCGCGCCCGGTCGGAGGTCGGACGCACCGACCGGCCGGACGGCACCGCGATGGGCCGTCCCCTAAGACTGCCGCCAACGATCCGCATCGCCGATGAAGCTCCCTAGCTGTTCGCGAAGCACCTTGGGCCTGACTTCCTCGATGTCCCCCTTGGGCAGCGATCCCAGCTGAAACGGGCCGTAAGCCGTTCGAATCAAACGGTTCACCGGCCATCCCAGGTACTCCATGAGGTTCCGAATTTCCCTGTTCTTGCCTTCGCGGAGAGATACGGTGAGCCAGGCATTGGCGCCTTGCTGCCGGTCAAGGGACGCATCGACGCCTCGATAGGCGATGCCGTCCACCTCGACGCCCCCGGCGAGACCGGCCAGCCGGGATTCGTCGACCCGGCCGTGGACCCGCACCCGATAGCGCCGCACCCATCCCGTCGACGGCAACTCCAGGTGCCGCGCGAGGCCGCCGTCGTTGGTCAGCAGCAACAGGCCCTCCGAGTTCAGATCGAGGCGTCCGACCGAAATGACCCGCGGCATATGATCGGGCAGGCGCTCGAAGACGGTCGGGCGGCCCTCCGGGTCATTGTGGGTGGTCAGTACGCCGCCGACCTTGTGATAACGCCACAGGCGGACGGGCGCCCGGCCGCCGACGGTTTCGCCGTCGACGGTGATGAGATTCCCGCCGGTGACGTTGCGGGCCGGTGAGCGCAGCACCTCCCCGTCGACCGCGACCCGGCCCTGACCGATGAGTTTCTCCGCCTCGCGGCGGGAGCAGATGCCGGCGCGGGCCAGCACCTTGGCGATACGCTCTCCGGGATGGCCCCCCGGCCGGTCTTCGGCGGCCCTAGCCATGACGGGCGGCATCGACGAAAGCGGCGAAAATCCGGATATCGGCCGCGTCGACCTCGAACTCCGGGTGCCACTGAACGCCAATGCAGAATTTTTCGCGCGGGGCCTCGACCCCCTCGATCACGCCGTCATCGGCGGTCGCATTGACCACGGCATCGGCGGGCAGGTCCTTGACCGCCTGATGGTGGGCGGAGTTGACCGACATGCGGGCCACGCCGACGATCTCCCGCAACCTGGTGCCATCGACAATTTGGACGTCGTGCCCCGCCTCATGCCGGGGATTGGGCTGCTCGTGCGCCAGCGCCCCCGGGACTTCATCGGGAATATGCTGGATCAGGGTGCCGCCGAGCGCGACAGCCAACAACTGCTGGCCGCCGCAGATACCGAGGACGGGCATGTCCCGCGCCAGTGCGCCCTTGGTGATCGCCAATTCGAAATCCGTACGCCGCTCCTTCAGGATGACCGTATCGTGGCGTTCGGTCTCGCCGTACAGGCCGGGATCCACATCGAAGTGGCCCCCGGTCACCAGCAGCCCGTCGATCCGGCGGAGATAGTCCTCGGCAAGGCCCGGCTCGTTGGGCAACAGCAGGGGCAGGCCGCCCGCCTTCACCACGGCGCCGGCATAATTCTGGCGCAGCGCATACCACGGATATTTGGAGTACGCGCCGTCCTCCTCGGCATCGACGGTGATGCCGATGACCGGCGTTTCCAGGGTCTCGGTCATGGCCGCACTTTAGGCCCGCCGGGTAATGCGTGCAATCTCGCGGCGGCCGGGGTAACGTCAAGAGTTATGTGTCAGGGAGACTGGGGTACTGATTCCCTGAGACTTGTTTTCGTGAATGAAGACCGCGAAGAGGATGCGGTCCATTGAGGTTTTATCCTTGAAGGTTCCCATGGGCCGGGTTCGTCTGCGAACCTCGCGGAACCTCCGTTCGATGGCATTGGTGGTCCTGACCTGCTTTCGCTCGGCGAGGTCCTTGTAGCGGAAGCAGGTGAGCAGGTCGTCGAGGTCGTTGCGCAGGCAGGCGACGGCCTTGGGGTAGGTATCTTCCCAGGCGTCGGCGAAGCGGCGGGCGGCGGTCTCGGCCTTGCGGCGGTTGGGGGCATTCATGACGGCGTGGACGTCGGCCTTGACGGCCTGCTGGTCGGCTACGCGGACCTTGTTGAGGATGTTCCTGATTTTGTGCGCCCAGCACCTCTGAACGGGGATGCCGTGATAGACGATCGGCAAGGCGGCGAGCAGGCCTTGGCCGCCATCAACGCAGATCATCTCAAGGCCCTCGCCGGTGAGGCCGCGGCGGTGCAACGCGGTGAGGAAGCGCTCCCACTCCGCGGCGCTCTCGCTGGCGGCGAGTTGGAAGTCGATAATCTCCTTCTTGCCGTCGTGCCGTATGCCCAGCGCCACCAGGACCGGCCTCCTGAGCGCGCCGGCGCCGGTCTTGCAGGCCAGCACCACGCCGTCGAGCATCAGCGCCTTGTAGGCGTTCTTCAGCGGCCGGCGGTGGAATGCGGCGACCGACAGATCGAGGGTCTTGGCGACCCGGCTCACCGTCGCGGCCGAGACCGGACGCCCGAGCAGGGCAAGCAGGACCTCGCCGACCTTGCGGGTCGAGAGCCCCAGCACGAAGCCGGCCAGGATGGCGCGGTCGATCTCTGGAGCGCGCCTTGCGTAGCTCTTCAGAACCTCGGTCGGGCAGAAGTGCCGGGTGCGCGGCACGTTGAGCTCGATGTCGCCGAGCTCGCTGAGCAGGCGGCGCCGGTAGGTGCCGTTGCGCCGGTCGCGCATAGCGCTGCCATCGAGGCCGTCGAGCCAGCGATCCACCGCCTCGGCCATCCGGCCCTCGATGATCTCGGCCAGCGCCTGGCGGCCAAGCGGGCGATAACCCTCGCCCCAGTCCAATCCGCCTGCTTGCATCTCCTTCACCACCTCAAAGGCTTGTGGTAGGTTCTCAATCGTTACAGCTTGCTGTGGCATCGGGGTGCTCCTTCTTGCGGTTGTCGTAAACCACAGGGAGTACCCCATTCCCAACTGACACATAAATTTTTACGTCACCGCGGCCGGGGCCCCGGCTTGACGTGGTGCGGAACGGGCGACACTGTCTCGGCATGACACGGGACAAACAAGCCGCCGCCGGTCCTCACATGGCGGCGGCCCTCGAAGAGGCGGAAGCCGCGCGATCGGCGGGCGAGGTCCCCGTCGGCGCGGTGATCCTCCGGGGCGGCAAAATCGTCGCCCGCGCCCACAACCGGGTCGAGCGGGACAATGATCCGACCGCCCATGCCGAGTTATTGGCCATTCGCGAGGCCTGCGGCGTATCCGGGGCCGCGCGCCTCCCGGACTGCGATCTCTACGTCACCCTGGAGCCATGCCCCATGTGCGCGCAGGCCATATCCCTTGCCCGCATCCGCAGCCTCTACTTCGGGGCGTTTGACCCCAAGGGCGGCGGCGTCGATCATGGTCCGCGCATTTTCCAGCAGCCGAGCTGTCGTCATGCGCCGGAGGTCTACGGCGGTATCGCCGAACGGGAGGCGGTCGCTTTATTGAAGGATTTCTTTACCGAGAGGCGGTAACCTCTCGCCAAACGACAATAGCTTGCTACCAGGAAGGATACGGTGATGGCCAAGGGAGATATCGGCGACAGCATTACATTTGTCGATGGCGAGTGGCACGACGGCTCGCCCAAGGTCCTGGGCCCCGACAGCAACGCCATGTGGCTGTCGTCGATCGTGTTCGACGGCGCCCGGGCCATGCTCGGCGGTGCGCCGGACCTGGAACCCCATTGCGCGCGGGTTGCCCGGTCCGCCGAAGCGCTGGGGATGGTCTCGCCCGTTCCGGCGGAAGAGTTCGCCGCCCTTGCCCGCGAAGGCATCGGCAAGTTCGAAGACGATGCCGAGCTTTATATCTGCCCCATGATCTGGGCGGAGAGCGGTTTTATCCTCCCCGATCCGGAGTCCACCAAATTCCTGATTTCCATCTATCGCGCCCCGCTCCCCGAACCGGCCGGCCTCACCGCCTGCCGGACCGCCATCCGCCGCCCGGCGCAGGACCAGGCGCCGACCGACGCCAAGGCTTCCTGCCTTTACCCCAACGTGGCCCGCGCCGTCCGCGAGGCCCGCGGCAAAGGGTATGACACGGGCGTGGTCCTCGACCCATCGGGCAACGTGGCGGAGTTCGCCTACACCAATCTGTTCATGGTCTCCGACGGCGTCGTTCACACGCCCGCCCCCAACGGCACCTTCCTGAACGGGCTCACCCGCCAGCGGATCGTACAGCTATTGCGGGATGACGGCGTGGAGGTGATCGAGCGGGCCGTCGGCTATGACGAACTCGCCAACGCGGACGAGCTGTTCTCCACCGGCAACTATTCCAAGGTGCTGCCCTGCATCAGGCTGGATGATCGGGACCTGCAGCCGGGACCCGTGTTCCGCCGCGCCCGCGAGCTGTACTGGGAGTTCGCCCGCAACGCCCGTTAGCCGGCGCCCGCTAATCCGCGTGCGCCATGGGGACGTGACCGGGCTGGCCGCGGACCCTTTCCAGCCATCGGTTGACCGCATCGTATTTGCCGAGATCGAACCCGCCTTCGTCCGCCACATGGGTGTAGGCATAGAGGGCGATGTCGGCGATGGAATACCGGCCGGCGGCAAAGAACTCATGGGATTTCAAATGCCCGTCCATCACCTCCAGCGCGGCGTAGCCGCGCTCCTGCTTCTCGGCCAAGACCGCCGGGTCCGGCGGATCGGGCTGATGAAGCATGAACCGGGCGACGGCGACATAGGGTTCATGGCTGTATTGTTCGAAGTTCATCCACCTGAGGACATCGGCCTGGCCGTAGAGATCGTCGGGCCATAGGGGCGAACCGCTGGCGAGGTAGTAGAGGATGGCATTGGATTCGGGCAGCGCCCGCCCGTCGTCCAGCACCAGGGTCGGAATCTTGCCGTTGGGGTTGAGCCGGAGAAACTCCGGCGTCCGGGTCTCGCCCTTGAGGATATCGACCTCGATCAGCTCGTGGTCGACACCCAACTGGGCCATGGCGAGGCGCACCTTGTAGCCGTTTCCGGATATGGGATCGTCGTAGAGGATCATGGGGACCTTACTCCAAGTTGAGATCTTCGCCGGCCAGCGCCTTCCCGATCAGCGTCCGGGTCTCCTCGACCCCGTAGAGCGCGATGAACGAACCCATGCGCGGGCCGGTGGACTGGCCGAGGAGGGTCTCGTAGAGGCTCCGGAACCAGCTCTTGAGGTCTTCGAAATCATGCCGCTTGCCGACCTCGTATACTTCGGTCTGGATGGTTTCGGCGTCCGCGTCCGCCGCCATCCCGGCGAGGGTTTCCGAGAGATCGCTCAGGGCGTCGCGCTCCATTTCGGTGGGCGCGCGATAGGCTTTGTTCGGCTTTACGAAATCCTGGAAATAGTTGATGGCGTACTCGACCAGCTTATCCAGGATCGGGGCCGTCTCCGGCGTCGCGTCGGGGCGATAGCGGGAGATGAAATGCCACAGCACCGCCTTGTCCTCGGTGTTGCACACCGCCGCCAGATTGAGAAGGACATTGAACCGGATGTGTGCCTGCTCCGTCGGCGGATTGCCGCGATGAATGTGCCACGCAGGATTGTTCAACTTTTTCTCGGGCGGCACGTCGAGGAGGCTGTCGAGATTGCCGAGATACTCGTCAACGGCGCGCGGGATGACGTCGAAATAGAGCCGCTTCGCCTGGGTCGGCTTCTGGTACATGAATTGACTTAGGCTCTCGGGCGGCGCGTAGCGCAGCCACTCGTCGATGGTCATGCCGTTGCCCCGGGATTTGGAGATTTTTTCCCCGATATCGTCCAGGAATAGCTCATAGGTGAAGCCGCTGGGCGGCGTCGCACCCAGGATGCGGGCGATCCTGCCGGATAGCCGTACCGAATCGATCAGGTCCTTGCCCGACATTTCGTAATCGACATCGAGGGCGACCCAGCGCATGGCCCAGTCGGCCTTCCATTGCAGTTTGCAGTGCCCGCCGGTGACCGGCACTTCGACTTTGGTGCCGTCGTCCTCGTAGACCACCGTACCCGCATCTTCGTCGCGCTCGATGATCGGCACCTGCAGGACCACGCCGGTCTTCGGACAAACCGGCAGAAACGGGCTGTAGGTGGCGCGGCGCTCCGGGCCGAGCGTCGGCAATATGACGTTGATGACCTTGTCGTAATTTGCCAGCACCCTGAGGAGCGTCTCGTCGAACTGTCCCGACTTGTAACATTCGGTGGAACTCTTGAACTCATAGTCGAATTCGAACTCGTCGAGAAATGCCCGAAGGCGGCCGTTGTTGTGGGCGCCGAAACTCTCGTGAGTCCCGAACGGATCGGGGATATCGGTCAGCGGTTTCCCCAGATGCGGCTCGATGATTTCGGGGTTGGGAATGTTGTCCGGCACCTTCCGGAGTCCGTCCATGTCGTCCGAAAAGGCGATCAGGTGGGTTTCGAGGCCGGTGAGTTCCTCGAAGGCATGGCGGACCATCGTGGTTCTGGCCACCTCGCCGAAGGTGCCGATATGGGGCAACCCCGAAGGTCCGAATCCGGTTTCGAACAGCACATGGCCCTTCGCCGGCAATCCGCCGTTGAGCCGTTTCTCCAGGCTGCGCGCCTCGGCGAATGGCCAAGCATTGGATTGCTGCGCATATTCCCTGAATTCACTCATAGGCCTTGTGCTTTTCCATCTCGGTAAATCTTAGGGCGCGGAACCTAAGCGCCGCCGCGTCATCCGTCAACACGGGCGGAGGGCCGAAACGCGTGGCCGTATATCCGCGAATTCTTAACGATGCGGCGGCCCGGCTGGGCGGGTATAGTGGTTGCTCCATGCCCGATGAAACCTCCTCAACGCCGCTGAAACTGCCGCTCGCGCCGGTTCTGGTCGCCAACCACGCCGGCGCCGTGTGGCTCACCCCCGATGGCGAAATCGAAACGCCGTCGAGCCGGGACGCGGCGGCGAACGCGTTGAAAACCATGCCGATCGTGTGCCATGCCAAGGCGACATCGGCCCATTTGGGCAGTGAACCCTTCCCCGCCCTCGATGTCCTGGAACTGCTGGCCTTCGTGCATCCGGCGAAGTTCTGTACCCCGACCCCGCTGGGCATTGCGCGGTTTCTCGGCCTGCCGGAGCCGGCGGGTTTGGAAGACCAGGCCGCGACCCTTCTTCAAGCCGTCGAACACCTGCACCGCGGATTGTCGGGCGCCTCCGCCGACGCCGAAGGCATCGCCTGGTCCATGGGCCGGGCCGGCTGGCCGTGGGCAGCTTCCGTGTTGGCGGCGCTCGGCGGTGAAAACGGCGATCCCAAACGCCGGGCGGCAAACCCCGCCGATGCCTTCCGTGTCTGGCGGGATCTGCCCGAATGGTCCGAACACGCGCCGCCGCCGCAGCCCGGCCAGCTTCCAGTAAGCCCGGATGAAGCCGAAGCACGGTTGACCGCGGCGCTCGGCGCCGAGGCGGAGGCACGTCCCCAACAGGTCCAGTTCACCCGTGAGGTCACCCGCGCCTTCGACCCTATCGACGAGGCGGCGCAGCCCCGGACGGTGCTCGCCCAGGCGGGCACCGGGGTCGGCAAGACGCAGGGCTATCTGGCGCCGGCCAGTCTCTGGGCGGACCGGAACGATGGGACCGTGTGGGTCAGCACCTACACCCGCAACCTGCAGCGCCAGCTGGACGGCGAACTCGACCGGGTCTATCCGAACCCGACGGAGAAACCGCTGCGTGCGGTGATCCGGAAAGGCCGGGAGAACTACCTGTGCCTGCTGAACTTCGAAGAGGCCGTCGGCCGGCTGTCGGCCGACACCGGGTCCGCCATCGGCATGGCCCTGTTGGCGAGATGGATCGGCGCGACCCGTGACGGCGACATGATCGGCGGGGATTTTCCCTCCTGGCTGCCCGATCTCCTTGGCTTTCCCGTCGCCATGGGGCTCACCGACCGGCGCGGCGAGTGCATCTATTCCGCCTGCTCGCATTTCTCCAAATGCTTCATCGAACGGACCGTGCGCCGCGCCCGCCGGGCCAAGATCGTCGTCGCCAACCATGCGCTGGTGATGGTCCAGGCCGCCCTCGGCGGCGGCGATGAGGCCTACCGGCCGACCCGGTACGTCTTCGACGAGGGACACCACATATTCGATGCCGCCGATTCGGCGTTTTCGGCGCATCTGAGCGGCGGGGAAACCGCCGAGCTCCGGCGCTGGTTTCTGGGCGCCGAAGGCCGCCGAGGCTCCCGCTCCCGCGGCCTGAAGGCCCGGATCGAGGATTTGCTCGGCGAGGACGAAGCCGCCGTCACGGCCCTCGGGGAACTGCTTCACGCGGCACGGACCTTGCCGGGCCCGGGCTGGATGACCCGGCTGGCCGAGGGCAATCCGGTCGGTCCGGCGGAGAGCTTTCTCCGGCTGGTCCGTCAGCAGGTCTATGCCCGGGACAGGAATGCGGACAGTCCCTACGGCCTGGAGACCGAAGCCGTACCGCCCGTCGACGGCGTGGCCGATGCGGCCCGCGAACTGCACGACGCACTCCAGGAAATCGAGCGCCCGGTCCGGGTGCTGATCGGCCATTTGGAACGGCAGCTCGACGACGAGGCCGACGACCTCGACACCGCAACCCGGCAGCGGATCGAGGCGGTCGCCCGGTCCCTGGAGCGCCGCGGCGTCCTTCAGGTCGGCGCCTGGCGCGACATGCTGACCTCGCTGGGCCGGGAAATCCCCGAAGGCTTCGTCGATTGGATGAGCGTCGAGCGGATCGGCGGCCGCGATTTCGACATCGGCCTTCACCGCAACTGGGTGGATCCCACCCAGCCGTTCGCCGAAACGGTGATCGCGCCGTCGGACGGGACGTTGATAACCTCGGCCACGCTGCGGGACGGGCACGGCGGCGACGCCGAGGCCTGGGCGCGGGCGCGGCTGCGCACCGGGCTCGACAAGGCGGGAGACGAGACCGTCACCCTGGATGTCGCCTCGCCGTTCGACTACCCGTCCCAGACCCGGGTCTTCGTCACCTCGGATGTGGACAGGAACGACACCGACCAGGTCGCCGCCGCATACCGGGAGCTCATTCTCGCCGCCGGGGGCGGCGTCCTCGGTCTTTTTACGTCCATCGCCCGGTTGCGGAACGTTCACGCCCGCCTGGTCGAAGCATCCGAACTCAACGATGTCGCCCTGCTGGCGCAGCACGTGGACCCGCTCGATATCGGCACGCTCATCGACATATTCCGCTCCGACGAGGACTCGTGCCTGCTTGGGACGGATGCGGCGCGGGACGGGATCGACGTACCCGGCCGGTCGCTCCGGATGGTGATCTATGACCGGGTTCCATGGCCGCGGCCGACGATCCTGCACCGGGAACGCAAGAAGGCCTTCGGCGGCAGCCGGTACGACGATTCCATTACCCGCCTGCGCCTGAAACAAGCCTATGGCCGGCTCATCCGGCAGGCGGCGGATCGCGGCGTGCTGGTGATGCTGGACCGGGCCATGCCGACACGGCTGCTCGACGCTTTTCCCGCCGGCGTCGACGTTCGGCGGGTGGGATTGGCGCACGCGATCGGCGAAAGCGCGGCGTTCCTGGACCAGACCGGCGGAGACGGCTAAAACCTGTGCCCCGGCGGATAAGGCCACTCGGCATCGATCCGCCAATCCGTCCCCCTGCGGGAAAGCAGGTACGACCGGTCGCCGGCCAGCTCGAGATCGAAGAAGCGCCGTACTTCGTCGGTTACCGAATGCAGGACAATGTGGGCTATCCGCGGCTGGCTTAGCGACCACCGGGTCAACGTATCTTCGGAAATCCTGTGATAAGCCGCGAGATAGCCAACGGACTGCCGGGCGGGCCAGAGGCTGAAACGGGTAATGACATGCGATTCCCCCGAACCGAGCGGGTCCAGGACGAAATAGCGCCCGCCGTCGGGAATGGTGTCCGCCAACGCCGCGGCGACCGCCCGGAAATGCGGTTTCGGCGGTTCAAGATCGAACCTGATCTTTTGTGCGAACGCAACAGGCAAGGCAAGGATCAGCACTATGGACAATCGTTTCAGCCATAGACCAAGGACCGGCGCCGGATTCAACCTGTGCCAGAGAATTGAAACGGCCATCGACAGAAAGACCAGCCCGATCAGACCCGTATGGGTGTTGTACCGCCAATAGGATGCCGCCCGCAGCGCGTCCGACTCCCCAAAGGATGCGACATAGGCGAACAACAGAAACACGTTGAAACCCAGGAAGACACCGCTCGCGATTACGGCGAAGCGGTCCAATTCGGTGCGGCAACGAATGATGCCCCGAATGCCGAAACCAAGGACGATCAGCATCAGAGCGAAAAAGACGGCCTTCTTCGACGCGACAAGCGCCATGCGGGCAAGGATGTCGGGAATAAGGCCAACGAACCAGGTTTCGACCGGCCGGATTGTCAGCTCCGCGCCGGGCAGTCCCGTCGCGACGTGGATTCGCCAGGACCCGTAGACGATCACCGCCGGTACCGCGGCCGCCACGAGAACCATCACCGCGCGAGGGAAGGCAATCTTCCTGTCTCGCCCTGAGACGAGCAACCATGCCAGCACGAAAATCGCGAAAAAGATGATGTTCGTGGCCCGGGTGTTCACCAGGACGATGAGCGCCAGTGCCCACTGCCATACCAGCGTGCCATCGGCCCGTTCCCGGTCGGCGAGCTGATTCAGCAGCATCCAGGCAAGCACACCGGCAACGCCAACGGACACCATGGTCGAAGTCTCCGAATATGAGGTCAGGACGAGCTTCTGCACAAAGGTTGGATTGAGGACGGTAACGGCCAGCGCCGCGAGGGCGACGGCGGGCCAACCGAATGCAGCTCCGGAAATTTCCGGCACCGTGCGCCGGACGGCGTCCAAAATCACCACGCCGAAGCCGAGAAGCATCATCAGGTTGAGCAGGGGTCCGACATTTTCGATCGCCGGCCCGGCAAGCATGGCGCCGAGGAAGATCAGCAGCGGCCATCCGTATGGATAGGCGGGAAAACTGGCGCCGGTCTCCGCGGCATCGATTCCCGGAAATCCATCATGAAACAACAGGAATTTGGCGCTCGGCAGCCAATGAGAAAACTCGTCCCATTGCGACGCGCCCATCGCGGATACCAGGATGAGCAGCGGCAGAGCAAGCGCCCCCAGCATTGCCGGCACCCGCAGCGGGGCAATCCCCTCGCGCCGAAGCAAGACGACGGAACAGCCTACAGCCAAAGCCGCCAGAACGGCGGCCAGAATGGCGAAAGAGATTCCCGTCCAGACCCCAAACAGCGTGAAGACCGCATTCACCACGCCCCATCCGAATACCGGCGCGGCCGCCGACAACCCCTTGGGCGCGACAACGCGTCCGATGGCGGCTAGGCCGAGCCAAACCAAGGATGCCGAAAACAACCCCGCCAATTGGGGCAGGCCGCCATGGAAGTAGGAGAGGAACTGGGACATGGCGCCTTGTAGCAAGCCCGGATTCGTTCGCCAATCGAATCTCCGTGGCGGCGGCGCAAAAAAGGGCCGCATCCAAAGGATGCGGCCCCTCTTCGTAACGGTCGGGCGGCTTACATCATGCCGCCCATGCCGCCCATGTCCGGCGGCATCGCCGGGGCCGCCGGCTTGTCTTCCGGCTTCTCGGCGACCATCGCCTCGGTGGTGACCAGCAGACCGGCGATCGACGCCGCATCGGTGATCTCGGCCCGGACAACCTTGGTCGGGTCGACGATGCCCGCCGCCACCAGATCGGTGTACTCCAGGGTCTGGGCGTCGAAGCCGATATTGTCCTTCGAGTTCTCGAGCAGCTTGCCGGCGACCACGGCGCCGTCGACGCCGGCATTTTCGGCGATCTGACGGACCGGCGCCTGCAGGGCGCGGCGGACGATGTCCACCCCGACCCGCTGGTCGTCGTTCTCGGGCTTGGTCTTGTCGAGAGCCTTGGTGGCGCGCAGCAGGGCTACGCCGCCGCCGGCCACGATGCCTTCCTCGACCGCGGCGCGGGTGGCGTTCAGGGCGTCGTCGACGCGGTCCTTACGCTCCTTCACCTCGACCTCGGTGGCGCCGCCGATATTGAGAACCGCAACGCCGCCGGCCAGCTTGGCGAGGCGTTCCTGCAGCTTCTCACGGTCATAGTCCGACGTGGTTTCCTCGATCTGCTGGCGGATCTGGTTGCAGCGGCCTTCGATGTCGGCCTTCTTGCCGGTCCCCTCGACGATCGTGGTTTCCTCCTTGGTGATGACGATCCGCTTGGCGGAACCCATCATGTCGAGGCTCACGTTCTCGAGCTTGATGCCGAGATCCTCGGAAATCACCTGACCCTTGGTGAGGATCGCGATGTCTTCGAGCATGGCCTTGCGGCGATCGCCAAAGCCGGGGGCCTTGACGGCGGCGACCTTGAGACCGCCGCGCAGCTTGTTGACCACCAGGGTGGCCAGGGCCTCGCCCTCGATGTCCTCGGCGATGATCAGCAGCGGACGGCCGCTCTGAACCACGGCCTCCAGGACCGGCAGCATCGGCTGCAGGCTGGAGAGCTTCTTCTCGTGGATCAGGATGTACGGGCTTTCGAGCTCGCAGATCATCTTCTCGGCGTTGGTCACGAAGTACGGCGAGGTGTAACCCCGGTCGAACTGCATGCCCTCGACCACCTCGAGGGTGCTCTGCAGGCTCTTGGCTTCCTCGACGGTGATGACGCCCTCGTTGCCGACCTTGCCCATGGCGTCGGCGATCATGTTGCCGATCTCGCTTTCGCCGTTGGCCGAGATGGTGCCGACCTGAGCGATCTCTTCGGAGGTCGAAACCTTCTTCGAGCGCTTCTTGAGATCCTCGATCACCGAATCGACGGCGAGGTCGATACCGCGCTTGAGGTCCATCGGGTTCATGCCGGCGGACACCGCCTTGACGCCCTCGCGGACGATGGACTGGGCCAGCACGGTCGCCGTGGTGGTGCCGTCACCGGCTTCGTCGTTGGTCTTGGACGCGACTTCGCGGACCATCTGCGCGCCCATGTTCTCGAACCTGTCGGTAAGCTCGATCTCCTTGGCGACGGTCACGCCGTCCTTGGTGATGCGCGGCGCGCCGAAGGACTTCTCCAGCACGACGTTGCGGCCCTTGGGACCCAGGGTCACCTTCACCGCATCGGCGAGGACATCGACGCCGGCCAGCATGCGCTGGCGGGCATCGGCCTCGAATTTGACTTCTTTGGCTGCCATTTTTCATGATCTCCTTGAAACAGATTGGCGCTTAAGCGGCCTTCTTGGCCTTGGCCTTGGTTGTCAGGATGCCGAGAACGTCGCTCTCACGCATGATGAGCAGTTCCTCGCCATCGATGTTCACTTCGGTCCCGCCGTACTTCGAGAACAGGACCCGGTCGCCCACCTTCACATCCAGGGGCGTGGTCTTGCCGTCTTCGGCCTTGGCCCCGGAACCGGCGGCCACGATCTCACCCTCGGAGGGCTTCTCCTTTGCGGTATCGGGAATGATTATTCCCCCCGCGGTTTTTTCGTCTTCTTCGAGACGCCGGACCAAAATCCGGTCATGCAATGGCTGAAAGCCCATTGTATTCCTCCATTTTCCACTGAAATCCACGCCGAATTAGCACTCTCGGCCTCGGACTGCTAGGGAATTTAGTCCAACGTTTTCAATCGTCAAGACCCTGCCGGCATTTTTTTTTAAATTATATGGATGCGAAAGCTCGGCGAGCTTGCGAAGCCATAGCCGTGCCCGTCCTCCGGCCAGCGAAGCCGGCCTACGCCGTCCGAAAGTCGGCTTCGGCCGACTGAAGGCCGGTCCGGTGGGCCGGATGAGGGGGAGTTTCCGCGTTCCCTCGTTTCTTGAAGGGGGGGGGGGGGGTGGAATATATTTCCAACAGAAATTTCGAATCAGGCCCGATCGCGCGGGCTGTAATGGACGTTCATGGACATTAATGGACATTTGATGACTTGGTTAAATTCCAATTCGGCGCTTTTGAGCGCATTTTTGCGCGCGGGAACCCCAAGGAAATTCATATGGCGAAATCATGGGGCGAGACCCGCGAACCATGCTCCCTCATCAATATGTGCGATCGGCCGCCCGATTGCCAGTCCCCCCCCCCTAACCTTCCACCCACAAAGCCGTTCCCTCGCCCCCTTTGGGGAAATGGGATGGACGCCTCCCACCTGCTGCTGCTGGAAGTCCGACGGAAGGGGTGGACCCTCACGGGCCGACGGCATCAAAGTACCAATGGGGAAGAGCAAGCTCTTCACAGGCAAACCGGAGGGTCCGAGATGAAGACTAACAGAACTGTCGTGGGCGTGGATACGGCGAAACGTGTGTTCCAGTTGTACTGGATTGATATGGAGACGGGCGAGGTCATGGATCTGAAGCTGAGCCGGGCGAAGTTCCTCGAACACTTCGCCAACCGCGCGCCCTGCTTGGTCGCGATGGAGGCCTGCGGCGGCTCGCAGCACTGGGCGCGCCGGCTTGGGGAGCTCGGCCACGAGCCGCGGCTGTTGCCGGCCAAGGCGGTGCGTCCCTTTGTCATCGGCAACAAGAACGACGCGCACGACGCGCGGGCGATCTGGACGGCGGCGCGGATGCCGGGCATCAAGACCGTTGCGGTGAAGAGCGAGGAACAGCAGGCGGTCCTGGCGCTTCACCGGATGCGCCAGCAGTTGGTGAAGTTCCGCACGGCTCAGACCAACGGGCTGCGCGGCCTGCTGATGGAATATGGCGAGGTGATGCCGCGGGGCCGGGCCGGGATGAGACAGGCGATGCCCGGCGCCCTCGCGCGGGTCTCGGAGCGGCTGCCGGCGATGGTGATCGACACGCTTCGCGAGCAGTGGGCGCGGATCGGCCGGCTCGATGAAGAGATCGGCGAGATCGAGCGGCGCATCGGGGTGTGGCACCGCGGCAATGCCGACAGCAGACGGATCGCCGAGATTCCCGGCGTGGGCGTGCTGACCGCGACCGCCGTCGTCGCCGCGATGGGCGATCCGGCGGCGTTCCGGTCGGGCCGGGAGTTCGCCGCCTGGCTCGGCCTGGTGCCGCGCCACGACGGTACCGGCGGCCGGGTTCGCATGCTCGGCATCTCCAAGCGCGGCGACCGGTATTTGCGAACCCTGCTGATCCACGGCGCGCGCGCCGTGCTCACCAACAGCAAGGCGCCGCCCGAATGGGCGGTGCGCCTCGCCGAGCGGCGGCCGATGAACGTCGCCACCGTCGCGCTGGCCAACAAGACGGCACGCACGATCTGGGCCCTGCTGGCCCACGACCGGACGTACCAGGCGAACTACGTCGGCCGGCCGGCATAGCCGCGGCGGACGATGGAACGGCGAACCGATAGAGGAGGTGGCCGCTGAGAGGTTGCGCAAGGCACGAAACGGAGTGATGGCAAACAGGTCGGACCGCGATCCGCCAAGCCTGAATCCCTCGAGGGGCGAGAAGCCCGTGGGGGAAATGAGGCGCGGATCGGCAGATTCCATCAGGGCCAGCGGGCACCAGGTCCCGCATCAACAGGCCGGATACAAAGCTGCAATCTGCCTGCCCGTCACACCGAAATCGGTCCTTGCGTCCCGGGAGGCGTCCATACAAGAGGGATGCGGAGGCTTGGCGAGGCGGCAGCCGAGCTTAGCCGAAGCTGGGTGAGGGGGACCGAATCGCTTACCCCCCCCTCACTCATTTTTATAAGACCCCCTCACCCTGACCCTCTCCCCCTGAAGAAGGGGGAGAGGGGATTTAGAGTTGGGGGAGAGGGAACACGATGGGATGGGGGAATTTCCAATATTTGAACCACGGAGACGGTGAGACGGTGAGATAGGAGGAGTAAACCGTTCCTCCTCAGTGAACTCGGTGTCTCTGTGGTGAAAAATCCTGGATGCCCGCGGCGCGGATTGGCAGCACTCTCCCGGGATCGGTGCCAACCCTCTGATTTAAAACATTTTTTGTTGATTCGGATCGCCGAACCGCTCCACACTTCCGTCGTGGCGTGCTTGTGACGGAGAAAATCATGAGACATCGCGATTTCGAGAAACAATTGAACGGCTACCGCCTGACCACCGCCGAAATCCTTTACCACCTGCCGGACCATCCGGAACTGCTGCAGACCTTCATCTGGCAGACCATGGACCGGGCGCCCAATTTCCCGGCCGTCCGCAAATTCCTGAAATACTGGCAGGAAAGCCTGGACGGCAAACTCCACTCCGTGAAGATCGCCTCCAGGGAACTGGTCAAACCGGCCGAATACAGAATCATCGACAGTTCAATGTATTTGCATTGAGGGGGCGCGGCCCGGAGCCCGCACCAGCTACGCCGCCGGTTTGTCCCCGGCCCGGGTCTCGTCGGCCTCGACCGCTTCGTCGACGGCGCGGTCGAAGGTGCGGCCGTGCCGGAACCGCCGGAAGAGATAAATCCCGAGCCCGGCGGAAACGAAGAACAGCACGACGCTGGCGGAAATCCGCAATGCCGGATCGAGATTGATGCCGCTGCCCAGGAGCGCGAACACCACCATCTGCGGGATGTAGCCGATGGCCGAGCCGGCCAGGAACAAGGGAAACCTGGCGCTCGACACGCCGGCCGCCAGATTGGTCAGGAAGTTGCTGCCGGCGGGCAGCAGCCGGATCAGCAGGGTCATGGAAAACGTGTGTTCGAGAAAGAAGGCGTCGGCCTTCCGGATGCGCGCGGGCAGGTGCCGGGACACCCAATCCCGGGCCACCCAGCGGGCGAACATGAAGGTCAGCGCACAGCCCAGCGCGGCGCCGGCGAGGGCGAGCAGCGTTCCCGCGGCCAGGCCGAAGGCGTAGCCGCCCAGGAACGCCACCAACTGCCGGGGGAGTGCAAAGGCCGTCGCCAGGCCGGCGGCCAGGACGAACAGCGCCTCGCCGGTGAGGCCCCGGTCCCGGACCCACCTGTCGATCAGCTCGGCGCCGGATTCCTGATCGATGCCGAGAACGCGCAGGCCCATGCCCAGCAGCACCAGGGCGACGATGACGGCGAGGCCGCGGACGACGAATTTGGGGTTCAGCATGCTCAGCCGCCGATGCGCCGGTCGATATGGTGGCGGGTCGGCCGCCGGATCAGCCACAGCAGACCGGCGAGATCGACGATCCCCACCCACAGCCGGTCCCACACCCCGTATTTGGAAGTCCCCCGCCGCCGCGGCCGGTGCCCCACATCCACGGACGTCACCGCCCCGCCGGCGCGGATCATCAGGGCCGGCATGAAGCGGTGCAGATGATCGAAAGCGGGAAAGCCCAGGAAATCGTCCCGGGCGAAGACCTTGAGCCCGCAGCCCGTATCCGGGGTCCTGTCCCGGAGCAGCCCGCCCCGGACGGTGTTGGCGATGCGGGAGGCGAACCGCCGCCGGCCCGTATCCTTGCGGCTCGCCCGGTTGCCGCAGACCATGAGCTTGCCGCCCGCGTCGCGGCCGTCGTAAACGGACAGAAGCTTCGGGATATCGGCCGGGTCGTTCTGCCCATCTCCGTCGAGGGTGGCGATGACCGAAGATCTGGCCTGGCGGACGCCGGTGATGATGGCCGAGCTCTGCCCCGACCGCGCGGCATGGCGCACGGCGCGGAGTTCGGGCCGGCCGGCGGCGGCGCCTTCCAGCGCCGCCCAGGTGCCGTCGGTGGACCCGTCATCCACATAGACGATCTCGTAGGCGAGCCTGCCGCCGAGCGCCCCGGCGATCTCGCTCACCAGGGGCTCGATATTGTCGGCTTCGTTATGCACCGGCACCACCACGGACAGGGCGGCGGTCCCGGAACTGGATTGATCGGCCATGGGAGACGTTTACGGGGCCACGGGGAATAGGATCATGTGGCCGGTATTACACCCTCAAGCGAACCCCCGCCAAGGGGTTTTGCCGCCTATTGCTTCCACGGAAGCCTGGCGACTTTCCAGCCGCCCACCGTCGCCCGGTGGCCGGCATCGTCCTTGTCGCCCTCGAAGCCCTCCAAAACGTTGTAGGCCCGGCCATACCCGGCCTCGGTCAGCGCCTTGGCGGCGCCGATGGAGCGCACGCCCGAGCGGCAGAGGAACAGCACCCGCTGATCGGGGCCGATCCCCGCCGCCTTGACCTGATCGACGAAGTTCGGGTTGCGCTCGTTGGCCGGGAAATCCACCCACTCGACGGTGAGGGTCTCCTTGCCCAGCCCGGTGAGGTCGGGGAGGCCCACATAGTTCCACTCGGCCGCGGTGCGGCAGTCCACCAGCACCGTATCGGCATCGTCCTCGAGCCAGTCCCACGCGTCCCGGGGCGCAACGTCGCCTGCATATCCGTCAGCCATGCTCGCCTCCTCAAGCCTGGAGCGCCTGTTCGATGTCCTCGATCAGATCCAGCGGATCCTCGAGGCCCACCGAGAGGCGCACCATGTTTTCGTGAATGCCCAGCGTCGCGCGCTCGTCCTCGCTCATCCGCTGGTGGGTGGTGGTGGTCGGGTGGGTGACCATGCTCTTGGCGTCGCCCAGATTGTTGGAGATGTCGATCACCTCGAGCGCGTTCATGAATTTGAACGTCCGGGCCTGGTCGCCGTCGAGTTCGAACACCACCATGGTGCCGGGGCCGCTCATCTGCTTCTTGATCAGGTCCGCCTGGGGATGGCTGTCGTGGCCGGGAAAGACCACCGCGGTGATCTGTTTCCGGTCGAGAAGCCAGTCGGCGATCCGGGCCGCGTTGGCCGCCTGCTGGCGGACCCGCATGTCGAGGGTCTCCAGGGACTTGGTCAGCACCCAGGCGTTGAACGGGCTCAAGGTCGGGCCCGTATGGCGGATATACATGCGGAGATAGTCCTCGTAATAGTCCCCGTCATTGGTGAGGATCGCCCCGCCGAGGGTCCGTCCCTGGCCGTCGATGTGCTTGGTGGTCGAGTACATGACGATGTCGGCGCCCAATTCCAGGGGCTTCTGGAAGACCGGGGTGGCGAACACGTTGTCGACGATCAGCCGGGCGCCCGCCTCGTGGGCCAGATCGGCGATCCCCGGAATGTCCAGCACCTGGGTCATGGGGTTGGACGGGCTTTCCAGGAACACCGCATCGGTCGGCTCCGAGAGCGCCTGCTCCCACTCGTCCAGATCGGACGACGCCACGGTCACCGTCTCCACCCCGTAGCGGGGCAGCAGCACCGTACAGACGTAGTCGCATGACCCGAACAGCGCCTTGGAGGCCACCAGCCGGTCGCCGGCCTTCAACAAGCAGGCCAGGGAGCCGAACATGGCGCCCATGCCGGACGCGGTGGATTGGCAGATCTCGGCGCCCTCCAACTGCCCGAGGCGCTCCTCGAACAACGTGACGGTCGGATTGCCGTAGCGGGAATAGAGATAATGGTCTTCCTCGCCCTTGAAGGCCCGCTGCGCCTGCTCCGCCGAGGCGTAGGCGTAGCTGGAGCTCAGATACATGGCCTCCGCGAGCTCGTCGAAATGGGAACGGTCGAGCCCGCCCCGCACCAGATTGGTTTGTGGACGGTATTTCCCGCCGTCCGCGCTGTCCTTGGGCATAACGCGCTCCTCCCTTTTGGCTCCTCATGCCTCTTTTCCGGCGGCCCGGGCCCTTGCGGAAAAGCAAAAGCCCCGGCCGGTGACGGTCGGGGCTTCCTCAGCGCCGACCTTTTAGCTCGTTTGTTTAACGTGGCCGCAAGCCGGTCGAACAAATCACCACGTAGGCGTAACCATAATATCTGGTCCCCGCCGGTCAAGGGAATTTGACTGATCGGCCAGGGCAATCGCATTTGATTTGGTTCGTGAACGGAATGGCTTCGTAAACGGAATGGAAATGAGTATCGCTGCTGCTGGAGCTTCTTTGACGTTTGATGGAGGTTTCGGTGGAGCGATGGGAAACTGGTGTGATTGTTTTCGACGTACGGTCAGGTCGGGCAGATTCACCGGCCGGAGGCGCGTTTTGCCGTTCAGCGGACGAGCGGGCGGCTCCGGGCCTGCCGGTTTAGACCGGGGATAGAGGGATTAACGCCGGGGTCTGCTATTCGAGTTGGACGGCGGCGTGATAGAGCCAGTCGAGCCGGAAGTTGTTGCGCGCGAAGTCGAGCCGCCAGCGCCGTCCGCTGCGCACCAGCCTTCCGACGGCCCGCACCAGGTAGCGGATCAGGGGCCGCAGGCCGTGACGCCGGGCGCGGGCCGGCAGCAGTTGGTACTGCACCGCGCGGAGCAGCATCTGGGCGAGCTGACCGCAGATATAGAAGGCCTGGTTGGCGCGGAACTTCCGGCACGGCGGATGATGCAGGTCGAGGTCGATGAGCGGCCCCTTGAAGGCGTTCTCCTGGCCCTGCTTGCCGCGATGACGCCGCACCAGTTCGTCGAGCGGCAGGTCGTCGCGCGAGACCAGGATCACGGTGTAGACGGGCAGCAGCAGGGACTGGCCCCGGTCGCGGCGGCGGCGGACCACCACGTAGCTCTGCTCTTCCCAGCCCGCCGGACGATAGCGCACCAGCGTCGCATCCTCGCCCATCCCGATGTCGGTCCACCCCTCTTCGGGCAGACCCTCGATCACGTCCAGCACCGGAGCGCGCTTGCGCCGGTCGGTGAGGCTCACCGAGTAATCCCAGCCCCGTTCCCGGCAGTACGCGACGAGTTCGCCCCGGTAGTAGGCGTTGTCCGCGCGCAGCCACACCGCCACGTCCTCGGGCAGGCACGGCGCCACATCGCGGTCAAGCTGCTCGCGCCAGCCCCGGGCAACATCGACGCCGCCCGGATGCAGCCGCCCGCTCGCCCACAGCGAGCCGATGAACACCCCGTGCAGCCAGTACTGGCGCGCGCCGTCGTAGCCGCGCCGCGCCTCCTCGAAGAGTTTCCCGTCCACCTCGATCCCGGTGCCGTCGATGAACACCGGGACGTAGCCGCGCACCGCTACCTCGTGTTCGATCACCGCCGGCGCGACCTGACCGGCCAGGAAGCGCGCCACCGCCAGCAAGGCCTCGACCTGCCCCTCGTCCATGCGCGCCAGATACTCGCCAAGACGCCGGCCCGAGGGCACATGGCCAAGGCCCAAAAGACGTTGGCCGACCCGGTCCTCGCGCAGTGCGTCCAGGTCCGACAGCGCCCCGTTGCCCGCCGCCAGCGAGGCGATCAGGCTCCACAGCGTCTCGGCGTCGCTCGCACCCCGCGCGCGCTGCTTGACTGATACCGAAGACAGCGCCCGCGGCAGACCAAGCCGATCCGCCATCTGACCCAGCACCGACCAGCCGCCGAAGCCGCTAAGCTGCGCGTCGGTGAAGTCGATCTCGACTTTGGGAGGACGGGGAAGTAACGTGTTCATCTACGGCACAAAGCGAAGCGACTGCCGAACGCACCTGCGAGGTGATTGAATGCTCAACGGCAATATCGCCGATTTCGCCCGCAGTGTGCGCACTTTCTCTGGGCAGGCTAAAGCCTTATCCGGGAATTAGGGTATGACAAGGGAGTGCGTCATGCCCAAGATCACCAAGCGAACCGTCGACGCGATCAAGCCTCAAGAGCGTGAGCATGTGGTGTGGGATGCCGACCTCAAAGGCTTCGGCGTGAGGGTCCATCCGACGGGACGGAAGGTCTACATCGTCAAGACCCACTACCGGGGTAAGTCCGTCAAGGTGACCATCGGGCCGCACGGCGCCGTGACGCCGGCGGAGGCGCGTACGCGGGCGGCGGAGATCATCACTGGCGCACGGGCGGGCAAGGACCCGGCGGGCTGGAACCGGCGGAGCGAGCGGGCGCCGACGATGCGTGAGCTTGGCCAGCGGTTTCTTGAGGAATACGTCCCTTCGCACTGTAAGCCGAGCACGGCGGAGGAATACCGTCGTTCGGTCCGGTTGTTCATCGATCCCCGGGTCGGAGCAAGGCGGGTTCCCGACATCGAACGCAGCGACATCGCCGCGCTTCATCATGCGATGCGGGAGACGCCGTATCAGGCCAACCGCACGCTCGGGGTACTGTCGAAAATCTTCAACCTCGCCGAGTTGTGGGCTATGCGGCCGGATGGCTCGAACCCCTGCCGGCATGTGAAGCGGTATCGGGAGGAGAAACGTGAGCGGTTCCTGTCGGACGAGGAATACCGCCGCCTCGGCGAGGTCCTGAGGGAGGTGGAGCACGATGGCTCGGAGACCCCGGCTGCCGTTGCCGCGTTTCGGCTTCTGATGCTGACGGGATGCCGGCTCTCGGAGATCCAGAAGCTGCGTTGGGAGCACATCGACCTGGAGACTGGCGAACTTCGCCTTCCGGATACCAAGACCGGAGCCAAGGTCGTGCATCTTGGCGAACCGGCGATCTCGGTACTGCGGGGGATTGGGCGGAAGGACGACAGCCCCTGGGTAATCGCGGGCCGCAAGCCGGGGAGCCACCTGACCGACCTGCAACACCCCTGGCGGCGCGTCCGGGCACGCGCGGAACTCGACGACGTGCGAATTCATGACCTGAGACACAGTTTCGCCAGTGGCGGATTGCTGGTCGGCGAAGGGCTGCCGATGATCGGAAAGCTCCTTGGTCACACGCAGGTGCAGACAACCGCCCGTTACGCTCATCTCGCCAACGATCCCGTCAAGTCCGCAGCCAACCGCATCGCAGGCCGCATTGCCGAAATGACGGGATAGACGGAAATCTCTCAGATGTTTACGATGGCTATCCCAAAAGTGGTGAATTGCCAATCCCGTCAGTGACGAACCAAGCCCGAAATCCAGCAGGCCGGAATCACGATGTCTAGTGCTTCATTGAAAGAGAAAATTGATGAACCGTTACAAATCGCCTCGCAGGCATTCGAAGACATAAAATCAGCCTATCACGCAGATAATCGCCCATGGGTTGTCGCATTTTCTGGTGGCAAAGATTCAACATGTGTCCTTCAGATCGTGATCCACGTGCTGATGTCAATTAAGGCACCGAAGAAACCTGTCTATGTGATTTCCTCAGATACCAGGGTCGAAGCGCCCAACGTCGTGGCGTATGTCGAAAGAGTCCTGGATGCTGTTCGGGAGTTCTCGGCAGACAACAATCTACCACTTCACACGGAAATCGTTCGGCCCAACGTCGATCAGACATATTGGGCCAAGCTAATCGGGCGCGGTTATCCACCACCAACACGTTGGTTCCGCTGGTGCACCAGCAACATGAAGATTAAGCCAAGCCGCGGAGCAATTGAGTCAATCGTTCGTGAATTTGGCAGCGTCGTGCTTATCCTCGGCTCCCGCAAGGCGGAAAGCAGTAACAGGTCTCGATCTATGGCTGGCCGCACCACGAATTCGCGGGGCATGAATCCTCACCACGAAATACCGAACGCCTTTGTGCTGGCCCCGATATCTGATTGGTCAACGGACGATGTGTGGGAGTACCTCTTTGAGAACAATCCTCCGCCCTGGAATTACGCACACGACGAGATGCTTGGTCTTTATCGGCAGGCAAGTGGCGGCGAATGTCCGGTTGTCATGGACCTGAACACGCCGTCTTGCGGCGGGAGCCGCTTTGGCTGCTGGACATGCACCGTCGTTAAACTCGATAAGTCGATGGAGGGATTTGTCGAAACCGGGGAAGAATGGATGCTTCCTCTCAACAATTTTCGAAATTGGCTGAAAGACATCAGAGAGGACCCCGACTGGCGTCAGAAAAGAAAACGGAGTGGGGAAATAGGTTTGGGTCCCTTTACCCCAAAGGCAAGAACCGCAATCCTTACGCACTTGTTGGAAATAGAAAAAGAGGTCGGCATTATACTCATTCGGGATGAGGAAATTCTGTATATCCAGGATGAGTGCAGGGCAATCGCTTTTGGGGCCGTCGTGCCCGGCCGCAGGTCTGTTACACCCCGAAAGGACCTTGAAACAGCCATGACATGTCCCGCATCGTGCGCTCTCGAAGTGAACATAGCGTGAATTGCCGTCATCTACCCCACCGAAGCGGGGGCAGGCGACGGCAGATTGGCATCGAAATCTTCAAAAGCGATTCCCCTGGGGGGGGGGGGGGGGTGAAGCGGGTCATGTTGAATTCTTCCGGTTGTGTTGCTCTTCCCACTCTACAGTCTTTGCTGTCGGAAGGGAAGCGGGATTTCGGAGTGAGGGCGCGCCCTTCATTCAACCACCGGCCGCCGGGAATGCTGCGGCCGTTCCGGGAGCCTTGAAGACGCGCGACCGCCGCCCTCGTTCTTCGCAAGGGCGGCAGGCTTGCGGTTACTGGTTGCCCCCGAGCAATCCGCCCCCTTCGTTGACCCGCGCGCAGCCCTTGCCGCCCATGAACAGGAAGTAGGCGCCGCCCATGGACGTCCATTGTGAGTTGTTTTCAGGTGGAGTGAACACCGGGATCACCAGTTCGCCGGGGCCCTGATTGGGATTGTTGGCATTCCGGTTGGACCAGACATGGGCCCCGGCCTTGGGCCGCACCTCAATGATGTTGTCGCCGAGCACGCCGCCGGAGAAATTGATTTTGTTTGTCGAATCCGGGTTGCGCCACCGGCCGCCGCCGAGCCCCGAAGTCCGCCACTCCCAGTTGGAGAACGTGGATCTGAAGTCATTGGCTGAGGCAATAAATCCTATGTTGGTGTTGAAGCTGCTCCGCGTCACATTGGGGTTGGTGGACGAGAGGATGAGCTTCAGGCGCCCCGGCGTGGCATAATCGCCGCAGCCGTCGACGACGGGGCTGCCGGCATTGGCAAGCGTGACGGTGCAGATGCCGCTCCAGCAGCGGGGCGGTGTCTGGGCCTGCGCCGCCATTGGCAGGGTGAGGGTAAGGGCGACCAGTGCGGCCAGGGTTGTCAAATAGCGGGGGGGGGGGGGGGGGGGGGGGGGTGATTTCTGTTTGTCATTGCGTGTCTCCCTTGCTTGATCGGGCCCTTACCGGCCCTTGATCGTAGGGCCGATCATGGACGCCAAGCTCGAATCATCTCTCACTGACTTCACCGGAGATTAAACAGCACCCCGCCCTCGCACGCAAGCCCTTTCAGGGCGCGGTGACGTAAAAATTTATGTGTCAGTTGGGAATGGGGTACTCCCTGTGGTTTACGACAACCGCAAGAAGGAGCACCCCGATGCCACAGCAAGCTGTAACGATTGAGAACCTACCACAAGCCTTTGAGGTGGTGAAGGAGATGCAAGCAGGCGGATTGGACTGGGGCGAGGGTTATCGCCCGCTTGGCCGCCAGGCGCTGGCCGAGATCATCGAGGGCCGGATGGCCGAGGCGGTGGATCGCTGGCTCGACGGCCTCGATGGCAGCGCTATGCGCGACCGGCGCAACGGCACCTACCGGCGCCGCCTGCTCAGCGAGCTCGGCGACATCGAGCTCAACGTGCCGCGCACCCGGCACTTCTGCCCGACCGAGGTTCTGAAGAGCTACGCAAGGCGCGCTCCAGAGATCGACCGCGCCATCCTGGCCGGCTTCGTGCTGGGGCTCTCGACCCGCAAGGTCGGCGAGGTCCTGCTTGCCCTGCTCGGGCGTCCGGTCTCGGCCGCGACGGTGAGCCGGGTCGCCAAGACCCTCGATCTGTCGGTCGCCGCATTCCACCGCCGGCCGCTGAAGAACGCCTACAAGGCGCTGATGCTCGACGGCGTGGTGCTGGCCTGCAAGACCGGCGCCGGCGCGCTCAGGAGGCCGGTCCTGGTGGCGCTGGGCATACGGCACGACGGCAAGAAGGAGATTATCGACTTCCAACTCGCCGCCAGCGAGAGCGCCGCGGAGTGGGAGCGCTTCCTCACCGCGTTGCACCGCCGCGGCCTCACCGGCGAGGGCCTTGAGATGATCTGCGTTGATGGCGGCCAAGGCCTGCTCGCCGCCTTGCCGATCGTCTATCACGGCATCCCCGTTCAGAGGTGCTGGGCGCACAAAATCAGGAACATCCTCAACAAGGTCCGCGTAGCCGACCAGCAGGCCGTCAAGGCCGACGTCCACGCCGTCATGAATGCCCCCAACCGCCGCAAGGCCGAGACCGCCGCCCGCCGCTTCGCCGACGCCTGGGAAGATACCTACCCCAAGGCCGTCGCCTGCCTGCGCAACGACCTCGACGACCTGCTCACCTGCTTCCGCTACAAGGACCTCGCCGAGCGAAAGCAGGTCAGGACCACCAATGCCATCGAACGGAGGTTCCGCGAGGTTCGCAGACGAACCCGGCCCATGGGAACCTTCCAGGATAAAACCTCAATGGACCGCATCCTCTTCGCGGTCTTCATTCACGAAAACAAGTCTCAGGGAATCAGTACCCCAGTCTCCCTGACACATAACTCTTGACGTTACCCAGGGCGCATTCCACTATATTGTTGTCAACAAGATCGTTGACATTAGGTTTCGCAAGTCATATCGTTCAACAATTTCGTTGAATGAGGTACGTCATGAGATCGTCTACCGGCGCTTGGGTAAGCGGCGAAGACTTCTTTGATCGCGAAGCCGAACTGGAGGTACTTGAATCGCGGGTGCGCGGGCGCAACCACTTGCTGTTGACTGGGCAGCGGCGCATGGGCAAGACGAGTATCCTCCGCGAGCTCGGTCGCCGACTTGAGGGCGATGGTTGGGTGTTCCTGTTCGTCGATATCGAAGGAGCTGCCAGCCCGGAGGACGCGATCGCGGACATCGCTCAGGCGGCACACCCGTATCGCCCCATAGTGTCACGTTTCGCGGTAGGCATCAGACGCTGGTTCGCTGACAAGGTCGAAGAGGTCAGCGCGAGCAAGTTTCGATTGAAAGTCAGGGCCGGCCTGGACGCCGGGAGCTGGCGCCGATACGGAGACCGGCTGCTGCGCGACTGCGCGAACCAGGAAGCGCCGGTCCTGCTGGTCATCGACGAGGTGCCGATTTTCCTGAAGCGCATGCTTGACCGCGACAAAAGCGCCGCGCGGGTGGACGAGTTCCTGAGTTGGCTGCGCGCAACAACCCAGGAACTCGGAGAGAAGTCCCCGGTTCTGATCCTGTCCGGCAGCATCGGGCTCGACCCTCTCGTGCGCCGGCTGGGTATTCCCGACCGCATCAACCATCTCGATCCGTTCCGCCTGGGTCCGTGGGACCGGCAAACCAGCGTCGCCTGCTTCGAACGTCTCTCGGAGAGCCATCAATTGCCGGTCCAAAGCGGTGTGGCAGGCGCGGTGTACGACTCGCTTGGCGTCGGCATCCCGCAGCATGTCCAGTCCTTTTTCGCGCGCCTCAGGGAGTACGCCACCATGCAGGGCCAGGACCGGGTGACGGTCGATGACGTCGCCGAGGTCTATCGCAACCAGCTTCTCGGCCCCTCCGGACAGAACGACCTCGTGCACTACGAGACCCGGCTCAAGGAAGCCTTCGACGACGAAGGCTATTCCCTCGCCATGGAGATCGTCGCGGAGGCGGCCATCGAGGGGGCGTTCACGCCGGGCGCGGAGCGCAGCCTGGCGGCGCTGTACGGAGAGTTGGTGGAGGACGTATCGGCGCGTATTTCGGATGCGCTGGAGGTGCTTGTGCACGACGGCTATCTGGAGACCGGGGATGATGGATACCGTTTCCAGTCCCGTTTGCTCAAGGACTGGTGGACGGCTCGTTTCCGGGACCATCACGTCGCGCTGGAGAGGCGCCTCGAAACCTCCGATGCGGGCGGAAACAGGAAATGAGCGAGGAAAAAGCCGCCATGGAGAACGGAAAGCATCCCGTACGCAAGTTCAACCCGGGCCTGCTCCAGGCCGACGAGGAGGTGATAGCGCAATTCGTGGTCCGGCAGCATGAGTTCGAAATCGTCGGCGAGGTGCTGCGGAGCAACATCGAAACCCCGTCGTGCCAGCACATCCTGGTGGTCGCTCCGAGGGGCCGGGGAAAGACCATGCTCCTCGCCCGCGTGGCGGCGGAACTTCGAGGCAACGGGGAACTCGCCAAGCATCTGCTGCCCGTCAGGTTCATGGAGGAGAGCCAGGAGATTTACGACCTGGCCGGCTTCTGGCTGGAGACGCTGTTCCATCTGGCCAGAGAGATCGCGGCCGATCATCCCGGGATTGCGGGGGAACTGACGGAAACTCACAGCGCCCTGTCCGCCCGGTGGCGCGAAGACGGTCTTGAGGGGATCGTCCGAGCGGCGGTGCTCGACGCGGCGGACCGGCTCGGCCGCAGGCTGGTGCTCATGGTCGAGAACCTGCAATCGCTCTGCGAAACCGTGGATGGGGAGTTCGGGTGGCAATTGCGCGGGGTGCTCCAATCGGAGCCCCAGATCATGCTGCTGGCCTCGGCCACCAGCCGCTTCGAGGGTCTGGAAGATGCCGGAGAACCCTTCTTCGAGCTGTTCCGGATCGTCCAATTGCAACCGCTGACCACCGAAGAGTGCCGCCGTCTCTGGACAATCGTGAGCGAGCAAGAGCCGAACAGGCATGAGATCAGGCCTCTTGAAATCCTGACGGGCGGGAGTCCCAGGCTCCTGGTGGTCATCGCGGCGTTCGCGCGGCACCGGTCGTTTCGCCAGCTGATGGAAGAGTTGGTCACTCTGGTCGACGAGCACACGGAATACTTCCGCAGCCACCTGGAGGCTCTGCCGAAGAACGAACGCCGCGTCTACGTCGCCTTGATCGATTTGTGGCAGCCCTCAAGCACCGGCGAGATCGCGGCGCGGGCGCGGCTGGATGTCCGGGTCGTATCGACCATGCTGGGGCGCCTGATCGACAGGGGCGCCGTCACTGCGGAGGCGGACGGGGGAGGCAAAAAGCGGCTCTACGCTGCTTCCGAACCCCTCTACAGCATCTACTACAAGCTGCGCCGCGAGCGTGACGAAGCGGCGGTGGTCGAAGCCCTGATCCGGTTCATGGTGGTTTTCTACGACGTGGGGGAGGTGTGGCGCATCTCGGACCAGCTGTTTCGGGACGCTTTGGAGTCGAGCGCAATTCATGCCGGAATTGAGCGCGCGCTGGAGAGAAAGACATCGCTGGAGGATCTTGGCTCGAGTATGAAATGGGATTCCATCCAGAACCTGTCGGACAAGGTCAGCAACTCCCGGCGCATGGATGCCTTGATACGTTTGCAGGACGACATTGAGGCGGCCTCTAATGAAAAAGACTGGAAGCGCGTTCTGGAGATCGTTGACCAATATATTGCGCGCGGATGGCTCGATTCAGAGTCCAATTCGGCGCTGGAGAATAGTTGGGCATACCTCGCGCACATGAGGAGCAACGCCCATCTCATGCGGAATGACTTCCATCAAGTGGTCGCCATCGGGAATGAAGCGGCCGAACGGCTTGGCGACCCGCGAGAAATGTCGCTGTTGTCCAGATCGAGCGCACTGGCGCTCAACACGGCGGCGGCAAACTTGAGGCTCGGGAACTTCGAGACGGCAAAAGCGGAAAGCAAGAGGATAGTCGACCGGTTCGCGGAATACGGCACACGGTGGTTCCAGCAAGAGGTCGCGGCGGCGCTCCTATGGCAGGCGAAGGCGGAGAACGAACTGGGCAATTTCGGGGATGCGATTGCTCTCCTGGATGAGGTGGCGGCGCGGTACGGGGAGAGCGAAAATGAAGACGTTCAGTTCCAGGTTGCCCGATCGCTGGTTCTCAAGGCGGAGATAGTGAGAGAGCGTCAAGTTGATTACATAGGGGCCGCGGCGATCTATGAGGACGCAATCAAGAGGTTCGGCCGCAGCGAGCATCCGGAGATCCGGGAGCACATGACCACGGCGCGGGCGAATCGAGCATTCTTGTGTGGGGTGACCGGCGATTTCGATGAGGAAATTGCCTGCTATGACGAGCTGATAGCCGGGCTCGACAATAGTGTTGCGCCTCAAGATCCGTCGACCGCATTGATTGCCCTTGCGTTCAAGAGCCGAAGGTTGGCGGAGTTGGGTAAGGCGAACGAAGCCCTCCGGATATGCGACGACTACGTCCGGTTGATGGCGGACAGCGCCGACGGCTGGCCGATGGAAACTCGGCTGTGGATGGATTGGCACGCGAAAGGCACGCGCGCCCTGGCTTTGACGGTTAAGGGAGAGATAGGAGCAGCCATGCTTGCATTCCGTGCCGCGTATGACTCGTTTCCGTCTCACCACGAAATGGCGATCGGGGAGATGATGCGGCTGGTGCCGGAACTGATCGCAGCCGGCGCTTCGGAGCACGTGCTGGTTGAAGTGCTTGCCGGAGACGACGGAAAATCGGAGGCGCTGCGGCCCATGATCGTTGCCCTCCAGCAAAGGACGGGCGAAACCGTTCGCGCGCCGGCGGAAGTGCTGCAAGTGGCCGCAGACCTCGCGAGCCGCATCGACGAACGGATTGCCAACGGCGTCATGCCCGGCTTCATTCTTCAACTAGGGCAATGACGAACCGAGCATGAAAAACAGCACCAGTACCGCGAACAGAATCAGCAGTCCTGTGATAAGTCCAGATCAGTTTTTTTCGGAACCGATTAATCTTCGCTCGTTGCGACAGCAGCAATTTCTTCTTCCGACAAGGCGGCCTAACCCACATTTCTCACCGGGGTTACGGCCCGCGTCGCGTCCAGGCGGTCGAGCCGCCAGGAGCGGCTCAAAAAGCGTAGCGGCAATTACGGCTGATGGCCCTGATTCGGGATTGTGATCGTCCGCACTTCCGGCAGTTCCGGATTATCCGTGTCCGACATGCGGTTTCTCCAAAGGGTGCGTCACGGCACTGGATAAGCGGTCGCATCTCCTATATTCTCCATTCTGCAACGTTACTCAGACCCGCTTGGTCGGGTCGCCCGCTGAATACAACAGCCGATCCGGCGAGGGAGTCATGACCCACGCCCGGCGAATAGGCGGGGCATCACCCACATTCTGAGTGACGTTGCAACGGCCCGGTACCAACCGGACCAGCCGTTTTGCTCTGGAAGTGGCCGCAGCCGGGTTGCACCCCGGACTCCGACCGGGCAGAGGGGTTCGGTGCACTTGGAGAGCCCACCTAACCCCCTGCCTCCGGCACGCTAGAGACCGTGTGCCCCAAACTCAAGCGCGCTCTCCCGTGAGGGAGAACCCATGCGTGCAACATGCTTTATCGCTTTCCTTGCCCTGGTGTTCCTGTTCGCTTTTGAGGCGAATGCGGATGTCGTCAAGAAGTCATCGTCCGGAATCTGCCATTGCCCAGGCGGAAGTTATTACGGCCGCACAACTCGGTTCACGGCCTACAAGACGCTGGAAGCCTGCCTGAGTAGCGGTGGGGAACGACCGAAGCGCGGGCAGGGCGCCTGCCCTAAAGGCGGGGCGGCCGCACCATCGTCCGTGCCGATGCCGGCCCCGCTGCCCGCGCCGGCGGCAACGCCAGGTAAGCGATCCGAAGCGGCGCCGCAAGGTATCAATCTTGTGGTGGTGGACGGCGACACGCTCCACGTGAACGATATTCGTGTGCGCCTGCGCGGGGTCGACGCGCCCGAGAGCGGACAATCGTGCCGGGATGCCCGCGGCAAGCCCTATCCTTGCGGCAAGTGGGCGACAGAGGTTCTTACCCTGCTGGCGGCAGGCGGGGCGCGTTGCGAGTTGGCGGGCGATGAACGGGACCGATACGGGCGCTGGATTGCCGACTGCTTCGGAGCTGGTGGCGCGAATATCAACGCCGCGATGGTGAAGGCGGGTTACGCGCTGGCATATCGGCAATACTCGAAAGAGTATGTCGAGGAGGAAGACCGGGCGAAGCGTGAGCGGCGGGGGATGCACAGAGGAACCTTCACCCCGCCCTGGAAATGGCGCCGCGGAGAGCGGTTGGAATAGGGTAGCGTCATGCGGAGAAGCCACCGAGACGAGTATCGGCGCGCGAGAAGACGCTTCTTGTTCCTCTTTTACATCGTCGCACTTGCGGCTTACATGGCCGCGACCGCAGTTATGGATCAGCCCGTAACGGGATGGTGGCTTGTAGGGCTATGTGTCGGAGTGGCGGCGTTGGAGTTGTTCCTCTGGATCAACATTGGGTTGCCGAGAGCGGTCCGTCGGGGTAGCGACGAGTTCAAGCAAGCCTATTACGGCGAGGAATGGCGACCATGATTGAAGATGGATGGCGCTTCCTCGGAGTTGTGATCGAAGGATCAGATCCCCGGTTGCTGACAGCCTTGTTCGTGGCCCTCGGCTACATGATGGCAGCACAGCTTGTTCTCTATGCCCTCGACTGGCTATGGCGCAAGGTGCGGCCGCCGAAGACGCCGAGCATACCGCCGATCAAGCGATACTACGAGCTTCGTAGCAAGGAGGGTGATGAATACTGGATTGAGGTTTTAAAGCAGATTGCTCGAAAAAAGGAGTGAACTACTGCGCTAATCCCCGTTTTTCCATTACCGTTCGCTATATTCCCCTTCCTGACCGCGCCCTACCGGCGGACCGCGAACATCAGATAGTTGATATCCACGTCGCCTCCGAGGGACCACTCGCCGTTGGCCGGGTCGTACGCCATGCCCTTGAGATCGGCCACCTCGAAGCCCGCCCGGCGCAGATACCGGGCCAGTTCCGACGGCTTGACGAATTGGCGCCAATCGTGGGTTCCCGCCGGCACCCAGCGCAGGATGTACTCCGCGGCCACCTTGCCGAACGCCAGCGATTTCAGCGTCCGGTTGAGGGTCGACACGGCCATCGCGCCGCCCGGCCGGACGAGACGCCCGCAGGCCTCGAAAAAGGCCTCCGCGTCGGCCACGTGCTCGACCACTTCCATGTTCAGGACCGCATCGAAGGTCCGGCCCGCGGCCGCCATTTCCTCGGGCAGCATGGCCCGGTAGTCGATCTCCAGGCCGGCGCGCCGCGCATGGGCCCGGGCCGCCGACACCCCTTCGGGCGCCGCGTCGATCCCGGTCACCGCCGCGCCCAGCCGCGCCATTGGCTCGGTCAACAGACCGCCCCCGCAGCCGATATCGAGGATGTCCAGGTTCTCAAACGGCCGCAGGGACGAGGAGTCGCGGCCGAAGTGCCGGCAAAGACTGTCGCGAATGAATTGGAGGCGGACGGGATTGATGCGGTGCAGCGGCGCGAAGGCGCCCTCCTCGTCCCACCAGTCGCCGGCCTGGGCTGCGAACCGGCCGATTTCGTCCTTATCGGCGGTGCGGGTCTCCGGAGGTCTTTCCCCGGCCATGGGCGTCCACTCCCCTCTTCCTGCGCCTATTCGTGCGCCAACTCCCGCGCCTATTCCTGCTTTGGGCCTTGGATTTCAGCCACTTAAGCCGGCTCGCCTTGCGCCAGTTCGGCTGAGCGAGTATGTATACGCGCCCTCGGGCGGGCGATCAAACCGACCGCGCCGTAAATGGCGGTCACAGGGGATCGTCGGCCGGGCGGCCTCGATTAGGTTCATCCGATATGTCGCGTATCGTTCAAAAATTCGGCGGGACATCCGTCGCCGATGTCGAGCGCATCAAGAATGCGGCCCGGCGGGTCAAGCAGGAGGTCGACAACGGCAGCCAGGTCGCCGTGGTCGTCTCCGCCATGGCCGGCGTGACCGACCGGATGGTCGAGATGACGGCCGACATATCCTCCATGTTCGATGCCCGCGAATACGACGCCGTGGTGGCCACCGGCGAGCAGGCCAATGCGGGCCTGATGGCGCTGGCGCTGCAGGATCTCGGTATCCCGTCGCGCTCATGGCTGGGCTGGCAGATTCCCATCCGCACGGACGGGGCGCACGGCAAGGCGCGCATCGAGGAGATCGAAACCGGGGAACTGGACCGCCGGCTGGCGGCGGGCGAGGTTCCGGTGGTCGCCGGATTTCAGGGATTGGGGCCGGACAACCGGATCACCACCATCGGCCGCGGCGGCTCGGACACGACCGCGGTGGCGCTGGCGGGCGCGTTGGGGGCGGATCGCTGCGACATCTATACCGACGTCGACGGCATCTATACCTCCGATCCCCGGATCGTTGCCAAGGCCAGGAAGCTGGATAGAATCACCTACGAGGAAATGCTGGAAATGGCCTCGCTGGGCGCCAGGGTCCTGCACACCCGGTCGGTGGAACTCGCCATGAACCAGAACGTGCCGCTCCAGGTGCGCTCGACGTTCGTCGACGCCCCCGGCACTTTCGTCGTCAGTGAGGATGAGATCGTGGAACAGCAAGTTGTCAGTGGCATTTCCCACAGCGGAGACGAAGCGAAAATCACGCTCCTTCGCGTGGCGGACCGTCCCGGTGTGGCGGCGGGAATCTTCGGGCCGTTGGCCGACGCCAACGTCAACGTCGATATGATCGTCCAGAACGTCTCCGAGGACGGCGCGACGACCGACCTCACGTTCACCGTCGGCCAGGGCGAACTGGAGAGCGCCGTCCGGGTGCTCGAGGACAGAAAGGCGGAAGTCGGTTTCGAGAAGATCGACGCGGATTCGAACGTCTGCAAGATATCGGTCGTCGGGGTCGGCATGCGGTCGCATGCCGGCGTCGCCCAGACCATGTTCCGGGCGCTTGCCGACAAGGGCATAAACATCCAGGTGATCTCGACGTCGGAGATCAAGGTCAGCGTCCTCATCGCCGCCGATTACACCGAGCTCGCATTGCGCGCGCTGCATACGGCCTACGGGCTCGACGACGAATAATCCGGCCGGCCGGGCCGAGAGCGCTTTTCGCGGTCGCACAACAATCGCGCGCCGCTGCAACCGTCAGTTGGCTCGCCGCCGAACCTGGATACCAGCTTCGCTCAGTCGATCCGGCGTCATTCGGGACCGGTTGATCCTATCCAGGCGTTGCCTTTCTTCCTTGGTCAGCAAAACCAGCCGGAAGTGTTCAACAATATATTCGGTGAGTTCGTCGTCACTCGCTCCTTCGTCGAGAAGTTTGATCGCTTGGCGGGTGAAGTCTCTCGTGGGCGAGACGTGTTCAATGAAGACTTGCTCGCCTCGTTCGTGGGCCGCCCAGGCCGCCTCGGAAAATTCCGCGTCCGGGTATTCGCGCAGGTTGTTGATATGACTTAAACGTGGGTATTTGAGGCGTTGGCCCAGGATTCCCAGTATCCGCTCGGCACTGTGAATGGCCCCACCGTTGTCGGTAAATCCTGCCTCCAGCATCTCGTTCCGAAATGCTGCGGCCTTCCGAAACATCGGCACCAGAGTTTCAAGGTTGTATTTCACTGCGCGCCCGTCCTGTGTAAGTGTGGAAGTAGCCTGCCCTGTCTGGGGGCGCCGCCAGGAGGCTCTATCATGCGTGCAGCGCGCCCGCGCGCCGCTAGGCGGCGGTCCTCTCCCGGCGCGCCTGTGCAAGCTCGTAAGCGGCCTGCATGCGCATCCAGTGTTCGGCGGCGCCCCAGCCGATATCCTCCAACGCCAGCGCCATGTTCGCCGACACCCCCGCCTTGCCGTTCAGCAGGCGCGACAACGTTCCGCGCTCGCAGCCGAGACGCGCCGCCGTCTCGGTCACGTTCCAGCCCACGTCGTCCATGCTCTCGCGGATCAGTTCGCCCAGGTGCGGCGGGTTCCGCATCGGACCGGCGCGCTCGTCTGCAACGTCATTCATGGCCGGCAAGGAATTGGTCGATGGTCTGCATGTGGGGTCTCCTTGCCTATCGTATGGATGAGATTCCATATTTCCGGGCTTTCCGCGCTCTCCGGATTCCGTATTCCAGTGATTTCCGCGCGTTCCGGGCTGCTCGCGCTTCCTGTTTCGCCGCACCTCGTGCTTCCTGGGCCTCTTGCACGTCTGTATAACCCTCCCGTGCTGCTCTTTCTGCTCTCGCCTCGTCGATCCATTTCTTGGTTGCTTTAACGAGCCCGACGATGAAGCCCAGGATCACAGCGATGACAATGACCCAGGCTATAGTGGTGTCTTCCATGATTCCCGCCGCTCCCTATCTTGCAGGGCCACGTTGTCGCCCAAATAGATGATGTCGTCGGTGCCGTTCACGAACAGCGCCGCGCCGCCCGGATGCGTCACCTCGTGCCGGCGGAACAGGAGTGCTTCTACCACAATGCCTACGATTCACGAGTTGAGCCTCATTCTTTGTGGCTGGGTATATTGATGGTTGGGAGATGTTCACTTTCAATCGCAAGGGCTGCATTCTTAATCGAGAGGATCGGTTTTGGATGCGTAACGTGGATTCTGCTAAAGTGCGCCACTGCTTTCTGTAAGTCCAATTGACGGCGGACTACCGATCCGACTCGTGCATGAGTGGAAGTTCTTGGTTCGCATTGCGGAGGTTACTTTGGCTAGACTATCGAGTCTTCAAGTTTTCCGAAACAGCAAAAATGCTCGTGAGATATGCATCACCAATGGCGGACTTCCGACACCGGATGGTCGTCCAACTTGGTATTATTGGCGTTCCTACAACACTCGACTTGAAGGGAAAGTGGTGTTCGGTAAAGACTTTCCTGACGTATGTCGGGAAGTCTTGGAGAACGGTTATGCGCGTAGGACGCTTCCAAGAATTCTTCGTGCAGGATAGGTAGATTCCCGCGTATCGTTGCACCGGGGTGCAATCCCAACCTGAAACCGCCAACCCCAGCCTAGAACGGGAAACAATAATGAACGAGGGACTGACCTGTTGGAAAACGACGCGACTGTCGAAACATTTCATCCTGCTGGATTTTTTGGCTGACCACGAGGTCTACCGGCAACCCGGATCGCGTGAAAGGCAGCGGCTGCAATTCGATAAGGTTTGGAACGACGAGCATGATGCGCTGGCCAGGGGTCTTTGCAACGATCTGCTGGAACCCCTGATGTTGGACAAGCGCTTCGGCCCGATCTCCGTGGCAGACGCGTTTTGGCCAAAGTCGGTCTTTCCGTCCAAGTCAGGTCACCTCGGGAGCGGCTCCAAGAAGCACCGCTGGACCGGAGGCGAGGCGACGGTGGACATCGCGCTCTACAGTCTGGTGGACGAGGGAACGAGAGGAAGTGACCTCAGAAAGGCAGTGTTGAGCACAAATGCCATCGACGGCTGCCTCGACCGGGTCATGAGCTATCCGAGAACCGAATTCGTGTGTGTGACCTTCAAGCGTGACGACGCAAAGAAATGCGGGAGCCATTACCCAGGAAAGCCGCAGAAACTACGGGCGCACCATGTGCGCGTTGGGCGCTATTTCAACTTGCTCGACTTCTGCCGCAGTGGCCGGGCGGTCGAAGAAGGTATCGATCTTGTGCCAAGGGGCACCGAAAAAGATGACTGGCGCGACTACAGCTCAATAGTAGAGGAACGGGCAGCGCGGTCCTTTGCTGCCGCCTTGGACCCGCTGGTCGAGCGAGTGGGCCGGGTTTCAGTGGTGCGCGGGATAGAGACGGCCGATTTTGCTGCTAGCGACGAACATGCGGACCTGCACCACTGGGACAAGGAAGGTCCTTGGCGGCTGGTCTTCGTACTGCCCCAAGGGACGGACCCGGACGTGGCTCGCGTTCTCTTGGCAAGTCAGCCGCATGTCCGGGAGGTTCAGACATGCTGCCATCCATCCGACTCCCATGCCGTGGCGCTGGTTGTGGACCGGACGGATTACGACAAGCACCACGGGTTGCGGCTCGACTAGCTGCGTTGCGAGCGTGTGCCGCGTCCTCCGCGGCGTGGCGGCAACGCAGGAACCGACACGGACGCCGGTACGGACCGGGCAGGTGACGCCGCCGGCGCGCATGCCTTCATGCATTGATCTGTAACCTCGCGCTACCTATAGTGCCGCCCGAAAGCCGGGCGGCGGTTCGGGGACCGTCTCCGCGGGTGCGCGGCGGGCGCTGCCGCTCAAGCGCCGCCCCGGCCAAATGCCGTTTGAAGAACGGCTTTCATCGCGCGACGGTTCAGGCGGTCAGGAAGCGCGGCAGGGACGCCCTTGGGCGCGCTGGCCGCGCACCCCACGCAGGTAGGAAAATGGCACGAGCACCGATCACAGGTTCCCGACGTTTATTGGCGCGCCTTCGCGACACCATGGCGGGTGAAGGCTCGGCCCAGGAGCGTCTCGACAAGATCGTCGGCATCATCGCCACCGACCTCGTCGCCGAGGTGTGCTCGATCTATGTCCTGCGGGCCGGCGAAGTGCTGGAGCTTTTCGCCGCGACCGGCCTCGAACCCTCGGCGGTCCACAATACCCGCCTTCAAGTGGGCGAGGGACTGGTCGGCACCATCGCCGCCAACGCCCGTCCCATGGCGATTTCCGATGCGCAGAGCCACCCGAAATTCGCCTATCGGCCGGAGACCGGCGAAGAGATCTACAACTCGCTGATGGGCGTCCCGATCCTCCGCGGCGGCCGGGTTCAGGGGGTTCTGGCGGTGCAGAACCGGACCCAGCGCCACTACACCGACGAAGAGGCCGAGACCCTCGAGACGGTCGCCATGGTGATCGCCGAACTGATCGCCGCCGGCGAGCTGATCAGCGCCGAGGAACTGCACGCCGTCGAGGGAGCGTCGCTGCTGCCGGTCACCATCGCGGGCGTCAGGCTGAACGCGGGCGTCGCCATGGGCGAAGCGGTTCTTCACGAGCCCCGGTTCGTCATCGAAAGACTGGTTTCGGACAATCCGGAAGAAGAGCAGCAGCGCCTGAGGGAAGCGGTCGACGAAATGCACGGCGCCATCGACGCCATGCTCCAGGCGACCGACGTGGCGAACGGCGGCGAACACCGGGACATTCTGGAAACCTACCGCATGTTCGCCGAGGATGCGGGGTGGCTCGCCAGAATCGGCGAAGCGATCGACAGCGGCCTGACGGCCGAAGCGGCGGTGGAAAAGGTCCATAACGACACCCGCGCCCGGTTCCGGAATCAGCGGGACCCCTATTTGCGCGAGCGGCTGCACGACCTCGAGGACCTCGCCAATCGCCTGCTCCAGCATCTGACCGGAACCGAGGGAGACGACATCGGCGCCGAATGGGAGCTCCCCGAAAATATCATCCTCGTCGCCCGCAACATGGGTCCGGCGCAGCTTCTCGATTACGACCGGACCCGGCTGCGCGGCCTGGTCCTCGAGGAAGGCTCGGCGACCACCCATGTCGCCATCGTCGCCCGCGCCCTCGACATTCCGGTGATCGGGCGGGCCACCGACCTGCTCGACAATGTCGAGCCCGGCGACATCATCATCGTGGATGCCGACGAGGCGGAAGCCCATATCCGCCCGGCGGAGGACGTCCAGCAGGCGTTTGCCGAAACTCTCCGCGTCCGCGCCCAGCGTGTGGCGGCGTATGCCTCGCTCCGCAACGTTCCGGCCGAGACCAAGGACGGGGTCACCATCTCGCTCAACATCAACGCGGGCCTGTTCGCCGACCTGCAGAGCCTGGAGGAGACCGGCGCGGACGGTATCGGCCTGTTCCGGACCGAAATCCCGTTCATGGAAAGCAGCAAGTATCCCGACGTCGACCGGCAATCGGCGCTCTACGAGCGGGTGCTGGACCTGAGCGACGGGAAGCCGGTGATCTTCCGTACCCTCGACATCGGCGGCGACAAGAGCCTGCCCTATTGGAGCAGTTTCGACGAAGAAAATCCGGCCATGGGCTGGCGGGCGATCCGGGTGGCGCTCGATCAGCCGGTTCTCATCAGGCACCAGTTCCGCGCCCTCATCCGGGCCGCGGGAGACCGCGACCTGTCGCTGATGTTTCCGATGATCACGGAAGTTTCGGAGTTCGATGCCGCGCGCGCGCTCCTGGATCGTGAACTCGAACGTGCCGAAAAACGCAACCGGCCGCTGCCGAAACACCTGCATGTCGGCACCATGCTCGAGGTTCCGGCGCTCGCGTTTCAGTTCGATGCGTTGCTGGAACGGGTTGATTTCATCTCGGTCGGCAGCAACGACCTGTTTCAGTTCTTGTTCGCCAGTGACCGCGGAAGCCCGCGGATCGCCGATCGCTACGACGCGCTTTCGCCGGCGGGCCTGTCGTTCCTGGGCGGACTTGCCGCGCGGTGCGACGACGTCGAGACTCCGATCAGCCTGTGCGGGGAAATGGCGGGCCGGCCCCTGGACGCCATGGCGCTGATCGGTGTCGGATTTCGCAGCCTTTCCATGGCGCCGTCATTCATCGGACCGGTCAAGACCATGATCCGCAGCCTGAACTACGGCGATATCTCGAAATACATCCAAACGCTGCAATCCATGCCCGTACACAGTCTTCGCGAAAAGCTCCGGGAATTCGCAATTGATCATGGCGTGATGATTTGAGGAATCATCCCCGAGCCGTGAACCATAGAGAAAACTTGTACTCATGACTCGATGGCGGTAGATTCTCGCAAGTATTGGCGTTACTCAATTCTTGTCGTTTTTGCGCCGCGAAGCGGGCAGCCGGTCCGCCCAAGGCGGGACGGCCTTGATGATTCTCGGTCGCGCATAGGAGGCGAACAGTCAAGGGGCTCGGCACCGTGGACACGCACTCGGATCTTCCCCAAAAGATGAAAACCGGCGGCGGGATTGGCGCGCTGCTTCGGGCATCACGGCTCCGGCGCGGCGAGGAGCCGGAGGATATCGCCGCAACTCTCCGAATTCGCCGTGTGTACATCGAAGCCATCGAGGAAGACCGTTTTGACGATCTGCCGGGTCACGCCTATGCGGTCGGTTTCGTTCGCGGCTATGCCGAGTATTTGGGTTTGGACGGCGAGGACGTCATACGCCGGTTCAAGGAAGAATCCAGCGTTCCCGACAAGCCCGCGGACCTCGGCTTACCCTCCTTCATCCCCCAACACGGGATGCCGCGGGGCGCCGTACTGATGGTCGGTGTTCTGGTCGCCGCGCTTGGCTACGGCGGCTGGTATTTCCTGTCGACCCAGGACCGTTTCGTCGCCGAAGTGGTCACACCCGTGCCGTCCCGGCTTCAGCCCGAGGCCGTTCAGGAAACCGCACCGGCGGCCGCGGCGAACGCCGCCAGCGTGCAACCGGTCTCCGATGCGCCGGAAACCGCCGAAAGTCCCATAGCCGACCCCGAGGTGACGGAAACGACGCTCGCCGCGGCGCCGGCCTCTTCCGATGCGCCGAGCGCCACCCCTGAGCCGGTGGAGACGCCCGTCGTCGTCGCTTCCGTCCCCGAGGCGGCGGTTGAACCATCGGCGGAACCCGCGCCGCCGGAAGTGACCGAGGCCGTCGAGATCCCGGCGCCGCCGCCGGCGGTGGAGAGGGATGCAACAGCCTCCGAGACGGCACCCGCCGCGAACCCGGAAGCCGTCGAAGCGGCCCCGGCGGGCGACACGGAGCCCAAGCCCGAGGCCGAAACGGCCGAAACCGCCGAAGCGGGCGCCGAACCGGCCGCCGAGACGGCTCAAGCGGGCGCCGCGACGGTGCCCGAACCGCCGGCGATGCCGGACACCCCTGCGGCCAGCGGGCCGGCGCCGGAACCCGACCCGACCCAGGTGGCGCTGAACGATACCGGCCAACCGGCCACCGAACCGGCGGAAACGCAGATCGCCGCCGTGCAGCCGGCGGCCGCCGACGAAACGCCCGCGTCCGCGGCAGCCGAAGAGGAACCCCGCATCGTTGTCCGCGCCAAGATCGCGAGCTGGGTTCAGGTGCGCGACGATACGGAGAACCGGTCGATCATGACCCGGCTTCTCAAGGTGGGTGATGTCTACGAGGTTCCCAATCGGCCGGGCCTGGTATTGATGACCGGCAATGCGGGCGCGCTGGAGATTACCGTGGACGGCGAGGCGGTGCCCTCCATTGGCGGTCCCGGCACCGTCCGGCGCCACGTCGCATTGGAACCCGACCGCCTCAAAGACGGCACCGCCGTCGTCGAATAGCTATCCTTGCCGCAGATTGCCGAGCGTCCGCCGGGCGGCGCGCCGTCACCGGCTTGCCCCGGTTTGCCCATGTCTGGCACCTCGGCGTTCACGGGGCTATAACCCGCCTACCCATGACAAGACGCGCCTAGATTCGAAGGAACCCCGATGCCCAGCTTGAACCCCGTCCGCGGAACCCACGACATTCTCCCCGACGACAACCGGCGTTACCGGCGGGTCGAGGAAACCGCGTACCATGTGGCCGAGCGATTCGGCTACGGCGAGATCACCACACCGGTGTTTGAATTCACCGAGGTGTTCAGCCGGACACTGGGCGACACCTCGGACATCGTCACCAAGGAGATGTACACCTTCGAGGACAAGGGGGGCGACAGGATCACCCTGCGCCCCGAAGGCACGGCCGGCGTGGCCCGGGCGTACATCTCCAACGGTCTCCGGCAGAGCCTGCCGCTCAAATTCTTCTATCGCGGCCCCATGTTCCGCTATGAGAGGCCGCAGAAGGGCCGATGGCGCGAATTCCGGCAGGTCGGCGTCGAACTCATGGGGGTCGATAACCCGACGGGAGACATCGAGGTCATCTCCCTCGCCTGCAATTTCCTGGGAGAACTGGGCCTCTCCGGCGCGGTAACCCTCGAAATCAATAGCCTTGGCGACGCCGAAACCCGCCACGCCTACAGGGAAACGCTGGTCGACTATCTCAGTTCACACCGCGACGCGCTCTCCGAGGACAGCCGCGGGCGGCTCGACCGCAATCCTTTGCGCGTGCTGGATTCGAAGGACGCGGCGGACCGGGAAATCGTCGCCAATGCCCCGATCCTCCGGGACAGCCTGAACGATTTTTCGCGCTCGTTCTTCGACGAGGTCTTGGCGGGGATCGACAGCCTGGACATCCCCTACACGCTCAATCCAACCCTGGTGCGGGGTCTCGACTACTACTGCCATACGGCTTTCGAGTTCACGACCACGGCGCTGGGCGCACAGGGTACCGTGCTGGCGGGCGGGCGCTACGACGGCCTGGTGGAGCAAATGGGCGGGCCCGCCACGCCGGGGGTCGGCTGGGCCGCGGGCGTCGAGCGGCTGTCGCTGCTGGTCGAGGGCGGTGAGCCCCGGCGCCGGCCGATTGCGCTGATTCCCGTCGGCGACGCCGCCAACACGGAGATGATCAAAATCGCCCATGGCTTGCGTGCCGCGGGCTTCGTCATCGAGATGGGGTACTCGGGCAACCTCGCCAGGCGTATGAAGCGCGCCGACAGGCTTGATGCCGTTGCGGCGCTGCTGCTGGGCGACGACGAATTGGCGCGGGGCACGGTAACGTTGCGGGACATGGATTCCGGCGAGCAATCCGAGGTACCCTTGGCCGGCATCCAGGCGCCGCTCGAAAAGTACCGCAGCTAGTCGGCGATTCAGGCCAATGAACGAGGCAGACATCTCCATCGTCAAACCGCTCATTATCGGGGCCGATCACCGGTCATCCACCATGTCGGTGCGCGACAGGCTGCACATGGACGAGGGTGCCTTGCCGGGGCTGGCCGACCAGTTGCGGGAAGCCGATATCCGCGAAGCGCTCTACCTGTCCACCGATGACCGGGTGGAGGTGCTGGCGCTGCATGACGACTGCGAATCCATCGCCCCGGACGTCGCCCGGATATTGGCCGACCGGGCGGGCTTGAGCAGGGCGGAGGCCGAGGAGCAGCTCTACGTCATCACCGACGAGAAGGCCATCCGGCATGTCTTTGCCGAAGCCTCGGCGCTTGAAGGCCTGATCATCGGCGAGCCCGCCCTTCGCTCCGCGTTGCGGGCCAGCCACCGCCGCGCGGCGGAACTCGGAATGGATGGGCCGGCCCTCCAACGGCTCCTGAGCGCCGCCTACGAGGTTGCCGAGCAGGTCGGCCGGGCCGCGGGATTCGATCAGCGGCCGGCATCCATCGCCGGCGCCACGGTGCGCGTCGCACGCGACCTGCATGGCAAACTGGACGGCTGCTCGGCGCTGCTGATCGGCGTCGGGGAGCTCGGCATACAGGTCGCGGACAGCCTGCGGCGGGCCGGTCTCAAGGACCTCACGGTCATTCATTCGAACCTGCAGCGCGCCGAAGACGCGGCGACCTCCCTGAACTGCCATGTGGACGATTTTGATCGGCTGCCGTCCCTGCTCGAAAAATCCGATATCATCCTGACGGCGACCAACACGCGCCGTTATGTCATTGACGAGCCGGCCATGCTTGCGGCGATCAAGGCCCGCCGGCACCGCCCCGTACTGCTCATCGATACGGGCGTCCCCGGCGATGTCGACCCCGCCGTCGACCGCCTGGAAGACGCGTTCCGGTACTCGCTCAACGACCTGGAAGGCGTGGCGCGGGAGGGCCGGCGGCAGCGGGAGGCCGAGGCGGAAACCGGCTGGTCGATCCTCGAAGAGGCCGTGAACCGCTACTTGCTGAACGCCGGGAAGGAGAGCGCGACCGAGTTGGACGCGCTGCGCCGTCAGGTTGAAAGCGCGCGCCAAAGCGCGGTCGCGGACGCCGGAGGGGATGCCGACGAGGCGACGCGGCTGCTGGTCGACCGGCTGCTGGGACGGCCGGAGAAAAGCGGCGGATTGCTTCAGCGCCTGTTCGGCAGGAAGGACAAGCAGGCGTGAGCTTGGATGAGAAACTCGAGCGTGTCGTCTCGCGGCACGCCGAACTGCAGGATGCCCTCGCCAGCCAGGAAGGGATCGACGGCCGGGAATTCGCGAAACTCTCCAAGGAGTTTTCCGATCTGTCGGCGATCGTTGCGGCCATCGAGAGACTGAGGAGCGCCGAGAGCGAGGCCGCCGACCTCGCGGAATTGATGGCCGATGCCGACGCCGATGCCGAGGTCAAGGAGCTCGCGGAGGAGGAATTTCACGCACTCAAGCAGCGTATCCCGGAGCTCGAGAAGGACCTGCGGCTTTTGCTGTTGCCCAAGGACGAGGCCGATGACCGAAACGCCATCCTCGAGGTACGGGCGGGAACCGGCGGCGACGAGGCGGCGCTGTTCGCCGCTGACTTGTTCCGCATGTATCAGCGGTATGCCGAGACCCACAATTGGACGTTCGAGATCATCGAGCTCTCGGAGACGGGGATCGGCGGCTTCAAGGAAGCCATGGCGAGCATCAACGGCCGCGGCGTCTTCGCCCGGCTCAAGTACGAATCCGGCGTCCACCGGGTTCAGCGGGTGCCGGAAACCGAATCCCAGGGCCGCATCCACACCTCGGCGGCGACGGTGGCGGTGCTGCCGGAGGCCGAGGAGGTCGATGTCGCCGTCGACGCCAAGGATCTCAGGATCGACACCTACCGGGCCCAGGGCGCGGGCGGTCAGCATGTGAACAAGACCGACAGCGCGGTCCGCATCACCCACTTGCCGAGCGGCATCGTCGTCCAGTGTCAGGATGAGAAGTCCCAGCACAAGAACCGCGCCAAGGCGATGAAGGTTCTGCGCGCCCGCCTCTACGAGGTCGAGCGGATGGAGCGGGAAGCGGAGCGGGCGGCCGACCGGCGCAGTCAGGTGGGTTCCGGCGACCGGTCGGAGCGCATTCGCACCTACAATTTCCCTCAGGGCCGGGTCACCGACCACCGCATCAATCTCACGCTGCATCAATTGCCCAAGGTGCTGGAGGGCGATTTGGACGAGATGGTCGATGCACTGGCGGCCGAGGATCAGGCGGCGCGCCTCGCCGCCGTCTCATGACCATGCCGTTGACCATCGAGGCGGCGCTCTCGGCGGGCCGGACGGCGCTCGAAGGCGCCGGCGTGGAGACATCGGCCCTGGATGCCCGCCTTCTGCTGGAAGCGGCCCTGGACGCCGACACGGCGCGTATCGTCACCGAACCCGGTCAAGCCCTCGACACCCGTCAAGAGGAGCAATACCGCTCGTTTCTCGAGCGCCGCCGAAACCGTGAGCCGGTATCCCAAATTCTCGGCCGCCGGGCCTTTTGGAAGGACGAGTTCGTGGTCACGGCCGAGACCCTGACGCCAAGGCCCGATTCGGAAACGCTGATCGAGCTGGCCGTCGAACACTTCCGCCGCGGCGCACCCCGCCGGATCCTGGATCTCGGCACCGGCACCGGATGCCTGCTCCTGTCGGCCCTGCGGGAATTTCCGGATGCGGCCGGCGTCGGCGTCGACCTGAGCCCGGGGGCGTGCCGAGCGGCACTTCGGAACGCGCGGATATTGGGCCTGGCCGGCCGCACGCGGATCATTTGCGGCGACTGGGGTACGGCGATCGGCGGGAGCTTCGATCTCATTCTTTGCAACCCCCCCTACATCGCCGACCGGGAGAGAGAGACGTTGCCGCCGGAGGTCACGGATTTTGAACCCCGTCAGGCACTGTTCGCCGGTGCGCGGGGCCTGGATGCATACCGGGAACTGATTCCCGGGCTGGCCGCCAATCTTGCGCCGGGGGGCGCGCTGATCGTCGAGATCGGACACGGGCAAGGCCCCGGCGTCGGTCGAATTCTAGTGGAATCAGGGTTCTGCGTGGCGGCGCGTGCCCGCGACCTCGCGAACCGCGAGCGTTGCCTTTTAGCAACAGTTGCCCATACATGACAATTATCGCGATTCCGTGGTTGGCAGAGGGGTTCCCGGCGACTAGGTTGATCTCAGGGTAAACGCCGACGGTAAACGTCGTGCATCGCGCGAGCGATAGAAACCCTCCCTAAATTGCCGTCGTTTGATGAGGGCGAATGGCCAAAAGCCACCCACGTTGGGGGCCCACCTTAGGGGAATACGTCGGCCGGAAATTGTTGGGCGTAACCAGACGAAACAGGTGACATGAAACAGGGTTCAAACCCTCGGCGCAGCCGCAATCGCGGTGGAGGGAAGCGTCAGGGCCGCAGTAACAACTTTGACAGCAACGGGCCGGAAGGCCGGGTCAGGGGCACGGCTCAACAGGTCTTCGAAAAGTACCAGACATTGGCGCGTGATGCGCAATCCTCCGGGGATCGTATCGCGTCGGAGAACTTCTATCAGCACGCCGAGCACTACTACCGCATCATGAATGCGGACGGCGACAATGGCCGCCAGGATCAACAGCGCGGCCGGCGGCGCGGCAACGGGGACGATCGCCAGGCCGAAAATCAGAGCAAAGCCGACGGCAATATGGTAGAGACCGCGGAAGACCAGCGGCCGGAAGCCTCCGGGGTACAGGCCGAGAACGGCAACGGCAAGGACCACTCGCCCGAACCGAAGCAGGATGCGGAGGTTGAAGTGGTGCCGATTGTCGAAGCCGCGGAACCGGCATCAGAAGACGAAGAGGCGGCGCCCGACCAGGCTACGACGGCCTAGTTAAGCTGACCGCATCGCCGACGGCGATCGTTCCGCCCTCCTCCACCCGGGCATAAATGCCCATGTCGAAGTGACCGAAGGCCCGGGTCAGGCCATTCACCACGTTCAGATCACGCCGGGCCGTGTCCGGATTGACGCTCGTCGCGGCGCATCGGTCGGTCCGTTTGGTGGCTGTCAGCCGGGTGGTCCCGATCTCGAGCGCCCCGTCGATCCATTGGAATTCCTCCCAGGCCCCGCCCCCGTCGATGTAGAGGTTGCCGCGAAATCTCAACGGGTGAACCGGCGCGCCCATGGCCTCCTCCAGCGCCCGCACCGACGCCAAGTTGATGATCGAAACCACCTTGTTCCTGTGGTCGGAGAACGAATGGCCGTCCGCATGAACCAGGCGCGGCGCGTCATTCTCCGGCAGTCCCATGAACCCGCCCACCGACCGTTCGATGGCCCGGCGCCGGTTGCTGTCGGACAAATCGCCGGAGACCAGAACGTCCCGGCCTTGGTAGATCGTCACCCGAGAGGCATCGTCTTCGAGGACGACCGACAATTCCGCCAGGCGCTCGTCCCGCATCAACATCAGGAAGTCGGTCTTGGGCAGGTGAGCCGGGTCGTTCTCGTCGAACCGGGTCCCGGTCAGGGCGAAAGCGTAGGCCCGGTCCAGGGGAACCGCTTCGCCGGGCAGTAGATCGACGGCTTCCAACGCTTCCGCGTTCATGCCCTTGACGGGATAACGATAGAGATCGGTCACGGTATGGGTCATCGGTCCCTGCCTGCGAACGGCGTGAGCGGCCCTTGCAGGCCGCTGAATTCACAACATATTAAGGGCTATTGTACAATTGTCCCATCTTTAGAGGGGCCATGCGCTGCCGGTATATCGGGGCGGACGGCTCCGTCGAAACAACGGGTGGATCAACATGGACGCCGAAAAATATACCGAGCGGTCTCGCGGTTTCATTCAATCCGCCCAGGGACTTGCCAGCCGGTCCTCGCACCAGCAACTGACGCCCGAGCACGTCCTCAAGGTCCTGCTGGAGGACGGGGAAGGTCTGGCCGCCAACCTGATAGAGGCGGCGGGCGGCAATGCCACCGAGGCCCACGCCAAGATATCCGAGGAACTCAAGCGGCTGCCGGTCGTCGAAGGCGACGGGGCCGGACAGGTCTATCTCGCGTCGGAAACGTCGAAACTCTTCCGGCAGGCCGAAGAACTGGCCGAAAAGGCGGGCGATTCCTACGTCACCGCGGAACGGCTGCTGCTCGCGCTGGCGATCGTGCCCAACACCAAATCCCACCGGGTTCTGGCGGATGCCGGCGTGACGCCCCAATCGTTGAATTCGGCCGTCGAGGAGGTGCGTAAGGGACGCACCGCCGATACGGCGACGGCCGAAGACGCCTACGACGCCTTGAAGAGGTTTGCCCGGGATCTCACCGGCGAGGCGCGCGGCGGCAAGCTGGATCCGGTCATCGGCCGCGACGAGGAAATCCGCCGCACCATTCAGGTGTTGGCCCGGCGCACGAAGAATAACCCCGTGCTGATCGGCGAACCGGGCGTCGGCAAGACCGCGATCGTCGAAGGCCTGGCGCAGCGGATCGTCAACGGGGACGTTCCCGAGGCGCTTCAGAACAAGCGCCTGATGGTGCTGGACCTGGGCGCCCTGCTTGCCGGGGCGAAATTTCGCGGCGAATTCGAGGAGCGCCTCAAGGCGGTCTTGAACGAGATCGTCGACTCGATGGGCGAGATCGTCCTGTTTATCGATGAAATGCACACCCTTGTCGGCGCGGGTGCCGCCGAGGGGGCCATCGACGCGTCGAACCTCCTGAAACCCGCCCTGGCCCGCGGCGAGCTTCATTGCGTCGGGGCCACGACCCTCAATGAATACCGCAAACACGTCGAAAAGGACGCGGCCCTCGCGCGCCGTTTCCAGCCGGTTTTCATTGCGGAGCCGACCGTCGAGGACACCATCTCGATCCTCCGGGGCATCAAGGAGAAGTACGACCTTCACCACGGCGTCCGGATCACCGACGGGGCCTTGGTCTCCGCGGCGATCCTGTCCAGCCGGTACATCTCGGACCGCTTTCTGCCGGACAAGGCCATCGACCTGGTCGACGAGGCGGCAAGCCGGCTGCGCATGGAGGTGGACTCGAAGCCGGAAGATATCGACGAGCTGGACCGGCGGATCATACAGCTCAAGATCGAGCGCGAAGCGCTGAAGAAGGAGGATGACAAGTCCTCGAAGGATCGCCTGGAGCGCCTGGAGGCCGAACTGGCGGAACTCGAGGAGAGCTCGGCGGCGATGACCGCGAAGTGGATGAGCGAGAAGGAAGACATCGCCGCTACCCAGAAGGTCAAGGAGGAACTCGACCAGGCGCGCGGCGACATGGAAATCGCCCTTCGCGACGGTCAATACGAAAAGGCGGGCGAGCTTCAGTACGGCCGAATTCCCGAACTGGAGCAGGTCTTGGAGCGCGCCGAGGCCGCCGAGGGACACAAACTGGTTCAGGAAACGGTGACCGAGGAACACATTGCCGGCGTCGTCTCCCGCTGGACCGGTATTCCGGTCGACAAGATGCTCGAAGGGGAGCGGGAGAAGCTGGTCCGAATGGAGGATCGGCTGGCCGAACGGGTCGTCGGTCAGGCCGAGGCATTGGCCGCGGTTTCGAATGCGGTCCGGCGGTCACGGGCGGGACTTGGCGATCCGCGGCGCCCGATGGGCTCCTTCCTGTTTATCGGCCCGACCGGGGTGGGCAAGACCGAACTCACCAAGGCGCTTGCCGCGTTCCTGTTCGACGACGAGACCGCCATGCAGCGCATCGACATGTCCGAATATATGGAGAAGCATGCGGTGGCCCGCCTGATCGGCGCGCCTCCGGGATATGTGGGTTATGACGAGGGCGGCGCGCTGACCGAGGCGGTCCGGCGGCGGCCTTATCAGGTGGTGCTGTTCGACGAAGTCGAGAAGGCGCATCCGGATGTCTTCAATATCCTCCTTCAGGTGCTGGACGAAGGACGGCTGACCGACGGCCAGGGCCGCACGGTCGATTTCCGCAATACGCTGATCATCCTGACCTCCAATCTGGGGGCGGAGATCCTCGCGGCTCAGGAAGAGGGGCATGATTCCACCGAGGTGCAGGGCGAGGTGATGGAAGCGGTCCGCGGCGCCTTCCGGCCCGAGTTTCTGAACCGGCTGGACGAGGTGATTCTGTTTCACCGCCTGTTCCGGGAACATATGGGCGGTATCGTCGATATCCAGCTCGCCCAATTGTCGGACCGGCTGGCCGAGCGCAAGATCACCCTGGATCTCGACATCACGGCCCGGGATTGGCTGGCCCATGCGGGGTACGACCAGGTTTACGGCGCCCGGCCATTGAAGCGGGTCATTCAGCGCAAATTGGAAAATCCGCTCGCCGCCATGATCCTGGATGACAAGATTTCCGATGGCGATACGGTCCATGTAACCGCGGGCGCCGATGGCCTCGAGGTGAACGGCGAGGCCGTCGTCGACGCGGAAGCGGCTTAGTCGGCGGAGGCCGCCTTCCGGGTGATCGCCAGGCCGGCGAACTCTTTCTCGATACGTGCGCGTTCGGTCTGGAACCGCGCCAGCTCCTCCCCCTTCAGGTTCCTGCCCGAGGGCATCCTTACCCGCATGGGGTTGGTCTGGCGGCCGCGCCTCAGGATTTCGTAGTGGAGATGCGGCCCGGTGGACCGGCCGGTCGATCCCACATAGCCGATGATCTGGCCCTGTTTGACCCGCTGCCCGTTCCGGGCGCGGCGGTTGAACTTCGAAAGGTGCGCATAGGCGGTCGAGTATTCCGAGTTGTGGCGAATGCGGATGTAATTGCCGTAGGCGCCGTTGCGGCCCCGATAGACGACGGTCCCGTCGCCGGCGGCGTAAATCGGCGTTCCGGTGGGCGCCGCAAAATCGACGCCCCGGTGCATTTTATTGAATCCGAGAATCGGGTGGCGGCGGACGCCGTACCCCGACGACAGCCTCGCGCCATTGATCGGCGTGCGCATCAGCGCCTTGCGCGCGCTTTTGCCCTTGCCGTCGAAGTAGTCGGCACTCTCGTCGGCCAGCGTGTGACGGTAGAGGGGGTGCTCGTCTCCCTGGAGGACGAGGTTGGCGTAGATGATTTCGCCGTCCCGGACGTGGGCTCCATCCTTGGCCAGGAACCGTTCGTACATGAGGTCGAACCGGTCGTCCGGCTGGATCGAACGCTGAAAATCCACGTCCCAGGAATAGATGCGGACCAACTCCTGCAACACGCCCGCGGGCACCCCGGCCTCGACAGCGGAAAGATAGAGGCTGGAACGGATGACGCCTTCGGCGCGGACCAGGGTGCGTTCTACTTCCTTGACCGATTTGCCGGCCGAGAATTTACCGTCGCCGGTGCGCCGGACGGCGTATTCCACAGCCCGGTCGGGCCGGATGGTAAGGCCGGTAAACGCCTCCGCCTCGGCGGCCTCGTTCTCTCGCTCGAAGCTGACGATAACCTCATGCTCCGGCCGCAAGCGGCGCGGGTCGAAATGCATACGGAGGGCCTCGATGGCATTGTACGCTTCAATTCGCTCGACCCCGGCTTCGATCATCAGTCCCATCAGCGTGTCTCCACGGCTGATCCGGATCTTGCGGTCGATGGGAATGGGGCCGGTTGCCTCGGGTGGAGCCGGCGGGACCGTCTGTCCGACGGGCGCGGCCTGTCCGACGGGCATGGCATGTTCGAGTTCGATGGGGCCCTCGACCAGGGAAGCATCCGATGGCCTGAAATCAAGAATCCAGATGGGCAGAACGGAAGCGACAATCACGGCGATTGCCATCGGAACCCGTCCGACAAAAACCGAATTCAACATGGATTTTCTGATCCCAATCGAGCTGCCGGCCTTGGTCCGGCCTGTCCCCGAAATCAGGCGAAAATTGGACCGGCACGGTTATCCTGTCAAGACGGCTGACGGTCGATACGTCAATTGATTCAATTGTGCGACCGGAATCCTTAATGCCTGGTTGCCGTGCCGGCGAATTTTGCGCCGGCCCGCAGCCCCGAATCACCGTGCACCCGGGCCGCTTTGCCATCCGGCGGACGGGGAGCCCGGCGCCGGTTTTCTCCGGCGGCCATGGGGCGCGCCACGCCGTCCGGCCGGGTTCGCAATGGGCAAAGCATTGGAATTAATCAATTACTGTATAATTTTTATTTATCCGTTCAATTACAATCATTTATCAGGTTATCGAATTGAATAAACCGTGCCTCGCCGGAGACCCGGGGCCACCGGATTGGCGGCCCGGCAGTGATTGCCTCCGGGCGAGACACGGCTTATATAGCTCCGATGGCGAGTTTGAAGGATTCTCCGGATCGCGCCGCCGATGAGCGGCCGACCCTGACCGCGCCGGGCGGTGCGGACAGGCTGCTGCTGCATTCGTGCTGTGCGCCTTGCGCCGGCGACGTGATGAACGAGATCACCCGCTCGGGTATCGGCTACGAGATCCTGTTCTACAACCCGAACATTCATCCCGTCCGGGAATACGAGCTTCGCAAGGACGAAAACAAACGCTATGCGGAAAAGCTCGGCGTCCCGTTCACCGATCTCGACTATGACACGGACAATTGGCATGCCCGGATCGTAGGCCTGGAATGGGAGCCGGAACGAGGCGCGCGCTGCACGGTCTGTTTCGATATGCGGTTCGAACGATCCGCCCTTTATGCCGTCGAGCACGGCTACCCGGTTTTCACCAGCACACTCGGCACGTCGCGCTGGAAAGACCTCGACCAGATCAACGACTGCGGCGAGCGCGCGGCCGCCCGGCATGACGGGCTGAGCTACTGGACCCACAACTGGCGCAAGAAGGGCGGCGCCCAGCGGATGGTCGAAATCTCCAAGGACGAGGAATTCTACCAGCAGGAATATTGCGGCTGCGTCTACAGCCTGCGGGACACCAATGCTCACCGCGTCTCGCAGGGCCGGCCGCGCATCAGAATCGGCGAGCAGTTCTACGGCCGCGACTAGAGCGTTTCATATTTTGACGGAAGCGTATCCTGCGTTTTTGAAGTAGTTGGCGCATTGCTGTGGCTCGATGGTGTCGATGAGGCTCCCGAGATGGCGCCATAAGTCGTCGATCTCCCGCTTCTGGGCGTTTCTCATCCAGTGCTTGATTTGGGCAAAGGTCTGCTCGATGGGATTGAGGTCGGGGGAATATTTGGGCAGGAGCCACAGCTTGGCTCCGGCGGCACGGATGGCGTTTCGCACGGCTTTTGACTTGTGGCTGCCGAGATTGTCCATGATGACGATGTCGCCGGGCACCAGGGTCGGCACGAGCAGCTGCTCGACGTAGGCGCGGAAGCACACGCCATTGATGGGGCCGTCGAAGACGCAGGGCGCGGTGAACCGGTCGCAGCGCAGCGCGCCGATGAAGGTCAGGGTGTGCCACCGCCCATGGGGGGCAAAGCCGCGGACCCGCTCCCCTTTCGGCCCCCAGCCGCGCAGCGGGGCCATATTGGTCCGGATCCAGGTTTCATCAATGAATACCAGCCGTTCGGGATCAAGCTTTGCCTGCCACGCCTTCCAGCGCCTGCGATGGCGGGCGATGTCCGCGCGCGCCCGTTCAACGGCGAACAGGGTTTTTTTTAAAGCGCAGCCCTTCACGGCGCAGAAACAGCCATACCGTGCTGTGGGATACCCTGACACCCCGAGCGGCCAACTCGTCTCTCAACCGATGCAGCGTCAGATGCGGCTCCTGGTCGATCCGGCCGACAATGAACTCCCGATGGGGCTCAAGAACCCGGCGGCGGTGACCGCCCATCTTGCCGGGCGCAACACTCCCCGTCCGCCGGTAGCGCTGCGACCACTTAACCACGCTCGAAACCGCAACCCCAAACCGAGCCGCTACAGCGCGGCAACTCTCCCCCGCCAAAACCGCCAAAACAACACGCTCTCGCAAATCAATCGAATAAGGTCTCGCCATGAATGCTGGCCTCCTTGCCCAGCATCCATCTTGAATCATGGTTCGCCCATACTTGGGAATCCCTAAAATGATTCAATCAATCTCAAATACGCTCTAGTCAATAACTGATGATCGTTCTGCTCCCCGGGACCTCGGACAATGTCATCGGGGTGAAGGTGATCGGCAAACTGACCGCCGCCGACTTCACCGAAAGCGTCCCCGGCATCGAGGCGATCATCGCCCGTCACGGCAGGGTCCGTTTCCTGGTCGACCTCACGGCGTTCGGCGGCTGGGACTGGCACGCGGCGTGGGACGACTTCGCCTTCGGCATCAGGCATTGGGGCGACATCGAGAAGATGGCGATCATCACCGGCCCCGAGTGGGAGGATCTGGCCGCGAATATCGCCGGCGCGCTGATGCACGCCGAGGTGAAACCGTATCGCTTACCGGAAATAGAACGCGCCTGGGCGTGGACGCGGGCCTAGCGGCCGGGTGGTGTGTTTCCAGCCTCCCGCTGATGATCACAACCGGGGATTGGAGTCTCGAAGGTGTAGGCTTCATTCGCATATTTGATCGCGAACGCACCAGCCGCATCCCTCAACAGGCGAAGACTTCCTAGTCATGAGCTAGCGAGATGGAGCGCTTGGCTCACGAGTACAATCTCAATAAATTAAGTATCTCCGAATAATGCTCTCGATGGTCACCTTCGTGGTTCTCATATCCCGGCCGGGTCAGAATCCCCTTTGGTTCGGCGTAGCTGCGAATCTCCCTTTTCCGGTGTTTTTTGCGCCAAGTCAGGTTGAACGCTGCATTCTTCGGGTAGAAACACATTTCCGAGTATGGCAGCTTCTCGTCGCCTTGGTCGTGGATGAACCACGCCAAAGCCGTCCAATCACGGGTCTTCTTGTACCAATCTGTATCGATAAAGCGCGGAATGACGATACATGCAGTCGCTCCAATAATTTCGTCTTCACCAAGAACGTCCCATATGTGCTTCCCGTAATTTTTCTTATTTTGTGCGCAATTCATCTTGTGCTCGCAACCATACCTGTTTACCGCAGAACTGCGGAAAGCAGACCGAATAGCGATGTGCCCGAAGATTTCGCGGAGCGGTTCCAACAACTTCCTACAGAGCCCCTGGCCAGCCTGAATTGCCAAATCGGGATTGGATGGGACGTTCGGGATACCGTGAGCAATTGAAATCTCCGAATACATAAAGTCTCGCATAAAGAAGTTCTCTGACAGCCGCTCGCGACCGAATTTCTCCAATGCCTCCATCAATCGCTTGTTGGGTGCGGGCATGCTGGAGTCGTATGACTCGTTTTGTTTACCAGCATAGCTTTCCAACACTTCGATGTCTTTTTTGGTAATCCCTTCCATTTCCGATGTCGTCTCCCGTTAATCCGTCGAGTTGGGGTCGTGGCGCGCCCGCGGATGCGCGTCCTTGTAGACCTCCATCAGGCGCGCCTGGTCCACCTCCGTGTAGCGTTGGGTGGTCGAAAGCGAAGCATGTCCGAGCAACTCCTGAATGGTCCTGAGATCGCCGCCGTCGGCCAGCAGGTGGGTGGCGAAGGAATGGCGAAGGGCATGAGGCGTCGCGGTCTCGGGCAGGCCGAGATCGGCGCGAATCCTCCGCATCTGCCGTTGGACCACACCGGGGTTGAGCCGCTTCCCCCGGGCGCCCACGAACAACGGGTCCTCGGGCCCGAGGCTGAACGGACAGAGGTCCAGGTACGTCTTGATGCGCTCCGTGATCACCGGCAGGACCGGGACCACGCGCTGCTTGTCGCCCTTGCCGGTAACGGTCAGCACATCGCCTTCCGGAACGTCACCCACATCGAGGCCGAGGGCCTCGCCGATCCGGAGGCCGCAGCCGTAGAGCAGGGTGAAAAGCGCCACGTCGCGGGCGGCGAGCCATGGTTCCACGTGAAACAGCCGGGCCCGGTCGAGGGACTCGAGCGCCTCCGCCGCGGCCAATGGCTTCGGCAGTGATTTCGGCAATTTCGGGGTGCGTACGGCATTGATGGCGGCATTCGTGACGGCGCCGGTCCGGTCCAGATGACGGAAAAAGTTGCGCAGCGTCGACATGGACCGTGCCGTCGACGACCGCGCCAGTCCCTGGTTGCTCTGCCGGGCGAGATAACCCCGAAAATCCGCCGCCGACAGTCCTTCCAGGTCGCCCAATCCCGGCGGATATCCGAGATGATCCGAGAGGTAGCGGAAGAATTTGGCCAGATCCCGGCCGTATCCGGCCAAGGTGTGCGCCGAGCAGCGCCGCTCGCTCAGCAGCCATTCGCGCCAGCCGGCGATCGCCGTCTTGACCGCCGGTTCGGCGGCAATCGTCTCGAGCCGGTCGGTGGCCCGGGACTCTAGGCGTTCGGGGGCAGCCATCGGTGAACGCAGTGCTCGGTGACCCGGGCCAGGAAAGTCAGCAGCTCGGTTCCCTGGCCGGGGGCGAAGGTGCCGGCGTGCCGGCCGCCGAGGGCCAGCAGCCCCTGCGGCAGGGTGCGGGTCGGCCGAATGCGGGCGATGGCCGCCGAGGCGATTAGCCCGGCGGCCTCGCCGAAGATCGTCCCGTCATCGCCCGTGTCGGCGAACAGCATGGCTTCGGTATCCGGGGTTTCCAACAGGTGGTCGAGGGTGCCCGGCGGCACGCACCGGATATCGCCGGTGGCGAACAGCGGCTCGGATCCGTCGGCGGACTCGAAACACAGCGAGACCGCATCCACATCCAACAGCAGCGGCAGATCGAAACGGATCACATGAACCAGCCGTTCGAAACCGTCCGAGGCCAACAGTCCCAGCACCGCCGCGTGGGTGCGCGTCTGGACCAGCATGTTGGAGCGGGTCGTGGTCACCAACTCATTGGCGGCTTGGCGCAGATTGTCGGATTCCGACTTCAGCCGGTCGAGCATGAAGGCCTGCATGTCGACGACGCTGCCGTCGGCTTCGGTCCAGCGGCTGGGCGGCGACAGGACCGACAACAATTCCGGCCGCTCATGCAGGTAGTCCGGGTTGGCCTTGAGGAATTCCGCGACTTCGTCGGCGCTCGGCGGATTTGCCTCGGCGATCGCGCCCTGTCCATTGCCCGGCTTGGTATCCTGTTCACTGCTCATCTTCGGCTACCCCTGATCGCCAAGAATGCTCTGCCCGGTCTTGGCCCAATCATCCAGGAATGCCGCGAGCCCCTTGTCGGTGAGCGGGTGCTTGAAGAGCTGCGACAGAATTTTGGGCGGGATGGTCGCCACGTGGGCGCCCATGCGGGCGGCCTCGACCACATGCATCGGGTTTCGGATGCTGGCGACCAGCACCTCGGTGGTGAAGCCGTCATACCGGCTGTAGATCTCGACGATGTCGGCGATCAGCTCCATTCCCGATTGGCCCATATCGTCCAGCCGTCCGACGAACGGAGAGACGAAGGCGGCGCCGGCCTTGGCGGCCAGGATGGATTGAGCGGCCGAGAAACACAGGGTCACATTGACCATGGTCCCCTGGTCGCTGAGCGCCCGGCAGGCGCGAAGCCCGTCCTCGGTAAGCGGGACCTTCACCGCGACGTTCGGCGCGATCGCCGCCAGCTTCCGGCCCTCTTCGATCATCGTTTCGGCATCGGTCGCGGTCACTTCCGCCGAGATGGGACCGGGCACGATCCCGCAAATCTCGGCAACCACGTCCGTGAACCTGCGGCCCGTCTTTGCGACCAGCGAGGGATTCGTGGTCACGCCGTCGACCATTCCGGTCTCGGCGAGCGCTCGAATTTCATCGATGTCGGCTGTGTCGATAAAGAACTTCATGGGATCGGGAAGGCCTCCTCAGTCAGAGAACTGAAGCTTGATTCGCATCGTCCGCCCTGGTGAGGCAATCCTGTCATCGCCCATTCGGGCGCATCCCCCCGGTTTTCCGGGGCCTTGGCCGTCCGGCGGGCGGTGCAATTTCCCCGGCCCGCCGCAGCCGCTAGAGTGTAGCCCATGCCGCCGATCCAAACCAGAGGCGACGCCCGTTCCCGGCAGGTGGGCGTCCTCCTGCCGCTCCCCTTCGACGAGCCGTTTACCTACCAGGTGCCGGACGGCGTGCGCGCTGAATTGGGGGATATCGTCGACGTGCCGTTCGGTCCGCGGCGGGTGGCGGGCGTTGTCTGGGACGAGGGGGATGGAGATGTCCCGCCGGAAAAACTGAAGGACGTCGTCGGCGTATTCGAAGTTCCCGGCTTGAAGCCCGAGCTTCGGCGTTTCGTCGAATGGGTCGCGGCCTACACCATGTCCAACCTCGGCAGCGTGCTGAAGATGGTGCTCAGCGCTCCCGATGGCCTTCTGCCGCCCAAACCGGTTACCGCCTACGCCCTCGCCGACGGCGTGCCGGATATTCGGATGACCGATGCCCGGAAACGGGTCATCGAGGCTGCCGGCGGACTTCCGCCGCTGCCGGCGGCGGACCTCGCCCGCGAGGCCGGCTGCGGCCCGTCGGTGGTGAAGGGCCTCGCCGAAGCGGGCGTGCTTGAACAGCGGACCCTCGTACCATCGGCCGGATTCCAGCCCCCTGACCTGTCGGCCGAGGGGCCGGCCCTGTCGCCGGAGCAGGCCGCGGCGGCGGATGCATTGCGGGAGCTTGCCAGGGCCCATCGGTTCGGGGTCAGCGTGCTGGAGGGAATTCCGGGCGCCGGCAAGACCGAGGTGTATCTGGAGGCCGTGGTGGCGGCCCTCGAAGCGGGCAAACAGGCGTTGGTTCTATTGCCGGAAATCGCCCTGTCGGCGCAATGGATGGACCGGTTCCGGCGACGGTTCGGCTGCAGGCCCGCCGAATGGCATTCGGACCTCACCCCTGCGCAGCGCCGCGCCAATTGGCGGGCGGTGGCGACCGGTGAGGCCCGGGTGGTGGTCGGCGCCCGCTCGGCGTTGTTCCTGCCTTATCCGGAACTCGGCGTCATCGTCGTCGATGAAGAGCAGGATGCCTCCTACAAGCAGGAGGATGGCGTGATCTACAACGCCCGCGACATGGCCATCGTCCGGGCGCGGGAGGAGGAAGTGCCGGTGGTGCTGGTCTCCGCGACGCCGTCGTTGGAGACGGTCGAGAACGTCCGCCAGGGCCGGTACGGACATCACAATCTGCCGGACCGCCATGCCGGGGCCGAGTTCCCGGATGTGGACGTCGTCGACATGCGCGCCGACAGCCCGCCGGCCGGCGAATGGCTGTCGTCGCCGTTGCGCTCGGCCGTCACCGAGACCCTGGACCAGGGGGAACAGGTGCTCCTGTTCCTGAACCGGCGGGGCTACGCGCCGCTGACCCTGTGCAGGGCCTGCGGCCATCGGCTGCAATGCCCGAACTGCACCAGCTGGCTGGTGGAGCACCGGCTGATGAACCGACTCCAGTGTCATCACTGCGGCTATGCCGCCGATTTGCCGAACACCTGCCCGAGCTGCGAAGCCGAAAACAAGCTTGCGGCCTGCGGGCCGGGAGTCGAACGATTGGCCGAGGAGGTGGCGGCCCGGTATCCGGACGCGCGGGTGGTCATCGCGGCGTCCGATACCATCCATGGTCCCGGCCAGGCGGCCGAACTGGTCCGGCTGATCGAGGAACGCGAGGTGGATATCGTCATCGGCACCCAGATCGTCGCCAAGGGATACCACTTTCCCCACCTGACGCTGGTGGGCGTGGTCGATTCCGACCTCGGACTCTCGGGCGGCGATCTTCGGGCGGCGGAACGGACCTACCAACTTCTCTATCAGGTGGCGGGCCGCGCCGGACGGGAACGCCGGCCGGGCCGGGTGGTGCTGCAAACGTTCATGCCCGGCCACCCGGTAATCAAATCGCTGGCCGCCGGGGATCGGGACGGATTTCTATCCGCCGAGGCCAGGGACCGGGAGATTGCCGGGATGCCGCCGTTCGGACGCCTCGCCGGCGTCGTCCTGTCGAGCCCCGACCCCTACCAGGTCGACCGGGCGGCAAATGCGCTGCGCCGCACCGCGCCGTCGGAAGACGGGGTGCAGGTGCTCGGGCCAGCCCCGGCGCCGATGGCGCTGCTGCGCGGCCGTCATCGGCGGCGGTTTCTGGTCAAGGCGAGCCGCGAGGTAAACCTTCAGAAGGCGCTCCGGAATTGGCTCGCGATCACGCCCATTCCCAAGAAGGTCCGGGTCCAACTGGACATCGATCCCTACAGCTTCATGTAGCGCACGGATATTCTATAACTTATTGAAAATAAATGGATTTTGTCGTCTGTTCCGGTCCGGGCGAGTCGTCTTGCGCCCCACCAATCAGTATGGTAGACAACCCTCGCCTTCGGCGGCGCGGTGCCGCTGAAAGGCGCAATTTTCTCGCAACATTCGTTGTGTTATCGGTGACGTCTCACCGGGGAACCAGAACCGAGGATCATCTCACGTGGCAACGGACAACACAGGCGCCACCGGCCTCGCCGGAAGGTATGCGACAGCGCTGTTCGAGCTTGCCGACACCGAGGGCGCCCTGGACGAGGTTGCGGACGACCTGAAATCGCTGGACCGGATGATTCTCGGGAGCGCCGATCTGACGCGGATGATTCGGTCCCCGGTGATATCCCGGGATGAACAGGGTGCGGCGATGAACGCCCTGTTGACGGCCGCCGGCGCGGGCGGATTGACGCGCAAATTCGCCGGCGTGCTGGCCGGCAACCGGCGCCTGTTCGCGTTGCCGGAAATCATCGATCAATACCTCGCCATTCTGGCCGGACGCCGGGGCGAGATGACGGCCGAGGTGACCTCGGCGGCCAAACTGTCCGGCAAGCAGTTGGCGACGCTGGAAGCGACGCTCAAACGCTCGGTCGGCGGCGAGGTCAGTATCAATGAGAAAGTCGATCCCGATGTCCTGGGCGGCCTGGTCGTCAAATTGGGCTCCCGGATGGTCGACAGTTCCCTTAACACCAAGCTGCAGCAGCTGCGACTCGCCATGAGAGGGGTTGGATAATGGAAATCCGTGCGGCCGAAATCTCCGCGATCCTGAAAGAGCAAATTCAGAACTTCGGCACCGAAGCGGAGGTTGCCGAGGTCGGACAGGTCCTGTCGGTGGGTGACGGTATCGCCCGCGTCTACGGCCTCGACAAGGTGCAGGCCGGTGAAATGGTCGAATTCCCGGGCGGCATCAAGGGCATGACCCTCAACCTCGAAGAGGACAATGTGGGTGTCGTGATCTTCGGCGACGACCGGACCATCCGCGAAGGCGACACGGTCAAGCGGACCGGTGAAATCGTCGACGTGCCGGTGGGCAAGGAACTGCTCGGCCGGGTGGTCAACGGTCTCGGTGAGCCGATCGACGGCAAGGGCCCGATCAACGCGGCCAGCCGCGGCCTGATCGAGGTGAAGGCGCCCGGTATCATTCCGCGGAAATCCGTGCACGAACCCATGCAGACCGGGATCAAGGCCATCGACAGCCTGATCCCCATCGGCCGCGGCCAGCGGGAACTGGTGATCGGAGACCGGCAGACCGGCAAGACGGCGATCATTCTCGACACCATCATCAATCAGAAGAAGGTCAACGACGCCGCCAGGGACGATTCCGAGAAACTCTACTGCGTTTACGTCAGCGTCGGCCAGAAGCGGTCTTCGGTGGCGCAGTTCGTCAAGATTCTCGAGGACTACGGCGCGCTCGAATACTCCATCGTCATCGCGGCCACCGCGTCCGAACCGGCGCCGATGCTCTTCCTGGCGCCCTATACGGGCTGCACCATGGGGGAATACTTCCGCGACAACGGCATGCATGCGGTTATCTTCTACGACGATTTGACCAAGCAGGCGGTCGCCTACCGGCAAATGTCCCTGCTGCTTCGCCGTCCGCCGGGGCGCGAGGCCTATCCAGGTGACGTGTTTTACCTGCACTCCCGCCTGTTGGAGCGGGCCGCGAAGATGAACGACGACAACGGCGCCGGGTCATTGACCGCGCTGCCGGTGATCGAGACCCAGGCCAACGACGTCTCGGCCTACATCCCGACAAACGTGATCTCCATTACCGACGGGCAGATTTTCCTCGAGACCGAATTGTTCTACCAGGGCATCCGCCCGGCGGTGAATGTCGGTCTGTCGGTCAGCCGGGTGGGCTCGGCCGCGCAGGTCAAGGCCATGAAGCAGGTTGCCGGCTCGATCAAGCTGGAACTCGCCCAGTACCGGGAAATGGCGGCGTTTTCCCAGTTCGCGTCCGATCTGGATCCGGCGACCCAGCGTCTGTTGGCGCGCGGCTCGCGGCTGACCGAAGTCCTGAAGCAGGGCCAGTTCGTACCCTATCCGGTGGAGGAACAGGTGGTCGCCATCTACGCCGGCGTGAACGGCTATCTCGACGGGATCGAGGTCGGAGACGTGGTCCGCTACGAAGCGGCGCTGATGGACGAGGTCCGCGACTCGGGCGCCGACATTCTGGTGGCGATCCGCACCGATGGCGAAATCACCGATGCAACCGGGGAAAAGCTCAAGACCTTCCTCGACGATTTCACCAAATCCTTCTCCTAGAGCCCCGGACGGAAAAGCTGAACGGATAGCCGATGGCCGGTCTCAAGGAACTCAAGACCCGGATCGACAGCGTCAAATCGACGCAGAAGATCACCTCCGCCATGAAGATGGTGGCGGCCAGCCGTCTGCGCCGCGCCCAGGAGGCCGCGGAGGCGGCGCGGCCGTTTGCCGAACGGATGGAGCGGATGATCGCGGGCATGGTCGACGGACTGGGCTCGACGGAAGGCGCGCCGCCATTGCTGGCCGGTACAGGCAAGGATGACGTCCACCTGCTGGTCGCCATGACATCGGATCGCGGACTCTGCGGCGGCTTCAACGCGAATATCGTCCGCTCGGTGCGCCAGCAGATCGCCGATCTGGAATCCGCCGGCAAGACCGTCAAGGTCCTGTGTGTCGGCCGAAAGGCCCGCGACCAGCTTCGCCGGGATCACGGAGACAAGATCGTCGATACGTTCGAGGACATCGGCCGGACGGCGGTGACCCTGGAGGACGCCCGGAACGTAACCGCCAGGGTCGTCGAACTGTTCGACGCCGGCGAGTTCGACGTCTGCACCGCCACCTACAACCGGTTCGTTTCGGCGATGACCCAGATCGTCACCCCCCAGCAGGTGATTCCCGTTTCCATCGAGGAAGAAGAGGGCGGTGAAGAGGCGGCATCCGGCGTCATTCCGGCGGCGACCGAGTTCGAGCCGGACGACGACGTCATTTTGAAGGTTTTGCTGCCCAAGAACCTGGAGGTGCAGATTCTGCACGGGCTTTTGGAGAGCAACGCATCTGAACATGGCGCCCGGATGAGCGCCATGGACAATGCGACCCGGAACGCGGGAGAAATGATCGACGCCCTGTCGCTGCAGTTCAATCGCACGCGCCAGGCCAAGATCACGAGTGAGCTGATTGAAATTATTTCCGGCGCCGAGGCCGTCTAGGGCGGCGCCGAATCCGAGGAGCGAGTAGGATGGCAGAGAATAACGCCGGATCAATCTCCCAGGTCATGGGTGCGGTGGTCGACGTCAAGTTCGACGGCGATATGCCGGAAATCTTGAATTCCCTTGAAGTCCAGGGGCTGGACCGGCGCCTGGTGCTCGAAGTCGCGCAGCACCTCGGGGAGGGTCAGGTGCGCACGATCGCCATGGACACCACCGACGGCCTTGTTCGCGGAACCGAGGTCATCGACACCGGCGGGCCCATCGAAGTGCCGGTCGGGCCGGAGACCCTGGGCCGGATTTTGAACGTTATCGGCGAGCCGGTGGACGAGGCCGGGCCCGTCGAGTCGAAAGTCACCTCGGCCATTCACAAACCGGCGCCCGAGTTCGTCGATCAGTCGACGGAGACCGAAATTCTGGTCACCGGCATCAAGGTCGTCGATTTGATCGCGCCATACGCCAAGGGCGGCAAGGTCGGCCTGTTCGGCGGAGCCGGCGTGGGCAAGACCGTGATCATCATGGAACTCATCAACAACATCGCCAAGGCGCACGGCGGCTACTCCGTGTTTGCCGGTGTCGGCGAACGGACCCGCGAGGGCAACGACCTCTATCACGAGATGATCGAGTCCGGGGTCATTCAGACCGATGGGGCGGGCTCCAAGGCGGCGCTGGTCTACGGCCAGATGAACGAGCCGCCAGGCGCGCGCGCGCGGGTCGGGCTGACCGGCCTGACGGTCGCCGAGTACTTCCGTGACCAGGAAGGCCAGGACGTGCTGTTCTTCGTCGACAACATCTTCCGGTTCACCCAGGCGGGCTCCGAGGTGTCGGCGCTGCTGGGCCGGATTCCTTCCGCCGTGGGCTACCAGCCGACCTTGGCCACCGACATGGGCGCGCTGCAGGAGCGGATCACCTCGACCACCAAGGGCTCGATCACGTCGGTGCAGGCGATCTATGTGCCGGCGGACGATTTGACCGATCCGGCCCCGGCGACATCCTTTGCGCACCTGGACGCGACCACGGTGCTGTCGCGCCAGATCGCCGAACTCGGCATCTACCCGGCGGTGGATCCTCTCGACTCCACGTCGCGGGTGCTGACCGCCGACGTGGTCGGCGAGGAGCACTACACCACCGCCCGTGAGGTGCAGCGGGTGCTGCAGACCTACAAGTCCCTGCAGGACATCATCGCCATTCTCGGCATGGACGAACTTTCCGAAGAGGACAAGCTCACCGTGGCCCGGGCGCGGAAAATCCAGCGCTTCCTGTCGCAGCCGTTCCATGTCGCCGAAGTGTTCACCGGCTCGCCGGGCGTCTTCGTCAATCTCGACGACACCATCAAGGGCTTCGCGGCCATTTGCGCCGGCGAGTACGATCACCTGCCGGAGAACGCCTTCTACATGGTCGGCACCATCGAGGAAGCCGTCGCGAAGGCCCAGAAGATGGCCGCCGAGGCCGCCTAAGGGCGGCCCGAAGGACACCGATCATGGCTGATTCCGCCGCAGACAAGGTTGACTTCGATCTCGTGACGCCGCTGAACCTGGTGGCGTCCGAGGAGGTCGACATGGTGGTGGTGCCGGGCGGCGCCGGCGATTTCGGCGTGCTGCCGGGTCACGCGCCGTTGATCTCGACCGTCCGTCCGGGCGTCGTCGAGGTGCACCAGGGCGGCTCCGTCACCTCCCGGATATTCGTCGAGGGCGGGTTTGCCGAGGCCAATGCGGAGCGTTGCACGGTCCTCGCCGATGCGGCCCAATTGGTTGACGAAATCGACGCCGGCGAAGCTTCCCGGCGGCTTGACGCCGCCAAGGAGGCGGTTGGTTCGGCGGACGACGACGGAAAAGCGGCCGCCGAGACGGAGCTTCGGATCGCCGAGGCCTTGGTGATGGCCGCCGGCAGCGGCGGAGATGTCCACTAGATTTTCGTTATTGGCGTTCATGGCGGTCCTCGCGACCGCGCTCCCCGTGCGGGCGGGTGATCTGATTGTCGAGGTCACCGAGATTCGCAACGACCGGGGCGTCATTCGCCTCGCCTTGCACAACGACCCCGAGGAATTTCCCGAAGGAAAGCGGTTCAGGGGTTTCGACGAACCCGCGAACGCCGGCTCCATCGTCGTGACGATGAAGGACATTCCCGCGGGCCGCTACGCCGCGGCCCTGCTCCATGACGAGAACCGGGACGGGGGGATGAACAAGAGCTTCATCGGCTGGCCCCTGGAAGGGTTCGGCTTTTCCAGAGACGCTCCGGTGCGGCTGAGCGCGCCCCCCTTCGAGGCGGCGGCATTCGACGTCCCGCGCGAAGGGACGCGCATCACCATTCGGGTGCGGTACTACTAGGTTCCGGACTCGATTGGGGGATTCCCGTTGTCGCGGATTCGCGGTTCAAGTTTTCCCCATAACTGCCTCCCTGTCTCCGTGGCGAACCTGGACCGGGCGCGAAAAAGCCGCCGGAAACGGCGGCTTTTGTTCGAACGGCTGGAGCGATGCGCACGGCTCCCGATCCTAAGAAAAAACCATACCATATCTGTCGCATATGTCGCAAGCTTTTTTTATTTTTTTTTCGTATAAAATAGTATTTTTCGTCCAATCTAGGATAATCTTTTGAAACAAACGAAAAAGGCACCGTGCGGCATGGCCATGAATGTGGGTTATCGTCTTTTTCCGCACATTGCGGCAAAAATGACACGGTTTCGGAAGGTACTTATAACATTATGGTAAGCTATCCATGAAACGAAGGCGGGACGAACCGGGACGGAAGTCCGGGACCGCCGGGCCGGGAGGCCGAGGTTCGTGGATGCCCGTGTCAAAGCTTGTCCTCCGGCCGGCGAAGCCGGCCTACGCCGTCCGAAAGTCGGCTTCGGCCGACTGAAGGCCGATCCGGTGGGCACGGGCATGACGGCTTCTTGAACCACGGAGACGGTGAGACAGTGAGGAATTAATCATTCCTTCTCTGTGATCTCTGTGCCTCTGTGGTGAGATTCCTATTTCCTGGATGCCCCGCGCTATCGGCGGGGCATGGCGGTTCGATCGAGGCCGGGGCCTAGAGGAAAGGAATCCGCCGATTGCCGATTGCGTGCTAGGCTCGCCGGGCCATATTAGAGGAACGATCGACCGCAACGGGCTGGAGGCAGACCGCCATGGACAAAGCCGTCGACGAGTTCATTCATGCCGGGTCCCTTTCGGATATCAAGGCCAAGGGTATGGTCCTGGTCCGGGGCGGACCGACGCCCATTCTGGTGGTCCATGACGGCGAGCGTTTGTTCGCCCTCGACAACCGTTGCCCGCACCTGGGCTTTCCGCTGAATCAAGGCTCGGTCGAAGACGGCATTCTTACCTGCCACTGGCATCATGCCCGGTTTGACCTGTCCAGCGGCTGCACCTTCGATTTGTGGGCCGACGATGTTCCCACCGCCGAGGTCAGGATAGACGGTGACGAGGTTTGGGTTTCGGGCCGGCTGCAACCGGCGGGCGGGGCCGGCCGTTGGCGTCAGCGCCTCCATGACGGCATGAGCCATAACATCTCGCTGGTGATGGGTAAGGCGATCCTGGCCGGCCTGGATGCCGGCGCAAGCTACCAGGACATCGTCGCCGCGGCGGCCGACTACGGCGTTCGCAATCGCGACGGTTTCGATGTCGGCATGACCATCCTGACGGCGCTCGGAAACATCATCGACCGCTTGCCCGAGGACGAGGCGTTTCTGGCGCTGTTCCACGGTGTTCGCCGGGTGGCGGCGGATTGCGCCGGAGAGGAGCCGTATCAATCCTCCGGGCCGCTCCTCGATGCCGATCTGGACGGCAAGACCCTCAAACGCTGGCTGCGCCAATGGTCCGACGTCCGGCACCGGACCGCCGCCGAACGGACGCTGGAGACCATGATTTCGTCTTCCCGGCCGTGGGCAAAGATCGTCGACGGCGTGGCGGCCGCGGCAACCGACCGGCATTACGGGGACACCGGACATAGTCTGGACTTCGTGAACAAGGCTCTCGAAGCGGCTGAACTGGTCGGCCATGACCGGGCCCTGGCGATCCTTCCCACGGCCATCGACCAGATGGTCCGGGCGCGCGGGGGCGAGGAATCGGATTCCTGGCGGCATCCCGTCGACCTTGTCGCCCTGGCGGATGGGGCGTGGGAGAGAGTGCGCGAGCGGCTTCCCGATCCGGGCGGGGCGGGACCGTACGAGGCGCACGTCGATTTGGCCGGGCGGCTGCTCGGCGATGAGCCGGACAGGATCGTCTCGGAGCTGGAACAGGCCGCGGGCGAAGGGGCGCGGGCCGCCGATCTGGCCCAGGCGCTGGCCTACGCCGCCGCGCTCCGTCTGGCCCGTTTCGGGACGGCGAACGAGTTTTCGGACTGGGACACGGCGCACCATGTCTTCACCCACGCCAATGCCCTGCACGCGATCCTGAAGCGTCTGGATGACGCCGGCGATCCCTATCCCGATGCGGCGGCCGGCGTCTTCGCCGGCGCCATGGCCCTGTACCTCACCCGGTTCCTGAACATCCCGCCGGCGGGGATGCCCGGTGAGGATGGCCGTCCCCTCGATGATCTGCCGAAGGCGGCCGATGAGCTCCTCGATCGGCTGCTGGCGACCTTCGACCGCCAGGCCCGGGTCAGCGACGCCGCGCGGCTGACGTCCCGCTACCTGCTGCTCGGTCACGATCCGGAGAAGCTGATCGTCGTTCTGGCCCGCGCATTGTTGCGGGAGGATGCCGGTTTCCACGCTTATCAGAACTTCGAAGCCGGTGTCCGCCAATTCGACGCCTGGGGGCCCGGCGACGAAGGCCGGCACATATTGGTCGCCGTGGCGCGCTTCCTCGCCGCCCATTCGCCGACCGAGCGGGCCGCTTACCAGACCGCCGATATCGCGCTCCGGCTTCACCGGGGTGGAGAACTGCATGAGGAAGCGGGCGCCTGATCGGCCGTGACCGGGGACCGGCCCATGCTTGTGGGATGCTTGCAGGGGCGGTGCCAGCGGATACAGTGTCAACCTAGTGGTACGGAACAATTTCTTCGGGGGCACCCATGGATCAGACCATCGCGTCCGCCGAGGCCGGCGCCATCACCGCCGATCTCGTCTATTCGGTCGATACCGGTGTGAAGCCGGTCAACGAGACCATGGAAGAGGGCAACCTCAAGCGGGTCTACACGGGCGAGTTTGCCGGACATGAGATGAAAATCTCCAATGGGCGGCCGGTCCGTGATCGGTTCGACCTCGACGTCAACGGTTTCGAGTTCGTCGACCATCCGACCCGGATGAACGACTTCTTCGACGCCGACGAGTTGACATCCGTCTACTACCCGGAGGTCGAGGCGTTGGTCAAGGAACGGACCGGCTGCAACTGGGTTCACATCTTCGATCACACCCTGCGGACCGGGGATCGGGAGGAACAGGAGGCCAGGCTGATCCGCGAGCCGGTTCTCCGGGTGCACAACGACTATACGGAATGGTCGGGGCCTCAGCGGGTCCGGGATCTGATGCCCGGCCGGGCGGAGGAGCTGATCAGGCACCGTTTCGCCATCGTTCAGGTGTGGCGGGCCATCAACCAGCCCATCGAAGCCAATCCGCTGGCGATCGCCGATGCGCGGAGCCTGAACGAAGCCGATCTCATCCCCTCGGAGCGCCGGTATCCCGACCGGGTGGGGGAAACCTATCAGGTCCAGCACAACCCGGATCACCGGTGGTTTTACTTCCCCAGAATGACCCGGGACGAGGCCATCGTGTTCAAGGTCTACGAATCCGAGACCGACGGGCGGGCGCGTTGGACGGCGCACACGTCGTTTGACGACCCGGCAACGCCGGAAGGCGCGCCGCCCCGTCAATCCATCGAGATGCGCAGCATAGCCTTTTGGGCGCCTGCATAAATTTGGCGCGGGGCCTTTTGGGCGCCGGAGAACCAGCCGCCTCTAGTACGGCTGGGCGTCGACCAATTCAACATAGGCCGGGCGGTCCCGGAGCCGGGCGTACCAGGCCCGTATGTTCGGAATGTCCGGGAAATCATCCCGCGGCGTGCGGAAGTAGCGGCTGATGGCGCAGCCCGCGGGGATGTCGGCGATGGTCAGCCGATCTCCCATGACGAATGGTTTGTCCGCCAGTTCGGCCTCGAAGATTCGCAGCTGCCTGGCGCACTGTTCCCAGTTGGCGTTCACCAGGTTCATGTCGCGGTTTTCTTCGGGCGTCCGCGCATAGTTCCAGTAGACGGCTCGAAGCTGCATCACCCAGAAATCGCTGTTCCCCCACTCCATCCAGGCATCCGCCCGCGCGGCCGCGTCGGGGTCCTCCGGCAACAGGGTTCCGAGACCGTATTTGCGTGTCAGGTAACGGACGATGGCGAGGGATTGGCTTAGGACGAGCCCGTCTTCGGCCAGCGTCGGGACCAGGGCGAAGGGATTCAGTTTCCGGTAGTCCGGCGTATCGATGCTGCCGATGGTCCCGTCGGCGTCGACCCGGCCGACGTCGAGGCCCAACTCGGCGGCCGTCCATACCGCTTTTTGCACGTTGATGGAGGAAGAGCGTCCGTAAATGGTGATCATTGGGCTTCCTTGATAATTGTCGCGGAAATCCTATCCCCATACGGACCCTATGGACAGGCGCGCACGCCGCTTCATAATGTCCTCAGTCAATTGACCGGATCAGGGAGGAACGCATGGCCGGAACCGATATCAAGCTCACCTCGAGCGGCGGCGGGGAATTCGATTCCTACGTGGTCACGCCCGATGGCGGTCCGGCGCCCGGGATCGTCATGGTGGCGGATATTTTCGGGGTCGGCCCGAGCCTCAAGGCGATTTGCGATGAGCTTGGCGAGGCCGGTTACGCCGTCTCCGCGCCGGATTTTTTTTGGCGCACCGATTTGCCCGGCCCATTGGAATTGGGTGACGAGCGGGCCCGGGAACGGGCCCAGCCGCGCTATGACCTGATCGAAAAGGGTATCGAAGACGTGGCGGACGCGGCCAACGACCTGAAATCCCGCCCGGAGTGCAATGGAAAGGTGGCCGTGGCCGGTTTCTGCTATGGCGGACCCTATGCGTATATCGGTCCGGCGCGAATGGGCCTCGATGCCGGGTTCTCCTATCACGGCTCCGCCATGCAGGATTGGTACGATGACATCGCCGGTATCAAGGCGCCGGTAAGTATCCACTTCGGTACCGACGATCACGCGGCGCCGCGGGAGGTGTTGGACCAGATTCAGGATGCGGCGGACGGCAATGACCTGCTGGAGCTTCATCTCTATCCGGACGTGAAGCACGGCTACACGTCCCGGAATGCGCCGGCGTGGGATGCGGCGGCCTACGAAGCATCGATGACGCGGACCAAGGAAATCCTCAACGCTCTCCGCTAGTTGCGGTACTGGAACCGCCGGAGGCGCGGGCGTTGGCTCGCGCCTCCTTGGTTTCCACCTGAATGAGCCACACGGCGCCGGCGACGATCACGGCCGCGCCCGCCCAGGTCCAGATACCGGGAACTTCCCGGAAGACGAAAAATCCGATCAAGGCCGCCCATATCAGGCGGGTGAAGTAGGCCGGCTCCACCGCCGTGACTTCGCCGAGGCGGTAGGACCAGGTCATGAAACCATGGCCGAGGACACCGAGCACGCCGATGACCCCCAGCATCCAAAGGGCGTCCATGCTGGGCCAGCGCCACACGAACAGCGACGGGATGAAGCTGAATACGGTGATGAACAGCGTCAAATAGGCGACGATGGTCGCCGGATCGTCCGTACGAACCAAGACCTTGGTCATCACCTTCGAGGTGCCCGCGCCGATGCTGGAGGCGACCACCAGCAGCATGCCGATGCCGATGGCTTCGAAGCCCGGCCGTATGATGATCAGCATGCCGGCGAATCCCAGGCCGACGGCCAGCCATCTTCCGCCCCGGCTGGGTTCGGCGAGAAACAGAATGGCGCCCAGGGTGGCGAAGATGGGCAGCATGAATGAAATCGCCGTTGCCTCCGCCAACGGGACGAACAGCAGCGCCCAAAACCAGCACAGCATGGCCGCCGCGTGAATCAGGCCGCGGCCCGCATGGAGCTTGAGGTTCCGGGTATACCAGAGACGTATCCCCCGGCGGAGCATGAGCGGGGCCAGCGCCACCAATCCGAAGAAGTTGCGGAAGAAAACGATCTCGACTGGGTGCAGTTCGTTGCCGATCTGTTTGACGAAGCCGTCGACGCTGACCAGCGCGCCCATGCCCAGGGTCATGGCGGCAAAGCCGAGAACGTTGCTGGTGAAGCGCGGCTTGCCGTCCGCGCCGGAAGCCTCGGGATGCCCGGTGTCAGCCATGAGGCCGGCGGTGGATCGCCTATTCCCTGGGCTTCAGATTGAGCGACGCGGAGTTCATGCAGTACCGGAGGCCGGTCGGCGCCGGGCCGTCGGGAAAGACATGGCCGAGATGGGCGCCGCAGCGGCTGCACAGCGCCTCGGTCCGGATCATGCCGTAGCTGACGTCCCGTTCCTCGGCGACCGCGTCCTCGGTCAACGGCTGGAAAAAGCTCGGCCAGCCCGTGCCCGAATCGTATTTGGCATCGGAATCGAACAGCGGTTGATCGCAGCAGATGCAATGGTAGATGCCCGGCTCCTTGCTATGCGCATAGATGCCGGTGAAGGCCTGCTCGGTCCCCTTCAGGCGCGTCACCTGATACTGCTCCGGCGTCAGTTGGCTGCGCCATTCCTCTTCGGTCTTGGTTACTTTGTCGGTCATCGGTTCTCGGGTGCCCCATTGACAGTGGTATGGCGATCATAGCCGCCGCCGCCGCCGGTTCCAATTGCGGGGATGGCGCCGCAATTTCAATCATTTGGGCCGCTTCTACACCTGTCGGGATGCCGGGAGAGATGCTACCGTGGCGGAGGTGGATCAAAATGGGATGGCCGACGGTCCGGTGCGTCCGGACCGGGCCGAAGCGCAGATGAGCCAGGGCACTCCGGCGACGCGGGTGTTTTTTCAGACCGTCCGGGACCACATGCGGACGACACTTTCCGGGTTGTCTCCGGACGAACCGTTGCGGGACCTCGTCGGCGTCATGAGCACTCGAAAGCTCTCGGCCGTCGTGCTCGCGGACCCGGAGGGGACCCCCCGGGGCATCGTGACGGAACAGGATGTGGTGCGGCGGATCGCCTTCCGGGCGGATGCCGCTCAAAAGGCGTCGGACATCATGTCCTATCCCCTTCGGACGGTGGCTGAAAGCGATCCCCTCTACGTGGCGCTGGCGCGAATGCGCCGCTTCGGGCACCGCCACCTGCCGGTGGTCGACCGCGACGGCAAGCTGTCCGGGGTGCTCGACCTGCATCAGGTGATGGCGACGGCGGCGAGCGATCTCGTCGCCCGCGTGGATTCCTTCGCCTACGAACGGACCCGCGAGGGATTGCGGGAAACCAAGGCCGCCCAGACCGATCTGGCGGCCGAGTTGCTGGAAGAAGGCGTGAAGGCGCCGGAAATTCAGGCGCTGCTGACCCACATGAACAAAGGGCTCCACCAGGATTTGCTTGCGCTCAATGCGGCCGAGATGGAGAGCGAGGGTTTGGGCGACGCCCCGCTGCCGTTCTGCATGGTCATCATGGGCTCCGGGGGACGGGGCGAGAACTACCTGTCGCCGGACCAGGACTACGGCTTCATCATCGCGGATGCCGACGCCGGCGACGTAGCGTCCGCCGATCCGTGGTTCGTCGAGTTGGCCACACGGTTGTCCCGGGACCTCGACACGGCCGGCCTGCCGTTTTGCAACGGGGACGTCATGGCGACCAACCCCCTTTGGCGTCAGACGCTTTCGGGATGGAAGGCGCAGGTCGACAAATGGATCGCCGCGACGACCAATCAGGCGTTTCTGGATTTCGATATTTTTTTCGATTTTCAGCCGGCCTCGGGCGAGGTGTCGTTGGGCCGGGAGCTGCGCGGTTACGTCACCCGCCTCATGGACCATAACGAGACGTTCCTGCGCCGGCTGTTTGCCGCCGACCGGGATCACGGCACGGCGCTCCGGTCTTTCGGCCGCTGGGCGACGAGCGGAGATGCGGGGCCCAACAAGGGCAAGATGGATCTCAAGCTTCATGGAACGTTTCCCTTGGTTCAGGGCATCCGTCTGCTGTCCCTCCGCGAGGGAGTGACGGCCACCTCGACGCTGGAGCGGATGGACAGCCTCAGGAGCATCGACATGCTCAACGCGGCGGATCACGAAGACCTGACGGCGGCCTACGTCTATCTGTCGAATTTGATTTTCTCCCGCCAGGTCGCCGAGGCGCGGGCCGGCGGATCGCCCAGCTATCACATTCACCCGAAATCACTCTCGCGCCGGGTCCGGCGTCAACTGAGGGATGCGCTCGAAACCGTCGAGGACCTCCTGACCCGGATCAGGTTCGAATTCGGCGGCGAGCTTTATTGATGGCGCACCGCATATGCTGACGGGGCACGGCGTGGGGGGACAAGGGGCATGAAGATATCCCGGCTCGGTACGCGCAGGTTGGCGGGCCTCTGGACGGCGGTTTTGGGCGCCGTCCTCGCCGCCGCCGCGTCCGCCGCCGCATGGCTCGTGCTTGGCGCGGGCCGGGGCGCCGGCGAGGCGCTGCAACTGGTGGTCTGGATATTCGCGGTCACCGCCGTGATCTGTGTCTGCGCCTGGATCTGGCTCAACCGGGAACTCCACCGCCGCGAACTCGATGCCGCCGCCTTGCCCGAGCGGCCCGAGTTTTTCGATTACAGCCTTCTGGATTTGCCCCGGCACATGCAGGAGCTGGACGGCCGGACCCTGCGGTCGCTGGATTTCACGGTCTTCGATACGGAAACCACCGGTCTCAGGCCGTCGCACGGGGACGAGCTGATTTCCATCGGCGCGGTCGGCGTCCACGGCGGCGAGGTGACCGAATCCCGCTCCTTCGACGAATTCATCAACCCGGGAATGGATATCCCCAAGGCGTCCATCCGTATTCACGGCATTACCGACGACATGGTTGCCGGCAAGCCGGGTGCGGATGCGGTGGTGCCGCGCTTCCGGGCGTTCGTCGGCGACACCGTCCTGGTGGCCCACAACGCCGCCTTCGACCTGACGTTCCTGAAACTGAAGGAAGCCGAGACCGGCGTCCGGTTCGACCATGTGGTGCTGGATACGCTGCTGATCTCCGTGTTTCTCGACCGCGACACGGACGATCACAGCTTGGAGACCATTGCCAAGCGGCACGGCGTAACCATCGAGAACCGGCATTCGGCGGTGGGCGATGCGGTGGCGACGGCCCAAATCTTCGCCGCCATGCTGGAACGGCTGGAGGCCCGCGGGGTGTCGACCCTCGATCAGTTGATCCGGGCCTGCGACGAGATGGTCGCCGTGCGGAAGCTGCAGGCGCGCATGTAGCCGTTCCGGACATCCCTGCCCACGAGATGGACGCCGGGAGGATTCCGTCCTAATCTCCCGCCCATGGCCAAGTGACGGCGGGTTGTTGGGAGGGCAAGTCAATGGACGATCTCGTCACCGGATTGCAATCCACCACCGAGTATTCCTTTCAGGTGCGGCTGGCCGGGGTCTTTCTGGGCGCCGAGATCACCGGAATCGACCTGTCGCGGCCGCTGAGCGCGGAAGTTCAGGCCGAACTGTTGCAGGCGCACGCGGAATTCGGGGTGCTGGTGTTCCCCGATCAGAAGATCTCGTCGGACGACCTGCGCCGGTTCGGCGGGTATTTCGGCGAGCTGACCGTCCATCCGTTCTCCAGCAGCACCGAGGACAACCCGGAACTCATCGTCTACGACAACAAGGAAAACAATCCGCCGGCGCCGACCGACATCTGGCATACCGACGAAACCTTCCGCGAAGAACCGCCCATGGGCACCATGCTTTGCTGCAAGCAAATCCCCGCGGTGGGCGGCGACACCAATTTCTGCAGCATGACCGCGCTCTATGACGGCCTCTCGGACCGCTGGCAGGCGTTCCTGTCGGGGCTCGAGGCGGTGCACGATTTTCTGCCGTTCAAGGACCTGTTCGCCGATACCCCGGAGGGCCGGGCCAAGCTCAACGAGTACGAGGAGATCTACCGGCCCGCCGTTCATCCGGTGGTGCGCATCCACCCGGTAACCGGCAGGAAAGCGATCTACGTCAATCCTCAGTTTACCACCCACATCAAGGGGATGGAGGCGGACGAGAGCCGGGTGGTGCTGGACATGCTGTACAGGAAGACCCTCCGACACGAGTACCACTACCGGCACCGCTGGCAGCCCGACATGTTGGTGTTTTGGGATAACCGGTCGACGCAGCATTCGGCCCTGCACGACTACTATCCCAATCGGCGGCTGATGGAGCGCGTCACCGTCAAGGGGGACCGGCCGGTCGGCGACGCGCCGCCGCCCGATGAATCGGAGACCCGGCGTTACCTGATGCCGCCCATCTCGGCGTTCCGGGATTCCCGGCAGAAACGGCAGCACGAGCTTTAGGGTCCGGACCCGTGGTCGCCCAAACCAGATCCCCTCCCTTGAAGGGGGAGAGGGGACTTGGGGCACACTCCAGTCGTCATGCCCCGCCTCCGTGCGGGGCATCCAGGATATTCACCACAGAGAGCACAGAGACACAGAGGAGGGATGGTCAACTCCTCTTATCTCACTGTCTCACCGTCTCCGTGGTTCAAAAACCGGAATTCTGGATACCCCGGACTTGCGCCGGGGTATGACGAGCTTCTTTGATTCAGCATCACCCCCCCCCCTCCCTGACCCTTCCCCTCGGAAGGGGGGAGGGAATAGGCGGATCGGACCACCTCCCCCCTGGAGGGGGAGGTCGAGACGGCCGGCAATAGCCGGGCGTCGAGGGTGAGGGGGATAGGGCCTACATCTCGTAGGGCAGTCCGACATATTGTTCGGCCAGCGCCGCCATGGCGTTTTCCGAGCGCGCCACGTAGTCCAGTTCATCCTCGCGGGTCCGCTGATCGAACGGATTGTCGTCCGGGAACAGGTGCAGCAGCCGGGTCAGGTACCAGGACATCCGCTCGGCCCCCCACACGCGCCTGAGCGCGGTTTCCGAATACTTGTCGAGCAGGTCGTCCGCGTTGTCCTTGTAGTGGCGGATCAGGCCCCGCGACAGATACCAGACATCCGAAAAGGCCAGGTTGAGCCCCTTGGCGCCGGTGGGCGGCACGATATGCGCGGCGTCGCCGGCGGTGAACAGGCGCCCGTAGCGCATGGGCTCGGAGACGAAGCTGCGCAGCGGCGCGATGGACTTCTCGATCGACGGGCCGGTCTCGATGGCGTCCGCCATGTCCGCCGGGAAGCGGGCTTTCAACTCCTCCCAGAACCGGTCGTCCGGCCATTCCTCGACGGAATTGTCGAGCGGGCACTGAACGTAGTAGCGGCTCATCCGCTCCGAGCGTTGGGAGGCGAGGGCGAACCCCCGCTCGTGGTTGGCGTAGACGATATCCGGCAGCGGCCGGGTTTCCGCGAGAATGCCGAGCCAGCCGAAGGGGTAGCTCTTGTCGTAGTTCACCAGTGTGGACGATGGAATGCAGCGCCGGCTGACCCCGTGAAAGCCGTCGCAGCCGGCGACGAAATCACACTCGATGCGCTCCACGTTGCGGTCCTTCTCGAAGGTGACGAAGGGCTCGCCGGTGGTCAGGTCGTGGAGCGCCACGCTTTGGGCCTCGTCGATGATCTGGCCGCCGTCCCGGTCGCGGGCGGCGTACAGGTCCTCGGTAATGGCGGTCTGGCCGTAGGCCATCATCTGCTTGCCGGTGTATTTGGCGGTGTCGATGAGGACCTTCTGCTCGCCCTTCCAGACGATATAGGCGCCGTCGTGGGGGTGGCCTTCGGCGTCCATGCGCTCGCCGAGGCCGACATCGCGCAACAGCTGCACCGAGCCCGCTTCGAGGACGCCCGCCCGGATGCGCTGCAGCACGTGCTCCCGCGGGTGTTTCTCGACGACGATGCTGTCGATGCCGTCCAGGTGCAGCAGGTGCGAGAGCATCAGCCCCGCCGGGCCGCCGCCGATAATCGCCACTTGTGTGCGCATGATCTTCTCCCTGATTGGTCCAGGCTTCTCGAAGGGCCGTGCGGTATGGCCCCGGCAAAACGTGCCACATCTCAGGGGGGATCACACCGGTTTTCGTAGTTCTCGCGCCCGGATGAGCGAGAGGCGGGGCCCCTACAGAACCGCCGTGCCGTCGATCTGGAACAGGCTGTCCTCGCCTTCGCAGGCCCGGAGCTGGATGAACGTGCTGGCGGGCGGGTTCTCGAGCAGCGCCGGCGCGTGGGCTTCGTAGAACTCGGTCTCGACCCGCCGCATGACGGGATAGTCCTCGAGCCGGGTCAGCATCATGGTCGTCTTGACCAGGCCGCCGAGGCTCCCGCCGGCATTTTCGAGGGACGCCTTGAGGCCGGTGAACGCCGCCTCGATCTGCGCCTCGATGCCGCCGCCGCCGCCGATGGCGGCGGAGAACAGCAACTGTCCGGCCCGGACGGCGCCCGGATAAAAGGCGACCGGCCAGCCTGGGAGCGAGCCGCCGGCGACCCCGAAAGCCTCCACCTCGACCAGGAATTCGGGCCGGGGCAGTTCCTCGACCACCATCAGGGTGCTGGCCGGCGGGTTGTCCGCCAGGGCGGGCGCGTGTTCGGCGAAATAGGCGCGCTCGATGTCCCGGTACTCGGAAATCCGCGCCGGGTCCTTGATGAACACCACGGTCTTGGCGGTGGTTTCGAGGGATCCGCCGGTTTCCTCCATGCCGATCCGCACCTTGTCGAGGCAGATGCGGGTTTGTTCGGCGAAGTCCATGGTCTCGACCCGAACCGTGCCGTGGTCCAGGGCCTGACAGCCGGAGACGGCGACCAGGCCGCCGATGACCTGGGTGCGGGCGAACTTGGCGTGCTCCTTCGGCACGTGCGGGAACGCCAGCTCCCTGCCGCCCCAGAACTCCGGGTAATAGGTGACGCCCCAATCGGGGGCGGTCCGGTCCTTCGCCGCGATCACCTCGTATTCGAGCCGGTAGTCGGGGTTGGCGAGGCCGGGCACCACCATCAGGGTCGCGGACGGCGGCGTCTCGATCAGGGACGGCGCGTGACGCTCGTAATACTCGGTTTCGGTTTTTCTCACCTCGCCATAGTCGTCCAGGCTGCGGATCAGGAAGAACGTCTTGATGATGTTCTCCATGGAACTGCCGGCTGCCTCCAGCGCCGCCCTCGTCTTGTCCAGCGCCGTCGTGACCTGGCCGGCGACGTCCGGCGGCGCCGGCGCGCCGGTCACCGTGTCCTTGCCGCCGCACCCGGAGACCAGGACGAGATTGCCGACGGTAACGCTCTCCGAGAACTTCGGGTGTTCCCTGGGCACGTCCGGATAGGCGAGTTTCGTGCCTTGCCAAAATGCCGGCCGGCGGCTGACGGACCAATCCATGACACGCTCCCCCTGAAATCGAGGGAGAAGGATAACAGATGGATTGCGGGGGCGGGAGCCGGGGAAGAATTACCGCGCGCGCCCGTCGCGGCGCTTCTTCTTGCCGTGGGCCTTGGATTTCCGTTTGCCGGCGGTGCGGGGCTGGACGCCCGCCTTGTCGGGTCTGAACGGTGATGGCCGGACCCCCGCCTCGGCCGCTGCGGCAGGTGAGACGCCGGCCTTGTCGAGCCCCAGGTCGATGGCTTCGAGGCGGCGGATTTCGTCCCGGAGCCGGGCCGCTTCCTCAAATTCCAGGTTGGCCGCCGCATCGAGCATGCGCTTGTTCATGTCCTTCAGGTGGGCCTGCAAATTGCCGCCCACCTTGTGGCTGGCGTCGCCGGCCCCCAGATCGACGGTCACGTAGTCGGCCTCGTAGACCGACTGCAAGACATCCGAGATCCCCTTCTTGACGCTTGCCGGGGTGATGCCGCGGGCCTCGTTGTAGGCCTGCTGCTTGGCCCGGCGCCGGTTGGTCTCGCCGATGGCGTAGTCCAGCGATTCGGTCTTGTTGTCGGCGTAGAGCAGCACCCGCCCGTCGACGTTTCGCGCCGCCCGGCCGATGGTCTGGACGAGGGATGTCTTGGAACGCAGGAAACCCTCCTTGTCGGCGTCCAGGATCGCGACCAGCGCGCATTCGGGAATGTCGAGACCCTCGCGCAGCAGGTTGATGCCCACCAGCACATCGAACGCGCCGAGGCGCAGGTCGCGGATGATTTCGATCCGCTCCAGCGTGTCGATGTCCGAATGCAGGTAGCGGACCCTGAGGCCCGCCTCGTGCATGTACTCGGTGAGGTCCTCGGCCATGCGCTTGGTCAGGGTGGTGACCAGCACCCGTTCCCCGTTCGCGGCGCAGGCGCGGCACTCGGCCAGCAGATCGTCGACCTGGGCCTCCACCGGCCGGACGCTGCACTCCGGGTCCACCAGGCCGGTCGGGCGGACCACCTGTTCGACGAACACGCCGCCGGTGGCTTCGAGCTCCCACGGGCCCGGCGTCGCCGAGACGAACACGGTCTGCGGCCGCATGGCCTCCCATTCCTCGAATTTCAGCGGCCGGTTGTCGATGCAGGACGGCAGCCGGAAGCCGTATTCGGCGAGGGTCGATTTGCGGTTGAAGTCGCCCCGGTACATGCCGCCCAGCTGGGGCACCGTTACATGGCTTTCGTCGACCACCAGAAGCGCGTTTTCGGGAAGATATTCGAACAGGGTCGGCGGCGGCTCGCCCGGCGCCCGGCCGGTCAGGTAGCGGGAGTAGTTCTCGATCCCCGCGCAATGTCCGGTGGTCTCCAGCATTTCGAGATCGAAGGCGGTCCGTTCCTCCAGCCGCTGGGCCTCCAGCAGCTTGCCGTTCCTCTCGAACCAGGCCACCCGCGCCTTGAGCTCTTCCTTGATCTTCGGGATGGCCTGCTGGAGGGTCGGGCGGGGCGTGACGTAGTGGCTGGACGGATAAACGGTGACCTCCTCGAGCCGCGCCGTTTTCTCGCCGGTCAGGGGATCGATTTCCCAGATTCCCTCGATCTCGTCGCCGAACAGGCTGACCCGCCAGGCCCGGTCCTCCAGGTGCGAGGGAAAGATCTCCACCACATCGCCGCGCACCCGGAAGGTGCCGCGGAAGAACGCCGAGTCGTTTCTGGTGTACTGAAGCTCCACCAGCTCCCTGAGCAGCGCCTTGCGGTCCATGGCCCCGCCGGCGGTCAGTCTGACCGTCATCTGGGCGTAGATCTCCACCGCGCCGATACCGTAGATGCAGGACACCGAGGCGACGATCACCACGTCGTTGCGCTCCAACAGCGCGCGGGTCGCCGAATGCCGCATCCGGTCGATCTGCTCGTTGATCGACGCGTCCTTCTCGATATAGGTGTCCGAGCGCGGCACGTAGGCCTCGGGCTGGTAGTAGTCGTAATAGGAGACGAAATACTCGACCGCGTTGTCGGGGAAGAACTCCTTCATTTCGCCGTAGAGCTGGGCCGCCAATGTCTTGTTGGGGGCCAGCACCAGGGTCGGCCGGTTCAGCGCCTGGATGACGTGGGCCATGGTGAAAGTCTTGCCCGATCCGGTAACCCCCAGCAGCACCTGGTCCTTGTCGCCGTCCCGGATGCTGGCCGTCAGCTCGCCGATGGCCTCGGGCTGGTCGCCGGCCGGCTCGAACTCCGAGACCACGCGCAGCGCCTCGCCGCCCTCGATGAGGGGGCGTTTTTCGGGGATGAAATCGATCCCGGTATGGTCAAGCAGCGGCATGAATTCTCCTTCGGGGCCGATTATATCACGCGGGCCTCCGAGATCACTTGCGCCTATGGAATATGGGTGCCAGCAGCATCACCGCAAGCACGACGAAGGCGATGCCCGCGGCCAGGGTATAGGTCGAGGCAAATCCCGCCTCGAAGCCGTTCGCCGCCTGTCGGGTCCGGAACACCTCGAACATCAAGGTCGCGGCGCTGACGTTGCCCATGGTGCGGGTCATTTCCGCGAGACTGCCCGCGACGCCCCTGTCCTCGGGCGGCAGGGTGCCCGTGACCATGTAGAGAAACGTCGCCTGGTACAGACCGAGCCCGGCGCCGACAATTCCGATGCAGCCCGCGACGGCCCAAAGGCCGTGATCGGGGCCCAGTAGCGAGACCAGCCACAGGCCTCCGCCGATCATCAAGGCGCTGAGCCGCATGAGCCGGGGAGCGATGTTGCCCTCGCCGCCCGGCGCCCCCAGCATTTGACCGGCGGCCCAGGCCGTAACGGCGACGCCGCCCGCATAGGCCGCGAGAACGTAACCGATGGTTCCGCCGTCCATGCCGGCGGCCCGGCCCAGATAGAACGGCACCACCATCATGACCGAGAAGGCCGCGAGGTTCAGGAGAACGTTGGAGACGGTCAGTCCGGAAAACCGCCACGACGCGAAGTGGCCGAGGTCGATGATCGGGACGTCGCTTTTGAGTTGGTGCCGAAGGAAATAGATGAATATCCCGACCCCCGCGGCGCCAGCGACCGCCGCTGTCACGCCCGAGGCGGCAATGCTGTTCAATGACGTGAAGATTAGCGCCATGGCGGAGCCCAGCAGGATGGCCCCGGCGACATCGAACTTGCGGCTTTTCTCCACCGGCCGTTCGGCGATAAAGACCGAGCCGATCAGTGCGGCGGCAGCCAATGGCGCCCGGTACCAGAACACCGCCCGCCAATCCCATGTCTCGATGACCCAGCCGCCGACGATCGGCCCCAAGGCCATGGATCCGGCGAAAATCATTGCATAAGCCCCGATGGCCTTGCCGCGCTCGGCTTCGGAAAACAGTCCGATGACGAGTGCCGGCGCACAGGACAGCGTAAGCGCCACGCCGATACCCTGCCCGATGCGGGCCGCCAGCAGAAATCCGTAGCTCGGCGCCGCCGCGTTCAGAAGCAGCGCGACCACGCTGATCGCGAGACCCAGCCTGAAGATGCGCCGGTATCCCCATATGTCGCCCATGCGCCCGGCGATCAGCAGCAGGGTCATGGCGCTCAAAATATAGGTGACCACGACCAACCGCAGAGCCGATGCAGGCAGATCGAACGCCTGCGCGATAAACGGAAACGCCACGTTCACCGAGGAATCGAGGGGCAGGATGACGATGCCGAGGCCGATGATCCAAAGGCGCGGATTGAGAAGCGGGGACATGGCGGGGCCTACTATCCAAGCACTTTCGGAGGCGCACAATCTGTTATTGCAGCGGCGCGATGGCGGGCGTAGTTTGCCGCCGGTTTTTGACAGATAATTGTGGCCGGTTTTCGTGGCCCGAAGTCCGGGGAGTGCTCCAATATGTCCATCCTGGCATCCCGCCTCGACCGAATTCAGCCGTCGCCCACCATGGCGGTGACCGCGCGGGCGCGCGCGCTCAAGGCGGAGGGCCGCGACGTTATCGGGCTCGGCGCCGGAGAGCCCGATTTCGATACGCCGGACCACGTCAAGGAGGCCGCGGCGAAGGCCATGGCCGACGGCTATACCAAGTACACCGATGTGCCGGGCTCCATCGAACTCCGCACCGCGGTGGCGGCGAAATTTCAGCGCGAGAACGATCTGACATACGAGCCGGGCCAGATTCAGGTGGCCTGCGGCGGCAAGCAGAGCATCTACAACGGCATCATGGCGACGGTGGAGGCGGGCGACGAGGTCGTCATCCCGGCGCCCTATTGGGTGAGCTATCCGGACATCGTTCTCCTGGCCGAAGGCACGCCGGTGTTCGTCGACTGCCCGGCGGAGAACCGGTTCAAGATGACCCCGGATCAGCTGGAAGCCGCGATCACGCCCAGGACCAAATGGGTGATGCTCAATTCGCCCTCGAACCCGACGGGCGGGGCCTACACCCGGGCCGAATTGAAGGCGCTGGCCGACGTCCTGCTGCGCCACGAGCATGTCTGGGTGATGACCGACGATATCTACGAGCACATCATCTATGACGATTTCGAGTTTTCGACCATCGCCCAGGTGGAGCCGGGATTGTACGGCCGGACGCTGACCCTCAACGGCGTTTCCAAGGCCTATGCGATGACCGGCTGGCGGGTCGGCTACGCGGCGGGACCGCAGGAACTGATCTCGGCGATGAACAAGATTCAATCCCAGAGCACGTCCCATACCAGTTCCGTCTCGCAGGCCGCGGCCATCGCGGCCCTGGAAGGACCGCAGGACTTCTCGGCCAACAACGAGATCTTCAAGGACCGCCGCGACATGGTGGTCTCCATGCTCAATCAGGCGACGGGCATCGATTGCCTGACGCCCGAGGGCGCCTTCTATGTCTACCCGTCCTGCGCCGGCAACATCGGCAAGACCACCCCGGACGGGAAGAGGATCGAAAGCGACGGCGATTTCTGCGCCTATCTGCTGGAGGCCGAAGGGGTCGCCGCTGTGCTCGGCACCGCCTTCGGTCTGGCGCCGCATTTCCGCATCTCCTACGCGACCGCGACCGAATTGCTGGAGGATGCCTGCCAGCGCATTCAGCGGGCCTGCGCCGCGCTGAGTTAAGCTCGATCCGTATCGTTTGGAGACCGGATTCTCCTTGAAGACTCCGGTTCCAGGCCGCTAACCTTTCCCCCAAGGGCGTGCCGCGGCGCCTCCACTCGCGTCGCGGCGAAAGGCGTCCGCCTGGAGCTTCAAAACGCCTAGACGGCTGGGAGGATCTACCCGTGACAGACACATCTGAATTCGGTCCCCGTTGCGCGGCCCTTATGGGTCCGTACCTGAGCGGCAAAACCTCGTTACTCGAAGCCATGCTGTTCAAGGCCGGCGCGGTAAATCGCCTGGGCAGGATCACCGAAGGCAATACGGTCGGCGATTCATCCCCCGAGGCGCGCTCGCGGACCATGAGCGTCGAAATGAATGTCGCCAGCTTCGACTACCTGGGCGATTCGTGGACTCTCATAGACTGTCCGGGTTCGGTCGAACTCATCCAGGACACGATCAGCGCCATGGCCGTATGCGATATCGCCGTGGTGGTGATCGAGCCCGGCGCGGACAAGGCCCTTGGGGCCGCGCGGCTGTTGCGCGGGCTCCACGAGCAGAGCGTGCCGCATATCATCTTCATCAACAAAATCCACGGCGCCGCGGCGAGCGTCGCCGACAGCGTGGACGCGCTGCGCGGGGTCATAGACCAGCCATTGGTCTTGCGCGAAATTCCCATCAGGACGGGCGATGAGATCACCGGATACGTCGATCTCGCGAGCAAGCGGGCCTTCGAGTACACCGAGGGCGATCTCAAGGAGATCGCGGACATACCCGCCGACCTCAACGATCGCCTGGAAATCGAACGGACGGTGATGCTGGAGGCGCTCTCCGATTTCGATGACGGCCTGTTGGAGAAGCTGCTGGAAGACGAGGTGCCCGAGGTCGGCGAGACCTACGACCACCTCGCGGCGGCGACCAGGGCGGGGAATCTCGTCCCGGTGTTTTTCGGCTCGGCCGAATCCGATCACGGTATTACTCGGCTGTTGAAGGTGCTGCGCCACGAGGCGCCCGGCATCGCGGCGACTCGCGAGCGGATCGGCATTGATGCCGACGGCGAGGCGGTTGCCCGGGTCTTCAAGACCTCTCACGGTTCGCAGACCGGCAAGCGGTCCATCGCCCGGGTTCTGCGCGGGGAGGTCGAGGACGGCGCGACGCTCGGCGGCTCCCGGGTAAGCGGCATCGTCAAGCTGCGGGGCGCCGACCAGGAGAAGGTCGCCAAACTCGCCGAGGGCGAGGCGGGCGCACTCGGCCGGATGGAGGAGGTGCGCACGGGAGACCTGCTGTCGCCGTCGGGCAACGCCGAGGGTCCGGCGTGGCCGGCGCCGCCGAAGCCCGTCTACGCGCTGGCCATCCATGCGGGCAGGCGGGACGACGAGGTGAAGATGGCCGGCGCGCTGGCGCGGCTCATCGAAGAGGATCCGTCGCTGACCTACGGCCCGAATCCGGATACCGGCGAGTTCGTGCTTCGCGGCCAGGGCGAAACCCATCTCCGAATCGCGCTGGAGCGGATGCACAACCGAAACAAGCTCGAGGTCGACGGCGGCCTGCCACAGGTGGCGTACAAGGAATCCATCAAGAAGCCCATCTCGCAACATGCACGGCACAAAAAGCAGTCGGGAGGGCACGGCCAGTTCGGCGATGTTCATATCGAAATCAAACCGCTGCCGAGAGGTTCGGGATTCCAATTCACCGACTCGATCACCGGCGGCGTGGTGCCCAAGCAGTACATCCCGGCGGTCGAAAACGGGGTGAAGGAGTATCTCTCCCGGGGACCGCTCGGATTTCCCGTGGTCGATGTCTCGGTCGAATTGACCGACGGACAGTTCCACGCCGTCGACAGCTCGGACCAGGCGTTCAAGACGGCCGGCAGCCTGGCCATGCGGGAAGGGATGCCGAAATGCGGCCCGGTCCTGCTGGAGCCGATTTTTACGGTCACCATTTCCGTTCCGTCGGAATTCATGTCGCGGGTTCAGAGCCTGGTTTCCGGGCGCCGCGGCCAAATCCTCGGGTTCGAGCCGAAGGAAGGCTGGAAGGGCTGGGACGAGGTGAACGCCCACATGCCGGAATCGGAAATTCTCGACCTGATCAACGAGTTGCGCTCGTCGACCCAGGGCGTGGGCACCTTTGAATTCGAGTTCGACCGGCTGCAGGAAATAACCGGCAAGGAAGCCGATCAGGTGGTGAAGGCCCGGCAATCGGAACTCGGCCTCGCCGCCGAATAAGGGCGTCAAGCGGCCCGCTGGATCGGCTCTAGCGCCAAAAAAAGACCGGGAAAGTAAACTTTCCCGGTGAGTTTAACAGGGAGGCTTCACGTCTGGGAGACGTAGGGTCCGAAGACCCTTGGAAATCCGGACCGGGGGGGCCCGGAAAGCGCCGGCTCACGCCGTCGCTGTCAGGAAATGTAGTTGTTGCAACGCAAAATCGCCAGTGTGATTACCGAACATTTGCTATGCATTTTATGCATAGCTCGTCAAATCCTCGCGAAAATTCCCTGAATTGGGAGTCCAATCAGCGGGATTCCATGACCTTCCGGATCAGGAAATCGCGGAATACCGCGATTCTGGCCGACTGGCGCAGTTCCTCGGGATAGACGAAATAGGCCTCGGTCGCCGGGCTTTGCAGTTCCGGCAGCACCCGGACCAGATTGGCCGAGCCTTCATCGAAGTAGTTGGGCAGGGCACCCATGCCGAGGCCCGACAGGACCGCCCGGTAGATTCCGTAGATATTGTTCACCTGCAGGACCGGGCGGCGCGGCTTTTTGGGATTCGCGCCGGCATCGAGGAGGAAATTGAGGGCCGGCAGCAGCTCCCGCTGATCGCCGACCTCCTCGCCGAAGGTGATGAGTTTGTGGCCGTCGAGATCTTCCGGCGTCTGCGGCATCCCGTGTGCCTTGAGGTAGTCGGGCGTCGCGTAAACGTAGTGGTTGATGGTCATCAGATGGCGCTGGATGAGCTCGGGGTGGGTCGGCGGGGTAAGTTCGATGGCCACGTCCGCTTCGCGCATGGAAAGGTCGAATTCCGAGTAGGTCAGGACGATGCTGACTTCGATGTCCGGGTAGAGATCGACGAATTCCCGGATTTGCGGGGTCAGCCATACGGAGCCGAAACCGACGGTCGTGGCGATTTTGAGAGCGCCGGCGGGCCGCTCCTGGGAATCGGTCAGCCGGGCTTCCGACATGGCCAGCTTGTGGAACACGTCGTGGGCGGTCAGATAGAGATCTTCCCCCTGCTCGGTAAGGATCAGTCCCCGGGCGTGGCGGTGGAACAACGGCACGTTGAGGCTGCGTTCGAGGGTGCTGATCTGGCGGCTGACCGCCGATTGACTGATATTGAGCGTTTCGGCGGCATTGGTGAAGCTGCCGGCTTCGGCCACCGCATGAAATATCCGCAGCTTGTCCCAGTCCATCGACATGGCGTTGGCGCCTCGTCCCGAGCGGTTGAGAATTGACGCTCAGGAATAGCGCTTATTCGGCGGCGTCGGCAACCGCTTCTTGTTCGGCGAGGAATTTCTCCGTCTCGAGGGCGGCCATGCAGCCCGTCCCGGCCGCGGTGACCGCCTGGCGGTAGGTATTGTCCTGCACATCGCCGGCGGCGAACACGCCGGGGACGTTGGTGGCGGTCGAATCGGGCGCCGTAATCAGGTAGCCCTCGCCGTCCATGTCCAACTGGCCGCCGAACAGATCGGTGTTCGGCTTGTGGCCGATGGCGATGAAGACGCCGTCGAGGGCAAGCTCGCTCACCTCGCCGGTCTTGACGTTCTTGACCTTCACCCCGGTGACTTCGGGCGCCATGCCGTCGGTGTTGCCGGTGATCTCGTCCAGCACCGTGTCCCAGACGACCTCGATCTTGTCGTGGTTGAACAGCCGGGTCTGGAGGATTTTCTCGGCGCGAAGCTCGTCGCGGCGGTGGATCAGGGTCACCTTGCTCGCCAGGTTGGCGAGATACAGCGCCTCCTCGACCGCGGTATTGCCGCCGCCGACCACCAGGACTTCCTTTTCCCTGAAGAAAAAACCGTCGCAGGTCGCGCAGGCCGAGACGCCGAATCCCATGAACGACTGCTCGCTGTCGAGCCCCAGCCATTTGGCTTCGGCCCCCGTGGAGACGATCAGCGCGTCGCACGTATAGACGGCGCCGGAATCTCCGACCATGCGGAACGGCCGACTGCCGAGATCGGCTTCGACGATTGTATCGGCCATCATCCGGGTGCCGACATTCTCGGCCTGGGCCTGCATCTGTTCCATCAGCCACGGGCCCTGGACGACATCGGCGAAGCCGGGATAGTTCTCCACATCGGTGGTGATGGTCATCTGGCCGCCCGGCTGCATGCCGTGGATCAGCACCGGCTCCAGACTGGCCCGGGCGGTATAGATGGCCGCGGTCAGGCCGGCGGCGCCGGAGCCCAGGATCATGACTTTGTTGTGGATGTGTTCGGACATGGCGGTTCCAATCAAACAGGGTTGTCCGGCGGCGGGGTTCCCCCGGACCTGAATTCCGGCCTTAAAATAGAAAGGGCCCCACCCCTCCGCAAGGGAGCGCGCCGGTAAAATAGCGGTCATCGGCGCACCGTCCGGTATGTGGCCGGTATGTGGCCGCTCGAACCGGTGCGCCGACATTTTTGAAATATTATTGCGCCGCGGCCGCGCGGGTAATAAAATTACTCTCACGTCACCGAGCCAAAATTTCCAATGAATTCGTCAACGGTGACCAGGGAGCAGCAGTATATGTCGCGGGTCAAGCTCGACCAGGTCGACCGTAAAATACTCGGCGATCTACAGACCGACGGCCGCATGACCAATGTCGAACTGGCCAAGCGGGTCGGGATTTCGGCGCCGCCGTGCCTGCGCCGTGTCCGGGCCCTGGAAGAAGCGGGTTACATCCGCGGCTATCACGCGGAGCTGGAGCCGGCGCTGCTCGGCCTGAAGGAAATGTTCTTCGCCCTCGTCGGTCTCGACAGCCAGTCCCAGGACGTGCTGCGGGCGTTCGAGGAAATGACCGCCGGCTGGCCCGAAATCCGGGAGACCCACATGATCCGGGGCGGCGGCGATTTCCTGTTGAAGATCGTCGCCCGGGACAAGGAGCACCGGGACGACCTGACCATGCGGCTCACCTCCGCCGACCACGTCTCGACGGTCTCCACCTTCGAGACCATCCGCACCTCCAAGGACCTGCCGGGGGTGCCGGTCGAGGAAGAGGCCGCCGAGGCCGGGGCCGCCTAGAGCGTTTCATATTTTGACGGAAGCGTATCCTGCGTTTTTGAAGTAGTTGGCGCATTGCTGTGGCTCGATGGTGTCGATGAGGCTCCCGAGATGGCGCCATAAGTCGTCGATCTCCCGCTTCTGGGCGTTTCTCATCCAGTGCTTGATTTGGGCAAAGGTCTGCTCGATGGGATTGAGGTCGGGGGAATATTTGGGCAGGAGCCACAGCTTGGCTCCGGCGGCACGGATGGCGTTTCGCACGGCTTTTGACTTGTGGCTGCCGAGATTGTCCATGATGACGATGTCGCCGGGCACCAGGGTCGGCACGAGCAGCTGCTCGACGTAGGCGCGGAAGCACACGCCATTGATGGGGCCGTCGAAGACGCAGGGCGCGGTGAACCGGTCGCAGCGCAGCGCGCCGATGAAGGTCAGGGTGTGCCACCGCCCATGGGGGGCAAAGCCGCGGACCCGCTCCCCTTTCGGCCCCCAGCCGCGCAGCGGGGCCATATTGGTCCGGATCCAGGTTTCATCAATGAATACCAGCCGTTCGGGATCAAGCTTTGCCTGCCACGCCTTCCAGCGCCTGCGATGGCGGGCGATGTCCGCGCGCGCCCGTTCAACGGCGAACAGGGTTTTTTTTAAAGCGCAGCCCTTCACGGCGCAGAAACAGCCATACCGTGCTGTGGGATACCCTGACACCCCGAGCGGCCAACTCGTCTCTCAACCGATGCAGCGTCAGATGCGGCTCCTGGTCGATCCGGCCGACAATGAACTCCCGATGGGGCTCAAGAACCCGGCGGCGGTGACCGCCCATCTTGCCGGGCGCAACACTCCCCGTCCGCCGGTAGCGCTGCGACCACTTAACCACGCTCGAAACCGCAACCCCAAACCGAGCCGCTACAGCGCGGCAACTCTCCCCCGCCAAAACCGCCAAAACAACACGCTCTCGCAAATCAATCGAATAAGGTCTCGCCATGAATGCTGGCCTCCTTGCCCAGCATCCATCTTGAATCATGGTTCGCCCATACTTGGGAATCCCTAAAATGATTCAATCAATCTCAAATACGCTCTAGTGCGGCGAGAATACCGGCGGGTAGTCGTCGGCGTCCGGATGCGGGCTAACCGGTCTTGTATTCGATCTCGGTGACCCGGACCTCCTCGTCGCTGACGTTGGTGGCATTGTGCTTGATCGGCGCCGCATAGCGGACCGTCCGGCCGGGCTCGTATTCGACGTGGGTGACGCTGCCATCATCCCGCTCGAGGCGCAGTTCACCGCCTGATTCCTGGATGGTGACATAGTCGACCGGGTGATGATGCCAGCCGGTCTGGGCGCCGGGATCGAATCGCCAGCGGGTAATGCGCGTCTCGTCGTCTTCGTAGAGAATTTCAAAATCGGCTCGAGGAGCATCGGTTGACGCATCCTTCGGCGCCGTCATGGGTTCTGACATTCGAGGACTCCCGTTGCGCTTGTCGTGGTTTGTTCCCGGTCCAGGGTTTCGGCCAAAGACCGGGCAAGGTTACTCGAAACGGCTTCTTGCGTATCGGAGAATCGAACCCGTCTTCCCGGTAAGCGGGATCAGTACGGCGGGTCGGCAATGTCGATCAGCGGAAATGCGGAAAATACCCCCGGGGGCCGGACGGCATTCGCCGGATGAAGGTGATCGGCCGATAGTTGGCCGAGGTCGGAAGCGCCGAGGTTGGCCATTGCGTTGAGCATTTCTTCCTCGATCAGTTCGAGCATTTTGACCACGCCATCCTCTCCGGCGCCCGAGAGCGCCAAGGCGTACAGCTTGCCGATCCCGACCGCGTCGGCGCCCAGCGCAATGGCCTTCAGCACGTCGGTGCCGCGCATAATCCCGCCGTCCATATAAACCGCCGCCCGGCCCGATACCGCGTCGACGACCTCCGGCAGCACCTGGATGGCGCCCCGGCCGTGGTCCAACTGCCGTCCGCCGTGATTGGAGACATAGACGACATCCATGCCGTGATCGACGGCCAGCCTTGCATCCTCCGCCGTCGCAACGCCTTTCAGGACAAAGGGGATTCGGCATCGCTCGCGCAGCCGCGCCAGGCCGGACCAGTCGAAGGACGACTGGTGCGACGCTTCGCGGCGGACGGCACGGTTGTGGGCGCGCGGATTGTAGTGCTTGATCAGGTCCCGCTCCCGCCGCCCGTATCGAGACGTATCGACAGTCACGCAAAACGCCGTGTAGCCGGCCTCGGTGACGGCATCGAGCCGGTCGTTTACCCATGCTTCATCGCCGTGAATATAGATCTGGTAGATCAGGGGAGAGGAAATTTGGCTCCTGATCTCGCCGAATTCCGGTTGCGTGACGGAGCTCAGGATGCCGGGAACGCCAAAGGTCTGTGCTGCACGAAGCGGCGCCGTCGCCCCTTCGGGAACCAGCCGGTTGAGCCCGCCTATGGGCGCGAGGAATATGGGAAGCCGCGCTTCCGCGCCCAAAATATCACGGCGCAGCGAGATGCTGCCGACATCGTTCAAAACCCGGGGACGGAAAGCGATCTCGTCCAGTGATTGGCGATTTCGGAGCAGGGTGGTTTCGCTCTCGCCGCCGCCGATCACGTAATCCCAGTCGTTCCGGTCAAGATTTTGCCGTGCCGCCTTGATCAGCTCGCTGGTTGTTCTGACTGCTGCCAGGTCTTCGGGGTTCATCGAATATCACTCGCGGGTGTCGTTGATTGTCCAAGGTTTCTGCGGGTGTCACATCAGGTGGAATCAGTTTACCCGAGAAAACCCGGTTGATTTACCAAATGTAAATATGTGGCCGTGAGGCTGGGAGTGACCAAACGACGAGGCGGCGGAAATATGCGCTTTTCGGTTAAATATCAATCCTGGACCAAAAACTGGGCGGTTGTCGACAACGGCGTCGCCCAACAAGTCGTCGGCGTTCACGATTCCAAGGCGGAGGCCTATAGGCAGGCGTTTGCCGAGCAGGGGCGTTGGCGCAAGTTCGATCCCGTTGCGGTGGAGATGACCCGCAGCCGGGCCTGCAACGATCACGGACTGCCGGTCTCGCTCGTCGTACGCTGAGTCCGGCCGCCGGCACCGGAGAAATGGACGATGTCCTCGTCCTCGAGTTTGCGAATGGCGCGGGAAACCGATTCCGGTGTGGTCCCGATCATCGACGCCATATCGGTTCGGGAGATGGGCAGCCTGATCTCGGCCCCGGCGGTCTCATCCGTCTCGTTCAATGCGCGATCAATCAATACGGCAAGCAGATGAGCGAAGCGGGCTCGAACGGACAGCGTAACGTTGTGGAAGACTTTCTCCTCGGCTTCCTCCAGTTCGTTCGAAGCTCGCTTGAGAAAACGTAAGCCAAGCGCCGGATTCTGTTCCAACAGGCTCCTGACGGCCTGGTTGCCGATGAAACACACGCGGCTCGGTTCGAGCGCCTCCGCGCTGGCCTTGAAGTCCGTGTCGGTCAGGAGCGCCCGATAACCAAGGGTTTCGCCGGGCATGGACAAATGGAGCAGGATGGAGTTCCCCTCGGAGTCATATTTTCGAATGCCGATCAGGCCGGACTCAACGCAATAAACTCCACGGCAGTCGTCGCCTTCATTGAACAGAACTTCGCCCGGCAGCAATTCCCGGCCGACCCGATTGTCGTCGATAAGCCGTAACTCATCGTCGGACAACACGCACCATTCGGTTCTGTGGCGGGCCTGACAGGTAAAACAGTTCGTTCCGATTGCCGGCACGGTTCGTTCCCATTCGCCATTCGCATTTCACATGCACGGCTTGTACATGCATTGTCTTGATTGCCAATGGTTGGGTCAAGCAGCATGGAGTGCTGAAAACGAACGGTAATTTGATGGTTTCGGGTGACGACCATCATTGAGATGTAATCGGAATTGCGGTACCACAGGGCATTCGTTTGGCCTTGAATTTGGAAGCATTGACACGCCACTTAAGGCTTCTGAAGATTATGATCGCTGGGGGCTGGACATGGCTGCGGAATAATCGTAATCGGCCTATAAATTAACCCGACAGGAGATCACCGGGATATGACGAAACTCAAGAATATAGGGGTCGTATTTGGGGCGACGGTCATTTTGGCGGCCTGTGCCGATCTGGAATCCGTCAGGAATATGAAGCCGGACGGCGGTCAATTCGCGGCCCAGCTTCATCAGGAATATGTCCGGCTGGCCGCGCTCGAAGATGCGGAACGCGACTGGATCGACACGACGTTCTTCAACGAGCGTGCACGGATGGTTGCCTTGGGCAATACGGTCGACCCGCAGCCAATGGCCGAGCGGCGCATTCCGGAATCGATGTCCGCCGCACTCTCGGCGGCGCGGGCTCGCCTGGTCCAAGCCTTGGCAACCTCAAAGTTCCTCAAGCCGCGGGCCGCGGCCCGGGCACAGGCCGGGTTCGACTGCTGGATGCAGGAACAGGAAGAGAATTTTCAGCCCAAGGACATTGCGGCCTGCAAATCCAATTTCTGGGGAGCGATCGGCGATTTGGAATTTCAGCCTCCGATTCGTGTCGCGGCGGCCCCGCCGGCCCCGGAGCCGGTCCTTCCCATGGCGCCGTCCGTTCCGGGCCCGTTCGTCGTGAACTTCGAGTTCGATAGCGCCAAGCTGACCGGCGGCGGCGAGATGGTGGTCCGCGAAGCGGCCAAACAGGCGAAGGCGGCCAAGGTCGTGCGGGTTCTGCTGAACGGACATACCGATCGTTCAGGCTCGGACGCCTACAACATGCGGCTCTCCAAATCCCGGACCAAGACGGTTCTTGACGCGCTGATCGCCCAAGGCATGCCGGCGGACATCATGCTCGGCAAGAGTTATGGTGAAAGTTTGCCGGCGGTGAATACCCCGGATGGACAGCCCGAGGCGGCCAATCGCCGGGTTGAGATCATCTTTCAGCGCTAGGAAGACTTCGAAACAGGCCCCGAGCAAAACGCTTCGGGCGTGAACCTATGACCGCCACCGGCCGAAGCGCCGGTGGCGGCCGTAGTTTTGCCCGGCCGAAGCCGGACTAGCGCATCGGCGAATAGGCGGCCGGCAGCATGATCAGGTTTACCTGGTGGCGGATGGTGCCCCGCGGGTCTTTTGCCGGCACCACGACGCTTGGCGGCCAGATGCCGTCGGCGACCGTCTCGCGGCGAATGCGCGCGCGTTCGTTGAGATCGGCGTAGGGCCAAAGGTGAACGAGTTTGTGCATTCCGCCGAGCTCGCTATAGAGGAGAGCCGCGCATCTCGAGCGCTCCTGACGCGCCGGCAGGGCGGCCTTCCACGAAGCGACCAGATCGTCGTAGGTGCCCGGGATAATGTCGTAGATTCGCATCTCATAGACCGCACCGAACTCGCCGGCCTCGACGGGCGGCGAAAACGGGAACGGAGCATAAATCTCGGATGTCGCGCCGACGATGAGGTCCATGAGATCATCAGGCCATTCGCCGTCCTTTTCGGCGGCGGCGGCGATCCGCTCCCGCTCGGCCAGCGACTCGTACGGCCAGATTTGAATCACCTGATTGAGGGGGCCGATGTCGGTGAACCAGCAGCCGATCAGCTCCGAGTGATTGCGCCGGTGCGCCGCATAGACCGGCTCGTAAAGCTGGAGAAATTTCGGCGCCTGGTTGGGTTTGACCGTGTAGGTGACGATTTCATAAATCAATGCTGCCTCCCCGTTTCCGTCATGATGGTGGACGGCCCTCCGTTCGGCAAGATCAAGCCGCCCGATGCCGCGGTGACGTAAAAATTTATGTGTCAGTTGGGAATGGGGTACTCCCTGTGGTTTACGACAACCGCAAGAAGGATCACCCCGATGCCACAGCAAGCTGTAACGATTGAGAACCTACCACAAGCCTTTGAGGTGGTGAAGGAGATGCAAGCAGGCGGATTGGACTGGGGCGAGGGTTATCGCCCGCTTGGCCGCCAGGCGCTGGCCGAGATCATCGAGGGCCGGATGGCCGAGGCGGTGGATCGCTGGCTCGACGGCCTCGATGGCAGCGCTATGCGCGACCGGCGCAACGGCACCTACCGGCGCCGCCTGCTCAGCGAGCTCGGCGACATCGAGCTCAACGTGCCGCGCACCCGGCACTTCTGCCCGACCGAGGTTCTGAAGAGCTACGCAAGGCGCGCTCCAGAGATCGACCGCGCCATCCTGGCCGGCTTCGTGCTGGGGCTCTCGACCCGCAAGGTCGGCGAGGTCCTGCTTGCCCTGCTCGGGCGTCCGGTCTCGGCCGCGACGGTGAGCCGGGTCGCCAAGACCCTCGATCTGTCGGTCGCCGCATTCCACCGCCGGCCGCTGAAGAACGCCTACAAGGCGCTGATGCTCGACGGCGTGGTGCTGGCCTGCAAGACCGGCGCCGGCGCGCTCAGGAGGCCGGTCCTGGTGGCGCTGGGCATACGGCACGACGGCAAGAAGGAGATTATCGACTTCCAACTCGCCGCCAGCGAGAGCGCCGCGGAGTGGGAGCGCTTCCTCACCGCGTTGCACCGCCGCGGCCTCACCGGCGAGGGCCTTGAGATGATCTGCGTTGATGGCGGCCAAGGCCTGCTCGCCGCCTTGCCGATCGTCTATCACGGCATCCCCGTTCAGAGGTGCTGGGCGCACAAAATCAGGAACATCCTCAACAAGGTCCGCGTAGCCGACCAGCAGGCCGTCAAGGCCGACGTCCACGCCGTCATGAATGCCCCCAACCGCCGCAAGGCCGAGACCGCCGCCCGCCGCTTCGCCGACGCCTGGGAAGATACCTACCCCAAGGCCGTCGCCTGCCTGCGCAACGACCTCGACGACCTGCTCACCTGCTTCCGCTACAAGGACCTCGCCGAGCGAAAGCAGGTCAGGACCACCAATGCCATCGAACGGAGGTTCCGCGAGGTTCGCAGACGAACCCGGCCCATGGGAACCTTCAAGGATAAAACCTCAATGGACCGCATCCTCTTCGCGGTCTTCATTCACGAAAACAAGTCTCAGGGAATCAGTACCCCAGTCTCCCTGACACATAACTCTTGACGTTACCGATGCCGCCGGATGGTTGTGCGGGCAGGATTGGTTTTCTATGGTGCCCGCCGTTTAAATCGATTTCATTTCGGGAAATTCATCAGGAGGCAAACGTGGCCACAATTCCGGCGGCACTTCACGAATACATCAATACGGCATTTCCAGCGAATGTGTGCCTGACGGGCGTCGTCCTGGAGGACGGTTTCGCCCAGATCAGTCCGCGGGGCAGCATGCAGGTCTTCGACGGCCAAACGCTTGCCTATTGGGCGCGGGGCGGCGGCAAGTCGGCTGAAGCAATAACCGACGGCACCAAGATCACCGTCTATTACCGCAACCCCGAACTGGGCGGCCGCGGCGGCGGCAACGGCATGCTCCCGGCCGGCGGCATCGCGCGGTTTTACGGTACCGCCGAGATCCACAAGGAAGGCGATGCGTACGAGCAGGTCTGGAACAACATGGTCCAGCAGGAACGGGACAACGATGCCGACAAGGGCGGCTACGCCGTTTTGATCCGGCTCGACAAGGTGCTGGACCTCAGGGGGCAGGACCTGCCCGCCGAGTTGGCGCCCAAGAGCTGACCGGCCATTTCGGGGCCGCCGGCCGCCTGACGGGCCGGACAAACGGAGCGCGGGTACCCTAACGGGCGGGCGCGGCGGCCCGCTCCACGTTCGGATAGACGATGGCCAGCGTCACGGCGCGCGCGGCCATGAAGATGGTGAAGGCCAGCCACAAACCGTGGTTGCCGAGCACGGGCTGCAGGGCGAAAACGGCCGCGAGGTAGATTGCCAGTGAAATGATCATGCCGTTCCGCATTTCGGCGGTCCGGGTGGCGCCGATAAACACCCCGTCCAGCGTAAACGACCAGACCGAGACGATCGGAGATATGATGACCCAGATCAGGAACTCGCCGGACAACGCCCTGACCGCCTCCAGATCCGTCAGCCAGCCGATAATCACAGGCCCGCCGGCGGCATAGACCAGCGTATAGACGGCCGCGATGACGGCGGCCCAAAGCCCGCAGATTTTCACCGCCAGCCGCAGGGTGCGCCGGTCCCCGGCGCCGACCGCCCCTCCGACCAGGGCCTCGGCGGCATGGGCGAATCCGTCGAACCCGAAGGACAGAAATTGCTGGAACTGAATCAGGACGGCGTTGGCGGCCAGGGTGTCATCGCCCAGTTTGGCGCCGCGCGCGGTGAAGAACGCGAAGGCGAACATCAAACACGCCGTCCGAATAAAGATATCCCTGTTGACGGCGACCAGTTGCCGAATCTTGTCGGCGTCCCGGAGGTTCATCCCCTGCCAGGAGCCCGGGATGCGCCGAAGCTCGCGCCGCACCATGAGGACGCCAAGCGCCAGCGCGGTGAATTCGGCGATCACGGTGGCGGCGGCGACTCCGGCGACATCCCATTCGAGCCCCAATACGAACCAGAGATCCAATATGATGTTCAGTCCGTTCATGAACACCTGAAGGATCATCACGGCCCGGGTGTTCTGGACGCCGATGAACCAGCCGACGATGGCATAATTCACCAGGACCGCCGGGGCGCTCCAGATGCGGATGAAGAAATAGGTTTCGGCGAGGTTTTCGACCTGCTCGCTGGCCTCGAAGAGGGCTAGCCCGATCTGCGCGATGGGCCATTGGAGCAGCAGCAGCACGGCGCCGAGCCCCACGCCCAGCAGGCCGGCCCGCGCCAGGACGACGCGAATTTCCAATCCGTTCCTGGCGCCATATGCCTGGGCGGCCAGACCCGCCGTGCCCATGCGCAAGAACCCGAAACCCCAGAAAATGAAATGAACAATGGTGGCGCCGACGGCCACGGCGCCAAGATAGAACGCGTCGGGCAGGTGCCCCATCACCGCCGTATCCACCGCGCCCAGCAAAGGAACCGACAGGTTCGCGAACATGATGGGGACGGTGAGCTGCCAGACCCGGCGATTGAGGGCGCGCGCGTCTATCGGTTCGGAGCCTGCGGTCGGGTTGCTCATCCACGCACCTTACGGCGTGGCGTTGGGATGTCGAGCCGCCGATTGGGGTTGGACGGTCCCGGCCGTCCGACTAACCTATGCGCCTCGCCGAACCGGGAGGAGGTCACGTTGCGGGGCAAACACTGCATCCAGGAGGACGCGCCGCGCGAACCCGGCGAGGCCATCGCCGGACGGACGGCGCGCCTGAACCCATGACCGGGATCGCCACCCGCGCCGATGCCGAACGGCTGGATGCCGGCGATTCGCTCGGCCGGTTCAAGGACGCGTTCGAATTGCCGGACGGCGTGATCTATCTCGACGGCAATTCCCTCGGTCCGCTTCCCAAGGCGACGCCCGCGCGCCTCGAGGAAGTGGCGCGGAAGGAGTGGGGCGGCGACCTGATCAAATCCTGGGACAAGCATGGCTGGATGGACTACGCGAACCGGCTCGGCGACAAGATCGCCAAGCTGATCGGCGCGGGCGAGGGGGAGGTGGTGGTTGCCGACAGCACCTCGGTCAATCTCTACAAGGTCCTCTCGGCGGCGCTCCGGATGCGTCCGGGACGGACGAAGATCGTTTCCGAGATCGGCAATTTTCCCACCGACCTTTACATTGCCCAGGGGTTGACCGGCATGGATTCCGGCCACGAACTCCGCATGGCCGAAAAGGCCGGCATCGTCCCGGCCATCGACGAGGATACCGCCGTCGTCAGTCTGACCCATGTGGATTACCGGACGGGCGAGATGCACGACATGGCCGCGGTGACGGAGGCCGCCCATGCGGCGGGCGCGATCATGGTTTGGGACCTGTCGCACAGCGCGGGTGCGGTTCCGGTCGACCTCAATGGCGCGAATGCGGACATGGCCGTGGGATGCGGCTACAAGTATCTCAATGGCGGCCCCGGCGCGCCGGCTTACCTGTTCGTCGCCGGGCGCCACCAGAATTCCTTTGAACAGCCGCTTTCCGGCTGGATCGGCCACGCCAAGCCGTTCGATTTTCTGCCGGATTACGAACCGGCGGACGGCGTCGGCCGCTATCTCTGCGGAACGCCGGGGATCATCGCCATGGCCGCCCTCGAAGTGGGCGTCGATCTGATGGTCGAGGCCGACATGAGCGCGATCCGCCGGAAATCCATTCAGCTCTCCGAGCTGTTTATCGAGCGGGTGGAGGCTACATGCGGCGAATTCGGCCTGGAGCTGATATCGCCCCGTTCTCCGGAAATCAGAGGCAGCCAGGCGGGTTTTGCCCATCCGAACGGCTACCCGGTCATGCAGGCGTTGATCGAGCGCGGCGTCATCGGGGACTTTCGGGCGCCCGATATCCTGCGCTTCGGGTTCACGCCGCTCTATCTCGGTTTCGCCGACGTCTGGGATGCGGCCGAGACCCTGCGCGACGTGCTGGCCTCGGGCGTTTGGACCGAGGAGAAATACAGCCGGCGCGGCATGGTGACCTAGGGTCCGGTCCCGATTAGGGGATTCCCGTTTTCGCGCCCCCCCCTCCCTGGCCCTCCCCCTCGAACGGGGGGCAAAGGGACTTGGGGCACACTCCAGTCGTCATGCCCCGACCCACTGGACCGGCTTTGCCGGCCAGCCGGCAAAGTGGCGGGGCATCCAGGATATTCACCACGGAGACACAGAGACACAGAGGTTGAGAGGAGGGGTTTCGATTTCAGTGCTCCTCACTGTCTCACTGTCTCTGTGGTTCAGTAATTGGAAATCTGGATACCCCGGACTTGCGCCGGGGTATGACGGGTGGATAGACGATACTGAGCAACCGGATAGATGGGTAACACTATGGACCGGTTACATAGGTAACAGTGTTTGTGGTTTATTTTCCCGGTCGGGCGGGGGCGGTTACAGCTCGGTCCGAACCTGCCAAAGTTCGGGAAAGAAGTAGAAATCGAGGGCGTGCTTGAGATAGCCGACGCCCGCGGTGCCGCCGGTGCCGGTCTTGAATCCGATGATCCGTTCGACGGTCTTCAAATGCCGGAACCGCCATTGCTGAAACCAATCCTCGAGATCCACCAGTTTTTCGGCCAGCTCATACTCTTCCCAATGTTCCTCGGGCGCCCGGTAGATCTCCATCCACACCCGCTGAACACTCTCGTCGGCGGCATAGGGCTTCCGCCAGTCCCGTTCGAGGCACGACGGGTCGATCTCGAAGCCGCGGCGATGGAGGAGGGCGATGACCTCGTCGTAGAGCGAAGGACTGTTCAGAACGCTTTCGAGGCCGGCCAGGATTTCCGGATCGTGGCGGTGGGGCTCGATCATCTTCGCGTGACGGTTCCCGAGCAGGAACTCGATGGTCCGGTATTGATGGGACTGAAACCCAGACGAATGGCCGAGTTCGTCCCGGAAGGTCAAATATTCCGTCGGCGTCAGGGTGGAAAGGACATCCCATTGCTGAATGAGCTGCGCCTGTATCCGCGAAACCCGGGCCAGCATCTTGAAGGCGGGCTGCGGCTCGTCCCGGCGAATTTGCTCCATTGCCGCGCCCAGCTCGTGGATGACGAGTTTCATCCATAGCTCGGCGGTCTGATGCATGATGATGAACAGCATCTCGTCGTGGCGCGTGGTGAGCGCGTTCTGGGCGCCGAGCAGCTTGGGCAGGTCGAGATAATCGCCATAGCTCATATCCTCGCTGAAATCGGTATGGGCGCCCTCGGCGATTTGCGCCTGGTCGCGGTCGTCCTCGGTCATGACATCACCCGTTCAGTGAACCATTGGCGGCCGCCGGCGTTCCTCGAAACGGTCATCCGCCATCGGGCCTGACCTCCGCGAAGGACGCCACGATCCGCGTCACCTTCCACCCAATTCCCCGGCGCCGCAGCCGAATGTCCATGGGTACGCCGTCGTGTTTCAGGTTCAGCCGGAATTCAAACAAGCCGGTGAAGAAAGCATAACCGGTTTTTTTGAAAATTCCCGGAACATTAGGCAGCTCGAATTTCGCGGGCGCCGGGCCGCCGGGCGCGGCCGGGGAAGGCTTGGGCACGCATTTGGCGGCGATGGCCCCGGCATCGCCCAATTCGACGTTTCGACCGATGCATTCCAGAATCCGCGGCCGGTCGAACAGGAGAATAAGGGCGTCGGGCGTGGCGAGGCGCTCGGCGAGCGGCCGGCCGATATTGCTGTTTTCGAAAGACAGGCTGACGCCGAGCCGCCCCCCGGCAATGGACATCCGCCGTGAAGCCTGCCGGCGGAGAAACCGGATGACGTCGAGCTCGAATCCCTCCCTGACCGAGGGCCAGTCGACCATGCGTTCCACGGCCGCACGGTCTTCCGCCTTCAACGCCAGCCACAATCGGGTCAGCGTGCCATAGGGCCAAACCAGGTACAGCAGGGCGAAAAAGACGATAAGCCCGAAAAGGATGCGATTGAGCCGGCTGCCCGGGATTCGTGATGCGGCCATTGCCGGTCCTCACCCGTGAATGTGAGCCGCCATCCGGCGGCGCAGGTCGCGGTCCGGCATCTCTCCCACGCCGGCGCGCAGGTTCTCGCGCATATGATCGGGGTTGCCGGTGGCGGGTATCACGCAGGTGACTGCCGGATCGGCCAGCAGATACTTGAGGAAATACTCGGACCAGCTCCGGCATCCGATCTCGGCCGCGAAACCGGGCAGCGGGCCCCGGGCGCGATGAAGCAGGCCTCCCTGCTCCAGCGGCCGGTTCACCATCGTCGCCACGCCCAGGCCGGCGCATTGTGCGAGGAAGCCGTTTTCGGCCTCGCGGTCGGCGATGGAATAGGGGAACTGAACGAAATCGATCCCGCCTTGCTTCAAGTACCCCATCAGCTCTCCCAATGCCGAGGAGGTGTAGTGGGTGACCCCGATATAGCGGATGCGGCCTTCCGCTTTCCAGCCGCGCAGGGTGTCCAGGTGATCGTCGCAATCGATCAGGTTATGCACCTGCATGAGTTCGATGCCGCCGGTCCGAAGCTTGGCCAGGGAGCCGGTCATCTTGCGGATTCCCTTCTCCTTGCCCCGGGTCCAGACCTTCGTGGCGATCCATGACCTCCGGCGGGCGTCCATTTGCTGGAGCAGTTCCCCGACGACGCTCTCCGCCCTGCCGTACATGGGCGAGGAATCGATAACCGATCCGCCGGCGCCGAACAGAAGGCCGAGCACTTCGGTCAGGTTCGCCCGCTCGAGCGGGGAGAGGCGGGTGTCGAAGGATCGGTACGTGCCGAGCCCGATGGCGCCGATTTCCTCGCCCGAGGACGGGATGCGGCGGGTCAGCATCCGTTCACCAGTCATATGCCCCGCCTTCCAATTTGAGAAATCGCCCGCCCGTATGGTTGCGCTCTATGGAACCCGCCGCGCCGGCGGCGCGAATCACCTTTTTCTGGCCCGGGGCTTCGAGATGACCGATAAACGCCGGGGTTACTCGTACGGGAGCGGTGACATTCACCCGCATCATGTTTCGCCAATGGGCATAGTCGATATGGCCGATTTTTCGGCCCCGGCCGGTAATCAACGTTGTCGGCATGGAAGCGCAACCTGTGGACCAACTCATGGATCGGGTATTCTAGGCCGATGACGGGTGTGTGGGGAGAGAGATTACGCCGCGGATTCCGGCGGCCGCCCGGCGAGATCGCCCGCCGTTTGGGCTACGAATGGTCGGCGCAGGCGGAACGCTGGCGCAGGCCGCCCGCGGCGGACGCCGATGGGCCGCGGTTCGCCCGGCTGTTCGGCGACCAGAGCCTCGCCGATCTGGTTGAACGGATTGCCCGAACCCCCCATGCCGCGTGGACCGGCAGGATCGATCCCGCGGACTACGAGAGGTCCTGTCCCGGCGACGCCGCGCGAATCCGGGAATTGGCCGCCCGGGCCCGCCGCCATGAAGTCAATCTTCTGGGCTCGGGGCCGGTCGAACTCGGCGGGCAAATCGACTGGCAGAGGGATATCAGAAACGGCGTCGCCTGGCCGGCCGGCTTCTTTCGGGACATCGACATTCTGGACCGGGGCCGCACCTCCGATATCAAGCTGCCGTGGGAGCTTTCGCGGCTGCAATGGCTGATCCCCGCCGGCCAGTCCTACCTATTGGACGGAGACGACGAGGACGCCGCCGCCGTCCGGGCGGTGATCGAGGATTGGATCGAGGGAAACCCCTACGCCCGGGGCGTCAACTGGGCCTCGACCATGGAAGCCGCCATGCGGATTTTCACCTGGAGCTGGTTCTTCCACGTCTTCAAGGGCTCGGACCCCTGGCGCGACGACGAATTCCGGTTGAGGTTCCTGCGCGCCCTCTACCAGCACGCCGTGTTCGTCGAGCGACATCTCGAAGTCTTCGGCGGCGACGGTAATCACCTGACGGCGGATGCGGCGGCGCTGTGCGTGGCCGGCGGGTTTTTCGGCGGCGCCGCGGGCGGCCGGTGGATGGCGCGCGGGTGGGATATCCTGCTTCGGCTGTTGCCGGTTCAGGTGCCGGAGGACGGCGTCTGTTTCGAGGCGTCCGCCGGCTATCACCGTTTGGTGGCGGAGCTCTATTTCATCGCCGTTCGGACCCGGGCGCGCCTGGGCCTGGACGTTCCGGACCGGGTCCATGAACGACTCGGGCTTATGGGGCGGTTCACCGCCGCATGCTCAGGCCCCGACGACCGGGTGCCGGCATGGGGGGACGGGGATGACGGCCGGGTCCTGCCGTTCGGCGGGCAGGCGGTTCTCGATCACTCCTATCTGCCGGCCTTGCTGGGCGCCGGGGGCCGGCCGAGCGCCCCGGCCCATCCGGAACTTCTTTGGTGGAACGGCCCGGATGCGGGCGGCCGCGCTCTCGATGGGTTGCCGGCCGCCGGGTCCGCCATATTCGAGCCCTCCGGGGTGGTCGTCCTCAAGGGGGAACGGGACCTGCTTTTCGCCGACGCGGGACCGGTGGGATTTCTCGGCCGCGGCGGGCACGGCCACAACGATTGCCTGTCCATCGAGCTTTGCCTCGACGGGTCGCGCCTGGTGAGGGACTCCGGTTCGTTCGTCTATACGGAATCGCCGGAACTCCGGGACCGGTTCCGAAGCACCGGCGCCCACAGCACCCCGCAAATCGACGGCGCCGAGCAGAACCGGTTTATCCCGGGCGAGCCGTTCCGGCTCGAGGATGACGTATCGCCCTCCATCGGCGGCTGGGCCCCGGGCGGGACGGTGGATTCGGTTCGGCTCCGGCTGGAGGGATACGGGTCATTGGACGCGGGTATCTCCATGGAACGGGCGCTTGTCCTCGACAAGCAGCGGCATCGGGCAATGGTGCGCGATTCCTTCTCCGGGACCGGCGAGCATCATTTTCGCATTCCCTATCACCTGGCCCCGGGCCTGGCGGTCAGGTCCATGGATGACGGCCGGTGGCGGATCGACGATGGAGACCGGGTCTTTACCGCCGCCTGCCTGGAGAGCGGCCTTTGGGCGGGCCGGCTGGAGGAGGGCGACCACTCGCCGTCCTACGGCGTCCGCGTCAAGCGCCCGGTCCTGGTCTTCGAACGGCGGGGCGGCCCGCAAACCTGCACCGTCATACTCTCGGCCGGCGACGTTCCGGCGGACGAACTGGCCGCGTGGGCCGCCGCGGTCGACGGGGGTTCGTGAGCCCGGTTGGGTCCCGGCCTGCCGGAGTGACCTTGCCCGATTAACGGTCTATTTACTGAGTGAAGAAAGGAGCAGAGATGCCGAGGAAACGCCTTTCGGCCGAACAGATCATCAACCATTTGCGGGAAGCGGACGCACTTCTGGCGCTTGGCCGAACGGTCACCGAGGCATGTCGCCTGATCGGCGTGTCAAGACAGACATATTATCGCTGGCGTAGGAACTACGGCGGGCCGATGCCGAACACGGCTTGTTCCTCAAATTCTGAGACACACTTCTGTCAGCTCAAGTTCGACGGTTGCTGTTCGATCCGAGAGCTTATCAAGAGCGGCTGCAAGAAATTGCCGGACAAAGAAGGCGGAGTCTACCTGGTTCTTCTACCAGAATTAGGCCGTCCCCGGTTCCTGGTCACTGGCAGCGGAGGTTTTTTTAGAGGCCGGGACCCGAACGTCCCAATTTCCAAACTGCGGTCGAACTGGGTAGATGGCGCCAAGGTTCTGTATATCGGCAAGGCCGGGGGCGGACCCAGAGGTTCTCTTCGGACCCGCGTGCGGGCCTTGGTGCGCTTTGGCCAAGGACGTCGTGTGGGGCACTGGGGTGGCCGATATTTGTGGCAACTTAAATCCTCGGGTGATCTCAGGGTTTGCTGGATGACGACACCAGAGGAGAACCCGAGGGAGGTTGAGCACCGACTTATTCAAATGTTTAAGGAAAAATACGGGCAACGGCCATTTGCCAACCTGACGGACTAGCCGCGAACCGATTTCCTGAACCCAGGCTCCGCGCCTGCCGCCGGACCTCAAATCTCCGTTTCGAGCCCGGCGGGGACGCGCCGCGCCTCGGCGGCCTCCGTCGGCTCCGTCGCCTGCGGCGAATTGCTCATCCGTCCGTCCACGGGTCCATCACGTCGATGCCCGAGTCCGCGAAGTCCCGCACGTTGCGCGTCACGACCGCCATGCCGCGCGAGCGGGCGATGGCTGCGATCTGGCAGTCGGCCTCAGGCATCGGCCGGCCGATCGCTCGCCGGGCGGAAGCTATTTCCGCATAGGCGGATGCGGCGGTGCTGTCGAATGGCAGAACGCGGTTGGCAAAGCCGGAGCGCAACATCCGTTCCAGTCCTTCCGCCAATCCGTCCCGCCGCCTGCCCGGCGGCATGATCGCAAGGCCGAAGCGCAATTCCGCTTCGCTGACCGCCGTGAGGTACAAACTCGCTGTCGCACGCTCCGCGATCCACGACGCCACGACGGAGTCGGGCGTGGGCCGCATCAACTCGGACAGCACATTCGTGTCGATCACCAGCATGGCCAATGTCTCAATCGAAGTGCGGCGGCTCGCGCATCGGTCCGCGCGGCGGCAGTTCGAGTTCCACACCGCCGAAGGGTGCGAAGCACTCGTGGATGAAGGCGGCCAGATTCTTCGGCTCGGCTTCCCGTCCGACCGCCTCGCGCAAAATCAGCCGTGCCTCCTCTTCCATCGAACGGCCGTTGCCTGCCGCCCGCGTGCGAAGCCGGGTCTTTACGTCGTCATCCAGATTGCGAATCGTGATGCTCGCCATGTCCATGTCCTCCGCGGCCCTTTGAAGCGAACCCTACGCAGTGATTGCGATGCAATCAAGTCGAAGGTTGGGACTCAAATCTCCGTCTCCGGTCCGGCGAGGACCCGCCGCGCCTCGGCGGGTTCCGTCGGCTCCAGCCCGTGCCGTTCACAAAAGCCGAGCAGGTCCGGCTCGTGCCCGAGGATGAAATCCAGCACCCCGACGAGAAACGCCGGTTCGGTGATGCCGTCGCGAAATTGGTCCGGGCTGCTGCCGGTCAGCGACATGAAGCGATCCCTCAAGGCGTCCTCCGAGACGACGAAGGCCGCCGCCCAAAGGCCGATCGTTTCCCCTCTCTCGAGCGCCATCATCCGTTCGTCCCGCCGCCCCTAGTTGGTATCGAAGATGGAACCGCCCCATCGCCGCCGCCACAGGCGTTCGCAGATGTCGCATCCCCGCTCATAGACGTATCCCTGGTTCAGCCTGATCTGCGCGCGGTGAAAGAGGGCGTGCGATTTGCCGCCATCGGCCGGCGGCGCGGCGCCGGCGATTTCGAAGATCAGTTTCCGCCGGATGGCGCGGGCGAAGTCGGGGAAATCCTTGGCGACGACGAGAAAGGCGTTGGGGCCGCCGATGACGCAGCCGCGATAATAGTCGTCCAGGTCCCGGAGGTTGAACTGACTGCCGAAGCCGCCGCGCTGATTGATGATCGGCAGGCCGTTGATGGTGATCCGCTTCTTGATCGCCGCATCCCGGGCCTGGGTGACCAGCAGGCCGTCGTTGTTCGGGCCGTCGCCCGCGACGTCGATGACCCGGCGCAAACCTTCATACCGGTTTTCCTCGAGCAGCCTGACCGCGAAGGAGATGCCGTCGCTGATCGAGGTTCGCCGGCCGAAGTTGAGTTCCGCCGAAGTCAATTGGGCCGCGAAGGCCTCGGCCGCGGCCGGCCCGTCGATGACGGTCCAGTCGATGACCAAAAGGGTCGCCCCGTGGTTCGAATAGTCGATGTAGGCGACGGCGATCTTCTTGCGGTATCCGCCCTGTATGGCCTCGATGACCGCCGGGTTGCGGATGGCCGCGGCAATGCCCTCCCGCTGCAGGCGGGCCTCCATCACGTCGATGCTGCGGGACACGTCGGTCGCGAGCACCAGTTCGAGGTCGACGGGTTCGGCGCGAAGGGGTGAAACCGGCCCGATGAACAGGATCAGCAACGCGATGATGGGAGGCGTCAGGCGGCGAGACAGCCCGGACCCGGCGCTCATCCGCGAACCCGCGGCCGGAATCCCGGTATCCGATCCAACATCGATAATTCCCGCTCGCCGCATGCCAAATGCCCACCACGCGGATATCTGGCGCGAGTCTACACCGGCGCGAGGGCAGCAGGGCAAGATTTTGTTGGCGTCCCCGCGATCATTCGCCGGATTATTCGCCCATCGGCACGGCATGTTTCCCGCTCCGCCGCGCCGGGGACAAGCCGAATGCATCGGCCAGGAGTTCATAGGACCGGCGCCGGGCCCCGGGGTCGTGGGTGATGGTCAGGACCATGATTTCATTCGTGCCGTAGGTCTCCGCCATGCCGGTCAAAATCTCGCGGCATTGATCGGGGTTCCCGTAAAGGCTTCGCGACCGGTTGGCTGCGACAAACCGGATTTCCCTGTCCGTATAGGCGAATTCCTCCGCTTCCTCGGGTGAGGGAAACGGCATGAATCCGCCCCGGATGCGCTGCACCAGGCTCAAATCGCGGCTCTTCGCCAGCCGGGCCGCCTCGGCCTCGGTCTCGGCACAGATGACGAACAAGGCAAGGATCGTCTTGGGTGTGCGAACCAATTCCGACGGCCGGAAATGCTGCCGGAATCCGCGAATGATGCGTTCGCCGCCCTCGGGCGTGATGAACTGGGCGAACGCGAAATTCAGCCCGAATTGCGCCGCCAACAGGGCGCTTTGGTCGCTTGAACCGAGAAGCCACAAATCCGGAAGGGTCGATGTCTTCGGACTGACGTCGATTGCCGAAAAGGCCTCGGTCGGCGGCGCGGCGCCGGACAGGAACGCCATCATGTCGGCGACGCGCGCCGGGAAGTACTCGGCGCCGATGGCCGATCCGTAGCCCAATGCCGCGGCGGTGATCTGATCCGAGCCCGGCGCGCGTCCGATGCCCAGGTCGATGCGCCCCGGATAAAGGGCCTCCAGGACCCGGAAGGTTTCCGCCACCTTCAGCGGGCTGTAGTGACTCAGCATGATGCCGCCGGTGCCGACGCGGATAGTCTCCGTTTCGCCGGCGATACGGGTGACCAGGATTTCCGGCGCGGGACCCGCCAACGAGGCCGTGGCATGGTGCTCGGCCAGCCAGTAGCGGGTGTATCCGAGCTCGTCGGCCCGCCGTGCGAGCGCAAGGGTCTCGTGAAGCGTCTCCACCCCGGTTCCGCCGGTCCGAACGGGCGATTGATCCAGGATGCCGAGAGCGATGGTTGGGGCGGCCGACATGCGACCGGAGTATAGCCGCCGATTCCCCGATGACGAGGCGGGAATGGGGCCGGTTGGCAGGGCAATCGCATTAGCCTATTTCGGCGATGAGTTTTCGGAGGAAGTTGTCGCTCCACCCGGCGCGATTGAACTTGAGACGGTTTGATCCCTTGTCCTTGTTGCGTTTGATGACGTTGAGGGCGAGGCGTCTGAGGAGAGCGAGGTTTTCCGGGGCGTTGTCCTTGCGGGCTCGGGCCTGATCTTCGTCCATGACCACATCGAGCACCCAATGGAGTTGGTTCTCGATCCCCCAGTGTCCGCGGACGAGGCGGTTCAGTTCGTCGGCGGTGAGCGGCCAGGAGGCGATGAAGTAGCGCACCGCTGTCGTGGCCCGGCCGTCGGTCTCGCGGCTGGAGGTGACCTTGCCGACAGCGGCCAGGGCCGGCCACCGGTGGGCTTCGGCGAGCCAGTCCATATCGTGCAGCACCTCGGCGCGGCGGGTTTCGATGCGGCCGTGGCCGGCGTCCACCGTCTGGTCCACGCCGTCGGCGGGCGCCTGGGGATCGTCCAGCAGCAGTTTGACGTCGGCGAGAAGGTCGGGCTGGTTGGCCTTCAGCGCCATCAGGTAATCGGCGCCGGCCTCGTGGATGTCGCGGGCCGTGCCGCTCTGGCAGTGCATGGCGTCCATGGTCATCACCGCGCCTTCGAGGCTGAGCAGCTTGAGCAAGGCCGGCACGGCGGTGATCTCGTTGCTCGCGCCCACGTTCATCTGGCCTAGAACCAGCCGCTGATCGGCGGCCCAGGCGCTGACCAGGTGGAGCGGCGAGGTTCCGGAGGCCCGATCGAAGGAGCGCCTCAGGCTCTTGCCATCAATCGCAACAACCTCCGCCCGGGCGGTCGCGAAATCGGACATGAAGCGCTGGAAGGCGGCATGAAAGGCCCGCGGGTCCAACAACCGGAACAGCCGCGAGAAGGTGTCGTGGCTGGGCGGGCCAGCGGGCAGGGTCAGGAACTCGCGCAGCACCTCTTCCTTGGCCTCGGCGAAGTCCGCCATGTCAACGCACGACGTGCTTCCACACAGCGCCGCGCACAGCGCCATGAACAGCATCTCAAGAAGATCATGACGCAACGCGTTGCCCGTGCGCGGATCATCAAGACCCGAAAAACTCTCCCGAAATCTCTCCACCGAAACCTCCATCAAACGTCAAAGAAGCTCCAGCAGCAGCGATACTCATTTCCATTCCGTTTACGAAGCCATTCCGTTCACGAACCAAATCAAATGCGATTGCCCTGCTGCGAGTCCGACCAGTACTTGACGCCCAGCAGCCCAGTCACCTCGGCGAGCCGTCCGATGATCGCGGCTTGACCCCCGGGTTCGACAAATCGTCCTGCCCCGGCAAAGACGGTCTTCAGCGGCCCGGGCTTCAAACCGGTGCATGCCGGCGGTTGCCAGTCCGGCGGAAGCTCGTCGCGCTGCCAGACTTCCACATTCAGGACTTCGCCGGGCGCCGCGAAGGGGGGATACGCCTCTCCGGCGCAGGGAACCCGGGGCGGCTGCCGTTCGCCGGCGGCCTGCGATTGAGGCGCGGCGACGGCCGCCATCAGCAGCCCGGCAACGAACAGCGAACCGAGAATCAGCGGCCGGACTTGGCGGCCATCTTTTTGGCCAGCCGGGGCGCGACGCCCGGCCGGCTCCACGGGCAGACTGCGATGCAGATGCCGCAGCCGTAGGTCTCGTTGAAATAGGGGACGCACCGATCGAAATCCACGTACCACTTGTTTTCACCCCGCACCATCTGCTTGGTCTCGAAGATGGCGTCGGGCGGGCAGGAGTCGGTGCAAAGCTTGCAACTCAGGCAAAAATCGTCAACGCCAAAACTGTTTGGCGCGTCGGCGGCGAGCGGCATATCGGTCGTGACGCAGGCCAGCCGGAACGATGCGCCGAATTCGTCGTTGATGATGGATCCGTGCTTGCCGAGTTCACCGAGGCCCGCGGCGATGGCCGCGGGAATCATGGTCAGCGGCCCGCGGGTCGGGCCGCCGTGCGGCGCAGCCCGGTATCCCTGGCCTCTGATCCAATCGGCAAGCGCGCGCGCCGCGCGTGTCCCCCGGTTGTACTGCCGCATGACCTCGATCACCGATGGCGGCTGGGGCGCGGCCGCGAGTTCCGCATGGTCCATGATCAACGCCAGGACGATCACCCATGGATGATCGATCGCCTCGCCTTCGAAGACCCAGTTCGGGTCCAGTCCGGTTATTCCGACGGCATCCGCCTCGTTGTTCAGGGCGAAGTCTTTCACCGATTCGGAGAATTGCGGCGGCTCGCCGGGTGCCGGCTGGCCGTTGACCGGCGCCCGTTCCTCCGGCCCGCGGCCCCCGAAACCGGTCATCAGCCGGGAAACCTCGGGCACCCCCCGGTTGCATTGCTCGAGCATCCAGCTCTGCATGGCGCCGTGCGCCAGGGACTTGGGGTTGCCCCAATAGACCGGTGTGGGCCGCCGGGCATGCGCTTCCCCCAGTCCGTTGATGTCGTTGCCGGAAATGTCGGGGATCAGGGCGCGCTGTTCATCCGAAATGATCGGCTCGAGAGGGCGCCCGTCGTAGGATTTGCCGGCCATCCGATCCTCAAATGCTACTCTGCCTCGAACACCACCAGCAGGTCCTTGGCGCCGACCTGCATGCCGACTTCCGCGATGACCTCGGCAACGGTGCCGTCGCGCTCCGCGTTGACGGCGGTTTCCATTTTCATCGCTTCGATGCTGACCAGGGCGTCGCCCCGCAGGACCTTTTGGCCGGCCTCGACGACGACCCCGGCGATCACGCCCGGCATCGGCGCCCCCACCTGGTCGGGGTTGGCTCCGTCCGCCTCGCGATTTACCGGGCGGGTAGACTCCATGGATTGGTCGCGGACCCGGACCTGGCGGGGTTGTCCGTTGAGTTCGAAAAACACCGTCCGGTGTCCGTCGTCATCGGGCTCGCCGATGGCGAGGAGCCGGATGATCAGGGTCTTGCCCCGTTCGATTTCGACGGCGATTTCCTCACCGGTTTCCATTCCGTAGAAGAACGCGCTCGTCGGGACCACCGATACGTCGCCGAAATGCCGGCGGAAGGCTGCATATTCGGTGAACACCTGCGGATACATGAGGTAGGACGCGAGTTCGTCGTCCGAGATCTGGCGGCCGACCTTGCTCTCCACCTTTGTCCGGGTCTCGGCGAGGTCGATATCCGCCATGACGGAGCCCAGCCGGACGGTGAGCGGCTCCTCGTCCTTTAGCACCTTGCGCCGCAGCGCCTCCGGGAAACCGCCCGGGGGCTGGCCCAATTCCCCCTTGAAGTAGGAAATCACCGAGCCGGGAAAAGCTATCTCGCGGTCGGGGTCGAGTACCTCTTCCGGCGTCAGGTGCCCGGTAATCATCATCAGGGCGAGGTCGCCGACGACCTTGGATGACGGCGTGACCTTGACGATGTCGCCGAACATCCTGTTGACCTCGGCGTACATCTTGGCCACTTCGGGCCAGCGGCGGTCGATGCCCATCGACCGGGCCTGCTGGCGAAGGTTGGTGTACTGGCCGCCGGGGATTTCGTGGAGGTAGACCTCGGACGCGCCGGACCGGAAGTCGGCCTCGAAGCCGGTATAGAAGTGCCGGACGTGCTCCCAGTAGGTGGAAATCCGGCGCAGGGATTCCGTGTCGAGACCCGTATCCCGGTCCCCGTTCCTGAGCGCTTCGACGATGGCGCCGAGATTGGGCTGAGAGGTCAGGCCGCTCATCGAATCCAATGCCGCATCGACGGCGTCGGCCCCGGCCTCGGCGGCCGCCAGTACGCTGGCCGCCGAAATGCCCGAGGTGTCGTGGGTGTGAAAATGGATCGGCAGGCCGGTCTCGTCCTTGAGCGCCCTGACCAGCAGCCGGGCCGCGTCGGGCTTGCATAGCCCGGCCATATCCTTGATGCCGAGGATGTGGGCGCCGGCCGCCTTGAGCGCACGGCCCATGTCGAGATAGTAGCCGAGGTCGTACTTGGACCGTGCGGGATCGTTGACGTCGCCGGTGTAGCAAATCGCCGCCTCGCAGAGCTTGCCGGTCTCCACCACCGCATCCATCGCGACCCGCATGTTCTCGACCCAGTTGAGGGAATCGAAAACCCGGAACAGATCGATTCCCGCCTCGGCGGACCGCTTGATGAAATATCGGACGACGTTGTCGGGGTAGTTCGTATACCCCACCCCGTTGGCGCCCCTCAGAAGCATCTGCAGCAGCAAATTCGGCATGCGCTCGCGGAGCATGGCCACCCGCTCCCAGGGACACTCGTGGAGGAAACGCATCGCCACGTCGAACGTGGCGCCGCCCCAGCACTCCATCGAGAACATCTGCGGCGTAAGCTGCGCGTATGCGGGCGCGATATCCACCAGGTCCTTGGTCCGGACCCGCGTCGCCAACAGGGACTGATGCGCATCCCGCATGGTCGTATCGGTGACCAGCACGCGCTTCTGCTCCAGCATCCAGTCCGCGAATTTTTCCGGCCCGACTTCATCCAGCAACTGCCGGGTGCCCGGGGGAGGAGCGGCCTTTCGGTCCAGGGGCGGCACGTGGGGCGCCGCCGCGTGGGCCGGCAGCGAGGCGCCTTTGATCTCGGGATGACCGTTGACGATGGTTTCGCCGAGAAAGCCCAGCAGGCGGGTCGCGCGGTCCCGCCGGCGGGTGAAACGGAACAGCTCGGGCGTTTGGTCGATGAAGTTCGTCGTGTACCGGGCCGGGGGAAAGTCCGGGTGATTGATGACGCTCTCCAGGAACCGGAGATTTGTCGCCACCCCCCGGACGCGGAACTCGCGCAGCGCGCGATCCATCCGGCGGACCGCGCTGTCGGGATCGGGCGCCCAGGTGGTGACCTTGACCAGCAGCGAATCATAGTGCCGGGTGATGAGCGCCCCGCTGAACGCCGTCCCCGCATCCAGCCTGACGCCGAAACCCGCGGCCGACCGGTAGGCCGTGATTCTGCCGTAGTCGGGGACGAAATTGTTCTCCGGGTCTTCGGTGGTGACCCGGCATTGAACGGCGTGACCCATCAGGCGGATATCGTCCTGTGCGGGAACGCCGGACGAAAGATCGCCGATGCGGCCGCCTTGGGCGATGCGAATTTGGCATTGGACCAGATCGATTCCCGTGACCCAGTCGGTCACCGTATGCTCGACCTGTATCCGCGGGTTCACTTCGATGAAATAAGTCTCGCCCGTATCGGCATCCTGGAGGAACTCGACCGTGCCGGCGTTCACGTAGCCGACGGCGCGCGCGAGCTTCAGTGCTTTTTCGCAAAGCGCCAGGCGGGCATCGTCATCGAGATAGGGCGCCGGCGCCCGTTCGATGACTTTCTGGTGGCGCCGCTGAACCGTGCAATCCCGTTCCCAGAGATGGACGATGTTGCCGTGGGCGTCGCCCATGATCTGGACTTCCACGTGACGGGCGTTTGGAACCAGCTTTTCCAGATAGACCTCGCCATTGCCGAATGCCGCTTGCGCCTCGCGGCTGGCGGCCCCGACGCTTTCCAGGATATCGGCCTCGCCGTCGACCACGCGCATGCCGCGCCCGCCGCCGCCCCAGGTCGCCTTGACCATCACCGGATAGCCGATGCCGTTCGCCAGGCGTTCGATTTCGCCGGGATCGTCGAGGGGCAGGGGATCGGTCGCGGGCATGACCGGGACGCCGGCCTCTTCGGCCAGCGCGCGGGCGGCAATCTTGGAGCCCAGCTGCCGCATGGTGTCGCCCGAGGGACCGATGAAATAAATCCCCGCGGCGCGGCACGCGTCGGCGAAATCGGGATTCTCGGACAGGAATCCGTAACCGGGGTGAACCGCGTCGGCCCCGGCCTCCAGGGCAATCCGGATTATGTCCTCTCCGTCAAGATAGGCCTCGATGGGACCCTTGCCGGCGCCCACCAGATAGCTCTCGTCCGCCTTGTAGCGGTGCAGGGCGAACCGGTCTTCGGTGGAGTAGACGGCGACCGTCGAAATGCCCAACTCGGCGGCGGCGCGCATGACGCGGATCGCGATCTCCGAGCGGTTTGCAACCAGCAGTTTCTTGATCTTGCGCGTCCGGGTCGGCACGTCGGAACAATTCCCCCTTGGCGATTGCCGGGGCATGTCTTAGCACGCACGCCCCCTGCAAGCCATTGAGATATTTCGATAACCGCCGTGCCATGGCAGCGGGCCGAACGGGCCCGGCTGCGGCCGATGGCGTTTCCGGCTTGAGGTTGGAGGAGGAAATCGCCTATCAATGGCGTGAAAACCGGGAATGGAGAATTTCAACATGCCGAAGGAGAAATTTCTTATCGAGCCCCACTTTCGGCTGCATGAATGGGTGGCGCACGAAAAGGGCTATTTCACCGATGAAGGGCTCGACTACGAGTTCAGGCTGGCTGCCACGAAGAAGGATGCGCAGGCTCATAACATCGGCGACAAGCGGGGCGCCATGCAGACCTTCGAGGAGGGACGGACGTGCAATGTGAGTTCGGCATGCCACTGGACCGTCAACATCGCCGCGTCCAAGGGGCACGGAAAAATCTATACCGGCGCCTACTCGGTTTCGCCGTGCGGCATTTTCGTCCACCCAGACTCCGGGATTGCCGGTCCGGACGACCTCGCCGGGGTGCCCATCGCCGTCGGATACCAATCGGGCACGCACTACTCCACGATTCAGGCCCTGGAGCAGTTTCTGAAGCCGGAAGACATCAATCTGGATTTCAGTCAGGGGATGCTGTGGGCCCGCATGGAAAGCCTGATCGACGGGAAGGCGCCCGCGGCGGCGCAATTCAGCGGCACCTATTACTTCCTCGAACAGTTGGGCTTCAAGAAGGTTGCCGAGACGACCTTCATGATGGCTGGCATGATCAACGGCGATCCCGATCCCGATGATATCGCCAAATTCTATCAGGCGTTGAAGCGGGCGCAGATGGATATCGATCTGCGGCCGGAACTCTACGTTCACTATTACAAGGAAGAGTTCCCGGAGCGGTTCCACGACATGATGGATCTTCGGTACTTCGGTCCCGGCGAGCGCATCGTATTCGAGAGCTACTCGCAGGAAATGTTCGACCGGTCGCGGGAGTGGGTCGCGGAACGGGATATATTCGACAGCGGATTGGGTGACGGGGCCTACGAGGATGCCCGTTACGCCGTGGCCGCCGAATAGGCCATGATTCATTGGTGGTTTGGGGCGGGCCGGGACCGTTCGACGGGCCCGGCCGCCACGCTTTCACGGATACAATGACCGCCAACACGGACATGCGGGCGATCGTCGTCGAGAAGGCCGGCGGTCCCGAGACATTTTCCTATCGGTCCTATCCCATACCGGAAGCGAAACCCGGTTGGATTCTCGTGAGGGTCCGCGCCTTTGGTCTCAATCGGTCGGAGCAGATGACCCGTGACGGACACTCGCCGAATGTTGAATTTCCCCGGGTGCTTGGTATCGAGGCGGTGGGCGAGGTTGTCGAGGATGGAACGGGAGAATTGAAACCCGGCCACCGGGTCGCGTGCGTTATGGGAGATATGGGCCGCGCATTCGATGGCGGCTATGCCGAGTTCACCTGCGTTCCCGCCTCACAGGTATTGCCGCTGAAAACGGAATTGGCGTGGGACGTGCTGGGGGCGTTGCCCGAAACCTTCCTGACTGCGTGGAACTCCGTCGTGGACGCCATGCGCTGCGGGCAAGGGGAAACCCTGTTGGTGCGGGCCGCCACTTCCTCCGTCGGCATGGCGGCGGTGACCATCGCCAAGGATTTGGGGCTGACGGTGATCGGCACGACGAGAAGCGAAGCGAAACGGCAGACCCTCCTGGATCACGGCTGCGACGAGGTCCTTATCGCCGGCGACCGCCTCACCGAAACGCTGCGCGGCTCCCGGCCGGACGGCGTGCAAAAGGTTCTCGATCTCGTGGGTCCCGAGGTTCTTCGGGACAGTCTCCAGTGTGCGGCAAAGAACGGGGTGGTTTGCGTCACGGGTATTCTCGGCGGCAGCTGGGTGATGGAGCAAGTCTCACCCATGGAACTGATTCCCCATGGCGTCTATTTGACGAAAGCATCCACCCACAACGTGACCCGGGCAACCCACGGCGCCGTCATGCAGACGATCTGCGAGAAGGTCGGAGACGGAAGCTACCGCCACGGCCTGCACAAGGTTTTCCGGTTTGACGAAATCGTCGATGCGCACCGTTACATGGACGCCAATTTGACGATTGGGAAGCTGGTGGTGGTAACCGGCTAGGGGTGGCGGCCGCCTACTTGGGTTGCGCGGGCGGGATTGATTCCGTCAGCCGGTCGACGGTCCGAATGAGCAAGCCCGGCTTTCTTGTGATTGTAAATCCGGCAGAGGCGCTCTAAAGCTCTAACCGGTCGATTTTCAAGGGGGTAGGCATTCTCCATGCGCATCACCATGCTGGGAACAAGCGCCGCGGCTCCGGATCCGGAGCGGGCCGACTCCGCGATTTTGATCAGTGTGGAGGACCGGCATTACCTGTTCGATTGCGGCCAGGGCGCCACCCGGCAAATGGTTGCCGCCAACATCGACCCCACCGAGGTGGATACCGTTTTCCTGTCGCATCTGCACTATGACCATATTGCCGACTTCGCCTATTTTCTGCTGACCACATGGATTTGCGATCGTCCCGGCGCGCCGGTGGTCGTCGGTCCGCCCGGCACCCAGGCATTTGTCGATCATCTCTTCGAGGATGGCGCCTACGCCAAGGATATCGAGGCCCGGCGCCAATATCCCCGGCGCCAGAACGTCGAGGTGTTGCGTCCCGATGTCCGGGAGTGTGAGCCGGGTTTGGTATTCGAGGACGGCCTCGTGCAGGTGACCGCCTGCTACGTCGAGCATATTCCGAGGGAGATTTCGCCGTGTTTCGGCCTGCGGCTGGATACGAAGAAAGACGGCAAGTCGATCTCGTTTTCCGGCGATACCGCTCCCTGCGACGCCTTTGTCGAGCTGTCGAAAGACGTGGATCTCATGATCCACGAATGCACTTTTCCCGAGGAGGCCATCGAATTCCGCAAAAAGGCCCAGGTCGGAACCTGGTCCCATACCAGCCCAACCGAACTCGGCGAGCTGGCGCAGCGCTCCGGCGCCAAGCGTCTGGTGGCCACCCACTTCGGATCCTACGATTCCGTCAATCCGGTGGTGCAGAAAATAATGAGCGTCCATATGCCGCGGGAGATCATGGGTCCCCATCAGCTCGACCTTGTGGCCCGGGACATCAAGGAGAACTACACCGGCGAGCTGCGCCTGGCCCACGATCTCATGCGGATCGATCTATAGGGCGCTCAGGTAAACGTCACCCGGACCTCGCCGAACGGGTCGAACTTCGCCACGACTTCGGTGGGCCCGTCGAAGTGGTACTGCCTGGTGAAGGAACCGGACATCACCTGCATTCCTTCCTCCAAGGCCAGCCCGAACCGGGCGAGGTCGTTGGCCAGCCAGGCAACCGAGGCAAGGGGGCTCGATTCCATGACCTCGCGGCCATAGGCGACTTCCCGGGACTCGCCGTCGACGAACACCTCGACCGACGCGGCGCCAAGATCGTGCGCATCGGGGTCGAACGGGGTCGCTTCACCGACGACGAATGCCCGCTGCTGTCCGTTGTCGGCGGCGCCGAGCGGAAACAATCCGGGACCGGGCTTGAAGCGCCGCTCGATGATCTCGAATGCCGGCTGCACCGAGGCGACGGCCGCCGCGGCATCGTCGATCGTCGCGTCCGGACCGGAAAGCGTCGCGCCCATGGTCAGGCACAACTCGTTTTCCCAGCCGGGGGTGATGAGACCGGCGGCGGGATGGGAGTGGCCGCTGGCCCATCGTCCCCGCTCGTAGAGGACCGCCCAGGAAGGATGATGCACGCCGGCCTGGGCCTGAATGGCCTTGGCCGTCAGCCCGACTTTCCAGCCCACCTGAGGGTTGCCGTCGGCGGCGTGGCGTTCCCGGAGCGCCAGGCAAACGCGAAAGCCGTCGTCGAATTCCAGATTTCCGGCATAATGTTCGGGAAACGGCCCGCCGTGCCGGAAGTTCCAAAAGTCCTCAACCGCTTGATCCAGTTCCATGTTTGGCCCCCCGAGATTCAAGTTTCCCGGGAGATGCTAACATGGCATGCGGCTATGCGGCTTGCTTTATCTCCAGCAGCCGCGAGACGTCGTACCAGCTGTCCGCGCCGAAGGTCTTGAGGTCGTTGGTCAGGTCTTCGGGGACCCAGTCGAGCAATTCGGCCTTGAAGCTCGGCCGCGATTTTATGCGCTCCCACCAATCCGTGACCTTGGGCAGCCGGCCGTTCTCCCACATCCCGGACATGGACATCATGTCCAGCCGGTTGACGTACGGGGTGAGCGCGATGTCGGCGAACGTAAAATTGCCGCCGGCGAGCCAGTCGCGGTCCTGGAGCGCTTCTTCCATCTTGAACAGATACCTGTCGTAGAGCCGGATCTTGTCCGGCGCGCCCGGCGCATAGAACCCGTCCTTGACGATCCTCTTCTTCTCTTCGTGCCAATCGGCCGTGACCGAGAACGCGGGCGTCGAGTTCAGGAATTCGGCGAGCTTTTCCGGCCCCAGGCGGCGGATGGTATGCCGGTGGGAGCAGACGAAGGTGACGACCCCGCAGGCCGGGTGGAGTTCCTCGTCGACGGCCTTGGTCCAGTACATGACCTGGGCCCGTTCCAGGGGATCGTCGGGCCGGAGCCGCGGCTCGGGGAACACGTCCTCGATGTACTCGCAGATGACGGTCGACTCGGTGATGATCTTGCCGTCGTGAACCAGGGCCGGCACCACCGCCTTGGGATTGACCTTCAAGAAATCCTCGGTGAACTGCTCACCCTTCAGGATGTCAATATAGTGGCCGGTCCATTCCTGGCCCTTCTCGTTCAGGTACATGCGCACCTTGGCCGCGCATACCGACGATCCGTGATGATAAAGCTCCAACATGATGCTTCCCCATTTGGCTCCTTGGCTGGCGCCAATATAGGCCGGACCCGCCGGCTCACCAATTTAGCCGCGATCTTCGTCCGTTTCGTGGACAGGCGGTCAAGGTTAGCGGATCCTGGGCCGGCGCCGTGACAAGGCTGTGACGCCGGCGTGATAATGTGGTGATATCCCGAGCGGAAATTTCAGGCGGACGGCATCGTCCGGGACAACGGAGCAGGTGAGGAGCGAACATGGCGACATTCGTACTGGTGCCCGGCGCTTGGCAAGGAGGCTGGTGCTACCGCGACGTGACACGGGGGCTGCGGGCAGGCGGGCACGATGTCTACCCGCTGACGCTGACGGGGCTTGGCGACCGGCGTCATCTGGCAACGCCGGAGGTAGACCTGGACACGCATGTACAGGATGTGGCGGCGGCGGTGACCGCCGAGGAGATCGAAGACGCCGTCCTGGTGGGACATTCCTACGGGGGAATGGTGATTACCGGCGCCGCCGAGCAGTTGGCCGACCGATTCCGCGCGATCGTCTATCTGGATGCGTTCGTACCCGAAAGCGGCCGCTCGCTGGCGAATTCGGCGCCGCCGGAGCGTCACCGGCAACGGGTGCGGACCGCGCGCGAGCAAGGCGACGGCTGGCGAATTCCCTGTCCCGAACCGGGCTTCTGGGGAATTGACGATCCCGACACGGCGGCTTGGCTGAAAAGACAGGTCTGCGATCATCCCCTGGCGACGTTCGAACAGGTCCTCGTCCATACCAACCCATGGGAGCGGATCGATAAACGCGTCTTCATCGTCGCGACCGAGAACGAGGGCGCCCCGTTCATGGGAATTGCCGAGAGACTGCGAAACGAACCGTCGTGGGAGGTTCATGATTTCGCGTGCGGCCACGAAATCATGATCGACATGCCGGGGGAACTCGTCGACCTGCTGGTTACCGTCGCCGGTTAGGGTCCGGCCTCGATTGAGCCGCCCAACGCGTGTTGCGGCGATGAGGACGGCGCCGAATGAGGGGCGCGCCGGGCACGACAACGACGTGTAACGTCACTCGAAACCTTCCCCTCTCCCCCTGGAGTAGGGGGAGAGGGGACAAGTGCTGCCTCTCCCCGGAGGGCTAGAGCGTATTTGAGATTGATTGAATCATTTTAGGGATTCCCAAGTATGGGCGAACCATGATTCAAGATGGATGCTGGGCAAGGAGGCCAGCATTCATGGCGAGACCTTATTCGATTGATTTGCGAGAGCGTGTTGTTTTGGCGGTTTTGGCGGGGGAGAGTTGCCGCGCTGTAGCGGCTCGGTTTGGGGTTGCGGTTTCGAGCGTGGTTAAGTGGTCGCAGCGCTACCGGCGGACGGGGAGTGTTGCGCCCGGCAAGATGGGCGGTCACCGCCGCCGGGTTCTTGAGCCCCATCGGGAGTTCATTGTCGGCCGGATCGACCAGGAGCCGCATCTGACGCTGCATCGGTTGAGAGACGAGTTGGCCGCTCGGGGTGTCAGGGTATCCCACAGCACGGTATGGCTGTTTCTGCGCCGTGAAGGGCTGCGCTTTAAAAAAAACCCTGTTCGCCGTTGAACGGGCGCGCGCGGACATCGCCCGCCATCGCAGGCGCTGGAAGGCGTGGCAGGCAAAGCTTGATCCCGAACGGCTGGTATTCATTGATGAAACCTGGATCCGGACCAATATGGCCCCGCTGCGCGGCTGGGGGCCGAAAGGGGAGCGGGTCCGCGGCTTTGCCCCCCATGGGCGGTGGCACACCCTGACCTTCATCGGCGCGCTGCGCTGCGACCGGTTCACCGCGCCCTGCGTCTTCGACGGCCCCATCAATGGCGTGTGCTTCCGCGCCTACGTCGAGCAGCTGCTCGTGCCGACCCTGGTGCCCGGCGACATCGTCATCATGGACAATCTCGGCAGCCACAAGTCAAAAGCCGTGCGAAACGCCATCCGTGCCGCCGGAGCCAAGCTGTGGCTCCTGCCCAAATATTCCCCCGACCTCAATCCCATCGAGCAGACCTTTGCCCAAATCAAGCACTGGATGAGAAACGCCCAGAAGCGGGAGATCGACGACTTATGGCGCCATCTCGGGAGCCTCATCGACACCATCGAGCCACAGCAATGCGCCAACTACTTCAAAAACGCAGGATACGCTTCCGTCAAAATATGAAACGCTCTAGGTCCACTGGGGTTTATTCGGGACACCCGGCAGGGCGCTCGCGGGCTTGGGTCCGGCGACCACCAACGTATCAACCTTTGCCCGATGCTTGACCGCGTGATTGGAGGCGGTCATGCCGGCGTCGACGTGATTGCCGATCAACATGGGCATCATTTTGCCGACTCCGCCGGAAACCGGAACGTAAGCGGTCTTGATGCCGAGAATCTTGGCAAGTTCACTAAAGTTGCGGGCGCCGGTGCTGCCGACGCCTGCCACGGTCAGCTTACCGGGATTGGCTTTGGCGGCTGCCACAAAGTCGGCAAGGGACTTATACTTGCTGCCCTTGGGAACCATGAGAGCGCCGACCGAGCGGACAGTCATGCCAATGTAGGAGAATTCGCCAGGCTTGAATCCGACATCCTTTCCCTTGGCCGTTATAACAACGTTCGGAACCACCACGTTGCTGATGGTGTACCCGTCCGGCTTCGACTGCCACAGTTCATTGAAGCCTACGGCACCGCCGCCGCCGGTCTTGTAGACGATTCGGACATTTACCCCGAGCGCTTTTTCCAGGCCGGGCTGCAGCCGGCGCGCTTGCTGATCAGAACCACCGCCCGGAGAATACGGGACGATAAAGGTGATGGGCTTGTCGGGGTAGGCCTTCGCGTCCGTGCCCGTAAACGCCATGAACGCGCCGGCAATCGCACCAAGGATGACACCACACTTAATATTTGGACTCATTTTCGATACTACCTCACAGTTGAAGTGTTTGTTGCACTGTCGGAAGAGATCAATTGCCCCCCATCACGACCTCAAGCAGGCTAATTTGACGAGCCTGAACCTTCAAAGTCACGATCACCAGGGCAATCGCATTTGATTTGGTTCGTGAACGGAATGGCTTCGTAAACGGAATGGAAATGAGTATCGCTGCTGCTGGAGCTTCTTTGACGTTTGATGGAGGTTTCGGTGGAGAGATTTCGGGAGAGTTTTTCGGGTCTTGATGATCCGCGCACGGGCAACGCGTTGCGTCATGATCTTCTTGAGATGCTGTTCATGGCGCTGTGCGCGGCGCTGTGTGGAAGCACGTCGTGCGTTGACATGGCGGACTTCGCCGAGGCCAAGGAAGAGGTGCTGCGCGAGTTCCTGACCCTGCCCGCTGGCCCGCCCAGCCACGACACCTTCTCGCGGCTGTTCCGGTTGTTGGACCCGCGGGCCTTTCATGCCGCCTTCCAGCGCTTCATGTCCGATTTCGCGACCGCCCGGGCGGAGGTTGTTGCGATTGATGGCAAGAGCCTGAGGCGCTCCTTCGATCGGGCCTCCGGAACCTCGCCGCTCCACCTGGTCAGCGCCTGGGCCGCCGATCAGCGGCTGGTTCTAGGCCAGATGAACGTGGGCGCGAGCAACGAGATCACCGCCGTGCCGGCCTTGCTCAAGCTGCTCAGCCTCGAAGGCGCGGTGATGACCATGGACGCCATGCACTGCCAGAGCGGCACGGCCCGCGACATCCACGAGGCCGGCGCCGATTACCTGATGGCGCTGAAGGCCAACCAGCCCGACCTTCTCGCCGACGTCAAACTGCTGCTGGACGATCCCCAGGCGCCCGCCGACGGCGTGGACCAGACGGTGGACGCCGGCCACGGCCGCATCGAAACCCGCCGCGCCGAGGTGCTGCACGATATGGACTGGCTCGCCGAAGCCCACCGGTGGCCGGCCCTGGCCGCTGTCGGCAAGGTCACCTCCAGCCGCGAGACCGACGGCCGGGCCACGACAGCGGTGCGCTACTTCATCGCCTCCTGGCCGCTCACCGCCGACGAACTGAACCGCCTCGTCCGCGGACACTGGGGGATCGAGAACCAACTCCATTGGGTGCTCGATGTGGTCATGGACGAAGATCAGGCCCGAGCCCGCAAGGACAACGCCCCGGAAAACCTCGCTCTCCTCAGACGCCTCGCCCTCAACGTCATCAAACGCAACAAGGACAAGGGATCAAACCGTCTCAAGTTCAATCGCGCCGGGTGGAGCGACAACTTCCTCCGAAAACTCATCGCCGAAATAGGCTAATGCGATTGCCCTGCCATTGAAGATTAGTGATTGATCTTGCTGCATTTCTTGGGCTCATCCGTTCGAGGTTGGACAGCCCTGACGGCCTTGCCCAGGCCCACGCCAAGCGAAATGGAACCGGGAGCGGCGCGGTCGCCGTTGCGGCTGCCCCGGGATCCGGGGGGCCGTTTGCCCGCATGTTCGGATTGAGCTATCAATATCGGCGCGGAGGTCTCCGTCCCTAACCGCCCGAGTATCAAGGCGCCGGACCGTTTGGCGGCGGTCGTGGGGTGGCCGGCGGGCAAATCACACGAGCTTCAGGTCAAACACAGGGGGCCTCGCCGCCGCGGTCGGGCGGCAGGCAAATGGAGATGAATTTGGTTTCGGGCAGGACTTCATGAGAGCTCCACTCCATCGCGTCCCGGGGACGAAAGTTCCGGACCGCAGCAGCTTCTTGTCGGCGGCCTGCCTTTTCGCGGGACCCGTCGGCCTGTTCGCGCCAAAGGGTCTGACGGTCGTGCTGGTGGTTGCCGCCGCGGGGGTGATCGTGGAGTCGCTGGCTTCCCGGCGCCCTCTTATGGGCCGGCTGGACGGATGGGCGCTCTATTTGTTGCTGTTTGCGGCCCTTTGCACCCTCAGCGCCGTCTGGGCGATAGAACCCGCGAGGACGCTGCGGACGGTACCCTCCATATTCGCCGTGTTTTTCGCCGGCCTTGTTCTGGTTCGCGCCGGCCTTGGCCTCGACCGGGAGGACGCCGCGACCTTGGAACGGTTCCTGATCATCGGCGTGTTGGCCGCACTGCTGCTGGCCGTATTCGAGTTGCTGACCGGCGCCTGGATTAGTTCGAACCTTCGGGCGCTCGTCGGTGATCCCGCCGAGTTGACCCGGGAAGCATCGAAAGGCCTGCTCAACAACGGGGTCACGGTGCTGGCGCTGCTGACCTGGCCGGCGGTTTGCCTGACCGTGCGTGACGGCCGGCTCGCCGTCACGATCCTTTTGGCGGGTCTGTTGATCGCCGCCGTCTACTTGGCCGAAGCCGACGTCGGCGTCACCGCCGTCGCAATCGGGGTCGGTGCCGTTTTGGCTTCACGATTGATGAGGCGATGGGTTCCGGCGTTGGTTCCCACATTGGTCGTGCTGGTTATCGTGGCGGCGCCGCTGCTGATGATTTCGTTCTCTCCGCTACAGCGCCACGTCGATGAGTTTCCGAGGTTGTCCGGTTCCGCCTATCACCGGCTGATTATCTGGGATGCGACCGGCGACTTGATTCGGGATCGGCCTTTGCTTGGCCATGGTTTTGACGCATCCCGCGCGCTCGGGGCGAGGTTTGACCAGTCCGATGTTGAGATCAATCGAAGGGGCGAGATCGTCCATCGAGCGTTTGTCCGAGCCCTGCCGCTTCATCCTCATAACATGGCCCTCCAGATTTGGCTCGAATTGGGCTTGGCCGGCTTGCTGTATTTTTCCGGTCTGGTCGCGGCGTTGGTGATTTCGGTCTGGCGGATGACGGCGACGCCGATCGCGCGGGATCTGTTTCTGGGCATGCTGGTGTCCGGCACGGTCGTCGCGTTCACCGCCTATGGCGCGTGGCAAAACTGGTGGCAGAGCACATTGTGGATTTGCGCCATGGCAATGGCGTTCAGTCTCAAACGATCGCCGGAGAAAAATGTTCCCGGCTAACGATTGCCGTCGGTGCGAAAATACGGCGTTCAGGCTCTCACGATATTTGCCGCCTGGGTGCTCAGTCCGCGCATCGCGTTTCGGGTATCGACAATCAGTGTGCCCGAAGCCGCCAGTTCGCCATACGGAACGTCATCATGATCCGTGCAGATGATTGCGGCGTCGTACGCTGAAAGTCGGGCGGCGATCCAATCTATGGACTTGATGCCGGCGAGTTCCGGGTGCTCCCGCGTCTTTGGAATTTCGACGACATACGGATCGAAGAAATCGACGGCCGCCCCCGAACCGAGCAGCAGCTCCATCAATTCGAGCCCCGGGCTTTCCCGTGTATCGTCGACATTCTTTTTGTACGCCATGCCGACAATCAAAATGCGGCTTTCGCCGAGCGGCTTGCCGAATCGATCGGCCAAGGCCCGTTGCAGCGTTTCCGCCACTTTCGCCGGCATGGCCGTATTGATCTCGCCCGCGAGTTCCACGAACCGGGTCTCTTCACCAAACTGCCTTGCGCGCCAGCTGAGATAAAAGGGGTCGATGGGAATGCAGTGACCCCCCAGGCCCGGCCCGGGATAAAACGGCATGTAGCCAAAGGGTTTGGTTTTTGCCGCCTCGATGACCTCCCAGATGTCGATTCCCATCGCCGCGTAGACGGTCTTGAGTTCGTTTACCAGGGCGATATTGACCGACCGGAAGATGTTCTCGGTCAGTTTGACGGCCTCGGCGGCATCCATCGATGACACCGGAACTATCGACGGCACGATGCAGCCGTAAAGGGCGCTCGCGAGCCTCATCGCCTCGCCGTCATCCGCTCCAACCACCTTTGGAATATTCGCCGTGCCGAATTCCGGATTGCCGGGATCTTCCCTTTCGGGCGAGTAGGCAAGGAACACATCCCTTCCAACGGTCAATCCGCCTCGTTCGAGACATGGCCTGACCACCTCGCGGCTGGTTCCGGGATAGGTCGTCGATTCGAGCACCAGCAGTTGTCCGCCGCCGAGGTGAGGCAGGAGGGAATCGACCGTTGAACGCACGAAGCCGAGGTCCGGTTCCCTGTCGCCGCCAAGGGGGGTGGGCACGCAAATCAGGATGGCATCCAGTTCGGCTGCCTTGGAAAAATCCGTCGTCGCCCGTGCGGTCCCGTCGACAAACAGCCGGGCGATCTCCTCCGGCGAAATATGGGAGATGTAGCTTTCCCCCCGGTTAAGGGAGTCCGCCTTGGCCGGGTCGATGTCGAGCCCCACCACGTCGAAGTCCGCCTTTGCGAACAGCAGCGCCAGCGGCAGGCCGACGTAGCCCATTCCGACGACGCCGACCCGCGCACTGCGGTTTTCGATCTTTTCCAGCAGTTGGGCGGCGGTCTGGTTCATCTGGGGATTGCGGCCGGCTAATGGCAGGGACGACGCGCGGGATGTTAGCGGGCCAGCCGCGACAGACGCCAGCTAATTGTTGCGCCGGTTCCGCCCAGGCCGCCTCGGATCACGACTTGCCGTGACCGCCGCGTACGGCCGTCGGGCGTTCGAAATACGCTGTCCTCGAGGCGCACGGGATACGCCGTGGTATCAAACCGCCAGCCGCTTCGCCGCAGCTTCAGCAGGACGCTCCGGCCGTTCGCCAGCACGGAAGCCTGAACGTCGGGATGGAGGTGGAACCGCGCCGCGAAAGTGTCTCCACCGGCCCCGATCAGATTGTCCTCGCCGCGTATCTCTTCGCCTGACGGCGCCATCATGATCAGCCGGCGATGAGTCAGCCCGAAGGGAAGGACATAGCCGTCATGGGAAGCCTCCAAAATGACGCGGTTGCCGGTCTCCCGCCGGCTCGCCGCCACATTCGTGCAACGGCGGCTGAAACCTCCCGCGGGATCGATTTCGGAGGAGTTGGTCTCGTCGACGATGACGGTGGAGTGGGCGGCCGAGGTTCTGAGCGCCTCCCGCCAGTGCGGGTCGCCGTCCGTGCTTGACCCGCAATTGACGATCAACGGTTCCTTGCCCGAGACCAACTCGAAAGCAAGCGTGCCCGCGTGGCCCCAGGGGTGGCCGGCCCCAGGCGGCGGCGCGCCGGCATCGAGAATGAGGTGGCTGTCGCCGGCCGCCAAACGGTGGAAGCCGGAATGGGGCGCGCCGGGCGCCGCGCCCGCCCGGGATTTGGCGGCCGACAGGATGGCGCTCAATTCGGAAACGGAGATGGCCGGTCCGCCGTTGAACCCGGCGAGAGCCCCGTCGGGCCGCCGCAGCGCCCGAAGCGCCGCCACGAACTCGGGTATCGGCTGGAGCAGCCAGTCGGGCGGGTCCAGGTGCGCGGCCAGAAAGGTGTCGCGAATGGATATCAAGTCCTCGAGGACCCGGGCCTGCACCCCCGGGCTTCGGCTGATATGGCCGCCGTCGGGAAGAATTTGCGCCTCGAGTTCTTCGCGCATGGCATTCAGTCCGGTGTCCAGGTGCCGGCCGCAATCCGACAGCGCGATCCCGGCATAAATCAGGCCTTTCGCCGCCGCCAAGCGGTCGTAACCGCTCCGCAGGTCGCCGTAGCATCTGGACAGGTGGCTGACCTGGCTGCCGGCGGCTTTGAGAAATCGCCGGGCGGCCGGGTCGTCCCCGGCCCAGCCAAGGAACCCGTAATGGGTCAGCCAATTGACCAGCCGGTTGCCGACGATGTCGGCGCGCCACGTATAGGGATGCCATCGCCCGAAAATGTCCAGCCAATCGACGATTGCGTGGCGGGCAAATTCACGCGCTTCGTCGGTCCCCAAGGCCCTGAGGTCGGCGAGCCAACCGAATTCCTGGGCGTAACGGGAGACGCCGGTTTCGGCAATGCCGGCTTTCGCGAGCATCGGCAGGGGCACGTGCTTGCCGTGACGGGTATGCGCGCCGTTCAAAATGGCGCGTCCGGCCTCCGGATCGCCGGGCCGGCGGCGTTCCCAGAACCTTCTCCGGCGCCCCGTTTCTCAGGAATATATCGTAGGCGCCCGACCCATAGAGGGATCGCCTGACGAATCCCGCCAGACCCTCACGGGATAAATCGCGCACGCTTGCGCCTATGGCAATGCCGTCGCTCACCGCAAATTCAGGCGTCTCCGCTGGAGCGGCAAAATCCTGCGGCCGCTGGTCCAGTTCAAAACGCATCCTCGCAATTCAGCTTCAAACCCGGATCTTAGCCGGCTTTCGTTAGGATAAGGTTACCGGTTCCGGGCTTGTCGATCCCGGATAAAGCCTTCTCCTCACCGGTCGTTTGCCGGCGCTCGCTGAATCCGCGCCGCGAAAAATCCGTCCATCCCGCCGCAATCGGCGAGGTGACAGGGAAGCGTGCGCAGCATTCCTTCGCCGGTGATCATTTGTCCGGTTGTCCCGGGCACCGTGGCCCGCACCGGCTGCACGCGCGGCCCGCCGGCTTCGCCGAGGACCACGGAGACGATTTCCCGGCCTTCGGCCGGCTCCAGGGAGCAGGTGGCGAACACCACCCGGCCGCCGGGGCGAACAATGTCCAGCGCGTGCTCCAGCAACCGGCGCTGGATGCCGGTCGCGCCTTCCATCTGGGTTTCGGTCTTGATCCAGGGGAGTTCGGGGTGCCGCCGGATGGTGCCCGTCGAACTGCACGGCGCATCGACCAGGACGGCATCCACCGGTTCGGCGGGCCGCCAGCCGGTGGCGTCGGCGCAGATCACCTCAGCCGTCAACCCGAGGCGGTCGAGATTGGCCCGCAGGATGCCGAGCCGCTTTTCCGACCGGTCGATGGCCGTCACCCGGGCGCCCGCCGCCGCCAGTTGGGCGGTCTTGCCCCCCGGCGCCGCGCACAGGTCGGCCACATGCATGCCCGGTTCGGGGCCGAGCAGCCGTACGGGCAGCGCGGCGGCCGCATCCTGAACCCACCACGCGCCGTCCCCGTAGCCGGGCAACTCGGATACCGGCCCGGCGCTTCGCAGCCGGACGGTGCCGCCCGGCAGCAGCTTCCCGCCCAGCGCCTCGGCCACGCCGTCCGGGTCGGTCTTGGCGGTGACGTCCAGGGGCGGTTCATCGAGGTGGGCAAGACAGATCTCCCGGCATACCGCTTCCCCGTAAGCCGCCGCCCACCTTTCCCGCAGCCAGACAGGGGTGTTGAGGACCGCCGCGTCCTGCCGGGCAACGAGATCGCCTCCTTCCCGCGCCGCCCGGCGCAGGACGGCGTTGACCAGCGCCTTGTGGGCGAACATCCCGCGGGCGGCGGCCAGTTCGACGCTGGTATCGACCGCCGCATGGGCGGGGGTGTCGAGAAACAGAAGCTGGCACAGGCCGAGGCGCAGGACCTGGCGCACCGGCCGGGCCTTGCGGGGAAGCGGCCGCTCGAGGAACTCGTCGATGATGTCATCGAGCTGGCCCAGGCGGCGCAGGGTCTCCGAAACCAGCCGACGGGCGAGGCCCCGGTCCCGCGGCGCCAGCCCGTCTAGGCGGCGGGCCTCCGCAAACGCGTCATCCAGGGGCTTCCTGCGGATCAGGATGTCGTCGAGGACGTCGAGGGCGAGGCGGCGGGGCATGGGACCCCTTAACGCCTTTGACGGCCGGCCGCAATCGTCCATGACCAGCATTTAATGTTGTGGACGGGCGGACGGGGTTCCGCTAGGGATTGCCTTGGACGTGAGGAGAAAACGGAAGATGGCCGGCAAACCGGACAGGAAGGACACGGTTTCCAAGACCCCCGAGGGCGGCAAGTCAACCAAGAAAGGCGAGGCGAAGCGGCCGAAGGAAATCGGCGGCCGCAAGGACGGCCTCGACCCGACCCGCTACGGCGATTGGGAGAAAAACGGCCGCGCCATCGATTTCTAGGGCGGGGTGACTCCGAGCGACCGGATAGATGGTAACAGTGTTTATGGTTTGCTCTGCTTGCGGGCGGCCCGGCCGGATGTTGAAGGTCTATGAGGGCAGGGACCAAACGTCCGCTTAACTTTCCTCGAAGTGTTGCGAAGCCATGTCTTCGCCATATCTGACCCGGAACAAAATGGTACGCCGGTCGCCATTGACGTATTCGTGGATTTCACCGGGCGGGTGCAGGATGAACATGCCGGGTTCGATAATGACTTGCTCACCGTCGACGTTCATGTGACCGCCGCCCTCGACGCAAAAATAGATTTCCGTCGCCTGCGGGTGACAATGGTTCGGACTGGTTTGACCTGGCTCCCAACAAGCGACGGTGACATCCCCGCCGGACTCGACGCCTAGAATTTTTTCGATATGTCTCTCGGGCGAGAATTCTTGTTCTGCTCTCAGGTTAAACGCCAACATTAGTGTCTCTCCTCATCCAGCCTCAAACCAGCTCGCCGCCGGAAACGGCACATAAAACACATGCGTGAAAACCACAAAGGCGGCAACGCAGATGCAAACGGGAACAATGATCGCCAAGCCAACATTTCGCCGGGTTCTTTCCAGTGTCAGATAGAGCGACGCCAGTGTCAGCATGAGCAAACTGGACAACCAGAAGCCGAGCCCGAACATGACGAACATATAGGCGAGTACGATCACCAAAAAGACCAACACGGTCCGGAAGGCTGCCCAATGTTCAGGTGAGACTCGGATCAGTTCAGCGGAGCGCTTGCCAAGCGATGCAAAGACGGCGCGGACAAGGAATGCGATGGCAATGCCGAGGACGACGTAGTTTGCCAGAAGGGGAAACGCCCAATCCTTGGGATCGGCACTGGAACCCACCGAGAAAAGCGCGCTGACGCCAAACAGGACCAGCGCCGTCACGAAATCGGTATTCAGCAATTTGCCCATGCTGCCGCCTATTCCGTGTTCTCAAGTGTCCGGTTTTCTCGCACCGTCGAAGCGGTCTCCCGCGTCTGCACCCGATCCCGATGACGGGTCCAAATGACCAAGGCCATGGAAAGGACCGATAGGGTTATGAGAACGATGTTGATGGTGCCGGTAAAGAACACGTTCCAAACCGAGGTGGCGTCAGAGATATACATGGCTTGAACCAGCGAAGGCTCGATAATCGGTCCGAGAATGAGGCCCAATCCGATCGGGCCGGGATGGAAACCCAAACGCCTAATCAGGAAGACGAAGATTCCCAGCCCCAGCATGATGTAAACGTCGAAAATATTATTGCGGATCGCGTAGGCGCCGATCACGGCCAAAAGCATGATCATCGGCGCCAGAAGCCGCAAGGGTATGCGGATAATCTTGACCAGCAGCGGAGCAAATAGGCTGCCGAGGATGAACGTAACGATACCCGCGATCAACAAGGACCAACCGAATGAAAAGACCAATGATCCGTCGCTTTGGAAAAGTTCGGGGCCGGGGTTAAGTCCGCGCAGCATTAATGCGCCGGCGATTACCGCCGCGGGCGAAGAACCGGGAACCCCCAGAGTGACCAACGGGATCATGGCAGCCGGCGCGGCCGCATTGTTGGCGATCTCGGACGCGGTTACGCCGCGCAAATCGCCTTTGCCATAGTTCTTGTTGTCTTTGCTCCAGCGGACCGCCTCGTTGTACGACACCAATGCGGCAATCGGGCTGCCGGCACCGGGTAATATGCCGATGAAGGATCCGATGACCGCTGAACGAACGACGTGTACCGGGTGAGAGAGAACCTTTCCAATCGTCTTCAGCGTTTGTCCACCTGTCGGTTTGTACTCGGCGATGAATTCTTTCTTGCGCAGATCGAAAACCATCGACAGAACCTGCGGGACCGCGAAGATGTCGATCAGGCCGGCAACCAGGGACAATCCTCCGCGCAGCTCGGGTATTCCATAGGTGAACCGCGCGATTTCATTTCCATGGCTGATTCCGACACTGCTGATCAGCAGTCCGATGGCGCCGCCGGCAAGTCCCTTTAGAATCGAATCGCCGGCAAGGCTGCCTATGATGGTCAGCGCGAATACGCCGAGCCAGAAGAACTCGGGGGGACCGAATTTGAGCGCAATGGTGATCATCGGCCACGCGAGAAGCAGATAGCACGCGGCCCCAAACAGAGTGCCTAGAGCGGAGCTGAAACACGCGCCGATTATCGCTTCCTGACCTCGGCCTTGATGGACCATGGGATGTCCATCGAATGCGGTGGCCATCGCCGCCGGTGTTCCCGGTGTATTGACGAGCACCGCGGGTATGGCATCCGAGAACATGGCGCAGACGTAGAGGCCACCCAGCATGGCAATGCCTGCATCGGTCGGCAGGGCGAACGTGAACGGGACGAGCAGCGCGGTACCCATGGTCGCGGTCAAGCCCGGCAGGGTGCCGACGACCATGCCGATCATGACGCCCACCGTCAGCCACATCATGACCGACGGCGTGAGCGTCTGCAGGAGGCCCTCAATCAACGGAATTCACCAGCATATATGCCGCACGGTTCCAACGACCACCAGCTTACAAGCGTAAGCAGACAGGCTGCCCCGGCACCACGGCAATGGATGCAAGGGCAGCCTGAAAACCCAGAAGCCGTTAGTTGGCGAACTTCTTGATAGCCGCCTCGACGTAGGCCTTGGCTTCGGCCGGCGTCTGGCGCATTTGCGTCAGACCGATACTGGTGACAAGGTCGCGGACCTTCGGATCGGCGGTTGCCTGATAAAGCGCGTCGTTCAGCTTGGCAACCCGATCAGCGGGCGTACCGGGAGGCGCCATGACTCCCCACGTCGTGGTCTAGAGCGTATTTGAGATTGATTGAATCATTTTAGGGATTCCCAAGTATGGGCGAACCATGATTCAAGATGGATGCTGGGCAAGGAGGCCAGCATTCATGGCGAGACCTTATTCGATTGATTTGCGAGAGCGTGTTGTTTTGGCGGTTTTGGCGGGGGAGAGTTGCCGCGCTGTAGCGGCTCGGTTTGGGGTTGCGGTTTCGAGCGTGGTTAAGTGGTCGCAGCGCTACCGGCGGACGGGGAGTGTTGCGCCCGGCAAGATGGGCGGTCACCGCCGCCGGGTTCTTGAGCCCCATCGGGAGTTCATTGTCGGCCGGATCGACCAGGAGCCGCATCTGACGCTGCATCGGTTGAGAGACGAGTTGGCCGCTCGGGGTGTCAGGGTATCCCACAGCACGGTATGGCTGTTTCTGCGCCGTGAAGGGCTGCGCTTTAAAAAAAACGTAAGCGGTGCGAGCGCCCCACCCTGGTTTTCAGCTTGACGCCGGGTCGAAGTTCCAGGGCAGGAGTTCTTGGATTTGGGATTGAGGGTGGCCGGCGGCGATCTTCTCCAGCGTGTTCTTGAGCCAGGCGTAGGGCTCGACGCCGTTCATCTTGCAAGTCTCGATGAGCGAGCCCACACGGCCCCAGGAGCGAGCTCCCTCGTCATGGCCGGCGAACAACGCGTTCTTGGCCGTGAGCTTGATCGGACGGATGCGGTTCTCCACGAAGTTGCTATCCATCTCGACACGCCCGTCGTACAGGAATACCAGCAGCCCGTCCCACTGGTTGGCGATATAGGTGAGCTTCTCGCCCAGGCGCGAGCGCGGCGACACCCGCGAGCGCTGCTCGTCGAGCCACACGCCGAAGGCGTTGACCAGCGGCGCGGACTCGGTCCAGCGGACGAACTGGCGCGTCGCCGGCGAGGCGCCCCGGATCCTGTCCTCGATCTTGTAGAGCTGCGCGATCCGCTCCAGCCCTTCCTTCGCGATCGGCGAGCCGTTGCTGTCGAACATCTCCTTGAGCCCGCGCCTGGCGTGAACCCAACAAGAAGCCAGCGTCAGCGCACCGCCCGGGCGGTCCGGCCGAGCCAGCCGGTTGTGGCCGGAGTAGCCGTCCACCTGAACCGTTCCCTCGAAGCCCTCAAGCAGCTTCTCGCCATACTTGCCGCCGCGCCCGGGCGCATACTCATACACCACACCCGGCGGGTCCGGCCCGGACCACCCCCGCTGGTCGCGCGCCATCGTCCACATGTAGCCGGTCTTGGTCTTGCCCCGACCCGGGTCGAGCACCCGGACCGTGGTCTCGTCCAGCCCGAGGGGGTTCGACGTCTTCAACTCCGCCTTCAGGCATTCGTACACGGGCCCGAGGTGGAACGACGCCTTGCCGACCCAGCCGGCCGGCGTCGAGCGGTGCAGTTCGATCCCCGAACGGGCGAATATCTGCGATTGGCGGTACAGCGGGAGATGGTCCGCGAACTTCGATACCAGCACGTGGGCGATCATGCCTTCGGTGGGGAGCGCTCCCTTGATGAGGTGCGCCGGCGCCGGCGCCTGGGTGACGCCTTCCTCGCACTTGCGGCAGGCGTACTTCGGGCGCACCGTGACGATGACCCGGAGCTTCGCCGGAACGACGTCCAGCCTCTCGGTGCGGTCCTCGCCGATCTTGGCCATCTCGCCGCACCCGCACGGACACAGCGTGCTCTCGGGCTCGATTACGTCAAAAACCCGAGGCAGGTGAGCCGACAGATGACCGATGTTGCGCTCCGCGGCGGGGCGCTTGGTACGCGGCGCCGTGCTCGCCTGGGCGTCCGCCTCGGCCTCGGCCTCGGCGAGCGCGCCTTCGAGCTCCTCGAAGGCGAGCAGGAGCTGGTCGGGATGGAGCTTCTCGGACTTCTTGCCGTAGATCGCCCGGCGCAGTTCGCGCAGCAGATGTTCGAGCCGGCGGTTGACTTCCTCGAGGTGCTGGTTGCGGCCGGCGAGCGAGGCGATCCTTGCGCGCAGGTCTTCGACGATCACTTCGGGGCCGTGTTCTTCAAGCCGGCGGTTGCGGTCGGTGAGCGCCGCGTTCTCGACGCGAAGCGTCTCAAGAGCCGCCTGCTGGCCTTCGATCAGCGCCCGCAGGGGCGGTGCAAGTGATGCGAGATCGACAGTGCCGGGGCTCGGTTCCATGACTGAATACTATCATGGAACCAGTTACTTATTGATAAAGAATAGGGGCCGGAAAAGGGGAAAATGGGAGCCCGGCCACCCCTCGGCATCACGCCGCCGCGAGTGGCCGGCGCACCCGTGGTCCCCACACCCGGCGCCAGTCCAGACCCTCGAACAAAGCCTCGAACTGCGCCCGCGACAGGCGCATCACCCCGTCGCGGACCGCCGGCCAGGCGAACCGGGCCTGCTCAAGACGCTTCGATGCCAGCACCAATCCGGTCCCGTCCCACCACAGAACCTTGATCCGGTCGGCGCGCTTGGGGCGGAATACGAACACGATGCCGGAATACGGGTCCAGACCGAGCTCGTGCTCGACCACCGCCACCAGCCCGTCATGGCCCTTGCGGAAGTCCACAGGCCGCGTCGCCACCACGACCTTCAACCCAGAGCCCGCGACGATCATCGGATCGCTCGCAGCGCCGAGGCGATCGAGGTGATGCGCACCGTGCTCACGTCGCCGTCGAGGCGTACCGTCACGCCCCGCGCCTCGATCGAAACCGAACCGACATGGCCGGGCCCCGACGCCGCCTCCACTTCGACATGGGCGAACGGCGCCTCGCTCTGCGGCGCCGGAGGCGCCACGAGTTCGCCCCGGCGGAACTGCTTGCGCCAGAATGACAGCCGCCTATGCGGAACCCCATGGCGCTTGGCGACCTCCTCTACGGTCGTCCCCTGCTCAAAACTCTCCTGGACGATCCAAGCCTTCTCTTCTTCCGACCAGTGCTGCCGACGTGCAGCCGGCTGCAAGGCGCGCCAGCCTTCGACCGATCCGGCCTCCTCGTTATCCTCTTCCCCAACCAGCTGTTCCTGGTCGAAGCGATCCTGCTCTTGCATCGTATGACCCTCCCGGTAAAAGGATCATCCAACTCCAACAGCGATACAGAGATAAGGTGGGGCGCTCGCACCGCTTACAAAAAAACCCTGTTCGCCGTTGAACGGGCGCGCGCGGACATCGCCCGCCATCGCAGGCGCTGGAAGGCGTGGCAGGCAAAGCTTGATCCCGAACGGCTGGTATTCATTGATGAAACCTGGATCCGGACCAATATGGCCCCGCTGCGCGGCTGGGGGCCGAAAGGGGAGCGGGTCCGCGGCTTTGCCCCCCATGGGCGGTGGCACACCCTGACCTTCATCGGCGCGCTGCGCTGCGACCGGTTCACCGCGCCCTGCGTCTTCGACGGCCCCATCAATGGCGTGTGCTTCCGCGCCTACGTCGAGCAGCTGCTCGTGCCGACCCTGGTGCCCGGCGACATCGTCATCATGGACAATCTCGGCAGCCACAAGTCAAAAGCCGTGCGAAACGCCATCCGTGCCGCCGGAGCCAAGCTGTGGCTCCTGCCCAAATATTCCCCCGACCTCAATCCCATCGAGCAGACCTTTGCCCAAATCAAGCACTGGATGAGAAACGCCCAGAAGCGGGAGATCGACGACTTATGGCGCCATCTCGGGAGCCTCATCGACACCATCGAGCCACAGCAATGCGCCAACTACTTCAAAAACGCAGGATACGCTTCCGTCAAAATATGAAACGCTCTAGGTACAACGATTGGACGGGAACTGCGGCTACTGATGAAGCTGGCCAAAGGGATTTACACAAGCTCCTCAGGAATCGGAACTTGATCGAGGAGAACGAGTTCCTCGTTGGAGTCAGCATGTTTATTGGCGAGAATCATCCCGGAAAAGTGCAGGACCCTTTTGTGCACTGTTATGTAGTAGAGGGAAATCAATTCGAGACCGTATCGCAAGCACTCTTGAATGCGACCGAACCGCTGTTTCTTCGCGAGATTTCATTGGAGCTTAGCCTTGAAGAAGCAATTGGTCTCTTCAAACGGTTCTCCGTCAATCTCTCGTGGAAAGGGATGGAGCTGAATGGAAGGGAATTTGTGACTTCGAATTGATGGGCACCGATATGGTCACCATTTACCGCGGCGCGAACACCATGGTCATCTGGCGGCCTTCCATCTGGGGGAACTGCTCCACCTTGGCCAGCTCGTCCATGTCGTCCCGCACCCGGTCCAGCACCTTGGCGCCGAGGTCCTGGTGGGCCATCTCGCGGCCGCGGAAGCGCAAGGTCACCTTCACCTTGTCGCCGTCGTCGATAAACCGGCGCATGGAGCGCATCTTGACCTGATAGTCGTGCTCCTCGATGCCCGGACGCATCTTGATTTCCTTGACGTCGATGGTTTTCTGCTTTTTCCGCGCCTCGGCCTTCTTCTTCTGGTTCTCGTACTTGAGCTTGCCGAAATCGAGAATTTTGCACACCGGCGGATCCGCATTGGGCGACACCTCGACCAGGTCGAGGCCCGCATCCGCGGCACGGTCCAGAGCTTCTTCGGTGGGTACGACGCCGATCATTTCTCCGTCGGCATCCACCAGACGGATTTGGGCGTTGTCGATGTCTTCGTTTACGCGGGGGCCCTCTTTCTCGGGCCTGGCCTGCATGGGTGGGCGGGCTATTGACGCAACTCCTCTATCGGCCTTTGCCTCCCCAGGTGCCGATAGATCATGATGCTGTCACGCGTTGGACCCCTGGTTATGAAAAAGGACTTTAAACTCGACTAGCCGCCCCGGTCTTACCCCAGTTCAGGCTCCCGGTGCGGCCGCTTCGCCGACAAGTCTAGCGACTGCCTCATCCAGCGCAACAATTTCTTGAGCCTTGCCGCCCAAACGCCGGAGCGCCACGGTCTTTTCTTCCGCCTCCCGGGCGCCGACGACGGCGATCAGGGGCACATGGGCGTGGCTGTGCTCGCGGATCTTGTAGTTGATCTTCTCGTTCCGGAGGTCCGTCTCCACCCGGATGCCGGCCGATTCGAGGGCGTCGGCCACTTCGTTGGCGTAACCGTCCGCATCGTTGGTGATGGTCGCCACCACCGCCTGCACCGGCGCCAGCCACAGGGGGAAGCGCCCGGCGTAGTTCTCGATCAATATGCCGATAAACCGCTCGAACGAACCGAGAATGGCGCGATGAAGCATCACCGGGCGGTGTTTTTCGTTGTCCTCGCCGATGTAGTTGGCGTCCAGGCGTTCCGGCAGTACGAAGTCCACCTGAAGGGTGCCGCACTGCCAGTCCCGCCCGATGGCGTCGCGGAGCACGAATTCCAGTTTGGGCCCGTAGAACGCGCCTTCGCCCGGGTTCAGCTCCACCTCGACCCCGGCGGCGTCCGTCGCCTCCCGCAAGGCCTGCTCCGCCTTGTCCCACACCGCATCCTCGCCGGCCCGCACGTTCGGCCGGTCGGAGAACTTGATCACGAAATCCTCGAAACCGAAGTCCTTGTAGATCGATGACAGCAGTTCGATGAACGCCGCCGTCTCGCTTTCGATTTGATCCTCGGTACAGAAAATGTGCGCGTCGTCCTGGGTGAAGGCGCGCACCCGCATCAGGCCATGCAGCGCGCCCGACGGCTCATAACGGTGGCAGGAGCCGAATTCGGCCATGCGCAAGGGCAGGGCGCGGTAGCTCTTGATGCCCTGATTGAAGATCTGAACGTGGCAGGGGCAGTTCATGGGCTTCAAGGCCAGGTGTTTCGTGGTGACGTTGCCGCCGTCGGAGGGCGCGCCGTCACCGGAAGCGCCATGGCTTTCGCTCGCTTGCACCGCCTTGCCTTCGTCCACCTCGGCAATGAACATGTTCTCGCGGAACTTGTCCCAGTGGCCGGAATCCTCCCACAGCGCGCGGTCCACCAGCTGCGGCGTCTTGACCTCCACATAGCCGGCGTTTTCCAGCCGGCGGCGCATATAGGCCTCGATGGTGCGGTAGAGGGACCAGCCTTTCTCGTGCCAGAACACCGAGCCGATGGCCTCTTCCTGGAGGTGGAACAGCTCCATTTCCCGGCCGATCCGGCGGTGATCCCGCTTCTCCGCCTCCTCGAGCATGGTGAGGTACGACGTGAGCTGCTTCTCGTCGGCCCATGCCGTGCCGTACATGCGCTGCAACATTTCGTTCCGGCTGTCGCCCCGCCAGTAGGCGCCGGCGAGCTTGAGCATCTTGAACGCCTTGCCCAGCTTACCGGTCGAGGGCAGGTGCGGACCCCGGCAGAGGTCCTTCCAGCCGCCCTGCTGGTAGATGGTGATTTCCTCCGCTTCCGGCAGGTCCCGGATGATCTCGGCCTTGTAGACCTCGCCGATGGACTTGAAATGCGCGATCGCTTCGGTTCGGTCCCAGATCTGGCGTTCGATAGGCAGGTCCTGATCGACGATTTCCGCCATCCGCTTTTCGATCGCCCCGAAATCATCCGTCGAGAACGGCTCGTCGCGGGCAAAGTCGTAGTAGAAGCCGTTTTCGATGGCCGGGCCGATGGTCACCTGGGTGCCGGGGAACAGCTCCTGGACGGCTTGGGCCAGCACATGGGCGGCATCGTGGCGCAACAACTCCAACGCATCCTCGTCCTTGGCGGTGACGATGGAGAAATTGCAGTCACCCGGGATTTCCCGGTTGAGATCCCACATTTCGCCGTCGATCCGGGCGGCCAGCGCCGCCTTGGCGAGGCCGGGGCCGATGTCCGCGGCCACCGCGGCGCCGGTCACCGGCGCCGTGTAGTCCCGGACGCTGCCATCCGGCAGCGTCAGCTTCACGTTCGCGCCTGCTTCTGTTCCGTTCGCCATCGGTCCGATCCTTCGTCGTCACTCGAGACATTGCATCAAAAAACCCCCCTTGCGTCCGCGAGGAGGGCTGTGAGTCCGTCTATGCACACGCGCCGGACGTCACGGCCCCCCGTGGAGGGTCGTGGTCGTGGTGGTGGTAGTGGCACGGTCATGCGTCATCGTGGCGCTTATATCGGCAATCCGGCTTCGCCTGTCAAGAAGCGCCTAGTCGAGGGTCCGAAGGATGGGCTCCGAGAGTTCATCGGTGACATCGGCGAGTTCCAGGGTCTCGAGGTCGTCCCGCCGCAGGATACTCACATGCGGTCCCCGCTGGGCGCACAGCGCCGGGTCGGACGCCTTGGAGTAGACCACTACGGTCGGGCAGCCGACCATGGCGGCGGCGTGCATGGGGCCGGTGTCGTTGCCGATGGCGGCGAGTGCGCCCCGGCCGAGCGCAATCAGATCGGACAGGCTTGTTTCGCCGGCGAGGGAACGGGACCCCGGCGCCTGGAAAACGATCTCGTCCAGGAACCGCGCTTCGCCCGCCGTGCCCAGAAGCACCGGCTGAACCCCCCGGTCCCGAAGCCAGTTGGCGAGCTCGGCGAAGCGATCCTTGGGCCAGCGTTTTTCGGGCCGGTGGAGGGCGCCCACGGGCGCCAGCAGGGCATGGCGTTCGGCGAGCCCGAAGCGTTCGATCCGGGTGTCGACCCAGGAAAAACTAGGCGCCGGAACCGCGTCGATTCCCGCCATTTTCAGCTGTTCGGCCTGGCGTTCCATGGTGTGCATGAAGTCGCGCCGGGGGTTGGCGTGGGGGTGGGAGCAGGACCGGGCAATTCCCGACCATTCGGGCTTTTTTCCGAATAGCCGGTAATAGCCGGACGAGCGGTCGGAGGTCTGGAGATCATATACCCGGTTGAACCGGCCGCCATTGAGTTGGCCCCGAAGGCGCATCCACTTGACGAATTGCCAAAGCTTGGGCCGGACATCGGTCCATACCTCGTCGAACCAGGGCGATGCGGCGGCGAAGTCGGCGAATGGCCGGGTCGTCAGCAGGGTGATGTGCGCGTCCGGGTGATGGGCGCGGATGGCGGCGAAGGGTCCCGCGGCCTGCAGGAAGTCGCCCAGCGCCCCAAGCTTGATCACCAGTATCCGGCCGGCCATCTGTTCGGGCTCCGGGCTCAGCCCGCCGGCGCGCCGTTGAGAAGCTCGTCATAGACGGCGATGGTCTTGGCGCACATGGCGTCCTTGGTGAAGTTGTCGCGGATATGGGCGACCGCACGGGCCGCATAGGCCCCCCGAGCCGACGGGTCCTGATCGAGGACCCGGGCGATCGTCGCGGCGAGCGCTTTGGCGTCGCCCGGCGGCGTCAGCCATCCGGTCTGACCGTCGATAATGGTCTCGCGGGTACCGCCGTGATCGGTGGCGATGACGGGCCGGCCGAGGGCTTGAGCCTCGGAAACGACGCGGCCAAAGGCTTCCGGTTCGATGGAGGCGGAAATCACCACGTCAGTGAGCATGTAGGCGGCGGGCATGTCGTCGCAGTGGTCAATCACATGTATCTTGCCGCCAAGCCCGGCGCCCTCGATTTCGTTAATCAGCTTCTTGCGGTAGGCATCCCGCCCCTGGTCGGAACCGACGATCAGGCACCGGACGTCATGGTTCGTCAGCAGTTTCACCGCGTCGATGAACACCCGCTGGCCTTTCCAGCGGGTGAGCCGGCCGGGCAGCATCACCACGGGCATGCCGTCGGGCAGCCGCCAGCGTTCGGAGAGCGCGATGATCCGTTCCTGGGACACTTTGGCGGGGTCGAATCGGGCAATGTCGACGCCACGGTGGATGACACGTATCTTTCCGGCCGGGACGCCGTAGACCTCGCGCATGTGTCCGGCGATGAAGTCGGATATGGCGATGACCCGTTCGCCCCGGGTCATAACGCTGTTGTAGCGGCGCTTGAACAGGTTGCGGTTGCCGTAGGTGCCGTGAAAGGTGGTGACGAAGCGTCGGCCGGTTTTATTGGCGGCTGCAATGGCGCTCCAGGCCGGCGCCCGGGAGCGGGCGTGGACCACGTCGACGTTCTCTGACTTGATGATCCGAGCCAGCCGGCGGATGTTGGCGCGCATGACCAGCGGGTTCTTGGAATCCACCGGCAGGGTGACGTGTTCGGCGCCGCCCCGGCTGAGTTCGTGCTCCATGCGTCCGCCGGCCGAGGCGACGATGGAACGCCCGCCGGCGGCGACGACGGCGTTGGCGACATCGACCGTGCCTCGCTCAACCCCGCCCGTCTCCAGTGCCGGCAGAACCTGCAGCACGGTGGCGCCGCCGGCGACGGTTTTTCCGCTCGCGGCGGATACCGCCGGCGTGTTTTCGATGCTAATTTCCTGGTCCAATCTCTTTGCCGCCATTTCGCACAGGAACAAGAATGTCCGACCATGCGTCCACCCCCGACCTTAAGGCCGGGATATTAACACGCGGTTCAAGGCCGTCCATTGCCTACCGCAGAACGCCGGGTCGAAGCCCCGGCGTCATCTTCATGACCGGTTTCATGTCGGACATGTCGGGCGGCAAGGCGCTGGCGCTCGAGGAGCTATGCCGGGATCGGGGCAACGCCTATCTCCGCTTCGATTATGCGGGCCATGGGGAGTCCGAAGGCGCGTTCGCCGACGGCACCATCGGCTCCTGGACGGCGGACGCGCTGGCGGCCTTGGATGAGCTCACCGACGGACCCCAGGTGCTGGTGGGGTCCTCCATGGGCGGCTGGATTATGCTGCTCACGGCGCTGGCCCGTCCCGAGCGCATTGCCGGGCTGGTGGGCATTGCGCCGGCACCCGACTTTACCGAGCGCCTTTACGCCGAGGAACTGACCCAGGAGCAGCGGGACGTCATGAAGGCCGAGGGCAAGGTAATCATCCCCAGCGATTATGAAGACGACTATACCTTCACCCAGGCCTTGATCGATGACGGCAGGGACCAACTCCTGCTGGGCGGAGAGATCGCCGTCGACTGCCCGGTGCGGCTGATCCACGGCATGGAGGACGACGCGGTGCCGTGGCGGACCAGTCTCGCCATCCAGGAGAAGCTCCGCTCGGACGATGTGGAGACAACTTTCGTCAAAGGCGGTGATCACCGCCTCAGCGAACCTCACGATCTCGACCGGCTGACGGCGACCGTGGCGCGGCTGTTGGACCTGGTAGGCTAATCCTCGGCAGGCATGTGAATGGCGCGCAGGCCTTCCCGGTAGGTCGGGTATTCGAGCGCATATCCCAACTCGGTTCGGATGCGGGCGTTGCTGACCCGGCGATTGTCCTGCCAGAAAGACCGCGCCATTTCGGTCATGTCCCTCTGGGCCTTGCCGTAAGGGATCAGCGGGGGCGCGTCGACGCCCAGCAGCTCGCAACCATAGGCGATCACGTCGGCCTGGGGCGCCGGTTGGTTGTCGCACACATTGTAAACCGCGCCGGGCTTCGGTGCGCCGATGGAGGCGGCGAGGACGCCGGCAATGTCTTCCACGTGTATGCGCGAGAACGCGAATCCGGGCTTGTCGATCCGCTGGGCCCGTCCGGCCTGGATCTGGTCGAGGGCGCTGCGCCCCGGCCCGTAGATACCGGCGAGGCGGAATATGTGGGCCGGTACGCCTTCGAGAGAAAGCCAGCCTGCTTCGGCTTCGACCCGCCGTGCCGAGCGATCCGAGGCGGGGTTTAGGGGTGATGTTTCGTCGACCTCCCGGCCGCCCGTATCGCCGTAGACCCCGGTGGTCGACAGATAGCCCAGCCAAGCCAATCCGGTCTCCGAAATTGCGGCGCCAAAGGCGTTCAGTACGGGATCACCGCCGCTGCCCGGCGGAATCGAAATCAGGATATGGGTGGCTTGGGCCGGGTCGACCTGATCGAAGGCCGCCGGTTCGGCGCCGTCCGCTTCGATCAAGGCAGCGGCCTCCTCCCGCCGGTAGGTGCCGATGATCCGCCAGCCGGCGGGAATCAAGCTTTTCGCCAGGGCGCGGGCAGAATAGCCGTAGCCGAAACAAAGAAGCGTGGATGTGCCTGCCATGGCTCCTATATGGTCACGGCATGAGGATTTGGGCAATCACCGCCGTCGCGATGACGGCCGCATTTCCGGCACAGGCGCAATCGCAGCCGCCGACCGCCGCCGAGGCCGCCGAGTACCGGGCGTGCATCGCCGAAGTGGAGCGCAACGCCCAACGAGGTTTCGAACACGCCATCGGTTGGGAAAGCCTGGGCGGCGGCGACCCGGCCCGCCATTGCGTCGCGTTGGCGCTGATGCGGCTCGGTCATCACGAAGTGGCTGCCCGCCGGATCGAGGAATTGGCCCGCGTGATAAACGCGGATGCGGCCGTGAAGGCCAACCTTCTGGGTCAATCGGGGCAGGCTTGGCTGCAGGCGGAAAACCCGCCGGCCGCGCTGGCCGTGCTTGACGCGGCGATCAACCTCGATGATCGAAACCCGGAGATATTCGCCGACCGGGCCCAGGCCCATGCCGAGGGCGGCAATATGGGCCCGGCCATCGAGGATTTGTCCCGGGCGCTTCAACTGGATTCCAAATTTACCGATGCACGGGTGTTCCGCGCCAGCGCCTACCGGCGGACCGGTGAGGCGGGGCTGGCCATGCAGGATGTGGAGTTGGCGCTGTCTCGGGACCCAACCCATCCGGAAGCGCTGCTGGAAAGGGGCATCCTGCGCCGCCAGGCAAGTGACGAGGCCGGCGCCCGGGCCGATTGGCTGAGGGTGATCGAGGTGGCGCCCGACAGCCCGGCGGCCGCGGCGGCCCGGGCCAATCTCGAACGCATGGACGGGCCGAAGTGAGCCGCTAAAAATCCGGATTCGCGTAGTGCTTGGGCGGCGGCAGCCCAGGGATGGCGTCCGCCAGAATCTGCCGGAAGCTGGGCCGGGATTTGATCCGCGCGTACCAGTCCTTGGCCGCCTCGTGGTCGGCCCACGGCACATCGCCCAGATAATCCACCGCCGAGAGGTGCGCGGCGGCCGCAATGTCGGCCAGGGAAAACTTCTCACCCGCCAGCCAGTGGCGCCGTCCGGTGAGGTAGCCGATATATTCCAGGTGGGTGTGGATGTTGGCGTGGGCCGCGCGGATAACCTTCGAGTCCGGCGAGCCCAGTCCCTTGATCCGCTTCATCACCTTTTCATCGACCAGCGGCGCGGAAATTTCGGCGTCGAACTTGCGGTCGAACCACGACACCAGACGGCGGATTTCGGCGCGTTCATGGGGATTGCCCATGATCATCGGCGGTTCCGGCGCGATTTCCTCCACAAATTCGCAGATGGCCCCGGAATCCGCCAACACCGTGCCGTCATCCTCGATGATGACCGGCACATCTCCCGCCGGGTTGATGGCGAGGAATTCCCGCCGCCGGTCCCAGACCTGCTCGACAACCATGTCGAAGCCCAGGTCTTTCTCGGCCAGCACGATTCGGACTTTGCGCGAAAACGGATTGAGCCACAGGTGGTAGAGGGTGCGCATCCGCCCCTTATAGCCAAATCGGGGCCGCTGAAACAGGTCCGTAATGCACAACTTGGGCGGGAGACCGGTTTCGTCGAATCCAGCGCTCGCGCTCGGTTAACTTCCTGTACTTAAAGGAAAAGTGATATACAGGCGCTAATCGCGCAGGGCCCAAACGGATAAGGGGATACGCTTGCCCCTCTTGAACATCATCGTCCTATCGGCTGTCCAGGGCATCACCGAGTTCCTGCCCGTCTCCTCGTCCGCGCATCTGGTCCTGGTTCCCATTTTCACCGGCTGGCCCGACCAGGGCCTGATCATCGATGTCGCGGTCCATGTGGGGACATTGCTCGCCGTGGTGATCTATTTCCGGCGTGACGTCTGGGGGATGATCGCCGCGACCGGCCGCCGGTTCCGGCCCGGGCGGCGGCGGCGCGGCGGCGAGGAGTTTCGCCTCGCCATGCTGGTGGTCGCCGCGACGGTTCCGGCGGTAGCCGCGGGATGGGCGATCAACGAATTCAACCAGGACATCTTCCGGGGGCTCGAGATCATCGCCTGGGCGACCGTCGGCTTCGCCGTTCTTCTTTACCTCGCCGACAGGCTGAGCCTGACCGTCAAGCGGCTCGACCAACTGGGTTTCGCCGGTGCCTTGTTCATCGGTTTGTTCCAGGCGCTGGCGCTGATCCCCGGCACCTCGCGGGCCGGCATCACCATCACGGCGGCGCGCATCCTCGGTATGGAACGGACCGAGGCGGCGCGGTTTTCCATGCTGCTGTCGATCCCGATCATCATCGCGGCAGGTTCGCTCAAGGGGTGGGAACTCTATCAGGCGGGCGACGTGCAGTTGACCGATACGGTGTTCGCGGCAATCGCCATCTCGTTCGCCGTCGCCATCGTTACCATCGCCGGGTTCATGGCCTGGCTCCGGCATTCCGGCTTTACGCCGTTCGTCATCTACCGGCTGATCCTCGGCGTGTTTCTGCTCTGGGTCGCCTACATGGCGCCAGGCTTCACCTTCTAACCGGTTAACCCCTCACCACGCCCGTCTCGTCGGCGACCAATTCGAAGGCCGCGGCCATCAGCGCCTTGGTGTAGGGCTCCTGGGGGTTGTCGATGACCTGCTCGGCGGGGCCGTGTTCGACCACCACGCCGTCGCGGATGACGATGACGTCGTGGGACAGCGCGCGCACCACTTTCAGATCGTGGCTGATGAAGATGTAGGAGAGCCCGTGCTTCACCTGCAGTCCGCGCAACAACTCGACGATCTGCGACTGGACGCTCATGTCGAGGGCCGAGGTGGGTTCGTCCAGGACGATCACCCTGGGGCGCAGCACCAGGGCCCGGGCGACGGCGATCCGCTGGCGCTGGCCGCCGGAAAATTCGTGAGGGTAGCGGTCCATGGTGTCGGGATCCAAATCGACCTCGCGGAGCGCGTCCGCGACCATTGCCCGGCGCTCGTCATAGGTCTCGCCGATCTCCTGCACCAGCAGACCTTCCTCGATCACCTGGAAGACCGACATGCGGGGGCTCATGGAGCCCACCGGGTCCTGGAATACGATCTGCATGTCCCGGCGCAGCGGGCGCAGCTCCTTGTAGCCGAGGCCCTGGATGGTCCGACCGTCGAGCTGGATTTCGCCGTCGCTTTTTTCGAGCCGCAACAGCGCCCGGCCGAGGGTCGACTTGCCGGAGCCCGATTCGCCGACCACCCCCAGCGTGTGCCCCTCGCGGAGATCGACGGTGATGCCGTCCACCGCCTTCACGTGGCCGATGGTGCGGCGGATGACCCCCTTCTTGATCGGGAACCAGACCTTGATGTTATCGGCGGTCAGCAGCGGCTTGGCGTCGGGGTCGGCCGGATCGGGCCGGCCCTTGGGTTCGCTGTCCAGCAGGTGGCGGGTGTAGGCATGTTCCGGATTGGCATAAATCTTCCTTGTTTCTCCGGACTCGACCACCTCGCCCTGGTTCATCACGTAGGTGCGGTCGGATAGCGCTTCGACGATGCCGAGATCGTGGGTGATCAGCAGCATCGCCATGTCGAGTTCCCGGGTGAGGCCCTTCATCAGCTTCAGAACCTGGGCCTGGACCGTGACGTCGAGGGCCGTCGTCGGCTCGTCGGCGATCAGCAATTTAGGCTCGTTGGCGAGCGCCATGGCGATCATGATGCGCTGCTGCTGGCCGCCGGAAAACTCGTGCGGCAGGGAGTGCATGCGCCCGACCGCGTCCTCCAGCCCGACCAGGTTCAGGAGTTCCCTGGTCCGTGCCTCGACCTTTTCGTCGCTGATGCTCTGATGGAGGCGGATGATCTCGCCGATTTGCTTGGCGATGGAATGGAGCGGGTTGAGGGAGTTGAGGGGCTCCTGGAAAATCATCGAAATGTTGTTGCCCCGGACTTTGCGGATTTCCCGTTCGTCACCGCCCATCAGATCGTAGCCGTCGAAGACGATCCCGCCGGACGGATGCCAGGCGACGGGGTAAGGGAGCAGCTTGAGGACCGACAGCGCGGTGACCGACTTGCCGGAGCCGGATTCGCCCACCAGTCCGATGGTTTCGCCCGGATGGATATCGATGGAGACGTTCTTGACCGCCCGCACTTCGCGCTCGCCGCGGCCGAAGCTTACCGACAGGTCCTGGATTTGGAGGAGGGGCTCGCTCATCGGATTTGCCCTCCCCTAGGCCCTGAACGTCTTGCGGGGGTCGAAGGCGTCGCGAACCGCCTCGCCGATGAAAATCAACAGGCTCAGCATCACCGCCAGGATGAGGAACGCCGAAATGCCGAGCCACGGCGCCTGCAGGTTGGCCTTGCCCTGGTTCAACAGCTCGCCGAGCGACGGCGAGCCCGGCGGCAAACCGAAACCAAGGAAGTCGAGGGCCGTGAGGCTGGTGATGGAGCCGGTGAGGATGAAGGGCATCAATGTCACCGTGGCGACCATGGCGTTGGGCAGGATGTGCTTGAACATGATCTTGCGGTCGGAGACGCCCAATGCTCGGGCGGCCATCACATAGGTGTAGTTGCGGCCGCGGAGGAACTCGGCGCGGACCACGCCCACCAGCCCCATCCAACTGAACAGCAGCAGGAAGACCATCAAGATCCAGAAATTGGGTTCGATGAAGCTCGCCAGGATGATCAGCATGAAGAGCTGCGGCATGCTCGACCAGATTTCCATGAAGCGCTGGAACAAAAGGTCGGTCCAGCCGCCGGAGTAGCCCTGCCAGGCGCCCGCGGCGATCCCCACCATGGAGGAGACGACCGTGAGGACGAGCCCGAACAGCACCGATATTCGGAAGCCGTAGATCAGCCGGGCCACCACGTCCCGGCCCTGATCGTCGGTGCCGAGCCAGTTCCGAAATGTCGGCGGAGAGGGCGCGGGCTGGGGCAAGTCGAAGACGATGGTGTCGAAGGAATAGGGAATCGGCGGCCAGAGGATCCAACCCTTTTCCTCGATCAGTTCCTGGACCTCCGGGTCCGCATATTCGGCCTCGGTCTCGAAGTCGCCGCCGAAAGCGGTTTCGGGGTAGGCGACGAAGACCGGCATATGGAACGCGCCGTCGTAGCGGACCAGCAGTGGCTTGTCGTTGGCCAGAAATTCCGCGAACAGGGTGACGAAGAACACGGCGATGAAGATCCACAGGGACCAGTAGCCGCGCCGGTTGGCCCTGAAGTTCTCGATCCGCCGCGCATTCAGCGGCGTAACCCGCATGCCAAGCAGCCGCCCCTCCTCCATCTAGACCTCCTGCGCCTCGAAGTCGATTCGCGGATCGACCACGTGGTAGGCGAGGTCGCCGATGATCCCCATGATCAGGCCCAGCAGGGTGAACATGTAGAGGGTGCCGAAGACGATCGGATAATCCCGGTTGATGGCCGCCTCGAATCCGAGGAGCCCGATCCCGTCGAGGGAGAAGATGATCTCCGTCAGGAGCGAGCCGGTGAAGAAGATGGAGATGAAGGCCGACGGGAAGCCGGCGATGATCAGCAGCATGCCGTTCCGGAACACATGGCCGTAGAGCACCTTGTTCTCCGCAAGCCCCTTGGACCGCGCCGTCTGGACGTACTGCTTATTGATCTCGTCCAGGAACGAATTCTTGGTCAGCATGGTCAGGACGGCGAAGGAGCCGATGACCATGGAGGTGATGGGCAGCGCCATGTGCCAGAAGTAGTCCAGGACCTTGCCGACCGGACTGAGTTCGTCCCAGTTGGGTGATACGATGCCGCGCAGGGGGAAGATGTCGAAATAGCTGCCGCCGGCGAACAGCACCACCAGGAGAATGGCGAACAGGAAGCCGGGGATCGCGGTGCCGATGATGATCACCGCGCTGGTCCAAAGATCGAAGTTGGATCCGTCGCGCACCGCCTTGCGAACGCCGAGCGGAATGGAAATCAAATAGGTGAGGAGGGTGGTCCACAGGCCAAGCGAGATGGAGACCGGCAATTTCTCGATCAGCAGTTCGATCACGGTCTTGTCGCGGAAGAAGCTCTCGCCGAAGTCGAAGCGGAGATAGTTCTTCAGCATGATCCAGAAGCGCTCGTGCGCCGGCTTGTCGAACCCGTAGAGCTTCTCGATCTCGGCGATCAGCTCCGGATCGAGGCCGCGGGCGCCCCGGTATTTGCTGGCCCCGGCGCCTTGATCGCCGATCTGTTGCCGGCCCTGGTCGCCGCCGCCGACGGTTTCGCCCTGAGAGGTGCCGCTGACCCTCGCCGTTGCGTCCACCGCCGTCCCCTGCAGTTGGGCGATGGTTTGCTCCACCGGTCCGCCGGGGGCGAACTGCACGAAGACGAAGTTCAGCAGGATGATGACGAACAGCGTCGGGATGACGAACAGCAGCCGGCGGATGATGTAAGCGAACATGTCGTCGGGCGGCCCTTCCCTCTATAGCGCGACCTCGGCGCCGGCGCCCGCCAATGCTTCCAACCGGTCGAGGCGGCCCTGCACGGCGGTCCGTTGATGATAAAACCGCAAGCCGCGCGTGCCGCCCAATTCCTCGCCGCCGCCGGCGCGGCCGGGTCCGCCGTGGGTGCACATGGGCATGACGATGCCGTGTCCGGTCTGGCTCTCGGCGACCTGCTCGTCGACCACCAGGACCCTGCCGTGATCGGCGGCGATGCCCAGCGTCGCGGCATTGGCGAATTCGTCATCGGCGGTGAACACCGACGCGGCCAGCGATCCGCCGCCCCGGGAGGCGAGCTCGACGGCGTCCTCGGCGGTCTCATAGGGCATCACCGTGCAGGCGGGGCCAAACACCTCCACCTCGTGGACCGCCCTGGCGCCCCTGGGGTCCCTGCATCTGAGGAGCGTCGGCGGCACGAATGACGAGGTTTCGGGGTCGGCATCGACGGGCTCGAAACCGTTACCGCCGGTGATTATGTCCGCTTCCTCCGCCAACCGGGCAATTCCGTCCAGGGCGGATTGTTGCTGCGCCTTGTTGACCAGCGGACCCATGCGGACGGTCTCGTTGCGGGGATCGCCGGTCACGGTCCTGGCGAGCCGGGCTTCCAGAGCGCCGGAAACCTCGTCGAGGATGCCCGCGGGCACGAAGGCGCGGCGGATGGCGGTGCATTTCTGGCCCGCCTTGACGGTCATCTCCCGGGACACTTCCTTGACGAACAGGTCGAACTCGGCGGCGCCCGGCCGGGCATCCGGGCCCAGCAGGCTCATGTTCAGGCTGTCGGCTTCGGCATTGAACCGGACCGAGCTTGCGATGGCGTTGGCGTTGCCCCTGAGTATGGTGGCGGTGTCCGACGAGCCGGTGAAGGCGACCGCGTCCCTGCCGGTGACGTGATCCATCAGATCGCGCCCGCCCCCGCAGATCAGGCTGATGGCGCCGTCCGGCACGGCGCCCGCCTCGATGACGTCCTTGATCATTTCGTAGGACAGCAGGCAGGTGGCGGTGGCCGGTTTGGCGAGAAACGGCACGCCGGCGAGCAGGCTGACCGCGGCTTTCTCCCATAGTCCCCAAGAGGGGAAGTTGAACGCATTGATGTGAATACCCGCGCCTTTCAGCGGCACCCAGATGTGCATCCCCTGGAAGGCCTCGTCCTTGGCCATGCGTTCAAACCCGGAGTCCCGGAGATAATTCGCCTCGCCCAGTTTTCCGGCGAGGCGCGCATAAAAGAACAATGTACCCGTGCCGCCGTCGATATCGATGGCGGCATCGATCTTGGTATTGCCCGAATTCCGGAGCGCGATGTCGGCGTATTTGTCCCGGTTGGCGGTGAGGGTTTCGTTGATCTTGCCCAACATTTCGCCCCGCCCGGCGTAGGTCATGGCGCGGAGCGCGGGACCGCCGACGGTGCGTGCGTGATCCAGGGCCCTGCCGAGATCGACGCCGTCGGATGTGGCGCGGGCGATTTCCTCGCCGGAGACCGGATCGACCAGAGGCGTTCCCTCGCCGTCGCCCTCCACCCATTCGCCGTGGACATGGTTTTGAATTTTCACCGCTTTCTCCCTGGATACGGCCGTTCCTGTCGAGACCGCATTATGACCGCTGGGGCAGGCTTGAAAAGAGTGGCGCGCGGCCCCGCGGATCAGGTCCCGCCCGATCATCCAGGAAGGCTATTTCCCGCTGGCTAGATTTTTCCGCTTGTTGAGGGCCGCCTGCTTCCTGGCATCCACCCACCAGCCGTCGAACCCGAGGCCGTATCGAGGAGTCGTTTCGGGCCGGCCGAACTTGTCCCAGTAGGCGACCCGGAACGTGCGAATATGCCACTGAGGGATCACGTAGTGGCCCCAGGACAGCACCCGATCGAGGGCGCGGGTTCGGGTGATGAGGCTCTTCCGGTCGGGGGCGGAGATCACCAATTCGATGAGCTTGTCCACGGCCGGGTTCTTGATGCCGATGACGTTGCGGCTGCCCGGCCGGTCGGCGGAATCGCTGCCCCAGAAATCCCGCTGTTCGTTGCCGGGAGACAGGGACTGGCCGAAGGAGGACACGATCATGTCGAAGTCCTTCTCGTCGGTGCGTTTCTGGTATTGGGAGGTATCGACGGTGCGGACCCGGACGCTCATGCCGAGCCGCTCGAGGTTTTTCCTGAACGGCAGCGCGATTCGCTCGAAGGCCGGCGAGACCAACAGGATTTCAAACTCGAACGGCCGGCCCTGCGGGTTGACCAGTTTCTTGTTCTTGATTGTCCAGCCCGCCTCCTGGAGCAATTTCCGCGCGGTCCTCAGGTTGGAGCGGATGCGGCTGTCGCCATTGGTCACGGGGACGGAGTAGGCCTCGGTGAATACCTCGTTGGGGATTTGGCCGCGGAGCGGCTCGAGGATTTTCAGCTCTTCCGGCGACGGCAGCTTGCTCGCGGCGAGCTCCGAGTTCGAAAAGAAGCTCGTGGTCCGCGCGTATTGGCCGAAAAACAGGTTCTTGTTGGTCCATTCGAAGTCGAAGGCGTAGGCCATGGCGCGCCGGACCCGCCGGTCCTTGAAGATATCCTTCCGGGTATTGAAAGCGAAGGCCTGCATGCCGGTCGGCAGTTCGTGGCGGATATCCTGTTTGAGGTAGAGCTTTCGCTCGAATGCCGGCGACTCGTAGCCCGTCGCCCAGACCTTGGCGGTGTTCTCGACCCGGAAGTCGTACTCGCCCGATTTGAACGCTTCGAGGGCCACCGTGGCATCCCGGTAGTAGTCGTAGCGCATTTCATCGAAGTTGTTCCTGCCCCGCTTGATCGGCAGGTCGCGGGCCCAATAATCCTTGACGCGCTCGTAGGTCACCGAGCGGCCGGGCTCGAAGGTTTTGATCTTGTACGGGCCGGTGCCGGGGATGGGCTCCAGAATGGTGCTGGTGAAGTCCCGGCCCTCGAAGAAATGCTTCGGCAGGATGGGAAGCTGCCCGACGATCAGCGGCAACTCCCGGTTCTCGCCGCCGGAGAAGGTAAACTTGACCTTGCGGGGGCCGACCTTCTCGGCGGTGGCGACGTTGCCGTAATAGAACCGGAAAAAGGGCCGGCCCTGGGTCTTGAGGGCATTCAAGCTGAACAGCACGTCGTCGACGGTCACCGGTTTGCCGTCATGCCAGCGGGCATTGTCCCGAATGGTGAACGCGACCCAGGACCGGTCTTCCGGCATCTCGATGGACTTGGCCAAGAGCCCGTATTCGGTGAAGGCCTCATCCTGGGTGCCGGTCATCAGGCTTTCGAAGACCGATCCGGCGCCCGCCGCCGGGACGCCCTTGAGGGTGAACGGGTTGAAGGTGTCGAAGGTGCCGATGGCCGACAGCCGGACGCTGCCGCCCTTGGGCGCATTTGGATTTACATAATCCAGATGCTTGAAGTCCGGGCCGTATTTGGGGCTGCCGTGCATGGCGATGCCGTGGACGGGCTTTACGTCCTGGGCAACGGAAGCGAGGGGCAGGGCGGCCGCGGTGAGGGCGGCGGCGGCAAACAGTGTGCGGCGCATGATGGTCTCTCCCGGATGCACGTTCTTGGCGTTCAATTTGTCCGTTAACCAACGAATCGGCAAGGGATTCCGGTCGATTTCAGGCTAGCCCGCAAGCAGTTTCAACGCGTCCGCGTGACAGCGTGCATCGCCGGCGGCCAATACCCGGCCATCGGAGCCCAGGGTTAGCTTGGCGCCGGACCAGTCCGTCATCACCCCGCCGGCGGCTTGGATCACCGGCGCGACCGCGCAGAAATCCCATGGCTTTAGTCGCGCCTCGCAGACCAGGTCGACGAAGCCGGACGTGAGCAGCGCGTATCCGTAACAGTCGGTGCCGAACAAGGGATGCTTGACCGTTTCGGCGAGGCGTTCGAAGGCGGTCTTTTCGTTTCCCCGGAACATGTAGGGCGAGGTTGCGTACATCCAGGCCTCCGACGCCGAGGGGCAGTCCCGGACCCGCGCCGGTATGCCGTTGAGCGTCGTCGGCACGCCCTCGCCGCCGACCCAGCGCTCCTCCAGGACCGGCTGATCGATCACGCCGAGAACCGGAATGCCGCCGCGGGCAAGGCCGATCAGGGTCCCGAACGAATGTTTGCCGGTGGCGAACGCCTTGGTGCCGTCTATGGGATCCAGGACCCAGAGCCATTCGGCGCCTTCCCGGACGCCGCCTTCCTCCTCGCCGAGGATGCCGTGCTCGGGTTGTTCCGCCTCGATCAGTGCGCGCATGGCCGCCTCGGCCTCTTGATCGGCGAGGGTCACGGGCGTGGAATCGGGCTTGTCGCTCAGCCCGGCGGTCGTACGGAAATATTTGGCGATGATGGGCCGCGCCGCATCGGCCAGCCTGTGGGCGAAGTCAACGAAGTCCCCGGGTGAACTCACCGGGCGCCCCGCCTTACGGTGCGGGCAGCGGGACCGGGGAGTTGTCGAAGCCCCGCATGTAGACGATGACCGCCGCCCGGTCCGTGGGTTTTCGAAGGCCGGCGAACGCCATCTTGGTGCCCTTGAGGAAGGCCTTCGGCTTCAAGAGAAACTTGTCCATGTCCTCCAGCGTCCATTTTCCGCCCAGGCCGGCCATGGCGGACGAATAGGAGAAGCCGTCGGCGCCGGCCCGGTCGCGGGTAAAGACCGACCAAAGATTGGGACCGACCTTGTTCTTGTCGCCGCTGGCGAAAGTATGGCAGGAGATGCACTTCTTGGCGACCCGTTCGCCGCGCTTGGCGGTCGCCTCGGCCAGCAGGACCGGGAACGGCACGACCGGCTCCGGCGCCTTCTGCGCCGCCGCGGGCGCCGCGGTGTCCTCGTCCGAGTGCACGATCTCGATGTGCGGGATCAGGATATTGCCCAGATAGTTCGTTCCCCAGATCATCCACGCGGCCACGAGGATGGCGCCGAAGACGACATTGGTTTTCATACTCCACATGAGGCAATCCTAATCCTGTATGGGTCTTTGATCCTGTTTCCGGACCCGGCCGGGTCCGCGAATGTATGAGGCGAAAGCGAGAGCCGGCCTCGCGTTTAGCCCGTCGCCGGGGCCCTGTCAATCATGTGGGGATCGCCGGTCCGAAAGACTGCCCGGCCGCTTCATGCCTAGAGCCGATCATGGATTGTCGGAATCGCTTTGCGATGCCGACAATCCATGTGAATCGGCTCTACACGATTGAAATAGATCGGATTCACATGTTTTGACGAAACCGCGCCGAGGTTCCGTCAAAACATGACCCGATCTAGGGGGATGGGAAAAACGGCAAAAACAGGATATACGGGGCGGCCCATTGTCTCGCCGGTCCGGACGGCCGGCGAAAACGACTTGAATATCAATGCCTTCCGCAAGGCGTTGGAAGACGGAGAGGTCCCATGTCCGAAGGGTTGCATGCCATCGCTTTTCAGGGGATGGACGGCGCCAATTCTCATATGGCGTGCCGGGTGGTGCACCCGGAAATGACGCCGCTCGCCTGCACATCCTTCGAGGACGCGTTTGCCGCGGTGGCCGAGGGCGCGGCGAACCTCGCCATGATCCCGATCGACAACTCCGTTGCCGGGCGGGTCGCGGACATCCACCATCTGCTTCCGGATTCCGGGCTTCACATTGTCGGTGAGCATTTCCAGCGGGTGGAACACACTCTCCTGGCGATAAAGGGCGCCGCCGAAGACCAGCTCACCCATGTCCACAGCCACGTCCATGCCCTCAATCAGTGCCGGAACATGATCCGGGAACTGGGGGTCGGGCCGGTGGTCCACGCGGATACGGCGGGGGCCGCCCACGACATCGCGGCCGCCGGGGATCCGACCCAGGGCGCTATCGCCTCCGAACTGGCCGCCGAGATCTATGGCCTGGATATACTCCGGGAAAACGTCGAGGACGCCGAACACAACACCACCCGGTTTCTCATCATGTCCCCGGACGAGGAGATAGCCTCGCCGGACGAAGAGGCCGTCGTGACCAGCTTCGTGTTCAATGTCCGCAACGTCCCGGCGGCGCTCTACAAGGCGCTGGGCGGCTTCGCGACCAACAATGTCAACATGACCAAGCTGGAAAGCTACATGATCGGCGGCGGCTTTTCGGCGACCCGGTTTTACGCCGAGGTGGACGGCCACCCGGACCATCGGGGGCTCAAATTCGCCTTGGAGGAGCTTGAGTTCTTCTCACATGAAGTGAAGATATTGGGCGTCTTCCCGGCCAGTCCGGCGCGCAAGGAGCTCAATGGAGATTAGCTCCGGCTAGCCCGCCGTCTCGTCCAGCCAGGTGTCGATCAGCCAGCGGGAAATGGAGAATTTGCTCGGCGGCAGCACACCGTCCCGGGCCGCCAGTTCCGCCACTTCATCCCGGGTGAACCAGCGCGCATCGGTCAGTTCGTCATCCTGGATGGTGATCTCGGTGGTGAGCGCGCGGGCGCGGAACCCCAGCATGATGGACGCGGGGAACGGCCAGGGCTGGGATGCCTGATAGACGACATCGGTCACGTCGACGCCGGTTTCTTCCTTGACCTCGCGGGCGACGGCCTGTTCCAGCGTCTCGCCCGGCTCGACGAATCCGGCGACGGTGGAAAACCGGATGCCCGAGGGGAACCGCTTGTTTTGGGCCAGCAGGGCGCAGGGGCCCGAGCCGCCGTCGTGGGTCACCAGCATGATCACCGCCGGGTCGGTCCGCGGAAAATGCGTCTTGCCGCAGGTTTCGTCGGTGCACTTCCGCTCGTGGCCCGCCTTGCGGCTTTCGGTGGGCGATCCGCAGACGCCGCAGAATTGATGGGTCCGGTGCCAGTAGCCGAGGGCGCGGGCATGGGCCAGCATGGACGCGATGCCGTGCTCGAGGTTGGGGGCAAGGGCCCTCAGGTCCGCGAAATCGCCGTCGCCGGGGATGGCGGCCGAAAACGGTTCCTCCAGATGCGAAATGTCGGCGGCGAAATAGGCCGTGTCGCCGTCCATGCCGAGAAACACCAGCTCGGAGGCTTCGTCATGGAGCGTGCTGGCGCCCTCGACGATCAGCGCTTCGCCGGAGCCGGCGTTCCGGATCAGCACCTTGTCCCGCCAAACGGTCACCGTCCGCGCCTGCCCGGCGGCGATCTGCTCGGCAATCCACGCATGATCGGTGCGCAGGTGGTGGGCGCGGTCCAGAATCATATTGGTGAAGACGAAATCGATCATGCGGCTACAAACGGCCGGACTTCCGGCATGTTCTGTTCAGGCGCGCGGAACCTGACACAGCGGGCGGTTTCAGGCAATGGTCTCGGCCAAACCCTTCACTAGCGGCCGTTTTTGGCCACCCGGCACGGCTGGTTCACTTATCGTCGAGCCATAGCCGGGTTTCGGGCAAGCGGCGCCAACGGGTAACGTCAAGAGTTGTGTGTCAGGGAGAGAGGGGTACTGATTCCCTGAGACTTGTTTTCGTGAATGAAGACCGCGAAGAGGATGCGGTCCATTGAGGTCTTGTCCTGGAAGGTTCCCATGGGCCGGGTTCGTCTCCGGACCTCCCGGAACCGTCGTTCGATGGCGTTGGTGGTCCTGACCTGCTTTCGTTCGGCAAGGGTCTTGTAGCGGAAGCAGGTGAGCAAGTCGTCGAGGTCGTTGCGCAGGCAGGCGACGGCCTTGGGGTAGGTCTGCTCCCAGGCGTCGGCGAAGCGGCGGGCGGCGCTGAGCGCCTTTGGCCGAGTGTCTGCGTTCATGACGTCGTGGACGTCGGCCTTGACGGCCTCCTGGTCGGTCTTGCGGACCTTGTCGAGGATGTTGCGCATCTTGTGCGCCCAGCATCTCTGGACCGGGATGCCGTGATAGACGACCGGCAAGGCGGCGAGCAGGCCTTGGCCGCCATCAACGCAGATCATCTCAAGGCCCTCGCCGGTGAGGCCGCGGCGGTGCAACGCGGTGAGGAAGCGCTCCCACTCCGCGGCGCTCTCGCTGGCGGCGAGTTGGAAGTCGATAATCTCCTTCTTGCCGTCGTGCCGTATGCCCAGCGCCACCAGGACCGGCCTCCTGAGCGCGCCGGCGCCGGTCTTGCAGGCCAGCACCACGCCGTCGAGCATCAGCGCCTTGTAGGCGTTCTTCAGCGGCCGGCGGTGGAATGCGGCGACCGACAGATCGAGGGTCTTGGCGACCCGGCTCACCGTCGCGGCCGAGACCGGACGCCCGAGCAGGGCAAGCAGGACCTCGCCGACCTTGCGGGTCGAGAGCCCCAGCACGAAGCCGGCCAGGATGGCGCGGTCGATCTCTGGAGCGCGCCTTGCGTAGCTCTTCAGAACCTCGGTCGGGCAGAAGTGCCGGGTGCGCGGCACGTTGAGCTCGATGTCGCCGAGCTCGCTGAGCAGGCGGCGCCGGTAGGTGCCGTTGCGCCGGTCGCGTATGGCGCTGCCATCGAGGCCGTCGAGCCAGCGGTCCACCGCTTCGGCCATCCGGCCTTCGATGATCCCGGCCAGCGCCTGGCGGCCGAGCGGGCGGTAGCCCTCGCCCCAGTCCAGTCCGTCTGCCTGCATCTCCTTCACCACCTCAAAGGCCTGTGGTAGGCTCTCAATCGTCACAGCTCGCTGTGGCATCGGGGTACTCCTTCTTGCGGTTGTCGTGAACCACAGGGAGTACCCCACTCCCGCCTGACACATAAATCCTTACGTTACCCGCCAACGTGACTTGCGACTCATCGTCTCTCACCTGCTATACTCGCCTTGGAAGGTCGGCTGCGGACGAGCCGCTCGCCAACCCGGTCAGGTCCGGAAGGAAGCAGCCGTAACGAGTTCCGCTCGGGTCGCGTGTCCGGCCTTCCACCCGATCCTCTAATCCGACAGCGTTCATGACCGACGACGCCAGCCCAGACACCCGTGAAGAGACAGAAGGCGGAACCGACGGCCTGACCGCCGCGCTGCCCGGGCTGGACCTTGGAGACGAAGAGGCCGCCGGCCAATACCGGGTGCTGGCGCGCAAGTACCGGCCGTCGAGGTTTTCGGATCTGGTGGGCCAGGAGGCCATGGTCCGGACGCTCACCAACGCTTTCGCCTCGGGACGATTGGCGCATGCCTTCGTTCTCACCGGGGTCCGGGGGGTGGGCAAAACCACCACGGCGCGGATCATCGCCCGGGCGCTGAATTGCATCGGACCCGACGGAACCGGCGGACCGACCATCGAGCCCTGCGGCGTTTGCGAGAATTGCAAGGCGATCGCCGAAGACCGGCACGTGGATGTGCTGGAGATGGACGCGGCGAGCCGTACCGGCGTCGACGACATCCGGGAACTGATCGAGGGGGTGCGCTACCGGCCGGTCTCGGCCCGCTACAAGGTCTACATCATCGACGAAGTGCACATGCTGTCCCGCAATGCGTTCAATGCGTTGCTGAAGACCCTCGAGGAGCCGCCGGAGCACGTGAAGTTCATCTTCGCCACGACGGAAATCCGCAAGGTGCCGATCACCGTCCTCAGCCGGTGCCAGCGTTTCGATCTCCGCCGGATCGGCGTGGAGAACCTGAGCGCCGATTTCGCGCGTATCGCCGCATCCGAGGGGGCGGCGGTTTCGGACCGCGCCATTCAGCTCATCGCCCGTGCGGCGGACGGGTCCCACCGGGACGGCCTGTCCATCCTGGATCAGGTGATCACCACCGGCGCCGGCGGCGATGGCGAAATTTCCGAGGATCAGGTTCGCGACATGCTGGGACTGGCCGACCGGACCCGCGGCTTCGACCTGCTCGAAGCCGTGTTCGCGGGCGATGCGGTCCGTGCCCTCGACATCCTGGAGGACGACTACCGCAACGGCGCCGATCCCATGCAGGTGCTTCAGGATTTGCTGGAGATCACTCACTGGCTCACCCGGATCAAGCTGGTGCCGGCGGCGGCCGAGGCGGCGGGCGTGCCGGAGGCCGAATCCGAACGCGGTGCCGACCTGGCGGGCCGTCTGGGCATGGGCGCCCTGGCCCGGGCCTGGCAGATGCTGCTGAAGGGCGTCAAGGAAGCCCAGGGCGCGCCTTCGGTCGTTCAGGCGGTCGAAATGATCCTGATCCGGCTGGCCTATGCGTCCGAACTGCCGACGCCGGAGGAAGCGCTCAGGAAACTCGACGGCGGCGGTCCCGCCCAGGGATCAAGTAAGGGATCAGGTTCCCCGCCGGCCCCGGCAAATTCGGCTCCGAGGCCCGGGAGCGCGCCCGCCGGCGCGGTAGCCGCCGAACCGGTGGCCGCGCCGTCACCGGAGGCCGTCTCCGATGCCCGGCCGCATCCCACCAGCCTCGCCGAGGTGATCGCCCTCGCCGAGACGAAGGGCCAGCCCGTGTTGAAGGCTCAGTTGATCAACAACGTGCGCCCGGTTCATTTCGAGCCCGGCCGGATCGAGTTCAGCCTCGAGGACGGCGCGCCGCAGGAAATCGTCGGCGATCTTGCCAAGTTCCTGCATGCGGAAACCGGCGAACGATGGATGGTGTCCCTGTCAAATCAACCGGGCGGGCAAACCGCCGCCCAAAAGGCGAACGCGGAGACGGCCGAGGAGAAGGCCGCCATCGCCGAAACCCCGCTGGTGAAGTCCATCCTGGAGACCTTCCCCGGCGCGACCATCGAGACCGTGCGCCGCCTCGGGCCGGAGACCGCGGAGCAGCCGGGTGACGGCGGCCCGGCCGGCGGCAATGAGGGAGAAACCCCGGAATGAAGAATCTCGGCCAGATCATGAAGCAGGCCCAGGAAATGCAGGACAAGATGGCCCGGATGCAGGAAGGCCTCTCGGCGGAAGAAGTGACCGGCCAGGCGGGCGGCGGCATGGTCCGGGTGACCCTCAACGGCAAATACGAAATGCGGAAGATCAGAATCGACCCGTCATTGGCGGGGCCGGACGAGGTGGAGGTGCTCGAGGACCTGATCGTCGCGGCGCAGAACGACGCCAAGAACAAGGTCGAGGCGATGGTCCAGGAGAAGATGAGCGAACTCACCGGCGGCCTTCAGCTTCCGCCCGGCATGAAGCTGCCGTTCTAGAACTTTCCGCCCAATGCGTTCAGCCTTCCCAGCAGCGGCGCGGTTCCCTGATAGGTGAGAACGTCCCGGACACGGTCGTTGGTCTTGGGGCCGAGAAGTCCGTCCACCTTGAGGGGCCGGTCGAACCCGTCCCCGGCGATGCCGTTGAGCGCGGTCTGAAGCGCCTTGACCGGCTGTGTAAGGTCGACCCGCGCGGCGGTTTCCCGTATCCCCTGACCGATGGCGCCCGCCACCTGGGCGAGCCCCTGCGACAACGCGCGGCCGTCGGCCATGCGGGCGGGAGACGAGTTCCGGGGCACCCACGGGGCCGCCCCTGGCGGATGATCGTAGGCCCGGGCGAACCAGCCCTGGGCGAAGTCCGGCATGGACTGGGGCGCGGGCCGGAGCCTTTGCCGGACCGAGTTCCAGTAGTCGGGATGGCCGATAAGGGCGGTGATCTCCGGTTTGGTGATGCCGGAGAGGGGCTTGGACATGATTTCGGCGGGAGACGCACCCAGCGCGTTCATGCGTTCCAGGGCCGCCTTCGCGGCCGGCGATGGCTGGGGCTCGGGGGCCGGCCGCTGGGACGGCCGGGGCGTTCTCATGGAGTGATCCTCCGGATCCGGTTTGGCGGACGGCTGCTTCCGGGCGGGCAGCCGCAGCACGTCGCCCGCGCGAATCCTGTCGGGATCGGTGATCTGCGGATTGGCGGTCAGGATTTCGGCGACGGTATGGCCGGTGCGCCGGGCGATCCCGGACAGGGTGTCGCCCCGGGCGATCATCGCCCCGCCCTTGAGTTCGGGGTCCCGGAATATGGCCGCCGCGCCCCGGTAGCGGGCCGGGTCGCGCAGCCGATCGCCCATCCGCGCGAGGCGGCCGGCGGCGGCATCGAAGTCTCCCGACTTGATGTGCCGGGCGAGATCGGGGGCGGCGTCCCGGAGTGCGCGCGGCGATTGGTAGGCCGCCAGCGCCAGTTCGGCCCGGCGCCTGGGGTCGAGGCCGCCGAAGACATCGGCGCCCAGGAACCGGCGGGCGTCGGCTTCGGCGCGCCGGTAGGAGGCGGCGAACAGCTTCTCCTGCTGCTCCGCGGTCAGGGTGATGGATTTCAATTCCTCCCGCGCCCGGGAGAGCTTGGCGGAATCTCCGCCATCCGGACTGGAGCGCTCGGACGCTATGATTTCCAGCGCCTTGTCTTGAGTCGGCGTGAGGCTGACCCCGGCCTGGGCGAGGTCGGAGTCGAACTCGTAACGGACCCGCCACTCCCCAGGCGCATTCTCGACAATAGGGGTATAGCCGACCCCGATGGTATCGGTGCCGCCCCGGTCCACGTAGAACCGGGCGCGGGCGCCTTCCAACTGCCGGGCGCGGGCGGCGGCGTATTTGAGGGATCGCGAATCGTTGGTGTCCATTTGATTGTTCTCCTTGGTGATTTGAAGCGTAAGGCGGGTTTAGTTGATGGCGCCGGTGCCGGGCTGGCTGAAGGTGAACCATGTACACGCCGCGGCCATCGGGACTTCATCAAGCCAGATGGCGACCTCTGCCCTGTCTCTGCACATGACAACGTCCACCTCGCACCGTTCGCCGGCCGTGCCCGGATAGACAGGAAATACGAAATTCTTGTTTGGCGCGATCCAGTTCGGAATTATGAGGGTACGGTCGAGTTCCAGGTAGGGGTGCCCGCCGGGGGTCGTGTGCCGGGTGAAGCCGAACCGTCCCTGGCGGCCGAAGATCAGCGCATCGGGGGTGATGGTCAGCGACCCGAAGCGTTCGTGGATACCGTCGATTAAACTGAACCATTCGCCGAGCATGTTGGGCCGGCAGTGTGGCTGGGGCGCCTTGACGTTGGGCAGCGGCGGCCCGGCTGGTTCCTGGGCGGCGGCGGTTTCCGAAACCAGGATGGCCGCAAGGCACGCGGCGGCGAACATGGCCGCCAGGGATGCGCGGATGTTCATTGCCGGGCGCGGGCGGCGGCGTATTCGAGGGATCGCGAATCGTTGGTGTCCATTTGGTTGTTCTCCTTGGTGATGAAGCGTCAGGCGGTTTTAGTTGATGGCGCCGGTGCGCGGTTCGTTGAACTCGAACCAGTAGCATCTTCCTCTCAGGCTCCGGCTCACGTCGAATCGTTCGATGATGCTGATGGCGTCAAAGCACATGAGGACATCGACCTCGCAACGCTCTCCCGCCGGATTGCCGAGCGTCCCCGGATAGAACAGCTTGACGAAGTGATTGTCCGGATCGGCGAACTCCTCGACTTTTAGGTTGCGGTCGAGCTCCAGGTAGGGGTGCCCGCCCGGTGTCGTGCGCCGGGTGAAGCCGAACCGCCCCTGGCGGCCGAAGATCAGCGCATCGGGGGTGATGGTCAGCGAGCCGAATAACTCATAGGTGCCGTCATGCAAACTGAACCATTCGCCGAGCATGTTGGGCCGGCAGTGTGGCTGGGGCGCCTTGACGTTGGGCAGCGGCGGGCGCGGCGGTTCGGCCGGCTGGGCAACGGTCCCGGCGCTCCAGACGAGCAGCGTGGCGATCAATGCCGCGCACAAGCCAAATGATGTTCGCAACATGCTAAGTCACCACTCCCGGCTGAAATTCCAGTGTCGACTACATCCCGGATTAACGCGGCTCGGTTTCATATGATCAAGAGCACACAACATTGCCTTGGAGTGCCGCACCCTAAAAGCGGGTCGCGGCGCGCCTCTCGCCAAATTCCGACCGTTCGGATTGGCCGATTCGGTGCGCCGAACCGGCCGGCACCGGACACATTACCCGAAAAGCCGCAAATGTCAAATAAATTCTAAATTTATATCTAGTAAACACCGTATATAGATCAATTTTTTTGCCGATTGACGCGTAATTTCCGGGTGTTTGAGCGGGCTGCCGGACCGTCTAAGGTGGGTGCATGTCCACCAGCGATATTGACCGGCTGATCCAGCTTCTGGCCAAGCTGCCGGGACTGGGACCGCGCTCGGCGCGCCGCGCGTCGCTGCACCTGATCAAGCACCGGGACAGCCTGATGACGCCGTTGGCCCGGGCGCTCGAGGCGGCGGCGGAAAGCATCGTTCCCTGCGGCGTTTGCGGCAATCTCGACACCACGGACCCGTGCGCCGTCTGCGCCGACCCCCGCCGGGACGACTCGGTCATCTGCGTGGTCGAAGAAGTGGCCGATCTCTGGGCGCTGGAGCGCACGGCCTCCTTCAAGGGCCGCTATCACGTGCTGGGCGGCGTGCTGTCCCCCCTCGACGGCGTCGGGCCGGAGGATCTGAACATCGACGGCCTGGTGGGCCGCGCGGGCGCCGAAGACGTGAAGGAGATTATTCTCGCCACCGGCGCCACGGTCGACGGCCAGACCACCGCCCACTACGTCACCGACCGGCTCGCCGATTGCGAGGTTTCCATCTCGGCTCTCGCCCACGGCATCCCCGTCGGCGGCGAGCTGGATTACCTCGACGACGGCACCCTGTCGGCGGCGCTGAAGGCCCGGCGGCGGGTCTAGTGTCGCTCCGGACCACCGGCCGCGGCGACCTCGAGAGTATTTTCTCCGTCCACGAACAGGCCTTCGGCGGCGCCGAGGAAGCCCGGCTGGCCATGGAACTGCTGGCCGATCCGAGCGCCCGGCCCGTCGTTTCCATACTGGCGGAGGAAGAGGGCCGGCCCGTCGGCCATGTGCTTTTCACCCGGGTTCGGATTCGGCCCGCCGATGCGGTTTCCGCCGCGATCCTGGCGCCCCTGGCGGTCGTTCCCGACCGTCAAGGCCGGGGAATCGGCGGTGAACTGGTCGAGGCGGGACTGGATGAACTGGCCGAGCGGGGGGTGGCGCTGGCCTTCGTGCTCGGGCATCCGGGCTATTATCCGCGGTTCGGATTCCGGCCCGCGGGCGTCCACGGATTGCGGGCGCCATTTCCGATCCCGGAGGAGCACGCCGGCGCCTGGATGGTCCGGGCCTTCCGGGACGGCATCTTGGGCGCGGTTCACGGCCGGGTGGTCTGCGCCGACACCCTCTGCGATGAAAAATACTGGGTCGAATAGAGGCTAAACGCCGCCGGCCTCGTCGATCGCCTTCCACACCCTGGGCGCCGTCGCCGGCATGTCCAGGTGGCGGATGCCGAGGGGCGACAGGGCATCGGCGACGGCGTTGGAGACCGAGGCCAGCGCGCCCACCGTGCCGCATTCTCCGGCGCCCTTGACGCCGAGGGGATTGCCGGCGGTCGGCACCGGATGTCCCTTGATCCCGTAGCCGGGGAAATCCTCGGCGCGCGGCATGGCGTAGTCGAGAAACGAGCCCGAGAGCAGCTGCCCGCCCTCGTCATAAACCATGTCCTCCATCAGCGCCTGGCCCGCGCCTTGCGCGATGCCGCCCATCACCTGGCCGTTGACCAGCAGCGGGTTGAGTTCGAAACCCACATCGTGGACCACGGTGTATTTGACGATCTCGATCTCGCCGGTGTCCGGGTCGATCTCCACCTCGGACAAATGGCAGCCGTTGGGAAAGTTGGCCTTCTCCGGATCATAGGTGGCGATCTCGTATAGGCCGCTCTCCATACCGTCGGGCAGGTTGGCCTTCTGGAAGGCGGCCTTGGCCACTTCGATGAACGGCAGGGACTTGTCGGTCCCGGCGACGGCGAAGGCGGTGTCCTCGTACGCGACGTCGGCGTCGGCCGCTTCCAGCATGTGGGCGGCGATCTTGTGGCACTTGCCGATCACCTTATCGACCGCGGCGAGGACCGCCGACGTGCCGATGGTCGCCGAGCGCGACCCGCCGGTGCCGGTGCCGAAGCTCACCTTGTCCGTGTCGCCCTCGATCACCCGGATGTCGCCGGGCTCGATCCCCAGCCTGTCGCAGACCAGTTGCTTGTAGATCGTCTCGTGGCCCTGGCCGTGGGGCGTGGTGCCGCAGAGCACGGTAACGGTGCCCGACGGGTCGAACCGAAGTTCGGCGGTCTCCGATTGGGGAGCGGCGGCCTGTTCGATGGTGCACGAGATGCCCAGCCCCCGGAGCTTGCCCTCGGCCCTGGATGCCTTGCGCCGCGCCTCGAACCCGGCCCGGTCGCCGAGTTCCAGCGCTTCGTCCATCACCGCTTCGAATTCACCGCAATCGAAGGTGAAGGTGAGCGGCGTTTTGTAGGGGAAGGCATCCACGGGAATGAAGTTGCGCCGGCGAAGCTCGATCGGGTCGATGCCGGTCTCGGCCGCCGCCAGGTTGATCATCCGCTCGATGATGTAGGCGGCCTCCGGGCGGCCCGCGCCCCGGTAAGGGGATAGGGGGGAGGTGTTGGTGAAGACGCCGGCCACCTGCACGTGGATGGCGGGCGTGGTGTAGACCCCGGCGAGGCCGCCGACGTTGCCGGTGGGCGGCCCCATGCCGAGAAACGACACATAGGCGCCGAGATTGGCGTTGGTCCGGACCCTGAGGGCGAGGAACTTGCCGTCCTTGTCGAGGGCCAGTTCGGCCTCCGAGACGTTGTCCCGGGCGTGGTCGTCGGCCATGAAGCCTTCGGACCGCTCGGCGGTCCACTTCACCGGCCGCCCGACCCGCTTGGAGGCCCAGGCGCAAAGGGGGATTTCCGGGTAGATGGAGCCCCGCATACCGAACGATCCCCCGAGATCGCCGGTAATGAACGAGAGCTGGTTCTCCTGAACGCGGAAGTAGTTCCTGGAGAGATTGGTCCGCCAGGCGAAGGGGCGCTGGCAGCCCGCATACATGGTGTAGCGGTCCTCGAACGGCGTATAGAGGCCGACCGCGCCCCGGGGCTCCATGGTGTTGGCGGTGACCCGATTGATGACGAATTTCTGTTTGATCACATGGGCGGCAGCCTCGATCGCGGAGGCCACCGCGTCGCCGTCGCCCATCTCGAAGAAAAAGCTCTCATTGTCGGGCGCTTCGTCCCAGATGGCCGGGATGCCGTCCCGATTGGCTTCCGAGGTGCCGAGCACGGCCGGCAGCGGATCGTAGTCGACCGCCACGGCTTCCGCCGCGTCCCTGGCCCGGGCGGGGGAATCGGCGATCACCATGGCCACCGCCTGGCCCATATGCCGAACCCGGTCGCTGGTGAGCGCCGGCCGCGGCGGGCGGAACATGACGGAGCCGTCCCGGCGCTTTCGGGGCGTCGGACCGGTGATTTCACCCATCCCGTCCGCCTCGTGCTCGGCGCCGGTCAGCACATCGATGACGCCGGGCATGGCCTTGGCGGCGCTTGCATCGATGGACTTGATTTCGGCGTGGGCATGGGGCGAGCGGACGAACGCCGCGTGGGCCTGATGCGGCAGGTTCACGTCATCGGTATATCTGCCGTTGCCGGTCAGCAGCCTCGGATCTTCGGACCGGGGTACCGGTTGGCCGACCGCGTAGCGCATGGGCGTGTCCTCTTCAGGGCGTTGGTGGAGGCGATCTTAGTGGCCGGTGCCGGTCATACAAGCGGGTGACTCGCCCTTGTCCGATCCCTACAATGACAGCGTTCATTTTTTGAAGAGATTTCTGGAACGGGAGCGAATTCATGAGCAAGGGAACGTTTCTTGGGCCGGACGATGGCAAGATTTATCTCCGCAACAACCGGATGCGGGTGATCGTGCCGTCCGCGGCGACCGAGGGCCACTACGAGATTTGCGAAGAGATCTGCCCGGCGGGGTTCGAGTCCCGCCGCCACATGCACGGCAACGATTTCGAGACCTTCTACATGGTCGACGGCAGCGCCACCTGGGAAGTGGGCGGCGAGACCATCGAGGCGACCAAGGGAACCACCATCCATATTCCGCCGAACGTGCCGCACAAGGTGCAGGTCAAGGAAGCGGCGACCATGCTGGTGGTGTTCTCGCCCGGCGAGCAGAGCGCCATGTTCCAGGAAATGGCCGACCTCTCGGACGAGCAGCGCTCCGACCCCGAGGTCACCAAGCCGATCCTCGACAAGTATCACCTGATCCCGATGGAATAGGCCGACCCCCGCCCGTCATCGCCCGGTCCCTTGGGCCGGCTTCGCCGACCGGAGGACAAGCCATGTCCGGGTAATCCATACAACGTGGATGCCCCGGACCAGCGCCGGGGCATGACGTTTCGGGGCCTATTCGCCGCCGTCGCGGCGGAGAGGAATTTCGTGGATCTCGGCGTCGGATGACGTCGGGGTGTCCGCATCGGCTTCCTCCACCGGCTCATCCACGTCGACCAGGAGCGTCGAGGGAATCGACTTGGAGGTTTTGGCGCCGAGTTGCTTCAGCTGTTCCACTTGGCGCAGGACGTTTCCGCGACCCGTTGAGAGTTTCTTGATGGCGTCGTCATAGCTATCCCGCGCTTGATCAAGCCGTTTGCCAATCGATTCCATGTCGCCGGTGAAGCCAACGAACTTCTCGTAAATGGTCCCAGCCTTTCGGGCAATTTCTTCCGCATTCTGATTGCGCCGCTCGACCTGCCAAATATTTGCAATGGTGCGCAGCGCGATCATCAGCGTGGTCGGTGTTGCAATGGGTACATTTTTCTCTGCTGCTGTTGCTGTCAGGCCGGGATCAGCCTCCAGTGCCGATGCCAATGCCCCTTCGATGGGCATGAACAGAATGACGTAGTCCAACGGTGAGTCGGAGACATTATGATACTTTTTGTCGCTTAGAGACTTTATGTGAGTTCGAACCGATCGGACGTGCGCGGAAAGGTGTTCGGCGCGAAGGTTTTCCTCGGCTTCGTTGACGAAGGCCTCGTAGGCCGTGAGGGAGACTTTTGAATCGATGATTACGTGACCTTTGTTAGGCAGGTGAACAATAAAGTCAGGACGCAGGCGCTTTCCATCCTCATCGACGACAGATTCCTCGCGCGCATACTCGTGGCCCTTACGCAGGCCGGATTGTTCGAGAATTCTCTCGACGACCATTTCCCCCCACATTCCCTGGGTCTTCGATTCTCCCTTAAGGGCGCGGGTCAGATTCGCCGTCTCGCTTAGCATCTCGGTACTAGTCTGGGTCATATTCTTAATGTGTTGAGCCAGACGGTCCCGCTCCAACAGGTTTTCCCTGTGAGCGTCGCCGAGAGTCTTATTGAACGTCTCAATGCGTTCCCGCAGGGGTTTCAGCAGTCCTTCAACCTGTTCCTTGTTTTGTTTTTTGAAGGTGTTGCTATGGCCGGTGAGTAGGTCGCCGGCGACAACTTGGAACTCGAGCCTCAGTTGCTCCTTGGCTTCATCCAATAGGACCAATTTTTCTTTGGCAGCATTTTCCTGTTCTGCCAAACGCTGTTTGAGATTTTCGTTCTCATTTGTGGCGACCGCCAAATTTTTGCTGGCGCGCCAAAAGCCTAAAAGGATTGCAGCGCAGACAATCGTCAGCGCTACGAGGGAAATTACAAGGATCGTGATGAGGTCCATGCGCTAATCTGACCCAAGCCCCGGTGAGATGCAATCAAGCGCCCGGATCGCCCCGGAAATCTTGACCCGGCGGGCCCGCTGACCTACTTGATGGGTCCCGAACAACCGTCAGGTTCGCGAATCAATGGCCCTATTGGACATCATCAAGGCCCCCGACCCCCGGCTGAAGAAAATCAGCCGGCCGGTCGAGAAGGTCGATGCCGAAATCGCCCGGTTGATGGACGACATGCTGGAGACCATGTACCTGGCGCCGGGCGTGGGCCTGTCGGCGCCCCAGGTGGGAATCTTGAAGCGGGTGATCGTCGTCGATGTTTCCAAAGACGAAGACAACCGGCTGCCCGTAAGGATGGCCAATCCGGAGATCGTCTGGGCGTCGGAGGAGATGTTCGAGTACGAGGAAGGCTGTCTCAGCCTGCCCGAGCACTATGCCGAGGTCTCCCGGCCCGAAAAGGTCCGCATCCGCTATCTCGACCGGCAGAACGAGATTCGCGAGATGGAGACCGAGGGCCTGCTCGCGGTCTGTCTCCAGCACGAGATGGATCACCTGGACGGCATCCTGTTCGTCGACTACCTCTCCAAGCTCAAGCGGGATACCATTCTTCGCAAGCTCGCGAAAATCAAGAAACAGGAGGAGAAGGAGAGGCGTAAATCCGGCGGCCGCCAAAAGGTGGCGGCGGGCGCTTGAATTCCGGCCGCCGGCCGCAGAGCCCCATGACCACCCCGTTACGTATAGCCTTCATGGGATCGCCGGATTTTTCGGTACCCATCCTGCACGCCCTCCGGGACGCGGGGCATGGCATTGCCGCCGTCTATTGCCGGCCGCCGCGGCCGGCGGGCCGGGGGCGGAAGGAACGGAAATGCGCCGTCCATGCGGCGGCGGACGAGGCGGGTCTCGAGGTCCGGACGCCCAAATCCCTCCAGGGCGAAGCCGCCCAGGCCGATTTCGCGGCCCTCGATCTCGACGCCGCCGTGGTTGCCGCCTACGGCTTGATACTGCCGAAAGCTATTCTGGATGCCCCGAAACACGGTTGTCTCAACGTCCATGCCTCGTTGCTGCCCCGCTGGCGGGGAGCGGCGCCCATCCAGCGGGCCATCGAGGCGGGCGATACGGAGACCGGCGTCACCATCATGCGGATGGACGAGGGGCTGGATACGGGCGGCATGCTGCTCGCCGAACGGGTCGCCATCACGCCGGCGGCCACCGGCGGCTCGCTGCACGACGATTTATCCGCAATGGGCGCGCGGCTGATCGTCGAGGCATTGGGCGGGCTCGCCGAGGGCGCCCTCGAAGCAACCCCGCAGCCCGAGGACGGCGCGACCTACGCCAGGAAGCTGGACCGGGCCGAAGCGCGGATCGACTTTTCGGAACGCGCCCGGGTCATAGAGCGCCGCCTCCGGGCATTCGATCCTTGGCCGGGCGGCTACACGGAACTGGAGGGCGCCCGGCTGAAGATTTTGTCGGCGACGGTCTCGGACGGCTCGGGCGAGCCCGGGGTGACGCTGGATGAGGCGCTGACCATCGGCTGCGGGCAGGGGTCCATTGCGCCCACCCGCGTCCAGTTGGCGGGCAAATCCCCCATGTCCACCGGTGATTTCCTCCGGGGCACCCCGGTGCCCGCCGGGACCCGGTTGGGCCGCGGGGATTGAACGGGCGATGCCGCGCTACAAGCTTACCCTGGAGTATGACGGCAGCGGTTTTGTCGGCTGGCAGCGCCAGGCCGACGGCATCGCCGTCCAGCAGGTGCTGGAGGAGGCGGTCGAGGCCTTTGCCGGGGAGCGGCGGGTGGTGGAGGGCGCCGGGCGCACCGACACCGGGGTCCACGCCCTGGGCCAGGTGGCGCACGTCGACCTCCGAAGCGACTGGGAGCCGGACCGGGTCCGGGACGCGCTCAACTTCCACGTCAAGCCCCACCCGGTGGTCGTGCTGGCGGCCAAGGCGGCGGATGACGATTTCCACGCCCGCTTCTCGGCCACCCAGCGGGGCTATCTCTACCGCATCCTCGCCCGCCGCCCGCCGCCCGCGGTCCGTGCCGGCAAGGTCTGGTGGATTCCCCGGCCGCTGGATGCGGCGGCGATGAACGCGGCGGCCCGGCATCTGATCGGCAAACACGATTTCTCCACCTTCCGCGCCGCCAACTGCCAGGCCGACAGCCCGGTGAAGACCCTGGACGAGATCGGCGTGCGGCCGGACGGGGACGAAATTCTGATCACCGTCCGGGCGCGGTCGTTCCTTTACCGTCAGGTGCGGAATATCGCCGGCACCCTGAAACTGGTGGGGGAAGGGAAATGGACGCCCGACGATGTCCGGGACGCGCTGGCGGCGTGCGACCGGGAACGCGGCGGTCCCACCGCGCCGCCCGAGGGGCTCTACCTCACCGACGTGGTGTACTAAGCCAGCGCCGCCGCCCGGATGGCGTCCCGGTTGAACGGCATGCGGCGCAGGCGGATGCCGATGGCGTCATGGATGGCGTTGGCGATGGCGCCTCCCGCCGGCCCGGCCACCGTCTCACCGGCGCCCAGGAAGGGCATGCCGGGCCGCTCCATCAGCCTGCATTCCACTTCGGGCACGTTGTCGAAGCGGAGGATGGGGTAGCTCTCCCAGTCCCGGCTGGTGATCCCGTCCTTGTCCCAGGTCACCTGCTCGTAGAGGGTCCAGCTCGCCGCCTGGATGTAACCGCCCTCCAGCTGGGCGATCAGCCCGTGGGGGTCGACCACTTCGCCGGCGTCACAGGCGATCCAGGCCCGGGTCAGCTTGACCTCGGCCTCGTCGGTGATCTCCACCTCGGCGCCCGTGGCGCAATAGGCGGCGGAATTCTTGTAGCGGGCGAAGGCGATGCCCTGGCCGAGCCCGTCGCCGTCCCCCGCCTTGCCGGCGGTCATCATGCCGGCGAGCGCGGTGATGCATTCCTTGGCCCGGTCGTCATCCAGGTGATTGAGGCGGAAGATGACCGGATCGATCCCGGCGGCCTCCGCGAGTTCGTTCATGAACGCCTCGATGGCGACAGTATTGCCGAAGGCACCGAGCGTGCGGAGCGCCGACACCCGGAGCGGCATGCCGCGAACCAGGTTCTTGACCAGCCGGGGGTTGGGGAAATTGTAGAGCGGCTCCAGGTTCCGGTGGATGCCCACATGCGGCCCCATGGTGGGCGGCGGGACCGGCCAGTCGATGGGGTCTTCCATGAAATGGGTCGAAACCAGTTTCTCGGCGGGCGTCCCGGCGCGGCCCGGGGCCGGGCGGCCCATGAAGGTGTCGCCGTAGCTTTCGTGGGACCAGTCGATGATCCTGCCGTCGCCGTCAATGCTTGCCCGCAACTCCATCACCATGGCGCTGCCGTAGGGCTCCCACGCGTGCTCGTCGTCCCGGGTCCATGTCAACAGGATCGGCGTACCCGGCACGGCGGCGGCGCAGAGCGCCGCATCGAAGGCCGCGTCGTCGGCTCCGTTGTGGCCGTAACAGCCGGCGCCCGGCACGAATTGGACGTGGACGTCGCCGGGTTCCATCTCGAGGGCTTCGGCGATGGCCGCGCGCAGCGGATAGACGCCCTGATTGTGGGTCCAGACGGTGAGCTTGCCGTCCTCGAACACGGCGCACCCCGCCGACGGACCGATGGATCCGTGCATGTGATAGGGCTTCTCGTAGCGGGCCGAGAGGGTTGCGGCGGCCGCGGCCGGCGGATCGGCAAGCGCCGGCACCGGCGCCTCGATCGGGGCGCCGCCTTCAACGACCGGCAGGCTGATTCGTTCGTTGGCGGTCAGCGCCTCGTAGAGCTCCTGGGTCGGCAGCCCGTCGCCCATATCCCACTCGGCGGCATTGGCGAGCCGATTGGCGGCTTTTACCGCCTCGTATTCGCCGCCGGCCGCCACGGCGAGGAAACTGCCGTTTCGGATCACCGAGACGCCGGACGCCTCCAGGCGTCCGACAACGTCCGCATCCAACGATTTGAGAGATGCCCGGTAGTGGGGCGGCCTGACCAGTCGGCCGAACTTCATCCCCGGCAGACGCAGGTCATGGAGGTACTCCATTTTGCCCGACACGATCTCGGTCATGCCCTTGGCCAAAACGGTCCGGCCGATCACCGAATGGCCGGCGGGGGCCTTCACCGGGATGTCCATATCCACGTCGGCCTCGAAGGGCTTGCCGCCGGTCAGTTCCCAGAAACTCACCGACCGGTTGGTGCCGGGCGCCTGAATCAGGCCATCGTCGATCTCGAGGCTGTCCCGCTCGGCCCCCAGTTCGTCGGCGGCCATATCCAGCAGCCGCGCCCGTGCGGTGGCGGCGGCGTGACGCACCGCGTTACCCGAATGCATCATCGACATGGAACCGGAGGTGAAGCCTTCATTGGGGTCGATGCCGGTCTCGGTCCGCTTGATGTCGATCCGGTCGTAATCCACATCCAGCTCTTCCGCCGCGATCATGGCGAGCGCCGTGGAAATCCGCTGGCCGATATCGACCTTGCCGGTGTGGACGAGGATGCGCTCGTCTTCGGTAATCTCGATCCATTGATCGATGCCGGGGTGGGTCTCGAGGGATGCGCTGCCGGCCATGTCAGACCCCCCCGGCAATCAGATTGTCGATGGCGGCGAGCACCCGGCGGTGGGATCCGCAACGGCACAGGTGCTGGTGCAGGGCTTCGATGATTTCGTCCTCGCCGGGCCTTGGGTTGGAATTCAGCAGCGCCGTGGCGGCGATGACGATGCCGGGCGTACAGTACCCGCACTGGGCGGCGCCCATTTCGGCGAAGGCTTGCTGAACGGGGCTCAATTCGCCGCCGGCGGAGAGACCTTCAACGGTGGTGATCTCGTTGCCCTCGAACTCGGAAGCCGCGCGGACACAGCTCAAGGTGCGCTCGCCGTCGACGATGACCGCGCAAGCCCCGCACTGCTCTTGTGCGCAGCCGAGCTTCGGCCCGGTAAGGCCCAGCTGATCGCGGAGAACGAATATCAGCGGCGCGGCGGGGTCGGCCTCGACCTCCCTCCGCTCGCCGTTCACGGACAACGAAATCTTCGCCATATGCGGCGCCCCTCCTTGGCGGATGTCGGCCATAGACTATCGATCAGACCCGGTGGTGCAAGCGTCCGCGGACGGGCGAGGATTAGCGGTTGCGTTCAGGGAAACGGGTTCGCACCATAGGGGCCGATCGGCGGAGGACACTATGGACGATACACCTGAGCTGCTTCCCTATATTCGGCCGACGCTGCAGAATATGGGGAGCTGGAATCCGACCCGGCTGCTGCCCGGGGAGCGGAGCGGCATCGTGCACCGGATGGATCTCAATGAATGTCCGCTGCCGCCGTCACCGAAGGTTATCGAGGCGATCCGCGACCACGCGCACCTGGTGAACCGCTATGCCGACGGCGGCTGTCCCGAGCTCACCGAAAAAATTTCCGCCGCGACCGGGGTGCCCGTCGACTTCATCTGCTGGGGAACCGGCAGCGCGGAGCTGCTGGCCAATATCGTCCGTCTGGCCATCGCGCCGGGCGACGGCGTCGTGGCGCCGACCCCGGTCTGGCGCCGGTTCCACGGGGTTTTCAGCTCACTCGAGGCGGACGTGGCGCACGTGGATATTCGGGACGACGGATCCGTCGACCCGGACGGGATGATCGCGGCCTGCGGCGGCAATACCAAGATCATGGTCTGCGTCACGCCGAATAACCCGTCCGGTGCGATGCTGTCCGAGGCCGAAGTCCGGAAAGTGGCCGAGGAAACCCCGGACGGCGTGCTGCTGTATCTGGATGAGGCCTACTACGAATTCGCCCGGTTCGCCGGCGGACCCGATGGGTTGGCGATCCTGCAGGAGCACCGCAAGGGCCCATGGATCGTGACCCGGACCTTCTCCAAGGCCTATGCGATGGCGGGGCTGCGCATGGGCTACGCCATGGCGAGCAATGTGCATGTCATCAATGCGCTGCGTTCGCTGACCGGAACGTTCAACGTGTCCGCCATGTCCGAGGCCGCCGCCTTGGCGGCCTGGGAGGACCAGGACCATGCCTTGCGCATTCAGGAGACCACCGCGACGGAACGCCGGCGGATCGTTGACGGCCTCGGGGAGATGGGGATCGAGGCGCTGCCCTCGGTGACCAACTTCGTGTCGGCGCCCCTCGACCGGCCTGCCGAACCCGTCATTCAGGCAATGAAGGAACGAAACATCCGGATCGCCGGCTGGGCCGAGGAAGGCTACGGCCACATGATCCGCGTCAGCATCGGCCTGCCGGAGGATACGGACGCCTTCCTGACGGCGCTGAGGGAAATCCTGGACGCCGGTTAGGCCGCGCGGGGGCCGAAAATGATGATCCCGGCGCCCACCAGGCAAACGAGACTGCCGGCCGCGTCCCACCGGTCGGGACGCATGCCCTCGATCAGCCACAGCCAGACCAGGGACGAGGCGATATAGACGCCGCCATAGGCGGCGTAGGCGCGCCCGGCGAACGCCGCATCGATCCGGGTGAGGATGACCGCGAAGGCAATCAGCAGCACGATGCCGGGTGCAATCCAGAGGATACTCTTGCCCAGCCGCAGCCAGGACCAGAATGCGAAGCTGCCGCCGATTTCCGCCGCGGCGGCGGCCACGTAGAGGCCGGCAGTGAGAACAAAGGACATGGGCGCCTCCTTGGAAGGTGGGGCAGGGGATTCTAGACGCCGCCGGTATCGGGCCGGGCGAGATGCCCGGATCTCAAGGCGGCTTCCCGGCGGGCGACATAGGTCGTCGAAGCGATGATCAGCAGCCCGCCGATCAGCGTCCAGATGCTGGGCGTTTCGGCGAAGAAGAGGAAACCCAGAACGGCGGCGAACAACAGCCGGGTGAAGTTGACCGGCTCCAGGGCGCTGACGTCCGCCAACGTGATGGAATGCATGAAGGTCAAATGAGCGCCCGTCAGCAGCGCGCCGACGGCGACGATACCGGCCAGCGCGCCCAGGCTGGGGGTGGTCCACACCGACATCGCAGGCAACAGTGTAACCGGCACCATGAGTCCCATCAGGTAGAGCACGCTCGTCGTGCTGGATTCGGTGCGGGTCAGGGACTTGGCGATGACCCGGTGGCTGGCGCCGCAGATCACCGCGCCGAGCACCAGCCAGACCCCGAGACCGACTTCCTGGAATCCCGGACGGACGACAATCAGGGCACCGCATATTCCGACCGCCAAGGCCGCCCAGCGCCTCGGGCCGACCTTTTCGCCCAGGAAAATCATCGCGAAGATGGCCACCACCACCGGCATCAGCAGATTGAGCGCCGCCGCATCCGCCAGCTGCATCAGCGTAAGCGCCCAGAACCAGGCCATAACGCCGACGCCGTTGAAGGCGGCGCGAATGAAATGGGTGACGAATCTCCGCGTCCTGAACACGGTCACGCCCCGTTTCAAGCCGACCGGCAGGAACATCAGAAAGCCGAACAGGGTCGCCATGAAGGTGATCTGAAAGGAGTCGAGCTCGTCCGAGACGCTCCGGACGATGACCCAGAGGCAGGCAAGCATGAACGCGGAGGACGCCGCCCAGAAGACCGCCATGGCGCCCGACGTCGATACCAAGCCCGCCGCGACGGCCTCCCCCAGAGTAGGCTTTCGGTCCATGGGGCCAGCCTACGCCCGGGCGGCGGCTTGGCAAGCACTCCTGTGGGTCCTGCGCCAATGACGACGGCCCGAACCTCTGCCGGAAGGAGGGTCTGCGCCGTGGCGGTGCGGGGTCTCGTTAAATCGGCGTGCGGCCTGTACGATATCCGCTGGACGGGAAAAGCGGAGCCGAAAAATGCGAATTGCGTCCTTCACTGCGGATGGCCGGGAGAGCTACGGGATCGTTTCCGGCGGCGGGATCATCGATGCCAAACGCCGTTTGGGCGGCGAATACCCCTCCGTGGCCGCGCTTTTGGAAGCGGTGGCCCTGGACCGGCTGTTCGAGATCGAAGCCGCTGCCCCGGACTACACACTGGACGATGTGCAGCTCCTGCCGCCTGTCACGGGCCGCAATCCGGTCCTCTGCGTCGGCCGCAACTACCCGGAAGTCGGTGACCAGGCGGGCTATGAGGCCGCGCCCTATCCGTCCATCTTTCAGCGCCGAAACGCCGCCCAGGTCGGACACGGCGCGCCGATCGTCAAGCCCAGGGAGTCCGATCAGTTCGACTGCGAGGCCGAACTCGCGGTGGTCATCGGACGGGGCGGGCGGCGGATTCCGGAGGACCGGGCCCTCGAATTCGTCGCCGGCTACACGATCCTCAACGAGGCTTCGGTCGTTGACTGGATGAACCACACAAGCCGCAACGTCACGCCGGGCAAGAATTTCGACGGGTCCGGCGCCTTGGGTCCCTGGATGGTGACCGCGGACGAGATCGCCGATCCGCAGGACCTGACGATCACCCACAGGCTCAACGGCGAGGAAATCCAGCACGGGTCGACCGGTGAGATGATCTATCCGGTGGCCAAGGTCATCGCCTATCTCTCGACCTTCACCCAGCTGATCCCGGGTGATGTCATCGCCACCGGCACCCCGGGCGGTATCCACGCGCGCCGGCAGTCCCGGGCCTTTCTCAAGGCCGGTGATGTGGTGGAGATGGAAATCGGCGGCATCGGCCGGCTGCGCAACGAAGTGGCCGAGGGCTAGCCCGCATTTCTCACCAGGGTTAGCCGCGGTCCTCGGTTTTTCGGAACACCGTTCCGTAGTGATAGGGCGGCAATTCGATCACGTCTTCCCGGGTGAAACCGGCGGGCGCGACCAATCCTTCCAGCGCGGCCGGGCTCAGCCGCAGGCCGGTCGCCGGTCCGCGGGGTTTCCCGAGTACCGGCGTCTCCTCGCGGGGCCGGGCATGCCAGTTGACGATGATGAACCGGCCGTCGGGCGCCAGCGCGCGGGCGACGGCCCCGCTCAGTTCGGCGGGCTCGGGCACGCCGTGGAACGTGTTGGCCATCAGCACCACGTCCACCGGTACCGGCATCAGGATGTCGATTTCCCGGGCGTCTCCCAGCAGCCAGGTTATGCGCTCGGCGATTCCCAGCGATTGGGCGGCGGCCAATTGATCCGGATCCAGGTCGACCGCGAAGGTTTCGGCGCCGGTGAGTCTTGCCAGGGCGCCGGTGAAATAGCCGTCTCCGCAGCACAAATCCGCGACCACATCCCCTTCCTCGATACCCAGTTTTCGCAGCACGTCCCCCGGGCTCGGCCACAAGGCCTGCCACCAATCCGGGTCGGGCATTCCGGTCGCGGGGAAAAACTGGTCACGGCTTGGCAAGGGGGTTCAGCCTCCATAGAGTGGCGGCGCCGATCCGGCACAGCCCAGTTCGCGAGCATTTCGGTTTCGTGTCGCAGACATTCACCATATCCCGGGCCGTATTCGCCGTCGCCGCGGCGGCCGCGGCCATCGTCGCCTTTCTGCCCGCGCCCGCGGGCGCTCAAGACGGCGTCATGCCGGCCGCCGCCATTATCATACTGGCTATCGGACTATGGTCGACCTCGGTCGTTCCTCCCTATGTGGGCGCGCTGGTGTTTCTGTTCGCCGCCATGGTCGCCGGGATCGCGCCCGCCGATGTCGTGTTTTCGGGATTTCATGCCGGCGCCATGTGGCTGGTCTTCGGCGGCCTCGTCATCGGACTGGCGGTGCGTCAAGTCGGTGTCGACAGGCGCCTTGTCAATGCCATCCTGACCCGCTTTCCGCCCAATTATCTGGCGCTGCTCTACGGCGTGGCGCTCGGGGCCGGGTCACTGGCCTTCGTCATTCCCTCCGCATCCGGCCGGGTCGCCCTGCTGACGCCGATCATGATGGCGCTCGCCGAGCGATTGGGATTTCCGGCGGACAGCAAGGGCCGGACCGGCCTCGTGCTGATGGGCGCCATGGGGACCATGACCCCGGCGTTCGGCGTTCTGCCCGCCAACGTGCCCAACATGACGTTCTACGGTGCGGTCGAGAGTATCTATCAAAATCAGATTCCCTACGGCGAGTACCTGGTCACCAACTTTCCGGTGCTCGGCATCGGCGGGATCATCCTCTATCCCCTGGTGATCTTTGTCCTGTTCCGCGAACAGCCGAAGCCGGCGGAAATCGAAGAGACCGGCGGGGCATGGTCCGCGCCGGAGCGCCGCCTGACGGTCATTCTTCTGCTCGCGCTCGCCTTGTGGATCACCGACACGGTCCACGGCGTCGCACCGGCGTGGGTGGCGTTGGGCGCCGCCCTGGTTTGCCTGTTGCCGGGGGTCGGCATGATCCCCGGGAAGGCGCTCGGCGAAATCAACTACACGCCCATGTTCTTCCTCGCCGGCGTCATCGGGCTGGGCGCGGTCGCGACCCATGCCGGCATCGGCGATGCGGCGGCCGAACAAATCCTGCCGGTGCTCGAACTCTCTCCGGAGACCCCGGTCCGCAATTTCGCGTCCATGGTCGGCCTGGGCTGGGTGGTGGCCATATTCACCACCATGCCCGCGGCGCCCTCGGTTCTGGTGCCCATGGCGGATGCGCTCGCCGAGGCGTCCGGCTGGTCGCGGAACGGCGTCCTGATGACCCAGGTGGCCACCTGGATGATCTTTCCGTTTCCCTATCAGGCGCCGCCGGTGGTGGTCGCCATGGTGCTCGGCGACCTCCGGATCGCACCGGTCATCAAGATGCTGGTCACCTACATGATCGTCGGCGTGATCGTGCTGCTGCCGCTTCACTACCTGTGGGGCCGCTGGCTCGGGGTGTTTTCGTAAGCCTCAGGGCGGACGCTCCGGCCGCCGTATGGGCGGCAAACAGGCGGGTGGTACCGGGTGACAGGCGGCGCAAATCGGGGTAGTCTCCGCGCCCATTATTGCGGGGGCACAGTCTCCGACTGCCGGCGAACCGGCGGTACCCGCCCGCATCACGAAGAGTGCCCGGCCCGTTCCGCGCGGCAGGCGCGGGCCGCGGGAGGGTGCCGAACATGTTGGATGGCTTGCGAAACGAAAAGCGGCCGCCGTACGCCCGCGAGACCTTTTGGGTGGACCTGAAAGCCGGCGTCATCCTCGTGGCATCCTACGTGCCGATCGCCATGGCGCTCGGCGTCATCGCCGGCGTGGGACCCCTTGCCGGGCTGTGGTGCGGCGTCATCGTGGGGATCATCGCGGCCGTGTGCGGCGGCACACGGGCAATGGTGAGCGGACCCGCCGCGGTGCTTGCGGTGGCCACTGCGACGCTGCTGACGGACAATGCGATGACGCTGCCGGAACTGGCGGTCGTCGTCGTCATGGCCGGCGCCATCCAGGTGGCGCTCGGACTCGCGGGAGTCGGCCGCTACATCTCCTACATGCCGCACATCGTACTCACCGGGTTCATGTCCGGGGTCGGCGTGCTGCTCCTCTGGAAGCAGGCCGAGACGCTGTTTCAATTCGGCGCGAGCGACCTTGCGCTTGCGGCCTTTTGCCTGGCCGTGATCCTCCTGTGGCCGGCCCGTATCGGCAAATTCATCCCCGGGCCGCTTGCCGCGGTCGGGATCGGGTGGATGGCCGCGCTCTTCATACCCGGCATCCACGCGCTGGGCCCCGTGCCGGTCGGACTGCCGATCCCGATACTTGAGTTCCCGTCGCTCGACTTGCTGCGGAAAGCCGTCGGACCGGCGGTGCTGATCGCCTTGATCAGTTCCGTCTACACCCTGATGTGGTCGCTGATCGCCGATACCTTCACCGGCTCCCGGCACAATCCGAACCGGGAGCTGTTCGGCGTCGGCCTGGGAAATGTTGCGGCGGGGATCGCCGGAGTCATGCCCGGGAGCGCGCAAATAGGGACCATGACGGTGCGCCAATTCGGCGGCAGGACAGTCGTCGCCGGCATCGTCTGCCTTGTCATCGTCGCGGCGCTCATTCTGGGCCTCGGTCCCTATGTGGCCACGCTGCCGCTGGCGCCGCTGTTCGCGATCGTCATACCCCGCTTTATGCCACTACTGTCCGGTTTAATTTTCACGTCCATTGGATGGCCATTTGGTTTGGATTTTCGGGCGGCGGTATTTTGGGTATGAGGAGCCTGTCGATGCGCTTTCGATGCATGAGGTTGACGCGCACGAGACGGGCGAAGATGAGCGGGCTGTTGATGGCCTTCTGGGTGGCTTGAGCGAGCCTGAGCAGCAGATAGGCGATCATCGCGACGGCGATCTGGATGCGCACGGCGTTCTCGCTGTTGCCGATGAAGTGTTTGATCTTGAGGGTCTGTTTGACCCAGCGGAAGAACAGCTCGATGGCCCATCGCCGCTTGTAGAGCTCGGCGATCTCCTCGGCCGGGGCGTCGAGGTCGTTGGAGAGGATGCGCAGCACCTTGCCGGTGTCGGTCTTGATCCGCACCTCGCGCACCGGCTCGGAGAACGGGTTCTTGCGGTTTTTGGCCTGGCGTTTGGGCAGCAAGCCGATGCGGTCGGACAGGATGCCGCCGTTCTCGGCCACATCGAGTTCGGCGATGAGGTCGAGCGGCGTGCTGGACTTGAAGCGGGTGACGATGCGGCATCCGGCGGCGTCCAGCTTGGCCCACCAGGCATAATCGTAGTAGCCGAGGTCGTAGACGTAGGTGGCGCCGGCCTCGATGGGCATCTCCTTCGCCGCCGTGATGTCGTTGACCCGGGCCGCCGTCATCGCCGAATAAACCGGCTGATCGGCATCCGCGTCGTAGATCACGTGGACCTTGGCGCCGCACACCTTGGCCGAGAAGCGCGCCCACTCGGACCCGGCCCCGCTCAGGCGGAGCCCGGTGGAATCGATCAGATAGGTGGCATCGCCGAGCTTGCGCCGCAGCCCCCGCTGGGCGCGGCCGGCCATCTCGGCGAACAGGCCCGAGAACACCGCCGCCGGACGGCGCGCGTTGGCGTCGGCGAAGGTCGAGCGTGACACCGTGCGGCCGCCGACATGGTACAAACGCGCCGAATGGCTCTCCAGGCCGCCGGCGATCTCCCGCAGGCTGGACGCGCCGGAGAACTGTCCATACAGCAGGGCGATGAACTGGCTCTTCGTCGGCAACCGGCGAATGTGCTTGTCCGCGCCGTGCTCGGCAACCAAACGCTCAAAAGCGTCCCAAGGAATATGCTTCAACAGATCGTGGAAAACGCTATTGTGGTGATGCATGGCATTGAGCCTCCTTCGTGTCCAAAACGTTCGCAAACGCTTGGACCCCAGTAGAATCAATGCCATGCAACCCGTCCACAAAAATAAACCGGACAGCAGTGTCGGCTGGCAGATGATCGAGTTCTCGTTTCTGCGGAAGATCCCCCGGATGGACCCGAGATATTCCACGGTCATGCTGCTGGTCATGGCCGTAACGGTCTTCGTGGATCCGGTATTCGCGATCATGTTCGGGGTTATCGCCGCCAACGTCGTGAGCGCCGCGCAGCTGGAGTCGCTGGAACTCGACAGCGTGATCTCGACGCCGCTTCTCGACAGAACCTTCAGCGCGGAGGCGCCTGACGAATTCGCCGCGCGAATTGGGCTGGTGGCGTTTCGCGGCTCTTTCACGGTGTCGTCCTCGCGCAAGCTGATCGCGTTGATTGCCGCCGACATCCGCGACCATGACGTCGTGATCTTCGACCTTTCCCGCGCCTCCCATGTCGACGACAGCGCCGCTCACCTGCTGGCCCAGGTCATCGACCGCGCGAAGCAGACCCGCACGGAGATCGTCGTCTGCTGCCTCAACGACCGCATCCGCGGATCTCTCTTCGCATTCGACGTCCTCGACCGGATCCCGGAAGACCGGATCGCCGAGACCGAGACGGAAGCCAGGGACCTTGCCTGGTCGCTCCTGACGGCGGCGCGGCCCATACCCGGTTAGCGCCGTCCCCGCCCCACGACATTGTGAGTGCCGGAATTCTTGCCGCCCGCCGGCTTTGGTATAAGCATTGGCAACATCGGCGTGCCATGGAGCACTATCTGCCGACGGAAGGGTGCCGCAGCGACAAGGAGACATCCATGACCAAGACGTTGACCATCGCCGTCCTCGCGAGCCTATTGGTGCTGTCCGTCGGCGGGGCGTCCGCCCAGTCCCGGACCGGCGGCAAGGTGATGGCGACCGGCGAGTTCATCCAGGCCGACCCCACGGACAAGCTCCATCGGGCCAAGGGCGGACTCACGGCCTATGCCGATCGAATTGAGATCGATGAAGCCTTCGAAGTGCCGCTGGGCCCCAAGTACCATGTCTATTTGATGCGGGACGCCGAGATCCGCAACAACGACGATATCAACATCGGCCGCCTGATCGATTTAGGGCGGCTCCGGCATTTCAAGGGCGCTCAGACCTACAGTATTCCCCGGGGAATCGATCTCGCCAACTGGGGGAGCATCATCATCTACTGCGAGGGGTTCGAGATGTTGATTTCGCCGGCCAGTTTGAGGTTCAACCAGGGGGCGGACCGATGACCCAATACGTGCTTTGCCATGGCGCCTGGGGCGGCGGCTGGGGCTGGACCCGGGTGGCCGCCATTCTTCGCGCCGGCGGCCACGAGGTGTTCACGCCGACCTATACCGGCCTCGGCGAGCGGGTACACCTCGCGACGCCCGAGGTCAGTCTCCAGACCCATATAGACGATGTTCGCAATGTCATCCGGTACGAGCGCCTCGACGAGTTCGTACTGGTCGGCCATAGCTACGGCGGCATGGTCGTTACCGGCGTCGCCGACCGGGAGTGGGAAAAGATCGGCCGGCTGGTCTACCTGGATGCGTTTCTGCCGGCGGACGGCCAATCGCTGAACGACCTTACGGGCCCCGAGCGCGCCGAGATGACATTGCGGGCGGCCCGGGAACAGGGCGACGGCTGGCTCGTACCCCGCCCCGACGGCAGCCTGCACCCAAGCCTGAGCGACGAGGACCGGGAGTGGCTTTTGACCAATACGTGCATGCAGCCCCTCAGGACTTTCGCCGATGCGCTGCCGCTGGCGGGCAACCATCTGAATATCGCCGAGAAGGTCTATGTGCTGTCGACGGGATATTCGCCCTCCGTATTCCCGCAATTCGCCGAATGGACCCGAACGCGGAGCGATTGGCGGACCCTGGAATTGCCGACCCACCATCACCTGCATCTGTCCATGCCGGAAGAAACGGCGGAATTCATCCAGGGTGTTGATCCGTCCTGACCGGCGCGCCAAGATACGGCCCGTATTCGGGGCGAAACAGCCCACAATCAATTACGGAGTAGGGAATATGGCCGTTGTTAAGCAAAAAGAGGTCGTTGGCCGTCAGGTGCGGACCGTCCAGTCGAACAGTCCGGAAGGCGTTCGGTGCGAGGTTTCGACGCCCAGCCCTCATATGATCATTACCGATGAGCCGGCGGAGCGGGGCGGTACGGACACCGCGGCATCGCCGCTGATGCACTTCACCACCTCGTTGGCGACCTGCCAGACGGTTCAGATCCACAAAATCGCCAAGGCCATGCGTCTCAAGACCGGCGCCATCAACGTCGAGGCGTCCACGGTGACCGATCGCGTGGCGGCGGTTGAAGGCGACGCCAAGGTCATGCGGTTCATCGGCGCGGAGATGACCATCGACATCGAGGTCGAAGGGCCGGAAGCCAAGATCGAACAGTTGAAGACGCTCTCGGAGGATGCCTGCCCGGTCGGCAACATCTTTGTCGATGCCGGCCTCGAATGCACCCTCAACTGGAACGTTCTGCCGGTTCCCGAGTAGGCCGCGCCATAGGTTCAGCCGACGCGGATCAGGGATTCCGAAAAACCGTTGATGAACACGCTGATCACCAGGTCGATCGCCACGAGAATAGCGGCGGCGCCGGCGCCCACCCGCAGGGCGGTTCGGGTCACGACGAAGGTGTAGGCGAGCACGATAATCATCAACGCGACCAGCAGCCCGTCCCGCAACACGCCGCCGAAAAGCTCGAGTTCGACCATGATGGCGAACGGCACAAACAGGACGTTCTGCCACACCGACGCCCAGTTGTAGGCGACGATGTAGGGGATGTAGTTGGCGGTCCGGTCCATCGCCTGGGTAACGCCCAGCATGATCACCGGAAAGGCGACCCACAGAACGACGTAGGAGATCAATTCGATGGAGGCGAAGCGCCAAAACGGCGCCTCGATCCCGCCGCCGGCAAATCTCAAGCCGAGAAGGACGGCCAGCAGCGGCGCGATGAGGACGGCGGCGAAAAAGGACCGCCAGAATCCCTCGACGGTCCGGTTGAAATACCGCATGCCCGATGCGTCCAGCCATGCGAGCCGCCAGGCGCCGTAGAGGCCGTTGGCGACTTCGAGGGCCGTGATCATCGGCGGCTTGCCGTCATGGCCGGGCGAAGAAACCGTCCAGGGTCGCGGCGTAGATCCGGGTCAGGCTTTCCACGTCGCTCACCGGCATCCGTTCGTCCACCTGGTGCATGGTCTTGCCCACGAGGCCGAACTCGGCGACGGGACAGTAGTCCTTGATGAAACGGGCATCGGACGTTCCGCCCGAGGTCGACAACTCGGGCGTGCGGCCGGTCACCTCCTCGACCGCCCGGCACAGCACGTCGGACAGCCTGCCGGGCGGCGTGAGGAATGCTTCGCCCGAAACATGAACATCGAGATGGTAGTGCTCGCCGTCCACGGCGCCCGCCTCCCGGAACCGCTCGTGCAGCCAGTCGGTGACCGAAGCGCCCGTGTGGAGGTCATTGAAGCGGACGTTGAACAGCGCGCTGACCTTGGCCGGGATGACGTTGCCGGCGGTGTTTCCCGTATCGACCGAGGCCACCTGCAGGGTCGAGGCCTGGAAACGATCCGTGCCTTCGTCGAGGGGCGTCCCGGTGATGGCGTCCAGCATGCCGACCAGGCGATGGATCGGGTTGTCGGCCAAATGGGGGTAGGCCGTATGGCCTTGGATGCCGGTCACCTCGAGGCGGGCGGTCAGGCTGCCGCGCCGGCCGATCTTGACCATGTCGCCCATGGCTTCCGGGTTGGTGGGCTCGCCGACTAGGCAGACATCCAGGGTCTCGCCCTCTTCGGCAATCCATTCCAGGAGCTTCTTGGTGCCGTTGATCGCCGGCCCTTCCTCGTCGCCGGTGATCAGCAGGCTGATGGACCCCGGCACGCCGCCGCCGGTTTTCTCCAGATATCGGGATGCGGCGGCGACGAAGGCCGCGATCGCGGCTTTCATGTCCGAGGCCCCGCGGCCATAAAGCACGCCATCCCTGATCTCGCCGCCGAAGGGATCCGCGGACCAGGCGTTCTCGTCACCGGCCGGGACGACGTCCGTATGCCCGGCAAAGCAGAAGTTCGGCGCGGCGGCGCCGATACGGGCATACAGGTTGTCCACGTCCGGCGTGCCGTCGGCGGAAAACACCTTGCGGCGGACGTCGAATCCCAGCCCGGCCAGCGCTTCGCCGAGAACGTCCAGCGCCCCGCCGTCGGCGGGGGTGACGCTGTTGCACCGAATCAGCGCCTGCGACAGCGCGAGCGCATCGATGGTCATATCAATCCCTGAGAAGGTCGTTGACGGATGTCTTGGCGCGGGTGCTTTCGTCGACCTGCTTGACGATGACCGCGCAGTAAAGGCCCGGACCCGCCGACCCGTCCGGCAGCGGCCTGCCCGGCAGGCTCCCGGGCACCACCACCGAATAGGCGGGAACCCGGCCGGTGATGACCTCGCCCGTGCCCCGGTTCACGATCTTGGTGGAGGCGCCGATATAGACGCCCATGGAGAGCACGGCGCCTTCCTCGACAATGACGCCCTCCGCCACCTCGGAGCGGGCGCCGATGAAACAGTTGTCCTCGATGATCACCGGTTCCGCCTGCAGCGGCTCGAGGACGCCGCCAATGCCGGCGCCGCCGGAAATATGGCAGTTCCTGCCGATCTGGGCGCACGAGCCGACCGTCGCCCAGGTATCCACCATGGTGCCTTCGTCGACGTACGCGCCCAGATTGACGAAGCTGGGCATCAGAACCACGCCGGGCGCGATGAACGCCGACCGACGGACGACGCAGGACGGAACCGCCCGGAATCCGGCCTCGCGAAACCGGTCCTCGCCCCAGCCCTCGAACTTGGAGGGCAGCTTGTCCCACCAGTTGGTATCGGCGCCGGGCCCGCCCCCGATGGGCTCCATGTCGTTCAGGCGGAAGCTCAGGAGGACGGCCTTCTTCAGCCACTGATTGACCTGCCAGGATCCGTCGATCTTTTCGGCGACCCGGGCCCGGCCGCCGTCCAGCAGGTCCAGGGCGGCATCGACGGCGTCGCGAACTTCGCCGGTGGTCGCGGGGGTGATCTGGTCCGCCCGGTCCCAGGCGGCATCGATGGCGGCTTCCAGTCGGTCGGTAGGGATACTGTCGGGCACGGCGCTGTTCCTCGAAAGATTTTGAGCGCCGGAAAATGGGCCAGGGGACCGGCGGTGTCAACATTGGGCGGGCCGGAATCGGCTGGATCGGCCCTAGAGCGTTTCATATTTTGACGGAAGCGTATCCTGCGTTTTTGAAGTAGTTGGCGCATTGCTGTGGCTCGATGGTGTCGATGAGGCTCCCGAGATGGCGCCATAAGTCGTCGATCTCCCGCTTCTGGGCGTTTCTCATCCAGTGCTTGATTTGGGCAAAGGTCTGCTCGATGGGATTGAGGTCGGGGGAATATTTGGGCAGGAGCCACAGCTTGGCTCCGGCGGCACGGATGGCGTTTCGCACGGCTTTTGACTTGTGGCTGCCGAGATTGTCCATGATGACGATGTCGCCGGGCACCAGGGTCGGCACGAGCAGCTGCTCGACGTAGGCGCGGAAGCACACGCCATTGATGGGGCCGTCGAAGACGCAGGGCGCGGTGAACCGGTCGCAGCGCAGCGCGCCGATGAAGGTCAGGGTGTGCCACCGCCCATGGGGGGCAAAGCCGCGGACCCGCTCCCCTTTCGGCCCCCAGCCGCGCAGCGGGGCCATATTGGTCCGGATCCAGGTTTCATCAATGAATACCAGCCGTTCGGGATCAAGCTTTGCCTGCCACGCCTTCCAGCGCCTGCGATGGCGGGCGATGTCCGCGCGCGCCCGTTCAACGGCGAACAGGGTTTTTTTTAAAGCGCAGCCCTTCACGGCGCAGAAACAGCCATACCGTGCTGTGGGATACCCTGACACCCCGAGCGGCCAACTCGTCTCTCAACCGATGCAGCGTCAGATGCGGCTCCTGGTCGATCCGGCCGACAATGAACTCCCGATGGGGCTCAAGAACCCGGCGGCGGTGACCGCCCATCTTGCCGGGCGCAACACTCCCCGTCCGCCGGTAGCGCTGCGACCACTTAACCACGCTCGAAACCGCAACCCCAAACCGAGCCGCTACAGCGCGGCAACTCTCCCCCGCCAAAACCGCCAAAACAACACGCTCTCGCAAATCAATCGAATAAGGTCTCGCCATGAATGCTGGCCTCCTTGCCCAGCATCCATCTTGAATCATGGTTCGCCCATACTTGGGAATCCCTAAAATGATTCAATCAATCTCAAATACGCTCTAGGATCGAACTACACTTAGCCTCATCCAATACTCGTAGCTCATGAGCGCGTCCCACAAATATTGTCTGATGGTGAATCTCTTTACAGAGTATTCTCGAAAGGGGGCGGATGCTCGCACATTGGGTCAGGGCATTGGACTCCAATGCATACCATCTCCTGAGGCGGAGTCGGCCGGAAATTTCCGAGAATTCGTAATCAAAGTGACTAAAATTCGACAGCTCATCGTCGTCAACCACGTGAGACATTTCGCGCCAAGACCCTAACAACAGTCGGTCATAGGGGCTCAGAACGTCACTCTGAAAAATTGCTACATGCTCTTCACCATTTAGGTCTCCGTAAAAATAGCTATTTTTGCCGTAGCTAACCGGTGGTGAAGTGCTCGGCCGGATCGTATTACTTCCATCCTCTGCGCGATATTCCACCTCAACCCTCGGCCAAATACTGATATAACCCGTCAGCATACAGCGGGCAGTATGCAGAATATCGCTCCGTGTTGTTCTGCTGGTACTAAGAAATGTGGTGGCGAGCGGTAGAGTGAATTGGCGACGAAATAGGTCCGGATTTAATTCGTGTAGAAAATCAAACACTTGTCGGAACTTATTCTCCTGACCAGCGTCAGAGATATTTTTTAGAATTCGCTCCCCAATATTTCCGAACGCTATGTGCTCCGCTCCAAAATATTCTCCGAAAGTACTATGCGAAAATCGGTAATTCGGTCCCTCGTTTACCATCATTGGAACCGCTACCAATAAGTCGTCGAGAAAATCCTGGGGTGAAAAATCAGCGGCCGAAACAAGCGTTGCTGCCTCATTGATGATGCGAACTACCTCATTCGAACTCTCAAACTCTCGCTTGCCATAGACCAAGGAGGTAAACGAGAAGGCCCGCAACAAACGACGAAATTCATTAACATCAAGGCCCGACTTCTTTGTACGAGCAAAGCCTGATTTGGTTAAGTCGTGCCCCTTGAACAAAGCCTCATAGACGTCGTTGTAAAAGGCCGAAATCTTTGTCGCGATTGAACTATTGTAACTGTAAGTTTTGTACAGAAGTGCGACAAGTAGCGGGGTCTCCAGAAACTCCTCCGGCACCTGATCAAATTCTCGAATAAGTTTTTTGCCGATATCAATATCCGCGAACTTGTCGTATCTCTGCACGAGCGACTCGGCTTGAGATTTTATCAGTGGCTCTAGCCTGAACACGCGCCCATTCTCTAAGTTTGGAATGTTTGATTGGGGGCGAGATGTCAGCATCATCCGACTTAAGCCACACTTTCGGGCGAGGTCTTCAATCTGACTGCGGGCGGAAACTTGGATCGGCGGGTCAATCTCGTCGAAACCGTCCAGGACAATAAACAGCCTGCCGTTTTCCAACAGGGTTTCGAACAGTCTTTTGGGAAAATTCTGGCCTAGTTCATTTAGTTCAGCTCGAACTTCATCGGCAAGATCACTTTCGTGACCCAACTGTCGGAGATTGAAAAATATCGGAATTTTTTCCCAGTGATCGAAGATTTGCAGCGAAACGTGCTTCGCAAAGGTGGTTTTACCCATTCCGCCGTTGTCGATTACAGTAATATGTTCCTCAATGGCACACAGTTGAGGCACAGAAACAACACTTTGTTCATAAGTTGGCTCTAACTCTCCGACAATCAACGGTTCGTAGATGACGTTCAACGGCAAGTTGGATTGCGGAAATACAATCGATTGAAGGTGGCTGGCAGTTCTCAGGAATCTATCGAGATACCTGGACATCCTCTTGTCTAGGTTCTTTTGCTCAGCCTGCTTCTTCGCTTCCCGAACTTCGCTCCATTCCTTGAGTTGCTTGAGTTTGGGCCCCAGGAGTGCATCAATGGCATCAGCTATGGGTTTCTTGGCGACATCAGATAGATTTTCGTCAATGTCACTCATGTTCCAATCCCCCTCCTATCTCTGGACGGAAAAGATCACACCACCACGCGTTTTTGGTGTGGCGTGAGTTTTGATTCTGTGGTTCTGCCAATAACGGAAAATTACGTCCACGTCATTCACTTACCCACTCCCGATAGGCCTCTACCTCATCAAAGCCCATCTCGGCGAGGATGCGCTCGATGGTGGCGTCGTCGAGCTCCGAGATGTGCCGGGCCATGAGGTTGGCGAGCAGGGTCGCCTTAGGCGTCAGCCCGCCGGTCTCCACCGGCACCCTGGGGTGGGACAGCCCGGCCAGTTCCTTCAGCTCGTCCACCTCGTCCCAGATCAGCTCGAAATAATTGGCGATCTGCATGACGAAGCCGGGGCCCGGGCGGCCCCGCTTGCCGTGTTCGAGGGCCGAGAGATAGGCCGGCGACACCTGCAGATCGGCGGCCATTTTCTTGAGCTGGATGCCGTGCCTGCCGCGGAGTTCCCGCACCCGGGCGCCGAACGGGGTCATCTGGCCCGCCGCAACAGGACGTAGAGGGCGCCCGACCCGCCGTGGTTGGGGGCCGCCTCGCGGAAGCTTTGGACGCGCTCGCGGAGCCCCGCCCGGTTGAGCCAGCCGGGCACCGCCCGGCGCAGGACGCCGATGCGCTCGCCCTCGGGCCCATCGGGGCGGGTTCCCTTGCCGGTGATCACCAGGACGCATTTCCTGCCCGCCGCCTGGGAGCCGGCGAGAAACTCCTCGAGCGCCCGGAACGCCTCGTCCTGGTACATGCCGTGGAGATCCAGGCGTCCCTCGATTTCGATCTGGCCCCGGCGCATCTTCTGCTGGGTTTTCTTGTCGACCCCCGGCGTGTCCCCGGCGCGGAGTTCGGGGAGTTCCGACGGCGCCGGGTCCGGGGTCCGGCCGGAAGGGGTTGCGGCCCGGGGCTTCGGCTTCGGTTTCGCCGGTTCGGCGCCGGGCCGCACCTCGCGGCCCGGCAGCGGCGCGACGTCGGTGAACGCCTGCTCCAGAAGCTTGGCGTCGTCCGCGCCGATGCCGCCGGAATCCCCGGTTTTCGAGCCCTTTTTCGCCATACGGCCAATATGGCGATTAACCGGATTCGAGGCAAGTGCCAGCGAGATGGTTCGATTGAGTTGATTCCCTGCCGCGGTGTCGCCACAAGATCCCCCTCACCCAGCTTCGGCTAAGGCTCGCAGGCTCGCCAAACCTCCGTATCCCTCTCCCCCTCGAAGGGGGAGAGGGTCAGGGTGAGGGGGTGCGTAAACGGCTTCCAAAACGCCGGATACGCTTCGGCAAAAACTTCTGCGAGATCACAAAAGCAAACCGGTGCGACAAATTATTGGCCGCACCGGCGCTAAACGTGAGGAGGGTGCTCCCTAAGTTCCCCCATTGCGCTCCCATCGAATGATGGTGCCACGGCGGGGAGTCTCACCGTGTCGCTCACGTTGGGAGCCTTATAGCACATTTAGTGTCCGATTGGGACCCCTTTGGTATACATATTGAAATTACGATCCCAGAACGGCAATGGTGCGGGGCAGCAGGATATGGAAGGTGCCGGGCTCCTGCATTTCGCCGGCCGCCGCCTCGGCCCGGGCGCCCGCCCCCCAGAAGAAGTCTCCCCGGACCGCGCCGCGGATGGCGCCGCCCGTATCCTGGGCGATCATCAGCCGCCGGATGGGGCGGCTCCGGTCCAGCGGGTCGCGGGTTTCGAGCCACACCGGCGCGCCCAGGGGCAGCTTGCCCCGGTCGACCGCCAAGCTGCGCCCGGGCGTCAGCGCAACGCCCTGGGCGCCGATGGGGCCGTCGCCGTCGCTCACGCCCGTGATCAGGCGGAAGAAGATGTAGGAGCGGTTGGCGTCCATGATCCCCCGGGCCCGCGACGGGTTGGCGGCCAGCCAGCGCCGGATCGACTGCAGCGACACGCCGTCCGCCGACAGCTCGCCCTGCTCGACCAATACCCGGCCGATGGCGGTGTAGGCGTGGCCGTTGCGCCCGGCGAACCCGACGCGGGCCAGCGTGCCGTCGGCCATGCGCACCCGTCCCGACCCCTGGACGTGGAGGAAGAACGCATCCACCGGATCGTCCAGCCACAGCAGTTCCAGACCCCGGCCCGCCAGCGAGCCGCCGTTGATCCGGCGCCGCTCGTCATAGGGTTCCAGCCGGCTGCCCCGGACCCGCCCGGCGATGTGGCGGCCCTTCCACTCGCCGGAAAACCGGCCCAAATCCACCGACACCAGATCGCCCGGCTTCTTGTGGAGGGGATATTGGTATGGCCCGCCCCGGCGCCACGAACCGCGCAATTCGGGCTCGTAATAGCCGGTGATCAGGCCCCGCGGGCCGGCGGCGCCCTCGAGCCGGAAGACCCGGAAGTTGGCTTCGAAGTACCGGCGCGCGGCGCCGCGGCCGGCGGCCGCCGGCAGGGCCGCGCAGGCCGGGGCCCAGTCGGCCATCCGCCCGAACCGGGCATCCGGGCCCACCGGCCGGGCGGCGGGCTGCCGCGAAAACTTGGCGCAGCTTCGCGCCATGGCGCCGAGGGCGGCCCGATGATCGTCGCCGGCCCAGCCGTTGAGCGCGCCGAAGCCTACGGGAATCAGCCGGAGGGCGGCGGCGCCAGGGGCGGGTTTCGGGGCGGGTTTCGGGGCGGGTTTCGGTTCCGGCGGCGGGCCGGGCGTCAACGGAGTGACTTCGGCGCAGGCGCCCAGGCCGAGGGCCAGAACCAGGACCAGTAACGGGAAGATGGATGGCCGCGACAGGCGGCCGGCCAACTTGGCGGCGAAGGACCGGGCGCGGCTCACGGACGGCCTCTTTTCACGGCCTCTTTTCGCGGCATGGGGCTACTCGAGGGAGCGGGTGGCCACCAATTCCCAGTTGGGGTCGCGGGAGTTCGTGTCGCGGGCGAAGGTCCAGATGTCGGTGATTTCGGTGATGTGGCCGGGATCGCCGTGCACCGCTTCGCCGGCGGCGTCGCGGGTGACGTTCACCTGTTCGGAAACGATCTTCATGGTGACGAAGGCGACCGCGCCGTCCATATAGGCCTCGATGGCGTCGGCGGCGCGGATGCGGACCAGGGTGTTTTCCAGGGTCTCGTTGGCCGCCTCGCGGGCGCGGATGGCCGACAGGAAGTTCTGGTACACCTCGTCGTTGAGCAGGGATTCCAGCGTTTCGATATCGCCTTCGGCGAACGCCTGAATGATGAACTCGAACGCCGTGCGGGCGCCGACCAGGAATTCCTCGTGGTCGAAGGAGGGATCGGCGATTTGGATTTGCGTGAACCCGGCCTCCAGCGGCGTCGCCGGTTCCTGCTTCTCCGGTTCGGCGTCGGGATCGAGCGGTTCGGACTGATCGGGCAGCTGAACGACGTTGTCCTCCTGGGGTCCCTGCCGGGATCCGCGGGAGAACGGGTCCGAAGGCGGGCCGCCGTTGTCCTGCCGGCGGCCGAGCACGCTGCGCAGCCTGAGAATCAGGAACGCCGCGATCATCGCGAACAGAATTATGTCAATGAACTGGAAGCCTTCGCCCATCGTTCCATGTCCAGGCCCGCAATCTGCCGCTGGACCCTGTCCAGCCGGCGGGGTAGAAACTCCCGGATCGACACGCACGATCCCAGGAACCGGTTCGGTCGCGGAAACTACATATCCTCCAGCCTACCCGGTTTACATATGCCTTTTGTCTCCAAAGGGCAAGTCACGGAAAAGCGAACCTGGATGGGATACATTCTTTTCGCCCTGTTCGTCGGCGTTCCCCTGCTGGAAATCGCCGTATTCGTCGCCGTCGGCGGTGAAATCGGCCTGTGGCCGACCCTGGGCGCGGTGGTCGCGACGGCGCTCGCCGGGTCCGTGCTGCTCAGGGTTCAGGGCCTCTCGACCCTGTACCGGGCCCGCGAAAATCTGGAGCGGGGCGAATTGCCGGTCAAGGAGCTGTTCGACGGGGTCTGCCTGGTGTTCGCCGGCGCGCTGCTGCTGACGCCGGGCTTCGTCACCGACGGCGCCGGCCTCTTGTTGTTCCTGCCGCCGTTCCGGGCCGCGATCCGCCGCGGCCTGGGCTCGCTCTTCGCGGCGCGGGCCGCCGTCCGCACCTTCCACGCACACGAAACCGATGGCGACGGCCCAAGCGGTCCCGCGCCCCCCGGGGGCAAGACCATCGACGGGGACTTCACCGTCATCGATGAAGACGAAGACGGCGGCGATCCCCCGCGCTCGCCGACGGTCACTCATCCCGCGCTTTCCAACGAGCGCTGAACCAAACCAATCTTCCGAAAAGGATCTGCTTACATGGCCGACAAAGACGACAAAAACGGGGGCGGGGACAGCCCGATCCCGGCGGAACGGTTCACCCCCGAGCCCGACGCGCCCGACGCATCCGATGCCGCCGGGGGCGCCGGCGGGGAACAGATGTCGTCCATCGCCATCAGCGGCCAGTACATCAAGGATTTGTCGTTCGAGGCCCCCAACACGCCGCAGGTCTTCGAGGCGCTGCAGAACGAGATGCCCAACATCCCCATCGAGGTGGATGTCGCGGCCAACGGCGTCGGCGAGAATTTCTACGAGGTGGTCCTGAAGATCCGCGCCGAGGCGAAGGTCCAGGATCAGCTCTGCTACATCCTGGAAATGGAGTATGCGGGCCTGTTCATGGTCAACGTGCCGCAGGAGGCGCTCGCGCCGGTTCTCCTGGTCGAGTGCCCGCTGATCCTCTTCCCGTTCCTCCGGCGCATCGTCGCCGACGCCACCAGCGACGGCGGCTTCGCCCCGCTGATGCTGTCGCCGATCGACTTCGCCAGCCTCTACCAGCAGCGAATGGCCCAGGGGATGGTCCAGGCCGGCGGCGAAGAAGGCGGCACGGCATAGGCGCAGGCGTAGGCGCCGGGCCGCATCTCCTCACTCTCACCTCCTATGACCCCCTCACCCTGACCCTCTCCCCCAAGGGGGAGAGGGGACGACTCCCCAACCCTCGCCCCCCTTGGGGGGAGAGGGATGCGGAGGCTTTGCGAAGCGGCAGCTGAGCTTAGCCGTAGCTGGGTGAGGGGGGCGGCCTACATGCCGTCCTGCTGCTCCTCGTGGAACACGAAGTCGTTCGCGTCGAGGTCCGTCGACGTGAAATTCTGCAGCGTGATGGTGCCGCCGCCGGGGACCGTGATCACGGTATTGCTTCCGTTCTGCGTAACGGTCAGGTCGCTGAACCCGCTGATGCCGGTGAACGCGCTCAGATCGATGGTGTCCTCGCCGTCGGTGAAGTCGGTGACCGTGTCGTCCCCGTGGCCCGAGGCGAAGACGAAGGTATCCTCGCCCTTGCCGCCGGTGAGCGTGTCGTCGCCGCCCAGGCCGGTGATGGTGTCGTCGCCGTCGCCGCCCTCCAGCGTCTCGGCCGCCTCGGTGCCGGTGTAGGTGTTCTGGTAGAAGACGAAGTCGTCCGCATCCATGTCGCTCAGCGAGACGTTCTTCAGCCTGATCGTGCCGCCGCCCTGGCTGCCGAGGTCGATCACGGCATCGTCGCCGTCCTGCCAACAAACGAAATCGCTGACGCTGGTGATGCCGGTGATCCCGCTCAGGTCGATCTTGTCCGTGTTGACGGTGAAGTCGGTGATGGTGTCGTCGCCGCTGTCCAGGTTGAAGACGAAGGTGTCGGCGCCGGAGCCGCCGGTCAGCGTGTCGTCGGTGGTGCCGCCCTCCATGGTGTCGTCGCCGTCGGTGCCGACGAAATCGTCGAGGATGAACATGTCCTCGGTCAGGTCGGAAACGGCGGTGAGGCCGTTCAGCGTGATGGTTCCGCCGCCGAAGTCGCTCAGGTCGATCTTCAGCCCGATCACCGTATTGGGGTCGTTCGGGTCCGTGACCGTCGAGATTTTCGCCTGTAGCTGCGTCCAGGTGAGCGAGGCGGTGATGGCGGTCAGGTCGATCTTGTCGCCTTCGGTCGTGCTGAAATCGGTGATCGTGTCGTCGCCGGATGATTCGTCGAAGACGAAGGTGTCGGCGCCGGTCCCGCCGGTCATCGTGTCGTCGCTGGTGCCGCCCTGGAGCACGTCGTCGGAGTCGTCGCTGCCCACGATCTGGTCGAGCACGAACATCTCCTCGGTCAGGTCGGAAATCGACGTGATGCCGGTCAGCGTGATGGTGCCGCCGCCCCAGTCGCTGAGGTCGATCTTCAGCCCGATCACCGTATTGGGGTCGTTCGGGTCCGTGACCGTCGTGATCTTCGACTGCAGCTGCGCCCAGGTGATGGTCTGCGAGAGGCTCTTCAGGTGGATCTTGTCCTGGGTGGTGTCGAAGTCGGTGATCGTGTCGTTGCCGCTGTCCTCGCCGAACACGAAGATGTCGGCCCCGCCGCCGCCGGTCAGCGTGTCGTCGCCCTCGCCGCCGATCAGCATGTCGTCCCCTTCGCCGCCGGTCAGCACATCGTCGCCCTCGCCGCCCATCAGCGTGTCTTTGCCGGCGCCGCCCGCCAGCGTGTCGGCGCCTTCGCCGCCGAAGAGCCAGTCGTTGCCGGCCCCGCCGGTCAGCGTGTCGTCGCCCTCCATGCCGTAGATGACGTCGTGGCCGGCCCCGCCGGTGATCTCGTTGTCTTCCTCATCCCCATAACGCCAGGTGACTGAAAGGCCCGAGAGGATGAACATGTCGGCGGTGACGTCGCTAATCGACGTGACGCCCTGCAGCGTAATCGTCCCGCCGCCCCACTCGCTGAGGTCGATCTGAACGCCGGTCACCGTATTGGGGTCGTTCGGGTCCGTGACCGTCGTGATCTTCGTGCTCAGCATGTCCCAGGTGATCGCCACATCGAAGCAGCTCAGGTCGATCTTGTCGCCCTCGGCCTTGTTGAAGTCGGTGATCGTGTCGTCGCCGGAGGTTTCGTCGAAGACGAAGGTGTCGGCGCCGGTGCCGCCGGTCAGCGTGTCGTCGCTGGTGCCGCCCCGGAGGATATCGTCGGAGTCGTCGCTGCCGGTGAGCGCGTGCAGGAGGAACATGTCGGCGGTGACGTCGCTGACCGACGTGATGCCGTTGAGCGTGATGGTGCCGCCGCCCCAGTCGCTGAGGTCGATCTTGACGCCGATGGCGATATTGTTTTCGTCGGTGACCACCGTGATCTTGGTGCTCAGCACGTCCCAGGTGATGGCCTGGGAGAAGGACCGAAGGTCGATCTTGTCGCCCTGGGTCGCGCTGAAGTCGGTGATCGTGTCGTCGCCGCTGTCCTCGTCGAAGACGAATTTGTCGGCGCCGGTCCCGCCGGTCATGGTGTCGTCGTCCTCGCCGCCCTGGAGGGTATCGTCGGAGTCGTCGCTGCCCACGATCTGGTCGAGCACGAACATGTCCTCGGTCACGTCGGCGATGGACGTGATGCCCACGAGCACGACCGTGCCGCCGCCCCAGTCGCTGAGGTCGATCTGCACGCCCGTCACCACGTTGTTTTCGTCGGTGACAAGCGTGATCTTCGACTGCAACTGCGCCCAGGTGATCGTCTTGTCGAAATTGGTCAGGTGAATCCGGTCGCCCTCGGCGAGATTGAAGTCCTGGATCGTGTCGTTGCCGTGGTCCTCCCAGAAGTAGAAGGTGTCGGCGCCGGAGCCGCCGGTCAGGTCGTCGTCGCCTTTTCCGCCGATGATCAGGTCGTCGCCCCCGCCGCCGTCGATGGTATCGTTGCCGGTGCCGCCGAAAATGACCTCCGTGAGGCCGGTCTTGTCCGAACCGGTGATCGTGTCGTTGCCGGACCCGCCGAAGAGCCAGCCGCCGTACCCGGTCGCAACGATTATGTCGTCGCCGCTGCCGCCGAGGATGTCATCCCAGATGCCTTCGCTCTTGAGGTAGTCGGCGTTGCTGCCGCCGAGGATGATGTTGAAATTTCCGCCGCCGCCCGCGGTGTCGGTGCCGCTGCCCAGGTCCATGATGTCGACTCCGTCGCCGCCCTGGCGGTTCTCGCCACTCTCGTCTCCGAGATGAATGTAGATCTGCATCGAACTTCACCCTCCTGAGGATTATCCCCGTATCACAAGTGTCGTAGGCCGAATCCTAGAGCATTTTCTGATCACACCCGGTCATAGCCTGCGGCAGTGAAGTAGTTTTGGCACTCGGATTGGGTGACTGTGTCGATGGCGGTTGCGATGGCGTCGTAGAGGTCGTCGACGGTTCTGGCTGCGGTCTTTTTGAGGAGGGCCTTGAGCTTTGCGAAGGCCATCTCGATTGGGTTGAAGTCGGGTGAGTAGGGCGGCAGGAAGCGGAGCTCGGCGCCGGCGTCTTCGATGGCCTTACGCACGCTGGCGGGCTTATGGGCTGGCAGATTGTCCATAATGACGATGTCTCCGGGTTTGAGGGTTGGGACCAGGATTTGCTCGACATAGGCAAGGAAGGCTGCCCCGGTCATCGCCCCATCGATGGTCATGGGGGCGAGGATGCCGTCGAGCGTGAGAGCAGCGACCAAAGTGGTGGTCTTCCAGTGGCCGTGAGGGATGGCGGCTTGGCAGCGCTGCCCGCGCGGCGCGCGGCCATAGCGCCGGGCCATCTTGGTCGATGTGCCGGTCTCGTCGATGAAGACCAGCCGCTCCGGCATCAGGCCGGGCTGCGCCTCGGCCCAGGCCTGCCGGCGCGCCAAGACATCAGGACGTTGCTGCTCGCTGGCGTGCGCGGTTTTTTTTGAAGGTCATGCCGTGGCGGTCGAGCAGCCGCCAGACCGTGCTCGGGGCAACCCGAAGCCCGTGCACCTCCTCCAGACAGGCTGCGATCTCGGCCAGGGTGATGTCCGGTGTCTCCGTGACAAGCGCCAGAACCTCCTCGGCATACGCTTCAAGGCGGTGAGAGCGGCGGTCCCCGCCTTGCGGCCGGGGCCGCACATCACCCCGCTGCCGCCACTGATCAACCCATTTGATCGCCGTCGAGGCCGCAACCCCAAAAACCTTCGCCGCAGACCGACGCGACATCCCGCCGTCCACCGCCGCAACCAACCGATGTCGTAGATCATTCGAAAGTGGTCTCGTCATGCAGGCTGGCCTCCTTCACCAGCCCACATCTTGAATCAGAAATCAGAGACTTTGGGAATCCCTAACGATTCCGTCAGATCAGAAAACTCTCTAGCAAAATTAAACCATTGTTGCAATTTCGGCCGTCCCCGTTCTTCACGGGAAATTCGGCGCGCCCCTCACCCAAAGGGAGAGGGGCCTTTGGGCGCGTCCCCTCTCCCCCTTTTTCAGGGGGAGAGGGTCAGGGTGAGGGGGTCATAAAAATATGGGTGAGGGGGGACACCGCCGAAACTCCCCCGCGCCCGAGAAATTACCCGCTTTCCTGTCCGGCCGCATTCTTGGTCAGGGTGACGACGTTGCAGCCGCCCCGCCGGCGGTATTCGACGCCGTCCATCGTCCGGTTGACCAGCAGCAGGCCGAGCCCATCCATCTCCGGCCCGCCTGTCTCCTCGCCGTCCATCAAGGCATCGATATCCGGTTCGCGCATCTCCGTCGGGTCGAACGGCGCGCTGTCGTCGATGATCGCCACGACGAGCATATCCCCCTCCAGACGCAGGATGATCTCGATGCGGTGCGGCTCGTCGTCCTCGTAGCCGTGGCTGATGGTATTGGTCAGCAGTTCGTCGATCGCCAGGTTGACGGAGTAGGCGATCTCCGGCGCTACGCCATGGGTCGCGCAGAACTCGTCGATCCCCGCCGCGACGCGAGCGATCTTGCGTAGGTCGTTCGTCAGGGCAATCCCGATCGTCGCATCCTTGGAACCGTCGGTCATCCGCGGGCTCCCGTCATTCAATCTTCGCGCAGCGAGCGGTGGAAGAAGTCGGTCACCGGCTTGACCAGGTAGCTGACCACGGAACGCTCGCCGGTCCGGATAAGCGCCTCGACCGGCATGCCGGGCGTCACTTCCAGATGGCCGAACAGACGGCGCGCGTCCCTGGGCACGATTTGCAGAATCGGTTCGCCCGGCCGCACCACTTCCCCGGCGGCGAAAACCGTCAGTCCGAACACCTCGCCCGCGATCGGGGCGCGCAACTCCATCCTCCCCAGGCGTTTGCGCACCAAAGCCAGGCGCTCTTTCACCTCGTTCTCCCGCGCGCTCGTGTCGCGGACCTTCTCCTCGACCTCCTCCATATGCAGGGAGCCAATCTGGAGGATCTGAATCTCCAACTCCGAGATCCGGCCCCGAATGGCGGCGATCCTGGCGGTGTTGGACCCGGACCGGCCCTCCAGGCTCTTCGCCGTGCGCTCGAGCGCGAGCACTCTCTGCAGCTGGGACAGGCCCTTCTCGAACAGCATCCGCTGCGCCTTGAGTTCGCGGTCGATCAGTTGGGACTGCTGCTCCAGGGCCCGGGACTGGGCGCGGAGCCCGGTAATCTCGTCGCGCGCCTGGCCGATCCGTTCGCGCAACCGCGCGACCTGGTCGAGGCGGGCAGCCGCGCGCGCCCGGAAAAGGCGCTCCTGGCCGTCGAGAACCGCCTTCACCTTGGGCTCGGCCGCGGCCCGCCCGGCAAGATCGGCGTCCCAGGCGATGGCGCCGGCGGCGCGCAACTCCGCTTCCAGGCGGTTGCGCAGCGCGGCCAGTTCGACATGTTCCGCGGAAAGGATCGCTTCCTCCGAGCGCAGCGTTCCGTCGCCGAAGCGGAGCAGTGCATCGTTCCTGGCGACCCGGTCGCCGTCGCGCACGAAAATTTCGCTCACCGTGCCGCCGTCGATGTGCTCGACCGTCCGGTTGCGATTCTCCACCTCGATCCAGCCGGACGCAATCACCGCACCGGACACCGACGCCAGCACGCTCCAGGCGGCAACGCCCGCGACCAGCACGAACGCGCCGCCGAAACCGAGAACCAGTCCTCGGCGCGCCGAGAATCTCCCGTGGGCGGACGGCGTCGTCACGGCGTCCGGTCCCGGGTCGCCGGCGTCGCGGCCGCGATGCCGTCCCCGCCGCCCTGCGTGTCCGCGTCGGGACGGTAGCCGGTGACGCGCGCGATGGCGGCGTCGATCTGCTGCTCGAGCGAACCCATGGCGCGGCGGGCGGCGCCGGGATCGTTCGCGGGAAGCGGTTTGACCCGCGCCCCGGTCGCCGCCGGTTCGGGGACCGGTGCGGCGGGACGGTTGCGCGAAATTGCCGCCGGCCGCTCCGCGGGCGCGGGTTCGTCCGCCTTTGCGGCCGCGCCGGCCTTCAGTTGGCGGACCGGCGCCTCGCCGCGGCCGGACGTGGCGGCGACCGGGCGTCCGCCCTCCATGACGTACACCGTGTCGCATTGCGCGAACGCGCCGTGCCGGTGGGCCACGATCACCGCCGCCCCGCCCCGCCGCTTATGAGCCTGGACCGCGCGGGCCAGCGCCATCGTTCCCTCGGCGTCGAGGTTCGAATCGGGCTCGTCCATGACCAGAACGACCGGCGAGCCGTAGAACGCGCGGGCCAGCGCGATTCGCTGGCGCTGACCGCCGGACAGCGCCGCGCCGCCGGCCGAGACCTCGAAATCATATCCGCCCGGCAGGTTGAGGATCATCTCGTGCGCCCCGCACCGCTTCGCCGCGGCGACGACCTCGGTGTCCTTCGCCTCGGGGTCCATGCGCGCGATGTTTTCCGCCACGGTGCCCTCGAACAGGACGACCTCCTGCGGCAGGTAGCCGATATAGCGTCCGAGCGCGGCGCCGTACTGGTCGAGCTCCGCCCCGTCGAGCCGCACCGAGCCGGCCGCCGGAAGCCATACCCCGGCCAGCGCGCGGGCGAGGGTGGACTTGCCCGACGCCGAGGGACCGGCGATCCCCGCCGCCTGGCCCGGCTCGAGCCGGAAGGCCGCCCCGCGCACCGCCGGAACCCGCGCGCCCGGCGCGGCGACCGTTATGCCCTGGACCTCGAGGAGCGCGCGGGGGCGGGGCAGTTCCGTCCGCGGCGGCTCGGGCGGCGTCTCCTCCAGAAGCCGCGCCAGGGAGCGCCGCGCCGCCAGCACCTGCTGCAGGAGCGGCCACTGGCCCACCGCCTGGTCGATCGGCGCCAGTGCACGCCCCAGCAGGATCGACGCCGCGATGATCACTCCGAATGTCACCAGCCCCTGGATCGCCAGCCACGCGCCGAGACCCAGCATCATCGACTGCAGGAACAGGCGCAGCGTCTTGGTCGTCACGCCGAAGAAACCGCTCCGGTCCGAAGCCGCCATCGCGCGCTCCAGAAGCCCGCCCCGCAACTCGGACGAGCGCGCCACCACGGCGTCCTGCATGCCGAGGCCCCGCACGGTCTCGCTGCCGGCGCGCATCTGCTCGATGAAATGGGCCGAGCGCGCCGTCGCCTCGCCCACCTCGGCCTGCAGGCGGCTGGTCCGCGCCTGGTTGATCACCGCGAGCAGAAGCAGCAGGCAGCCCGAGAACACCGCCAGCACGCCCAGCATCCAGTGGAACAGGAACAGGACGCACAGGAACACCGGCGTCCACGGCGCGTCGAAGAACGCGAACGGGCCGGTCCCCGAGGTGAAGCGCTGGATCGCCTCGAGGTCGCGCAACCCCATCGCCGGGCGCGCCCGCTCGGACGGCGCGATCGCCCGGGTCAGAATCGCGCGCAGCACCCGCGAATCCAGCCGGGTCTGCAGCCGCGCCCCGGCGCGCGCCAGCACCCGCCCGCGCGCATGATCCAGTATCCCCATCATCAGGAACAGGAACGCGGTGATGGCGACCAGCGTCACCAGCGTCGCCTCCGAACGCGACGTCAGCACCCGGTCGTAGACCTGCAGCATGAAGATGGGACCGGTCAGCATCAGGATGTTCACGAAGATGCTGAAAAAGCCGACCGACAGGAACAGCCGCCGGCTCTCCGAAAGCGCCGCGCGTATCTCGCTTCTACCGGTGGAGGCGTTCGACATTTTCCTTATCCCGGGCGACGGCGAACAAGTGATTCCATCGTTTGTATCCAAGCAGGTGAGGAGACACAACCTGCGGAACCCCCTCACCCCGACCCTCTGTCGCCTCTTATGATCCCTCCACGCTTTTTTTGTGACCCCCTCACCCTGACCCTCTCCCCCTGGCCTACTCCGCCGAAGTAGCCTTCGGCTACGAAGGCTGGAAAAAAGGGGGAGAGGGGACTATTCTCTAACCCTCGCCCCCCGGAGGGGGGAGAGGGATGCGAAGGCTTGGCGAGCTTGCGAGCCTTAGCCGTAGCTGGGTGAGGGGGGGGGGATGGCGATCCCGCGATTCAGCGGCGCCAGACCGGATTTTCGATTTTTTCCAGGAATGCCTCGTGGGCGGCCAGCTCCTCCTCGGCCGCCCCGTGGGGGCGGGGTTCGCGGCGCTCGGCCGATCCGGCCCGGGCCCCGGATTTCGCCCTGTCGGCCTTGAGTTCGAGATCCGGCTGGCGGCCGCCGATCAGCTCCAGATACACCTCGGCCAGAAGCTGGGCATCCAGCAGGGCCCCGTGGAGGGACCGGGCCGAATTGTCGATATCGAAGCGGCGGCAGAGCGCATCGAGGCTGGCCGGCGCGCCCGGAAACTTCTCCCGCGCCATGCGGACCGTATCCACGGCGCGGCTCAGAGGAAGCTCCTCCCTGCCCAGCCGGTCGAGTTCCGCGTTGATGAACCGCATGTCGAATTCGGCGTTGTGGATCACCAGGGCCGCGTCGCCGATGAACTCGAGGAACCCGTCCATCACGTCCGCCATCACCGGCTGGCCGCTCAGGAAGTCGTCCGAGAGGCCGTGAATGGCGAAGGCCTCCTCGGGCATGGGGCGCTCGGGGTTGACGTACTGGTGGTAGGTTTCGCCGGTGGCCACGTGGTTGACCAGTTCGATGCAGCCGATTTCGACGATCCGGTCCCCGTCGCGGGGACTGAGGCCCGTGGTTTCCGTATCGAGGACGATTTCCCGCAACGCCGTCGCCTTTCCTTCGCGTCTATTTGGGCGGCCACTTCCCAGGCGTGAGGTCGCCCGCCAATCTGACAATGTTCCGAATCCGGCGCAAGCCGAATTCGCGCCCGAGCCCGGTGGAAATGACGAAATCCGCCCGCCGGCGCTTTTCCCCGTCGGGCATCTGGCGGGCCAGGATGCCGGCGAACTTCTCCTCGGTCATGCCGGGCCGCGACATCACCCGGATGCGCTGCAGGAAGGCGGGCGCGGAGACCACCGCCACCGCGTCGCAATTCCGCTCTCCGCCGGTTTCGAACAGCAGCGGGATGTCGAGCACCACGAGGCGCCGCCGGGCGGCGCCGTTGAACTTGAGAAACCGGTCCCGGCGGCGGCGGACGATGGGATGAAGGATGGCCTCCAGCTCGGCGAGCGCGGCCGCGTCGTCGAACACCGCCTCCCCCAGGCGCGCCCGGTCGACGGCGCCTTCGGCGACCGCGTCCGGAAAACGCGCCCGGACCAGGGGCACGGCCTCGCCCCCCGCTTCGGTGATGGCGTGAACCGCCGCGTCCGCGTCGTAGGTCGGCACGCCCAGGCGCCGGAACGCGCGGGCCGCCGTGGTCTTGCCCATGCCGATGGAGCCGGTGAGCCCGAGGATGATCATTGGCCGAGCGCCTCGAGCATCCGGGACCTCAACCCGCCGTCCACCTCGGGCGCGACGCCGAACCAGCGCTCGAATCCCGGGCGCCCCTGGTGCAGCAGCATGCCCAGCCCGTCGACGGTCCGGTGGCCGCGGGCCCGCGCCGCCGCCAGCAGGGGCGTCTCCAGGGGGGCGTAGACGATGTCCGTCACCACCGCGTCCGGCGCCAGGCCGGAGAGGGAAAATTCCAGGGGCGGCGATTTGGCCATCCCCAGGGAGGTGGCGTTGACGAGAAGGGCCACATCGGCGAGATTTTTGTCCCGCATTTGCCAATCGACGACGGAGACCGGACCGCCCAAATCGGCCGCGAGGCGCTCGGCCCGTGCCGCCGTCCGGTTGGCGAGGCGGATATGGTCCACCCCTTCGTCCAGCAGCGCGCCGACGACGGCCCGCGCCGCGCCGCCGGCGCCGATCACCATGGCCGGTCCGTCCGGAAGGCTCGGCCGCCCCAGTCCGGCCTTGAGGTTTTCGAGAAACCCGAAACCGTCCGTGTTGGCGCCGTGGAGCCGTCCGTCCGGGCGCACGGTGACCGTATTGACCGCGCGAAGCCGTTTCGCCGCCGCATCCGCCTCGTCTATCAGGGCGAACGCCGCCTCCTTGTGGGGCACGGTGACGTTGAAGCCGGAAAACCCCCGGCCGGGCAGTGCCCGGATGCCGGCCTCGAAGTCCTTGGGATCGACGGGGATTTTCACGTACTCCCCGTCGATGGAATATTTCTCCAGCCAATGGCCGTGGAGTGTCGGAGACAGGCTGTGGTCCACCGGCCAGCCGACGACGCCCGCCCGGATCATGGTTCCAGAGCCCCCTGCTCGCGGAGCCGCGCCAGCAGCCCCAGCAGCGGCAGGCCCAGGATGACGAAGAAATCCCCGTCGATGTCGGAGAACAGCCGGACCCCCAGTTCCTCGAGGCGGTAGCAGCCCACCGAGCCCAGCACGTCCTCTCCGGCCGCCGACAGATAGACGTCGATGTCCCCGTCGCTCAAATCCCGCATGGTGAGGCGCGCGGTTTCCACCGATTCCCAGACGGTCCCGCCGTCCCGCATCAGGCAGCAGGCGGTGATCAGTTGGTGGGCGCGCCCGCTGAATTGGCGCAAATTCTCAGCCGCCTGGGCCATGTGGTTGGGCTTGTCGAAGAGCTTGCCGTCGCATTCGAGCATCTGGTCGGCGCCGATGACCAGCGCGCCGGCCCGCTTCTCCGAGATGGCGCGGGCCTTGGCGGCGGCGAGGCGCAAGGCGATTTCCGCCGGAGGGACGCCGTCCCCGGCGGCGGCCTTGACGGCGTCCTCGTCGACGCCGGAGGTTTCGATGCGGAAATCAACCCCGGCATTCCTCAGCAGCCGCGCCCGGACGGCGCTGCCCGAGGCCAGAATGAGGTCGGGCGCCGGCATCACGCCCCGCCGTCTTCCTGGCGCTGGGCGCGGAGCGCCATGATCTCCGCGGCGGTCTCCTCGATGGACCGCCGGGTGACATCGATCTCGGGCCAGCCCTGGTTGCTGTAGAGGCGCTTGGCGAACTTGACCTCTTCGTTCACGGTCTCCGGATCGGTGTAGCCGGTTTCGCTCTCCTCGTTGAGCATCCTGAGCCGGTTGCGCCGCACCTGAACCAGGCTGCGAGGCTCCTTGGTCAGGCCGACGATCATCGGCCCGCTGACCTCGAACAGCTCCTTGGGCAGCTCCATGCCGAGGACGATGGGGATGTTCGCCGCCTTGATACCCCGGTTGGCCAGATAGATGCAGGTCGGGGTCTTGGAGGTCCTCGAAACGCCGACGACGATGACGTCGGCCTCGCCCAGATTCCACGTGGTCTGGCCGTCGTCATGGGTCATGGCGAAATCCATCGCCTCGATCCGGGCGTAATACTCGCTGTCCAGCGCATGCTGGCGGCCGGGCTGGGCGTGGATTTCGGATTTGAGGTAGCCGCCGAAAGCCGCCATGATCGGCTGAAGCACCGAGACGCAGGGAACCTGCAATTCGCGGCACGCCGCCCGCAGCCGGCCGCGAAGGTCGCTGTCGACCAGCGTATAGAGGACAAAGCCGGGATTGCTCCGGATATCGTCGATCACCATGTCCATCTGACGGACGTTGCGGACCATATTCCAGAGATGCTCGACCGGCTCCACGTCGTCGAACTGCACCAGGCAGGCGCGCGATACGGACTGGACGGTCTCGCCGGTGGAGTCCGAAATGAGATAGAGATGAAATTCGCTCATGAAATCGGTGCTTCGGGCTCGTTCCGCGGTTGGCCGGTCCCAGTTATACACCAGCGCCGGGGATAAGTCCGGGAACACATGGCCGGAACCGGTTTTCGCCTGATCGGGCCAAGTTCGGCCGGAATCCGGGAGACGGCTTATACAGCATGCCGAAAGTTATCCGAACCGCGCCCATCCGCTCCCTATTTCGCCCGCGAAACCCCTTATCCCCGCTTTTCACCGGATATGACGCTCATAATGACGCTCAATATAACACGAGGATGACGGCCCGATTTTCCGCCATCCAACGGAATTCTCCCGGTTTTCCGCACATCCGGGGGCCGGAATTCCGGGCTGCCGCAAAAATGCCGGAAAGCCTGTGGAAAACCTTTAATCCCCGCTTTGCCTCCTTCCAACAACAACTACAACCTTTTTATTTTTATTTAGATTGTTATAGGGATGTGTTGAAAAACCAACCCTGTGCCCTTTCACCGTCCGTCCGGTCCGCATGACAGAAAAGAAACTCCTTCAGGTTCTCGGCGGCGCCCGAACCGAAACTCCGCCGGTCTGGATGATGCGCCAGGCGGGACGGTATTTGCCGGAATACCGGGAACTCCGCCGCCGGGCGGAGAATTTCCTCGATTTCTGCTACACCCCGGAGATGGCGGTGGAGGCCGCGCTGCAGCCCCTCAGGCGCTACGGCTTCGATGCCGCCATCCTGTTCAGCGACATCCTGGTGGTGCCGGACGCGCTGGGCCAGAGGGTCTGGTTCGAGGCCGGGTCCGGGCCGAGGCTGGAGCCGGTCGATCGCTCCGATCCCCTGGCGGGACTTGGAATGGATGATTTCCACTCGCACCTGGCCAATGTCTACGAGGCCGTCTCCCGACTCCGCGCCGAGCTGCCGGCGGACACCGCCCTGATCGGGTTCGCCGGTGCGCCCTGGACCGTCGCCGCCTACATGGCCGAAGGCGGCTCGAGCAGGGATTACGCCGATGTCCGGGGCTGGGCCTACAATGATCCGGAAAAATTCCGCGCCCTGATCGATCTCCTGGTCGAGGCGACGGCGGCGTATCTCATCCGGCAGGCGGAGGCCGGCGCCGAGGCGCTGCAGCTGTTCGACAGCTGGGCGGGGGTCCTGAGCGAAGCCCAGTTCCGCCGCTGGTCCGTGGAGCCGGCCAAAAGGATCGTCGCGGCCGTCAAGGCGGCACACCCCCATATCCCGGTGATCGGATTCCCGAGGGGCGCCGGCGCCCTCTATGCCGACTATGTCCGGGACATCGGCATCGATGCGGTTTCCCTCGATGTCTCGGTTCCCCTCGGCTGGGCGGCGGAGCATCTTCAATCCCGGACCGTGGTCCAGGGCAATCTCGACAATCTGCTGGTGGCGGCCGGCGGCGCGGCGCTGGACGAGGAGGTCGGGCGGATCGTCGAGGCCTTCGCGGGCGGACCCCACATCTTCAATCTCGGCCACGGGATCATCCCGGCGACCCCGCCGGAGCATGTGGGCCGGGTGGTCGACCTGGTGAGGCGCGCGTGACCAGGACCGCCGTCGTGCTGTTCAATCTCGGCGGACCGGACGGGCCCGGCGCCATCCGGCCGTTCCTGTTCAACCTGTTCAACGATCCCGCGATCATCGGTCTTCCGGGCCCGCTCCGCTGGCTGCTGGCGAAGCTGATCGCCCGGCGCCGGGCGCCCGTCGCCCGGGAAATCTACGGCCGTCTCGGCGGCGGCTCGCCGCTGCTCGCCCTGACGCGGGAGCAGGCCGCCGCCCTCGAAGCCGAGCTCGATGCCTCGGGACCGGACGAGTACCGGGTGTTCGTCGCCATGCGCTACTGGCATCCGTTCGCCCCTGAGACGGCGGCCGAGGTCGAGGCCTTCGGGCCGGACCGCATCGTTCTGCTGCCCCTCTATCCCCAGTTTTCGACGACCACCACAGGCTCTTCCATCGGGGACTGGCGGCGCGCCGCGGCGAAACGGGGGATCGCGGCGGAAACCCGCGCCATCTGCTGCTATCCCCTGGCGGATGGCTGGATCGCCGCCCAGGCGGATCTCCTGAAACGGAAGCTGGCCGAAGCGGGCGATGCCGAATTGCGGGTGCTGTTCTCGGCCCACGGCCTGCCGAAAAAGGTGGTGGAAGCAGGCGACCCCTACCAGTGGCAGGTCGAACGGACGGCGGAGAAACTGGCCGGGGCCGCCGGGCTCGGGCCGGAGGACTGGCGGGTCTGCTATCAAAGCCGGGTCGGGCCGCTGGAATGGATCGCGCCCTCCCTCGATGCGGAACTGGCCCGCGCCGCGGCGGACGGAACCGGCGTCGCCGTGCTGCCCATCGCCTTCGTTTCCGAGCACTCGGAAACCCTCGTCGAGCTCGATATCGAATATGCCGGCCGCGCGCGGGAGCTGAAGCTTCCCCAATACCTCCGCGTCCCCGCCGTCGGCACTCACCCCAGTTTCATTTCCGCCCTCGCCCATCAGGTGCTGAACCCGGCGCCCCGGGGAGACGGGCCGGCGCCGGCGGACGGGAACCGGCTGTGCCCCGAAAGCTGGCGGACATGTCCCTGCCGGCCCCCTGAAAGGCCTATGAAAGCATGAGGAATCTTCCATGATCGAACTGTCGGCAACCGCGTATCCGTGGATCAAGGCCCTGCACATCATCGCCGTCATTGCCTGGATGGCCGGGATGCTCTACCTGCCCAGGCTGTTCGTTTATCACTGCGACGCCGAACCGGGCTCCGGCCAGTCGGAGACCTTCAAGGTCATGGAGCGCCGCCTGCTCCGCGCCATCGTCAATCCGGCGATGATCGCCGCCCTGGTCTTCGGCGGGATCCTGCTGGCCAACCTGGGCGCCGATCAGTGGCGGGACGGCTGGCTGCACGCCAAGCTGGCGCTGGTCGCCGCGCTGTTCGTCATGCATCACCTGATGGCCCGCTGGCGCAAGGCGTTCGAACGGGACGAAAACGCCCGCCCGGCGAAATTCTACCGGCGGATGAACGAGGTCCCGGCCGTCCTGATGGCCGCCATCGTCATTCTGGCGGTGGTCCGGCCGTTTTAGGGTCCACCCCCTCACCCAGCTACGGCTAAGGCTCGGTCGGGCAGTCCCGGTCAATTCGCAGAATTGACCTTTGCGTTCGCTTTGTGCCCTAGCTCGCCAAGCCTCCGCATCCCTCTCCCCCTTTCAGGGGGCGAGGGAATAAATCGCGAGGGAGTTTCGGTGGTGTCCCCTCTCCCCCTTCGAGGGGGAGAGGGTGCGGCCGCGCCGCCCCGTACTCTTAATCCGTATTCTTGATTTGACTTACCCCGGGCCGTTGGGCTAAGTGTCATTCAATAGTAAGGGGCCGTTCGTCAAGCGGCCCGCCTTTCAAGACATATCCAGAGGGTTCCGGACACGCCGTTGGCGGGAACCGCTTTTCCGATCCGCGCCCGCGGCTGCCCCGGACCCCCCCACAACACGAGATTCAAGCCTGTGTCGGAAATGAATCTGCAAAGCCTGAAGTCCAAGTCCCCCACCGAACTGCTGCAGTTCGCCGAGGAACTGGAAATCGAGAACGCCAGCACGCTCCGCAAGCAGGACATGCTGTTCGCCATCCTGAAGCAGCTGGCGGAGAACGACGTGCCCATCTTCGGCGACGGCGTCCTGGAAGTGCTTCAGGACGGCTTCGGTTTCCTGCGCTCCCCGGAAGCCAACTACCTGCCCGGCCCGGACGACATCTATGTCTCGCCCAGCCAGGTGCGCCGTTTCGGACTCCGCACCGGCGATACGGTCGAGGGGCAGATCCGCGCGCCCAAGGACGGCGAGCGTTATTTCGCGCTGCTCAAGGTCAAGGACATCAACTTCGAGGAGCCCGAAGCGGTCCGCCACCGGATCAACTTCGACAATCTGACGCCGCTCTACCCCGAGGAGCGGATCGGCATGGAGGTCGACGATCCCAAATACAAGGACCCGACCCTTCGCGTGCTCGACCTGATCACCCCGGTCGGCAAGGGCCAGCGGGCGCTGATCGTCGCCCCGCCCCGGACCGGCAAGACGGTGATGCTGCAGAACATCGCCCATGCGGTGGCCGAGAACCACCCCGAGTGCTACCTGATCGTGCTGCTCATCGACGAGCGCCCCGAGGAGGTGACCGACATGCAGCGCTCGGTGCGGGGCGAGGTGATCTCGTCCACCTTCGACGAGCCCGCCACCCGTCACGTCCAGGTCACCGAGATGGTCATCGAAAAGGCCAAGCGGCTGGTCGAGCACAAGCGGGACGTGGTGATCCTGCTGGATTCCATCACCCGGCTCGCCCGGGCCTACAACACCGTCGTGCCGTCTTCGGGCAAGGTCCTGACCGGCGGCGTCGACGCCAACGCGCTGCAGCGCCCGAAGCGGTTCTTCGGCGCGGCGCGGAACATCGAGGAGGGCGGCTCGCTGACCATCATCGCGACGGCGCTGATCGATACCGGCTCCCGGATGGACGAGGTGATCTTCGAGGAGTTCAAGGGCACCGGCAATTCGGAGATCATCCTGGACCGCAAGCTCACCGACAAGCGGACCTGGCCGTCCATGGACATCACCCGGTCCGGCACCCGGAAGGAAGAGCTGCTGGTCGAGAAGGGCACGCTCTCGAAGATGTGGGTGCTCCGGCGGATCCTCAACCCCATGGGGGTGGTGGATTCCATGGAGTTCCTGCTCGGCAAGATCAAGGAATCGAAGACCAACGACGACTTCTTCGAGTCGATGAATACCTGACGATACAGCCCAGTTGGGGTCTGGCAGGGTCGGCCAACTGGGCGTCTTCACGCAAGAACCGAGCGGCCGGCTGCGCGGGCGTCTTCACGGCCGCCACCCCCCTCACCCAGCTACGGCTAGGCTCAGCTGCCGCTTCGCCAACCCTCCGCAACCCTCTCCCCCCGATGGGGGGCGAGGGAGTTTCGGTGGTGTCCCCTCTCCCCCTTTTTTCCAGCCTTCGTAGCCGAAGGCTACTTCGGCGGAGTAGGCCAGGGGAAGAGGGTCAGGGTGAGGGGGTCACAAAAAAGGGTGAGAGGGTCATAAGAGGTGGGGGTAAACCACCGCCGCGACTTGTTTCGTATTCAATTTTGATTATATTGAGTACAAAGCAAGACGCCGGAGGAGCCATGCCCCGCACGAGAACCATGACCGTCCGCGTCAGCGGCGCGCTCAGCGATTTCGTCGCCGAGAACACCGATGGCGACGACGGCGCCTACGAGAATGTCAGCGAATACATCCGGGATCTGATCCGCCGCGACAAGGAACGGGTGGAGGCGGAAGCCTTCGACCGGCTGAAAGCGGAGTTGACCCACGCCTTTGCCGCACCGGAAGAGAGCTATCGGCCCCTGACGGCGGCCGATGTGATCGCGCGGAACCGCTCCTGACGCGCGTGCCCGCCGTTCGCATCCAGGAGGCGGCCTCCCGCCGCCTCGACGACATCTACCGCTACACGAGGGACAGGTGGGGCGAGGACCGGGCGGAGAAATACATCACGGGCCTGTTCGCCGCCTTCGACGGGATCGGGGACCACGGCGTCGCCTCGAAACCCATTCCGGCGGAATTCGGGGCTGATGGGTTCTTCTTTCGGTATGAACGCCACTTCGTTTATTGGCGGCGTCTCTCGAACGGCGACATCGGGATCGTGACGATCCTTCACGAACGGATGCATCGGATCGGCCGTTTCCGGGATGACTTCGGGCTCGGCTGACTGTCACCCATCTATCCGGTCTGTACCTATGACCCCCCCCTCCCTGGCCCTCCCCCTCGGCCTACTCCGCCGAAGTAGCCTTCGGCTACGAAGGCTGAAAGGGGGGGAGGGAATGGGTGGGTTGGTAAGCCGCCGGAAATCCCTTGACCGCCGGCTCCGGGAAGGGGTTATACTTTCGGTATGAAAACAGCCGTATCCATCCCCGACGACATTTTCGAACGCGCCGAACGGCTGGCCTCCGAGGGGCGCCGGTCCCGGAGCGAGGTCTACGCCGCCGCGCTCGACGAATATCTCGCGCGCCATGCGCGGGACGAGGTTACCGACGCAATGAACCGGGTATGCGGAGATGCCGGAGGGAACGATGACGCCTTCCTCGCCGCCGCCGGCAGGCGGGTGCTCGCCGACACCGAATGGTGATCTCCCAGGGTGATGTGTGCTGGGCCGAATTGCCGGAGCCCACGGGCTCGGGCCCGGGCTTCCGCCGGCCGGTGGTCGTCGTCCAGGGCGATGCGCTGAACCGGAGCCGGCTGGCCACGGCGGTATGCGTTCCGCTGACGAGCAATCTTCGGTGGGCGAACGCGCCGGGAAATGTGCTGTTGACGGCCGCGATGACCGGTCTGCCGAAAGATTCCGTCGCGAACGCGACGCAGGTCGTCGCGCTCGACCGGGCGCTTATCGAAGAACGCACGGGCCGGATTTCGCCGGCCAAGCTCAATCTTCTGCTTGCCGGCATCGACACGGTGCTCGGCCGTTAGGAACGCGGGCGGGTTCGCCGCATGGTCCGGCAATTCTGTACCCCCCTCCCTAACCCTCGACGGCCGGCAACGGGCCGGGCGTCGAGGGTGGGGGGCGGGCGGGGATGTCAGGTTCACACCACGGCCTCCCCGGCAGCCCGCCTACGGCAGCAGCACCGTCGAGCCCGTCGTCCTGCCCGCCTCCAGGTCCGCGTGGGCCCGGGCCGCGTCCTTCAGCGCATAGGTCTGATCGACGGCCGCCTTCACTCCGCCGGCGCGCACCACATGGAACAGAGCATCGCAGAGTTCGAGCATTTCGTCGCGGGTCCGGGTGAAGTCGCGGAGCGCCGTCTTGGTGACGAAGATGGAGCCGCTTTCCATCAGGAGGTGTGGGTCGATGGGCGGGATGGGGCCCGAGATATTGCCGAAGTTGATCAGGGTGCCCCGGGTCTTGAGGCACTTCACCGAGGCCTCCCACACCGCCCGGCCGACGGGATCGTAGATCACGTCGACGCCTTCGCCGCCGGTGATCTCCAGCACGGCGTCCGAGAAATCCCCCTCCCGGTTGTTGAGCGCGTGGCCGCACCCGAGCGCCAGGATGCGGCGGGCCTTCTCATCGGACCCCACCGTGCCGATGACCGTGGCGCCCAGGTGCCTGGCCCACTGGACCAGGATGGTGCCGACGCCGCCGGCCGCCGCGTGGACCAGCACGGTCCGGCCCGCCGCGACCGGATAGGCCTTGCGCAGCAGGTAGCTCGCCGTCATGCCCTTGACCATGATGGCGGCCGCCGTCCGGTCGTCCATGCCGTCCGGGATGGGCACCAGTTCGGCGGCCTCGATGTTTCGCCTTTCCGCGTCCGCGCCGTGCTTGCGCCGAAGCCCGTAGGCCACCCGGTCGCCTTCCCTGAAGTCCGGAACGCCGGGGCCCAGCGCCTCGATCACGCCGGCGGCCTCGCGGCCCGGGATCAGCGGCAGCCCGGATATGGCCGAGGCGCCGCCCCCGCCCCGGCGGGAGCCGATTTCCGAATAGTTGAGCCCGATGGCGGTGTGACGGAGACGAACCTCGCCCTCCCCCGGGGCCTCCAGGGGGACCTCCTCCCAGCGGAGGACCTCGGGCCCGCCGGTCTCGTGGAACCGGATGGCCCAAGTGGTCTCGGGCGCGGTCCCGCTGCCGTCATCGATCATTCCATTTCGTGCGTCTTCGTTCATGCGCTGTGCCGGAAGCGGTTCATTAGTTCGTGGATGCCCCGGACAAGCCGGGGCATGACGAGCTGGTTTGTGTCGTCTATTCACTCGTCATACCCCGCTTTATGCCACTACTGTCCGGTTTAATTTTCACGTCCATTGGATGGCCATTTGGTTTGGATTTTCGGGCGGCGGTATTTTGGGTATGAGGAGCCTGTCGATGCGCTTTCGATGCATGAGGTTGACGCGCACGAGACGGGCGAAGATGAGCGGGCTGTTGATGGCCTTCTGGGTGGCTTGAGCGAGCCTGAGCAGCAGATAGGCGATCATCGCGACGGCGATCTGGATGCGCACGGCGTTCTCGCTGTTGCCGATGAAGTGTTTGATCTTGAGGGTCTGTTTGACCCAGCGGAAGAACAGCTCGATGGCCCATCGCCGCTTGTAGAGCTCGGCGATCTCCTCGGCCGGGGCGTCGAGGTCGTTGGAGAGGATGCGCAGCACCTTGCCGGTGTCGGTCTTGATCCGCACCTCGCGCACCGGCTCGGAGAACGGGTTCTTGCGGTTTTTGGCCTGGCGTTTGGGCAGCAAGCCGATGCGGTCGGACAGGATGCCGCCGTTCTCGGCCACATCGAGTTCGGCGATGAGGTCGAGCGGCGTGCTGGACTTGAAGCGGGTGACGATGCGGCATCCGGCGGCGTCCAGCTTGGCCCACCAGGCATAATCGTAGTAGCCGAGGTCGTAGACGTAGGTGGCGCCGGCCTCGATGGGCATCTCCTTCGCCGCCGTGATGTCGTTGACCCGGGCCGCCGTCATCGCCGAATAAACCGGCTGATCGGCATCCGCGTCGTAGATCACGTGGACCTTGGCGCCGCACACCTTGGCCGAGAAGCGCGCCCACTCGGACCCGGCCCCGCTCAGGCGGAGCCCGGTGGAATCGATCAGATAGGTGGCATCGCCGAGCTTGCGCCGCAGCCCCCGCTGGGCGCGGCCGGCCATCTCGGCGAACAGGCCCGAGAACACCGCCGCCGGACGGCGCGCGTTGGCGTCGGCGAAGGTCGAGCGTGACACCGTGCGGCCGCCGACATGGTACAAACGCGCCGAATGGCTCTCCAGGCCGCCGGCGATCTCCCGCAGGCTGGACGCGCCGGAGAACTGTCCATACAGCAGGGCGATGAACTGGCTCTTCGTCGGCAACCGGCGAATGTGCTTGTCCGCGCCGTGCTCGGCAACCAAACGCTCAAAAGCGTCCCAAGGAATATGCTTCAACAGATCGTGGAAAACGCTATTGTGGTGATGCATGGCATTGAGCCTCCTTCGTGTCCAAAACGTTCGCAAACGCTTGGACCCCAGTAGAATCAATGCCATGCAACCCGTCCACAAAAATAAACCGGACAGCAGTGGCTTTATGCGGGGTATCCAGTGAACAACCCCCTCACCCAGCTTCGGCTAAGCTCAGCTACCGCTTCGCCAAGCCTCCGCATCCCTCTCTGTATGGACGCCTCCCGGGACGCAAGGACCGATTTCGGTGTGACGGGCAGGCAGATTGCAGCTTTGTATCCGGCCTGTTGATGCGGGACCTGGTGCCCGCTGGCCCTGATGGAATCTGCCGATCCGCGCCTCATTTCCCCCACGGGCTTCTCGCCCCTCGAGGGATTCAGGCTTGGCGGATCGCGGTCCGACCTGTTTGCCATCACTCCGTTTCGTGCCTTGCGCAACCTCTCAGCGGCCACCTCCTCTATCGGTTCGCCGTTCCATCGTCCGCCGCGGCTATGCCGGCCGGCCGACGTAGTTCGCCTGGTACGTCCGGTCGTGGGCCAGCAGGGCCCAGATCGTGCGTGCCGTCTTGTTGGCCAGCGCGACGGTGGCGACGTTCATCGGCCGCCGCTCGGCGAGGCGCACCGCCCATTCGGGCGGCGCCTTGCTGTTGGTGAGCACGGCGCGCGCGCCGTGGATCAGCAGGGTTCGCAAATACCGGTCGCCGCGCTTGGAGATGCCGAGCATGCGAACCCGGCCGCCGGTACCGTCGTGGCGCGGCACCAGGCCGAGCCAGGCGGCGAACTCCCGGCCCGACCGGAACGCCGCCGGATCGCCCATCGCGGCGACGACGGCGGTCGCGGTCAGCACGCCCACGCCGGGAATCTCGGCGATCCGTCTGCTGTCGGCATTGCCGCGGTGCCACACCCCGATGCGCCGCTCGATCTCGCCGATCTCTTCATCGAGCCGGCCGATCCGCGCCCACTGCTCGCGAAGCGTGTCGATCACCATCGCCGGCAGCCGCTCCGAGACCCGCGCGAGGGCGCCGGGCATCGCCTGTCTCATCCCGGCCCGGCCCCGCGGCATCACCTCGCCATATTCCATCAGCAGGCCGCGCAGCCCGTTGGTCTGAGCCGTGCGGAACTTCACCAACTGCTGGCGCATCCGGTGAAGCGCCAGGACCGCCTGCTGTTCCTCGCTCTTCACCGCAACGGTCTTGATGCCCGGCATCCGCGCCGCCGTCCAGATCGCCCGCGCGTCGTGCGCGTCGTTCTTGTTGCCGATGACAAAGGGACGCACCGCCTTGGCCGGCAACAGCCGCGGCTCGTGGCCGAGCTCCCCAAGCCGGCGCGCCCAGTGCTGCGAGCCGCCGCAGGCCTCCATCGCGACCAAGCAGGGCGCGCGGTTGGCGAAGTGTTCGAGGAACTTCGCCCGGCTCAGCTTCAGATCCATGACCTCGCCCGTCTCCATATCAATCCAGTACAACTGGAACACACGTTTCGCCGTATCCACGCCCACGACAGTTCTGTTAGTCTTCATCTCGGACCCTCCGGTTTGCCTGTGAAGAGCTTGCTCTTCCCCATTGGTACTTTGATGCCGTCGGCCCGTGAGGGTCCACCCCTTCCGTCGGACTTCCAGCAGCAGCAGGTGGGAGGCGTCCATCCCATTTCCCCAAAGGGGGCGAGGGTTAGGGAGTAGTTCCCTCTCCCCCTACTTCAGGGGGAGAGGGTCAGGGTGAGGGGGTCATACGCTCACCCCTACGGCAGCAGCACCGTCGAGCCGGTGGTCTTGCGCGCCGCCAGGTCCATATGCGCCTGGGCGGTGTCCGACAGCGGGTAGGTCTGGTTGACCTTGATGGAGACGTTGCCGCCCGCGACCACGTCGAACAGGTCCTTGGCCGCCGCCAGCCGCCGGTTGTGGTCGTTGGTGTAGTTGAACAGGGTCGGGCGGTTGAGGTAGAGCGATCCCTTGGCCATCAGGGTGAGGGGCGCGACGTCCGGGGCCGGGCCCGACGCATTGCCGAAATTGACCAGGAAGCCCCATTCGGCGAGGCAGTCCAGGGACTTCTCGAAGGTGTCCTTGCCCACCGAGTCGTAGACCACGGGGACGCCCCGGCCGCCGGTGATCTCGGCCACCCGTTCGGCGAAATCCTCTTCGTTGTAGTTGATCACGTGATCGGCGCCGTGGCCCCTGGCCTGCTCGGCCTTGGCCGCCGAGCCCACGGTGCCGATGACCGTCGCCCCCAGGTGCCTCGCCCACTGGACCAGGATGGAGCCGACGCCGCCCGCCGCCGCATGCACCAGCACATGATCGCCCGCCTGCACGGCGTAGGCCTTGAACAGCAGCATGTGGGCGGTCATGCCCTTCAGCATCATGGCGGCGGCGGTCCGGTCGTCGACCGCGTCCGGGACCGGCACCAGGACGCCGGCGGGCATCACCCGGGCCTCGGCGTAGGAGCCCAGCTGTCCGCCGGCATAGGCGACCCGCTGGCCGGCCTCGATCCCCTCGACCCCGGGGCCCACCGCCTCGATCACGCCGGCGCCTTCGGTGCCCAGCGTCAGGGGGAGGTCGGGCAGCGGATAGAGGCCGGAGCGCTGGTAGATGTCGATGAAGTTGAGACCGACCGCGGTGTGCCGGATGCGGACCTCGCCCTCGCCGGGATCGCCCACCTCGACGTCCTCCCACGTGAGAACTTCGGGGCCGCCGGTTTCATGGATACGGATTGCTTTGGTCATGTCTCGGTTTCCTGGTGCTGGAGTTGGAGTTCGCCTAAATGAATCAATGGAGCGCGGCGCCTTCGAGGTGCAGCAGCGCGCGCTTGGTCTCGAGGCCGCCGGCGCCCGAGTAGCCGGTCATGGCGCCGCCCGCGCCGACCACCCGGTGGCACGGGATGATGACCGGGATGGGGTTGCGCCCGCAGGCGCCGCCGACGGCGCGGGGCGCCGAGCCGATGGCGGCCGCGATGTCGCCGTAGGTCCTGAGCGCGCCGTAGGGAATCCCCGACATGGCCCGGCAGACGGCCCGCTGGAATTCGCTGCCGGGGGGCGCCAGGGGGAGATCGAAGATTTCGAGCTCGCGCCGGAAATAGGCCGCGAACTGATCCCGGGCGGCCCGGAGAAGCTTGGTCTCGCCGCCGCCGGGGGCGAGGCCGTCGGGCGCCGTCCCCCAGTCGAGGGAGACGATGGCGCCGTCTTCCTCGAAGACGGTCAGCGCGCCGATGGGGCTCTGGAGCGACAGGTGCGGCATGGAAGGGTTATAGCCGCTGCAACTCGGCCTTCAAGCCTTCCGGCGAAGTTTGGAACACACACCAGCCGTCGCGAAACTCCCCCTCACCCAGCTACGGCTAAGGCGGGCTCCCGCCCGCCAAGCCTCCGCATCCCTCTCCCCCATGATTGGGGGAGAGGGTGCAAAACAAAGACCGATCCCTCTCCCCCAAGGGGGCGAGGGTTTGCATCGAGTCCCCTCTCCCCCTTCTTTCCAGCCTTCGTAGCCGAAGGCTACTTCGGCGGAGTAGGCCAGGGGGAGAGGGTCAGGGGGGGGGTCATAGGAAATGCGGTTACAGCCGCTGCAACTCGGCCTTCAAGCCTTCGGGCGAGGATTGGGGCAGGCCGCAGACGGGGCCGACGCAGACGTATGCGGCGGGCTTGCCGTCCACTTGCGTCTTGCCCGCCGCCGGATGATTTCCGGGAAGCGCCGCGTCCGGCGGGACGACCGACAGGACCAAATTCGGCCGGCCCGCCCCGCGGGCGGCGTCGGCCAGCGCGACGGTCTCCGCCGCCGCCGGATCGCCGATCACCGCCACCTGGATCGCCCGGGCGAGCGTCTCGATGCCGTTGAGGGCCGACGGCATGTTGATCAGCTGTTCCGACGACGACGCGGTGAACGACCGGGCGGTCTCCTCCGCGCGCCGGCGGTGATCCTCCTCGCCGGTCAGGTGGTATAGGCGGGCCAGCACCTCGATCATGGCGCCGTTGCCGGCGGGGGTCGCGTTGTCGAAGGCGGTCCGGGTGCGGACGATCAGGTCCGTCGCGTCGTCGGGGGAGAAGAAATAGCCGCCCCCCGCCTCGTCCCAATAATGCCGGTTGGCGGTCGCCGCCCAGGTCTCGGCATGGCCGAGATAGGCGTCATCGCCGGTGGACTGGTGGAGCGCGAGCGCCGCGCGGGCCATGTGGGCGTAGTCGTCGAGCACGTCCTCCGGCTTGGCCACCCCGCCCCGCCACGAATGCCGGAGCCGGCCGCCCTGGTCCATCTCGGCGGCGATGAACTGGAACGCCCGCTCGGCGGCGGCGATCCAGCCGGGCTCTTCGAAGACGTCGCCGGCGGCGGCGAGGCCGGTGATCATCAGGCCGTTCCAGTCGGCCAGCACCTTGTCGTCGAGGCCCGGGCGCTCGCGGGTCTCGCGGGCGGCCCACAGGGTCTCGCGCATGGCCCGCCAGCGCGCTTCGGTTTCGGGCTCGGGCAGGGCCTGGTCGTGCAGCCGGTTGAGGATGGCCGCGCCTTCCCAGTTGCCGCCGGGGGCGACGTCGTAGGCCTTTTTGAACTCTTCCGCCCCATCCCCGAGCAGGGCGTCGATTTCGTCTTCGCGCCAGATGTAGAACGTCCCCTCGCCCCCTTCGCTGTCCGCGTCGAGGGTGCCGGCGAAGGCGCCGCAATCGAGCAGCATCTCGCGCATCAGCCAGTCGACCGTCTCCCGGGCGCGGACCCGGTACAACGCCGAGCCCGTGTCCGCCCAGGCGTAGGCCAGCAGCTCCAGTAGCTGGCCGTTGTCGTAGAGCATCTTCTCGAAGTGGGGGACCAGCCACCCCTCGTCCGTCGAATAACGGGCGAAGCCGCCGCCCAGATGATCGTAGATGCCGCCCTGGCACATGTTGTCCAGGGTCACGGTCACGGCCTGTTTGAACTCGTCCCGGCCGGTGCGGCGCCAGGCCCGCCACAGCATGTTGAAGAAGGCCGGCTGGGGAAATTTCGGCGCGCCCCGGGTGCCCCCCGACAGGGGATCGACGATCCGGACCGCGGCCTCGGCGATGCCGTCGATCTGCTCCGCAGATTGGATGCCGGCCCAGTCGGCGCCGTCGGGCCGGGAGAAGTTCTCCAGCGCCGCGCCCAGCGCATCCACGTTCCTGTCGATCTTTTCCGGATCGTCATGGTAGGTCCTGGCGATCGCCTGGAGCACCTCGGGAAAGCCGGGCCGGCCCCAGCGGGACGAGGGCGGGAAATAGGTGCCGCCCCAGAACGGCCGCCCGTCCGGGGTCAGGAACATGGTCAGCGGCCAGCCGCCCTGCTGGCCCATCATGGCGAGCGCCGTCTGGTAGATGCCGTCCAGGTCTGGGCGCTCCTCCCGGTCGACCTTGATGTTGACGAACAGCTCGTTCATCAGCCGGGCGATGTCGTCGGATTCGAAGCTCTCGTGGGCCATGACGTGGCACCAGTGGCAGGCGGCGTAGCCCACCGACAGGAGGATGGGCTTGTTCTCCGCCTTGGCCCGGTCGAGGGCGTCCCGGTTCCAGGCGTGCCAGTGGACCGGATTGTCCTTGTGCTGCAGCAGGTAGGGGCTGGCTTCGTTGGCGAGAAGGTTTGCCGGCATGAGTTGATTCCCGGGGGTTCGTTCCTGGGGTGTGTTCCCGGCGACCGTAGCCCGCCGCCGCCCCAATAAAAACCGCAATTTGAGGACGGGCTTGAACGTCCCGTCACTCATTTCATATGACCCCCTCACCCTGACCCTCTCCCCCAAGGGGGAGAGGGGACTCGATGCAAACCCTCGCCCCCTTGGGGGAGAGGGATGCGCAGGCTTGGCGAGCTTGCGAGCCTTAGCCGTAGCTGGGTGAGGGGGTCATATCCTGAATGGAAGCCTTGTTTCCCTTCGATGGTCCAATATCCTGATCGCGGTAATTCCAGGGACGGCCGGGCCCGGATTGGGGCCCGAATCGGAGCCCAAGTTGGAGATCGACCGATGGCGGAGCAAATTCATCTCAATGCGTTCACCCTGGCCTGTCCGAGTCCGCAATTCTGGGGCGCCTGGAAACTGCGGATGACGAGAGCGCGGAAGGATTCCTGTCCCTGGACTACTGGATCAGGTTCGCCGGGATCCTGGAGCGGGGCAAGTTCGACGCCTTGTTTTTCGCCGATACCATGGGCGTCAGCGACGTCTACGGCGGATCGGAAGCGGCGGCCCTGCGGAACGGCGTGTTCGCGCCGGCCATCGATCCGACGGTCTTGATCGCCGCCCTCGCCGGCCGCACGAGCCATCTCGGTTTCGCCGTCACCTTCGCGACGTCTCACGCGACCCCGTATCATGCGGCGCGCCTCTTCTCGTCCCTCGACCACGTCACCGGGGGCAGGGTGGCGTGGAACATCGTGACCTCCACCAGCAAGGTGAACGAGGCCAACGGCCTCGGCCCCGTCGTCCCGCACGACGAGCGCTACGATATCGCCGACGAATATCTGGAGGTCTGCTACAAGCTCTGGGAGCAATCCTGGGAGGACGGCGCGCTGCGGCTCGACCGCGAGGCCGGCGTCCTGGCCGATCCGGACGGCGTCCATCGGATCAACCACCGGAGCGAACATTTTTCGGTGCGGGGACCGCACCAGACGCCGCCCTCGCCCCAGAGGACGCCGTTCCTGTATCAGGCCGGCGGTTCTCCCCGGGGAATGACGTTCGCCGGACATCACGCCGAGGCGGTTTTTCTCGGCATGCAGAGTCCGGACCGGGTGCGGGACATGGTCGATACCATCCGCGGCAACGCCGCCGCCATCGGGCGGGATCCGAAGGCGGTGAAAATCCTCATGGGATTTCGCTGCCTGGTCGGCGAATCCGAGCGGGACGTGCGCCTCCGCCGGGCGGAGATGGAGGCGAATTCGAGCGCCGAGGCCGCTCTCGCCATGTACGACTATTGGACCGGTCACGACCTGGGCTCCACCCCCGACGGCGTGAAACTCGGCGATCTGGCGTCCAACGATTTCGCCTCCATAGCCAAAAGCTCGGTTCTGGTGGACAACCGGGGAGACGCGACGGTCGGCGACCTCAAGGCCGCCATCGCCCGGGACGGCAACGCCATCCATTTCGCCGGGACCGCCCGGCAGGTCGCCGACCGGATGGAGGAATTGATCGCCTGCGGCCTGGACGGCTTCAACATCGTCACGGGTCCGGTGCCGGCGGGGTTCGAGGAGGTCGTCGATCTGCTGGTCCCGGAACTCCAGCGGCGCGGCCTCTACCGGTCCGGCTACCGGGAGACGGTGCTGCGCGAACGGTATCTGGGCAAGGGCCAGAAGCGGCTTCGCCCGGATCACCCGGGCGCCAAATTCCGCAAGCGATAGACGCAGCCCAAGCGTGGATGGCCGGGCCTGGACCGGCTTTGCCGGCCAGCCGGCAAAGTGGCCCGGCCATGCCGTACTCCATTTGGGGCACACTTCAGTCGTCATGCCCGTGCTCGACACGGGCATCCACGAACTTCCGCCCCCTCGCTCATTTCCTATGACCCCCTCACCCTGACCCTCTCCCCCAAGGGGGAGAGGGGACCCCACCGAAACTCCCTCGCCCCCTTGGGGGAGAGGGTTGCGAAGGCTCGGCGAGGCGAAGCCGAGCCATAGCCGTAGCTGGGTGAGGGGAAACTTCATCATAACAATTCTGCTATCGAAAACCGCTCGACAATGCATTTCACAGACCGTGTGCGGTTCCGTACTCTTTATCAACCTATAGACGCTCCGGACGGGGATGAATCGGCTGGCGCGGCTTGGTATACGGGATCGGCAGGGAAAGGACGGCTTCGATGACGGTTTCAGTTCCAGTGGATACGGCCCTTGCCGGTTGCAGATCGATATTTCGCCGTGTTATAAGAAACCATACATTTCCTGTTATAATTAAGCGCCGAGCGCCGAGCGCCGAGCGCCGAGCGCCGAGCGCCGAGCCTATTCTTGTATCCTCCGGCTGGGCGGCCCGGCCCGCTATTCCGTATAGGGCGCGGCTGACCCCATGGGCCGCGCAGACTTTGCTTGGCGGGAGCGCCATTCCCGCCGCCTGAGTTCCGGCCCCTGCCGTCCGGCGGGGCCCGCTTTCTTCTCTTCCGGGTTCGCCGCCGCCCTTGCGCGCGGCGGGCGCTGGGCGGCCTGCGCGTCCGCCCTCGCCTTCGCCCTCATGCTCGGCGCCGGGCCGGCCGAGGCGCAGACGGCGGCGTGCAGCGAAAATGTCTCGGGCGTGTCGGGGGTCCAGTGCATCGAACCGGCGACCTCCACGAGGGATATCGACATCCGGCGGGACGGGACGACCATCTCGACGACGGGCGACGATGATCACGGCATCCACGGCTGGAAGAAAGGAAGCACCGGCGATATCGACATCGATGTCACCGGCAGCACCGTCACGACGACGGGCGTTCTTTCCCACGGCGTCCGGGCTCGGCACGACGGCACCGGGAAGATCGACATCGGCGTCAGGGACAGCACCGTCACCACCACCGACGGGCACGGCATTTACGCCTCGGACTCGGAGGGCCTCGCCACCGGCAACGATGCCGATATCGTCATCGACATCCGGGACAGCGCCGTCACGACCGGGAGCAGCGACAACCACGGCGTCTTCGGCACTATCAACGCGGGCACGGGCGATCTCCGCGTCGGCCTGCGGAATACGGATGTCATAACCGCGGGGTCGCTGTCCGCCGGCGTCAAGGGGCTTGTCGGGGCGTCGGTCACCGGCAAACTCAGCATTGCGGTCACGGGCGGCAGTTCGGTCTCGACTTCGGGCGACGGCGCACCCGGCATCGAAGGCCGCCACAGCGGCGCCGGCGATATCGACATCGATGTCAAGGGCAGCACCGTCACGACCACAGGGGGGGAGGGCGCCGGGAATACCATCCCCCACGGCGTTTACGGCCACCACGACGGCGCCGGCGACATCGACATCGATGTCACGAGCAGCACCGTCGAGGTATCGACCGGCCACGGCATTTTCGGCCGGCACGAGAGCGACGGCGATATCCGCCTCCGCGTCAGGGACAGCACCGTCACGGGTGCGGGCGATACGGCCACCAGCCTCTTCGGCGCCGGCGTTTACGGCTGGCTTTCCGGCGACGGCGACATCGTCATCGATGTCTCCGGCAGCCTCGTCGCGGGCGCGGGCGGCTTGGGCTACGGCATTGTCGGCCGGCACGAGGGCACCGGCGCTATCGACCTCCGCGTCAGGGCCGCCACCGTCACGGGCTCGGGCGATAGCGGCCACGGCATTTACGGCTATCACGGGAACGGGGACGGCACCAACGCCGGCGGCATCAACATCGCGATCTCGGGCGGTAGCAAGGTTACGACTTCGGGCGAGGGCGCCAGAGGCGTCTACGGCCAGCACGAGGGCGCCGGCGACATCAACATCGCGATTTCGGGCGGCAGTTCGGTTTCGACCACGGGCACCAACGCCGAGGGTGTCGTGGGCTGGCATTCGGACGCCGGCGACATAAACATCGTCCTGCGGTCCAGCACCGTTATATCGGCCGAGGGACGGGGCGTCGCCGCCTATCACAACCACGGGGACCAAACCAACGCCGGCGACATCGACATCGACGTTTCCGGCAGTATTGTCACGGCCAAGTTCCACGGCGTTTACGGCTACCACAACAGCGCCGGCGACATCGGCATCGACGTCGCAGGGAGCACCGTCACCGTCTCGGGCGACGCCGGCTATGGCGTATTCGGCTGGCACCAGGACAGAGGCGATATCGTCCTCCGCGTCAGGAACAGCAAAATTACGACTTCGGGCTCCAGGGGCCGCGGGGTCTTCGCCTCGCACTTCCAGACGGACGGCTTCAGCGCCGGCGATATCGTGATCGACGTCTCGGGCACCACCATCACGACCACGGGGGGAAGCTCCGCCTACGGCGTTTACGGCTACCACAACGGCGAAGACGGGGGCATCCGCGTCTCGGTCAGGGGCGGCAGTTCGGTATCGACCTCGGCCGCCAGCGCCCACGGCATCTATGCCCGGCACGCCGGCACCGCGCTCAGCGATATCGTCGTCACCGTCGCGGACAGCGCCGTCACGGCCTCCGGCGCCGGCGCCCGCGGCGTCTACGCCCGCCGCCAGACCTCGGGGGGCGGCGACATCGACATCCATATCGCGGGCGGCGCCATCACGACCACGGGGACAGGCGCCGCCCACGGCGTTTACGGCTACCACAACGGCTGGGACGGCGGCATCCGCATCTCGGTCACCGGCGGCAGTTCGGTTTCGACCCGGGGCGCCGGCGCCCACGGCATCTTCGCCTGGCACGACGGCACTGCGTACAGCGATATGGCCATCACCGTCGCGGACAGCGCCGTCACGGCCTCGGGCGCCGGCTCCCGCGGCATCTATGCCCTGCGCGGCGGCTCGGGTCTTGGTTCGTCCGGCGATATCTACATCCTTGTCCGGGGCAGCACCATCAGGACTACGTCACACGGCATCTACGTCCTGCAACTGGAGGGATCGGACGACGGCGCGGTCCGCATCGGCATCCGGGATAGCGACATCCGCGCATCGGGCGCCGGCGCCCACGGCGTTGCGGTCGGCGGGCTCTCGACAAGCGGCAATACCCTGTTCGCCACGACCGGCCGGGACGACGACGGCTACCGCAAGCAGACCGTGTGGGTGGACGGCCGGGTGTACGGCGGTTCGGGCACCGGCGCGGGCATTTACCTCGCCGGCGGCGGCCGGGTGATCATCGGACCGAACGGGCGCGTCGGCGCGGCGTCGGGGATCGCGATCCGGGCGGCCATGCGTTCGGGCCAGGCGTCGGCGGACGATCCCAAGCTGTATGTCGGCCTGCGGCCCGAGGGCCGGCGGATCGGGGACCTGCTGGGCGGCGATATCGTCAACGAAGGCGGCGCGTCCCGTACGACCCTGGCGGTCAACGGCGTCGTCCTCATGGACGCAGGGACCGTCGCCGACGGCGTCCTGGTCCCGAACGGCGCGTGGGACGTAGCGCTCCGCGCCGAGGCGGACGGGGCCCACATCATAGTGGCGGATTTCCTGGAATACTTCGCCCCGCGGGCGGCGGTCTACGAGGCGCTGCCGGGGGTCCTGCTGCGGCTGGACGAGGCGGGCGGCTCCGGGGGCATCGGTGATGCGGCCCTGCTGCGCTCGGCCCATACCCCCATCTGGGCGCGCATCGCGGGCGGCCAGGGCTCCTACAAGCCCGGCGCCGCCACGGTGGGGGCCGAGTACGACCACGAGCGCTTCAGCGTGGAAAGCGGCATGGACTTCGCCCTCCCCTATGAGGGGCTCGCCGGCTGGGCCGGGGTGCGGGTGGTCTCGGGCTCGGCGAATGTCTCGGCGCCGACCGGCGGCGGGCGGATCGAGGCCCGGGGCATGGGGCTCATCGGCGGCGTGGCCTGGGAAGGGGAAGACGACTGGTACGGCCGTGGCCGGCTCTCGCTCACCCGCTACAGCGCGGATCTCTCCTCGGAGACGCGGGGCGGCTTGAAGAGCGGCGTCACCGGCCTGGTCCACGGGCTCGGCCTCGAGGGCGGGCGGCGCTTCGGCCTGGAGCTTCTCGGCCGGAAGACGCGGCTGACCGCGCGGGGGCTGCTGCGCCGCTCGGGGGTCGCCATGGGCGAGTTCGAGGACGGGCTGTTCTCGCGGGTCTCGGTCGAGGAAGCGAACCGGCTCTCCGCCGGGGCGGGCGTCATCGCCGAGACCGGGCTGCTGCGCCGGGACGGCGTCGACCGGCTCACGCTGCGGGGCTCCCTGGGCGCGGCGCAGGTTCTCGGCGGCGGCACCAAGGTGGACGTGTCGGGCACGGCGCTGGAATCGAAGGCCGGCGGGACCCGCCTCGGCGCCGGGCTGGGCGGCGCGTACCGCATGGGCGGCTACACCATCGGCGGCTCGGTCGGAGCGGCGGGCCTGGGCTCCGGCGATACGTCCTGGTCCGCCCGCCTCGAGGCGCGCTTCGCGTTCTGACGGCCCGCCCCCAATTCCCTCCCCCCATCATATTCCCTCTCCCCCTCACCCTTTTTTCGTGACCCCCTCACCCTGACCCTCTCCCCCTGAAGAAGGGGGAGAGGGGATGACACCGAAACTCCCTCGCCCCCCTTGGGGGGAGAGGGGTGTGAAGGCTTGTCGGGCGGCAGCCCGGCTTAGCCGTAGCTGGGTGAGGGGGGACAGGATATTCACCACGGAGTACACCGAGATCACGGAGCGGATTCGAGTGTGGATACTCTGTGTCCTCCGTGCGCTCCGTGGTGAATATCCTGGATGCCCCGCCCAAAGCCTGTCTTCCGGCCGGCGCGGCCGGTCCGGTGAGGCGGGCCCATGGCCGTTCAACGACGAGTATCCGCCTGTGATACTTCGGTCGCGGCGTCGTGTTCGGCAATGCCGGAGAGCTCGACCGGGGGCCGGTCGGGAAAGCGGGCGACCAGCGACAGGCTGCCGCCCATCGCCTCCACCGTCCGGCGCAGCGTGGACAACAGGAGATCGCTCCGCTTCTCCAGCCGGGAGATGGCGTCCTGGCCGATGCCGAGCTCGCGTGCGACGCTGGCCTGGGTCAGCGCGCGGGCCTTGCGCAGTTCGCGCAGCGTCATCTCCTCGGCGATCAGCTCGGCGGCCATTTCCTCCACCTTGCGGCGCTCGGCAGGGTCGAGACCGGCGATCACGTCTTCAACATCCAGTGCCATGATTATTCTCCTTCTCTATCCATCGGCGAGCCGGGCAAGGTGCCGGTCGAAGCGCTCATCGGCCTTGCGGATCAACTCGCGATAGAACCGCCGCTCGCTCCCGCCCGACTTGTCGCCCGCCACCAGAAGCATGGCGCGGCGCTCGGGGTCGAACGCAAAGGCCACTCGCCACTCCCCGCCCGCCGCACCGAACCGCATCTCCTTCATGTTCGCGTGCCGCGACCCGTTCAGCGTATCCACACGCGGGCGCCCAAGCCGCGGGCCGTACTCCCGGAGCAGCCGGGAATGCGCGAGGATCGCCCTGCGCACCTCCAGGGGCAGCTCCGACAATTCGGGCCCGAACTCCTCGGCAATCTGGACCCGCCAGCTCGTTGCGGCAGGATGAAGCGGCCGAAATATGAAGTCAAGGACATGTTCATGCCCCGCGGCGCGGTTGTGCGCGCTCGCGATGTTGAGCAGGCCCGGCCCCCCCGAAGGCGTGGATGCCCGTGTCGAGCGCACTGCTGTCCGGTTTATTTTTGTGGACGGGTTGCATGGCATTGATTCTACTGGGGTCCAAGCGTTTGCGAACGTTTTGGACACGAAGGAGGCTCAATGCCATGCATCACCACAATAGCGTTTTCCACGATCTGTTGAAGCATATTCCTTGGGACGCTTTTGAGCGTTTGGTTGCCGAGCACGGCGCGGACAAGCACATTCGCCGGTTGCCGACGAAGAGCCAGTTCATCGCCCTGCTGTATGGACAGTTCTCCGGCGCGTCCAGCCTGCGGGAGATCGCCGGCGGCCTGGAGAGCCATTCGGCGCGTTTGTACCATGTCGGCGGCCGCACGGTGTCACGCTCGACCTTCGCCGACGCCAACGCGCGCCGTCCGGCGGCGGTGTTCTCGGGCCTGTTCGCCGAGATGGCCGGCCGCGCCCAGCGGGGGCTGCGGCGCAAGCTCGGCGATGCCACCTATCTGATCGATTCCACCGGGCTCCGCCTGAGCGGGGCCGGGTCCGAGTGGGCGCGCTTCTCGGCCAAGGTGTGCGGCGCCAAGGTCCACGTGATCTACGACGCGGATGCCGATCAGCCGGTTTATTCGGCGATGACGGCGGCCCGGGTCAACGACATCACGGCGGCGAAGGAGATGCCCATCGAGGCCGGCGCCACCTACGTCTACGACCTCGGCTACTACGATTATGCCTGGTGGGCCAAGCTGGACGCCGCCGGATGCCGCATCGTCACCCGCTTCAAGTCCAGCACGCCGCTCGACCTCATCGCCGAACTCGATGTGGCCGAGAACGGCGGCATCCTGTCCGACCGCATCGGCTTGCTGCCCAAACGCCAGGCCAAAAACCGCAAGAACCCGTTCTCCGAGCCGGTGCGCGAGGTGCGGATCAAGACCGACACCGGCAAGGTGCTGCGCATCCTCTCCAACGACCTCGACGCCCCGGCCGAGGAGATCGCCGAGCTCTACAAGCGGCGATGGGCCATCGAGCTGTTCTTCCGCTGGGTCAAACAGACCCTCAAGATCAAACACTTCATCGGCAACAGCGAGAACGCCGTGCGCATCCAGATCGCCGTCGCGATGATCGCCTATCTGCTGCTCAGGCTCGCTCAAGCCACCCAGAAGGCCATCAACAGCCCGCTCATCTTCGCCCGTCTCGTGCGCGTCAACCTCATGCATCGAAAGCGCATCGACAGGCTCCTCATACCCAAAATACCGCCGCCCGAAAATCCAAACCAAATGGCCATCCAATGGACGTGAAAATTAAACCGGACAGTAGTGTGTCGAGCGCGGGCATGACGATCTGGTTTGTGTCGCCTATTCCCTCACTCTCATTTCTTATGACCCCCTCACCCTGACCCTCTCCCCCTGAAGAAGGGGGAGAGGGGACACCGCTGAAACCTTTCCCTCTCCCTTTGGGAGAGGGATGCGGAGATAAGGTCATTCCCCTCCGGGGATTGACCGACTTGGCGAGGCGAACGCCGAGCCTAGAGCATTTTCTGATCACACCCGGTCATAGCCTGCGGCAGTGAAGTAGTTTTGGCACTCGGATTGGGTGACTGTGTCGATGGCGGTTGCGATGGCGTCGTAGAGGTCGTCGACGGTTCTGGCTGCGGTCTTTTTGAGGAGGGCCTTGAGCTTTGCGAAGGCCATCTCGATTGGGTTGAAGTCGGGTGAGTAGGGCGGCAGGAAGCGGAGCTCGGCGCCGGCGTCTTCGATGGCCTTACGCACGCTGGCGGGCTTATGGGCTGGCAGATTGTCCATAATGACGATGTCTCCGGGTTTGAGGGTTGGGACCAGGATTTGCTCGACATAGGCAAGGAAGGCTGCCCCGGTCATCGCCCCATCGATGGTCATGGGGGCGAGGATGCCGTCGAGCGTGAGAGCAGCGACCAAAGTGGTGGTCTTCCAGTGGCCGTGAGGGATGGCGGCTTGGCAGCGCTGCCCGCGCGGCGCGCGGCCATAGCGCCGGGCCATCTTGGTCGATGTGCCGGTCTCGTCGATGAAGACCAGCCGCTCCGGCATCAGGCCGGGCTGCGCCTCGGCCCAGGCCTGCCGGCGCGCCAAGACATCAGGACGTTGCTGCTCGCTGGCGTGCGCGGTTTTTTTTGAAGGTCATGCCGTGGCGGTCGAGCAGCCGCCAGACCGTGCTCGGGGCAACCCGAAGCCCGTGCACCTCCTCCAGACAGGCTGCGATCTCGGCCAGGGTGATGTCCGGTGTCTCCGTGACAAGCGCCAGAACCTCCTCGGCATACGCTTCAAGGCGGTGAGAGCGGCGGTCCCCGCCTTGCGGCCGGGGCCGCACATCACCCCGCTGCCGCCACTGATCAACCCATTTGATCGCCGTCGAGGCCGCAACCCCAAAAACCTTCGCCGCAGACCGACGCGACATCCCGCCGTCCACCGCCGCAACCAACCGATGTCGTAGATCATTCGAAAGTGGTCTCGTCATGCAGGCTGGCCTCCTTCACCAGCCCACATCTTGAATCAGAAATCAGAGACTTTGGGAATCCCTAACGATTCCGTCAGATCAGAAAACTCTCTAGCCGTAGCCGGGTGAGGGGGGCGAAGCCCAATTCCTGAACCACAGAGACGGCGAAATAAGAGGAGTTAATCATTTCTTCTCTGTGGTCTCCGTGCGCTCTGTGGTAATTTACGCGTCGAACCGGACTCCGGGGCATTTTTCCTTTTATGGACGAGAATATTTATATTATTTATCGCATTTGGTGAAACCATGAACACCGAAACCACGGAGACCATTTGCGCGCCGGCGTCGGGGAGCGGCAGGGCCGGCATCGCCGTGTTCCGCGTTTCGGGCTCGAACGCCCTGGGCGTCCTGCAACGATTGATGGGCCGCGAAGCGTTCGAGCCCCGCCGGGTCTATCGCGCCGAATTTTCCGATCCCGCCTCGGGCGAGGTGGTCGACGACGGCCTGGCGCTCTATTTTCCGGCCCCGGGCAGCTTCACCGGCGAGGACGTGGCGGAGCTTCACGTTCACGGCGGCCGGGCGGTCGCCGCCGGCATGCTGTCGGCCGTCATGGCGATTGGCGGCGTAAGGCTGGCCGAGCCGGGCGAGTTCACCCGCCGGGCGTTCATGAACGGCAAGATGGACCTGACCGCCGCCGAGGCCCTCGCCGACCTCGTGGACGCGGAAACCGCGGCCCAGCGCCGCCAGGCCCGCCGCCAGCTGAGCGGCGCCCTTGGCGACCTGTGCCTGGACTGGCGCGCCCGCCTGGTCCGCGCCATCGCCTGGTTCGAGGCTGAGATCGATTTCTCCGACGAGGAGCTGCCGGGCGGGCTGGCGGCCCGGACGGCGGCCGAAATCGACACGATTCGGAGCGAAATCGACTCCCGGCTGGCCGACCGGCGGACCGGCGAGCGCATCCGCGACGGCTTGCGCGTCGCCATCGTCGGGCCGCCCAACGCCGGCAAGTCCACCCTGCTGAACTGTCTCGCGGGCCGGGACGCGGCCATCGTTTCCGGGACCGCGGGCACCACCCGGGACGTGATCGAGGTCCATCTCGACCTCGGGGGCTACGCGGTCATACTCGCCGACACGGCGGGCATCCGGGCCCCCGGGGACGCCCTCGTGGACCCAATCGAGGCCGAGGGGGTGCGCCGGGCGGCGCGGACCGCCGAGGAGGCCGACGTGCGCCTCGTGGTCCTCGACGGCGCGGTTTGGCCCGAGGTTCCCCCGGACATCGCCGGCCGGGCGGGCCCGGACGACATGGTGGTGCTCAACAAGTGCGACCTGCTCGACGGGGACCTCGACGGGGGGAAGCCGGACCCGGCGCCCCTGCCCGTCTCCGCCCTCCACGGCCATGGGATGGACACGGTGGTCGCCGAACTCACCCGGCGGGTGTCCCGCCTGTCGGGGGTTGGCGAGGTCCCGGTGGTGACCCGGGCCCGGCACCGGGCCGCCCTCGAACAATGCGCCGAGGCCCTGACCCGGTTCGACCCTGGGAACTCCAGCGAGCTTGCCGCCGAGGATCTTCGCCTGGCGGCCCGGTCCCTGGGCCGGGTCATCGGCGAAATCGACGTGGAGGACATCCTGGACGTCATTTTCCGGGATTTCTGTATCGGCAAATAGCCGGGACGGGCCCCGCCGCCGGAAAATTGTTTCACGTGAAACATTTTCATATATGGCCATATATCCATATTCGGGCCAATTACGGGCCATATATGGCTATATGCGGGCGGCCGCCTGGGTGACGTAAAAATTTATGTGTCAGTTGGGAATGGGGTACTCCCTGTGGTTTACGACAACCGCAAGAAGGAGCACCCCGATGCCACAGCAAGCTGTAACGATTGAGAACCTACCACAAGCCTTTGAGGTGGTGAAGGAGATGCAAGCAGGCGGATTGGACTGGGGCGAGGGTTATCGCCCGCTTGGCCGCCAGGCGCTGGCCGAGATCATCGAGGGCCGGATGGCCGAGGCGGTGGATCGCTGGCTCGACGGCCTCGATGGCAGCGCTATGCGCGACCGGCGCAACGGCACCTACCGGCGCCGCCTGCTCAGCGAGCTCGGCGACATCGAGCTCAACGTGCCGCGCACCCGGCACTTCTGCCCGACCGAGGTTCTGAAGAGCTACGCAAGGCGCGCTCCAGAGATCGACCGCGCCATCCTGGCCGGCTTCGTGCTGGGGCTCTCGACCCGCAAGGTCGGCGAGGTCCTGCTTGCCCTGCTCGGGCGTCCGGTCTCGGCCGCGACGGTGAGCCGGGTCGCCAAGACCCTCGATCTGTCGGTCGCCGCATTCCACCGCCGGCCGCTGAAGAACGCCTACAAGGCGCTGATGCTCGACGGCGTGGTGCTGGCCTGCAAGACCGGCGCCGGCGCGCTCAGGAGGCCGGTCCTGGTGGCGCTGGGCATACGGCACGACGGCAAGAAGGAGATTATCGACTTCCAACTCGCCGCCAGCGAGAGCGCCGCGGAGTGGGAGCGCTTCCTCACCGCGTTGCACCGCCGCGGCCTCACCGGCGAGGGCCTTGAGATGATCTGCGTTGATGGCGGCCAAGGCCTGCTCGCCGCCTTGCCGATCGTCTATCACGGCATCCCCGTTCAGAGGTGCTGGGCGCACAAAATCAGGAACATCCTCAACAAGGTCCGCGTAGCCGACCAGCAGGCCGTCAAGGCCGACGTCCACGCCGTCATGAATGCCCCCAACCGCCGCAAGGCCGAGACCGCCGCCCGCCGCTTCGCCGACGCCTGGGAAGATACCTACCCCAAGGCCGTCGCCTGCCTGCGCAACGACCTCGACGACCTGCTCACCTGCTTCCGCTACAAGGACCTCGCCGAGCGAAAGCAGGTCAGGACCACCAATGCCATCGAACGGAGGTTCCGCGAGGTTCGCAGACGAACCCGGCCCATGGGAACCTTCAAGGATAAAACCTCAATGGACCGCATCCTCTTCGCGGTCTTCATTCACGAAAACAAGTCTCAGGGAATCAGTACCCCAGTCTCCCTGACACATAACTCTTGACGTTACCGCCGCCTGCTCGGGGTTTGACTCGATTCGGCCCCGGTCCTACAGTCCGGCGCCATGACCGATAGCCCCGCATACGACGTCCTGGTGGTGGGCGGCGGGCACGCCGGCTGCGAGGCGGCGGGCGCCGCGGCGCGCACGGGCGCGCGGACGGCGCTGCTCACCCATCGCCTCGACACGGTGGGCGAAATGTCCTGCAATCCGGCCATCGGCGGCCTCGCCAAGGGCCAGCTGGCGCGGGAGGTGGACGCCCTCGACGGGATCATGGGGCGGGCCATCGACCGGGCGGGCATTCAGTTCCGCATGCTCAATCGCCGCAAGGGCCCGGCGGTCCGGGGCCCCCGCGCCCAGGCCGACCGGAAGCTCTACCGCCGGGCGGTCCGGACGCTGCTGTCCGGGCAGGAAAATCTCGACCTTATCGCCCAGCCGGTGGAGGACCTGATCCGCGGCGCATCCGGCGAGGTGGGGGGCGGGGTCGAAGGCGTGGTGACGGCGGACGGCCGGCGGTGGCGCGCCGGGGCCGTCATCATCACCACCGGCACCTTTCTGCGCGGCCTGATCCACCGGGGAGAAGACCGGACCCCCGCCGGCCGGGTGGGCGAAAGGCCGTCGGTGGGCCTCGCCGCCGCCCTCGAGGGCCTGGACCTCGCCATGGGCCGGCTGAAGACCGGCACGCCGCCCAGGCTCGACGGCCGGACCATCGACTGGTCCGGGCTGGAGGTTCAGCCCGGCGACGATCCGCCGGCGCCGTTTTCCTTTCTCACCGACCGGATCCGGGTGCCCCAGGTCCCGTGCCACATCACCGCCACCACCGAGGCCGGCCACGACATCATCCGCGCGAACCTTCACCGGGCGCCCATCTATTCGGGCCGGATCGAGAGCGCCGGACCCCGCTACTGCCCCTCCATCGAGGACAAGGTGGTGCGGTTCGCCGACCGGACCGGCCACCGAATTTTCCTCGAACCGGAAGGGCTCGACGACCACACGGTCTATCCCAACGGGATCTCCACCTCGCTGCCGGTGGACGTTCAGCTGGCCATGCTGAAGACCATCCCGGGCCTCGAGAAGGCGGCCGTCATCCGCCCCGGCTACGCCATCGAGTACGATTTCGTCGATCCCCGGGAGCTCCATCCCAGCCTGGAAACCAAGCGCATCCCCCGGCTTTTCCTGGCCGGCCAGATCAACGGCACGACGGGCTACGAAGAGGCCGCCGGCCAGGGGATCATGGCCGGGATCAACGCGGCCCGCCGGGCGGCCGGCGGCGAGCCGGTCATCCTCGACCGCGCCGACGCCTATATCGGGGTGATGATCGACGACCTGGTGACCCGCGGCGCCGAAGAGCCCTACCGGATGTTCACCTCCCGGGCGGAATACCGGCTGAGCCTCAGGGCCGACAATGCCGACCTCCGGCTGACCCCCATCGGCCTGGACGCCGGATGTGTCGGCCCGGAGCGCGCCCGGTCCTTCGCCGCCAAGTCGGCCGCCCTCGAAGACGCCATGGCCTTCGTCAAATCCACCACGGCAACGCCGGGCGAACTGGCCCGGGCCGGCATCCGGGTCAACCAGGACGGCGTCCGGCGGTCCATCCACGACCTGCTGGGCTATCCGGAGATCGATCTCGCCCGCCTCGCCGGACTTTGGCCGGCCCTCGGGGAGCTTCGCCCGGACGTCGCCGAACAGCTGGAGATTTCCGGCCATTATGCGGGCTACATGGAGCGCCAGGAGGCGGACATCGTCAGCTTCAGGAAGCAGGAGTCGCTCCACCTGCCCACCGACCTCGCCTACGAAGACGTCGCCGGCCTCTCCAACGAAATCCGCGGCAAGCTGAGCTTGGCCAGGCCCACGACCATCGGCGCCGCGGCCCGGATTTCTGGCGTGACGCCCGCCGCCCTCACCGCGCTCCTGGCCCACGTCCGGCGCCGCCGCGCCGACGCCGCCTGAGCCCGCCCCTGCCCGTTATGCCCGGTATGGCGCCACGGGACCCTTACGGCCCAGATTACGGTCCGGACGAATTCCAGGCCGACACGAATGTTTCACGTGAAACAATCGAGCGCCTGGAGGCCTATCTGGCCCTCCTGGCCAAATGGCAGGAAAAGGTCAATCTGGTGGGGATTTCCACCATGCCCGACGCCTGGCGGCGGCATGTCCTGGATTCCGCCCAGTTGCTGAAATACATCCCCGACCTCGACCGCCCCATCGTGGATCTGGGGAGCGGCGCCGGATTTCCCGGACTGGTGCTCGCCGTCATGGGGGCGCCCCGGGTCCACCTCATCGAAAGCAACGTCAGGAAGTGCGTCTTCCTCCGCGAGGCGGCCCGCGCCACCGGGGCCCAGGTGACGGTGGTCAACAGGCGCATCGAGGCGGCGGCCTGGGCCTTGAGCGCCGACGTGGTCTGTTCCCGGGCGTGCGCCAACCTGTCCCACCTCATCGGCTGGGCCCGGGACATGTTGACACAAGATGGTGTATGTCTTTTTCATAAGGGACAATATGTTGATCGAGAATTGACCGAATCCCAAAAAAAGTGGACAATGGCCCATAAGTCCCACCCCTCCCTCAGCGATCCGGACGGGGTGATTCTGGAAATCAGCGGGATCGGCCATCGCCATGACCATTGAGCCATGACCATCGATATGGGGGTCCATAGGACCAAAACGCCCCGCCTCATCGCCATCGCCAACCAGAAGGGCGGCGTGGGCAAGACCACCACGGTCATCAACCTCGCGACGGCGCTGGCCGCCGTCGAGAAGCGGGTCCTGGTGATCGATCTCGATCCCCAGGGCAACGCCAGCACCGGCCTGGGCCTGAGCCAGGGCGACCGCCGCCTGAACGCCTACCATGTGCTGATCGGCAGCGTGCCCCTGGGCGAGGCCGTCACCGCCACCGCCATTCCGGGGCTGGACATGGTCCCGTCGGGCATGGATTTGTCGGGCGCCGAGATCGAGCTGGCCGGCGAGGACGACCGGCTCCACCGGCTCAAGGCGGCCCTGGACGGCCGGCTGGACGGCTACGACTACGTCCTGATGGATTGCCCGCCGGCCCTCGGCCTCTTGACCGTCAACGCCCTCATCGCCGCCCATGCGGTGCTGGTGCCGCTCCAGTGCGAGTTCTTCGCCCTGGAGGGCGTGAGCCACCTTGTGCGCACCGTGGAGCGGATCAGGAAATCCTACAATCCGGACCTGGACATACAAGGTATAGTGTTAACCATGTTCGATAGACGCAACAACTTGTCGGACGAAGTGGCCAACGACGTCCGCGCCCATTTCGGCGACAAGGTCTACGAGACCGTCATCCCGCGCAACGTCAGGGTTTCGGAGGCGCCGTCCCACGGCAAGCCGGTGCTGCTCTACGACACGGGCTGCGCCGGGTCCCGGGCCTACATCCACCTCGCCGGCGAAGTGCTGCGGCGCGAGCGGAGCCTCGCGGCGTGATGGCCGACACAGGCGGGAGAACCAATCTCGGCCGCGGCCTCGACGCCCTGCTCGGCGACGATCCCGGGGGGCCGGGGGACGAGGCGGGCGCACGTATTGCGAGAATGACGCCCGTCGAGAGCCTCCGGCCGGGCCGCCACCAGCCGCGCCGCCACTTCGCCGAGGCGGACATCGAGGAGCTCGCCGCGTCCATCAAGGAGCTCGGCATTCTCCAGCCCCTTCTGGTCCGCGAACTCGACGATGCGCCGGGCGAATACGAGATCATCGCCGGCGAGCGCCGCTGGCGGGCGGCCCAGCGGGCAAGGCTCCACGAGGTCCCGGTCATCGAGCGCCGGCTCACCGACGCGGAAGCCCTCGAGATCGCCCTGGTGGAGAACCTTCAGCGGGAGGACCTCTCGCCCGTGGACGAGGCGCAGGGCTACCGGCGCCTCGCCGACGAGTTCGGCCACACCCAGGAGGACCTCGCCCGGATCCTCGGCAAGAGTCGGAGCCACATCGCCAACATGCTGCGGCTGCTGAACCTTCCCGACGGCGTCAAGGCGCTGCTGGACGGCGGTGGGATCTCCCCCGGCCATGCCCGCGCCCTGCTCGCCGCCCGGGACCCGGCCGCCGCCGCCAGGGCCGTGGTCCGCCGCGGCCTCAACGTCCGCCAGACCGAACGGCTGATCCGGATGGAGAACGCGCCCGCCCGTCCCGCCGGGAGGACCGCCGCCGGGACGCCGGAGAAGGACGTCGACACCGTCGCCCTCGAACGGGAGCTGGCGTCCCTGCTCGGCCTCCGGGTCGAGATCAGCCCCGCCGGCGAGCGCGGCAGCCTGACGGTGCATTACGAGTCCCTCGAACAGTTGGACCATGTTCTCGGCCGGCTGCGCCACGGGCCGGCGGGGGAACCGGCCATGAGTCCGGCCCCGGAAATGGACATGGAAAAGGAAATGACCCTCGACGAACGCGAAGCCTGGCTCCTGAGCCAGGAGAATCCGCCGTACAAATACGAAGACGTCCTCGCCTACCTCAGGGAAAGAGAGGCGGAGGAAGAGCGCCGCCGGACCGGCGACGGCGAGGAAGAAACCTAGAGCGTATTTGAGATTGATTGAATCATTTTAGGGATTCCCAAGTATGGGCGAACCATGATTCAAGATGGATGCTGGGCAAGGAGGCCAGCATTCATGGCGAGACCTTATTCGATTGATTTGCGAGAGCGTGTTGTTTTGGCGGTTTTGGCGGGGGAGAGTTGCCGCGCTGTAGCGGCTCGGTTTGGGGTTGCGGTTTCGAGCGTGGTTAAGTGGTCGCAGCGCTACCGGCGGACGGGGAGTGTTGCGCCCGGCAAGATGGGCGGTCACCGCCGCCGGGTTCTTGAGCCCCATCGGGAGTTCATTGTCGGCCGGATCGACCAGGAGCCGCATCTGACGCTGCATCGGTTGAGAGACGAGTTGGCCGCTCGGGGTGTCAGGGTATCCCACAGCACGGTATGGCTGTTTCTGCGCCGTGAAGGGCTGCGCTTTAAAAAAAACCCTGTTCGCCGTTGAACGGGCGCGCGCGGACATCGCCCGCCATCGCAGGCGCTGGAAGGCGTGGCAGGCAAAGCTTGATCCCGAACGGCTGGTATTCATTGATGAAACCTGGATCCGGACCAATATGGCCCCGCTGCGCGGCTGGGGGCCGAAAGGGGAGCGGGTCCGCGGCTTTGCCCCCCATGGGCGGTGGCACACCCTGACCTTCATCGGCGCGCTGCGCTGCGACCGGTTCACCGCGCCCTGCGTCTTCGACGGCCCCATCAATGGCGTGTGCTTCCGCGCCTACGTCGAGCAGCTGCTCGTGCCGACCCTGGTGCCCGGCGACATCGTCATCATGGACAATCTCGGCAGCCACAAGTCAAAAGCCGTGCGAAACGCCATCCGTGCCGCCGGAGCCAAGCTGTGGCTCCTGCCCAAATATTCCCCCGACCTCAATCCCATCGAGCAGACCTTTGCCCAAATCAAGCACTGGATGAGAAACGCCCAGAAGCGGGAGATCGACGACTTATGGCGCCATCTCGGGAGCCTCATCGACACCATCGAGCCACAGCAATGCGCCAACTACTTCAAAAACGCAGGATACGCTTCCGTCAAAATATGAAACGCTCTAGAGCGTTTTCCGATCTGATGGATTCTTTATAGTTTTCAATGGCTTGTATATTTAGTTGGTGATGCGGATTCGCCGCTGCGAGTTATGCCGCAAACGACCGGAAAACGCTCCAGCGTCACGCTTGGTTTCTCCTAACCTATTGATATTAAAATCAAAAACGTGACCCATGCATTTTTGCGCGCCGTGCGGCCCGATTTTGCATTTTGGCGGTGCGTCCTCCGCCTTTAAACCGCAACATTGCCTGACTAAATATGTCGTGTATCAGGATCTCGATCTTGGAAACAGCGGCGGGGAAGTCTGATGGAACTCGATGACAAACGGATCATCGGCTACCGAATGGAGCGCACCGGGCGGCTTTTTGTCCGTGAGGTTGGTGGTGGGGAGCGTCCCGCGGCCGAGACCGAAATCGCCAAGCTTCTGGAAACCCGGCCTGATCTGATTTTGCAGCTGGCGTGGCAGGGCTGAACCGCGCGCCTCAGGGCGCCGCGACGATCCGGTTCCTGAGAACCCCGACCCCCTCGACTTCGATCTCGACCACGTCCCCCGGTTTCATCCCGCGGGTGGATCCGGGCGTGCCCATGAATATCATGTCCCCCGGCTCCAGGGTGAAGTACCGGCTCGCCCAACTGACCACCCTGTCGACGCCGTGAATCATGTTTTTGGTGCTCTCCTTCTGGCGGGTCTCTCCGTTGAGCCGCGTCTCGATCACCAGGTCGCGGTAGTCCAGGCCGGTCACGATGGCCGGGCCGACCGGGCCAAACCCGTCGGCTGCCTTGCCGCGCAGCCACTGGAGGTCCGATGATTGCCAGGAACGTTCGCTGACATCGTTGCCGGCGGTTACACCGAAAATGTAATCACCAGCGTCGGACTCAGGGACGTTCCTGGCCCGCTTGCCGATCACGATGACCATTTCGCCCTCGTAATGGGGCCGGTCGGCTCCCTTCGGGATGACCAGGTCCCGTTCGTGCCCGAGAAGCGTGGAAGGAAACTTGGCGAACATGGGCGGCGGCGCGTCCGGGGCCGAGCCGGCGTGGGAGGCGAAGTTCAATCCGACCGCGAGTATCTTGGTAGGCTCGCTGGGGGGCAGGAATTCGGCCTCGGCGACCGGCACCAGGCGGCCCGTCTCCGTTCCGCCGGCATAGGCGGCCCCGGTCAACTGATGAATGACGCTGCCTTCGAGGCGGCCGTAAGAGGCGACGCCGTTCACTTCATACCGGACAAATTTCCGGGACTCCTGGGAGACGGCGGCAGTGTGCGGCAAAATAAGGGCGACCGCCAAAAGCACGCCTGAAATCAATCGATACATGATTTGAAACCTTGAAATTTAGAACTACCGGGTCTCCAGTTGGCGGATACGCTCCTCGGCGGCCGCCGCTTTTTCCTCGTCGCCGAGCACGCGATACGCCCGCGCCAGCCGTTTCCAGCCCTCCAAATCGTCCGGGTCGTCTTCAAGCCGGGCGGCAAGGCGCTCGACCATCCCGATGATCATCTCGGCCCGCTCCTCGGCGCTGAGTTCCGAGGCGGCGCGCACGTCCTCGGCTGTCGGGCCGGCGGGGCGCGTCCGGCTCGGCGAAATGGAGGCCAAGTCGATATTGCCGGCTTGGGCGGCGGCATTCATCCGTTTCCGGACTTCGTCCACCCAGGGAGCGTCAGGCGGAGAGAGGGCGATAACGTCGGTCCAGCGCCGGACCGCGCTCTCGAAATCCCGCCGCTGCGCCGCCGCGAGGCCGAGGAAGTAGTGCGGCCGCACGGCATTTGGGTCGAGGTCCATGGCATCGGCGAAAATCTTCATGGCGTCGTCGGAAACCACGCCGCCCTGGGCAATGACGGTCGTTTCGCCGAGAGCGATGGCGATCTCGGCCCGGTCCAGCGCCAGGGTGCGGGCGCGGGCATATGCCCGTGCGGCCTCGAGATGCCGTTGCAGGGTGACCAGCGACCGGCCCAGCAGCAGCCAGCCGTCCACCCGTGCCGGCGCCGCCTCGAGCCGGCGCTCCAATTGGGCCACGATCTCCGTCATCTCGGCGACCTTCGGGTCGTCGCTGGGCGGCGGCCTGGCCCGCTCGGCGAAGGGCTGATCGGGAAAATCCGGCGTGCCCAGGGAGCCGTAGATTCCGAAGCCGACTATCGGAACCAGGAGGCCGACACCGATGGCGGTTGCCGTTCGAAAGCCGCTGCCGCCGGGCGCGGCATTCGCCGATGCCGTCCCGTCGATTTGCGCCGTGCGCCGCCGAATCTCCTGTCTCGCGGCGGCGGCCTCTTCCGCGCCGAGCAATCCGCGCTCCTCGTCCCGGTCCGTCTCGGCCAGTTGGTCTTCGTAAACCGCCCGGTCGAACTCGGCGGGCGGGACCGGCTTGTGCCGGCGGAGAATGGCCACGGCCAGGGACGCCACCGTGGCCGCCGCGATCAAGGCGGACAACAGCCAGATCATCGGCCCGCACCCTCCGCTTCGCGGCCCGCCCGCCGGAAGTATGAGATCATCGCCAACAAGCCGATGAGGACGATGACGATGGGGCCGGCCCACAGCACGAGCGTCGCCCCCTTCACCGGCGGGCGGAGGAGAACGAAGTCGCCGTACCGGGAGACGACGTAGGCGATCACTTCGTCATCGCTGTCGCCTTCCACGATGCGCTGCCGTACCAGGACGCGGAGGTCGCGGGCCAACTCCGCATCCGAATCATTGATGGACTGGTTCTGACAGACAACGCAGCGAAGTTCCTTGGAGATCGCGCGGGCGCGCGCCTCGTGCGCGGGGTTGGCGAGCACCTCTTCCGGCAGCACGGCGTGCGCGGGGTCCGGCATCAATCCAGCCAGGCCGGCCAGCACCGTCAGCAGGACTAGGATTCGGCGCGCAGTCGCTGGACAATCGGCCACAGCTTGCTCTCCCAAACATCCCGAGTGATGGGGCCCGCATGTTTGTAGCGGATGATCCCTTTTCGATCGACGAAGAAGGTCTCCGGCGCGCCCGTGACGCCGAACGCGATGGCTCCTTCGCTTCGCGGGTCGTCACCGACGAGCCGGTACGGATTGCCGAATTTGTCCAGCCATTCCGGGCCCGCCCGGCGGTCGGGTTCCCGCCAATTGATGCCGTAAATGGGGACGACGCCGTTGGCCTTCAACTCCATCAGGAACGGATGTTCGATCAGGCAGGCCGCGCACCAGGACCCGAAAATGTTCACCAGGGAGACTTGGCCCAGGAGGTCATCCCGGCGGAAACCCAGCGCGGACCCTTCGATGGCCGCCAGGGAAAATTCCGGTACCGGCTTGTTGATCAGCGCCGACGGCAGCGCCTGAGGGTCCCGTTGCAGGCCAAACCAGAAGCCGATGCCGAGGGCGGCGATCAGGACCAGGGGCAGGAGAAACAGGAACCGGCGGGACATGCTTATTCCGCCGGCGCCGGCGCGGCCCGGGCGCCGGCCTTTTGCCGGCCCGGCGCGCCGACCCGATGCCGGCGGTCGGACAGGCTCACGAAGCCGCCGAGGACCATGATGAACGACCCGGCCCACATCCATGGGACCAGAGGATTGAAATAAAGGCGGGTGACGAAACCGCCGTCTTCGCCTCTGGGGTCCCCGAGAACCGCATAGAGATCACCGAGAAATGTCGGGTGGATGGCCGCCTCGGTGGTCCGACCCTGAACGTCGTAGAATCGTTTTTCGGGCGTCAGCACGATTTCGTTGCCGCCCCTATGGACGCGAAACGTGCCCCGGGTCGCCGCGTAGTTGGGGCCCCGCACCTCCCGGGCGCCGTCGAAGGTAAAGACGTGGCCGCCCACATCCACCCTGTCTCCCGGCTTCATGACCTGGATGGATTCGGTGGTCCATGCCGAAGACGCGGTCATGCCGGCGATGACGATTGCGAGCCCGCCATGGGCGAGGGTCATTCCCCATCGCGCCCTCGGCTGGCGCCGCAAACGCCGCCAGCTTTCACCCGGGGGAACCCTGAACAGATGAATTCGCACCGCCAATTCGTGCAGCGTCGCGAACATCAGCCAGGCGGCGAGGAAAACCCCGAATGCGGCCAAGGCGGAGGCGCGGTCGACAGACAGCCAGGCGCCGATGCCGGCGAGGACGGCCAGTCCCGCGCTGATTTTGAGCCGATACACCGTCGGGCCGAGTTCGCCGCGTTTCCAGTTGAGCAGCGGACCTATGCCCATGGCGAGAACCAGCGGCACCATCATCGGGATGAACACGCTGTTGAAATAAGGCGCGCCGACGGAGATTTTTCCCGCGTTCAGGACGTCGAGGATCAGCGGATAGACGGTCCCCAGCAGAACCGCGGCGGCGGCGGCGGTCAGCAGGAAGTTGTTGAGCACCAATCCGCCTTCGCGGGATATGGGGCGGAAAAGCCCGCCCCCCTTGAGGGCCGGGCCCCGCCAGGCATAAAGCGCGAAGGCGCCGCCCACCGATACGATCAGCAGCAGCAATATGAACACGCCGCGGCTCGGGTCCGAGGCAAAGGCGTGCACCGACGTCAACACGCCGGACCGGACCAGGAATGTGCCGAGCAGCGAGAAGGCGAAAGCGACGATGGCGAGAAAGACGGTCCAGCCTTTCAGCGCGTCTCTTTTTTCGGAGACGATGGCCGAGTGAAGGAGGGCGGTTGCCGCGAGCCAAGGCATGAATGACGCGTTTTCGACCGGATCCCAGAACCACCAGCCGCCCCAGCCGAGCTCGTAATAGGCCCACCACGATCCGAGCACGATGCCGCCGGTGAGAAAGGTCCAGGAGGCGAGTGTCCAGGGCCGGACCCAGCGCGCCCAGGCGGGATCGGCCCGGCCCTCGATCAACGCGGCGACGGCGAAGGAAAAGGTGGTCGATAGCCCGACATAGCCGAGGTAAAGCAAAGGCGGATGAAAGGCGAGGCCGGGATCCTGCAGCAGCGGGTTGAGGTCGCGCCCGTCGACCGGTATCAGGAACAGCCGTTCGAACGGGTTGGAGGTGAAGAGAATGAACGCCAGGAAACCAAGGCCCAACAGGCCCTGAACGGCCAGAACGCGCACCTTGAGGGTCGGTCTCAGGTTGCCGCCGAATACGGCGATGGCCGCGCCGAACAGGGCGAGCACCAGCACCCACAACAGCATGGAGCCTTCGTGATTGCCCCAGACACCGGAAATCTTGTAAAGCAGGGGCTTGGCGGTGTGGGAGTTCATCGCCACGATCGTCAGCGAGAAGTCGGACAGGACGAAGGCGCGGGTCAGGGCCCAGAACGAAACCGCGATCAGGAGAAACTGGAGGATGGCCGCCGGCGCGGCGATGCTCATCCAAACGGAATCCCGGCGCTGGGCGCCGATCAGGGGCAGGGTGCCTTGCAGGGCGGCGGCCGCGAAAGCCAGGATGAGGGCAAAATGTCCGAGTTCCGCCGTCATGACCGGCTACCGCCCGCCTTTCCACTGACCGGATTTCTTGATCGCTTCCGCGACCTCCGGCGGCATGTATGTTTCATCGTGCTTGGCCAGGACCTCGGTGGCGACGAACACGCCTTCGCGCAGGTGGCCCTCGGCGACGATGCCCTGACCCTCGCGGAAAAGGTCGGGAAGGATGCCCTTGAACGTGACCGGCACCGACTTGGCGGTATCCGTCACCGTGAACGAGACGGAGACGCCGTCGGCGGCCTTGGCGACGCTGCCCGCTTCAACCAGTCCGCCGATGCGGAGCCGCTGAGTGGGGGCGAAATTTCGTTCGCTCAGTTCGGTCGGGCTGTGAAAGAAGACGATATTGTCCTCGAAGGCGGCGAGCACGAGGGCGGCGGCGGCGGCGACGGCCAGTCCGCCGGCCCCGAGCAGGGTCATGCGTTGATGCTTCCGCTTCACGCGTCTTCCTCGTCGTCGGCGCCGCGCAGCTCGGCCAGCGTCCGTTCGCTGGCCCGCATCCTGCCGAGGCTCGTCGCGAAGAGTCCGGCCAGCACCAGTGCCGTGACGCCATATGCCGGCCACACGAAGGCCGCGTAGCCGCCCATATTCAGGAAGGATTGAATTGCTTCCATCTCAACTCTCCTGAGGGGCCGGCGCGGCGCCGGAGGCCTGGCGGTACCGGATCGCCCTGATTTTCGTCTCCGCCAGCTCCGCCCGCATGCGGATGACGGCGAGCCACACATAGAGCGCCGTGTAGCCGAGCGCCATGAGCAGCAACGGGGTCAGCATGCTCGAGTGGATCGCGGGTCCATCCAGGCGGGTCAGGCTCGCGGGTTGGTGGAGGGTGTTCCACCAGTCGACCGAAAATTTGATGATCGGCACGTTGATGACGCCGACCACGGCAAGGATGGCGGCGGCGCGGGCGCCGCGGGCGGGATCGTCAAACGCGTTTTGCAGGGCGATATAGCCCAAATAGAGAAAGAACAGGATCAGGACCGAGGTCAGCCGGGCATCCCATACCCACCAGGTGCCCCACATGGGTTTGCCCCACAGCGAACCGGTGACGAGCGCCAAAAGGGTAAATGCCGCCCCGACCGGTGCCGTGGCCTTGGCCGCGAGGTCGGCGACCCGGTGCCGCCAAATCAGGGACGATGCGCTCGCCGCGGCCATGACCACATAGCAGAACATCGCCATCCACGCCGCCGGCACATGCACGTACATGATGCGGACGGTTTCGCCTTGCTGATAGTCGGGCGGCGAGGAGAACAGCGCGAAGTACAGGCCCACACCCAGGCACGAAAGCGCAAGCGCGGCGGCCCAGGGCTGGACGCGGCCGGCAAGCCGGACGAAGCGGGTGGGGTTGGCAAATCTATGCACGTTGACGCCTGCCTCCGCCTGTTCTTGTCTGCTGGTTCCGATCAAGCCTGCGTTTTATCGCGGCTTCCAGCTAAATTCCAGGCGCCTCGCGGCAACGTGACGCCCGGGGTACTTATACGTTGCCGGGTGACCGGCCGGCCTGACCCGGCTCGAGCCTGATCCGCTGCCGTCCCCTGGAAACACCTGAACACATATGTCCGTTCCCCGATCATGCAACGGCCTGGCGAACCGCCGCCGCCGCCGCCCATGGGCTGAGCGCCGCCGCAAGCAGCAGCAATGCGCCAAGGACCATGAGTTGGGGCCGATAGGTCAATTCGAGCAACGCCGCGTCGACGGCGCCGACGCCGAAAATCAGGATCGGTACGAATAGAGGCAGAATGAGGAGAGAGATCAGAACCCCGCCCCGGCGCGCGCCGAGTACCAGCGCCGCGGCGATTGCGCCCACCAAACTCAGCGCCGGCGTTCCAAGCGCCAGCGACACGAGCATCACCGCGATTCCCCCGGCTTCCAGGTTCAACAACAGCCCGAGCAGCGGCGAAGCGGCAATGAGCGGGAGCCCCGTCGTCAGCCAGTGGGCGGCGGCCTTTGCCAGTACGATGATCTCCAACGGCGCCGGGCTCAGGACAAGAAGCTCCAATGATCCGTCCTCGAAGTCGGACTGGTACAGCCGGTCCATGGAAAGCATGGCGGCCAGCAGGGCGGAGACCCAGATGATCCCGGCTCCGATCCGGCTCAGGATTCCGGGTTCGGGCCCCGCGCCGAGAGGAAAAAGAACCACCACCAGGACGAAAAACATCACCACCAGAAGACTGTCGCCGCCCTGGCGGAGCGCCAGGCGGAGTTCCCGGCGGAGGGTATGGGTGAAACCGCGCATCACGGCAATTCGAGCCGCCGTGTGCCCGCCGGCAGGGCATCATGGGTGGCGACGACGGCCATGCCGCCCCTGGCGAGATGCGAGGCGATCATGCTCTCGAGTGCGGCGGCGCTCCCTTCGTCGAGGCCGGCCGCCGGTTCGTCCAGCAGCCACAGGCGGGCAGGCGCCGCCAGCAGCCGGGCAAGATTCAGCCGCCGCCGTTGACCCGCGGACAGGAACCGGGCGGGCATGTCCGACAATTCGCCGAGACCGACCCTGCTCAAGGCGGTCCGCACCCTCTGGCCGGCCGGTTCGGACCGTGTCTCCGAAAGCGCCGCCCAAAAGGCCAGGTTCTCGGCGACGCTGAGAACCGGCTTCACCCCATCCGCGTGCCCGACGTACCGGGTCCGGTCGTGGTGCGCCGGAATATCGTCCCACACATCCACCTCGTTCCAGCGCATTTCACCGGCGGCGGGCCGCTGCAAGGCCGCCATAATCCGGAGAAGGCTGGACTTGCCGGACCCGTTCGCTCCCGTCAGGTACAGCGCCGTGCCTTCCTCGACCGCGAAGCCGAGATTCTCGAAGACAAGCCGCTCACCCCGGATACAGGTCAATTGAGTGCCAGAGAACGCGACCATGATTTCCCAGCCGGACGGCAGGTTGGAGGAGGCGGCAATCTATCATGCCGGGGGAGGTCGATGACAGACGGACTTGCGCGAACGCGCGATGGCGAGTCCGGCCGGAGCTCGGCATCGATCGATTCCATAAGGCCCGAAATCCGCGCCAGGTCAGGCGTTTCATTCCGCCGCGAGGCGTGCGCGTCTCGCCAGCATCTTCTCCGCCAGCCTCGGCGCCGTGCCCGGTTTGGACCACGGGCAGCGGCCGATACAGATGGCGCATCCCATGGTCTCGCCGAAGTAAGGGATGCATTTGTCGAAATCCACGTACCACTTCCGCTCGCCGCGAACCGTCTGTTTGGTATCGAAAATGGCGCCGGGCGGGCAGGCCTTGGAGCAAACCCGGCAATTGGCGCAAAATTCCTCGGCGCCGATATCGTCGCGCGCGTCGGCGACAAGCGGCATATCGGTCGACACCGCCGACAAACGGAAGGATGAGCCGAACTCCCGGTTGATCAACGAGCCGTGCTTGCCCAATTGCCCGAACCCGGCCTCGATCGCCGGAGGGATCATCAGCAGCGCCGACGCCCACGGTCCGGGATATGCCTTGGCGTCGTATCCCCGGGATAGAATGTAGTTGGCGAGGTTGCGGGAGACCCTGGCCGCGCGATTGTACTGCTCGCCCACTTCCACGGCCGAAACCGGGTTTTCGAGCGTGTCCGGGGCCGCGTTCAGCCGGTCGTGGTCCATGGCCACGCCGATGACGATCAGCCATGGCTCGCCGATCTCATAGCCGTCGAAAACGTAGGACGGATCCATCGGCGTGATGCCGACCTGGTCGGCCTCATGGCTCAGCGCGAAGGATTTGACCGTCTCGGTCCACGCCGCGGGCGGCTTTTCGATGCGCATGGCGGCGCGTTCGATTGGCTTGGGCCCGCGATCGGCATCGGGGTTGTAGACCCGCTGGATGTCGGGCGAGGTGTGGAAATTGTGCAGCACCGCGTCCTGAAGGTCGCCGAAGTCATGGCGATCCTTCGGGTGCCAGAAGAAGGGCGACGGCGGCCGCCGTTCGTCTTCGCCGAGGCCATTGACGTCATTGCCCGATTTTTCCGGAAAGGCGTCCAAATATTTGGGGTCGGGCGAGTATTCGCGGCTGCTCATGCCGTTATCTTACGGATGGGCGGCCGGGGATCAATCCGGGCAATATTTTGTTGAAGCGTTGGGCGAGCCGGGGGTAAAGCCGGTCAATCTCAGCGGAGAGTCCGTGGGAATCAAGGCGGGATCGTTGGGGTCAATTTCGCTCCGTTTTCATCCTCAAATGTTCGAGGCGATGACAGGTCGGACATAGAAGAGCGAAGTCATTGATCGACGTATAGCGGATTCCTTCCTCAAGTGGGTATTTGTGATGAACATCTAGCAGGGAACGCGGTCGAATGTTCATCCCGTCGACCAGGGTATGTGGGTCAAATCCACATTCGTCACAATTTAGCGTTCCTTCGTTGCTGCGGATTACAGCGAACCTGTTGGCCAACCAAGCCGCTCGTTTTCTTGTCTTGGTGGCCAATTCTTCTTCTACACCCTCAAATGCGCCGGCTAGGTCATGCTCGATCAAACGGGTCACACGTGGACGAATATCGGACCGTTCAGCATGCTCAAACTCGTCTTCAATAGCGATCAATGCGTTAGGCGCGTCGCTTCGTTCGATCTCCAATCCACTGATGGAAGTTCTGTCATCATCGTTTAGTTCCCTCAACAGGGCGGACGGTCGCGCGTATAATCGGCGGTAGGCTTCGTCGCCGAAGACGTCCCTCGCTTTCGGCATGTTGGGAATGCGGTAACTCTCGACAATCGGGAAAGCGACCGACCATCGAACTCGTCGGCCGTCGACGGCCCACATATCTTGCATGTGTTCAAAATCATCAGCGCCGATAATTTGCTCCAGAGGGCGGAACGAGTGGCGAAGCCGGTGTATCCCAAGCAGGCGTCCCGCCTGATCTTTATGCTCTTCCCGCTCTTGAAGGTAGTCGGGGTCGTTTTCAAATCCAGGGTTTGGTTCACTCATTTGCTCGGTCACATATTCGAGCACATATCCGTTGCCAATCTGGCGATGAATTGTGGCTTCGCAACGTTCTCGCGCGTCGCCACCCTGACCGGTAGGTGTAAATCCCATCCATGTCGTCACGGAGATCCAGTCTGCCTTGGATGCAGTGACTGGGTCGCGGAGATCAGAAATGAGCATTAGTGCGGCCCTTGTTATCCCACCAAGTTCGCAAATGGCCTTTTGCCATAGTGCTTGCGAAATTCCCCAATCATACGCTGCTCAATCTTTATCGGATCGGCGTCCGGCGCTGCCTTCCAACACACTTGAAGCAGATTTGCGTCAGCCAATTGCCAAATATACCGCCCACCCCGATGGCCAACTAACTGGCCTCGACCAAACTTGATCATGTCCGCGACCCGGCGATGCAGAGTGGAATTGCTGTCACCCCCACCAGTCTGACCAATGTAGAGGACTTCGGCACCCTCAACCCAGTTGTGGGTGAGTTTTTCGATACCAACATTCGGGTCTTTTCCCTGGTACGTGCCGCCGGTTCCCTCGGTCAGGAAAATTGGTGACGCGCGACTGTCCCTTGCGAACACGTAAACCCCACGTTCCGTCGGCAAGACCTCGTTCATGCAGTTCCATAATTCCTCGACCGTTTGAAACCCAACGAAGCCATGCTTTCGCAGGCCTTCAATTGTCCCCGGTTGCAAAACAGTTTTAGTCATGCTGGCGCTCTAACATCATTTCCCGTTCAAATTCCGCAATCGTGCCCAGCAGGTTCAGGACCAACGCGCCAGTCGGAGTGCTAGTATTGATGCCAAGATTGAGGATACGACTAGGTATTTTCAATACGCATTCCGCGAATATGCAGATCAATCGGCCTCACGGTCGATTGGATTGCATCGCCGGGGCGAGGTTCTAAATTTCATCCGAACGGATGATGTACGCGTGTTGGAGGAGATCGGAAATGACACGGGCACTGGTCGCGGTGATCCTGGCGATTGCCCTGGGCGCGGCGCCGGCGTCGGCCGATCCGGTCGAAGCCACGGTGAATATCGAGAAGCGCAAGGTCGTCGGCGAGCGGGTCATTCGCGTCAAGCAGGGCGACGAGGTCACCCTTCGTTTCAACACGGACGAGATCGTCGAGCTGCACCTTCACGGCTATGACATCGAACGGGAGGCCAAACCGGGCGCCGGGGCGACCATGCGCTTCAACGCCCGGGCGACGGGCCGCTTTCCGGTCAGCAGTCATGGATTCGGCGGCCATTCGCACGGTCACGGTGAATCGGCCCTGTTTTATATCGAGGTTCATCCGAGGTGACGAACCGGACGCCGAGGTGAACAAAGTTGGCCTGAGGTTCGGGCGAAGTCTGTCCACGAAACATGCGCGAGATATCCACAGAATTTGTGGATAGTATTGCACTTGCATGAAACGCGCTTTCGGGCGGCGCCTCGCCGCCGGCATTCCGGCAAATTGGAGGACCGAATGGGACAGATGGATGACAAACGCTGTATCGTGACCGGCGGCGCCGGCGAAATCGGCCTCGCCAGCGCCCGCCTGCTTCAATCGGAAGGCGCCAGGGTCATGCTGGTCGACCGGCAACAGGCCGATCTCGACTCCGCGCTGAGCCAAATGGACCCGGAACGAACGTTGACCGCCGTGGCCGACGTGACCAGTTCGGCCGATTGCCGGTCCTTCGTCGCTGCGGCCGTCGATGCCTGGGGGGCGATCGACGTGCTGTTCGCCAATGCCGGGGTCAGCGGGACCTCCGCCAGTACCGCGGACTATCCGGAGGACGTTTTCGCCCATGTGATGGACGTCAACGTCAAGGGCGTTTTCCTGACCTGCAAACACGCCATCCCGGAGATGGCCGACGGGGGCAGCATCATCGTCATGTCGAGCATCATGGGGGTGACGGCCCGCCCCAACTCGGTCGCATACATTACGTCCAAGCATGCCGTGGTCGGCCTGACCCGGGCAATCTCCAAGGAGCTCGCGCCCAGGAACATTCGCGCCAATGTGCTGGCGCCCGGACCGACATCGACCGCGTTTCAGCAGGAGATCGAAGACCGGGCGAGCAAGCTCATGGGGATCGACATGACCGAAATGCTCAACAAGACCATTCCCCTGGGCCGTCACGCCACGGCCGGCGAGATCGCCAAGTCGGTGCTCTATCTGGCGTCCGACATGTCGAGCTTTTCCACGGGCGGCGTGTTCATGGCCGATGGCGGGTGGCACGCCTGATCCCTTGAAATGAAAAACCGGCCGGGGAGTCAGGGGGGCTCCCCGGCCGGAAGTCGGGGCAGACTACTCTGCCCTCAAGGGGGTAAGAGGGGCATGTGCCCTCTCAATCAGGAGGCCTGATGGAACCATTCAAGCAACCAATTGTGGCGAGAATAGGGCCGAGCCGTAACGAAAGAGTGATTTGATCCGGAGCCTGCTCCATAATCGGGGAAACGGTTGGCGCCCCGCGGCCGACCGGCCGGGAAGGAGTGATCCCCATGCACGATAAGTCGTACCTGCTGTCGCTGCTCGACTACAACATCTGGGCGCGGGATCTCTACTACGCCCAAGTCGACGGTCTGCCGGATGGCGAGCATGAGAGCGCTTAAGAATATCGCGGTGGAATGTCCCGGGTGCGGTCGGCAGGCGACCATCGACGCCGAAAAGGTGGAATTCCGGCTCGATCTGCCGCTCTCGATGAATTCCGTCGGACAGCTCTACGGAAGGCTGCGTTGCTCGGGCTGCGGCAGCAGGGAAATCCGCATCGGAGACGCGGACGGGCGAGTGCTGATCGACCCTGCCGCGATTACCTCGTGCCGTGCATGCGACTGCCCCATTCCTCTGCCGCGCCTGGAAGCGCTGCCGGACACGAATATCTGCATGGTCTGTGCGGAAGACGGGGCGAAGCCATCCGCTCCGCCGCCCTATCCCCAGCCGCCGGCCGAAAAGCGGAAATGCCCACGCTGCGGGACTCCGACAATCGTTCGCCAGAATAGCGAGGACCACGGGTTTTTCCTCGGTTGCACGTCCTTTCCGAAGTGCCGCTGGACCGAGCCCTTCGACGGATGATGCCCGGACCCGTGTCGGCACGCCGACGCATGGCCGATTGGAGTTCCGCGTTGCAATTCGACAACGCACCGACCGTGCTACAATGGCAACTCGATCAATCAAGGGTGGAGCACAAACCACATAACCGGAAACAGAACCTTGCGCCACCCGCTGGCGGTGGTCCTCGCGGCGCTCGCCCTCGTTGTCGGGTCCGAAACGGTCACGGCAAGCTCAAACGTCGTGATCTTCGATCTTCAGAGCGACAAGGTAATAGTCCGTGCCCTAAAATATCTCATATCAGACACAGAGATCAGAAACAAAGCACTTGAAGGCTGTGCCATTCATGGCCGCATACCGAAATACATAAACACCAGAGAAGACCCCGCGACAGACGGTTTTTATTCTCGCAGGGCCGGCGCACTGGCAGGCAAGCCGAGGCCTTCACCCTACAACCTGCACCTATTCGCGTGCGTTCAGAAGTAGGAATTGGAGTAAAACACGTGACCGGAAACAGAACCTTGCGCCGCTCCCTGGCGGCGATCCTGATAATGTTCGGTCTAGCCGGTTGCCTTGCGACACCGGCCACGACGCCAACGCCGGCCCAGACGCCAGCCGACCCGCTGGCCAAGGTGGCCGATACACTCAGCAAAATATCCGAGACGCCACCGGCGAAGCAACCAACAGCCGGCGAGAGGCTCTTAGATGAATACCGGCGAATCACACGCAACCCGCCGGTCAGCGAAACTTGGCGATGCTGCGACTACGTTCGCGGCTGTGGTCGGACCCCCGCTGTCATAACGCTCACCGTCAAGGACCCAGAACCGTTGAGCGACCTGCTTCAACGCATGAAGAAGCACAAGGAAGTAACCGGTCAGGATCTCGAACCCGAGGAATCTGATCGACGCGTCCAGAAGTGGATGAAAGCCGACCATCACATCAAGGACGTCAAGGACATCCATGACGCCATCTTCTTCGCTCAGACCGCACTATTCCGTACAGCCCTTACTGGCGACAAAGGCACAGTGAGGCTCACCGGCACCGACAGCCAGAAAACCAGTTTCAAAATCGCCGGCCTTGACCGCAGATGGGATTGGGGCGCTGGCGAAGTCAAAGACGATCCCAAAACCTTTCGTTACAGCTTTGTCATAGAAGCAGACGGCACCGGCCGTTACTTCGACTTCGCCTTTGCAGATGAAGGAGGCCGCGTCAGTTCGAGGCAACTCTACCAGTGCGAAAAACGCTGACCGCGTTATTAATCGGCAACGCCGGAGCGAAAAGGCGACTTGTCACGGATGCGGCGAGGTGGTCAACGTGCCGCACAAGAGACGGCGCCGGGAAGGAGTGATCCCCATGCATGACAAGTCGTACCTGCTGTCGCTGCTCGACTACAACATCTGGGCGCGGGATCTCTACTACGCCCAAGTCGACGGTCTGCCGGACGGCGAACTGACCAGGCAGCGTCCCTCGGTCATGAACAGCTTCCTTGTTTTGCTGAACCATTTCCTGGTCATCGAAAAGGTGTGGATGGCGCATATGACGGGCCGCCCGCACGGGTTCGACAGGCTGCAGACGGTGCTGCACGAGGACGTGGCGGGCCTTCAGGCGGCACAGCACGACATGGACGGGGAAATCCGCGGCTATATCGAGGGTCTGTCCGAGGAGGAGCTCGAGGAAGAGGTCTCCTACGAGCTGATCGGCGGCAACAAGGGCCGGCTGCCCAGATACATGATCCTCACCCATCTGATCATGCACGGCGCCTTTCACCGCGGGTACATTGCCGACATGATGGGGCAAGTGCCGGCACGGCCGGCACCCCAGGACATTCCGGTCTGGGAACGGGCGGTGCGCGAGCAATAGGGATTGAAATTTCGGGGGTGACGTCATGCCGCGAAAATCCAGCAAGGGACCCCGCATAGACATGCACACCCATGTCGCGCTGCCCGAGGTCCTGGAAATGGCGCGCAAGGTAAAGGTGCGGGGCTCGGGGCCGGGGAAACAAAATTGGATTCCGGCGGGTTCATCGCGAGAGCACGACCGCCAAGCCAAGGCGGTGGCGAAGAAGCTTGTCGAGCCCAAGGCGCGGCTCAAGGACATGGACGCCATGGGCGTCGACATCCAGGTGATCAGCATGAACCTGCCGACACCCGCCTACTGGGCCGACGGCGCGACCGGCCAGCGGATCGCCAGGGCGTGCAATGAAGGAATTGCGGATTTTGCCGCGAAGGTCCCGGACCGGTTCATCGGCATCGGCGCCGTACCGTTGCAGGATGTCAACCGATCGGTTCGCGAGCTGAATTATGCCGTCAACGAGCTGGGCTTGCGGGGGGTCGCCATCCCGTCGAACATCCGCACCCGGGATCTGGGCGAGCCCAGGTTCCGCAAATTCTGGGCGAAGGCGGAAGAGCTGGATGTGCCGGTTTTCGTTCACCCCCGCAGGTTCACCCACGACGACCGATTGCGAAAATACTTTCTCTGGAACACGGTCGGCCAACCCCTGGAAGAGGCGCTGGTCATGGCGTCCCTGGTCTATGAAGGCGTCATGGACGACTACCCCGATCTCAAGGTGGTCGTTGCTCATGGCGGCGGATATCTGCCGTACTATCCGGGCCGCGGCGACAAGGCATTCGATTCCCGTCCCGAGACGCGGGTGAATATCGATCGAAAACCCAGCGACTATCTCAAGCGGTTCTACTTCGACAGCGTGATCTTCGATCGCGAAATGCTCAGGACCTTGGTGAAGCGCGCCGGCGATACGCACGTGATGATGGGCACCGACTACCCTCGCGGCGAAATCGAGACCGACCCGGTCGGGTTCGTATCCCGGACCTCCGGCCTGTCCGCGTCGTCCAAGGAGCGGATTATGTCGGGCAACGCCGCCAAACTATTCGGGATCGGCATATAGCTCATTGCAGCGCTTATTTGTCGAAGTGGTCCCGCTCCAGCAGCCAGGATGCGGCAAATCCGAACACCAGACCCCAGAACGGCGCGCCGATATTGAATATGGTGAGTTCGGTGAGGGTTACCAGGAACGATACCAGGGCGCCCAGGGTGAACCTGCCGCCGAACGAGACCTTGAACGCGCTTTCGAGAATACGCAGCAGCGCGAGCCCGGCAAGGGTGGCGATGAAGGCGGGCGGCGATGCCAGCAGGAACTTGGTGAACATGGGCGAGTGAAGCCCGAACAGGATCGCGAACAGCCCGATGATCACGGCGGCAATGTAGTGCGTCTCCTTGCGGCCGCCGGAAGACAGAATGGCGTTCACCGGTCCGGTCAGGCAGGTCGAGACGGAGCCGAACATGCCGATTATCAGTGAATTGAACCCGCAGGCCGCGGTGATGGTGTTGACCGGCGGTTTGTGGCCGCGGGTTTGAAGAATGGCGATGCCCTGGGCGTTCTGGGCCGCCAGCACCGTGATCGCCAGCGGGATCACCAGCTCGATCATGGCCGGCAGGGAAAATTCGGGCCGGAAAACGGTCGGCGCGACAAACTGATAGCCGAATCCGCCCTCCGGGTTGAATGAACCCTGCGCCAGGATCACGGCGATGCCGACGATCAGAACGCCGATCATCGGCGGAAATCTCTCGGCGATGCGTCTGTTGAGGGACAGCAGGACGAAGGCCGCCGTCATCGAGCCCGCCAGCAGCGGATCGTCCCAAAGCGCCCGCACCCAATCCAAGCCGAATTCGAGAAACACGCCCGCCACCATTCCCATGATGATCGGCATGGGCAGCAGCTTCATGATCTTTCCGACCAACCCGGACAGCCCGAGCACCGCCAGCAGGATGCCGGTCGCCAGAAAGGCGCCGATCACCTCCTGGAAGCTGAGGTGGCTAAGGGCGGGTCCCACCAGCACGGATCCGGATATGGTCCAGAAAAACGCCAACGGCTGCCGGTAGATGATGGAGACGATAATGCTGAGGACGCCGTTGAGGGCGAAGCCGCCGAACACCCATGACGACAGTTCGGCCTCCGACAACCCGCCCTTCAGACCGACACCGAGAACGATCGCCACCGGCGCCGAGGCGGCGAACAGGAACGCGATCAGCGCATTGCTGGCGTGAACGACGCCGATGTCGGCGAGCCGGGATCGCGGACCCGGAGCGGGTCCTTCAGGTTTTTCGAGTTGCACGTATTTGCCGCGGGTCCGATGAATTTCGTCAGTCGGGCAAATTGTTAACGCGTGATCCCGGTTCTGCAATCAACCATTGGGGACAGACCCGGGCACGCGGTCTATAGTCCCGGCGATGATGGAACCGCCCGCCGCCCCCCGTTCCTCGAGTTTTGCCCGCCGGTTGCCGTTTTTCTACGGCTGGGTCGTCATCGCCATTGCCTTCGTCACCATGGCCATCGGCGCCAATGCCCGGACGTCGTTTTCTCTCCTGTTTCCTCCGATTTTGGACGAGTTCGGCTGGTCCCGGGGCAGTATCTCGGCGACGTTCTCGATCGGCTTTATCTCTTCGATTTTGATGACCCCCGTTATCGGCGCTCTGATGGACCGCTACGGCCCGCGATGGGTCCTGCCATTGGGCGCCATCCAGGTCAGCGCCGGATTGGCCTTGGCGACGATCTCGACCGAGCCTTGGCACTTCTATCTGACCTTGGGGATTTTGGTGGTCGGCGGGTCCGTCTTCATGAGCTATCTGGGGCACACCCTTTTCCTGCCCAATTGGTTCGATCGCCGGCGCGGTCTGGCGATCGGGATTGCTTTCTCGGGCGTCGGCATGGGCGCCATCGTCCTGTTCCCGTGGATGCAGCACACGATTCAGTCGGATGGCTGGCGGGCCGCCAGCCTGAGCGTCGCGTTGTTGGTGCTGATTGTTCTGGTGCCGATCAACTTTCTGTTCCAGCGCCATCGGCCGGAAGAGCTGGGCCTGAGGCCCGACGGCGATGCGGCCGTGGACCGGGCGAGGGAAGGCGCCGGTGCCGGAGAGGCGCCCAGCCGGGTTGTGGACCGGGATTGGGTGGCGGTGGAGTGGACCTTCGGGCTGGCGATGAAGACCGCCCGGTTCTGGTGGCTGATGACCGCCTTCATTTTCGGTCTCTACGTTTGGTATGCGGTCCAGGTTCATCAAACCCGCTACCTGATCGACATCGGAATCTCCCGAGAATCCGCGGCGCTCGCGCTGGGCCTTGTGGGTTTGACCGGCGTCGCCGGCCAGATTGCCATTGGCCACTTTTCCGACCGGGCGGGCCGGGAATGGGCCTGGACGCTCGCCCTTCTCGGGTTCATGGCGAGTTACGGCTGCCTGCTGCTGCTGCGCGAATTTCCCTCGGAGTGGCTCATGTACGTCATGGTCGGGTGTCAGGGATTTCTGGGTTATGGGCTTGCCTCCGTATTTGGCTCCGTCCCCGCCGAACTTTTTGCCGGGAGGCGTTACGGGGTCATTTTCGGCGTGCTGGGCGGCGCGTCGATCGGCGGCGGGGCTCTGGGTCCGTATCTGACCGGGGTGCTGCACGATCTCCAGGGCAATTACGACCAGTCCTTTGTCCTGGCCATGCTGATCTGCGCCTTGTCGATACTGGCCATGTGGCTCGCCGGCCCGCGCAAGGTCCGGTTGGTCGCCGGCCGGGTCGGCCGCTGATCCCCCGAGTCTGGACTCCCGGACACTGCCGGTGTACCCAAAGGCCCGGTCGTCGGACGGGCGAGCCGCCGGCCAGGGATGGGATTTGATTTTCGAAGGAGAAACTCATGACCGCGACCGGCCATGACACCCTGAAGACGCGCCGCACGCTCGAAGCCGGCGGCAAAAGCTATGATTATTTCAGCCTGGAGGCCGCCTCCGAAGCCGGCCTCGGCGATATCTCCAAACTTCCGTTTTCCCTGAAGATTCTCCTCGAAAACCTTCTCCGCTTTGAAGACGGTTCGACAGTCACCGTGGACGATGTCAAGGCGGTCGCCGAGTGGCTGAAGGAAAAGCGCTCCGACCGGGAAATCGCTTATCGGCCGGCCCGGGTGCTGATGCAGGATTTCACCGGGGTGCCGGCGGTGGTCGATCTGGCGGCCATGCGCCAGGCGATGCTCGATCTCGGCGGCGATCCCCGGAAAATCAATCCGTTGAGTCCCGTCGATCTGGTGATCGACCACTCGGTGATGGTCGATCAGTTCGCCGGGCCGGACGCCTTCAAGGCGAACGTCGATCTGGAATTCGAGCGGAATCAGGAGCGTTACGAATTCCTCAGCTGGGGATCGGAGGCGTTTGACAACTTCCGGGTCGTACCGCCCGGGACGGGAATCTGCCATCAGGTCAATCTCGAATACCTGGCCCAGACCGTATGGACGTCGGAGAACGGCGCGGCCGTCGCCTATCCGGATACCCTGGTGGGCACGGACAGCCATACCACCATGGTCAACGGCTTGGGCGTGTTGGGTTGGGGTGTCGGCGGTATCGAGGCGGAAGCCGCCATGCTTGGTCAGCCGGTTTCCATGCTCATCCCCGAAGTCATCGGGTTCAAACTCACCGGCGAACTCAAAGAGGGCACGACCGCGACCGATCTGGTGCTTACCGTCGTGCAGATGCTGCGCGAGAAGGGCGTGGTCGGGAAATTCGTCGAGTTCTGCGGGCCCGCGCTGGATACCCTGGCGCTGACCGACCGGGCCACCATCGCCAATATGGCGCCGGAATACGGCGCGACCTGCGGCATCTTCCCGGTCGACGAAGAGACCCTCGGCTACCTCCGTTTCACGTCGCGCGACGAAGACCGCATCGCGTTGGTCGAGGCGTATGCCAAGGCGCAGGGCATGTGGCGCGATTCGTCGACGCCGGATCCCGAGTTTACCGATACGCTCGATCTCGATATCTCGACGGTGGAGCCGGCGCTCGCCGGCCCCAAACGCCCGCAGGACAAAATCGCCCTTTCCCGGGCCGCCGGCGCGTTCGACGACGCAATCGCGTCCATCGGCGCCGGCAAGGGCCCGGTGCCCGTCGCCGATGCCAACTACGAGCTCGAGGATGGCGATGTGGTCATTGCCGCCATTACCAGCTGCACCAATACGTCCAATCCCTCGGTGATGCTGGGCGCCGGCCTCGTGGCGCGCAACGCGCTCGCCAAGGGCTTGAAGGTCAAGCCGTGGGTCAAGACGTCTCTCGCACCCGGCTCGCAGGTGGTCAGCGACTATCTCGAGAAAGCCGGCCTGCAGGACGATCTCGACGCGCTCGGCTTCAATCTTGTCGGCTATGGCTGCACCACCTGTATCGGCAATTCCGGCCCACTACCGGAACCCATCGCCGACGCCATCGATGAAGGCGACTTGACGGTAACCGCGGTTCTGTCGGGCAACCGGAACTTCGAGGGCCGGGTGCACGCCCAGGTGAAGGCCAACTATCTTGCCTCGCCGCCATTGGTGGTCGCCTATGCGATCGCCGGCTCCATGAAAGTCGATCTGATGAACGATCCCATCGGCGAGGATCCCGACGGCAACGCGGTCTACCTCAAGGACATCTGGCCGACAAACAGGGAAGTCGGCGATACCGTGAACAGCGCCGTGACGCCGGAGATGTTCGAGACCCGGTACGGCAATGTCTGGGAAGGGCCGGAGCAGTGGCAAAAGATTCAGACCGCCAAGTCCCAAACCTACGAGTGGCAGGAGAGTTCCACCTATGTGAAGTATCCGACCTTCTTCGAGGGCATGCCGGAGGAACCGGGCGGCTTTGAAGATGTCCGCGGCGCCCGTGAACTCGCGATCCTCGGCGACTCGGTCACGACCGATCACATTTCGCCGGCCGGCGCCATCAAACCGGACAGCCCGGCGGGCACCTATCTGACCGAGCGGCAGGTTCGGGTCTCCAAGTTCAATTCGTTCGGTTCCCGGCGGGGCAACCACGAGGTGATGATGCGGGGCACGTTCGGGAATATCCGCATTCGCAATCAGATGGCGCCCGGCACCGAAGGCGGCGTGACCATTCACCAGCCCTCCGGGGAGCAGATGCCGATCTATGACGCGGCGGTGAAATACGCCGCCGACGGCGTCCCCCTGGTCATCGTGGCCGGAAAGGAATACGGCACCGGTTCGTCCCGCGACTGGGCGGCCAAGGGGACCCGTCTTCTCGGAGTCAAGGCCGTCATTGTCGAGAGCTTCGAGCGCATCCACCGCTCCAATCTGGTCGGCATGGGCGTCCTGCCCCTGCAGTTCAAGGACGGCGTGACCCGGGAAACCCTGGGCCTCGAGGGTACGGAGACCTTCGACATTACCGGTCTCGCCGATGGTATCGAGCCGCGAATGGATGTCGCGTGCACGGTTACCCGGGCCGACGGCTCGACGGAGGACATCACGCTGCTGTGCCGGATCGATACGGCGGACGAGGTCGAGTACTACCGGCACGGCGGCATACTCCAATATGTACTTCGCCGGCTGAAAGCGTCCTGAACCGAATTTCGGATCGCTGAATAGTGACCGCCCGCCCGGGGGAGACCGGTAGCGCTCACCCGCATTTGATTGGCGGTTGAGAAGGCCTTCCAGTATCTCAGAACCATGCGACGCCTAACGCGATTGATTGCTCTCGGGGGCCTCGGATTCGTCCTGTTCCTGGCGCTGACGGCCGTTCAGGCCCACACGTTCGGTGCGCTGGCCGGTGACCGGAGCCCGACGGTCGTCGAACTCTATACGTCGCAAGGGTGCTCTTCCTGCCCGCCTGCCGATGCGCTGCTTGGCAAGCTGGCCAAGCGCAGCGATGTCATCGCCTTGTCGTTCCATGTGGATTACTGGGATTACATCGGCTGGAAGGATCCCTTTGCCCATGCGTCCTACGCCAAGCGGCAGCGGACCTATGCGCGCCACTTCTCCCGGTCGTTCGTCTACACGCCGCAGATGGTGGTCCATGGCCTGACCGAGACCTCCGGTACGGATGAACGGGAGGTACATAGCCGAATCGCCAGGGCGGCCAACGCGCCTGACGTGACGGTCGGGCTCACTCGCGGATACGACGGCGGGATCAGGGTGTCGGTTCCCGCCTCCACGCAGCCGGCGCAAGCGTCCGTTTGGCTTGCGCTCTACCAGAGCAGCAAAAAGACCGAGGTCAGGCGCGGCGAGAATCGCGGCCGCGTAATCGAGAATTTCAATATCGTCAGGAAGCTGGCCAAGATCGGCGAGTGGAACGGAGAAAAGCTGAAGCTCTCCGTTTCCGCCGACAAATTCCGCGAACCCGGTGTCGATGGGTGTGCGGTGTTTCTGCAGTCGGATGAGACCGGTCCCATATTGGGGGCCGCCGCGATTGCTCTCGCCAGTCATAAGTAATCCGGGACGCCCGAACGCTCTTCCAATTCTCCTGCCTTCCTGAGTGAGCGTACGGGACGCTTGCTCGAAGCGGTCCGGTGAAAATCGGCGAGGCCGCTTTTCGTTGCGCTTTTCATGTCCGCGGCCCAATGGCATAAGGGCGGCCGGTCGGAAGAACTCTCACTCAAGGGCACATGACCAAGTTTCAAACCCTCGATGACCTGGATGTCGCCGGCAAGCGGGTGCTCGTCCGGGTGGACCTGAACGTCCCCATGCGGGGCGGTTCGGTTTCCGACACCACGCGGATTGACGCCGTCCGGCCGACCATCCTCGAACTTCTGGACAAGGGGGCGAACGTCGTGCTCGCCAGCCATTTCGGACGCCCGAAGGGGCAGGTGGTGCCGGACCTTTCCTTGGAGCCGGTCGTTCCGGCGCTGAGCGCCGCTCTCGGTCGCGCCGTTTCATTCGGCGACGGGGAGCCGGGTGAGCTGGTCCTGCTCGAGAATCTCCGCTTCGATCCGGGAGAAGAGGCCAACGATCCGGCGTTCGCAAGGAAGCTTGCAGGCTTGGCCGACCTTTACGTGGATGACGCCTTTTCCTGCACCCATCGCGCTCACGCGTCCATCGACGGGGTCGCAAGGCTCCTCCCGGCGGCGGCGGGGCGGCTTCTGGAGAAGGAACTGAAGGCCCTGACGCAGGCGCTGGAGGCGCCCGAGCATCCGGTCATGGCGGTGGTTGGCGGCAATAAGATCTCGACCAAGCTCGGCGTGCTGGAAAATCTGATCGAAAAGGTCGATCACCTGGTGATCGGCGGCGCCATGGCCAACACGTTCCTGCTCGCGGATGGCGTCCAGGTAGGAAATTCTCTCGTCGAGGCCGACATGACCGAAACGGCCCGGAAGGTCACGGAGGCCGCCGCGGGCGCCGGCTGCGGCGTTATTCTGCCGTCGGACGGCCTCGTTGCCGGAGAACTCGCGGCGGACGCCGACGCGGCGACGGTTCCGGCCGATCGAATTCCCGCCGATAAAATGATGCTGGATATCGGACCGGCCACGACGGCCGCCATAATCGGGCAAATGAACAACTGCCGGACGCTGGTCTGGAACGGACCGCTCGGCGCTTTCGAATTTCCTCCCTTCGATCGGGGGACCAGGGCCGTGGCCGGTGCGGCGGCCGACCGGACCCGGTCAGGCGGCTTGTTGAGCGTCGCCGGGGGCGGCGACACCGCCGCCGCCCTGGCGACCGCAAATGCGGCCGAGGCGTTCAGCTACGTTTCGACCGCCGGCGGCGCGTTTCTCGAATGGCTGGAGGGCAAGTCCCTGCCCGGGGTCGAGGTGCTCTCCCGCTGATCCTTGCCGCCGGGGCGAATCTCGACCAATAGGTTGTCAGTGGCGCGCTGCTGACCCAGACTGGCGGCATGTCTGAAGACCAGTTCAGCGGACCATCCGTCAGGACGGTGCCGGCCGGCGATACGGTCGAACGGCTGGTTTGCCCGGACTGCGGCTACATCGAATACCGGAATCCGAAAGTGATCGTCGGAGCGGTGTGTGTCTGGGAAGGCAAGTATCTGCTCTGCCGACGGGCGATCCCGCCCAGAAAAGGCTACTGGACCATGCCGGCCGGCTATCTGGAGATGGGGGAGACCATCGCCGACGGCGCCCGGCGCGAGGTCTGGGAAGAAGCCTGCGCCGAGGTCGAAATCGGCGACCTGATGGGGGTCTATGAGATTCGGCACTTGAGTCAGGTCTATATGGTTTTCCGGGCCGAAATGCTGAGCGAAGGGTTCGCGCCCGGAGAGGAGAGCGAGGAAGTGGGGTTGTTCGAGTGGGAACAAATTCCCTGGGACGATCTGGCCTTCCCCAGCGTGCGATGGGCTCTCGATCACCATCGCCGGGGGTCCACGGCGGTGATCGAGCACGCGCCGCTGAAGATCTGAAATGAGGGTTAGCCGGCTTCTTCCGGTCTCAAATCCACCAGCGCCCGGGCGAACGAAGTTGCATCGAAGGGCCGCAGGTCGTCCGCCTGCTCGCCGACCCCGATGGCGTGGATCGGCAGGCCGAACCTCTCGGCCAGCGCCACCACCACGCCGGCCTTCGCGCTGCCGTCCAGTTTGGTAACCGCGAGGCCGGTCACGTCGACCATTTCGCGGAATGTCTCGACCTGGGAGTGGGCGTTCTGGCCGACGGTCGCGTCGAGCACCAACAGGGTTGATTGCGGCGCCGTTTCATCCAGCTTCTTGGCGACCCGGATGACCTTCTTGAGTTCATCCATCAACTCGGTTCTGTTCTGAAGCCGGCCCGCGGTATCGATCAGCAGCAGATCGGCGTTTTGCCGCCGCGCTTCTTCGATGGCGTCGAACACCAGACCCGCCGCATCGGCGCCGGTCTCGCGCGCCACCACCGGCGCCCCGGTGCGTTCGCCCCAAATTTGAAGCTGCTCCACGGCCGCTGCCCGGAACGTGTCCGCGGCGGCCAGCATGACGCTCAATCCCTGGTCCCGATATAGTTGGGCGAGCTTGCCGACGGTTGTGGTCTTGCCGCTGCCGTTCACGCCGCAAACCAGGACCGTGTGGGGCCGGTGGCCCGGGTCTATCGCCAAAGGCCCGGCGACCGGCGACAGGATCTCCGCGATCTGCGCCGCAAGGGCGGCGCGGACCTCGTCGCCGGTGATTTCCTGGTCGAACCGTCCCTCGGCCAACTTCCGGGTAAGCTTTGCCGCCGTCGAGACGCCGATGTCGGCCGCGATCAGCAGCTCCTCGAGTTCATCGAGCGTGGCTCTATCGAGTTTTCGAGCGCCGGAAAACAGATCGCCCAGGTTTTGGCTCAGCGCCGACGATGTGCGCCGCAGTCCGGAAGATAGCCGGTTCAGCCAGCCGGGGTTCCGTCCGGTATCCTCTCCCGTCATGCGGCCCGGGCAATCAGGTGACCGCCGGCAACGTGGTCGATGTCGGCGTCGACAATGACCCCTTGCGGCGTGCCGCCGGCAAGTTGGGCCGGGGCATAGTGCTCCGTGTAGCCGCGCCCATCGCCCTCGACGAGTATCCGCGCACGTTCTCCGACTTGAGAATCGAGGTAAGCGGACCTCCGTGCATTGCCGGCCCCGCGCAGGCGCCGGGCTCGTTCATGCCGGACGGCCTTCGGCACCGGGGGCATCCGCGCCGCCGGCGTGCCGGGCCGTTCGGAATAGGGGAATACATGCAGATAGGTAAGCTCCGCCTCGTCGACCAGTGAGAGCGTTTCAGCGAACATTTCCGGGGTTTCCGTCGGGAATCCGGTAATGAAGTCGGCGCCCAGCACGACATCGGAACGGGACGCCCTGAGATCGCCGCACAACTGCAGAAACCCTTCGCGGCTATGCCGGCGTTTCATCCGCTTGAGGACCATGTCATTGCCCGCCTGGGCGCTCAGATGGATATGAGGCATGAGCCGGGATTCCGTCGAGAGCGCGGCCATCAGCGCCGGGTCCCTGACCGCCGGATCGAGCGAGCTGAGCCGCAGTCTCGGCAATTCGGGTATCAAGGCAAGTATACGGCGCACCAATTCGCCCAGGGTCGGCTGTCCCGGCAGATCGGTTCCGTAGGAGCTGATGTCGACACCCGTAAGCACCACTTCCCGGTAGCCGGCCGAAGTCAGGCCTTCAATCTGATCGACGATCGTCCCGACCGGCACACTCCGGTTGTTGCCGCGGCCGAACGGAATAATGCAAAAGGTGCAGCGGTGGTCGCATCCCTGTTGAATTTGAACGAAGGCCCGCGTGCGGCTCTCGAAGCCCTCCACCAGATGCCCGGCGGTCTCGGTGACCCGCATGATGTCCGACACCACGATGGGCTCCCGGCTCACTTCCGGCAGATAGCTCTCCATCCGGAGTTTTTCCTCGTTGCCGAGGACCTGGTCCACCTCGGGCATGTTCGCGTAGCGGTCCGCGTCCACCTGTGCCGAGCATCCCGTCACGATTATCCGGGCTTCCGGATGTTCACGCCGCGCCCGGCGGATCGTTTGACGGGCCTGCCGCTCGGCTTCGCTCGTCACCGCACAGGTGTTGATCACCACGGCATTGTCGAGGCCCGCCTCGCCGGTTCGGTTCCTGATGACCTCGGATTCGAAGCTGTTCAGCCGGCAGCCGAGGGTGATGACCCGAGCGCTCATCACACCATCTCCTCCGGGAGGGTGCCTCTGAAACTCTCGGCGACTGCCCCGGTCATGACGATGTGGCCGTTTTCAAGCCAGCTTGTCGTCAGATCGCCGCCGTCGAGGCTGACGGTCAGTTCCCGGTCCGCCAGATTCCGGCGCGCCGCCGCGACCGCCGCCGCGCAGGCGCCGGTGCCGCAGGCCCGGGTGATGCCCACCCCGCGCTCCCACACCCGCACCCGCAGATGCGATCGCGACAGAACCGAGACGGCCTCTACATTGGCGCGCTCGGGATAGAGCGGGTGGTGCTCGAGGACGGGCCCGGCGGCCGCAAGGTCTATTTCCTCGGCATCTTCCACGAAAAACACCGCGTGAGGGTTGCCGATCGATACCGCGACGGGATCCTGCAGCGGTCCTTCACCTATCTCCAAATGCAGCGTGTCTGCTTCTTCGGCAAGCGGGATGTCCATCCATCGGTCCTTGGCTTCCCCCATGTCCACGCTGATACCGCCATCCGATCGCCAGACCGTCAGCAGTCCGGCGCCGGTTTGGATTTGCGCCCGTTCCCGGCCGGTCTCCGTCAGCACCATATCGCCGACACAGCGGGTGGCGTTGCCGCAGGCGTCGACCTCTCCCCCGTCCGCGTTGTGGATCCGCATGAACAGCGCGGCGCTGGAATTCGTCGCCGGCTCGAGAATGATGAGTTGATCGCAGCCGACGCCCGTGCGGCGGTCCGCGATGGCGTTGGCGCGCGCGTCGGACAACGCAATCGGCCGGGAGCGCGCGTCAATCACCACGAAATCGTTGCCGAGTCCGTGCATCTTTATGAAGTCGATGGAACTCATAGGCGGGGATATATGGCGGAATCCCCGAGAAGTCCAAGAGAAATGCGCTGGTATCGCCCGCGCGAATTTTACAGGTTGAATTCAGGCCTTGGAGGCGCGCGCCAAACTCTTGACGAATTGGGAGAGCTGTTTGCGGACCTGTTCGTCGGGAACACGGAAATAATTGTGCATGAGCTCGATGGCTTCCCTCGAAGTCATCGGGTCAACATTGAATTGCTCTTGCGAGCCGTCGGAGAGTTTGCCCGGGGCTTTGGATTGTTTGTCGAAGTCCGGCATGCCGTCGAAGAAGAACGAGACCTCAACCCCAAGCGTCTGGCCGATTTTGAACAGATTGCTGGCGCCGATCCGATTGGCGCCATTCTCGTATTTCTGAATTTGCTGGAAGGTAACCCCTATTGCGTCGCCGAGTTTCGTCTGGCTCATGCGCAACCCCACGCGGCGTGCGCGAACCCGGGAGCCCACATACTGGTCAATGGGATCCGGTCCATCGAATTTTACGGTTCGCCGTCTCATGGTTTACGCAAGCTCCCTGGTCCCGGATGAATTCTCCGATGCGGGACTCCAAAGGTCCTGGTTGCACCATACCATTTGAAACGTCCGCGGGGTATACCTTGACAGGCCATGGGACAGGCCGTAGGTTCCGCCCCCTAATCGACGTCCCGAGGGGCGCCGCCAGTCCGCGAGTTTCGCGCACTGGCGTTTTTTGGTTGTGACGACGGTATCTTGGCGGATTTGGGCCCATGTTTGATGGTTTGACCAGCCGATTTGACGACATCTTCGAGCGTTTGAAGCGCCGGGGCGCGTTGAACGAATCCGATGTCGATGAAGCCATGCGCGAGGTGCGGGTGGCCTTGTTGGAAGCGGATGTCGCGCTGCCCGTCGTCAAGGAGTTCATCGACAAGGTCACCGAGGCCGCGGTCGGTGCGGAGGTGCTCAAGAGCGTTACCCCGGGCCAAATGGTGGTCAAGATCGTCCACGACCGGCTGGTTGAAATGCTGGGACCCGAAGAAGCCGGCCTCGATCTCGCCGCCCAACCCCCGGCGGCGCTGATGATGGTCGGTCTTCAGGGTTCGGGCAAGACCACGACCTGCGCCAAAATCGCTTCCAGGCTCATCGACAGGGAGCGCAAGAAAGTATTGCTGGCCGCCCTCGACGTTGCTCGTCCCGCCGCGGCGCAACAGTTGGCAACCTTGGGCGGGCAGGTGGGGACCCAGGTGGTGCAGCCGGTCCTCGGCGAACAGCCGGTTGGAATCGCCAAGCGGGCCATGGATGTGGGCCGCCGCGAGGGTTTCGATGTGGTCATTCTCGATACCGCCGGCCGTTTGGCGATCGATGACGAACTCATGGTCGAGGCCGCTTCTATCCGCGATCAGGTTATGCCGGTGGAAACTCTGTTGGTCGCCGACGCGCTTTCCGGTCAGGACGCGGTGAATACCGCCAGATCCTTCAACGAGCGGGTCGGCCTGACGGGCATCGTCCTGACCCGCGTGGACGGTGACAGCCGGGGCGGCGCGGCGCTCTCCATGCGGTCGGTCACCGGGTGTCCGATCAAACTGATGGGCGTCGGAGAAAAACTCGACGATCTCGAGACGTTCCAGGCGGACCGCATCGCCGGCCGTATTCTCGGCATGGGCGACGTGGTCGGGTTGGTCGAGAAGGCCCAGGAGACCATCGATACCGAGAAGGCGGAGAAGGCCGCCAAGCGGGCGCTGAAGGGCCAGTTCACCCTCGAGGACTTGGGCGATCAGTTGGCCCAGGTGCGAAAAATGGGCGATCTCCAGGGCATCATGGGGATGCTGCCGGGGGTCGGCAAAATGAAGAAGCAGATGGATGCGGCGAACGTGAACGACAAGACGATCGCCCATCAGCACGCCATCATCCAGTCGATGACGCCCAAGGAGCGCAGCAATCCCAAGCTGTTGAACGCCAAGCGGCGAAAGCGGATCGCCGCCGGCTCCGGTACGTCGGTTCAGGAGGTCAACCGCCTGCTGAAGCAGTATCAGCAGATGGCCGGAATGATGAAGAAGATGGGAAAAATGGGAAAGAAGGGCCTGGCCGGCGGGCTCCCGCCTGGCGCGTTGCCGCCCGGAATGATGCCGCCGCCCGGTTTCAAGTGAGTTGAAACACCGAAGCGGAACGAATTGATTGAATGCGGCCGCAATGCGGCCCTACCACGGAGGTCGAAAGACATATGGCACTAAAGATCAGACTATCGCGGGGCGGAGCAAAGAAACGTCCGTATTACCGTATCGTCGTTGCGGATTCCCGGTCGCCCCGGGATGGCCGGTTTATCGAGAGGCTCGGCACTTACAACCCGATGGTGGCCAAGGACAGCCCCGAGCGGCTGAACATGAAGGAAGACCGGATCAGGCATTGGCTGGAAAACGGCGCGCTGCCGACGGATCGCGTCGCCCGGTTCCTGGATGCCGCGGGTATTCGCAAGGCCCCCGAGCGGCCCGAGCAGACCAAGCAGCATCTTCCGCGCGCCAAGACGCTGGAACGGATGGCTGCCGCCGAGGAAGCAGCCAAGGAGGCGGCCGAGGCCGCGGCCGCGGAGGCCGAAGCGCCTAATGAGGAAGCCGTGGCCGACGAAGCGCCGGCGGAGGACTCTGCCCCTGAGGATGAGGCCCCTCAAGAAGAGGCGCCTGCCGAGGAAGCCGCGGCAGAAGAAGCCCCCGCCGAGGAAGCCCCCGCCGGGGAGGAAGCGCCTGCCGAGGACGCCCCCGCCGGGGAGGAGGCCCCTCAAGAAGAGGCGCCGGCGGAAGAGCCTGGCGACGAAGAAGAGAAGAAGGAGGAGTAATTCCGGAATGCAACGGGGCCCTCAGGCCGTACGCCGATGAGCGGCGCCAAGCGGATACTGGTTGGCGCAATCACCGGGGCTCGAGGCCTCGATGGCGAGGTTCGGATCAAGAGTTTCACGGATGATCCCTCGGATATCGCGGCATACGGCGACCTGACGGACCAGGCGGGCGAACGGGTATTCAGCATTCGGCTTCGGGGTTCCTCCAAGGGGACGCTGATCGCCCGCATCGAAGGCGTGAACGACCGGACCACCGCCGAGGCCCTGAGGGGAACCGAGCTGTACGTCGCCCGTGAACAATTGCCGGCTCCGGCGGATGACGAGTTCTATCATGCCGACCTGGTCGGCCTCCCGGTGCGGTCCTTGGAAGGGCATACGATGGGAACGGTGCGAAGCCTGGATGATTTCGGCGCCGGTGAGGTGATGGAAATATTGCTGGAGAGCGGGAAACCGCTGGTCGTCCCGTTCAGCCGGGAAGCGGTGCCGGAGGTCGATTTGGATCGGGGATATGTGGTCGTCGATCCGCCGGAGGGACTGAGTATCGACGGGGCCCAGCAGGATGACGGCCTCGCGGACGAGAATGAGGAGAACGGATAGGACAGATGAGCGCGTGGTCCGCGACCGTATTGACCTTGTTCCCGGAAATGTTCCCGGGGCCGCTTGCACAATCGTTGTCCGGCAAGGCCATGGACAACGGCACATGGTCGTTGGAAACGTTGGACATTCGGGGGTTTACGAGCGATAAACACGCCTCCGTCGATGACACCCCGTTCGGTGGCGGACCGGGAATGGTCATGCGGGCGGATGTCGTCGACGCGGCCCTTCGGGAAGCGCGGGACAATTCAGCGGATGACCGTGCACTGATCTATTTGACACCGCGCGGCCGGCCTATTACCCAAACGCGCGTCCGCGCGCTGGCCGAGGGTCCGGGAGTGGTCTTGTTGTGCGGACGCTACGAAGGCATCGATCAACGGGTGATCGATGAGTGGGAGCCGGAAGAGCTGAGCATCGGCGATTTCGTGCTTTCAGGCGGCGAACCGGCGGCGCTGACACTGATTGATGCCTGTGTGCGGCTATTGCCGGGCGTCATGGGGAGCGACGCTTCGCCGGAAGAAGAGAGTTTTGAAGGGGGTTTGCTGGAGTACCCCCACTATACGCGGCCACGGGAGTGGCATGATCGGGAGGTGCCGGACGTGCTGTTGTCCGGGCACCACGAAAAAATCGAAGCCTGGCGGCGCGCCGAGGCGGAGAGGGTAACGAAGGAAAGACGGCCGGACCTGTGGGCGGCCTACGAGGCGGCCCGGAAATAGACCGGGCCAGGAAGAGGATTGGAACGATGAACATCATTCAACAGTTCGAACAGGAGCAAATCGCCAAACTGACCGCGGACCGGGAAACCCCCGAATTCGCCCGCGGCGACACGGTCCGGGTCGACGTGAAGGTGGTCGAGGGCAGCCGTGAAAGGATTCAGGCCTTCGAGGGCATGTGCATCGCGCGCAAGAATGACGGGCTGAATTCGTCCTTTACCATTCGGAAAATTTCCTATGGCGAGGGCGTGGAACGGGTCTTTCCGCTCTATTCGCCCAATGTCGCCGGGATTCAGGTAATTCGCCGCGGCGACGTCCGCCGCGCCAAGCTCTACTACTTGCGTGATCGGTCCGGCAAGTCGGCCAGGATCGCCGAGCGGACCGACGGCTATGCGGCCAAGTTGTCAGCGGCCGATCGCGAGGCGGCCGCCGAAGAGAAACGCCAAGCCATCGCGTCCGCCGCCCAGGCGACCGACGAGGAGCTGATCGCGGCGGGTGCGCCCATCGATCCCGATGCGCCCGAGGAGGCGGTCGAGGAAGCCGTCGTCGAGGAAGCCGCCGAGGCCCCGGCCGAAGAGGCGCCCGCCGATGAGGCTCCGGCGGACGAGGCCGGCGACGGCGGCGAAGAACAGAAATAAACGCCAACCAATAGACGCCAACCAATAAGCGCGCATCCGGGGAGTCAGCGCCATGAGTGCACCCAAGACCCTGTTCGACAAGATCTGGGACGCCCACCTCATCGACGAAAGCGATGACGGCACCTGTCTGATCTTCATCGATAGGCACATCGTTCACGAGGTAACCAGTCCGCAGGCCTTCGAAGGTCTGCGCACGGCCGGCCGCAAGGTGCGCCGGCCCGATCTGACCCTCGCGGTGCCGGATCACAATGTACCCACCTCGGACCGGGCAGCGGGCATCGATGACGAAGAGTCCCGTATTCAGGTCGAGACGCTCGACAAGAACTGCGAGGATTTCGGGCTGCGGATTTTCGGCATGGACGATATTCGCCAGGGCATCTGCCACGTCATTGGTCCCGAGCAGGGTTTCACGCTTCCCGGCACCACGCTGATTTGCGGCGACAGCCACACGGCGACCCACGGCGCGTTCGGCTCACTCTCTTTCGGGGTCGGTACGTCGGAGGTCGAGCACGTGCTTGCCACCCAGACCATGATCCAGCGCAAATCGAAAAACATGCGCGTCACCGTCGACGGCGAATTGCCCCTGGGCGTGACGGCGAAGGACATGATCCTCGCGATCATCGGCGAAATCGGGACCGCCGGCGGCACCGGCTGCGTCATTGAATTCGCCGGCGAGGCGATCCGGTCCCTGTCCATGGAAGGCCGGATGACGGTTTGCAACATGACCATCGAGGGCGGGGCCCGGGCGGGCCTGATCGCCCCCGACGAGACCACGTTCGAGTACCTCAAGGGCCGGCCCATGGCGCCCAAGGGCGGCGCCTGGGAGACCGCGGCCGCGTATTGGAAGACCTTGAAGTCCGACGAGGGCGCCGAGTACGACATCGAAGTGATCCTGAAGGCCGAAGACATCGTGCCGCAGGTCACCTGGGGCACCAGCCCCGAGGACGTGGTGCCGATTACCGGCGCCGTGCCCGATCCGGCCGACGAGTCCGACGAAGCGCGCCGCAACAAGATGGAGCGCTCCCTCGAGTACATGGATCTCGAGCCGGGAACGGCCATGCGTGACGTCAAGATCGACCGTATGTTCATCGGCTCCTGCACCAACAGCCGGATCGAGGATCTTCGGGCCGCCGCCGAGGTCGCCCAAAAGGCAATAGACAAGGGCCGCAGGGTTGCCGGTCACGTGGATGCCATGGTCGTGCCGGGTTCCGGCCTGGTGAAGGCCCAGGCGGAGGAGGAGGGCCTGGATCGGATATTCATCGAGGCCGGCTTCGACTGGCGTGAGCCCGGGTGCTCCATGTGCCTTGCCATGAACGCCGACAAGCTGACCCCGGGGGAGCGCTGCGCTTCGACCTCCAACCGCAACTTCGAGGGCCGTCAGGGCCCCGGCGGGCGCACCCATTTGGTCAGCCCCGCCATGGCGGCGGCGGCGGCGATCGCCGGCCGCCTCACCGACATTCGCGATCTGGATTAGGGGCGGGGGCCATCTGCGATTGCAGGGGTATTCGAATTAGAGGCTATGGTATCCACATCAGTTCAGTGCATCGTCTGTGAACGAAGTGACGCCCAACTAAAATCTTCTACATTTGATGGCGTCCATATTGCTTGCGAGCAGTGTGGTGAGTATCGCGTAACTGGTTCTGCTTATGACAGAGTGAAAGGATTCGGCGAAGAGCAACGTGAGCGAATATTTTGGTGGCTCAGTCGATATGAATTTGCCGACCAAATTCCGACGATCAACACCGACAACCTAACGGCGATTCTGGCCGCCCGATTGCCAACATTTTCCCAGCGGGTAGAGAGGTTTCTGCTCGCGTTGGATAGGGCGACTATCGTTCCAGGTAAACGGCTACCGGCTCAATCTCGTGAGTTAAGACGTGGTGCGGGGCTGCTGAATGATGGTTCCTACGCCTACCTACTCAATGCACTTCGCGAGGCAAAATATATTCACAATTATACCGAAGACCGAATCGCTCTGACGTCGTTGGGATTTGAAAAAGTCGAAGGACTTCTTCGTGCTACGCCTGATTCCAGCCAAGCATTTGTTGCGATGTGGTTCTCTGAAGAAATGGAGTCAGCTTGGAAGAACGGTCTTTGCGCAGGAATAGCCAGTGCGGGTTATGACCCCTTTAGAATTAGCCAAAAAGAGCACATTAATAAAATCTGTGACGAGATCATTTCAGAAATCCGTCGATCTGTATTCATAGTCGCCGATTACACGGAACATCGTGGAGGTGTCTATTACGAGGCGGGATTTGCAGCTGGTATGGGATTGCCCGTAATCAATACTTGCCGGAAGGGTCACATGGGCGATTTACACTTCGACATCCAGCAGTACAACTGTATTGACTGGGAGACTGAGAGCGAATTGTCAGATCGATTGCGGAAAAGAATTGAAGCCGTGATCGGCTGCGGTCCACTGCCGGTTGTGGAAATTTAGGAAGTAAAGAATGGAAAAGTTCGAAAAACTCACCTCCGTCGCCGCGCCGTTGCCCATCGCCAATGTGGACACGGACATGATCATCCCGGCCCGCTACCTGAAGACCATCAAGCGGACCGGGCTTGGCGAAGGCCTGTTCGCCAACATGCGTTTCAAGGAGGACGGATCGGACAACGAGGAATTCGTCCTCAACCAGCCGGCCTACAAGGACGCCCAAATTCTCGTCGCCGGCAACAATTTCGGCTGCGGCTCGTCCCGCGAACACGCGCCTTGGGCGCTGATGGATTACGGCATCAAGTGCGTCATCTCCACGGACTTCGCCGACATCTTCTATAACAACAGCTTCAAGAACGGCATGCTGCTGATCAAGGTCGGCCCGGAAGAGCTGGACCTGCTGATGGACGATGCGGCGCGGGGCGCCAATGCCACCGTGACGGTCGACCTGGAAGCCCAGGAGATCACCGGCCCCGACGGCGGGGTCATCAGGTTCGAGATCGATTCCTTCAAGAAGCACTGTCTCCTGAACGGCCTCGACGACATCGGGCTGACCATGGAGAAGGAGGACAAGATCGCCTCCTTCGAGGAGAGCCACAAGGCCGCCCAGCCCTGGCTGTAAGCATTCTCTACTTCATTATCCGATCTGTTTTGGGGACACCATCATGGCCGCCAACAAATCCGTTCTTTTCCTGCCGGGCGACGGCATCGGCGCCGAAGTCGCCGCCGAGGTGAAAAAGGTCATCGATTGGATGGGGGACAATCGCGCCCTCGAATTCGACGTCACGGACGGCCTGATCGGCGGAACCGCCTACGACGAAACCGGCTCGCCGCTGCCCCGGGAGACCATCGACGCGGCCCATGCGGCGGACGCCGTCCTGTTGGGCGCGGTCGGCGGCCCGAAGTGGGAAACGCTTCCCTTCGAGGACCAGCCGGAACGGGGCCTGCTGGGCATCCGGAAGGAGATGGGCCTGTTCGCCAATCTGCGCCCGGCCCTCGTGTTCGATGCCCTGGCCGACGCCTCGACCCTCAAATACGACGTCGTGGCCGGCCTCGACATCATGATCCTTCGCGAACTGTCGAGCGGCATCTATTTCGGCGAACCCCGCGGCATCGAGGATCTGGGCGGCGGCAGACGGCGCGGCTACAACACCCTCACCTATACCTCGGACGAGGTCCGGCGCATCGGCGAGGTCGCCTTCGACCTGGCGGCCAAACGCAACAGGCGGGTGTGCTCCATCGACAAGGCCAACGTGCTGCAGGCGACGGTGATGTGGCGGGAGGAAATGATCAAGGTGGGCGAACGTCACCCGGACATCGAACTCAGCCACATGTATGTGGACAACGCCGCCATGCAGCTGGTCCGCAATCCCAAGCAGTTCGATGTCGTCGTCACCACCAACATGTTCGGCGATATTCTCTCCGATTGCGCCGCCATGCTGACCGGGTCGCTGGGCATGCTGCCGTCGGCGTCGCTGGGAGAACCGGACGAGAGCGGCAACCGCCCGGCCCTCTACGAGCCGGTGCATGGCTCGGCGCCGGATATCGCCGGGCAGGGTATCGCCAATCCGCTGGCGATGATTTTGTCGTTCTCCATGATGCTTCGCTATTCGTTCGATCTCGCCGGCGAAGCCGATGCGGTGAATGCGGCGGTCGAGGCGGTGCTGGCCAAGGGCCTCCGCACCGGCGACATCATGGAAGACGGCAAGACCCGGGTGTCCACCGAGGAAATGGGCGCGGCCGTGCTGGCCGAATTGTCGGCAGCGTGACCAAGATTTGCCCGGTTATTTTGGGATTGGCCTGTATTTCCGGCTGGGCAACGCCGTATTTGGTATTCAGAACCGGCGAAGTACGGAATATGTAGAGACCGCTAATTCTTAGATTTAGCGGCTTGAAATCCAATATTGCCCCTGCATATATTGTTTAAAATATGATTTTGACGAAAAATCGTTAAAGTGCCGGGAAAATGCTAAGAATACTGAGTATCCAAAACTATCACTCCGTTTTGGCGGAGCAGACACTTGACCTGTACGTCGCAAAGAACGCTACTGATCCCGATCATCGTTTTGCCCGTCCAATACCTGATTCACCTGACAGGTTTCCCAGGGTAGTCGTCATTTTTGGCGCGAATGCGTCCGGCAAGACAACGGTACTTCGGTCCATACAGTTTCTTCAGACGTTTGCTTTGTATTCGGCGGACTGGCCACGAGACTATGCGATTCCCTTCCTAAATTTCCTCTCCGATGAGGGGCGTATGACCCCCACAAGGTTTGCAGTGGAGCTAGATGGGGAGCTCATGGAAAGTGTGGGGCGCCAAAAATTTTTTTATGAGGTCGAATTCGGTCAAGAACTGGCTCTAATTAACAAAGAGGCGCTGTACTACTTTCCCGAAGGCCGGAAACGAAAGCTTTTTGTTCGAGAAGAAGAAACGATTGATGCAGGCACGGACTTCAAGCTCTCCAAGAAAGACCCTATTCGCGATAAACTCAGAACTAATGCTAGCGTCATCTCGACATTGGCAAAATTCAACCATCCCTTCTCACTGGCCATCTACGAAAATCTGAGAAGTGTTCAGACAAACGTTCCGCATCTTCATAAGCAAGAACTCTCAACTGACATCGCAACAAATTACTATCACTCAAATGACGAGTGTCTCAGCGAGTTCAAGAAGATTATCCAAAAGTTTGATTTCGGAATTGATGATTTGAGGTTTGAGCCAGATGGCGAGGAGATGTCCACTTACGTCAGTCATTCGGGATTGGTTTCTGACCTCAAGCTAGAATTTGAATCTCAAGGTACAATTGGGATCTATAAGCTGTTTCCTAGAATCTGGTTTGCGCTGCAATCGGGTAGCGTTGTGGCCCTAGACGAGCTTGACAATGACATCCATCCGCTACTTTTGCCGGAGATTGTCGGGCTATTTCAAAATCCAGAGACAAATCCAAATGACGCGCAACTGATTATGAGTTGTCACAACGCGACATTGTTGGAGCACCTGACAAAAGAAGAGATTTTCTTCACAGAAAAAGATGCTGACGGGTCAACAAATATTTTTGGCCTCAGTGAGATACAAGGTGTTCGCCGTGATGCTAACCTGTACGCCAAATACCTCGCAGGTGTCTTCGGCGCGGTGCCGAAGCTGGCCTAGTTTGTGAGGATATTTTGTCTCGAGGGCGCCCCGGACGACCACAAAAAAGGCTAGTTTTTTGGGCCGGGGAGGGAAATAGCGAACGCGGCTATGCGCGATGGTTAAACCGATTGGCAGCCAAGAAATCTATCGCAATCTCAATTCATGCAGAAGCGCTTTCAGGCGGTGATCCGCTCGACCTAGTTCAGCAATCTATACAAAAGCTGTTCTCGCTGGAGAAGCGACGCAGCAAGTATCCACATCGGTTCCTCGCCTTGGATGATGACCTGCGCGGAAATAGTACAAATAGAGACCGGGAGGCCTTGGAGTTGGCTCGGTCAAACAATTTGAAGCTGATATGGCAACCGTGCTGCCACGAGGGGCTATTGCTGAGGCATTTTGAAGAAACGAAAAATCTTCGACCACATGACGCCAAGGCCGCACTGGAGCTGCTGCTAAAAGTTTGGCCGCAATACGAGAAAGGTGCCGACGCAACCCTGTATGAGCGGCATCTGGATGAGGCTCACGTTAACTGTGCTCGTTCGTCGTACCCCGGAATTGATCGCGTGTTTCAACAAATTGGATGGAAGCGTTAGTAGGTCAACAGGCGCCGCCTAGTTTCCATCGCCGGGCCTTGTCCGGCCGGCAAGAAAGTTTCATGGGGATTCCCGGGTTTGCGCGTTGCAAAACCCGGTCAACCGGCGTAAATCAACGCCCGCTTTCAACTTCTAATCCGGACCGGAGACGGACCATGCCGATCAAGTACGCGGTAGTCGGCGCCACGGGCGCCGTCGGGCACGAAATGCTGCAGATCCTCGCCGAGCGCGGGGTGAGCGCGGACGACGTGACCGCGCTCGCGTCCCAACGCTCCATCGGCGTCGAGGCGTCGTTCGGCGAGGACGACGTGTTGAGCGTCGCCGGCCTCGACGGGTTCGACTTCCAGGGAACCGACATCGTGCTGTCCAGCGCCGGCGCGAAAATCTCGGCGGACTTCGCGCCCCGCGCCGCGGCCGCCGGCGCGGTCGTCATCGACAACACATCGTACTTCCGGATGGACCCGGACGTGCCGCTGGTGGTGCCGGAGGTCAATCCGGAGGCCATCGCCGGCTATACCCGGAAGAACATCATCGCCAACCCCAACTGCTCGACCATCCAGATGGTGGTGGCGCTGAAACCGTTGCACGACATTGGCAATATCAGGCGGGTTGTCGTCTCGACCTACCAGGCGACGTCCGGCGCCGGCAAGGAAGGGATGGACGAACTGTTCAACCAGACCCGCGGCGTCTTCGTGAACGAGCCGGAACACGACAACATGGAGACGTTCACCAAGCCCATCGCCTTCAACGTCATTCCCCACATCGACGTCTTCATGGAAGACGGCTACACCAAGGAGGAATGGAAGATGATGGCCGAGACCAAGAAGATTTTGGATCCCGAGATCAAGGTCACCGCGACCTGCGTCCGTGTCCCCGTATTCATCGGTCATTCGGAAGCCGTTACGGTCGAGTTCGAACACGCCGTCACGGTCGAGGAGGCGCGTGCCGCCCTTGCCGAGATGCCCGGCATCGCGGTGGTCGACCACCGTGCCGACGAGGCCTATGTGACGCCCAAGGAGTCCGCCGGCGAAGACCCGGTCTATGTCAGCCGTCTCCGCGAGGACCCGACGGTCGAGAACGGGCTCTCGTTCTGGTGCGTGTCCGACAATCTCCGCAAGGGCGCCGCGCTGAACGCCGTCCAAATCGCCGAAGAGTTGAGCCGAACCTACATGGAAGAAGCGGCGTAGCCCGTATTTCCCAACAGCGCCGCGCAGACCATGACCCTGGCGGGAAATACGGGCTGGCTCCTGCCTGGACCAACCCGTTCGCCCGAGGTTATGCTTCCCTAAAACCAGGGGGGCCGAATGGCCAAGCGTTCAGACCGCATGCATGTGGGCATGTTCTTCAAGAACACGGGCCACCACATCGCGTCATGGCGGCATCCGGACAGCCAGCCCGATGCCGGCATCAACATCCGGCACTATGCGCAATGCGCCCAGGCCGCCGAGCGCGCCGGATTCGACTTCATCTTTTTCGCCGACAGCGCGGCGGTGCGGGAGACCGACATCGAGCCCCTGAGCCGCTCTTCCCAATACACGGCGTATTTCGAGCCGACGACGCTGCTGTCGGCATTGGCCATGGTCACGGAGCGGATCGGTCTCGTCGCCACCCAGACCACCAGCTACAACGAGCCTTACAATATCGCCCGGCGGTTTGCCTCCCTCGACCACCTGTCCGCGGGCCGGGCCGGATGGAACGTGGTTACGTCGGGCAATCACGCCGAGGCGTTCAACTTCGGCCGGGATGAACATTTCGAGCACGAAGACCGTTACCGGCGGGCCAAGGAGTTCGTCGAGGTGGTCAAGGGTCTGTGGGACAGCTGGGACGATGACGCTTTCGTCTACGATGTGCCGGAAGGCCGGTTCTTCCGGCCCGATGGGCTTCACAAACTGAACCATGAGGGCGACTTCTTTAAGTCCCGGGGGCCGTTGAACGTGCCCCGCCCGCCCCAGGGCTATCCGGTTATCTTCCAGGCGGGTATCTCCGATGCCGGCAAGGAACTGGCCGCGGCGACGGCGGAGGGGGTGTTTTCCGGCGAGTTGACCCTCGAAAAGTCCCAGGCCCATTACGGCGACATCAAGTCGCGCATGACGCGCTACAACCGGGGCCCCGACGAGCTTCGGATCATGCCCGGGTTGACGGCGATCGTCGGCAGGACGGCGGCGGAGGCGGAGGACAAGGAGCGCGAACTGGCCGAACTGGTCCATCCGGTCGTCGGACTTGCGTACGTGGGCACGCTTCTCGGTCTCGACCTTTCCGGCCATGATCCCGACGACAAGGTACCCGATCCCTCCGAAGGGCCCCGGGGCGATCACGGCATGGTCCGGCGGATCATGGAGATTGTCCATGAAGAGGACCTGACCATCCGCCAACTGTACGAGAAGCTGGCGGGATCTTACGGAAAGTTGACCGTTCGCGGTTCGGTGACCGAGGTGGCCGACACCATGCAGGAATGGTTCGAGGGGCGGGCGTGTGACGGGTTCATCCTGCAGCCGCTGACCATGCCGGGAGACTTTGACGATCTCTGCGAAATGCTGATCCCCGAACTCCAGGACCGTGGACTGATCCGCGTTGGGTATGAGGGTGAAACCCTCCGTGAGCACATGGAGCTGAACCGGCCCGAAAGCCGCTATGCCCGCTGATTTGAAAAGAATCCGAACCGACCAGGTCGGCAGCCTGCTCCGCCCCCGCGCCCTCATTGACGCTTTCCTGAAGTTCGGCCGAGGTGAAATCTCCGAAGCCGATTTGGCCGGCGAACAGGACAGGGCCGTAAACGGCGTCGTCGCGCGGCAGGAGGCCGCCGGCATGGAGGTCGTGACCGACGGCGAGTACCGGCGGCTCAATTGGCAGGTCAGCTTCTCGCGCGTGAACGGCTGGGATCAGACCGATCGGTCCCTCGAAGGCTTCGTTCGCAATCCAAGCCTGGTGATGGAGGGCGAGACCCCCCACAGCCGCGGAGCGGACGCCGTCGAATCGTTCAAGATGCCCGCGGATGCGAAGCTGTCCCTGGTGGAGAATTTCCCGCTGAAGGAGTACCGCTATCTCGCCAAGGTCGCATCCGTACCGGCAAAGGCGATGATCATGGGGCCGGATCGGGTGTCCCAGATGTGCGATATCGAGGCATCGAAGCCCCACTACGAGACGTCGGATGCGTTCCTGGCCGACGTGGTTAAGGTCGAGCGGGAAATCGTCGGAGGTCTCGTCGAGGCCGGCTGCCCGTACGTGCAATTGGATGAACCCAGCTACACCGGTTACGTCGATCGTCCGACGCTGGAACGAATAGCCGCCCGCGGCGAGAATCCGATGGCCAATTTGAACCGCGCCATCGATGCGTCCAACGCGATCGTCGAACCTTACCGGGGGAAAGCGGTATTCGGCCTCCACATCTGCCGCGGCAACCGGGCCAGCATGTGGCACCGGGAAGGGGCGTATGACGGCATCGCCGAGACGCTATTCGGGCGCCTCGAGTTCGACCGGCTGCTGCTTGAATACGACACGGAGCGGGCAGGCGGTTTCGAGCCGCTGCGATTCGTGCCCAAAGGAGTTCAGGTTGTGCTTGGTCTGGTGACCACCAAACGGGGTGATTTGGAAGACGCCGAGGAATTGCTCCGTCGCATCGACGACGCGAGCCGGTATATCGATCCCGACCAGTTGGCGCTCAGCCCCCAATGCGGGTTTGCCTCCGGGATTGCCGGCAACGCGATCACCGAGGATGAGCAGTGGCGGAAGCTCGAATTGATCGGCGAAACCGCCGCCCGTGCCTGGGGTCACGCCTGATCCCGTGCGTTCCTGCCGCTAAGCCCTTAAGGAAATTGCATTTGTTGGCGCGGTTGCCGTGCAATCGTGATGTGGCCAAAGTGTAAGCGTATGCTATTCTCGCACTGTGTTCGGGCTGAGACCCCGCCCCCGCGAGGTTGAAAGCCGGCAGGAAATTCAGAGTTCAGATTCCCAGGGAGGAACGAAAATGTACAAAACGTTTGGGCTTGCGATTGGGGTCGGCGCGGTTGCGCTGATGTCCCTCGGTGCACATGCGCCGGCTAATTCCGCGGAAGTTACCCTGCGCGGCGCCAGCTGCTTCCCCATCGGGTCGCCGCCGTCCGGCGCCTATGAGGCCCTCGTCAAGGCGGTCAACGAACGCGGCAAGGGTGTCATGCAAATCAAGCTGTTGGGCGGCGCGCCGGCCATCGGCAGCCCGTTCACCTTGACCCAGAAGATGTCAAAGGGCGCCTACGATGTGGTCGGCTGCACCGAGGCCTATTACGGAAACGTCATCCCTGAAGCGCCGGTCCTGCGGCTCTCCAGCAAGACGGCCGCCGAACTGCGCAAGAATGGCGGCATCGACTACGTCCAAAGGCTTCTGAACGCCAAGAATGTTTACTATGTGGCGCGGCACGGTGATTTTGGCCCGTTCAATCTTTGGCTCAGCAAGAAGATCGACAAACCGGACCTCAAGGGCTTGAACCTTCGGGTTGCCCCGGTCTACACTGCGTTCTTCAAGTCTCTGGGCGCTACCGTGCAGACGGCGGCGCTGCCGCAGATCTATACCCTGATGGAAAACAATACGGTTCAAGGTTTCGGCTGGCCGGCGGGCGCCTTCGTGCCGCCGTGGGCCAAGGTGACCAAGTATCAGGTCGAGCCTGGTTTCTACACCTCGCCCTTGCAGACCTTGGTCAATCTCAAGAAATGGAAGAGCCTGACCCAGGAGCAGCGCGACTTCCTCACCAAGGTCGCCCTCGAGTTCGAAGCCAAGTCCGAGCCGATCGATAACCCTGCCCTTCAGGCGCGTCTGAAGAAGGGTATGGAGACCCGCGCCAAGGCCGGCATGGAGGTCATCGAGTTCAAAGGCGCCGATCGCGAGAAGTGGCTCGCCGCCGCGAATAACGAAGCCTGGAAAGAGGTTCTGCAGCGTTCGCCGAAGCACGGCAAGGCGCTGGAAAAACTCTTCCGTTAAGCCGACCGGACCACCGAAAAGTGGAAATGTGGACGCGATCTGCATTTCCGCTTTTCGCTTTCCCGGATGTCGAATTTAGGACTCGGGGCGCTTGATGAAGACCGCACTCGATAATTTCGAGACACTTTACCTCCGCCTGACCATATTCCTTGCTGCGCTGGTGGCTGTTTCCATCGGTCTGATCGCAATTCTGATTCCCTTCAATCTGCTCATCATCAAGGCCGGAATAGGCAGCATTTGGTGGCTGAACGAGGGAATCGAGTTCGCATTGTTCTTCGGCGTTTTTGCCGGCGCGCCGTGGGTGCTCCAGCAGGGCGCCCACGTCAAAGTCGATATTGTCACCACTTCCCTGCCGCCGGATGCCTCCAAAAGGCTCGACGGTTTCATCAACCTCTTCGGGTTTGCGCTTTGTTCGTTGCTGTGCGTCTACGGCAGCCGCGCGGGCATCAGCGAATTCATCGACATGACGTTGCCGGACAAGGATGTGCGGATTCCCAACTGGATCGTGGTCACGTTTTTCGCCGTTTCGATGGCCCTGCTGGCGATCGAGTTCCTGATGAGGTTCAGGGAACAACGCGTCCTGAAGCCGGCCGGCGACGCTCACGGCTCGGAGGCAGGCCTCTGAGATGGAGTGGTATCTTGCCCTCATACTCCTCCTTGGGACCGTCTGTCTGGCGATGTTCCTGGGATTGCCTGTCGCCCTGGCGTTCTTCACCGCGAATGTGATCGGCACGTTTATCTTTATCGGCGGCGACATTGGTCTCGTGTTCATGCCCATGGAGTTCCACAACGCGATCACCTTCGGTGTCGCGCCCATCGCGCTCTTCTTGTTGATGGGAGAAATATTGCTCCAGACCGGGGTGGCGTTTAAGGCGATCGGGGCCATCGACCGGCTGATTTCCCGGGTGCCGGGCCGGTTGTCGGTGGTCTCCATCGTCGGCGGCACGGTGTTTTCGTCGCTCTCCGGGTCGACCATCGCCAATACGGCCATTCTGGGATCGGTGCTCTTGCCGGATATGATCAAGCGGGGCTATCAGCCGTCCATCGCCATGGGTCCGATCATGGCCGTCGGCGGCATCGCCATGCTGATCCCGCCGTCGGCGCTGGCCGTGCTGTTGGCGAGCATTGCCGAGCAGAGTGTTGCTCAGCTGCTGATCGCCGGGATTATTCCCGGTTTTCTGATGGCGATGCTGTTCTTTGCCTATGTGATCATTCGCTGCACCCTCAATCCGTCGCTCGCGCCCAGCTATGCCCCGGACGAGAGCGCCCTCGAACTGCCGATTACGGTGGCGCTCAACCGCAAGGGCCGGGCGATTGCCAGTTGGACCTATCGCGGCCCCGGATTGAAGCTCCTGAACCGCGTCCTGCCGTTCGTTCTCTACATCCTGCCGCTGTTCATCATCTTCATCGTCGTGGTCGGTTCGATCTTCTACAAGATTGCCGCGCCGACCGAAGCCGCCGCGCTGGGCAGTCTTGCCGCCTTCGGCGCCTGCTATTTTTTCCGGCTGTTCAAGAACATCATCACCATCACCGGGATCGAGGGGGCCGATTTCACCTGGCGCGCCATCGCCAAGGCGCTGATGGAGACCGCCAAGGTGAACACCATGATCCTGTTCATTATCGCCGGTTCGTTGGTATTCGCACAGGCGCTGTCCAACTCGGGCGCGACCGACGGCCTTTTGACGGCGATTGCCTCCCTGGAACTCACCCGGCTTCAGGTCGTGATCATGATGATGCTGGTCCTGCTGTTTCTCGGCGCGTTCATGGATCAGGTGAGCATGCTGCTCCTTACCCTGCCGTTCTTCCTGCTCGGCGCACAGTCGTTGCAGGTGGTATTCGAGATCGATGTCGTCTGGCTGATGGTGCTGATGCTGATCACCATGGAGATCAGCCTGCTCACGCCGCCATTCGGTCTGCTGCTCTACGTGATGAAGGGAATCGCGCCCTTCGATGTGTCCATCGGGCATGTGATCCGGTCGGCCATGCCGTTCATCCTGATCGAGCTGTTCGTGCTCGCGCTGCTGATTGCCATGCCGGAGGTCGCGGTCTGGCTGCCGAGCAAGATCGGCTGATACGGGTGCTCAAGCGGCGGCGGCGGTTTTGCGCCTCGCTTCGCCGCGGCAGGATGGGTCCGCAGCTTCAGCCAATTGCTTCACGCCTGGCGAGCGCTGTGGATAAACCTCGGGACAACTTCAGTATTGTTTGGGGCTGATTGTTGCAAGTTGCTGATTTCAATACCGAATCAGCCCCGCAAAGATTATTGAAACCCAGAATCGAATCGGATATGAAAGAGGCGTCAGGTACACAAGGCCTGGGATCCTTATGTAGCGTACCGCGCAGGCGGCACTCCTGACGCCTCGTAGAGCCGGCCAGGCTCCACGCACACGATAGCGCCCTTCCGTTCCATCTGCGTCGACCATCGATTTACCCTTGGGAGAGAGATCGATACGGTCGCTGCAGCCGGGTCCGGCCTCATACGGACGCCGTTGCCGGCACCCGTCTTCCGCCTTTCCCTCGGCTCACCGCGCCTCGAAACCGGCTGGACACCCACGTCCCGGAAACAAGCATCGACGGCAGGCCGTCTCCGACATTCCCGGCGGTCAACGTTCCTTGCGAGGGCAAGAACCCTGACCCGTACGTGCCCGTCCCATCTCTCGACACGACGAACCACCGGAGGACGTCGTCCGCAGCGGCACCCTTGCCGAATGTCGCTGGACCCGATCCCGATCCGCCTCGCGGCGGTTGGCATCCGATCCTGCGCCTTTCGACGCCGGCTGGGCCACCAGGGCGGCCCCGCCGCACGCAGCCTTCGTCCACCAGCCCGAACCTCAACCGATACCGAAGCATCGTTTGGATCCGGTCCCGCGATCCTTGCCGAGAGTCCCGGCCCGAAGGCCCGAAGCCCCAGCTTCCGCCCGGCCCGAAGGCCGTTCAGGGTGCCACCCTCCGGCCCGAAGGCCCGACAGCCGCACCACGGATCGCGACGGAAACGCTATCGCGTACGAGAAGTATTCTGCGAACATCAAATGAAACTTTCAATAAAAACCAGATCAATTCTTGAAATTTTCTGTGTATAATTTGGCTGTATTTGCACAAAACGTTCACAACTTATCCACAGGCCTGCTCACACAGAAAATTAAAAGTATTTCCTTTCAACGCCTTACCTTCGGCTGATCGGCTGGTACCGGCAGCGCGCGATTGCCGTTTATTTGACGCAACCAGCACCGCCGGCGATTTGAAGGGACGTCTTCGCGTTCGCCGACAAGCGGCCTAGATCGGATTCACATGGATTGCCGGCATCGCAAAGCGATTCCGAGAAACCATGATCGGCTCTCGGGAGGCGCGTTGACTTGCCCGAAACGAGGGTCTAAACCAAATTTTCCGTCGCCTCAGGCGGAATGCGCAGCATATCAGGGCACCCTCCATGGCTACGGATAACCGTCCGCTCTCTCCCCATCTTCAAGTCTATCGCTGGCAAATCACTTCGGTTCTCTCCATTCTCCACCGGATCACCGGTGTGGGACTGGCGGTCGGCGCCATTGTTTTTGCCTATTGGCTGAATGCCGCCGGATATGGGGCGGACGCGTTTGCGCGCGCCCAGGCGGTTCTCGGAACATGGGTTGGCGTCGCGCTGCTGGCGGGATGGACGTTCGCGCTCTTCTACCATCTGCTCAACGGCATCCGTCATTTGTTTTGGGATGCGGGAATGGGCTTCGAGCTGAGCCAGGTTCGTGCCTCGGGCTGGACGGTGGTTGTCGGCGCGGCCGTCCTGACGGCGATCACCTGGGCGGTTGTCTGGAACACGGCCGGGGGGGCGGGATAGATGAGCTTGCAAACCGATCTGGCGCGGGTCCGGGGACTTGGCTCGGCCAAGGAAGGCACCGGCCATTGGTGGGCGCAGCGGTTGACCGCGGTTGCCTTGGTGCCGCTGGGAATTTGGTTCGTTTTCGCGGCGGTTTCCCTGGCCGGCGCGGATCTCGGCGAATTCCGGGCTTGGCTGACCGTGCCCTACAACCTGATCCTCATGGTCCTGCTGGTTGGCGTTCTGTTTCACCACATGCAGCTTGGCATGCAGGTGGTGTTCGAGGACTACATCCACAATGAACGCTCGAAGATCGTCGTATTGGTCCTGAACAAGTTCATCGCCGTAATTCTAGGCGTATCCTGCATCATCGCGCTCTTGCGCGTCGCCTTTGGAGGCTGACGGCCGATGGCTGACCACGAAATTATCGATCACCAGCATGACGTCATCGTCGTCGGCGCCGGCGGCGCGGGCCTGCGGGCGGCCCTTGGCATGACGGCCGCGGGGCTGAAGACCGCCTGCATCACCAAGGTCTTCCCCACGCGCAGTCACACGGTCGCCGCCCAGGGCGGTGTCGGCGCGGCGCTCGGCAATATGGGGGAAGACGACTGGAAATGGCATATGTACGACACGGTCAAGGGCGCCGACTGGCTGGGCGACCAGGACGCCATCGAATACATGTGCCGCGAGGCGATGCCGGCGGTTTATGAGCTCGAGCACTATGGGGTGCCGTTCTCCCGCACCGAAGACGGCAAGATCTATCAGCGGCCCTTCGGCGGGCATATGCGAAACTACGGGGAAGCTCCCGTGGAGCGCGCCGCCGCGGCCGCCGACCGGACCGGTCATGCGATTCTCCACACCCTGTACCAGCAATCCCTGAAGCATGAAGCCGAGTTCTTCGTCGAATACTTCGCCATCGATTTGATCGTGGACGAAGACGGCGCCTGCCGGGGCGTGATGGCCTGGAATTTGGCCGATGGGACCCTGCATCGCTTCGCGGCGCAGCAAACCGTCCTCGCGACCGGCGGATACGGCCGAAGCTATTTTTCCTGCACCTCGGCGCACACCTGCACGGGCGACGGCAACGGCATGGCGGCCCGCGCCGGCATTCCGCTGCAGGACATGGAATTCGTGCAGTTCCACCCGACCGGCGTCTATGGCGCCGGTGTCCTGATCACCGAGGGGGCCCGGGGCGAAGGCGGTTATCTCACCAACTCGGAAGGCGAGGCGTTCATGGAGCGCTATGCGCCGACCTCCAAGGATCTGGCGTCCCGCGACGTGGTCAGCCGTGCGATGACGATCGAGATTCGTGAGGGCCGCGGCGTCGGCCCGGAGAGCGATCACATCTTCCTGCACCTGGAGCATCTCGGGACCGATGTGCTGCACGCCCGTCTGCCCGGGATCACCGAATCCGCCAAGATTTTTGCCGGCGTCGACGCCACCAAGGAACCGATCCCGGTGCTGCCGACTGTCCACTACAACATGGGCGGCGTGCCGACCAACCATCATGGCGAGGTTATTCGCCCGACCGCCGACGATCCGGATGCGGTCTGCCCGGGACTGATGGCCATCGGCGAGGCGGCCTGCGTCAGCGTGCACGGTGCCAATCGCCTGGGGACCAACTCCCTGCTCGATCTTGTGGTTTTTGGGCGGGCCGCGGCGATCCGGGCCGCGGAAACCGTCGAGAAGGGCGCATCCGGGAAACCGCTGCCGGCCGATGCCGGCCGGATGGCCATCGAGCGGCTGGAGAAAACCCGCAACGCCGATGGTTCCCGTCTCACGTCCGAAATCCGGCTGGAGATGCAGCGGATCATGCAGGCCGACGCCGCCGTGTTCAGGACCACGGAGACCCTCGCCAATGGCGCCTCGGCGCTCCAGGAGACGGCGAAGAGCATGGGAGATTTGAAGCTCAACGATACCTCGATGATCTGGAACTCCGACCTCGTGGAAGCGTTGGAACTGGACAATCTGATGGTCTCGGCGGTGGCGACGGTGGAATCCGCGAAGAACCGCCGGGAGTCGCGCGGCGCTCACGCCCACGAGGACTTCCCCGACCGGGATGACGAGGTCTGGATGAAGCACTCGCTCGCCAAGGTCGACGGGAACTGGGGGACCGAATTGTCCTACCGGCCGGTACACGACTATACGCTCACCGACGAGGTCGAATACATCCCGCCCGAAGCACGGGTCTATTAGGCCGGCGGGACCGAGGTCAAGGAAACGAGAAATGGCAGAGTTTTCACTTCCCGCAAATTCGAAAGTCGTCGAGGGCAAGACCTTCCCGGCGCCCGAAGGCGTGGCGCGGGTCAAGAAGTTCAAGGTCTACCGCTACGATCCGGACAAGAACGAAAATCCCCGGATGGATACCTACGAGATCGACCTGGATGCCTGCGGTCCGATGGTTCTGGACGCGTTGATCAAGATAAAGAACGAGATCGATTCGACGCTGACCTTTCGCCGTTCGTGCCGGGAGGGGGTGTGCGGCTCCTGCGCGATGAATGTGGGCGGCACCAACACCCTGGCATGCATCAACGCGATCGACGACTTCAAAGGCGATATCGCGGTCTATCCGCTCCCCCATATGTTGGTGGTCAAGGACCTGGTTCCCGACCTCACCAACGCGTACGCCCAGTACGCCTCCATTCAGCCTTGGCTGCAGGCCGACACGCCGGCGGCCCCGGGTAAGGAGCGTCTCCAAAGTCCGGAAGAGCGGGAAGAGCTGGATGGTCTTTGGGAATGCGTGTTGTGCTTCTCATGCTCGACGGGCTGCCCCAGCTATTGGTGGAATTCGGACCGCTATCTGGGTCCGGCGACGTTGCTGCAGGCCTATCGCTGGATTGCCGATTCCCGCGACGAATACACCGGCGAACGGCTGGATGCGCTGGAGGACCCGTTCCGGCTCTATCGCTGCCATACCATCATGAACTGCACCAACACCTGCCCGAAGAATCTCAACCCGGGCAAGGCGATCGCCAAGATCAAGCAGAAGATGGTCGAACGCCGTTAACGGCGCGACCCTCTCCCGGCATTCTTCCCCGAAGCCAGGGGCCGGGCGGAAATTTCCTGGTGTCCGGCGCTTTACAGACGGCGCTTCGCCGCCTAATGAACCGCCCATGCAAGAGCAGGCCGTCATTCACGCGGGCCCGTTGTTCGACTACCGTGACCGGGTCGCCGCGGGTGAACTCGCTCCGGATCCGGCGCAGGCGCTGTTGGCCGAAAAGCTGCAAAGCCTCCATCGGGCGCTGGCCGGCTATACGCCGAGCGCCGGGCACGCCGGCTGGAAGGAGCGGTTCGGGCTGACCCGCCGGCGGGCCGAGCCGGTTCAGGGTCTCTACATCTATGGCGGCGTGGGCCGCGGCAAGTCCATGCTCATGGACATGTTCTTCGGCGCCGCCCTGGTGGAAAAAAAGCGCCGCACGCATTTCCACGCCTTTCTCCAGGACGTGCACGCAAGGATGAACGCCTTCCGCGAGCGCTCCGGCGGCGAGGGCGGCGACCCGATCCCGGATGTCGCCAGGGACATCGCGGACGAGGCGTGGCTGCTTTGCTTCGATGAATTCCAGGTCGCCAACATCGTCGACGCGATGATCCTGGGGCGGTTGTTCGAGAATCTGTTTGCCCGCGACGTCGTCGTGGTCGCCACGTCCAACCGGCCGCCGCAGGACCTCTACAAGGACGGCCTGCAGCGCAACAAATTCGTTCCCTTTATCGAGATGATCCGCGAGCGGTTGGATGTGCTGGAGCTAAGCAGTCCAATCGACTATCGCCTGCGCCGCTTGAAGGGGAAGAACGTCTACCACACGCCGCTCGACGGCGGCAGCCGCGCGACCCTCGACGACTACTTCGGTCAGCTCACCGACGGCCGTCCGCCGGAGACGGAGCGCATCGAGGTGAAGGGCCGGACCATCGAGATTTCAATGGCGGTCGACGGCGTCGGCCGGGCGGATTTCGGAGATCTTTGCGACAAACCCCTGGGCCCCGCGGACTATCTGGCCATCGCGGCGCGGTATCACACCTTCGTCGTCGACGACATTCCCCTGCTGACGCCGGCGAAGCGCGATGCGGCGCGGCGGTTCGTCATCCTGATCGACGCCTTCTACGAGGCCAAGGTCAACCTCGTGTGTTCCGCCGCCGCGCCGCCGGCCGGGCTTTACCCCGAGGGCGAGGGCAAGTTCGAATTCGAACGCCTGGTCTCCCGGCTCATCGAAATGCAATCGGAAGAGTATATGAGCCTCCCCCACCAGCCGGGGGAGCCCGGGGATTAAGCCGGCGGGTTGTGAAATTTCGGTTGTAGTGCGGCCCGACGGAAACCGCCTCAACAAATGGCCGACGGGGCTCCTGCAAGGCGCGCGGATGTACCGGCGGCGGTCCGCCGGGTGCGGACTTGCACGGGTCCCTAAATTGCGCTACCACCGGCGGAATTCCTAGCATTAGGCGGCCTTTGGAGGACAGCGACAGGGTTGCCCGATCCAAACCGGGGCAAGAGGAAATTTGATGGCGAGAAACAAGATCGCGCTGGTCGGCGCGGGCAATATCGGCGGCACGCTGGCGCATTTGGCGGGCCTCAAGGAGTTGGGCGATGTCGTTCTTTTCGACATCGTAAAAGGCATCCCGCAAGGCAAGGCGCTTGATCTCGCCGAAAGCTCTCCGGTGGAGGGTTTCGACGCCAAATTGGCCGGCACCAATTCCTATGCCGGCATCCGCGGCGCCGATGTGGTGATCGTTACCGCCGGCGTGCCGCGCAAGCCCGGCATGAGCCGCGATGATCTGATCGGCATCAACACCAATGTCATGGGCCAGGTCGGCGCCGGCATCAAGAAGTACTGCCCCAATGCTTTCGTGATCTGCATCACCAACCCGCTGGACGTCATGGTCGGCGTATTGCGCGATGCCTGCGGCCTGCCGGCCAGCAAGGTCGTCGGCATGGCGGGCGTGCTCGACTCCGCGCGGTTCCGTTATTTTCTCGCCGACGAAATGAACGTCTCGGTCGAGGACGTGACGGCGTTCGTCCTCGGCGGCCACGGCGACAGCATGGTGCCGCTGACACGCTATTCCACGGTCGCGGGCATTCCGTTGACCGACCTGGTCAAAATGAATTGGCTGTCCCAGAAACGCCTGGACGAGATCGTCGAGAGGACCCGCAACGGCGGCGGCGAAATCGTCAATTTGCTGAAGACCGGTTCGGCGTTCTATGCCCCGGCCTCCTCGGCGATCGCCATGGCCGAGAGCTACCTCAAGGACAAGAAGCGCGTCCTGCCCTGCGCGGCCTACCTTCGCGGCGAGTACGGCATTCGCGGCCTCTATGTGGGCGTTCCCGTCGTTATCGGCGCCAAGGGTGTCGAGCGCGTCGTCGAAATCAAGCTGGATCCGGCGGAAAAGAAGGCCTTTAACGCGTCGGTGCGGGCGGTGAAAAAGACGGTTGCCGACGCCGACGAGATTCTCGCGAAGATCAAGGCGGACGAACGCAAGGCCGCGGCCGCGGCCAGGAAGCCGGCCGCCGGGAAAGCGCCGGCAAGGAAGACGGCGCGGCGGAAAGGCAAGTAGGGAACCTAACGGACAACGGGGACCCGCCTCATCGGATCCCGGATCGGAACTCTCAATGAACATTCACGAGTATCAAGCCAAGCAACTGCTCTCCCAGTACGGGGTGGCGGTGCTGAAGGGCGGTGTCGCCTATACGCCTGCCGAAGCCGAAGCGGTGGCAAAGGACCTGGGCGGCCCCGTCTGGGTCGTGAAATCGCAAATTCACGCCGGCGGCCGGGGCAAGGGCGCGTTCGGGGAATCGTCCGCGGGCGAAGGCGGCGGCGTCCGGCTGGTCAAGTCCGTCGAGGACGTGAAGGACAACGCCAACCAGATGCTCGGCGCGACCCTGGTCACCCACCAGACCGGCCCCGCCGGCAAGGAGGTAAAGCGGGTCTATATCGAGGATGGCTGCGATATCGACCGGGAGCTTTACCTCTCCCTGCTGGTCGACCGGGAAACCTCCCGCGTGACCGTCATTGCCTCGACGGAGGGCGGCATGGATATCGAAGAGGTTGCCACCTCGGCGCCGGAGAAGATCCGGACCGTGACCATTGATCCCGCCGTCGGCATGCAGAGCTACAACGCCCGCCAGGTGGCATTCGGGCTCGGCCTCGGCGGCGACCAGGTGAAAGCCGCGGTAACCTTCCTCATGTCCATGTACAAGGCGTTCGTCGATCTCGATGCCAGCATGGTCGAGGTCAACCCGCTGGTGGTCACCAAGGGCGGCGACGTCATCGCCTTGGACACCAAGATGAATTTCGACGACAACGCGCTCTACCGGCACAAGGATGTCGAGGAGATGCGGGACGAGGACGAGCAGGACCCGGCGGAGCTGGAGGCCGAGCGTCACGACCTCAACTACATCAAGCTCGACGGATCCATCGGCTGCATGGTCAACGGCGCGGGCCTCGCCATGGCGACGATGGACATCATCAAGCTCCACGGCGGCGAGCCGGCCAACTTCCTCGACGTCGGTGGCGGCGCGACCAAGGAGCGCGTGACCACCGCCTTCAAGCTGATCCTGTCGGACAGCAATGTCGAAGGCATTCTGGTCAATATCTTCGGCGGCATCATGCGTTGCGATGTCATCGCCGAGGGCGTGGTCGCCGCGGCCCGAGAGGTGTCCCTGGGCGTTCCCCTGGTGGTTCGTCTGGAAGGCACCAACGTCGACCTCGGCAAACAGATCATGGCCCAATCGGGGCTGCCCATCATCTCGGCGGACGACCTCGCGGACGCGGCGGAGAAGATTGTCGAAGCCGTGCGGGAGGCGGACTAATGGCTGTTCTGGTCGGCAATGACACCAAGGTTATCTGTCAGGGCTTTACCGGCTCGCAGGGAACCTTCCACTCGGAACAGGCCATCGCCTACGGCACCCGGATGGTGGGCGGCGTGACGCCCGGCAAGGGCGGCTCGACCCATCTCGACCTGCCGGTCTTCGATACGGTGCAGGATGCGGTGGAAGCCACCGGGGCCAATGCTTCGGTGATCTATGTCCCGCCGCCGTTCGCCGCCGAGGCCATCCTCGAGGCGATCAACGCGGAGATCGAGTTGGTGGTGTGCATCACCGAAGGCATCCCCGTGCTCGACATGGTCAAGGTCAAACGGGTCCTCAACGGTTCCGGGACCAGGCTGGTCGGTCCCAACTGTCCGGGCGTGATCACGCCGGGCGAATGCAAGATCGGCATCATGCCGGGTCACATTCATCAGCGAGGCAATATCGGCATCGTGTCGCGCTCCGGCACGCTGACCTACGAAGCGGTTGCACAGACCAGTGCGGCGGGTCTGGGCCAGACCACGTGCATCGGCATCGGCGGCGACCCGGTGAACGGCACCAGCTTTATCGAGTGTCTGGAAATGTTCCTCGCCGACGACGAGACCGAGGGCATCGTGATGATCGGGGAGATCGGCGGTTCGGCGGAGGAAGATGCGGCCGAGTTCTACAAACGGTCAAAATCCAGGAAACCCCTGGTCGGCTTTATCGCCGGCGTCACGGCGCCGCCCGGCCGGCGGATGGGTCACGCGGGCGCGATCATCTCGGGCGGCAAGGGCGGCGCGGGCGACAAGATCGAGGCCATGAAGAGCGCGGGGATCGAGGTATCGGATTCTCCGGCGGCTCTCGGCGAAACCATGGCAAAGGCGATGAACGGATAACGCGCCCCAACGCGGTCCGGCGCGCGGAAATAGGCGGGACCATGGCGAACCAAACGGATTCCATTTTCACCGGCGCCAACGGGGCGTTCATTGCCCGGTTGTACGAAAACTACCTGGATGACCCGTTGTCCGTGGATGCGGGCTGGCAGGCCTTGTTCGCCGAGATGGCCGATGATCCGGCGGCTGTCCGGGGAGAGGTCGCGGGCGCCAGCTGGGCCCCGCCGCTTCCTGAACTCGAAGGGGCCGACGAGAACGGCGGCGGCGCGAAAAAGGCAGACGAAGCGCCCGCGGCCGCCATTTCAGGCGATGCCGAGGACGCGGCCCGGGATTCGGTCCGCATTCGCATTCTCATCCGCTCCTTCAGGGTGCGGGGTCACCTGGCCGCGTCATTCGACCCCTTGGGTCTTCAAGGCGCCGGCTATCTGAAGGAGCTGGACTACAAGCACTACGGATTCACCGACGAAGATCTGGACCGGACGATTTATCTCGACACGACGACGCCGCTCTGCGGCAAGGAGCGCGCCACGCTCAGCGAAGTATTGGAGATCTTGCGGGAGAGCTACTGCTCGTCCATCGGCGTCGAGTACATGCACATGCAGGAAATCGAGCAGCGAGCCTGGATTCAGGAGAACGTCGAAGGCGTCGACTACCGCAGGAACTACTCCGATGACGTGAAGAAGAACATCTACAGGGACATCGTCGAGGCGGAAGGCTTCGAAAACTACCTTCAGGTAAAACACACCGGTACCAAGCGCTTCGGTCTCGATGGCGGGGAAAGCATGATCCCGTGCATCGAACGCATGCTGCGGACCGCCGCCCGTGCGGGAATCAGGGAAGTGGTCATCGGGATGCCCCACCGGGGCCGTCTCAACGTGTTGGCGCGGACCCTCGGCAAACCCCATGTGGCGATCTTCTCGGAGTTTCAGGGCAACTCGGCCCATCCCGAAGATGTCCAAGGTTCCGGTGACGTGAAATACCACTTGGGCGCGTCCGCCGACCGGGAGTTCGCCGAAGGCACGATGCACCTGTCATTGACCGCCAATCCATCGCATCTGGAGTGCGTCAATCCGGTGGTTGTCGGCAAGGTGCGCGCCAAGCAGACCATCCGTGATGACGAGGCGCGCGAGCAGGTAATGGGTCTGCTGCTGCACGGCGACGCGGCATTCGCCGGACAGGGGATCGTCCCCGAAACCCTCGATATGTCATTGCTCCGCGGGTACCGCACCGGCGGCACCATCCACATCATCGTCAACAATCAGATCGGCTTCACCACCAACCCCAACGCGTCGCGTTCGACCCCTTATCCGACGGATGTCGCCAAGGGGCTTCAGGCGCCTATCTTCCATGTCAACGGTGATGACCCCATCGCCGTGTGCCGGGTCGCCGACCTGGCGGTACAGTTCCGTCAGAAATTCAAGCGGGACGTGGTCATCGACATGTTCTGCTATCGGCGCCATGGGCACAACGAGGGTGACGAGCCCATGTTCACCCAGCCGATCATGTACAAGACCATTGCCGGGCATCCGCCGACCCGGGAGGTCTTCCGCGCGGCGCTGATCGAGGATGGCGTGATGACGGCCGAAGAGGCCGACAAGATCGAGAGCGACTTCAAGGCTCATCTCGATGCCGAATTCGAGGCCGCACCGTCGTACAAGGCCAATAAGGCCGATTGGCTGGAGGGGGTTTGGGACGGGCTGGTCCACCTTCATCAGGACGAAGAAGAGATGAAGGAGGGACCGACCGGGGTCGACCTCGACCGGCTCAGGGAGATTGGGCTGTCGCTGGCCCGGGTGCCCGAGGACATCAACGTCAATTCCAAACTGCGGCGCCAACTCGAGGCCAAGGCGGCGATGATGGAAACCGGCGAGGGTCTGGATTGGGCGATGGGCGAAGCGCTGGCCTACGGCTCGCTATTGATGGACGGCTTCCGGGTACGATTGTCGGGGCAGGATTCCTCCCGCGGAACCTTCTCCCACCGGCATGCGGTGATCGTCGACCAGGTGAACGAAAAGCGATACTACCCGTTGAGCGAGCTCAGCCCCGATCAGGCGGCATTCGAGGTGATGGACAGCCCGTTGTCCGAGTTCGCGGTCGCCGGTTTCGAGTACGGTTATGCGCTGGCGGATCCCAATACGCTGACCATCTGGGAGGCGCAGTTCGGCGACTTCGCCAACACGGCGCAGGTGATATTCGATCAGTTCCTGTCGTCCGGCGAATCCAAGTGGCTGCGGCTTTGCGGGCTGGTCATGCTGCTGCCGCATGGGATGGAGGGGCAGGGGCCGGAACACTCGTCCGCCCGCTTGGAGCGATTCCTGCAGCTCTGCGCCGAAGACAATATGCAGGTGATGAACATCACCACGCCGGCCAATTTCTTCCACGCCTTGCGCCGTCAAATGAACCGGAACTTCCGGAAACCCCTGGTCGTGATGTCGCCCAAGTCGCTGCTGCGGCACAAGCTCAATGTCTCGAAGCTCGAGGAATTCGGCCCTGATTCCCAGTTCTGGCGCACCTTTGGGGAGGTGGACGAACTGGTGCCGGACGAGAAGGTCAAACGGGTCATCCTGTGTTCGGGCAAGGTCTATTACGATCTGTTGGAAGCGCGCCGTGAGCATGGGATCGGCGACATCGCGATTTTGCGCATCGAGCAGTTGTATCCCTGGCCGCGGGACGCCCTGATCAGCCGGGTCGGGTGCTATCCCAATGCCGATGTTGTCTGGTGTCAGGAAGAGCCCGCCAACATGGGTGCCTGGTCGTTCCTCAACTTCCGAATGGAGTATGTGATGAAGGGCGTCGGCGGAAAGATGGCCGGGAAACGGCCCATCTTCGTCGGCCGGCGGGCGTCGGCCTCTCCGGCCGCCGGCTCGCTCAAGGTTCACAATGCGGAACAGGCGCTGCTCGTGGAACAGGCCCTGACCTGGAAGGCGGACGATTTACGGCAGCCGTTCCAGCGCATTGAAAGCGCGGACTCCAATCCAATTACCATCGGCTGATCGAGGTTCCTATGGCGACGGAAATCAAGGTACCCACTCTCGGCGAGTCCCTCTCTGAAGCGACCGTCGCCACTTGGCTCAAATCGGTGGGCGATACGGTGAGCGCCGATGAGCCATTGCTGGAACTGGAGACGGACAAGGTGACGGTCGAGGTTAACGCGCCCGCCGCCGGCACCCTTACGGAGATCCTCGCCGATGTCGGCGCCGACGTGGAAGTCGGTGCGGTGCTGGGAAGGATTGATGGGGAAGGCGGAACGGCCGCGGCGCCCGCGGACGCCGCGCCGGCCGCCGAGGCGGCGCCGGCCGAAGCCCCTGCGCCTTCCACGACGGGCGGCGGGGACGATGTCCGGATCGTCGTGCCGGCGCTGGGTGAATCCATCGCCGAGGCGACCGTCGGCAACTGGCTGAAATCGGTCGGCGACGCGGTTGCCGCGGACGAGCCGCTGGTGGAGCTGGAAACCGACAAGGTGTCCGTCGCGGTGAACGCGCCTGCCGCCGGCACGCTGACGGCCATTGCGGCGGAAGCCGGGTCCGAGGTCGAGGTGGGCGCCGTTTTGGGCGTCATCATGTCCGGCGATGGCACGGGGGCTGCCGCCCCCGCCGCCGAGGCTTCTCCGGCGTCGCCCGCCCCGTCACCGGCCGCGGGCGGGACAACCCTGTCGCCCGCCGTACGAAAACTCGTCGAGGATGAAGGGCTCGATCCGGCGCTCATTCCTGCGACGGGCAAGGATGGCCGGCTGACCAAGGGCGACGTGCTGAATTACATGAAGTCCGGCGGCGCGGCGGCGCCCGTCGCGGCCCCGGCGCCCTCCCCGGCACCGGCGAGCGCCGAGGCTCCCAGTGTTCAAATCCCGGCGAAGCCGGCGGGTCCGCGCGAGGAGCGCGTCCGCATGTCCAAGCTCCGCAAGGTCATCGCCTCGCGGCTGAAGGAAGCCCAGAACACGGCGGCCATGCTGACGACCTTCAACGAGGTCGACATGAGCGCGGTGATGGACGCGCGCGCCGCCTACCGGGACACCTTCGAAAAGCGCCACGGCGTCCGGCTCGGTTTCATGAGTTTCTTCGTCAAGTCGGCGATCGTCGCCTTGCGCGAGTTTCCGGCGGTGAATGCCGAGATCGACGGTGACGAGTTGGTCTACAAGAACCATTACGACATCGGCGTCGCCGTCGGCACGCCGCAGGGTCTCGTGGTGCCGGTGATCCGCGATGCCGACGCCATGGGGTTCGCCGATATCGAGAAGGCCATCGTCGATTTCGGCGCCCGGGCGCGGGACGGCAAGCTGGCGCTCGACGACATGACCGGCGGAACCTTCACCATCTCCAACGGCGGAATTTACGGCTCCATGCTGTCGACGCCGATCCTCAATACGCCCCAGTCGGGCATCCTGGGGATGCACAACATCACCAAGCGTCCGGTGGTGGTCGATGACGACATCGTCGTCCGGCCGATGATGTACCTGGCGCTCAGCTACGATCACCGGATCATCGACGGCCGCGAGGCGGTTTCCTTCCTGGTCCGCGTCAAGCAATGTATCGAGGATCCGCGGCGCATCATGCTGGACATGTAGCAGGGGCCCGGGAGAGCGAGGAATAGAATGGCTGACAGCAATTTCGACGTCGTCGTTATCGGCGCGGGCCCGGGCGGCTACGTAGCCGCCATCCGCGCGGCCCAACTGGGCCTGAGCACCGCCATCGTCGAGAAACGGGAGACCCTCGGCGGCACCTGCCTGAATGTCGGCTGCATCCCGTCCAAGGCGCTGCTTCACACCTCGCACATGTATCATGCCGCCCGCGACGAGTTCGCCGCCATGGGCATCAAGGCAGCCAAGGTGAACCTCGATCTGCAGGCGATGATGGCCTACAAGGACTCGGTGGTCGGCGACACCATCAAGGGCGTCGATTACCTGATGAAGAAGAACAAGATCACCCGGCTTCTCGGCGCCGGCTCCATTCCGGCCGCCGGCCGGGTGACGGTGACCGGCGCGGACGGCAAGGCCGATACAATCCGGGCCGGGAATATCATCATCGCCACCGGGTCCGACGTCACGCCGCTTCCGGGTGTGGAAATCGACGAAAAGCAGATTGTCTCGTCTACCGGCGCCCTGGAACTGCCCAAGGTCCCGAAGACCATGGCGGTGATCGGCGCCGGGGTCATCGGCCTGGAACTGGGCTCGGTGTGGAGCCGGTTGGGCGCGGAGGTCACCGTCATCGAGTTCCTCGACCACGTGCTGCCCGGCATGGACGCCGAGATCTCCAAGCACATGCGGCGCACCCTCAAGAAGCAGAAGATCGGTTTGAAGCTCTCCAGCAAGGTGACCGGCGCCAGAAAAACCAAGACCTCGGTCACGCTCGATGTCGAACCGGTCGCCGGCGGCGATGCGGAGCAGGTGAAAGCCGACGTGGTGCTGGTCGCCGTCGGCCGGCGTCCCTACACCGACGGCCTGGGCCTGGAGGAGTTGGGGATCGAACTGGACAACGGTTTCATTCCGGTGGACGCCCATTTCCAAACCAAGGTCCCGGGCGTCTACGCCATCGGCGATGTCATCGGCGGCGCCATGCTGGCCCATAAGGCCGAGGACGAGGGGGTGGTGGCCGCCGAGATCATCGCCGGTCAGTCCGGCCATATCGATTACGACGCCATTCCGGGAATCGTCTACACCTGGCCCGAGGTGGCGGGGGTCGGCAAGACCGAGGAGCAGCTCAAGGAAGCCGGTATCGAATACAATGTAGGCAAGTTCCCGTTCACCGCCAACGCGCGGGCGCGCGCCATGGGCGACACGGACGGGTTCGTGAAAATCCTCGCCGACAAGGAGACCGACCGGGTTCTCGGCGTCCATATTCTCGGTCCCGCCGCGGGCGATCTCATCCAGGAATGCGTCGTGGTCATGGAATTCGGCGGATCGGCCGAGGACATCGCCCGCACCTGTCACGGCCATCCGGGGCTGCCCGAGGCGGTCAAGGAAGCCGCCCTCGATGCCGGCGGCCGGGCGCTGCACATCTAGTATCTATATGATCTATTTCGCGCTAAATCTATTGGCAGCGCACCAAGAATCTGCATAAATTTTATAGCTTCAGTTTGTGGTTGCAGAATGGCAAAAATTCAGCGGCTCATGGATCCGATTCATGGGCTTATTAGGTTCGACGATTCAGACGCCGACCAACATGCATTTGAGTTGCTCAACTGTCCTGAGTTCCAGCGTCTGCGCAGGATTCGGCAACTGGGCTTCTCAGAATTCGTCTATCCTGGTGCGACACATACCCGATTTGCTCATTCTGTCGGCGTGTACCACAACTCTCGAAGATTGCTCAATATTATTAAAGCGAAGTCAGCCGATTACAATCCGGACCGGGCATTAATCGCGATGTGTGCGGCGCTTCTTCATGATCTGGGACATGGTCCCTTTAGTCATACCTTCGAGAACGCTGAAAAGGCGTTAGGCAGAACCAAACGACACGAGCAATGGACTTCGGAAATCATTACCAGTGGCACCCTAGTAACCGAAAAATTAGCAGAGATATCGGCCGACGCGCCTGCCGAAGTTGCGAAGATCGTTTCGAGCACAGAAGGGTCAGACATTTATGCCTCTGTAGTCTCAAGCCAGTTTGACGCTGATCGTTTGGATTACCTGAAAAGAGACAGGTACATGACGGGGATTGGTTCGGGCGATTTCGATATGGAATGGATGCTCGACAGTCTTGAGGTTGGCACCGTAACGATTGGCCAGAAAGACGACTTTGTTGATGTCCCGAGTTTTTTCCTAAATTCAAAGGGATATAAGACCGCCGAAGCCTATCTTCAGGCACGATATCAACTCTACTCAATGGTATATATGCATAAGACGACTCGGGCAGCCGAGAAGATGTTGGAGGCATTGCTGAGTCGGTTTAGTAATTTGTTAAGGGACGTCGGTCATCAAGGACTTGAAATTAATGAACAAAATCCTTTGGTTCAGTATTTGACGTCCGATGAACCGACCATAGAGCAGTATCTGACGCTCGATGACAATGTGATCTGGGCTACGCTGTACCAGCTAAACGAATGTACTGATGAACCCCTGCGAAACCTTGCGAGCCGATTGCTTCAACGGCAACTGTACAAGTGCTTTGACGCGGGTTCAAGGGAACCACCGCCCCGGCTTGCATCGAAACGCGCGTTTTGTTACCCTTATCACCCTGGCTCCACCGACGATACCGCCGTATGGATATGGACGATAAAGCGCCCGCAATGACTTCCGGATCGGTCATGCCGACAGACCCGTCGGCGGCGCCCGTTTTCGTGACCGGCGCGGCCGGACATGTCGGCGCCAATCTCGTGCGCCGACTGCTCGACGACGGTGCGCGCGTCCGGGTATTGCTGAGACGCGAGAGCAGCAACGAGGGCCTGGAAGGTCTCGATGTCGAGCGCGCGTTCGGCGACCTCCGGGATCCGGACGCCACCGGAAAGGCGCTGGCCGGCTGCCGGGGCGTCTATCATGTGGCGGCCAAAATTTCGACCATCGAGGGCAACCGCGCCCATCGCCGCGAGGTATTCGAGTGCAATGTCGTCGGCACCCGCAACCTGCTGCGGGCGGCGCGGGAAGCCGACGCCGGCCGGGTGGTGGTGACAGGCTCCTTCAGCGCGGTCGGCCATGATCTCGACGATCCGTCCCGGCCCAGCGACGAGAGCATGCCGTTCTATCCCATGGAGCGCACCATGCCCTACGAGCGCAGCAAGTCGCTCGTCGAGCAGGAATGCTGGCGCGCGGCGGCGGCGGGACAGGATGTCGTGGTCGCGACCTGCTGCGCGGTAGTGGGCGGCGCCGATTTCCTGCCCTCGCGGCTGGGAAGAACGCTGTGCGACTACACCAACGGCAAGCTCCACGCTTATGTGGATGGCGGGTTCGAGTTCGTCGCGGCGCGCGACATCGTCGAGGGACATCTGCTGTGCATGCGCCTTGGCCGCTCGGGCGAGAAATACATCTTCAGCAGCGAATACAAGACCATATCGGAAATCCTCGAACTGTATGAGGAAGTCTCGGGCGTCCCGCGGCCCCGCCGGCGGATTCCGGCTCCCTTGATGCTCGTCTTTTCGGAAGCGGCGAGCTTCTATCTGAGCCGGTTCCATCCGGACTTTCCCCAGCGGCTCACCCCGGGCGCCATCCGTCTGCTGAAAAAGCGCCGCCATGCCGACACCGGCAAGGCGAAGCGGGAGCTCGGCTACCGGTCGACCAGCATCCGCGACGCGGTGCATGAAGCCTATGCGTTTCACTTCTCCCGCGACGCTATCCGGAATCCGGCGGCGAAACCCCCGCGCGAGGCCCCGCGGACGGTGCGCGAAGGGAGCTCGGCATGAAGTCGGCGCAGAGCGCGCCGCCGCCCGGCTTCGAGGAAGCCGGCACCCTGCGCCAGCAGTCGCGCGCCGCCGGCATGGACCCGAACTACTGGTATGCGGTCGAGGAAGTGCGCCGGGTCAAGCCGGGAACCGTGCTGGAGGTCGTTTTCTGGAAGCATTCGATCGCCCTGTTCCGCGGAACCGACGGCGCGTTCCATGCGATCGAGGACCGCTGCGCGCACCGCCAGTTGAAGCTCTCCATCGGCGATGTGCAGGGATGCAAGCTGGTGTGCGCCTATCACGGCTGGGAGTATGGCGGGGAAGACCGGCCCGCCGGGGTTCCCTATGACGGCGACGGGAAAAGCTTCCCGCAGCTCGCGATCAGGACCTATCCGGTGAAGGTCCGCTATGGCTTGATCTGGCTTTTTCCCGGAGACCCGGAACTGGCGGAAATCCGACGGATTCCGGATATTCCCGAACTGGAGGGGCCCGACAGATGGACCTGCGTGCCGCTGCGCTTCACCTGGGCGGCGCACCACTCGATGGTGATCGACAATGTGAGCGACTTCACCCACGCGCATCTGCACCGCCGCTACCGGCCCTTCGACGGGGCCACCCTCACCCGCTGCGAGACCCTCGGCGACAACGTGCATCTCGCCTATGACACGCATGTCGGCCGCGGCCGCATTTCGGGGCTGTTCGTGGACCACAAGCGGCTCAACACCAACCGCATGGAGCTGTGTTACGAATATCCCTACCAGTGGTCGAACACGGATGACGAGATCAAGCACTGGCTTTTCGTTCTGCCGGTGGACGAGCGCACCACCCGGGTGTTCTTCCTGTTCTATTTCAAGTCGCTGAAAATACCGTTCCTGCCGGTGCGCATTCCGCGATTCGCCATGACCGCGGTGATGAAGGTCTCCAACCGCCTGCTCATCGCGCCGCTGCTCACCCAGGACCAGTCGGCGCTAGAGGCGGAGCAGGAGGGCTACGAGAAACACTGGGACGCTCCGCCCGTCGAGTTCAATCCGGTGGTCGCGGCCTTTCAGAAGATAACCGTGCGCAAGTGGCGGGAGCATCTGGCGCGCGAGGCGGAGGACGGCGATGCCACCGCCTGAAGCGCTCGGCCTCTCGTCGGCGCTGTCGGGCGGGACCTTGCTCGAGGCAGCGGCGATGGCGTTGGGGTTCATCGTCCTCCTCTTCGCGGCGTCGCTGGTCCTTCCCGGCCGCCGCGTCACGGGCCTCGATGCCGACGGAAACGAGCGCGTCTACAAGCTCAACGGCCTCGCGCTCTTCCTGACGATCCTGATCGCGGCGGGTCTCGCCCAGGGCTTCGGATGGTTCTCTCTTTCGGTGCTGCACACCCACCTGCTCTCCCTCTTCGTCGCGGCGAACGGATTCGCGTTCGCTTTCTCCGGCTGGCTCTATTGGCGGGCGGCGCGGGCGCGTCATGCGCCGCCGGGCTTCTGGCGGGGCTATTTCCAAGGCGTCGATGCCGGACCGGTCTGGTTCGGGCTCGACCTGAAGCTGTTCAGCTACCTCCCCTCCCTCATCGGCCTTGCGCTCTTCAACGCATCCTTCGCCGTCGTGCAATACGAGACCTACGGCGAACTGACGCTGGCGATGATGCTCTATCAGGCGTTCACCTTCGTCTACGTGCTCAACTACTTCCAGTTCGAACACGGAATGATCCACACTTGGGACATCGTCCGCGAGCGCTTCGGGTGGATGCTGGTCTGGGGCGATTACGTGCTGGTGCCGTTCTTCTACTGTCTTCCCGGCTGGTGGCTCGTTCATGCGCCGGAACCGCTGTCGCCGGCCGCCGCCGCGGCGCTCGTCCTGTTGTTCGCTTTCGGTTTCTGGCTGTTCCGCGGCGCCAACCAGCAGAAGCACCGCTTCAAGCGCAACCCCGATATCACGATCTGGGGGCGGCCCGCCCGGACTCTCGACGGGCGCCTCCTGATCTCCGGCTTTTGGGGAATCGGGCGGCATCTCAATTATACGGGTGAGATCTGCATCTATCTCGCCTTCGCGTTCACCACCGGATTCGCGTCCTGGGTCCCCTACCTGCTGCCGGCATGGCTGGTGGGCCTCCTGTGGCACCGCTCCATACGCGACGAGCGCCGCTGCCGCGCCAAATACGGCGAACTTTGGGAGCGCTACACCCAGCGGGCGCGTTTTTCCATGCTGCCGTACATCCATTGAGGGCGGGAATGGCGAACCGATTGCACAACGGCATGACGACCTGGGATACAGCCGGCATCCCGCCGACGGCGGAGAAACCCGTTCCGGAATTGGCGGGCGGCTGGCCGCTGATCGGCCATCTCCGTGAGTTTCAGCGCGACCCGGTCGCCATGCTGAGCCGCGGCTGGCGCGAGCATGGCGATCTTTTCCGTTTCAGGCTGGGAGTCAGGGATTTCGTCCTCTTCACCGGGCTCGAAGCCCACGACTTCTATTTCAGGGCGCCTGAGACCCAATTGGACCCCAAGGCGGTCTACCGCTTCACCGTGCCCATCTTCGGGCGCGGCGTGGCCTACGACGCCTCGCCGGAAATCATGGCGGAGCAGCTCGGCTTCCTGTTTCCCGCGCTCCGTGAAGAGGCCATGCGGACATTCGCCCTCATCATGTTCGAGGAGGCGAGCGCTTTCGCGGACACCCTCGGCGAGGAGGGGGAGATCGACCTGCCGGACGCGATGAACGACCTCACGGTCAGGATCGCCAGCCGCTGCCTGATCGGACAGGAGGTTCGCGACCGGGTGGACAGCGGATTCGCCGAGGCCTACCACGACCTCCAGAAGGGCATCAATACCCTCGGATTCTTCCTGCCCGGCCTGCCGACCCCGGCGCATCGAAGCCGCGACCGGGCCCGGCGAAAGATAGTGGAACTCTTCGGCGGGATCATGGCCGCCCGCCGGCAAGCCGGGGGCGGCCCGGACGACTTCATGCAGACGCTCATGGACGCCCGCTACAAGGATGGACGCGCCCTCAGCGACGACGAGATCACGGGCATCCTGCTGACGGCGCTGTTCGCCGGCCAGCACACCAGCGCGGTGCTCGCGACCTGGACCGGGCTGGAGCTCTTCGGGGCGTCCGACTACCTGGAGCGGGTGAGGAAGGAGGCCGGGGAGGTTTACCGGGAGGCCGGTTCCATGAGCCTCGACAGCCTCCAGCGTCAGCCGGCGCTGGAAAACGCCGTGCGCGAATGCGAGCGGTTGCATCCGCCGCTGATCCTGCTGGTCCGCAAGGTGCTCGAACCCCTGCGATACGGAGACCGTGCCGTGCCCGCCGGCACCATGGCCATGGTGTCGCCGGCGGTTTCGCACCGGCTGCCGGATGTCTTCGCCGACCCGGAACGGTTCTTCCCCGACCGTTTCGCGCCGCCCGCCAGCGAGGACAGGCAGCATCACTACGCCCTGATCGGCTTCGGCGGCGGCAAACATGCCTGCATGGGCAAGAATTTCGCCTACATGCAGCTCAAGGCAATCTGGACGGTTCTGCTCGACCGCTTCGACTTCGTCGCCGATGCAGGGTTTCCGCGCCCCAACTACGGCAGCTGGGTGACGGGACCCGAGGAGCCGTGCCGGGTCGGTTACCGCCGCCGCACGGAACCGAGCGTCTTTCGATGAGCGGCGCTGTCAGGCGGCGTTACGACGTAGCCGTTGTCGGCGCGGGTCCGGTTGGGAGCGTGTGCGCGCTGGCCCACGCGCGCAAGGGCGCCCGCGTGGCCCTTCTCGAAGCCAATCCCAAGGCTTCGGAGCGCATGGCCGGCGAGTGGCTGCATCCGCCGGCCGTCAGGATATTGCGCGAGATCGGGATCGACATGCCGCCCGGCGGCGTCCCGGGCAAGGGCTTCGTGGTGTTCCCCGAGGACGGCTCCGATCCGATTCCGCTTCCCTACCCGGACGAATCCAGGGGTTTGGTGTGCCATCATGCAACGCTCGTCTCGAGCCTCCGCGAAGCGACCGAGAACGAAGCCGGTATCGATTTCATCTCGCCTGCGCGGGTCAAGTCGGTCGATGACGGACGGCTCACCTTTTCCGTCGATGGCGATGATCGCGCCATAACCGCCGAGCGCATCGTCGGCGCGGACGGCCGGGCCTCCATCGTGCGCCGGTCGTTGGGTGTCTCCATGAACCCGGTGCTCTACTCGCGGATGCTGGGGGTCACGATAAACGAAGCGGGCCTGCCCTTCGAAGGCTACGGGCATGTGGTGCTGGGCGGGCCCGGTCCGATCCTCATATACGCGCTGGCGGACGACTGCGTCCGGGTCATCGTGGATATTCCGCCGGATCGCTGGAGCCCCCGGGACCGGGTTGGATTCCTGTCGGAATCCTGCGCCGGGCTGCTGCCGGGAGCGCTCGGCCCGGCTTTCGTCGAGGCGCTGCGGGCCGGGCAATTCCATGCGGCCGGCAACCAGCTGAGTCCGCGCATCTCATATGGAAATTCGCGCCGGGTGCTGATCGGCGACGCGGCCGGGCACTACCATCCCCTGACGGCGGTCGGCATGACGCTCGGATTCGGCGATGCGCTGGCGCTTGCGGAGGGCGGGGAATTTCACGACTTCACCGCCGAACGGTTCCGAGCGGTCGGGGTTCCCGAGTTCCTTGCAATGGGACTCTACGAGGTATTCGCCGATCATCGCGCGGAAGCGGTGGTTCTCAGACGCGCGATCTATCACGGCTGGCGGACGAATTCGGCATACCGTAACCGAACCATGCGGCTGCTCGCCTGCGACGACCGGTCGGTGACCGGCATGAGTCTGGCAATTTGCGGCACCGCGGCCTGGGCTCTGATCCGGGAGGTTTCGTTCTTCTTCCGCCGGTTCGCCCTGCATCGAACCGGGACCGTCCTGAAGGGGCTCGTCATTCGCTTCTGGTGGCTCCAGCGCGGCTTTCTCCGACTGCGGACGGCGAAGCTCAAGGGCCGGGAAGAAGACAGGCAGGCCCGCGACAGCCTCGCCCGCGCCTTTCTGCACTCCATGTCCTCCGGGGCCGAAGGCGCCGGACCCGGCCGCCCGGCGGAAATCGAATCGCCCGATGCCGGGCCGGCCTTGCAGAGCGCGGCCGAGCGCCTGCTGAGCCTCCAGCGGGACGACGGCGGCTGGGAAGGCGAGATGGTCTGGTGCCCCATGCTCACCGCGCAATATGCGCTGCTGCACTGCATTATCGGCCGGCCGCTCGACCCCGGCCGGCGCCGGCGCGTGCTGCGCTCCTTCGAGCGAACCCGCCTCGAAGGCGGCGCATGGGGCATGCATGAGCACTCGGAGCCGCACCTGTTCGTCACCGCGCTTGTCTATGCCGCGGCGAGACTGCTCGGCGTCGGGCGTGACGATCCTCTCGTCGAACCGGCCCGGCGGTTCATTCAGGCCGAGGGGATTCTCGGCATTCCGAGCTGGGGAAAATTCTGGCTGGCGCTCCTCAACCTCTATGACTGGCGCGGGGTGAACGCGGTTCTGCCGGAACTCTGGAGCCTGCCGCGCCGGATACCGCTGCACCCGTCGAACTGGTATTGCCACACCCGGCTCATCTACATGGCGATGGCGGCGATTTACGCCCGCCGGTTCCAGATACCCGTCACGCCGGAGATCGTCGCGCTGCGCGACGAACTGTTTCCCGAGGGCTTCGCCGGCGCCGATTTCCCGGCCGCCCGCAACCGCCTGCGCGAGGCCGACCTCTATGCGCGGCCGAGCGTCTGGCTCAGGGCCGGCTACGGGTTTGCGCGGCTGTACGAGCGCTTCCACAGCAAACGCCTGCGCGCAAAATGCACGGGAGCGATTGTCGAGCGCATCGGATGGGAACTGCGGACCACGAGCCACACCAGCATCTCTCCGGTCAGCGGCCTTCTCAACATTCTTGCGCTGTGGCTGCACGACCCGGACGACGCCGATTGCGCAGAGGCGCTCGAAAAGCTGGACGGGTGGATCTGGGAAGACGAGGAACACGGCGCGCGCGTTACCGGCGCCAGAAGCGCCTCATGGGACACCGGGTTCGCGCTGCAGGCGCTGGCGGCGCTGCCCGAGCCCGCCGACGGGGCCGGAGAGGCCCTTCGGCGCGGGGCCGGTTTCCTGCTCGGGCAGCGGATCGACAGGAGCTTCGAAGGGTTTCGCGAGGCCTACCGGACCGACCCCAAGGGCGGCTGGTGCTTCGCCGGCGGATGGCACGGCTGGCCGGTGAGCGACTGCACGGCGGAGGCGGTGCTTGGCATTGTCGCGGCCGGCGAAACGGACGGGGCGGCGCTCGGCGATGCGGCCGCCTTCATGTTGCGCGCCCAGAACCGCGACGGCGGCTTCGGCAGCTATGAGGCGCGCCGCTCCGCTTTCGGTCTGGAGTGGCTCAATCCGGCAGAAATGTTCGGCGACTCGATGACGGAGCATTCCTTCGTCGAATGCACCGCCTCCTGCCTCGCGGCGCTTGCCGCGTGCGTGGAACGCGATCCGGAAATCACGAACGGGGCGGCGGCGGACGCCATGTCCCGGGCCGAATCCTGGCTGCGCCGGACCCAGGAAATCGACGGCTCGTGGCGCGGCGTCTGGGGCGTCCAGTTCATCTACGGCACCCTGTTCGGCATCAGGGGACTGCTGGCCGCCGGGGCGCGCCCGGGCGATCCGGCGCTGCGTTCGGCCTGCCGCTGGCTGCTGGAGCGCCAGCGGGAAGACGGGGGATGGGGCGAACACCACAGCGGCTGCCTGACCGGCCGCTATGTGCCGCACAGCGAGAGCCAGGTCATTCAGACCGCCTGGGCCCTGATCGCGCTCCTCGAGGCGGGCGACTCGGACTGGGCCGCGATTTCCCGGGGCGCCCGGTTCCTGCTCGACGCGCAGGACGCCGAAGGGGGATGGCCCAAACAGGACATGGCGGGCGTGTTCTTCCGGACGGCGCTCCTGGACTACGTGCTCTACCGGCAGTACTTCCCGCTGCACGCGCTCGGCCTCTACGAGCGCCGCCGCCGGAGCCGGACGGCCCTCGCCGCTCCCGCCGGCGCGCCGGCCCCGCCCTTGTCCGAAGCGGTTTCCGCCCGTTCCCCGTCCTGAGCGCCGGGAAAAGTTTCCCTTGTGATCGTTTCCAGACATTGGATATGTTCGACCGCAAGGATATGGGGGCCGCCTCCCCGACATGGAGTGGTTGCATTTGCCCGTGCCAAATCGAATGGAGAAAGTCATGACTCGGAAACATCGGGGTCGTCGCTCCCTCGCCATGCTGACGCTGTTTGCTGCGGGCATGAATTGCCTGGTCGCGGGCCAGCCCGTGGTTGCCCAGAGCCCCAGCCCCGAGGCGCGCGGCCTGGAGATCGCGCGTGAGGCCCGCAAGCGTGGTGAAGGTTTCGGCAACCTTGTCTCCCAGCTCACGATGGTGCTGCGAACCGCCAAGGGCCAGGAGAGCAGGCGCCAGATGCGCCTCAAGACCTTGGAAGTCGCCAATGCCGGCGACAAGACGCTGTTCGTCTTCGATCGGCCTGCCGACGTCAGCGGCACGGCGTTTCTCGTCCACGCCCATCGTGACAAGCCGGATGACCTCTGGATCTTTCTGCCTGCGCTGAATCGGGTGAAGCGCATCAGTTCGGCCAACCAGTCGGGCTCCTTCATGGGCAGCGAGTTCGCCTACGAAGACATAACCACCCAGGAGATCGAGAAGTTCACGCACAAATATCTTCGTGACGAGCCGTGCGGCGATCTGGCGTGTACGGTCAGCGAGCGCACCCCGGTAGGAGAGGATTCAGGCTACAGCCGGCAATTGGTCTGGCACGACAAGAAGGAGTTTCGCCCCTGGCGCGTCGAGTACTACGACCGCCGGAACGAGCTCCTCAAGACCCTGACGCTGGCGGATTACGAACTTCACCTGGACCGGTACTGGTATGCCGGGCAACAGACGATGGTGAACCACCTCACCGGGAAGAGCACCGTGCTGAAAACGTCGGAGGTGCAACTCCAGGCAAAACTTAACGAGCGCGACTTCACCCGAACCGGGTTGCGGCGCGCACGCTGATGGCTCGCCGGCCCGCGCTGCGCTGGGCAAAACTGGCTGCCGCCTGCATCGCGGCGCTGGGCATCACGACGCTGGGCGTCACGACCGGCGCATCGGGTGAATCGCTGATCGATTCCCATGAGTTTTCCGGAAGCGTGACCCTGGAGAATCGCTGGTTTCCAAAGACCGCCGCCAATCCCGTGCAGAAGGACTTCGGCGTCAACCTCATTGCCGCGCCGGAGTTGTACCTGGAGAGCGCCGACGGAACCAGCCTCACCCTGGAAGGCTTCTATCGATACGACAGCAGCGACTCGGTCCGCAGCCACGCCGATCTGCGCAAGGCATATCTGCTGTTCGTCGGTCAGATCAAGGATCAGGAGTGGGAACTGCGCCTTGGCGTCGATCGCGTCTTCTGGGGAGTGGCCGAATCGCGCCATCTCGTCGACATCGTCAACCAAACCGACCTCGTCGAGAATCCAAGTGAAGAGGTCAAGCTCGGCCAGCCCATGGCGCACCTGACCGTGTCCGGCGAATGGGGGGCGGCCGAACTGTTCGCGCTTCCCTATCACCGCGTCCGCACCTTTCCGGGACGCCATGGCCGGCTGCGCGGCGGGTTGGTCGTCGACAACGACCGGGTGATGTACGAAAGCGGCGCGGAGGAACGGCATTTCGACGTCGCGGCCCGCTACAGTCACAGCGTGGGCCTGTTCGACGTCGGCCTGAGCGTTTTCGACGGCACCAGCCGCGAGCCCAACTTGCAGCCGGCTTGTCGCGTAATATGGGACCCGAGTACCTGCGCCTTGGCCCCGCTCTATGAGCAGATACGCCAATATGGGCTGGACGCCCAGATGACCTACGAGGCGTGGCTGTTGAAACTCGAAGCCATTCGCCGCGCGGGCGCGCGGAACGCTCTCGGGGAGGAAGAGGATTTCACGGCCTTCGTGGCGGGCGGGGAGTACACCATCTATTCGGTTTTCGATACGGACATCGATCTGGGACTTCTGGCCGAGTTGAATCGCGACAGCCGGCGCATGAGGGCGACCAACATATTTCAGAACGATGTGTTTTTCGCCCTGCGGCTGGCGTTCAACGATTTCGCGAGCACCGATCTTCTCGTCGGAATTCTGGAGGATGTCGATACACGTTCACGCAGCTTCAATGCCCAGTTCAACCGCCGTCTCAGCGATTCGTTGACGCTAAACTTCGAGGCGACGTTCTTTCACAACATCGCCATGGACGATGCCACCTACGCCACCCGCCGCGACAACTTCGTCAATATCGGCCTGACCTACAGTTTCTAGAACGCCGGACGGTCAGTAGGCCTGCCCTGCATCGTGGCGCGGGTTCCCTTGACATACGTTTTGGACGCCGACACAATTTTTGGTTATACTACCGAACATTGCGGGCGGCACGGTCCCAGGGCAATCGCATTAGCCTATTTCGGCGATGAGTTTTCGGAGGAAGTTGTCGCTCCACCCGGCGCGATTGAACTTGAGACGGTTTGATCCCTTGTCCTTGTTGCGTTTGATGACGTTGAGGGCGAGGCGTCTGAGGAGAGCGAGGTTTTCCGGGGCGTTGTCCTTGCGGGCTCGGGCCTGATCTTCGTCCATGACCACATCGAGCACCCAATGGAGTTGGTTCTCGATCCCCCAGTGTCCGCGGACGAGGCGGTTCAGTTCGTCGGCGGTGAGCGGCCAGGAGGCGATGAAGTAGCGCACCGCTGTCGTGGCCCGGCCGTCGGTCTCGCGGCTGGAGGTGACCTTGCCGACAGCGGCCAGGGCCGGCCACCGGTGGGCTTCGGCGAGCCAGTCCATATCGTGCAGCACCTCGGCGCGGCGGGTTTCGATGCGGCCGTGGCCGGCGTCCACCGTCTGGTCCACGCCGTCGGCGGGCGCCTGGGGATCGTCCAGCAGCAGTTTGACGTCGGCGAGAAGGTCGGGCTGGTTGGCCTTCAGCGCCATCAGGTAATCGGCGCCGGCCTCGTGGATGTCGCGGGCCGTGCCGCTCTGGCAGTGCATGGCGTCCATGGTCATCACCGCGCCTTCGAGGCTGAGCAGCTTGAGCAAGGCCGGCACGGCGGTGATCTCGTTGCTCGCGCCCACGTTCATCTGGCCTAGAACCAGCCGCTGATCGGCGGCCCAGGCGCTGACCAGGTGGAGCGGCGAGGTTCCGGAGGCCCGATCGAAGGAGCGCCTCAGGCTCTTGCCATCAATCGCAACAACCTCCGCCCGGGCGGTCGCGAAATCGGACATGAAGCGCTGGAAGGCGGCATGAAAGGCCCGCGGGTCCAACAACCGGAACAGCCGCGAGAAGGTGTCGTGGCTGGGCGGGCCAGCGGGCAGGGTCAGGAACTCGCGCAGCACCTCTTCCTTGGCCTCGGCGAAGTCCGCCATGTCAACGCACGACGTGCTTCCACACAGCGCCGCGCACAGCGCCATGAACAGCATCTCAAGAAGATCATGACGCAACGCGTTGCCCGTGCGCGGATCATCAAGACCCGAAAAACTCTCCCGAAATCTCTCCACCGAAACCTCCATCAAACGTCAAAGAAGCTCCAGCAGCAGCGATACTCATTTCCATTCCGTTTACGAAGCCATTCCGTTCACGAACCAAATCAAATGCGATTGCCCTGATCGAAGGGGTCGGTTCCATTGACCGGAAAGCCGTCACCGAATACATCAAGCAGAATGAGTTCAAAACGGTCATTGGTCCGGTTAAATTCGTAAATCAGAATAGCGAGCGTTTCTGGACCGTCGGCCAGTGGCAAGGCAACAAATTCTATGGCGTGAGCTCCGAAGGACGGCCCGGCGCGCGGCCTGTCATCGACAAACCAGATTGGAAGTAAAATTGTCATCCCGGCGGTGACGGGCACCGCCGGGACCCTTCTCTGAATTCCGGCTGGACTATGGAAATTTTGCTCGGCGGCATATTGCTGGGCGGTACCTACGCGCTGATCGCCATGGGGCTGCAACTGCAGTACGGCGTTGCCAGGATCATGAACCTGGCCAACGGCGAAGTTCTCGTGGCGGGCTCCTTTGGGGCGCTGTGGCTGTTTACCGGCGCCCAGATCAACCCGATCCTGGCCATCGTCCTGCTGGCGCCGGCCGCCTACATTCTCAATTATTTCATTTATCTGATTTTTCTCCGGCCGCTGGTGAGGCGCGCCAAGTCGGAAGGACAGCTCGAAGTCGACAGCATCCTCTCCACTTTCGGCATCAGCTTCATATTTATCGGCCTCCTGCACGCCATTTTCGGCGGTGAGTACTTCAATTACGAGTATCTCGAAATTCCGTTCGAGATATTCGGCCAGGCCTACGGCGTGAATCGGATCATTGCCTTCCTGGGCGCCGCGATCCTGGCGGCGCTCCTCTATATATGGCTCACCCACACCCGGTCGGGCTTGAAACTGCGGGCCGTCTCCGTGACCCCGTCCTCCGCCAGGCTGGTCGGCATAGACGTGGAGCGCACTTCCGCCATGGCGTTTGCCCTGGGCGGCGCGGTGACGGCGGCGGGCGGCTCGCTCATCAGTATGTTCGACACCTTCGATGCCTCCATCGGTGTGGTCTTTACCATGAAGGCCCTCATCATCGTGATCCTGGGGGGCGTGAAGGAAATTAGAGGCACCATCGTCGCGGCCTTTATCCTGGGCTTTGCCGAGACGGCGGTCGCCACGCTGATCGATCCGGGCCTCACCCTGGCAGCGGCGTTCCTGCTGTTTATTCTGGTGCTGCTCTTCCGGCCCCAAGGGCTCTTCGGGAGGCAGTCATCGTGACCAGGACTGAAATCCGGAATTTCCTGATTACGATCGTTCTGTTTGCATTGGCTGCCCTCATTCCGCTGAGCGACAGCGGGTTCTGGCTCTCGATGGGCATCACCATCGCCACCTATATGGTGCTGTCCACAAGTTGGGCGCTGTTTTCCGGACCGACGCATTACATCTCCCTCGCGACCGGCGCCTTTTACGGAATCGGCATGTTCACCGTCGGCGTAGGCATTGAAGCCCTGCCCTACTGGGTGCTCGTGGTGGTGGCCGCGGTCATCGGCGCCGTCGTCGCGGCCCTGGTCGGACTTGCCACCCTGCGCCTCTCCGGCGTCTATTTCGTGATCTTTACCCTCGGCCTCGCGGAACTCATCCGCCAGATCGTGACCTGGGTCCAGACCACCATGGGCAGCAGCAGCGGGCTCTATGTACTCACCAATATCACGGAGCCGATCATTTTCTGGGAGCTCCTGATCCTCGGCATAATCGTCTACTTCATCGGCTGGTGGATCAACCGGTCCCGGCTGGGCTTTGCGCTTCGTATAATCGGCAATGACGAGGTGGTCGCCGTGCACAGCGGGATCAACACGGCGGCCGCCAAAATCATCCTGTTTGTCGTCTCCGGCACCGTGGCGACCATCGTCGGCGCCCTCCTGGCCCCTCGCCTCAGCTATATCGAGTCGAGCATAGCCTTTAGTCCGATGCTGTCCTTCATCGTCGTGATCACGGCGCTGCTCGGCGGGGCGCAGCGGCTCTGGGGACCCATCGTCGGGGTGGTCCCGTTCATGCTGGTCTGGGATTTCCTGACGGCGACGTTTCCGAACCAAACGACTCTCATGCTCGGCATCTGTTTCCTACTGGTTGTCTACGCCATTCCCAACGGCTTTGCCGGCCTGATCGAGAAATACTCCCACCGTTTGCGGGGGAGGACGTAGATGGCCGCACGCCCTGTCCTTTCCGTCAAGAACGCGACCAAGAACTTTGGCGGCCTCATCGCCGTCAACCAAATGTCGTTCGATATCGAAGAGCACGAGGTGCTCGGCCTGATCGGACCCAACGGGTCCGGCAAGACGACCATGATGAACCTGATCTCGGGCGCGCTCAGGATCAGCTCCGGCCACATTCAGTTGTTCGGCCACGTCATTTCCGGCCAATCGGCCAGTCAAATCTCCCGGCTCGGTGTGGCGCGTACGTTTCAGCTTGTGCGTATGCTAAACTCCATGACCGTGCTCGAGAACGTGGAGGCGGGCGGCGTGTTTGGGCATCGCAAATTGTGGGGCGGTTCCCTGCAGATGCAGGCGGTCGAAATGCTGGAAAAGGTCGGCATGGGCGACGCTGTTTACAGCCCTATCTCGGCCCTTACCTATATCGACCAAAAGCGGGTGGAACTGGCGCGTGCGCTGATGTCCGATCCGCGGCTCCTGCTGCTCGACGAATGGCTGGCGGGATTGAACCCATCCGAGCTTCAAATCGGCATCGACCTGGTCAATAGCCTGCGGGAAGAAGGCCGCACCATCATCGTCGTGGAGCACGTGATGGACGCGATCCGGAGCCTCTGCGACCGCTGCGTCGTCATGAACAGCGGCTATAGAATTGCCGAGGGCACACCGGTTGAAGTGCTGGCGGACGAGGAAGTAATCCGCGCCTACCTGGGAGATGATCATGCTTGAGTGCAGGAACCTCTCCGTCTTCTATGGCCAGCACCACGCCCTGGATCAGGTGTCCCTTAACATTGCCCCGGGCGAGATCGTTGTGATCCTGGGCGCGAACGGCGCGGGCAAAAGCTCGCTTCTGAAAGCCATCGCCGGGATTGTGAAGCCGGAGGCGGGCAGTGACATCCGCATGGACGGCGTGGACCTCGCGGACATGCCCGCACACCAGATCGTCGAGACGGGCCTCGCCCTCGTCCCGGAAGGCCGCGGCATCTTTGGAGAACTCACGGTTCTCGAGAACCTGACTCTGGGCGCCTTTCCAGAACGCGCCGATGCGTCCGAAGCCGCAAACCTGCGCCGAATCCTGGAACTGTTCCCGGTCCTCAATGATCGAAAAAAGCAGATCGTCCGCACCATGAGCGGCGGCGAACAGCAGATGGTCGCCATCGGCCGGGCGATGATGTCGGCGCCGTCGATCCTCATGCTCGACGAGCCGTCCCTGGGGCTGTCCCCGATACTCTGCAGCGAGCTATTCAAGACGCTGGAGGCGGTGCGCAAGACCGGCGTGGGTATTCTGCTTGTCGAGCAAAACGCCAAGCAGAGCCTCGCAATCGCCGATCGCGGCTACTTGCTGGAGGTCGGCCGTATCACCGGGGAGGATACGGCGGAAAACCTCGCCCGCGATCCGGCGGTGCAAAAAGCCTATTTGGGCGGGGCCGCGGGCTCGCAATCCGGCGCTCATGCGGACGAGCCCAAGCTGCCGGTCCGGGCGCCCGCGGCGGCTTCTCCGGCGCCGCCCGTCGAGGATGCCGTTTCCGCGCCTGCCCAGCCGCGGGCCGATCTTCGGATCGAGGCCGGCGGACACGGCTCGCGCCGCATCGACGCGGACAGCGTCATCCCGGAACGTATCGACGATATGGTGACGCGGGCGGCTTCGATGCAATCGGCTCCCGCGGAGACCCCGCGTCCCGCGCCGGCGCCCAAGCCGGCGGCGCATGATGTGACGCGGCCGCCGGCAAACGGCGACGTCCAGCGGATGCTGTCGTCCATCGAGCAGGCGGCGGCCAATGCGCTCAAGCGGCGTCCGGCGGCAACCGGCGGCTCGCCCCCCGCGGCGCCCGGGAACGGCGCCCACGAGGAAGTGCTGCCGGAGATCGAAGTCTACAAAAAGCCGAAAATCGAGGTTTACCGGCGGGTCAAAACCGCTTCCGGCGAGGAAATGAAGAAGATCAAGGGAGATTGATCATGAACAAGATGTTTGATCGGATCTATGTCGGCGGCAACTGGTCTTCGACGCCGCAGGTCTTCCAGGACCTGAATCCCGCGGATGGTTCCGTGTGGGCGCAAATTCCCGACAGCGGCGTTGAGGAGACACGCGCCGCCATCGATGCGGCGCATGCGGCGTTTCCCGCCTGGTCGGGGCTGAGTCATGTGGAGCGGGCGAAACTGATGCTCAAGGTGGCCGATGTCGTCGAAAGGCGGCGTCCGGAGATCGTCGAAGCCATTCAAGGCGAAGGCGGCGGCTGGTTTGGCAAGGGGATGTACGAGGCCGGCGCCGTCGTCGACATATTTCACGCCGCCGCCGGCGCCAATTACGGCTCCATCGGCGAGGTGCTGCCGTCGCCTCACGGCAAGTTTTCCATGGCGGTTCGGTATCCCCTGGGTGTCGTGTCGGTCATCAGTCCCTGGAACTTCCCGGTCATTCTGACGGCGCGCAACATCGCCTTCACCCTGGCTTTGGGGAACACCGTGGTCCTGAAGCCGTCCGAGGAAACACCCTACTGCGGAGGCCTCTTCTTCGCGGAAGTCTTCGAGGACGCCGGCGTGCCGCCCGGCGTTCTGAATGTGGTGACATGCTCACGGGATAATGTGGCGCAGGTCGGCGATGAACTGATCGAGAACCCCGCGGTCAAGGCCATTTCCTTCACCGGTTCCACGGCGGTCGGGCGCTCCATCGCCGCGAAAGCCGGCGCGCACCTGAAGAAATGCTGTGTCGAACTGGGCGGAAAGGACGCATTGATCGTTTGTGACGACGCCGACATGGAGCGGGCGACGGCCGCGGCAAGCTTCGGCAGCTTCATGCATCAAGGCCAAATCTGCATGGCGGCCGAGAAGGTCCTGGTGCAGGAAAGCGTTTTTGACGAATTCCTGGCCAAGTTCGTGGACCGGGCATCGAAGCTCAAGGTCGGGCCCCCGCTGGCCGACAAGGGCAATGTCATCGGTCCCTTGATCAACGACAAACAGGCCGACAACGTCAAAACCCAATTGGACGACGCCGTGGCCAGGGGCGCCGAGATCGTCCTCGGCGGCGGCGTGAACGGCCGGTTCGTCGACCCCACCATCCTGGTGGGCGTCACGCCGGAGATGAAAATCTACCGCGATGAGACATTCGGTCCGGTCGCTCCGGTGATTCCGTTCCGCACCGACGATGAAGCCGTCGCCATCGCCAACGACAGTCAGTACGGGCTGTCTTCCGGCATCATTACCGGCGACGAACGGCGGGGGCTGGATATCGCTCATCGCCTGGAAACCGGAATGAGCCATATCAATTGTTCGCCGGTCAACGATGAGCCGAACGCGCCCTTCGGCGGCGCGAAGTCGTCGGGCGTCGGCCGCTACGGGGGCAAATGGTCGGCTGAATCCTATTCCGAAACCCGCTGGATCACGCTCGAAAGAGGCGGGAAGAATTTTCCGCCGGTCTTCTAGCGCCGAGCAGACAGGAGAGACCTCGCCATGGTCGAGAACTACAAGATCGCCGACTGGAAACCCAGGAAACTTCTCAAGGGTAAAACCATCATCGTCACCGGCTGCTCGTCGGGGATCGGATGGGAGACGGCGAAGACGGTGAAAAAGCTAGGCGGCGACGTACTTGGCGTGGACCGCAACATGACGACCGAGAACGTCGACGAATTCTACAAGGCCGATCTGTCCGACAAGCTTACCATCAAGGCGTTGGTCCAAGCGCTGCCCGACGGCGCGGACGGGATCGCCAACATTGCCGGCGTTCCGCCCACGCTGCCGCCGGAGACGGTCCTCAAGGTCAATCTGGTGGGGCTCAAATACTTTACCGAGTTGATGGTGCCCAAGCTCGCGGACGGCGCGTCCATCGTAAATCTCGCTTCCTTGGCGGGATTCGGCTGGGCCGACCATGTCAATCAGATCAAGGCGAGCTACGATCTGGATTTCGACGGCGTTGCGGATTTCGTGCGCCGCTACGGCATCGACCAGGAGCAGGGCCGATCCTACTTCTTTACCAAGGAGGCGCTCGTCGTCTGGACGATGAAGATGCGGTGGGAATGGCGGGATCGGGGCATCCGGATGAATTCCGTCAGCCCGGGGCCCGTCGATACGCCGATCCTCAAGGACTTCATCGAGACACTGGGCGAGCGCGCCGAAGAAGACAATAGGGTCATGGACCGGCCGGGGCTGCCGGCCGATATCGCGCCCGTCGTCTGTTTTTTGCTGTCGGACATGAGCGCGTGGATGCGCGGCCTGAATATCCCGGTTGACGGCGGCATGTCGTCCCATCTCCTGTGCCATATCCATGACCTTTAGGGCGGGCGGATTGGAGCCGGAGGCCGGTGAATGTTTAAACAGGGTAGGTAAGGTGAGGAAGAAAAATGGCTAACGTTCTCGTCTGGACAGTGATTGTCCTGATCGCGCTGGTGATTGTCGTTGCCGTCTTTGCGAAATTCTATCAGCGGGCGACGCAAGAGATCAGTCTGGTGAAAACCGGATTTGGCGGCCGCAAGGTCATTCTCGACAAGGGAACGATCGTGATCCCTTGGTTCCACGAGGTTTCCAGGGTGAATATGCAAACCCTTCGGCTGGAGGTGCAGCGCGGCGGGGAGTCGGCGCTGATCACCAAGGATCGGCTGAGGGTCGATATCGGCGCCGAGTTCTATGTTTCCGTCGTGCCGGACCCGGAGGGAATTTCACGGGCGGCGCAAACCCTCGGCAACCGCACGTTCAATCCCGACCAGTTGCGCGAGCTGATCGAAGGTAAACTCGTCGATTCGCTGCGCTCGGTGGCCGCCAAATTCACCATGGACGAGCTTCACGAGAATCGCGGCAGATTCGTCTCCGAGGTCCGGGAAAGTCTCGCCGCATCCATGGCGAGCAACGGATTGGAGCTGGATTCCGTCTCGTTGACCGGGCTCGATCAGACGCCTTTCTCCGCCCTCGACGACAACAACGCCTTCAATGCGGTCGGCATGCGAAAGCTCGCCGAGGTGATCGCCAAATCGAAGAAGGAGCGGGCGGAAATCGACGCCGACGCCGAGGTTTCCGTACGCCGCGCCGCCATGGAGGCGACCAAGCGCAAGCTGCAGATCGACCTCGAGGAACAGGAAGCCGAGATAGCTCAGGTCGAGCAGATCGAGAGCATGCGGGCGAAACAGATTGCCGAATTGGCCAAGCGCAAGGCCGACAGCGAGCGCGATGCCGCCCATGCCCGCATAGAAATGGAGAAGCAGATCCAGGCTGCCGATATCGCCCGCGAGCGGGCCATCCGCGAAGCCGAGATCAGCAATGAGCGGGAGATCGCCCTGGCCAGTCAGGAACGGGAAATCACTCTCGCCGAAAAGTCGCAGGAGCAGATCAAGGCCAGGGCTGCCGCGGATTTGGCGAAGGCCGACGCGGTGAAGGCCGCCGAGGCGATCTCGACCGCCAAAGAGCTTGCCGAGGCCGAACGCCGCAAGGACGTGGCGCTGGTGGCCGCTCAGCAGGAAAGCATGGTCGCCGGCAACCGCAAGCGCATGTCCGCAAGCGCGGAAAAGGACGCGGCATCCGACGCGGCGGCGGCCAGGCTGGAGGAAGCCCGCGCCGACGCCGAGGCCGCGGCTCTCAGGACGGCGGCCAAGAAGGAGCAAATCCTGGCCGAGGCCGAGGGGCAGGAAGCGTTGGCCAGGGCCGCCAATGCTCTCAGCGGCGATGCGATGTCGTTGAAAGTGGACATGGCGCGGCTGGAAGCGTTGCCCAAGGTGGTTGCCGAAATGGTGAAACCCGCGGAACGCATCGATTCCATCAAAATCCACCACGTCACCGGTTTGGCGTCCGGGACGGGTTCGGGCGAAGAAGCCGATGCGGCGGGCGAAAAGCCGGTCGTCAATCAGGCGGTCGACTCGATTCTGGATATGGCGGTGCAATTGCCGGCCCTGAAGAAGATCGGCGAAGAGCTGGGAATGAGCCTCGACAGCGGGTTGGCCGGCGTATCCGAGGAGTTGTCGGGCAGGAGCACAAAAGGCAAATCCGGTTCATCGAAATAGCGGTTCAGGCGCAAGGAAAAGGGCCGGCCGCTTAAAAGGCGGCCGGCCCGGATTCAAGTAACGCCGTGTTCTATTTCTTCTTCGGCTCCGGCTTGGCCTTGGCGTCCGAGGTGCCGAGCACCTGCTTCAGGTACGCCAGCGCGCCCGGCGAAATCTTCTTGTAGTTCTTGGTGATGAAGCCGGTGTCGTCGCCGACCAGGGTGGTGCCGCGCATGCCCCAGGCCTTGACGAAGCCGTCGATCACGCGGGCGTCGTTCCAGGTGTCGGCGTAGCCTTTCCGGAGATCGGCAACGACCTGGGCCGACAGGCCGGGAGGACCGACGACCCAGTTGGACCAGCCGTTGTAGGTCGCATACCACCGGTAGGCTTCCCACTTGTCGCCCGACGGATCGGAACCTTTGACCTTCTTGTAGAAGGCGGCAAGGGTGGGAACACCGCTCTTGTCGAGATCGGGCGCCGGGATGAACTTGCCGTCGGCGCCGATCGCCGGATGGTAATAGAGGGCGTGGGCCGTGCCCTTCTTCAAGAGATCGTTCTTGTAGAAGGCGTAGTAGCCCGGCGCGCCGGTGGTCGCCGCGACGATTTCCTTGCGCATCAGCGCCGCCTTCAGCTTGGGCTGGTTGCGGTAGCCGGTGATGTGGGTGGTCGCCTTGCCCAGCAGGCCGAAGCCCATCACCGTGTAGACGTCGAGCGCACCGCCGGGAATCCGTCCGCCGGCGTTGAACTTCGGCTGCGCCATCAGGTCGTCCCGCGACTTGATCCCGTTGCCGAGCGCCGAACTGGCGATGGTGACGAACGGAACGCCGCCGGTGGTGCCGACGACCGAGAACTTCGCGGGATCGTACTTGATCCCCCGGAGGCCGCTGACGATGCCGGAGAAGTTGAGGGGCCCCCACAAAAGAGTGGTGCCGTCCTTGTTGCCGCGCTCATAGACGAAGTTGATGCCCCGTTGACCGCCGCCGCCGACGATATTCTTGACGATGACCTTCGGATTGCCGGGGATGTAGTCGCCGAAGAACTGGGCGAACCGCCGCGCATTCCGGGTCAGGCCGCCGCCGGCGCCGGCGGGTACGATCAACTCGATGGTCTTGCCCTTCAAGGCCTGCGCGTCGGCGGGCGCCGTCGAGCCCGCCACGGCAATCGTGCCGACGGCCGCCGCGGCAGCCAGTGCTGTTCTGAACATTTCGATCTCCCTGTCGATGCTGAATCAGAGTTCTTGATTACGCCCGGAGTATGCAGGGAATCCGGTACTCGGGCAACTAAGCGCGCTCAGCTTGTCCGGTTCGATTCGAGCCGGGACATGTAAACGCCGGCGCCGATAATCAGGGCGGCGCCGACGGCGGTCCACGGGCCCGGGATTTCCGCGAACAAGACGAACCCGAAGAGCGCGCCCCAGACGAGGCGGACATAGATCAGGGGGGCCAGTATGGTGACGTCTCCCATCTTGAGGGCGCGGGTCAGGGTGGCGTTCCCGGCCGTTCCGAGGCCGCCCATCGCCGCCAGGGCCACCAGTTCGAACGGGGACGGCCAGGTCCAGACGAAGCTCGCCGCGATGAAGGTCAGCGGGGCGGAGAACAGGAGCGTCCCGGTAATCACGCTGGGAATTGGAAGGTTTCGCACCAGCACTTTCGCATTGAGGGACAGGGCTGCATATCCCACGGTCGAGAGAATCACCAACACCGCGCCCAAGGCCCGAAGGTCGGTGGTCTCTCCATCCAGAAATACGGCAAACAGGCCGGCGTCGGGGCGGGCGACCATGAGGGCGCCGGCCATCCCGGCGATGACGGCGAGCCAGCGCTTGAGTTGCGAGGGTTCGCCCAGGAACACCACCGCGCCGATCGCCAGAATGAAGCCCTGGGTCATGGTCAGCGTGACGGCGGCCGCCAGGGTGGTCAAAACGACGCCGAAATAGAACAAAGTCTGCGCGCTCGCCTGAACGATGCCGCGGATGAGGAATATGGGCGCGCGGCGCATATCCAGGCTCCCCAATCCGTTCCCGAGGAAGAACGGCAGCACCACGGCCAACCCGAACAGATTTCGGAAGAACACCATCTCCAGGGGATGAATGGTGCCGGCCAGCCATTTGACGATGGCCGCCATCCCGGCGTAGCAGGCGCCGGACAATACCATTAGGAGGACCGCCTGCATGGGTTTCAGGGGGTTCAGGGGGCTCAGGCGCTACTGCATGACGATGCGCGGCGCGCCCGCCTCTCGGCTGGATTTGACGGCCTCGATCGCCGCCCAGACCTGGGCCGCGATGTCTCGATAGGCCCGGCTATGAGGCGAGTCCGGCGACGAGACGACGATCGGATCGCCGCCGTCCGAGGTCTCGCGTATCGCCATATCGAGGGGAATTTCCCCCAGGAACGCCGCACCCAGCTTCTCGGCTTCGGCCCGCGCGCCTCCGTGACTGAAAATATCCGAACGCTCTCCACAATGGGGGCAGACGAAATAGCTCATGTTCTCGATGATGCCGAGCACGGGCACATTGACTTTCTCGAACATCCCGAGACCCTTCCGGGCGTCGAGCAGCGCGATGTCCTGGGGCGTCGAGACGACGACGGCGCCGGTGAGCGGCACCCGCTGCGCCATGGAAAGATGAATGTCGCCGGTGCCGGGCGGCAGATCGACGACCAGGGCATCCAACTCGCCCCAGGCCACATCGCGCAGCAGTTGCTCGAGCGCGCCGGTCGCCATCGGTCCCCGCCAGATGATCGGGGTTTCCTCATCGACCAGGAACCCCATCGACATGCACTTGATGCCGTGGTTCTCCATCGGCGCGACCTGTTGCCGGCCATCGTCGCTTGGGCTTATGTCCGGCTGGCCCGAAATGCCCAGCATACGGGGAATGGAGGGCCCATAAACGTCGGTGTCCAGGACACCGACCTTGCGGCCGCCGGCGGCCATGGCGAGGGCCAAATTCACCGCGGTCGTCGATTTTCCCACGCCGCCTTTTCCGGACGCCACGGCGATGATCGCATCGATGCCCGGCAGTTCGAGACCGCCTTGCCCCTGCTGCCCCTGCTGCGCCTGTTGGGCCGGTTGCTCGGATTGCGGCGGCGGGGCGGCGCGTTCCGCGGTCAGAACCGCGGTCACCGTCAGGACCCCCGGCAAGGCATGAACGGCTTTTTCGGCGGCCGCCCGCATGGGCTCCAATGCCTTGCCCCGCGCCGCATCGACCTCGATCCCGAAGGCCACATGACCGTCCTTGATCTGGATCCCGGCGATCATGCCGAGGGCGACGATGCTTTGGCCGCGATCGGGATCTTCGACGTTTTCGAGCGCCGACAGGATGGTCTCGCGGGTAATTTCAGCCATGGAACCTCCCGGCCTCCAGAGAATTCACGGTCAAGGGCGCCGGAGCCGGGAAAGTTAACCCTGGATTCCGTTGCGCGCCCTGACTAGCTGTCATATAAGGCACACAAAGCCGAGACGCAAAGCGGATCAACATGCGCCGGTTCGGCGCGATCTAGGAGAGGGCGAAATCCCATGAATTCGAATACGCAGCGCGGCGGCCCCTGGGGCGGCGGCGGAGGTGGCGGTGGCGGCCCCTGGGGCGGCGGTGGCGGTGGCGGTCCGAGAGCGCCTCAACCGCCGGACATCGAGGAAATACTGCGCCGCGGCCAGGACCGGTTCAAGAAGTTCATGCCGGGCGGCGTCGGCGGCGTACGCCGGCTCGTCATGTTGGTGCTGGCGGCGATCGTTGTCTGGCTGCTGACCGGCATCTATACCGTCGATACGGATGAAGAGGGTGTCGTCCTCATGTTCGGTGAGTGGGTCGACCGCAAGCCGTCGGGGCTTCACTGGTGGTTCCCGGCGCCCATCGGCCAGGTCATCACGCCCAAGGTGACCCGTCAGAACCGTACCGACATCGGCTTCCGGGGCACGGGCGAGTCCGGCATCGGCGGCTCGACCCGCGACGTGCCGGAAGAAAGCCTGATGATCACGTCGGATCAGAACATCACCGATGCCGACTTTACCGTGTTCTGGCGAATCAAGGATTCCGGCCAGTACCTGTTCAACATCCGTGATCCGGAGGGGACGGTGAAGGCGGTGGCCGAAAGCGCCATGCGCGAGGCCGTCGGGCAGACCTCGCTGCAGGATACCCTGACCGGCCAGCGTCAGCAGATCGCCAACCGCGCGTCCGATCTGATGCAGTCGGTGCTCGATTCCTATAATGCCGGTATTTCCGTCGAGCGGGTGCAGTTCCTGCGGGTCGACCCGCCGAACCAGGTGATCGACGCCTTCAACGAAGTGCAGCGGGCGCGGCAGGACAAGGAACGGCTTCAGAACGAGGCCCTGGCCTACAAGAACCGCATCGTCCCCACGGCCCGCGGCGAGGCTTCCAAGATGATCGAGGAAGCCAACGCCTACAAGGAACGGCTGATCAAGGAGGCGGAAGGCGAGGCGCAACGGTTTCTGTCGGTCTACGAGGCCTACAAGGAGAATCGCCAGGTGACCCGCCAGGGCCTGTTCCTGGAACGGATGCAGGAAATCATGCAGGACACGGAGAAGGTCATCCTGGACAGCCCAAGCGGCGGAACCGGCGTTGTCCCGTTCCTGCCATTGCCTGAAATTCAGCGGCGGACGCGCGCCGCCGCCGATGACGATCAGCCGGGGAGTAACTAGCCAATGAGGAACCTTACACTTGCCATTATCGGCATTCTCGTCGTGGCGCTCGGTTTCCTGGCCTTCAGTGCCCTGTTTACGGTCAACCAGGCGCAGCAGGCGATCGTACTCCAGTTCGGCGAGCCCCGCCGCGTAGTCAAGGACCCGGGCCTCAATTGGAAACTGCCGTTCATTCAGAACGTGGTTTTCTTCGACAAACGGGTATTGGAATTGGATCCGCCGCCGGAGCAGGTGCTGCTGTCGGATCAGAAGCGGATCAACGTCAACGCTTTCGCCCGGTATCGAATTCTGGATCCGCTCGTTTTCTTCCAGGCCGTCCGGGATGAATTCCGCCTCCGCGACCGGTTGGGCAAGACCCTGAACTCCGGTGTCCGTGACGTGCTTGCGCTGCATCCGCTGACCGACCTTTTGTCCGAAAAGCGGGGCGCGATCATGAACGACATCGACGAGCGCATGAAGGCGGCGGCCGGCGATTTCGGAATCGAGATCGTCGACGTCCGGATCGGCCGGACCGACCTGCCCGAAGAGATTTCCAACAACGTTTATGACCGGATGCGGTCCGAACGGCTCCAGGAGGCGAACAAGGATCGTGCCGAAGGCCAGGAGATCAACCTGCGAATTCGCGCCGAGGCCGACCGCGAGCGGACGGTCATTTTGGCCGATGCCCAGCGGCAGTCTCAGATTCTTCGCGGTCAAGGGGAAGGGACAGCGCGGGCCACCAAGAACCGCGCCTTCGGCCAGGATGCCGAGTTCTACGAGTTCTACCGGAGCCTGGAAGCCTATGGGACCTCGTTCGGGGAAGGGACGTCGATGGTGCTGAGCCCGGATTCCGATTTCTTCCGGTTCTTCGGCAATATCGACGGGTCGGCGAAACGGCCGTCGAACTAAGGCCCCGGCGGAGAGCGATTGACTGAGCTTTTCACCGCTCTTGCGCTGGCATTGGTGATCGAAGGCGCGCTCTATGCCTTGTTTCCCGAGGCCATGCAGCGTTTCATCCGTCAGGTGATGGAAGCGCCGCCAGGTTCGTTGAGGATTGCCGGCGCCATTGCCGTCGCGGCGGGACTTGGTTTCATCTGGCTCCTCCGGCAATGAGGTTCACGCTGATTTGACGTCATGGGAGCGCCGGAAATGCGTGACTTATGCCGTTAAACCGCCACATTTGGGTGGTGCGGTCCGTTGTTGACCGGCGCCGGGTCGATCTTCGATTTACGAAAGATTGACGGCGACCCCGAGCGGGCTATTTTGTGGGTATTCGGTTCTGGAGGCGATAGGGATTTGATGGCGAAGTTGCACCGGGCGCGGGCGCGCGCCGACGCATCGGCTCCAACCATTCGGCTGGTTGCGGCCCTGGTTACGACGATGATTGCGATGGTGGCCCTCGCGCCCCCTGTCGAAGCCCGGGCCGCGCCGGAGAGCTTTGCCGACCTCGCTCAGAAGCTGCTGCCCTCGGTGGTGAACATTTCCTCCACGGCGGTGTCCGGCCGTGGGCAAGGCGGCCTTCAGCTTCCGCGGCAATTTGAAGAATTCCGCGAATTCTTCGACCGCAACCGGCCGCAACAGCCACAGCGCCGCGCCACGTCGCTGGGCTCCGGCTTCATCATCGACGCGGCGGGGGTCATCGTGACCAACCATCACGTCATCGAAGACGCCGATGAAATCACCGTCACATTGCACGACAACCGGACCCTGAAGGCGAAAGTCGTCGGCCGCGACCCGAAGACCGACCTGGCCGTGTTGAAGGTCGAATCCGCGCAGGATTTGCCGGCGGTGCCGTTCGGCGATAGCGACGCGATCCGGGTGGGAGACTGGGTGGTCGCGATCGGCAATCCCTTCGGTCTCGGCGGAACCGTGACCGCGGGAATCGTCTCCGCGCGGGGCCGCGATATCAATACGGGCCCTTACGACGACTTCATCCAAACCGACGCCTCCATCAACCAGGGGAACTCCGGCGGCCCGTTGTTCAACATGGCCGGCGAGGTGGTCGGAATCAATACGGCCATCTTTTCGCCGTCCGGCGCCAGTGTCGGGATCGGCTTCTCAATTCCGGCCGCCTCCGCCCAGCCGGTGATCAGCCAGCTCCGTCAGTATGGCCGCACCCGCCGCGGCTGGCTCGGCGTCCGCATTCAGCCGGTGACAGAGGAAATCGCCGAGACTCTTGGTTTGGACCGCCCGTCCGGCGCATTGGTCGCCAGCGTCACCGAGAAAAGCCCGGCGGAAGACGGCGAGATCAAAGCCGGCGATATCATCCTGAAGTTCGCCGGCCGCGACGTGGACGAAATGCGCAAGCTGCCGCGGATCGTCGCCGAGACCGAAATCGACAAAGCCGTCCCCGTCGAGGTGTGGCGGGACGGCAAGAAGATCACCACGACCGTGACGGTCGGAGAGCTCGACGAGGGAAACAAAGAGGTCGCCTCGGCGGACCCGGCTCAGGATGCCGGTGAAATCGGCGACCACTCGGTCGCCGAACTTGGCCTCGTCCTGTCCCGGATCAACGGGGCGGCGCGCGAGAAATTCAGCCTCAAGAACCAAACCCGCGGCGTCGTGGTCGTCGGTGTCGAACCCAACGGCGCGGCCGCCGAGAAGAACCTGCGGGCCGGCGATGTGATCGTCGAGGTCAGCCAGGACGAGGTGCGCGAGCCCGAGGACGTGGACCGGAAGATCAGGGAAGCGAAAGAGGCCGGCCGGAAGTCGCTGCTCCTCCTGGTCGAGGGCCAAAGCGGCCTGAGGTTCGTCGCCCTGCGGATCGGCGAGAGCTGAGCCTCCCGTTTCGCGGCCGCCCGCGATATGAACAACGCTCCGTCAAACACATGAAACTACCGTAGGAACCCAAGGTGCCGGAACCGCTCGTCCAACCCTTTCGGGGGCTTCGTCCCGTTGCGGACAAGGCCCAGTCAATCGCCGCGCCGCCCTACGACGTGATGTCGAGCGCCGAGGCGCGGGAGATGGCCGCCGGCAACCCGCTGAGCTTTCTTCACATTTCCAGGCCCGAAATCGATCTGCCCGAGGGCGCGGACGTTTACTCGGATGCAGTCTATGCCAAGGGCGGCGAGAACATGGCCAGGATGGTCGCGGACGGGGTGATGGTCCGGGACGAAAAACCGGGCTACTACATCTACCGGGTGGCGATGGACGGCCACGTCCAGACCGGCATCGCCGCGGCCGGGTCCATGGAGGCCTACGAGACCAACCTCATCCGCCGCCATGAAACCACCCGGCCCGACAAGGAAACCGACCGGGTGAAGCAGATCGAAGCGGTCAACGCGCACACCGGGCCGGTGTTCACCACCCATGCCGATAACCGGGAATTGGCCGATGTCGTCGCCTCGGTCACCGCAACGCCGCCGGCCTATGCGGTGACCAATGTGGGCCGGGCCGACCATACCCTCTGGGTGGTCTCCGAGGATGATTTGATCGGCCGGATTACCGGGGCGTTCCAGGATATCGGCGTGATCTATATCGCCGACGGGCACCATCGCTCGGCGGCGGCGTCCCGGGTCGCGGCGTCCCGGCGGGCCAAACACGGCGCGGGGCCCTGGGACCGGTTTCTGATCGTCAGCTTCCCGGCGAGCGAGGTGCAGATCATCGACTACAACCGGGTGGTCAAGGGGCTGAACGGCTTGAGTGTGGATGCGTTCTTGGCCGCACTCGAAGGCGAGTTCACTGTCGAAAAGCGGGACACCCCCGCGAAACCGGCCGCCCGCCGGACCTACGGCATGTATCTGGCGGTAAATTGGTACAGCCTGACGCCCAAGGACGACGTGGCCGCCGACGCGCCCGCCGAAGACCGTCTCGATGTCAGTCTGTTCAATGCCCGGGTCATCGATCCCATCCTCGGCATCACCGATCAGCGGTCCGACCCCCGCATCGATTTCGTCGGCGGTGCCAGGGGCATGGAGGAACTGGAGCGCCGGGTCGACTCGGGCGAGTGGGACGCCGCCTTCGCCTACTACCCGATCAGCGTCGCCGAGCTCATGGCCGTGGCCGACGCGCAAGCCGACATGCCGCCCAAGATCACCTGGTTCGAGCCCAAGCTCGCCGACGGCATGGTGTCGCTCGTGCTGGACTAGGTCCATGACGGGCGCCCCCGTCATCGTCGTCTTCGGGCCGACGGCGTCCGGCAAGTCGTCCCTCGCCATGGACATCGCCCGGGAGTTCGGCGGCGTGGTCATCAACGCCGATTCCATGCAGGTTTATGAAGAGCTGCGGGTCCTGACCGCGCGGCCGAGCGCGGCGGACGAGGCGTCGGCGCCCCACAAACTTTATGGCGTGCTGAGCGCCGCCGAGGTCTGCTCGGCCGGCCGATGGCTCCAACTGGCCGTCCCCGAGATCGAGGCGGCCCGGGGGGCGAACAAACTTCCCGTCATCGTCGGCGGCACCGGCCTCTACATCCGCGCCCTGATGGAGGGCCTGAGCCATATCCCCGACGTCGCCGAAGAATGCCGCGAGGCGGCGCGGGTGAAATTCTCGGAAATCGGCCCGGAGGCCTATCACAGGCTTCTGGCGGATGTGGATCCGGCAACGGCCGCCCGCATCCGGCCTTCGGACCCGCAGCGGATGATGCGCGCCTACGAGGTCTATCTTTCATCCGGGCGGCCCCTGTCGGAATGGCAGGCCGGGGCTCCGGGGCCGCCCCTCGATGCCCGGTTCTTCGTCATCGCGCTCAAGCCCGATCGGGACCATCTGTATGCCGCCTGCGACGGGCGCGCGGAAGCGATGCTGGAGGAAGGCGCGCTCGACGAGGTGGCGGCGCTCGCCGAAATGAACCTTGACCCGGAGCTGCCCGCCATGAAGGCATTGGGTGTGCCCGATTTGCTTCGCCATATAGACGGTGAAGCGAGCCGGGAAGAGGCGCTAAGGAGCCTCCAGCAGGCCACCCGGAACTACGCCAAGCGGCAACTGACCTGGCTGAATCATCAGATTTCTGCGGATTTGACCATTTTTGAGCAATATTCGGAAAGTTTCCAGGAAAAATCTTTTCGAAAATTCGAAAAAACGTGTTGACGACGCAACGATGAAGCCCTAATTTCCGCCTCCGTTGCGCCGCCGGCTGGCTTTTGCCGTGCCGTCGGCGCGCTTTGTTTCTGGTCTGTTGCGTTGCAAAATCCGGCTCCGCACGGACCGCAAAACTGGGATAACGAAAAGCGCCCGCAGGCCCCGTACGAAGGCCGGGTCGAGGAGAAGCACCATGAGCACGCGACGCATGATCGGTGGCGAAATCATCTTGAAAGTCCTAGCCGACCAGGACGTCGACGTCGTCTTCGGCTATCCGGGGGGCGTGACCCTGCCGCTCTACGAGAAGATCGGCCAGCAGAACCGGACCGAACACATTCTCGTCGCCCACGAGCAGGGCGGCGTGCATGCGGCCGAGGGCTATGCCCGCTCCACCGGCAAGGTGGGCGTCGTGCTCGCGACCTCCGGTCCCGGCGCCACCAACACGGTCACCGGCCTGGTCGACGCGCTGATGGATTCGGTCCCGGTCGTCTGCCTGACCGGCCAGGTCACCTCTCACCTGATCGGCAACGACGCCTTCCAGGAAGCCGACACGACGGGCATCACCCGGCCGGCGACGAAGCACAACTACCTGGTCAAGAGCACCGACGATCTGGCGCGGATCATGCACGAGGCTTTTCATGTGGCGACCACCGGCCGCCCGGGCCCCGTGCTGGTCGACATCCCGAAGGACGTCATTCTCGGCGAGGGCGCCTATGTCGGTCCCGACGAGATCGAAATCAAGCAGACCTACAGGCCGCAGATCAGGGGCGACAGGAAGGCCATCGAAGAAGCCGTCGAACTGATGGCATCGGCCAAGAAGCCGATCATCTATGCCGGCGGCGGGGTGATCAATTCCGGCCCCCGGGCCTCCAAGCTGCTGACCGATCTGGTCGACATGACCGGCTATCCCTGCACCCTGACCCTGATGGGTCTCGGCGCCTACCCGGCGTCGCGGGCGCAGTTCCTCGGCATGCCCGGAATGCACGGCAGCCTGGAAGCCAACATGGCCATGTACCATTGCGACGTGATGGTGAACATCGGCGCCCGGTTCGACGACCGGGTGACCGGCAACACCGCCGAGTTCTCGCCCAAGTCCAGGAAGGTGCACGTGGACATCGATCCGTCGTCGATCAACAAGAACATCGCCGTCGAGGTGCCGATCATCGGCGACTGCACCTCGGTGCTCCGCGACATGCTGAAGGTGTGGAAAGAGAAGAAGCTCAAGACCGATAAGGCGGCGCTGAAGAAATGGTGGGCGCGGATCGACCGCTGGCGGGCCAAGGACTCCTACGGGTTCGACCAGGGCCCCGATATCATCAAGCCGCAATTCGCCCTGTCCCGGCTCAACGAATTGACCCGGGGAATGGACATCCACGTCACCACCGACGTGGGGCAGCACCAGATGTGGGCGGCCCAGCACCTCCACTTCGAGCAGCCCAACCGGTGGATGACCTCGGGCGGGCTCGGCACCATGGGCTACGGCGTCCCGGCGGCCATGGGGGTGCAGAAGGGCAACCCCAATTCCAAGGTGGTCTGCGTCACGTCCGAAGGCTCGCTGCTGATGAACATCCAGGAGATGGCGACCATCGCCAACTACCGGCTGCCGGTGAAGATCCTCAACCTGAACAACAAGGTGCTGGGGATGATCCGCCAGTGGCAGGAACTGTTCCACGGCAATCTCGAGTCCGAGTGCGATTTGAGCGGGTCGCCCGATTACGTCAAGCTGGCCGAAGCGTTCGGGTTCGAGGCATTGACCGCCTCCCATCCCGACGAGGTGGACGACGCCATCATCGCCATGCTGGAGAGCGAGGGCCCGTGCTTCCTGAATATGGCCGTCGACCGGTTCGAGAGCGTCTATCCGATGATCCCGGCGGGCGCCGCTCACTATGACATCGTGCTGGGGCCCAACCAGCGCGCCGAGGTCGACGACGACGACCTGGCGATGGCATCCCTGGCCTAGACGTCTAAGTCACACCGGCGGCGTTCCGCCGGCCGGGACCGGTGTAAAGCGAGGAAAACGTGGCAGCGAGAAAACCAAGGAAGGCGGCGACCAAGCGGGAGCTGGCCGCGGCCAAGGACGCAATTCAGGAGCACACCTTTTCGGTGCTGGTCGACAACGAGGCCGGCGTGCTGGCCCGGGTGGTCGGTCTGTTTTCGGGCCGGGGCTACAATATCGAGAGCCTCACCGTGTCCGAGGTCGACCAGGACGCGCACCGGTCCAAGATCACCATCGTCACCAACGGCACGCCGATGATCATCGAGCAGATCCGGGCGCAGCTCGAGCGCCTGGTGCCGGTGCACCGGGTCGCCGACCTGACCGTCGAGGGGCCGTCGGTGTCCAGGGAACTCGCGCTGGTCAAGGTGAAGGGCAAGGGCGAGAGGCGGGTTGAATCGCTGCGCATTGCCGATATATTCCGGGCCCACGTCGTGGACAGCACGAACAGTTCCTTCGTTTTCGAGATCGTCGGCGATACCGGCAAACTGGACGCCTTCATCGAACTCATGGAGCCGCTGGGGCTCGTGGACGTGTCGCGGACCGGCGTGGTCGCCATCGCCCGCGGCAGTCGGGATATGTAACTGGCAGGACATGTAACTGGGGAAGATCATGCGCGTATATTATGACCGTGACGCCGATATCAATCTGATCAAGACCAAGAAGGTCGCGATCATCGGCTATGGCAGCCAGGGCCACGCCCACGCCCTCAACCTCCGGGATTCCGGCGTCAAGGAAGTGGCCGTGGCGCTGCGCCAGGGCTCGGGCTCCATCGCCAAGGCGGAAGCCGAGAACCTGCCCGTGATGACGCCCACCGAGGCGGTCGAGTGGGCCGACGTCACCATGATCCTGGCCCCCGACGAGACCCAGCAGGACCTCTACTACAACGAGCTTCAGGGCCACATCAAACCGGGCGCGGCCATCGCGTTTGCCCACGGGCTCAGCGTCCACTTCGGCCTCATCGAGCCGCCGGACGATATCGACGTCTTCATGATCGCACCCAAGGGCCCGGGCCATACGGTGCGCTCGGAGTTCGCCCGCGGCGCCGGCGTGCCGTGCCTGGTCGCCGTCCACCAGGACGTCTCGGGCGCGGCCCTCGATGTCGCCCTGTCCTACGGTTCGGCCATCGGCGGCGGCCGCTCGGGGATCATCGAGACCACCTTCAAGGAGGAGTGCGAAACCGACCTGTTCGGCGAGCAGACGGTGCTCTGCGGCGGGCTCACCAGCCTCATCCAGGCCGGCTACGAGACCCTGGTCGAGGCCGGTTATTCGCCCGAGATGGCGTATTTCGAATGCCTGCACGAGGTCAAGCTGATCGTCGACCTGATCTATCAGGGCGGCATCGCCAACATGCGCTATTCCATCTCCAACACCGCCGAATACGGGGACTACCTCTCCGGGCCCAGGATCGTCGACGCGGACACCAAGGCGCGGATGAAGGACGTGCTCGACGACATTCAGTCCGGCAAGTTCGTCAAGGAGTGGATGCTGGAGAGCAAGGTCGGCTCGCCCCGATTCAAGGCCATGCGCAAGGCCTCCCAGGCCCACCACATCGAGGAGGTGGGCGAGAAGCTGCGCTCCATGATGCCGTGGATCACCGAAAACGCCCTGGTGGACAAGACGAAAAATTAGGCGGCGTCCCCGGGGCGGATGAAGTTTGTTTCCGGCCCGGGCCGACATTCCCCCCTCCTTGGCCTGTTCCGCCGAATCAGCCTTCGGCTACGAAGGCTGGAAAGGGGAGGGGTAGGCCTCCCAACTCCATCTACGTGAGCGTCATGCCCGTGCCCACCGGACCGGCTTCGCCGGCCGGAGCACAAGCTTTGACACGGGCATCCACGCTTTGGGGATAGGCGCCACACGTGGATGGCCGGGCCCTTGCCCGGCCATGACGCAAACATTTCATGCTACCACCGCTTCTCACTCCCCCGGCGCGTCCGCCGCCTGCCGCCGGCCTCTCGATCCCCCGGCGCGTCCGCTTTCCGTGCCGGCAACAATTCCTTGGTTTCTCTTCAGTCTCTCTTTGGTTTCTGGCGATTATTGTTGACTTATGGCCCAAACAGGACAATTTAGGGGCCTGAATGTGCTATTTCGGCGCTTTTCGCGGGAATCCCCGCGTACGGAGACGACCATGAACCGCTCGCGCGAGCACATGAACGATCCGGCCATCGGGCAATTGCCCGGCGGGTCCCTGCGCGCGCTTTCCCCCATCGCCATCTCCGGTCTCGGCCTCCTCCTGGCCCTGCGACTTATCCGCCCCTGAGCGGTCTCGTCACCTAACTGGCGGACGTTCGGGGGAGAGAAGCTTTCCGGTCGCAATCAGAAATTTTCAAATGGTCCAGTGAGATGACAAACGCCAACGAAACAACGACAGATTCGCCCGAGTCCGCCACGGACCCGGAGCGCATCATCATATTCGACACCACCATGCGCGACGGCGAGCAGTCGCCGGGCGCCTCCATGAACCTGTCCGAAAAGCTCCGCATCGCCGAGGTGCTGGAGGGGATGGGCGTCGACGTGATCGAGGCCGGTTTCCCGATCGCTTCCGAGGGCGACTTCGAGGCGGTCAACGAGATCGCCAAGGTGGTCAAGGACTCCGGCGTCTGCGGTCTGGCCCGCGCCGGCAGGGCGGATATCGAGCGGGCCGGCGAGGCGGTGAAGCCCGCCGCCCGGCCCAGGATCCATACCTTCATTTCGACCAGTCCGCTCCATATGAAGTACAAGCTGCAGATGGAGCCGGACGACGTCTATCAGGCGGTGATCGACAGCGTGACCCACGCCCGCAACCTTACCGACGATGTCGAATGGTCGTGCGAGGACGGCTCGCGCACCGAGCACGACTTCATGTGCCGGTGTGTCGAGGCGGCCATCGATGCGGGCGCCGCCACGATCAATATTCCGGACACGGTGGGCTATGCGCTCCCCGACGAGTTCGCGGCGATCATCACCATGCTGCGGGACCGGGTCCCCAACATGGACAAGGCGATCCTCAGCGTGCACTGCCACAACGATCTGGGATTGGCGGTGGCCAATTCCCTGGCGGCGGTGAAGGCCGGCGCCCGCCAGATCGAATGCACCATCAACGGGCTCGGCGAGCGGGCCGGCAACGCGGCGATGGAGGAGATCGTCATGGCGCTCCGGACCCGGGCGGACCTCATGCCCTACACGCCCCGGATCGTCACCGAGAACATCACCAAGGCCTCGCGGCTGGTCTCCACGGTGACCGGTTTCACCGTCCAGCCCAACAAGGCCATCGTCGGCGCCAATGCGTTCGCCCATGAGTCCGGTATTCACCAGGACGGCATGCTGAAGAACGCCCGCACCTACGAAATCATGACGCCGGAGTCCGTCGGGCTCACCGAATCGAAATTGGTTCTCGGCAAACATTCGGGCCGCCACGCCTTCAGGGAGAAGCTGAAGGAGATGGGCTACGACATCGGCGACAATGCGATGGAGGATGCGTTCAAGCGGTTCAAGAATTTGGCCGACCTCAAGAAGGACGTGTTCGACGAGGATATCATCGCGCTCGTGGACGAGACCGTGGTGCGCACCAACGACCGGATCAAACTGGCGTCGCTGGAGGTTTTGTGCGGTACCGTACACACGCCGCCCAAGGCCGATCTGTCCCTCGATATCGACGGCGAGGTGAAATCCGCCCAATCGACCGGCGACGGGCCGATCGACGCGGTTTTCAAGGCTATCAAGGCGTTGACCGGCGAAGATCCCCACCTGCAGCTCTATCAGGTGCATGCGGTCACCGAGGGCACCGAAGCCCAGGCCGAGGTGACCGTGCGGCTCGAGGAAAAGGGCAAGACGGTCAACGGCCAGAGCGCCGACACCGATACGGTGGTCGCGTCGGCCAAGGCCTATATCAACGCCCTCAACAAACTGCTGGTGAAGCAGAAGAAGACTGCGCCCGCGGCGATCTCGGCCTGATGGGCCGGCGCGGCGCCCAAAGGGCAGAAAAACGGAGAAAAAGGCACAGGCTTGATTCCTGTGGCGAGCAAACCGTGTTATAAGACGGTACCGGTCGCCGCCTGGTGAACGCCCGGCGGCGCCCCGGAACTCGACCTATAAGAACCGGCCGAATTGTCCGGACCCGGGAGGAGTTGAACGGCTTTTGGAAAGGCATTGAGAACATAAATGTTGTCCCGACTATTTGGATTCCTCTCCGCCGATATGGCGATCGATTTGGGTACGGCGAACACACTGGTCTACGTCAAGGGTAAGGACATCGTCCTCAACGAACCCTCGGTCGTCGCCATTGCCGACGTCAAAGGAAAGAAACAGGTTCTCGCGGTCGGCGAGGAGGCCAAGATGATGCTGGGCCGGACGCCCGGCAACATTTCGGCAATCCGGCCGCTGCGTGACGGCGTGATCGCCGACTTCGAAATCGCCGAAGACATGATCAAGTACTTCATCAACAGGGTACATAACCGGCGGGGTTTCGCCTCGCCGCAGATCGTGGTGTGCGTGCCGTCCGGTTCCACCGCGGTGGAGCGCCGGGCCATTCAGGAATCGGCGGAAGCCGCCGGCGCGCGGCGGGTCTATCTGATCGAGGAGCCCATGGCGGCGGCGATCGGGGCCGGTTTGCCGGTGACCGAGCCCACCGGCTCCATGGTCGTCGATATCGGCGGCGGCACGACCGAGGTTGCCGTGCTGTCCCTCGGCGGCATCGTCTATTCGAGAAGCGTCCGGGTCGGCGGCGACAAGATGAACGAGGCGATCATCGCGTACATCCGCCGCAACCATAACCTGCTTGTGGGTGAGGGCTCGTCCGAGCGCATCAAGGAAGAAATCGGGTCCGCATGTCCGCCGGACGACGGCGACGGCCGGACCCTGGAAATCAAGGGCCGCGATCTGATGAACGGCGTGCCCAAGGAACTGGTGATCTCCGAGCGCGAGATCGCCGAAAGTCTCGCCGAGCCGGTGAGCGTCATCATCGAGGCGGTGAAAGTCGCCCTTGAACACACCGCGCCGGAATTGGCGGCCGATATCGTGGACAAGGGCATCGTGCTGACCGGCGGCGGCGCGCTTTTGTCGAAGATGGACTATGTTCTTCGCCAGGCGACCGGCTTGGCCGTCTCGATCGCCGACGGGCCGCTGAGTTGCGTGGTGCTTGGTACGGGGCGCGCCCTCGAGGAAATGAAGAAGATGCGCCATGTACTGACCACGATGTACTGACAACCATGTTTTAACTATTTCCGCTGACAGTCGGGTGGAATACTTGGGGTGGCCCGAGGTCGGGGTTGACGGAGGGAATAGTTTGGAGGAACGACCAAGCACCTTCTTGCGTATCGCGGCGCCGCTGAGGGGTTTTGTTCAGCGGTTCACGTACCTGGGACTGATACTGGCCGCGTTCGGCCTGATGATGGTCGGCAAGGCGGATACCGTGCTGGTCGATCGTGCGCGCACCCATGTGACCGACGCGGTCGCGCCGATTCTCAACGCCATGTCCAAGCCGGTGACGACGTTCACCCAGGCCGTCGACAATGTCCGCAGTCTTGCCGATATCCGTGCCGAGAACGCGCGGCTTCGGGAGGAAAATGCCCGGTTGCGGGACTGGCAGATGGCGGCCCGTCAGTTGGATGCCGAGAACCAGGCCTTTCAGAAACTGCTGAACGTCGTCCCGGAGAGCGCGGTCCGCCATCACACGGCGCGGGTCATCGCGGATTCGGGTTCCGGTTTCAGTCATTCGATTATTCTGTATGCGGGCAAAAGCCACGGCATCCGGACCGGTCAGGCAGTGCTCGGCGATGAGGGCTTCGTCGGCCGTGTCGTCGGGGCCGGCTCCCGCGCCTCGCGGGTGCTGCTGATCACCGATATCAACTCGCGGATTCCGGTGGTGATCGAATCGACCCGGGTTCGCGCGGTCATGGCCGGCAACAACAGCGGCCGGCCCCGCCTGCTTCACACTCTGCCCAGCGCGCGCATCACCCCCGGTCAAAGGATCGTCACCTCGGGCCACGGCGGCGCGTTTCCGGCGGGGCTGCCGGTCGGCATCGTCGCCGCGGTCACCGACGGCGGGATCGAGGTTCAGCCGTACATGAGCCGCGAGCGGCTGGAGTTCGTCCGCGCGGCCGATTTCGGGTTGGGCGGCATATTGGAATCCGAGGACCGGGCCGGCGCCGCCAGCGGCGGTAGATGAGAAGAGAGTTTTTTCTCCGCCTTGACCGGTTGGCGCGCAATTTGACGCCCTTCGGGCTGACACTCGCCTTGATCATCCTGGGTATGCTGCCGGTTCGAATTCCGGACTATGCCTCGGTCGCGCCGATCCTGGCCGCCATCTCCCTCTATCACTGGGCGTTTTACCGGCCTCACCTGCTGCCCTTCGTCGCCGTGTTTTTGCTCGGCATCGCCCAGGACATGCTGAGCGGCGCGCCGGTCGGCCTGTTCGCGCTGGTATTCCTGACCTTCTACGGTGCGGTCGTCTTGCAGCGCGGGTTCCTGGCGGGGAAATCGTTTCTGGTCTATTGGATGGGCTTCGCCATCATCTGGTTCCTGGCGACCCTCGAACTTTGGCTGCTGGCGTCCGCGTTCCACGTGACGTTGCTGGACATGAAAGCGTTCCTCTTCCAGTATCTGGTGACGGTCGGCCTGTTTCCCTTCGTTGCCTGGATATTTCTTCGCTGGCAGCAGGCGTTCCTGCAGCAGGCCTGATGGTGACTTGGGCCCATGCATCGCGACAGTGACCGCTATCGTCTTTTCAGCCGCCGCTCCATCATTTTGGGCGGCGGCCAGGCCGTGCTGTTCGCCGCGCTCGCCGGGCGCATGTATTACCTGCAGGTGGTGGAATCGGAGCGCTACACGACGCTGGCCGAGGAAAACCGGGTCAGCCTGAAGCTGCTGGCGCCGTCGCGCGGCCGGATTGTCGACCGTTTCGGCCGGCCGATGGCCGTGAACCGGCAGAACTACCGCGCCATGCTCATTCCGGAAAAAGCCGTCAACGTCGCCCAGGCGCTCGATACGTTCGCCAAGGTGGTGCCGTTGAGCGAGGCCGAGACCGAGCGAATTCTCCGGGAGGTCGGCCGCAAGCGGCGGTTCCTGCCGGTGCTGGTCCGCGAGAACCTGACCTGGGACGAGGTCGCGCGGATCGAGGTCAACGCGCCCGAGTTGGGCGGCGTCTCCATCGATGTCGGCGAAAGCCGGCACTATCCGGACGGCATCTATACGGCACCGATCCTCGGCTATGTCTCGGCGGTGTCCGAAGAGGAGATAACCGGCGATCCGCTGCTGGAATTGCCGGGATTCCGCATCGGCAAGGCGGGCCTGGAGCGGGTGCACGACGAGGCGTTGCGGGGGCGGTCCGGCACCTCCCAGGTCGAAGTCAACGCGCTCGGCCGCGAAATTCGCGAACTCGAGCGCCGCGAGGACCAGCCCGGAAGCGAGGCCTGGCTGACCGTCGACCTGGAGCTTCAGAAGTACACCACCCGGCGGCTCGGTGAACAGTCGGCCTCGGCGGTGGTGATGGATGCCCATACGGGCGACGTGCTGACCCTCGCCTCGACGCCGAGTTTCGATCCCAATTCCTTCAATCGCGGGCTGACGCCCGAGGAGTGGCGGAACCTGATCGGCGATCCGCGTTCGCCTCTCAACAACAAGGCGATCGCCGGCCAGTACGCGCCGGGATCGACCTTCAAGATGGCCGTCGCGCTCGCCGCGCTGGAAAAGGGCGCGGTCACCCCGGACTCGCGGGTCTTCTGCCCCGGCCACATGGAGCTGGGCAATGCCACCTTCCACTGCTGGAAGCCGGAGGGGCATGGGACCATGACCATGGCCGACGGGATCGTTCAATCCTGCGACGTCTACTTCTATGAGATCGCGCGGCGGACTGGCATCGACCGGATTGCCGCCATGGCCCGCCGCTTGGGGCTAGGCGCGAAAGCCGGCATTGATCTGCCCGGCGAGAAGTCCGGACTGATCCCCAGCCGGGCGTGGAAGAAAAAGGTCAAGGGCGAGTCCTGGCAGGCCGGCGAAACGCTGCTTGCCGGGATCGGCCAGGGATTCTTCCTGAGCACGCCGCTGCAGCTGGCGGTGATGACCGCCCGGCTGGTGAACGGCGGAAAGGCGGTGCGGCCGCGGCTGACGAAGCAGCTCGTTCCCTTCGATGCCCGGGAAACCGCCGCGCCCGATCTGCCGGCGTTCGAATCCCTCGATATTCACCCCTCCCACCTGGAACTGGTGACCAAGGCCATGGCCGGGGTGATGAACTCGCCCCACGGCACGGCTTTCCGCGCCCGGATCGAGCAGGCCGGCCGCCGGATCGGCGGCAAGACGGGAACCGTCCAGGTGCGCCGGATCACCAAGGCCGAGCGCGAGAACGGGGTGCTGAAGAACGAGGAACTGCCCTGGGAGGAGCGCGATCACGCCCTGTTCGTCGGTTATGCGCCGGTGGACAATCCGCGCTACGTGGTCTCGGTGATCGTCGAGCACGGCGGCGGCGGCGCGTCGGTCGCCGCGCCCATCGCCCGCGATATCCTACGCGAAGTGCAGGAGCGCGATCCCTCCCGCGGCCGGCCCCAGGCGCGGCTGCCCGGGGATGCCGTGTCCGCACCGGCGGAGCGGGAAGGGTAGTCCAATGGCGCTTTCCTTCAGCCGCGATCCCGAACTCACCCTGGGCCGGAAGATCTGGCAGCTCCCCTGGATGTTCGTGCTGCTGGTGGCGATGACCGCGTCGGTCGGGTTCGTCATGCTGTATTCGGCCGCCGGGGGCAACCTGGATCCCTGGACCTCCCGCCAGATGCCCCGCTTTGGGGTCGGGCTGGCGGTCATGCTGGTGGTCGCCGTGACCGACATCCGGTTGTGGCTGCGTTTCGCCTATGTGTTCTATGGCCTGTCCCTGGCGCTGCTGATCGCCGTGGAGTTCGTCGGCGCCGTCGGCATGGGCGCCCAGCGCTGGCTCGATCTCGGTTTCGTCAGCGTCCAGCCCTCGGAGATCGCCAAGATCACCCTGGTCCTGGCGCTCGCCCGCTACTTCTATGCCAGCCGGGTCGAGGATGTGGGCCGGCTGACCCATCTGTTCGTCCCGGCGCTCCTGATCGCCGCCCCGGTGATCCTGGTGCTGAACCAGCCGGATTTCGGGACCGCGGCGCTGCTGCTGTTCACCGGCGTGGTGCTGTTCTTCGTCGCCGGCGTCCCCGCCTGGCTGTTCACCGCCGCCGGTCTGACCGCCGTCGCCGCCGTCTATCCGGTCTGGCAGTTCGTGCTCCTCGATTATCAGAAGGCCCGGGTGCTGACCTACTTCCGGCCCGAAAACGATCTCCTGGGCGCCGGCTATCACATCCTGCAATCCAAGATCGCGCTGGGCTCCGGCGGGCTGTTCGGCAAGGGCTTTCTCCAGGGAAGCCAGAGCCACTTGAACTTCCTGCCCGAGAAGCAGACCGACTTCATCTTCACCATGCTGGCCGAGGAGTTCGGCATGGTCGGCGGGTTCGGGCTGTTGGGGCTTTATCTGCTGCTGCTGATCTACGGCTTCGCCATCAGCCTCCGCTGCACCAACCATTTCGGCCGGCTGGTGGGGATGGGCGTCACCGCGGCCCTGTTCCTCAACATCTTCGTCAACGTGGCGATGGTGATGGGCCTGGTGCCGGTGGTCGGCATGCCGCTGCCGCTGATCAGTTACGGCGGCACCGCCATGCTGATGCTGTTGTTCTCCTTCGGGCTCTTGATGTGCGTCTATGTGCACCGGGACGTCACGCTCGGCCCCGGCGCAGCATCCGGGGACTGACGGGCGGGCCCAATCGACAAACGCCCGAATTGACGAACGCCCGTATCGACAAACCGGGGCGCGGTTGCTATATGACGCCTCCCCTTGGCGGGGCGCAATCGCGGCCCCGCATGAAGGCTCGGCGGGCGATTAGCTCAGTTGGTAGAGCAGCTGACTCTTAATCAGCGGGTCCGGGGTTCGAGTCCCCGATCGCCCCCCAATTTTCCTCAATGAAATCAACAAACAATCCGGCTGCCAGCCGGCCAGCCGCCGGAAAACTCCCGGCAGGTTGATTTGGGGCGCTCCTTGAATTAGGCGCGCGGGCGGTTAGTGTGGTCACCATGAGAACCGGTTTGGTTTGGGACGAGCGGTGCATGTGGCACGACACGGGGCTTTATTTCGGGCCCCATGAGGGCAGTTCCTGGGTGGAGCCGATTCAAAGCCCGGAAAACGCCGACGGAAAACGCCGCATCAAAAACCTGATTGACCGCTCCGGGCTTGGGTCCCGCCTCACGGCCGTGGAATGTATCGCGGCTTCGGCGGACGATATCCTCCTGGCCCATACGCCGGAGTATCTGGCCGAGGTCCAGCGGGTAAGCGATTCCGGCGGCGGCAACCTCGCCCGGCGAACGGGAACGACCCGCGTCGGCAGCCGGGGGATCGAGATTGCCTTGCTCGCCGCCGGAGGCGCCCTCGCGGCCGTCCGTTCGGTTCTCGAAGGAGAGGTGAAAAACGCCTACGCCCTGATCCGGCCGCCGGGACATCATGCGGAGCCCGGCGAGGCGCTCGGCTTCTGTATCTTCGCCAACGCGGCCATCGCCGGCCTTCATGCCCTGGAGAGGGGCGGATTGGAACGCATCGCGTTCGTCGATTGGGACGTCCATCACGGCAACGGGACCCAGGCGGTCTTTTGGGAGGACCCGAGGGCGCTGACCATCTCCCTTCACCAGGAAGACTGCTACCCGCCGGAATCAGGCGGCGTCCACGAGACCGGCGCCGGGGACGGAGCCGGCGCCAATCTGAATATTCCCCTGCCGCCCGGGTGCGGGGAGGCGGCCTATCTGGCGGCTTTCGATCAGGTGGTGCTTCCGGCGCTCGCCCGCTACCGGCCCCAACTGATTATCGTGCCGAGCGGCTTCGACGCCGGCTTTCATGATCCGTTGGGCCGCATGATGCTCACCAGCCACAGTTTCCGCAAACTCGCCCGCCGCATCATGGTCGCCGCGGATGAACTGTGCGGCGGGAAGCTCGTCATGACGCACGAAGGCGGCTATTCGCCGCACACGGTGCCCTTCCATTGTCTCGCCGTCCTGGAGGAAATGGCCGGGTTTCGGACCGACGTGGTCGACCCCTATTCGCCGCCCGATACGGAGGAGCCCGGCGAGGTGCCGGCGCATCAGGCCGAAGCGGTCGGCCGCGCGGCCGGCCTGGTCGAACGGATTCCCCTTCCGGGCTAGCGTTAATCGGGCTCGCTGCCGAAAATGATCGTTCCGGCGACCGAGAACATGCCGCCGACCCCGTGGGCAACCGAGATATTTACACCGGGCACCTGAGCCGGAGCGATACCGCGAACCTGCCGGACGCTCTCCTGAAGGGCGTACATGCCGTACATTCCCGAATGCATGTAACTCAGGCCGCCGCCATTGGTATTCATGGGCAGTCCGCCGCCGGGCGCCGTGTTGCGGTCCCGGACAAAGGCGGCCGCCTCGCCGGGCTTGCAGAAGCCCAAATCCTCCAGCCCATAAAGGGGAACGTGGGCGAAAGCGTCGTAAATCATCAGATGGTCGACATCGCCGCGGGAGATCCCGGCCTCGGAAAAGGCGCGCTCTCCGGACAACCGAAAGGCTTTCGACGACGTGAAATCGTCAAGCTGGCTGACCATCGGGCCTTCGGCGCTTTCGCCGGTTCCCAGAATGTAGACGGGCGGCTGCGGAAAATCCCCGGCCCGGTCGGATGACGTCAGGATCAGCGCGCCGCCGCCGTCGGTCCTCAGGCAGCACATCAGAAGCGTGAAGGGGTAGGCGATCATGCGGGAGTTCATCACGTCGTCGACGGTGATCGGGTCCTTGAAGGTGGCCCGCGGATTCATCGCGGCCCATTCCCGCTGAACCACGGAAACCGGCGCCATGTCTTCCGGCTTCAAACCATAGGTCTTCAAATAACGGAGGACGGGGATGGTGAACATGGTCGGCGGGAGGCTGCCTCCATAGGGCACTTCGAACTGGCCGGCGAGCTTGCCGCCGATAAACTCCGGGAAGCCCTTGGCCTCGACCCGGGACTTGCCGCTTTCGCCGTGGACGATCAGGACGGTTGTGCACAAACCGGCTTCGATGGCGGCCATGGCGTGCCTGACGTGAAGCATGAACGAACTGCCGCCGATGAGCGTGCCGTCCAGCCAGGCGGGGGTGATGCCGAGATACTGGGCGAGGACATCGGGAGCCTCGCCCGCAGATGCGATGCCGTCGATGTCCGCGGCGGCGAGGCCCGCATCCGCCATCGCATTCAAGGCGGCGTCGGCCTGCAACTGAAGTTCCGAGGTTTCCGGGATGACACCCATGTCCGTCGTTTCCGCCGCGCCGACCACGGCCACTGTTCCGCGCGCCATGGCGTTACACCGCCGGCTTGAAGAACGGGAGGGTGATCTCGTCCGTTTGAGCTTCGAAGACCGCCTCGAGGGGCATGTCGAGCGTCAGCGCTTCCGGTGCCTGCTCACAGCCGACGACGTTCGTCATCATCCGGGGACCTTCCTCCAGGGTCACGACGGCCACGGAATAGGGAGGTTCCAGCCCCGGGGCGGGAATATGGCTGATGACATAGCTGTAAAGGGTCGCCTTTCCGCTCGCCGCGAATACCGAGACGTTTCGGCTGCCGCACTTCGGGCAAAACGGACGCGGCGGAAAATAGGCGGTGCCGCAATCGCCGCACCTCTGAAGGCGAAGCTCACCGGCCTGCGTGCCCTCCCAGAAATGGCGCGTTTCAGGTGTCGGACGGGGCAGTGAACGCTGCGTCTGATCGGCCATCCCGGCTCCCCCAAAAAAAAACGATAAATTAATTTCTCAATTAATTATTCAATTTGTAAAATACGTTTATTTTTTCTTATTGTCTACAAGATGAACGGTATGATAACGTTCTTAATTGATTGATTAAACAATAAAATATTTTGTTCCCTTGAACGGACAAGGTGACTGGAGATGAGCGTTGCGCGGCCGAACATCCTGTTCATCATCACCGATCAGCAGCGGGCGGACCACCTGAGCTGCGCCGGAAATCCGGTTCTAAGGACCCCTTATCTGGATTCCCTCGCTGCTCGGGGCCGGCGATTCGAAAACTTCTACGTCAATTCCGGCATTTGCCAGACCAACCGGGCGACCATCATGACCGGGCAAACGGTGACCCAGCACGGCGTCCGGGTAAACGGCATTCCGATCTCCCTGGACTCGGTTTGCTATACGCATCTTTTGCGGGCCGGCGGCTACCGGACCGCCCTTTTCGGCAAAGCCCATTTCCAGAACATGACCACGGAACGGCCCAGTTTCCGGCAAGCCTCGGAGGATTTCGATCCGCCGCCGGAGGAACTGCGCGATTCCCGCACTCGAATTCGCTCCGGACCGGAATATGACCGTGAACGGAACTTTCAATACTCGCGTGACCCGGAAGCCGATGAACGGGAAGGCGACTATTACGGCTTCGAACGGTTCCGTGTCTGCACCTGGCATGGCGATGATGTGCAGGGCCACTATACCCATTGGCTCCGCGAGCGTTTTCCGGACGAGGCCGACAACCGCTCAAGCGTCAATCCGGAGCCGGACCCGCGCTACAATGCGCCTCAGGCGCGGAAACCACGCATGCCGGAGGAACTGTATCCCACCAACTATGTCGCCGAGATGACCCTGGAGTATCTCGAGGAATACGCCGGTAGCGACCGGGAAAAGCCGTTTTTCATCCAGTGCAGCTTCCCCGACCCCCATCATCCGTTCACGCCGCCCGGCAAGTATTGGGATATGTATGATCCGGCGGATATCGAATTGCCCGCCTCCTTTTATCACCAGCCCCATGACCAGACGCCCATTCTGGCGCGCATGCACCAGGAGCTGGCGGACGGCACCGCAAACCGGGAATGGGTGCGGCCCTATGCCGTGACCGAGGACGAGGCAAGGCAGATCACCGCTCTCACCTACGGCATGGTCTCGTTCATCGACGAGAGCGTCGGGCGGATACTGGCCAAGCTGAAAGAGCGCGGCCTAGACGGGAACACGGTCGTCGTCCTCACCAGCGATCACGGCGATTGGATGGGCGATCACGGCCTCATGCAAAAGGCGCTTCTCCACTACCAGGGACTCATCAAGGTTCCCTTTATCTGGACGGACCCCGGCGACGAGTCGCCGGGCCGGATAGAGAGCGAGATCGGCTGCTCGCAGGATATTCCGAATACCATTCTGGCGCGGGCCGGATTGGCGCCGTCCGCGGGTATGCTGGGCGAAGACCTGACCAGGATCATGTTCGGCGGCGAGGCATCGAGGCGGGACGGCGTCGTCGTCGAGCAAGCGACCTCTCTGCCCCTTCCGGGGCGGGATCTGCCGATGCGCGTGAAGACCTATATCGATCACGATTGGCGGCTTTCGTATTACGCCGGAGAGGAGTGGGGCGAATTGTACGATCTCAAGAACGACCCCGGAGAGATCGTCAATCTCTGGGCCTCCGAAGATCACAGGGTTACCCGTCTGGAACTGATGGAGCGGATGCTGAAGAACCTGATCCACTATGAATCCCGGACCCCTCTCCAGGTCATGACCGGCTGAGGCTCATGGATTCCACAATCGACACAATTAAGACGACTCCGGGCCGAAAATCCGTGAACGGCGGCCGCCGCGCGCGCCGGGGACGCCCGTCATTGGCGGAAATCGCGAGCCGCGAGAGCTCCCGGAAGCTTTTGCTCACATCGGCGATTGATGCCTTCGCCAGGCATGGGTACGACGCCGTCACGACGGGGCTGATTGCCAGGAACGCCGGCATGGCTCAATCCATGGTCCACTATCACTTCAAGACCAAGGAACAGATCTGGAAGGCGGCGATCGAACAATTGATGCGCAATTTGGGCGAGCGCTTTCCCTTGGCGAATGACGAGTTGAAGGATCTGGACCCGGTCAACCGGCTCAAGGTGCTGGTCCGCCGGTTCGTCAGGATGAGCGCGTCGGATGTCAGTCTCAGCCGGATCATGGTTCATGAAGGAACGACCGCGGGCCCCAGGCTGATCTGGCTCGCCGAGAAGTTTCTCAAAGCCGGGTTCGAACCGTTCGATGAAACGGTGGCGGAAGGGGTTCGAGCGGGTCAATTGAAGGACCTCCCGGTTTACGCCGTAACGCACACGATTATTTCGGCCGCCGCCATGACCTATTGCCTGGCGCCGGTCGTCGAGGCCACCCACGGCGTCGATCTCACCGGCAGCGAGGCGACCGAAGACCTGGCCGACTCGGTTCTGACCATTCTGTTTGACGGCCTTCTCGCCGGGTCAACGGAACAAGGGGCCGGCCGGTAGATGTTTGCACAGGCCTTGGCCCGAACAGCCCGTATTTACGGCCGGCGGACGGCGGTGGTAAGCGAGGCCGGAGCGCTGACCTGGCGGGATTTGGCCGGACGGATCGGTTCGGTCGCCGCGGGACTGCGGGAACTCGGGTTGCGGCCCGGGGACAGGGTCGCCGTTTTGGCCGGCAATTCTCCGGAACATCTCATCATGATGTATGCCGTGGCGTGGGCGGGGTTTGTTCACGTTCCGCTGAACACCCGCTTGGCCGTAGCGGAAATGCAGCAGATAGTAGAGGAAGCCGAGGTCTCGGCAATTGCCGCCGACGGGGAGAACAGGGACGCCCTGACGGCCCTCTCCGGCGCCGCCGCCAAATCCCCGATCCCCATCGAACTCGATGGCGGAACCGGCCAAGGACATACGCTTGACGCGCTCGCCCGAAATGACGGCATGGAGCCGTGGAAAGCGGAGATGTCGGATCTCGCCGCCCTCTACTACACCGGGGGCACCACCGGCCGGCCGAAGGGAGTCATGATCAGCGACGGCGCATTGACGGTTCAAACCTTGAATTTGGTCAACGATCTCAACATCTCGTCCGAGACGGTTTACATCCATGCTCCGCCTATTTTTCACCTCGCGGGCGCCGGAGTGACTCACGCCTGCGCCTTCGCCGGCGCCACGCAGATTTTTCCGGCCGAGCTGTCTCCGGCCGCATTTCTGCAAACGGTCGCGCATCATGATGTGACCCTCGTCAGCCTGATCCCGACCATGCTGGCCGGGATGATGGAGGCTCCCGATGTCAGCAGCGCCTTCAAGGCCGTACGCACTATCGTTTACGGCGCCGCGCCGATCTCCGAGTCTCTCCTCAGAAAAGTGATGGACCGGTGCCCTGAGGTGGACCTGGTCCAAATCTACGGCCAAACGGAATGTACGGGTCCTTGCCTCATATTGCCGCCGGAGCGTCATACCCTGTCCGGTTCGCTGGCGGGAAAGCTGAATACGGCCGGCCGGGCCAATATGACGAGCGAAGTCCGTATCGCGGATGAGAGCGGGCTGCCCGCGCCGACGGGGGCGGCCGGGGAGATTTTGATCAGAGGGCCGTCCGTCATGCTGGGCTACTGGAAGCAGCCGGAGGCTACCGAACAAGCATTGAGGGACGGCTGGCTCCACACCGGCGATGTGGGCGTCATGGATGAAGATGGGTTTGTGCGTATCGCCGACCGGTTGAAGGACATGATCGTCAGTGGGGGCGAGAACGTATTTTGTGGTGAAGTCGAAAATGCCGTTGCCGAACATCCCGACGTGATCGCTTGTGCCGTCATAGGGGTGCCGGACGAAAAATGGGGCGAGCGCGTCCACGCCGTCGTCGTGGTCGGCGATGGCGCGACCCTGTCGGAGACGTCTCTCCGCGAACACTGCAAGAACCTCATCGCCGGCTACAAATGCCCGCGAAGTGCGACGTTCACAACCGACCCGCTGCCCTTGAGCGCGGTTGGGAAGGTCCGAAAAGACCTCCTGCGGGATCAGGTCGCCGGTTAAGGGAGGAGACATGTTTCAGGACACCATGAGACGAAAACTGTTTTCCCAGGAACATGACATGTTCCGGGATCAGGTCCGGCGATTCGTCGAAACGGAAGTCGTGCCGTTTCTCGATGAATGGGACGAACAAGGCGTTGTTTCCCGCGACGTATGGGAGAAAGCCGGCGCCGCCGGCATGCTCTGCCCGACCGTGCCGGAGGAATATGGCGGTGTCGGCGGCGATTACCTGTTCAGCGTCGTGGTCCTGGAGGAAATGGCCCGGGTCGGGGCGTCGGGTCCCGGTTTCAACATCCATTCGGAAATGGCGGCGCCCTATTTGGAGCGGTTCGGCAGCGAACATCAGAAAGCCCAATGGCTGCCGAAGTTCGTCAGCGGGGAGGCTATCTCGGGGATTGCCCTGACCGAGCCGGGCGCGGGAAGCGATCTCCGCCGCATGGCGACGAGCGCCAGGAAGACCAATGCGGGCTATGTCTTGAACGGGCAGAAGGTCTTCATCTCCAACGGCCAGTTGGGAGATGTCTTCTTTGTCGCCGCGAAAACGAAAAACGAATACGCCACGGACAGCATGTCCCTGTTTTTGGTCGAAGCGGACACGCCCGGATTCAAGCGGGGCAGGAACCTCAAGAAGATCGGCGCAAAGGCACAGGATACGTCGGAGCTGTTTTTCGACGATGTCGAAGTGCCGCACGAAAACCTCGTCGGTGAAGAGGAGGGGCAAGGATTTTTCCAATTGATGCATGGCCTCGCCCGGGAACGCCTGACCATCGCCGTCAGCAGCCTGGCCAAGTCGGAAGGGGTTTTCCGGGACACCGTCGCCTATGCCGCCGAGCGGGAACTCTTCCACAAGAAACTGACCGACTTCCAAAACACCCAGTTCAAATTGGCCGAAGTCCACACGGAACTCACCGTCGGGCGATGCCTGGTCGACCGGTTGCTGGAGGACTATCTGGACGGCGAGCTAAGCGCGGATACGGCCGCGGCGGCGAAACTCTGGACCACCGAAATGCAGGGACGCACGGTCGATACCTGCCTGCAGTTGTTCGGCGGCTGGGGGTATATGTGGGAGTATCCCGTCGCCCGCGCCTACGCGGAGGCCCGGGTCGAGCGGATTGCCGGCGGATCGTCCGAGGTCATGAAATCCATCATCAGCAAATCCCTTTTCAGGAAAATGGATATCGAGGCCGAATTCAGCTAGCGGAGGGGATGGCAATGCCGGTCATCAGAATCGAAGATTATGGCGGCGGCGTGCGCGGGATCGTGTTCGACCGTCCGGACTCCCCCCACAACTTCATGAACAGCGAGGTTGTACGGGAACTCCATGCGGCCGTCCGGCGGCTGGCGGCCGACGATGCCGTGAAGGGTGTCGTGATCGCCTCGGCCAAGAAGTCCTTTCTGGTCGGCGGAGATTTGAAAGAGCTTCGGGCCTTGAAGACGCCCGAGGATGCCGCCGCCATCATCGCGGACGTTCAGTCCTGTATGCGGGAAATGGAACGGGCGCCCAAACCCTTTGTCGCCGCCGTGAACGGCCTGGCGCTTGGCGGCGGTCTCGAGGTTGCGCTTGCCTGCACCTATCGGATTGCGGCGGATGATCCCCGCCTGAAGCTCGGCCTGCCGGAGGTTTCCCTCGGCCTGATCCCGGGCGCCGGCGGCACCCAGCGGCTTCCCCGCCTCGTCGGTCTGGCGGCGGCGCTCCTGATCCTGGTCGAGGACCGGCGGGTGACGGCCGCCAAGGCCCTGGAGATCGGCCTCCTCGATCAAATCGTCCCGGCCGACGACCTTACCGGGCAAGCCAAGGAAGCCATCCTGTCGAATACCGCGCCTCCGGATCAGCCATGGGACCGCGACGGGTTCGACTGGCCCGATCCGTCTCCGGCCTCTCGGGAAGGCCGGGATGCCGTGGACGCCATGTGGGCGAAAATCAGGCGCCTCAGGCCCGGTCTGGAGCCGGCCCCCCAGGCGATCATGGAAGCGGTCGAGGGAGGATCGGCGGGGCCGTTCGAGGATGGGCTCGCGCTCGAGCAGGAGAAATTCGCCGGTGTCGCCGCGTCGAAGGTCGTCAAAAACAAGATTAGAACCATGTTCCTCGGCCTCAATGACGCCAATGGAATGAAAGACCGGCCCGGTGACATTGCACCCTATGACATCAAAAGCGTGGCGGTCGTCGGCGTGGGCCAGATGGGATCGGGGATCGCCTACTGCGCCGCCGAAGCCGGGTATGACGTTTTTCTGCTGGAGGCTGACAAGGACCGGCTGGACGCCGGGGCCGCGGCGATTGCCAAACGGGTTCAGGGCGCCGTCGAGAGAAACCGCGTGAAACCGGATGCCGCCGAGGCGATGCTGTCCCGTCTGAAATCGACGACGTCGTACGACGAGATCGCCGGTGTCGACATGGTCTTTGAAGCCGTCTCCGAAGTGCAATCGGTCAAGGATCAGGTGACGGCGTCGGCAAGCGCGGTTGTCGGTCCGGAGGTTCCCATCGCCAGCAACACGTCGACGATTCCCATATCCGGTCTCGCCGGCAGCGCCGCGCATCCGGAACGCTTCATCGGGCTGCACTTCTTCGCGCCGGTGGACCGAATGAAGCTGGTCGAGGTCATCAAGGGCGAGCAAACGGACCGGCCGACGGTCGCCCGGGCGCTCGATGCCGTTGCCGGCATGCGGAAGACGCCTATTGTCGTGAATGACGGTTTGGGGTTCTTCACCAGCCGTGTGGTCGGGGCATATACCGGGGAGGCCTTCACCTTGCTGGCCGAAGGCCGGGCTCCCGACCTGATCGATGATGTCGCCCTCAAGGCCGGCATGCCCATCGGCCCATTGGCGATGGCGGATATCACCTCGCTCACGCTGCTGAAAGACATCGTTGCCTCGATTTCCGGCGATGGGTCGGCAACCGGCCTGAAAGGCCTGCGGCTCGCCGAGGCACTCGAGAAACTGACGCGCGCCGGACGGACCGGCAAGGCCGGAGGCGGCGGCATCTATGATTATGGTGAAACCGGTCCGCAGCCCTGGCCCGGCCTGGCGGACTGTTTCCCCCGCGCCGCCGAGGAGCTTGATCGGGAGACCATCGAGAAACGGCTCCTTTATACTCAATCGCTCGAGGCCGTACGGGCCATGGAGGAAGGCGTGATCGAGAACCCGATCGACGCCGACGTGGGATCGGTCCTGGGATGGGCGTTTCCGTCGGCCCATGGCGGCGTGATCGGGCTGATCGATACGGTTGGGCCGGCCGAGTTCGTTGCGGCGTGCGACGAAATGAAAGCCCGGTTCGGCGGACGGTTCGAGGCGCCGGCGATGCTGCGGACCATGGCCCGGCGCGATCAACTCTTTTTCCCGGCCTAGTCCCATGGGACCGCTGTCCGGATATCGGATCGTCGAACTGGGTGGCCTGGGCCCCGCGCCCATGTGCGGTCTGCTGCTCGCGGACCTGGGCGCCGAGGTCATCCTCGTCGAGCGTCCGGGCGATGCCGAGATCGGGGTCGATCCGGTGAAATCCATTGAACGCCGGGGCAAGCGCTCGATCGAGCTGGACCTGAGGGACGGCCGTTCCATCGAGATTGCCCTCAAACTGATCGGGACGGCGGACGGCCTGATCGAGGGTTTCCGCCCCGGCGTGACGGAACGTCTCGGGTTGGGCCCGGACGTGTGCCGCGCGCATAACCCCAGACTGGTCTACGGGCGGGTGACCGGATGGGGTCAGGACGGACCCCTGGCCCGAACCGCGGGACACGACATCAACTATATTTCCATTGCCGGCGCCTTACATGCCATCGGACCCGCCGGCGGCCCGCCCTTGCCGCCATTGAACCTGGTCGGCGACTATGGCGGCGGCGCCATGTATTTGGCCTGCGGCATGCTGGCCGGCCTTTTGGAGGCTCAGGTGTCCGGACAGGGCCAGGTTGTCGACGCGGCGATGCTGGACGGCGCGCTTTTCCAAATGTCGCTGTATTTCTCTCTTCGCGCGGCCGGCCGGTGGAGGGAAGAGAGGGGCGGCAATGATTTGGACGGCGGCGCCCCATACTACCGGACTTACGAGACCCGGGACGGAAGGTTCGTCGCCGTCGGGGCCCTGGAGCAGAAGTTCTACGAGGAACTGGTGAATGGGCTCGGCCTCGGCGCGGCCGGCCTTCCTGACCGCATGGACCCGAACAACTGGCCGGATCTGACCGCCCGCTTCGAGGCCGCCTTCAAGGCCAGATCACAACGCGAGTGGGGGGCGATTTTCGACGGGACCGACGCGTGTGTCACACCGGTTCTGCAGTTGATGGAAGTTGCCGATCATCCGCATGTCATGGCCCGGGAGTGCGTCGTGGAAAACGCCGGTCTTGCCCAGCCGCGCCCCGGTCCGCGCTTTAGCCGCAGCACGCTCGCGGAGCCTTCACGCCCCGAGGAGAAAGGAGCCAGCACCGCGGCAATTCTCGAAGAATTGGGCTTTTAGGCCGTCTCGAACCGCAACGGAAAAGGCCCGGACGCCGTCTCCGCGTCCGGGCCTCGTTTATAGGTTACCGCAATACGATAGCCGGTACGAAATTATCCTTTCGCACAATCGGCAACTTTGTGCCCGGCCTCTTCCCAAGCCTCGACGGCGCCCGGATGAAGTTTCACGCCGCCATTGCAGATGCCATGTTCCGTATTGTCGACCGTTCCATAGCGTTGCGCTTTGGCAAACGGCACCTTCTTCTGCAGGTTTGGGATGCTCTTTATGAATGCCGCCGTCAGTGCCTTGGCGAGTTTCTTGTCCATATTCTTGTGGACGAAGTCGCCGCCGGTATTCGCGACGGTCCGGAACATGTTGTCCTCGGAGATGATCCTGGCGTTTTCCCCATAATGGGCTAATTCGCTGACCGGGAACATCGACGGGGCATTGCCGGGCGCATTCAGGTATTTTTGCCACGCCGCGCCTTCATACTTGGCCTTGGGTACCGACACGATGTTGATCTTGCCGGCGGCCATGTAGATGGGCATGTACTCGGAGGGATTGGTGCCCGGGCGGACGGCCGCATCCACCGACCGGTCCAGGAAGATGGCGGTAGCTTGTCCCCACGCGACCTGCTTGCCCGTGTAGTCCTTGCCGTCTTCAAGTCCGGCGGAAAGACGAATTACCTGACGGGCGGCAATCAACGCGCCACCGCGCGGCGGCCCATTATGGACGTTTTTTCCCTTCAGCTTGTCAAAGCTGTCGATTCCGGTGCTTTGGAAAGCGATCAGGTAAATGGACGCCAAATGGTAGGGATAGAGCAGACGAAGATTGTCCGAGAGCTGTTTGCCCTTTTCCTTGCCAAGTCCGGAGTAGGGGCCAAGGCCTTTGGACATCAAGAACTGCAATATCATGGCGCCCGCGGTGATGTCGGTCCTGCCTTCGGCAACGTCCCGCATGGTCTTGGTCAGGGTCTTTCCGTTCTGTACCTGAATGGTCGCGATTTTATTTATCGCCGCGACTTCGGCGAGATTTTTTGCCGCGATATCCGTGGATCCGCCAGGCGTTGCCGCGGTCATGGTCAGCTTTAGGCTCTGAGCCTGGGCGCCGCCGGCGACAAGCAGGGCCGCCGCTCCGGCAATTAGTATAGATTTCACCAAATTTCTCCCTGTCTTACTGGTTGTCTGGTTTCACGAGTTCGATGCCGGGCCATGCTAGCACCGGCAGGGAGGCGAGTCTCCGGTTTTGGGCCGGTTTGCTGAAATCGCATGATGGTCTCCTGTCAGCCCCTTTAGATCATGGCGTTTTCCGGGAGATCGACACCGAGAAATCTTCCGCCAAAGAGGTTCGCCACGTGATCGAAGTCGTGGACCGCATGGGTCGCCAATGACGTCACGTCGCGGTGAAACCGCTGGATCGGCGACGCCATGAACGTTCCGCGCGAGCCCGCGACCACCGTCAGTTCATTGACGATTTCGGTGCACTTCCGGGCGACATGGACGATGACCATTCGCATCTCGGCCCTCTGTTCCCGGGTAAGGCTTCCTTCTTCGACGACGGTGTTCCAGGCAAAGACCATCCGGTCTTCCCAAAGTCCAATGGTCGCTTCGAGTTCCATGCGCAGCCGCGCCATCCTGACCCTTTGCGTGGTGAGGCCCGCCTGTTTCTCTCCCGAATAGGCGCCGACCTTCGTCGAGAGAATTTCGCTGACCATTTCGAAGACGGTTTCCGCGGCGCCGATCATCGGCGCGACGCCGCCGAAGATCATGTAGGTGAGGAGCGGCATCTTCCACAACGGGCCGTTCATGTGTTCGAGCCCCTCCGCGGTCCCGTCGCGCATCGCGCCGGCCGGGACGCTGCGATAGGCGGGCACGAATAAGTCTTCCAGAGTGACGTCGTGGCTGCCCGTGGCCTTCATGGCGGAGACGTGCCAGGTGTCGAGAAGATTTACCTCCTCGACGGGGATGTAGAAGCGGCGCACATCGACTTTGCCCTCTTCCAATTTGACCGGCGCGCTCAGCAGCATCCAGCCGCCATGCAGAATGCCGGTGGCGTAGCCCCAGCGCCCGGACAGCCGATACCCGCCGTCTTCCGTGATGGCCTCGCCGCTGGGCATCACCTGGCCGGGCGCCATGGTGTAGCCTTTCCCGCTCCAGACTTCTTCCTGGGCTTCCTTGGGAAAGAACCCGAACTGAAAATTGTGAAAGATGAGAAATCCCATGCACCAGGCCGTCGACGTGCATCCTCGTCCCAGGACGCGGAAAATCTGGGGGATCACGGGATAGTCGGCTTCCAGGCCGCCATAGGCCTTTGGGACGACGGCCCTGAAGGCGTCGATACGTTTCAGGTCGTCGATGGTCTCCTCGGGGATCCTGCCGGATTCCTCCGCCTCTCCCGCCCGGTCCAGCAAGGCGGGAACCAGCTCCTGGAGATCCGCGAGCAGCTTCTCCCCCGCATAATTCCTTCCCGTTGTCCCCAGTTCCAGATAGGCCATGTCGCTTCTCCCTCCAGCCGCGAATGCTTCAATCGAGACGAGATCGGCGGCGTTCTTCAACATCCGCGGCCAATTGCCGCCTCAAGGCCTACCGTCAAGGATTGATCAGCTTTCCTGCCGTTCGGCCCAGCCGGCGAAGATTTTTTCCAGGATGACCACCACGTAGTAGAGGCCGATCCCCATGATCGCGAGGGCGATGAGCACGGCAAACATCAGGGGGTAATCGGCGCTGATCTTGCCGCTGTCGAACAGGTGGCCGAGGCCGCGGCCGTGCGGTTCGACGATCTCCATCAGATTGGTGCCGATGAAGGCGAGCGTGACGGCCACCTTCAACGCGCCGAAAAACTCCGGCAGCGTCTTGGGCAGGGCGATCTTGCGGAAGATGGTCAGCCGGCTGGCGCCCAGGGAAAGCAGGATATCCCTGTATTCGGGCTCCAGTGTCGACAGGCCGATGGAAATCGACACGGTGATCGGGAAGAACGAGATCATGAAAGCCAGCAGGACGGTATTGAGGTTGTGCTGGCCGACGAGCAGCAGCGCCACGACCGGCACCACTGTCGCCTTGGGGATGGCGTTGAAACCGACCAGCAGCGGATAGAGCGCCTCCCGCATGGTCCGGGAGAACCCCATGATCATGCCGACGACCACGCCGAAGGCGATGGCCAGCATCAGCCCCGCGACCGTCCGCCACAGGGTGTCCCAGCCGAATTCCAGGAACAGCCAGCGGAACTTGTAGAACGCCGGGCCGAGGTCCGACGGCGACGCCATCACATAGTTCGGCCAGCCGTTGATCCAGACGACGAACTCCCACAACAAGGCGAAGATCACCAGGGCGATAATCGGGGTGGCGAACCGATGTTTGGAATTCATGACCCCGGCTCCCCGGTCCCTGACTCCCGGGCCCCCGGCTCGTGCTCGAGTTCCCCGAGCGGGCGTCCCTGCGCGACCTGGATTTGATGCCGGAGGTCGAGCAGCATCTGCGTGGCTTCCGGGGTATAGAGATCGTCCAGGACCCGGTCCCGGCCGAAGGGCACATCCAGGACATACTGGGTCTTGGCCGGGCGGCCGGACATCACCACCACCTGGTCGGCTAGAAACACCGATTCCCTGAGATCGTGGGTGATGAGGAGGCAGGTGAACGCTTCGTTGTGCCTGAGCTCGTGCATGATCTGCCACAGGTCTTCGCGGGTGAACGCATCCAGGGCGCCGAACGGCTCATCGAGGATGAGCACGTCCGGGCGGTGCGCCAGGGCGCGGCAAAGGGAGGCCCGCTGACGCATGCCGCCGGAGAGCTCCGAGGGCTTCTTGTCCTCGAACCCCTGCAGACCGACCATGGCCAGCAGCTCGTAGCCCCGGTCGTGCTTCTGCTTGCGGCTCAGATCGTTGGGCACGATTTCCAGGGGCAGGCAGACGTTGTCCAGGATGGTGCGCCATTCCAGCAGCACCGGATTCTGGAACGCCATGCCGACGGTATTGCGCGGCGACGTGACCTTCTCGCCGTGAAGGATCACGTCGCCCTCGTCGGGAAACAACAGACCGGCGATCAGCCGGGTCAGGGTGGATTTACCGCACCCCGAGGGGCCGACGACGGCCGTAAAGGCGCCCTCGGGCACGTCGACGTTGAAGCCGTCCAGCACCGGCAGCGGGCCCGCGTCCGTCCGATAGGCGTGTTTGACGTTGGATATCCGGATGAGCGCGTCTGAGGGCGTTGAGGACATGGCGGCCGGTGCTCGAAGTTGTTGGACGGCCGAAGGGCAGGCGGGACTTGCCCGCCCCTCGGGCGTCATGAGGTAGCCGAAGCGGGTTACTTCAGCATCAAGCTGCCGTCCTTGGGCAGGTAGGCGCTTGTGAAGATCTTCGAGATGTCCGGCTTGTTGCTGAACTTGTAGTTCTGACCCAGCTGCATCATGGCTTTTTCCATCCGTGCCTTGTCGATCCCGCCGATGCCGTTGGCCTTGGTGTAATCGGTGACCACGTTGGCGTCGATGGACAGCTTCAGACGCCGGGCCTCCAGCGCCACGTCGGCCGCCGGATTGCGCTTGGCGACCATGGCGGCGCCCTTCGCCGGATCGGCGATGACGTCGTTCCAGCCCTTGGCGACGGCGCGGAGGAATCCGGTCACCTTGCCGGCGTTGGCCTTGGCGTAGTTGGTGTTGACGATGATCGCGTTGCCGTACAGCGCGAGACCGTAATCCGCCATCAGCAGGACCTTGATGTCATCCTCCGGCACGCCGAGGCGCACCAGGTTGAGGAAGCTGGAGAACGAGAAGCCGGTGATGGCGTCCACCTTGCCTTCCTTGAGCATCGGCTCGCGGGTCGGGAAACCGACGGGCTGAACCTTGACCTTCTTGACGTCGATGCCGTTGGCGGTGGCAAAGGCCGGGAACTGCGCCCAGGCGCCATCGGGCGGCGGCGCGCCCAACACCCTGCCTTCCAGGTCCTTCGGGGCGCTCACCCCTTGGGAGGCCCGGCCGACGACCGCGAAGGGCGGCTTGTCGTAGATCATCATCACCGCCGTGACCGGCGCGCCCGGGTTCTTGTCCAGGAACTTGATCAGGCTGTTGATGTCGGCGAAGCCGATCGGAAACTTGCCGGTCGCCACTTTCGGAATGGCGTCCAGAGAGCCCTTGCCGGCGGAAATCTCCACGTTAAGACCTTCGGCCTTGAAATGGCCGTTGTCGATGGCGGCGAAATAGGCGGCGCTGGGCCCTTCGAATTTCCAATCGAGCGCGAACGAGATTTTCGCATCCTGGGCCGGGGCGCTTGTCGGGATTCCGGCCGCCAGACCGGCGGCCAGACCCGCCGCCAGAACGGCTGTCGCGGTTAATCGAGTGAGCATGACTACACCTCCGTTGAGTTTCTATCGTGGAAGAGTGATAGTCGGACCATCTGCAACTCTGTTCAAGTCAGTTTTCGCTGGTTGCATCTTCCCACAAATCGCCTTTCCGGCGATTGGGTGCCGAATTTCCGCCGGCGCGGGCTACGGCATGCCGGCGCGAATCCAAAGGCCCAGCAGCTCCCGTTCCTCGGCGGACATCCTGGTTTGATTGCCGGGCGGCATCGCCCGCGACATGACGCTTTGCTTGAGGATGCCGTCGCCGTGCTTGCGGATATCGGCCAGGGTGTCGAACATCACGCCTTTCTGCGCCTGCTTGAAATCCGGGTGGGTGGTCTTCACCGCATGGCAGGCGACGCAGTGAGTCTGCACGATGGCGAAGACCTCGCCCTCGTCCGGCACGTCGCCGTCGGCGACCGACGCATCGGGACGGTAGCTCACGAAGCCGACGAGGATCAGCATGAACACGGCGCTCGCCGGCCATTGCCACCGCAGGGCGCGGCCGCTCTGGCCGGCATGCATGCGGTTGAAGAAATCCCGGATGACGCCGCCGACGATGATGATCAGCGCCACCACCAGCCACGGGTGGGCGGTGCTGTAGAGCATCGGGTAATGCGCGATCAGCATCATCACGAGCACCGGCAGCGTCAGGTAGTTGTTGTGGGTCGAGCGCTGCTTGGCCTCGTCGCCGAGCCAGGCCTCCGGCGTCCGTCCGGCGATCAGGTCGGCGACCACCACCCGCTGGTTGGGAATGATGATGAAATAGACGTTGGCCACCATGATGGTGCCGATGATCGCCCCCACGTGGACGAAGGCGGCGCGGGGGCTGAACAGATGGGTCAGCGCGACGGTGAAGACCAGGATGAAGGCGAACACCGCCGCAGACAGCAGGACCGGCCGCCGGGCGAGGAACGGCGTGTAGCAAAGCAGGCTGTAGACGATCCACCCGCCCCCGAGGAAGCCGATGCTGATCATGATGGCCTCGGCCCGGGACAGGTCGGCCACGTCGGGATCGATGAGGAACGTATCGGCGCTCCAGTAGTAGATGACCGCCATGAGCGCGAAGCCCGACAGGAAGGTGGTGTAGGCCTCCCATTTGAACCAGTGAAGCTCTTCCGGCATTTCCGCCGGCGCGACGGTGTACTTCTGCATCAGATAGAAGCCGCCGCCATGGACGTTCCACGATTCCCCGCCGACCCCCGGGGGCAGGGCGCGGCGCTTGCGCAGACTGAGGTCCAGGAAGATGAAATAGAACGAGGTGCCGATCCAGGCGATGCCGGCGACCAGATGCAGCCAGCGGAAAACCAGATTGAGCCAATCGGCGAGCGCTAGGTCCATGGTCCGTCGTTTGTCGTCGTCGTTTCGATGACCGGCATGTTCGGCGTCTCAACTCCCGCGGTAGGTGGAATAGCCATAGGGCGAAACCAGCAGGGGCACGTGGTAGTGCTCGCCGGGCGACGCGATGCCGAAACGGACCGGCACCAGATCGAGGAACGGCGGGTCCGGCACATCGACGCCGCGGCCCCTGAAGTAGTCTCCGGCGTGAAATACGATCTCGTAGGCGCCGGGGCCGAACGCCTCGCCCTCGGCCAGGGGACCGTCGCACCGGCCGTCGGCATTGGCCGCCACCGACGTCACCAGCGACCGGGCCTCGCCGTCGAGCCGGAACAGGTCGATCCGCATGCCGGCGGCCGGGCAGCCATGAGCGGTGTCGAGAACGTGGGTGGTCAGATATCCCATGGGGATTTCCAGATGGATTTCGCCGAGACGGCCGGCGCCGGTCGATGAGACGATGGTAGGCCCAGCCTTCCCGCTCTTGCAACGAATAATCATTGTTGTGTCCGGCCTGACCGGGTGACAATAATTCCCCATCCGAGAGCCACCGCTGCCCGGGACGAGTTCATGCACGACGACGACTACCCCCGCGACCTGATCGGCTACGGCCCGAACCCGCCGAACCCCGAATGGCCGGGCGGCGCCAGGATCGCCGTTCAGTTCGTGCTCAACTACGAAGAGGGCGGCGAGAACTCCATCCTTCACGGCGACAGGGCGTCGGAAGCCTTTCTCTCCGAAATGATCGGCACGGACGCCCGCGAAGGGGTCCGCCATATGAGCATGGAATCGCTCTACGAGTACGGCAGCCGCATCGGCGTGTGGCGGCTCTTCAAACTATTCCGGGAACGGGACATCCCGCTCACCCTGTTCGCCGTCGCCATGGCCATGGAGCGCAATCCGCTGGTCACCGAGCGCGCCCTCGAGGCGGGCTACGAAATGTGCTCCCACGGCTACCGCTGGATCGACTACCAGTACGTTCCCGAAGACGTGGAACGGGAACACATGCAGAAGGCGATCGAAATCCATACGGCGATCGCCGGAGAGCGGCCGCTGGGCTGGTACACCGGACGCACCAGCCCGAACACCCGGCGGCTGGTGGTCGAAGAGGGCGGGTTCCTCTACGACGCCGACGACTACAACGACGAACTTCCGTTCTGGACCGTGGTCGAGGGCAAGCCCCACCTGGTGGTCCCCTATACCCTGGACGCCAACGACATGCGCTTCGGCAGCTTCCAGGGCTTCAATGCCGGCGATCAGTTCTTCAACTACCTCAAGGACAGCTTCGATACCCTGTACGACGAAGGCGCCGAGACGCCCCGCATGCTGTCGGTCGGGCTGCATTGCCGGATCGTCGGGCGGCCCGGCCGTCTGGCGTCGCTGAAGCGTTTCCTGGATTACGCGCTGTCCCATGACGATGTGTGGTTTTGCCGGCGGATCGACGTCGCCCGGCACTGGCGCGAGCATTTTCCGTTCAAGGACGGGTGATGGAAACCCACGCCTTCGGCGTCAACAGGCCGAGCCGCATGGCCAAGCCCGAGTTCGTGCAGGTCTTCGGCGGCGTCTACGAGCATTCGCCGTGGATCGCCGAAACGGTCTGGGAGCTCGGCTCCGGTCCCGGGACGGGCCCCGAAATGGACACGGCCCGGGACACCGCCGAGGGCCTTCACCGGGCGTTCCGGGAGGTGGTGGATGAGGCAGGCGAGGAGAAACAGCTGGCGCTGCTCCGGGGGCATCCCGACCTGGCGGGCAGGCTGGCCATCGCCGGCGAACTCACCGCCGCCTCCAACGCCGAACAGGCCGGCGCCGATCTCGGCAATTGCACCCCGGACGAGTTCGAGGCGTTCAGGTCGCTCAACGAGGCCTACAGGGACAAGTTCGGATTTCCCTTCATTCTCGCCGTCCGCGGCTATCACCGGACCGAAATCCTGGAGATTTTCCGGGAACGGGTGAACAATGATCCCGAAACCGAGTTCGCCCAGGCGCTCGAACAGGTGCATCGGATCGCCATGTTGCGGCTGCGCGACATCGAGTAGAGGAGTTTCCGGACATGACCGACACCCCGCCGCCCGAATTTACCGCCGCTTCGGTCAACCTGGCGTCACCCCGGCTGGGGGCCGAGGTGGTCCATGCGAGCGATGAGTTTTTCGGCGCCAAGGAACGGATGATCCAGGATGCCGAGCCGGTGTTCATCCCCGACAAGTACGACACCCACGGCAAGTGGATGGACGGCTGGGAATCCCGGCGGCGGCGGGACGGCGGACACGATCACTGCGTTATCCGGCTGGACACCCGGGGCATCATCGAAGGTTTCGACGTGGACACCCGGCACTTCACGGGCAACCACCCGCCGCACGTCTCCATCGAGGGGGCGCTCACCGAGAATCACGCCGACGAGGATACCCAATGGACCGAACTGGTCCCGAAGACCGCGGTGAACGCGGATTCCCACAACTACATCGAGGCCGGTTGTCCGGATCGGTTCAATCATGTGCGGCTGCACATCTATCCCGACGGCGGCGTCGCCCGGCTCAGGGTGTATGGCCGCCCGCTGCCGGCCTGGGAGCGTGACGGCCCCGCCGGCGTGTATGAGCTGTCGGCGCTCGGCAACGGCGGGCGCATCGTCGGCTACAACGACGCCCATTACGGCACGCCGTGGGTCATCCTGACCCCGGGCCGCGGAACTGATATGGGCGACGGCTGGGAAACCCGCCGGCGCCGCGAGCCCGGCAACGACTGGATCGTCGTCGCCCTGGGAGCGGCCGGAACCGTCGAACGGCTGGAAATCGATACCGCGCACTTCAAGGGCAACTACCCGGATCGGGCCTCGGTCGAGGGCATATCGCTGGCGGGCGGCGAGGACGAAAGCCGGCTCCTCGGGGACGGCGCGGAGTGGTGCTGCGTGATGCCCGAAGAGAAGCTGGAGATGGACAAGATCCATACCTTCGAGGGCGATCAAGTGCGCGACATCGGACCCGTGAGCCATCTCCGGCTGAGCATCTATCCCGACGGCGGGGTCAGCCGGTTCCGGGCCTTCGGCAAACCGGCCGGGGACTGAACCGGATGCCCGAGCCCCTCAAACTGACCGTCGAGCCGCTGACGCGGGAGGCGTTCCGGGAATTCGGCGACGTCATCGAAATCGACGGCGCGGAGAGCTTTCCCATCAACGAGGGAACGACCACCCGCTACCACGACCTGGCCGATGTGGACGTCGCCTCGGAAGCGGGCGTGCCGCTGATCAGCATTTTTCGCGGGCTGGCCCGGCCGGCGCCCATCGAGGTCAGGATGATGGAGCACCACCCGCTGGGATCCCAGGCGTTCTATCCCCTGCAGAACCACGCCTATCTGGTGGTGGTGGCGCCGCGCGGGGGGCCCGTGGGGCCCGGAAACCTCCGCGCGTTCCGCGCGGCGGGCGACCAGGGGGTGAACTATCGCCGCGGCGTCTGGCACCACCCGCTGCTGGCGCTCCGCGACGGTCACGATTTTCTGGTCGTCGACCGGGGCGGCGAGGGCGACAACTGCGTCGAACATCACTTCGGCGCCGAACAGGGGACTGCGCTGCTCGACGTGTAGCGTCACTCGAAACCTTCCCCTCTCAGCCTCTGTGTCTCTGTGGCGAATATCCTGGATGCCTCGCGCTACCGCCAAAGCGTCATGGCCGGGCCAGCCGGCAAAGTGACCCGGCCATCCGTGTGCAGTGCCGGCCGCCAAGCGTGGATCACCGGGTCAAGGCTTGTCCTCCGGCCGGCGCCGCGGCCCGAGGCCGATTTCTCCGGTCGCCGATGACGGGCTGGAGCATTCCGGCATGTAACGGGCAACGGACCTGTCACGGCCTGATTGAACCTTGGTCGGTCCGTCAAAGAACTCCGGAACTCATCGTTCTTCTTCAAGTTTCAGTTCCCGCCACATCCAGGTCATGTCGTAGGGTTCCTGGCCGTCGCGACTTGCGCGGCGGTGCTCGGAGTTCTCCAGGTACTTGAGCCACTCGATCACCTGTCCGCGCCCCTTCTTGGTCTTCACCGCTTGGTGCGGGGTCTTGCCGTCGAGAAAGGGCACGGGGCCGTCCAGGGTCCGCCGGTAATGGTCGTCGAAGAAGTCCTGCATAAATTGCGCGGCGATCTCGGGCGGGATGTCGTCCTCCTCCTCCGGCACACGGGAGCCCGCGGAAGGTTCCGTCGTCCTTCCGATGCCTTCATGGGAAATCAACGGAGCGCCGACCAAGGCGCCCAGGTGAGAAGCCAGAAGATCCCTTCCTCTTTCCGCCCTTTGCCTGGAGTTTGTGTTGAGAAGAATGAACCCGTTCCCGATGTCGATGTTGCCGAGGGATGTGAGGCCGCCGTCAACCACGGATTGGAGCATCAGTCCTTCGTGTTTCTCTGCCGCCATCCCTTGCTGTGGCGAACTCCCGTCGTGCCATGTCCAACTCGCCTCCCCCGGCGCATTGCGTCCGACGTTTTCGATGCCGTCGACGGCGGCGGCCACCTCGGCCTCGTCTCCGGAAATCGGGAACCGAACTTCCGAGAATAGAATCTCGTCACCGTCGGTGTTTAGCACTTCCGGCGGCGGAGCATTGATTCGCGTGAGGGCGTCGGTCAGCCAAGCCTGGGTGAAAAGGCAAGGCCCCATGCTTTCCAGAATCAGTTCCTCGACCGCCTCGGAGGCGGTCTCCGGGTTCTCGCCCCGTTTCTTCGCCTCCCGGCGCAGCTCGGCCCTGAAGCCCTTCGCCGTTTCATCGAACACGGTCAAGAACGTTCTGGACGCCTCATGGGACAGCAGCAGCATGCCGCCCGTGAAACAGGGCTTGTTGTTGACCGTTACGAGTCGTGTCGCGATGCGGTCCCACCGCGCCGCGCTCTCGGAGCCCGACATTTCATTGACGGTCACCGGGTCGCCGCCCCGAATCATGTCCCGCACCGTCATGGTCTTGCCGGGATCGATGTCGACGACTTCGTATAGGGAGATCACGGATTCCCGAATCGCCGCGAGATAACGCTTGGCCGGAACCTTCTCGCGCCAGCCTCGGCGTTTCAGATAGTCGTCGATGACATTGAGTTCGCCGTCGTCTCCGAACCGGGCCGCGAAAAAATCCTCCAGGATCACGCCGTACAGCATGTCGAAGGTATTGCCCAGGAGGTCGATGAGTTCCTCGCTGGTCACATCGAATTCGTCCAAGATGGTGTCCAGGTGGTCGGCGAACACCCCATCGAGATGGGGTGCCCAGTCGTCCCTGGCGGACCACTTGACGAGATTGTTTATGGCCTGCTCGCTGCCTGCGATGCGCATTTCCGAGTCCCGCGACAACACGTTAACCGATTCCCCGTGTAGAATAATCGCAACGGGACCGAGGCGGAACTCAAATCGCCGAACGTCGTACCGTCAGGAGTCGGAGTTCGGCCTTGAACGGGGCGGCGAGGGCGATAACTGCGTCGAGCATCATTTCTTATGACCCCCTCACCCTGACCCTCTCCCCCTGAAGAAGGGGGAGAGGGGATTACTTCCTGACCCTCGCCCCCTTTGGGGGAGAGGGATGCGAAGGCTTGGCGAGTTAGGGCACAAAGCGAACGCAAAGGTCAATTCGAAGAATTGACCGGGACTGCCCAGGCGAGCCTTAGCCGTAGCTGGGTGAGGGGGATTTCGTGTTGACGCCGCGCCGGTCAGCCCGCTTTCGCGGCCCGCGACCTGACGTCCTCGATGGCCATCAGGATGGCCTCGGGCGTGGCGGGCGCGTCCAGCCTGGGGAACGCCTTGTGCTCGCCGATCCGCGCCACCGCGTCGCGGATCGCCAGCCACACCGCGATCGCCAGCATCAGCGGCGGCTCGCCGATGGCCTTGGACCGGAAGATGGTCGGCACCATGTTCGGCGCGTCCTCCAGGATATGGACGTTGAATTCCGGCGGGACGTCCCGGCTGCCGGGGATCTTGTAGGTCGACGGCCCGTGGGTCTTGAGATGCCCGTCCTCGTCCCAGACGAGCTCTTCCGAGGTCAGCCACCCCATGCCCTGGACGAAGGCGCCCTCGATCTGGCCCATGTCGATGGCCGGGTTCAGGGAGTTGCCCACGTCCTGCAGGATATCGGCCCGCAGCACCCGGGATTCGCCGGTGAGCGTGTCGATCACGGCCTCGGCGACGCAGGCGCCGTAGGTATAGTAGTAGAACGGGCTGCCGCTCATGGTCTTCGCATCCCATGAGATGTCCGGCGTCCGGTAGAACCCGGTGGCCGAGAGCGATTCCCGGGCCCGCCAGGCGAGGCGGGCGCATTCGGCGAAGGAGACGCTTTCGTTGCCGGCATAGACCCGGTTGGCGCGGAACTCGACGGCGCCGGTTTCGACCCCGAAGTGGTCCGCCGCCACGTTGGCCATCCGCTCCTTGATCTCCGCCGCCGCGATGTGGGCCGCCATGCCGTTGATGTCGGAGCCCGACGAGGCCGCGGTCGCGGAGGTGTTGGGCACCTTGTCGGTGCGGGTCGACGAGATCTTGATCCGGTCGATGTCGATCTGGAACGTGGACGCCACCACCTGGGCCACCTTGACGAACAGGCCCTGTCCCATCTCGGTGCCGCCGTGGTTCAGGTGAACGCTGCCGTCCGTATAGACATGGACCAGGGCGCCGCCCTGGTTGAGGGTCGGCAGGTTGAACGATATGCCGAACTTGACCGGCATCAGGGCGATGCCCTTCTTCAGGGTCGAGTTGGCGGCGTTGAAGCCGTCGACGGCCCGGGAGCGGCCCTCGAAATCGATCTCCCGCATCAGCCGCTCGGTGAGCTCGACGATGATGTTGTCCTTCACCGTCTGGCCGTAGGGGGTGACGTTGCGCTCGCCGCCGCCGTAATAGTTGATCCGCCGGATGTCGTCGACGGGCTTGCCCAGCTCCGCCGCCACGTGCTCGATCACCGTCTCGATGGCCAGCATGCCCTGGGGCCCGCCGAAGCCGCGGAACGCCGTCGCCGAGACCGTATTGGTCTTGCACGGGTATCCGTCGAACCGGACATGGGGGATGAAATAGCAGTTGTCGGCGTGGCACAGCGCGCGCGCCATGACGCCGGACGAGCAGTCGGCGACGTTGCCCGACCGGGTCGCCATCTCCATCTTCACGCCTTCGAGCCGGCCGTCCTCGCCGAAACCGGCCTCGTAGCGGAAGCGGTAATCGTGGCGCTTGCCGGTGACGATCATGTCGTCGTCGCGGCGCAGCCGCAGCTTGGCCGGCCGGCGGGTGAGCGCTGCGGCCAGCGCGGCCAGCGCCGCGATGCCGGTGGCCTGGGTCTCCTTGCCGCCGAAGGCGCCGCCCATGCGGCGCACTTCCACCAGCACGTCGTTGCTTTCGATCCCGAGGACGTGCGCCACCCCGTGCTGCACCTCGGTCGGGTGCTGGGTGGAGGCGTAAACGGTCATGTCCCGGTCCTCGCCGGGAACCGCCAGCGCGACCTGGGATTCGAGATAGAAATGGTCCTGCCCGCCGCACGAAACCTCGCCGGACACCTTGCGCGGCGCCGCCTCGATTGCCGCCTCGGCGTCTCCCCGGACGACGCCGTGGGGCGGATAGGTGAACTGCCTTTTTTCAAGCGCGGCGTCGATGGTGAGGACCGGCTCCAGCGTTTCATATTCGATGTCGATCAGCGAGGCGGCGTTGCGGGCGAGGTCGTAGGTGTCGGCGGCGACGATGAGGACCGGCTGGCCGGCATATTCGGCGAGGCCGTCGGCGAGAATGGGCTCGTCGGAGAAGATGGGCGCGATATCGTTGGTTCCCGGAATGTCGCCGGCCCCGAAGATGCCGGCCACCCCCGGCGCCCGGAGCGCCCTGGCGATGTCCACCGAGACGATCCTGGCGTGGGCGTGGGGGCTGACCGCCGGGAAGATTTCCAGGGTGCCCGGCAGGTTCGGCATGTCGTCCACATAGACCGCGCCGCCGGTGACGTGCTTGACCGCGCTGTCGTGCCTGAGCCGCGCATGGGCCGCGCCGACGATATCGGCCTTGGCGGTGTCCGGGGGGCTCATCGGACCGTCACCACTTCGATGGGCTCGTCCGCGGCCGAGACATCCCGCCACAGCCGGGCGAACAGGTTCCTGGCCACCATGGACCGGTAGGCGGCCGACGCCCGGTGGTCCGACAGGGGTTGGAAGTCCTCGTCGATGGCCCGGGCGGCCTCCATCAGCGCGTCCTCGCGCCACGCCGAGCCGGTGAGGGCCGCCTCGCAGGCCCGGGCCCGTTTGGGCGTCGCCGCCATGCCGCCGTAGGCGATGCGCGCCTCCCGGACCGAGCCGCCGGCGACCGCGACCCGGTAGGCGCCGATGACCGAGGCGATGTCCTGGTCGTAGCGCTTGGAAACCTTGTAGGTCCGGAAGGCCTCGCCGTCCCTCGGTTTCGGGATGCGGACGGAGCGGATGAATTCCCCCGGCCCGAGGTCCGTCTTCCGGTAATCGAGAAAGAAATCCTCGATGGGCATCTGCCGCTCGCCGTCCCGGGAATGGAGGCTCAGCGTCGCGTCCAGGGCGATCAGGCAGGGCAGGGTGTCGCCGATGGGGCTCGCATTGCCGATATTGCCGCCGATGGTGCCCATGTTCCTGATCTGCCGGGAGCCGATGCGCCTGATCAGGGTGCCGAAGGACGGGTAGTCGCGCTCGATCAGCGGCAGGGCGTCGGTGTAGGTGACCGCCGCGCCGAACTCGAGGCCGTCCGCCTCGTCGCGGATCTCCAGGAGTTCCGCCACCCGGCCCGTATGGATGACCATGGGCAGCTTGCGGCGCTCCTTGCTCGCCAGCAGTCCGAGGTCGGTGCCGCCGGCGAGGATGAGGGCGTCCGGGTTGGCGGCCAGCGCCTCCGCCATTTCGGCGAGGCTCACGGGGCTCAGGAACGCCTGGCCGCCGGCCTCGTAGCGTTTTGTCGCCTGGGCCGCCGCCTCTGCCGGCGGGTGCGCCGGCGTGTGCTCTCCAGGTCCGCCGGGCCCGGCCTCGCCGCACGCCTTCACCGCCGCGTCGACGATCGGGCGGTAGCCGGTGCAGCGGCAGAGGTTGCCGGCCAGCGCATCGTGCACGGTTTCGGGGTCGACCTCCTCGCCGCCCCGGCGCAGCGCGTAGAGGGCCATGACGAAGCCCGGCGTGCAGTAGCCGCATTGGGTGCCGTCGCCGTCGGCCATGGCCGCCTGCACCGGGTCCAGGCCGTCGCCGCTCGCCAGCCCTTCCACGGTCAGCACGTCGGCGCCGTTGAGGTGCGGCAGGGTCAGGAGACAGGCATTGACCGCCCGGAAGGTCCGGCCGCTCTCGTCCCCGTCCCCGGGGCCGGCGGTGCCCGTGGCGAGCACCACCGTGCAGGCGCCGCAATCCCCTTCGGCGCAGCCTTCCTTGGTGCCGGTGAGGCGCGCATGCTCGCGGATATAGTCCAGCGCCGTGACGTTGGGCGGCACGTCCCGAACGACGTGCCGCCGGCCGTTGAGATGGAACTCCAGCGTCATCCCGGCGGCTCCCGCCGCGGCGTATGGGCGGCCCCGCCGGAAGGCGGAAGACTGGAAGCTGGAAAATCGATTGTGGGAGCGGGTGCGCCGGGCGGATCGGCGGGAAGGCGGTTCGCGGAAGAGCGGGCGGACAGGCGCTTCGTTCCCATGGCGGCCGGACTGCGTCCCTTTGGTTCCCAGGTATGGCAAAAACTGTAAGCCATGTGAATCCGACATGGCAAACGGTAATTCTGCATTGCACAATTTGATGTGCGGGGTGGTTCCGGGGGCGCCATGACCGGTAGTAACCAAGACGAATTGTCCGGCGCCTATCCGGCGGACAAAGGCGATAACGATATTCCCTTGAACTAGGCTACTTAACCGACATCTTATGCTTGTTGGAGTGGTATACTACAAATACTTGAGTGAATGACTTAGGCTGCTAGTTGAGGGTGGACAGCGATGACAATGCGGATGGTTCGAGCCGGGGCCGGTGGTTATCTATTTGACTCTTTCATGGAAAACAACTTGGTGGCGATAGGTTGGAGCGAACTAGGTAATCTTGAGAGTTTTGAGGACCGAGCCCAATTAACCGAAAAAATTCAAGAAGAGTGGCCAGACTCTCGTCCCCAAAGTGCGAGGATGGCGGCCGGGTGCCTTTATCGGCTCCGGACTGAAATCGCTGAGAACGACTATGTCCTCACCTACGATCCCGCCCGAAGGACGTACGCGATCGGTCGAGTGACCGGGCCGTACATGTTCGATCAGTCTATGCTGGAAAAATACGGAAACTACTCCAATACCCGCCCCGTTGAGTGGCTGGGCGAGATCAACAGAGACGATTTGACGACATCGTCAAAGAATAGCCTTGGCTCAATTAGTACGCTTTTCCTTGTGCCACCCGAAGCCGAGAAAAACGTGCTCAACGTTCACCAAGGCATCGTTCCGGACGAACCAGAAGAGACCGCCTCCGAAGTTGAGGACCAAGCCTTGTTGGAAGACATAGAGGCGAGGAGCTTTGAGTTCATTAAAGATCAGATTGTCAGGCTGGAATGGGATGAAATGCAGGAACTGGTTGCCGGATTGCTCAGGGCGATGGGCTACAAAACAAAAGTCTCACCTGCTGGGCCGGATCGTGGCAAAGACATAATCGCGTCACCAGACGGTTTCGGATTTGAAGACCCGCGCATTGTAGTCGAGGTCAAGCATCGGAGGACCGATCAAATCGGTGCCGATGCAATCAGAAGCTTCGTTGGCGGCCGACACCCCAACGACAAAGGACTTTATGTCAGCACCGGCGGCTTCTCAAAGGATGCCCGCTATGAGGCGGATCGAGCGAACATCCCGGTAACTCTCATGGGCATCGATGAATTGGTTGAGTCGGTCATCGAATACTATGAGCGGCTCGATATGGACACGCAGCGAATGCTACCACTAAAGCGGTTTTATTGGCCGATTGGCTAAGCTGAAAATACGCAACGTTGGGCAAAAATGTGTGGGGGAGTGACGGGTGCAGCAGGAATGTGCGTTGCAGGAAATCATGCGATGTACAGAGACAACGTACTAGGGGCGAAGCCGGATGAAGGCGGAGACTGAACAACTTCAAGAGTACGCTCGTCGTATGCAGGAGATTGTAAGGCGAACGGCGACGATCCATCGGATCAAGGCGGTCGGCTCGGGGGTTCCGTGGATTGTCGTCACTGAGATCGTCTATCTACAGCTTCGACACATACTTGAACTGCTCGCGACGGCTCTGTTGACGGTCAACCGTGGGGCAGTGGGCGAGATAGGGTCTGAGGGCGTAAGGTCGTGGCACGCGCTTGATATATTGCGGGTCATCGAGCAGGCGAACCCGGAATTCTACCCGGTGCCTACGAAAGACGGCCCGCGGGACGAGCAAGGCGTGATCCAAATCGTTGACAAAAAGGGCGATTTCCTCACTCAAGAGAAATTCGTCACACTCTACAATGCATGTGGTGAGATTCTGCACACGCGCAATCCATTTTCGAGCAGGCCCGCGGTGCGGCTTGACACGAAGGAAGCCTGCCAGCGGCAGATCAAGGCCGCGGGACGATGGGAGAACCGCATTATCCGGCTGTTGACCCACCACCGGTTCAAGGTAAAGGACGACGAGACTCTTTACATTGCTCACACTGTGGGGGAACAGCACGTGTTCCACGTCACTGAGTTTGAGCTATTCTCTAAATCAGGCTGAACGGTCGAATCGCCTGCACGACGACAATAACTCGGTACCGTTCCTAGCCACCCTTCGAATTAAAAGTGAACAAGCCGTCGAGTATTGCGCTACCGCTCACGGACTCTGACAAATCCGGGGTTGGCGCGGTGATGAGTGTGGTATATATATCCGGATATAGACCGGAGACCGCCTTGACCAGTGCCGCACAGAAAAAGGCCAACAGGAACTACCGTGCGCGTCTGGCGCGGCGCGGCCTCAAACGCTTCGAGGTGACGGCCCGCGAAACCGACCGGGAGCTGCTGCGCACGCTGGCGCGCCGCCTGGCCGAAGACGGGCCGGAAGCCAATCGGGCGCGGGCGGCGGTCACCGAACTGGTCGCCGACGGGCCGCCGAAGCCGGGCGGGATTCTCGCGGCGCTGCGGCGCTCGCCGCTGGTCGGGGCCGATCTCGACCTTTCGCGGGAGCGCATCGACGGCCGCAGGGTCGATCTTTGACGCGCTGCCTGCTCGACACCAACATCATCAGCAACGCCGTCAAACCGCGGCCGTCCGCGCTTCTGGTCGACTGGATGGCCCGGCAGCCGGACGAGGACCTGTTCATCGCCTCGTTGACCGTCGCCGAAATCCGGCGCGGCATCCTGGAACTGCCCGGCGGCGGGAAGAAGGACGCGCTCGATGCCTGGTTTGCGGGCGGAGAGGGGCCGCAGGCGCTGTTCGCCGGGCGAATACTGTCGTTCGACGACAGGGCCGGCCTGATCTGGGCGCGCCTGATGGCCGACGGCAAGGCCCGGGGCCGGCCCCGCAGCGCCCTCGACATGATCATCGCCGCGGTGGCGGAGGCCAACGGCTGCATGATCGTCACCGACAACGAACGGGATTTCAGCGGGCTCCGGACCGTCAACCCCCTGCGGTAGGAAGGGGCGGCGGAGAGGAGCGGCGCGACTGCTCCCTCTCCCTCCCTGAGGGAGAGGGTCGGGGTGAGGGGGTCATGGGAAATGGGGGTGATTCAGCCCTTCTCCGTGATCTCCGTGTGCTCCGTGGTGAAATCCTGTTCCCCCTCACCCAGCTACGGCTAAGGCTCGCCTGGGCAGTCGCTTCGCTTTGTGCCCTAGCTCGCCAAGCCTCCGCATCCCTCTCTGTATGGACGCCTCCCGGGACGCAAGGACCGATTTCGGTGTGACGGGCAGGCAGATTGCAGCTTTGTATCCGGCCTGTTGATGCGGGACCTGGTGCCCGCTGGCCCTGATGGAATCTGCCGATCCGCGCCTCATTTCCCCCACGGGCTTCTCGCCCCTCGAGGGATTCAGGCTTGGCGGATCGCGGTCCGACCTGTTTGCCATCACTCCGTTTCGTGCCTTGCGCAACCTCTCAGCGGCCACCTCCTCTATCGGTTCGCCGTTCCATCGTCCGCCGCGGCTATGCCGGCCGGCCGACGTAGTTCGCCTGGTACGTCCGGTCGTGGGCCAGCAGGGCCCAGATCGTGCGTGCCGTCTTGTTGGCCAGCGCGACGGTGGCGACGTTCATCGGCCGCCGCTCGGCGAGGCGCACCGCCCATTCGGGCGGCGCCTTGCTGTTGGTGAGCACGGCGCGCGCGCCGTGGATCAGCAGGGTTCGCAAATACCGGTCGCCGCGCTTGGAGATGCCGAGCATGCGAACCCGGCCGCCGGTACCGTCGTGGCGCGGCACCAGGCCGAGCCAGGCGGCGAACTCCCGGCCCGACCGGAACGCCGCCGGATCGCCCATCGCGGCGACGACGGCGGTCGCGGTCAGCACGCCCACGCCGGGAATCTCGGCGATCCGTCTGCTGTCGGCATTGCCGCGGTGCCACACCCCGATGCGCCGCTCGATCTCGCCGATCTCTTCATCGAGCCGGCCGATCCGCGCCCACTGCTCGCGAAGCGTGTCGATCACCATCGCCGGCAGCCGCTCCGAGACCCGCGCGAGGGCGCCGGGCATCGCCTGTCTCATCCCGGCCCGGCCCCGCGGCATCACCTCGCCATATTCCATCAGCAGGCCGCGCAGCCCGTTGGTCTGAGCCGTGCGGAACTTCACCAACTGCTGGCGCATCCGGTGAAGCGCCAGGACCGCCTGCTGTTCCTCGCTCTTCACCGCAACGGTCTTGATGCCCGGCATCCGCGCCGCCGTCCAGATCGCCCGCGCGTCGTGCGCGTCGTTCTTGTTGCCGATGACAAAGGGACGCACCGCCTTGGCCGGCAACAGCCGCGGCTCGTGGCCGAGCTCCCCAAGCCGGCGCGCCCAGTGCTGCGAGCCGCCGCAGGCCTCCATCGCGACCAAGCAGGGCGCGCGGTTGGCGAAGTGTTCGAGGAACTTCGCCCGGCTCAGCTTCAGATCCATGACCTCGCCCGTCTCCATATCAATCCAGTACAACTGGAACACACGTTTCGCCGTATCCACGCCCACGACAGTTCTGTTAGTCTTCATCTCGGACCCTCCGGTTTGCCTGTGAAGAGCTTGCTCTTCCCCATTGGTACTTTGATGCCGTCGGCCCGTGAGGGTCCACCCCTTCCGTCGGACTTCCAGCAGCAGCAGGTGGGAGGCGTCCATCCCATTTCCCCAAAGGGGGCGAGGGAACACGATCGGGGGAGGGGAAATCCTACGCCACCACGTTGACGATCCTGTTGGGCACGTAGATCACCTTGCGGGCCGGCTTCCCGGCGAGCGCGGCGGCCACCGGCTCCAACGCCAGCGCGCGTTCCTCCGCGGTCTCTTGGTCGGCGCCGTTGGGCAGCTCGATGGTCCCCTTGAGCTTGCCGTTCAGCTGCACCGCGACCGTCACCGTCTCGTCGACCAGCAGGGCCGGGTCGGGCTCGGGCCACGGCTCATGGGCCAGCATGGTCCGGCGGCCCAGCGCCGCCCACAACTCCTCGGCGAGGTGGGGCGCCATGGGGTTCATCAGCCGGACCACGGCCTCCAGCCCCTCCCGGTAGGCCCAGCCGTCCGCCGGCCCCCGGCCCTCGCCCCCGGCGAAATCCGCCAGACTGTTGACCAGTTCCCGGATTCTCGCCAGCGCCCGGTTGAAGCCGAACCGCTCCAGATCCCGCGTCACCCCGTCGATGGTCTTGTGGACGGCGCGCCGGAGATCGAGGGCGCCGCCGCTTATGCCCTCCGGCGCGGGCATGCCGTCCGGGCCCGCGTCGCCCAGGTCGAGGGCCGGCTCCGTGACCATGCGGTAAACCCGGCCGAGGAAGCGCCACGCCCCGTCCACCCCGGCGTCGGTCCATTCCAGGTCCCGCTCCGGCGGGCTGTCGGACAGCATGAACCAGCGGGCCGTATCCGCCCCGTAGGCCGCGATGATGGCCTCGGGGTCGATGGTGTTGCGCTTGGACTTGCTCATGGATTCCGAGCGCCCGACGGTGACCGCCTCGCCGGTCCCGGCGCGCACGGCGCCCGCCGGGGTCTTCTCGATCTCGTCCGGGTACAGCCAGCCGCCGTTCCCGTCCCGGTAGGTTTCGTGGCACACCATCCCCTGCGTGAACAGGCCGTCGAAGGGCTCGCTGACCTTCACCAGCCCGCAGGCCTCCATGGCGCGGGTGAAGAACCGGGCGTAGAGCAGGTGCAGGATGGCGTGCTCCACCCCGCCGATATACTGGTCCACGGGCAGCCAGTAATCGACCGCCGCCGGATCGACGACGGCGTCCGAGCGGGGCGAGCAGAACCTGGCGAAATACCAGGACGAATCGACGAAGGTGTCCATGGTGTTGGTGTCGCGCTCGGCGTCCCCGCCGCATTTGGGGCACGCGACGGCCTTCCAGGTCTCGTGGCGGTCGAGCGGATTGCCCGGCGCGCCGAAGTCGGCGTCGGCCGGCAGTTCGACGGGAAGCTGGTCCTCGGGCACCGGCACCGCGCCGCAGCCGGGGCAATGGACGATGGGGATGGGGCAGCCCCAGTAGCGCTGGCGGGAGATTCCCCAGTCCCGGAGCCGGTACTCGATCACGCCGCGCCCGGCCCCCAGTTCCTCCAGCCGGTCGATGGCCGCCCGCTTGGCGCCCTCCACGTCGAGGCCGTCGAGGAAGTCCGAATTGAACGCCGCCCCCGGCCCCACGTATGCTTCCTCGCCGATCCCGAAGGCGGCGGCGTCCTCGCCCGGCGGCAGGATGACCGGGATCACCGGCAGGCCGTACTTGCGGGCGAATTCCAGGTCCCGCTGGTCGTGGGCCGGACAGCCGAAGATGGCCCCCGCGCCGTACTCCATCAGCACGAAATTCGCCACGTATACGGGAAGATGCGCGCCCGCCACGAACGGATGCTCCACCTTCAGGCCGGTGTCATGGCCCCGTTTCTCGGCGGTCTCGATGGCCTCCTCGCTGGTGCCGAGCCGGCCGCACTCGGCGATGAATTCCGCCAGCGCTTCGTCGGACCCGGCCAGTTCCCGCGCCAGGGGATGATTGGGCGAGAGCGCGCAGAACGACGCGCCGAACAGGGTGTCCGGCCGGGTGGTGAACACCTCGATGCCCCCCTCCCGCCCGGCGATGCGGAAATTCACCCGGGCGCCCTCCGATTGCCCGATCCAGTTGGTCTGCATCAGGCGCACCTTGTCGGGCCAGCGTTCGAGGCCCTCGAGGGCGGCCGTGAGGTCCTCGGCGTATTCGGTGATCTTCAGGAACCATTGGGCCATCCGGCGCTGCTCGACCTCGGCGCCCGACCGCCAGCCCTTGCCGTCGATGACCTGCTCGTTGGCCAGCACCGTCCGGTCGACGGGGTCCCAGTTGACCAGCGACTCGCCCCGGTAGGCGAGGCCCGCCTCGAAGAACTTGAGGAACATGGCCTGCTGGTGGACGTAGTAGCCCGGGTGGCAGGTGGCGATCTCCCGCGCCCAGTCGAGGGAGAGGCCCATGGACTGCAACTGTCGCCGCATGGTGTCGATGTTGTCGTAGGTCCAGTCCGCCGGATGATCGCCCCGCTCCATGGCGGCGTTCTCGGCGGGCAGGCCGAAGGCGTCCCAGCCCATGGGGTGCAGGACGTTGAAGCCCCTGGCCCTTTTGTAGCGGGCGACCACGTCCCCCATGGCGTAGTTGCGGACGTGCCCCATGTGGATCTTGCCCGAGGGATAGGGGAACATCTCGAGGACGTAGTATTTGGGGCGCGACGGATCCTCGGGCGAGGCGAACGCCCGGGCCGCGTCCCACGCGGCCTGCCAGCGCTGCTCGATCTCGACGGCGTTGTATCGCGGCATGTCGGTCGTCCCGGGGTCCAGATTGATCCGGGTAGATACATGGTTCGCCCGCCCGATGGCAAGCCGCGCAAAATCCCCTCTCCCCCAAGGGGGAGAGGGTCAGGGTGAGGGGGTCACAAGAGATGAGCGTGAGGGGGTCATGGGAAATGGGGGTGATTCAGCCCTTCTCCGTGATCTCCGTGTGCTCCGTGGTGAAATCCTGTTCCCCCTCACCCAGCTACGGCTAAGGCTCGCCTGGGCAGTCGCTTCGCTTTGTGCCCTAGCTCGCCAAGCCTCCGCATCCCTCTCTGTATGGACGCCTCCCGGGACGCAAGGACCGATTTCGGTGTGACGGGCAGGCAGATTGCAGCTTTGTATCCGGCCTGTTGATGCGGGACCTGGTGCCCGCTGGCCCTGATGGAATCTGCCGATCCGCGCCTCATTTCCCCCACGGGCTTCTCGCCCCTCGAGGGATTCAGGCTTGGCGGATCGCGGTCCGACCTGTTTGCCATCACTCCGTTTCGTGCCTTGCGCAACCTCTCAGCGGCCACCTCCTCTATCGGTTCGCCGTTCCATCGTCCGCCGCGGCTATGCCGGCCGGCCGACGTAGTTCGCCTGGTACGTCCGGTCGTGGGCCAGCAGGGCCCAGATCGTGCGTGCCGTCTTGTTGGCCAGCGCGACGGTGGCGACGTTCATCGGCCGCCGCTCGGCGAGGCGCACCGCCCATTCGGGCGGCGCCTTGCTGTTGGTGAGCACGGCGCGCGCGCCGTGGATCAGCAGGGTTCGCAAATACCGGTCGCCGCGCTTGGAGATGCCGAGCATGCGAACCCGGCCGCCGGTACCGTCGTGGCGCGGCACCAGGCCGAGCCAGGCGGCGAACTCCCGGCCCGACCGGAACGCCGCCGGATCGCCCATCGCGGCGACGACGGCGGTCGCGGTCAGCACGCCCACGCCGGGAATCTCGGCGATCCGTCTGCTGTCGGCATTGCCGCGGTGCCACACCCCGATGCGCCGCTCGATCTCGCCGATCTCTTCATCGAGCCGGCCGATCCGCGCCCACTGCTCGCGAAGCGTGTCGATCACCATCGCCGGCAGCCGCTCCGAGACCCGCGCGAGGGCGCCGGGCATCGCCTGTCTCATCCCGGCCCGGCCCCGCGGCATCACCTCGCCATATTCCATCAGCAGGCCGCGCAGCCCGTTGGTCTGAGCCGTGCGGAACTTCACCAACTGCTGGCGCATCCGGTGAAGCGCCAGGACCGCCTGCTGTTCCTCGCTCTTCACCGCAACGGTCTTGATGCCCGGCATCCGCGCCGCCGTCCAGATCGCCCGCGCGTCGTGCGCGTCGTTCTTGTTGCCGATGACAAAGGGACGCACCGCCTTGGCCGGCAACAGCCGCGGCTCGTGGCCGAGCTCCCCAAGCCGGCGCGCCCAGTGCTGCGAGCCGCCGCAGGCCTCCATCGCGACCAAGCAGGGCGCGCGGTTGGCGAAGTGTTCGAGGAACTTCGCCCGGCTCAGCTTCAGATCCATGACCTCGCCCGTCTCCATATCAATCCAGTACAACTGGAACACACGTTTCGCCGTATCCACGCCCACGACAGTTCTGTTAGTCTTCATCTCGGACCCTCCGGTTTGCCTGTGAAGAGCTTGCTCTTCCCCATTGGTACTTTGATGCCGTCGGCCCGTGAGGGTCCACCCCTTCCGTCGGACTTCCAGCAGCAGCAGGTGGGAGGCGTCCATCCCATTTCCCCAAAGGGGGCGAGGGTTAGGGAGTAGTTCCCTCTCCCCCTACTTCAGGGGGAGAGGGTCAGGGTGAGGGGGTCATGGAAAATGAGTGGGGGGGGGGTCATTCGCCTCGATCAACCCCGCCTACAACAATCCCATGCTCTTGAAGCTCGACGCGCCGCCGCGGGCGATGACGATATGGTCGTGGAGCACGATCCCCAGCTTCTCGCCCGCCTCCTTGACCTGGTTGGTCATGTCGATGTCGCCCCGCGACGGCGTCGGGTCGCCCGACGGGTGGTTGTGGACCATGATGATCGCCGTCGCGCCCAGCTCCAGCGCCCGCTTGACCACCTCGCGGGGGTAGACGGCGGTCTGGTCGACGGTTCCCCGCTGCTGCACCTCGTCGGCGATGAGCGCGTTCTTGCGGTTGAGATAGAGCAGCCGGAACTGCTCGGTCTTCTCCCGCGCCATGGCCGCCCGGCAATAATCCAGCAGCGCCTGCCACGAGCCCAGCACCGGCTTTCCCATCAGCTCGTCATGCATCAGCCGGAGCGCGGCGGCCCGCACGGTCTTGAGCGCCGCGACGACGGCATCGCCGACGCCGTCCACTTCGCGAAGCGCATCCGCCTCGGCGCTCAGCACCTCGGCATAGGAGCCGAAGCGCCGGATCAATTCCTTGGCCAGCGGCTTGGTGTCGCCCCGGGGCAGGGCCTGAAACAGCAGCAACTCCAGCAGTTCATAATCGGCGAGCGCCCCGCCGCCCGACTTCAGGAAACGCTCGCGGAGCCGCGCCCGGTGGCCCGCATAATGAGGCTTGGAAGGCTTCGCGCCGGCTGATCGGCCTGGCATCTCAACGCCCGCCGAAAGACTAGCCGTAGGGCGGCCTGTCGCGGCCGGCCGGCGAGACGGTGAAGATCTCGTGGCCCTCGGCGGTCACCGCGATGGTGTGCTCGAACTGCGCCGACAGGGACCGGTCCTTGGTCACCGCCGTCCAGCCGTCGCCGAGAATTTTGACCTCGTGGCGGCCGGCGTTGACCATCGGCTCGACGGTGAAGAACATCCCCTCGCGGAGGACCGGGCCCTCGCCGGGATTGCCGAAGTGGAGAATGTTCGGCGCATCGTGGAAGATCCGCCCCACCCCGTGGCCGCAGAAATCCCGGACGATGGAATAGCGGTAGGGCGCGACGAACTCCTCGATGGCGTGGCCGATGTCGCCGACCGTGGCGCCCGGCCTGACCACCCCGATGCCCTTCATCATGGCCTCGTAGGTGACGTCGATCAGCCGCCGGGATTTGACGCTCACGTCGCCGACCCAGAACATCCGGCTGGTGTCGCCGTGCCATCCGTCGACGATGGGCGTCACGTCGATGTTGATCACGTCGCCGTCCTGGAGGACCTTGTCGCCGGGAATGCCGTGGCACACCACATGGTTCACCGAGGTGCAGATGGACTTGGGGAAGCCCCGGTAGTTGAGGGGCGCGGAGACCCCGCCGCGCCCGGCGATGAAATCGGCGCACAGTTCGTCGAGCCGCCCGGTGGTGACGCCGGGCTCGATGTGATCGGCGATGAAATCGAGGGTCTCGGCGGCCAGCCGGCCGACCTTCCGCATCCCTTCGAAGTCGCTCTCGGTGTGTATTTTTATGCTGCGCGGTTCGGCGTCCAAAATGTCTCTCCTGGTTTGACGGGCGGCGGATTATACACCCCCGCCCGGGATTTCCGAGAGGTTTAGGGGCGGGCGGGCGGCAAGCCCCGATTTCCCTCAGAGCCTGATCTCGACCGGGCCGGCGAGCCTGACGCCGGCGGTCCCCACATCACAGCCGTAGGCCACGACCTCGACGCCCGCGTCCCGGGCCTTGGCCAGCGCGTCCGCGTAGGCCGGATCGATATCGCCGGCGAGCGCGAAGGCGGAACAGTCCGGGCGCTGGACCAGGTAGAACATCACCGCGCGATTGCCCTCGGCCACCTGATCGGCCAATTCGTGGAGGTGCTTGGTGCCCCGCGCGGTGACGGCGTCCGGAAATTCGGCGACCTCGCCCCGTTTCATGGTGACGTTCTTCACCTCGACGAAACAGGCGGGCCGGGCGTCGTCCTCCAGCAGGATGTCGATGCGGGAGTTTTTGCCGTACTTCACCTCCCGGCGGAGGGAGCCGTATCCCCCGAGTTCCCGGGCCCGGCCCCCTTCGATGGCTTCCTGGACGATCCTGTTGGGATGCTGGGTGTTGATGCCGACCAGCGCCCGGCCGACGCGGATCAGCTCCCAGGTGTATTTGAGCTTGCGGTCCGGGTTGCGGGCCGGCGACAGCCACACCTCGGAGCCGGGCTCGCTGACGCTGAGCATGGAGCCCGAATTGGCGCAGTGGGCGGTGACCTCCGAGCCGTCCTCGAGGGCGACGTCGGCCAGGAACCGCTTGTAGCGCTTGATGAGCGCGCCCTTGATCAGGGGGTCGGGAAATTCCATCCGCCGAGCCTATCGGAGCGCTCCCGCCCGGGCAATCACCCGTCCCCGCCGCCGAGGATATCGCTCAGGGGCACCTCGCCGGACCCCCGGGCGAGCGGTTTGGGCTGGGACTCGGCGGGCGCCCACGCCGTCAGGGTAATCATCTCGAAGGTCGCCGGCACCCGGCCGGCCGCGTCTCCGTACATCTCCCGGTACAACTCGGCGGCGCGGGGAAAAACGTCGCGGCCCGTAAAGGACCGCCGCCGGGCCGCGAGGGCATTGGCCTCTCCCATCCCCTTGAGATCGCGCAGGAGCCTCGCGGGCTCGGCATAGGAAACGGTCAGGGCGCTGGTATCGGCGACCGGCAGGGCGAAACCGGCCCGGCCCAGCAGGTCGCCGGCGTCGCGCACGTCGGCGAACGGCGAGACGCGGGGGCCGGCGCCGCCGGAAAGTTCCGCATCGGCGGCGAGCAGGGCGGACCGCAGCTCGCGGAGCGTCCCGCCGCCCAGCATCACCGCCAGGAAAAGCCCGTCGGGCTTGAGCGCCTGGCGCGCCTGGACCAACGAGCCCGGCAGGTCGTTCACCCAATGAAGGGTGAGGCAGCTGATGACCAGGTCGAAGCTCGCCGGCCGGAACGGCAGCAGCTCCTCGTCGGCCGCCGCCCGGAGGCCCGGCGCCCGGCGGACCATCGTCTCGGCGAGGTCGCACTGGACGAGCAGGCCGGCGCCGTGGTCGGGCATGAGCGTGTCGGCGAGGAAGCCGTCATGGCAGCCGAGGTCGAGCACGTTGGCGAAGGTCCGCCGGACATCGGCGAGCCGGACGGCCAGCCCCTCGGCCGCCGCCCGGAACAGAAAATCGTGCTCGCCGAGCCCGGCCGCGGCGCGGTCGCGATGGGCGCGCACGGCGCGCCGGTCGAAAATCTCGAATTCCCGGTTCATGGGCGGGTTATGCCACGGAATCGGCCAACCTGTCATTGCGCCGGCGACGGGCCTCGGGGTTAAATATCGAGGACATGCCAGGGAAATATATGTGACCGGACACCTGAAACACCGCCGCGAGGGCGCCGCCGCCGGCGCCCTTCCACTTGGCCCACTGACCGCCCGCGCCATGGACGTCCTGTTTCCGCCCCAGTGCCTCAGGTGCCGCGCGCTGGTCGAGGGACCGGGCAGCCTGTGCGGCGATTGTTGGCGCGAGGTGAGCTTCGTCGCCGAGCCCCATTGCGCGTGCTGCGGACTTCCGTTCGCCCATGACGTCGGCGAGGGGGCCCTGTGCGGGGCCTGCGCCGCCGCACCGCCGAGCTATGCCCGGGCCCGGGCGGTCATGGTCTACAACGACGCCAGCCGCGATCTGGTGCTCGGCTTCAAGTACGCCGACGCCACCCACGCCGCGCCGTCCTACGGCCGGTGGCTGGCCCGGGCGGGACGCGCATGCCTCGCCGACGCCCATCTGCTGGTGCCGGTCCCGCTTCATTGGATGCGGCTGTTCCGCCGGCGCTACAACCAGGCCGCGCTCCTTGCCCACGCCCTCGCCAAGGAGACGGGGATTCCGGTTTCGCCGCGGGCGCTGGTGCGCCGGCGGCGCACCCCGCCCCTCGGCCGCCTCAACCGGGAGGCGCGCCGCCAGCGGCTGTCGGGCGCCATCGCGGTCGACCCCGAATACGCGCCGGACCTGAAGGACGGCAACGTGGTGCTGGTGGACGACGTCATGACCACCGGCGAAACCGCCGAGGCCTGCGCCAAGCAGGTCCTGCGCGCCGGCGCCCGCTCGGTGGACGTCGTGTCGCTCGCCCGCGCGGTGCGCACGCAGGTTTGAACGTCCGCTTCACCCCCGTTGCGCCCTCGTTACGCCCCCGTTACGCCAAAGGGGGGGCTGGCGGGGCCGCCGTAATGCTCTATAAATCCCTTTGGGTGACAACGACTGTCGAAAGGCGGCGCTGAACGGTGGCCAAGGTGGAAATCTATACATCGCCTTTCTGCGGCTTCTGCTGGCGGGCGAAATCGCTCCTCAAGGGCAAGGGCGTCGACTTCGAGGAATTCGACGTCATGCTTCACCCGAGGCGCCGGGCCGAAATGCTGGAGCGGGCCAACGGCGGGCACACGGTTCCGCAGATTTTCATCGACGATGAGCACGTGGGCGGCTGCGACGATTTATTGGCGCTCGACGCCCAGGGCCGGCTCGATCCCATGCTCGATCCGGCTGCCGCGTAGGCTCCCCGGCCCAACCCCCTGCATGAGTTGAAACTTGCCTTTGGGCCGCCGGCCCGGCAAGCTTTCCCCCATGTCGAACAAATTCAAGGCCGCCTGTGTCCAGGTCAGCGCCGGCCGGGACATTGAGCCCAACATTCCCATCGCGCGCGACCTGATCTTCCAGGCCCGGGACGAAGGCGCCGATTTCATCACAACGCCCGAATGCGTCACCCTGATCGAGCCCGACAACGAGGCGCTGCGCGCCAAGGTCCCGCCGGAGGCCGATCATCCCGGCCTCGAGGCCTTCACCGGGGCCGCCAGGGAGACCGGCGCGTGGGTCCTGATCGGCTCGCTCGCCGTCAAACTGGGCAGCGGCAAGATCGCCAACCGGTCGTACCTGATCGACGACGGCGGCGGGATCCGGGCGGCCTACGACAAAATTCACATGTTCGACGTGCAGCCGGGCGACGGCGAGACCTACCGGGAATCGGCGACCTACGAGCCGGGCGCCGAGGCGGTCACCGCGGACACCCCATGGGCCAGGGTCGGCATGACCATCTGCTATGACGTCCGTTTCGCCTATCTGTACCGGGATCTGGCCCACGCCGGCGCCGAAATCCTGACCGTCCCCGCCGCCTTCACCCGGATTACCGGCCAGGCCCACTGGCACGTCCTGCAACGGGCGCGGGCCATCGAGACCGCGTGCTTCGTGATCGCGCCGGCCCAATGCGGCACCCATGCCGAAGGCCGCCAAACGTTCGGGCATTCCCTCATCGTCGATCCGTGGGGCGAAGTGCTCGCCGACGGCGGGGAGGACGTGGGCGTGGTGACGGCGGACATCGATCCCGCCCGGGTCGCCGAGGCGCGATCCAAGGTCCCGGCGCTTGACCACGACCGGGAATATGCGGTCCGGCCCGCCGCCGGACCGGCGGTCAGGCTGGCGGGCGAATAGCACATATCCGCTGGATGACCGCAGGCGCCGGGCGGCGCACCTCGCCGGCTTCGTAGGCGCGAATCTCCAGCCCCCGAAGGGCCGCAATCAGCTCCCGCGGGCGCAGCAGGAATTCCGGGTTCCGCGGCCGCCCGTATTTCTCGTTTCCCGCCTGAAAGGTCCGGTAGATCAACACCCCTCCCGGCGCCAGGGCGCCGAGCAGATGGGGAAACAACGGCCTGTGCAGATAGTTGGCGACGACGATCCCGGCGAATTGACGGCCCGGAAGCGGCCAGCCGCCGGCCTCCAGATCGGCCTCGAGGGCCTCGATGGCCCCGATCCCGGCGGGACCGGACGCGGTCAAACGGGAAATGTCCCGGTCCACGGCGGTAACGGAATACCCTCGTTCGCTCAGGAACATGGCGTGACGCCCGGCCCCGGCCGCCAGGTCCAGAACCGCGCCGCCGTCCGGGATAAGCCTGGAAAACCGCGCAACCCAGGGGTCCGGCGGCACTTGATCGTGAAGTGGGTCAGGCATATTTGGGCTTGGCGGACGCGGGCCGATGAATTAATCCTCCGGCTGCCATTTCGTCGTATAATGGGCGAACGGAAACCGATACCAAGCGCAATGATCCTCTATCAACTTCGCTGCGGCAACGATCACGAGTTCGAATCCTGGTTCAAGGATTCGGCGACGTACGATAAGCAGGCCAAGCGCAAGATCATCGATTGCCCGGAGTGCGGCGACACCGACATCCAGAAGGCGCCGATGGCTCCGCGGGTCGGCTCGTCCAAGGGCGGCGATCTGTCGGATGTTCCCGAGAAGGCCCGGGAATTCCGGCGGGCGATGAACATGATGCGCCGCCATGTGGAGGAAAACTGCGACTATGTGGGCGACAAGTTCGCCGACGAGGCCCGCGCCATTCACTATGGCGAGACGGAAGAGCGGGGCATTTACGGCGAGGCCAGCCCCCAGGAGGTCAAGGACCTCGTCGAGGAGGAGATTCCGGTTGCGCCCCTGCCCATGAAACCCAGGGGCGGGAACAAGCCTTCCTGACGGGGGTTATAGCGTGACGATTCCATTGGGAAGCGTATCCGGCGTCTTGGAAGCCGTTTGCGCATTGCTCTTGCGGCTGGAGAAATTGTCCATCATCACGACCTCGCCGGACGCCAGCGTTAGCGGTCCAACCTCTGCAAATTCAGAATCCAACGCCCGACAATGGCGTCCGCTTCAATGGGCGTTGACGTTCACAATCTGAACAAGATATAGTTCACCAAATGAACACGGTTTGATGTGGACCTGGTCCGGTGTCGCGAAACCTAGACAACGAATCTCCGGAGAACACGACAGTCACCCTTGGGGTGCTGAGCGCGGTCAGCGACAACAGCCGCGTAACCCAGCGCATGCTGGCGAACGAACTGGGCATCGCGCTGGGCTTGGTCAACTCATACCTCAAACGCTGCGTCCGGAAGGGTTACATCAAGGTCCGGCAAGTTCCCAAGAACCGGTTCGCATACTATCTGACGCCCGAGGGGTTTTACGAGAAGAGCCGTTTGACGGCCGAGTTCCTTTCGCAGTCTCTGAAATTCTATCGCATCGCCCGGAATCAATGCACCGAACACCTCGAAGCCTGCGTCGCCAACGGTTGGCATTCGATCATCTTCGTTGGGTCGGGCGATCTTGCGGAAATCGCCGCCATCTGCGCTCAGAATTACCAGGTAGAGGTGCTTGGCGTGTTGTCCCCGGACGGAGCGGCGAGCGCCGCCCCCGGTCAGAAGGCTCTTTCCGATCTGGACGACCTGAAAAAGGCCGATGCGGTCATTTTCACCGATATGCAGGCCTCGCCCGATCTGCTGCGCGAGGTCGAGGCGCGGGTTCCGAAGGCGAGAATTCTTATTCCCCCGATTTTGAGTTTGCCGCTCGAGCAGATTCGCGGTCAGGACGACGCCTAGCGATGTCCAATTGGTACGCCATCTTCACCCACGCCCGCGCCGAGCAGAAGGCGCAGTTCAATCTCGAGCGGCAGGGGTTTCAATCGTTCTTTCCCAAATACCGCAAACGGCGGCGCCACGCCCGGCGCATCGAAACGGTCTCGTCTCCGCTTTTCCCGCGTTACGTTTTCGTTCGGCTGGATCTCGACCGGCAGCCGTGGCGGTCGATCAATTCGACCCTGGGCGTTCACGGAATTGTTTGCCAAGGCGAGAAACCCGCGCCGCTGCCGGAGGGAATCGTGGAGGAACTGATTTCCCGCCAGGACGAATCGGGCTGTGTCGGCCTGAGCGGCAACACGTCGATCGCCCGGGGGCGGCCCGTGGAGATCACCGACGGTCCATTTGCCGACTGCGTCGCCATCGTCGACCGGTTGCTCGACGCGGACAGGCTGGTCGTACTGCTCGATCTCCTGGGGCGTCGGGTCAAGGTACAAGTTCAAGCCCGCGCGGTCATCGCCGCGGTTTGAACGTCGTGTGCTGAGCGCACTCCGGGCGAGCTTTTCACCCGGAGTGCGGTAGCATGGAAAAATCTCCCGGCCACAAATGGAAGCGGCAGTGAGGCAAAATCCCGATGTTTCGGTGATCATTCCGGTTCACAACCGGGAAGCCCATGTACACCGGTGTCTGCGTCCAATCCTCGACCAATCCCTCACCGCGGATGACTACGTTCATCGGGAATATCCGGAGCCCCTTCCCGGCGGCGGCGTTCGGCGAAACGACATCGCATGAAGACGGTTGCCGTAATCCCCGCGCGGATGGGGTCATCGCGCTTTCCGGGAAAGCCTCTCGCCAATCTTCTCGGCCGCACCATGATCGAACATGTCTACAAGCGGACCGCGCTTTCCCCGGGGCTGTCGGGCGTCGTCGTGGCGACCTGCGACGAGGAAATAGCGGATGCCGTCCGCGGGTTCGGCGGCACGGCGGTCATGACGGGCGGCGAGCACGAACGCGCAAGCGACCGTGTCGCCGAGGCGTCGGGCGCGATCGATGCCGATGTCATCGTGATGGTTCAGGGGGATGAGCCGATGGTTCACCCCCATATGATCGACGAGGCGCTCGAGCCGATAGCGGCCGACGACCGGATCGTCTGCGTCAATCTGACCAAGCGCATCGAGGACGAGGCCGAATTCCTCGATCCGAATACCATCAAGGTGGTGTTCGATGGGAATTGGGATGCGCTGTACATGTCGCGCCAGCCCATTCCCGCGGCGCCGGGCTCGGACTTCGCGGCGATCGCGGCCTACAAGCAGGTGTGCATCATCCCGTTCAGGCTGAGTGCGCTTGAACGGTTTTCGAGCTTGGAGCCGACGGCGCTCGAAATCGCCGAATCCATAGACATGATGAGATTCCTGCAGCACGGCATCAAGGTTCGAATGGCCGAGACCCGGATAACGACCCATGCCGTCGATACGGTGGACGACCTGAACATGGTCGAGGGCCTGATGGCCGAAGATCCTCTCCTGCAAAGCTACTGACTGATCCGGATTGACCCCGCCGATGACCTGGAATGTTCTAGTCAGCGCGCCGTATATGGCGCCGGTCGTTCACGAGTTCGCCCCGGTGTTCGAGGAGAACAACGCGACATACCGGGTGATCGACGTCCGCGAACGGCTCGAGGAGGAGGAGCTGTTGCCGGTCATCGGCGATGCCGATGCCATTATATGCGGCGACGACCGAATAACCGCCGCCGTGATGGATGCCGCCCCTCGGCTCAAGGTCATCTGCAAATGGGGAACGGGTGTCGATTCCATCGACCTCGGCGCGGCCGCGGAACGCGGAATTGCCGTTGGAAGGACCCCCGGCGCATTCACCGAACCGGTCGCCGATACCGTGTTGGGATACATGCTGTGCTTCGCCCGCTCCCTGCCGTGGATGGACCGGGACATGAAATCCGGCCGCTGGCGCAAGATCCCGGGCCGCGCACTCGGCGAAAGCACCATCGGGGTGGTGGGTATCGGCGCCATCGGCATGGCGGTATTGCGCCGCGCCCGTCCATTCGGCGCGGCGCTTCTGGGGAACGACATCAGGCAAGTCGAGGACAGCGGCATCGGTGATCTCGGCGTCGAAATGGTCGATCTCGACACCCTGTTGAGCCGGTCGGACTATGTGAGCCTGAACGTCGACCTGAATCCCACATCCCGCCATCTGATCGATGCGGCGGCCTTGGACCGGATGAAGCCGGATGCCGTGCTGATCAACTGCGCCCGGGGACCGGTGATTGACGAGCGTGCGCTGGCCGATGCCCTCCGGAGCGGTTCGATCGGCGGCGTCGCGCTCGACGTATACGAAGACGAACCGCTGCCGGACAACAGCCCCTTGCGGCGCTTGGACAATGTTCTGCTCGCGCCTCACAACAGCAACTCCAGCCCGACCGCCTGGCGGCGCGTTCATTTGAACTCGCTGCGCCAGGTTTTCGATGTTCTGAACGCCCAGGGAGCCGTCAGGTCATGAGTTCCCGGCCCGTCGAAACGTCGGTCATTATCCGCACCTACAACGAGCAGCGGGATTTGCCGGCGCTCTTCGACGCCCTGGATCTGCAACGCTATCGGGATTTCGAAGTCATTGTCGTGGATTCCGGCTCTTTCGATCGGACGCGGGAAATCGCCGTCGACCGGGGCGCCAAGCTCATTCGAATAGAAAAGCACGACTTTACCTTCGGCTACTCCCTCAATACCGGCATCGGGGCGGCCGCCGGAAAGTTCGCCGTCGCCGTATCCGCGCATACGGTTCCGGCCGGCGACGATTGGCTGGCCAATCTGGTGAAGCCGCTCAGAGACGACCCGACTACGGCGATGAGCTATGGCCGGCAAATCGGCGTGCCGTCTTCCAAGTTCAGCGAGGCGGAGGATTTCGAACGCTTGTACGGCGCGGACTCCAGAACCGATACGCTTCGGGACATCCGGGCGAACAACGCCAACTCGGCCATCCGCCGGGATCTCTGGCTTCGGCACCCCTTCGATGAATCGTTGCCGGGGCTCGAGGACGTCGAATGGGCGCGCAACTGGCTGCGCCAGGATCTCAGGGTCGTTTATGTGCCGGATGCGCCAATCCGTCATATCCACGAGGAAAGTTGGCAACAGGTGGAAAATCGCTACTACCGGGAAGCCGTGGCCGCCCGTCAGATGGGTGCCAAGTTTCCGTCCGATGTCCTCAAAGAGGTGTGGCGGGAAATATTCCACGCCTTGGGCGACTGGCGCCGGCTGTTCTTCATGCCGTCAAGCCCCGTGCTGGAACGCCTGACCCGCGCTCAGAGCGCCCGCGAAGTCTTGTATTTCCGGCGGCGCAAATTGTGGGGAACCATACGGGGGCTTACTCAGTCACACGCCATGGAATCGCGCGAAGAGCAGGAAAGCATCCTGTTCGACAAAATGAGCCGGGCCGTGATCGTCAAAGAACGCGGAACGGCGGTGCTCGAGGAAGTGCCGGTTCCCGAGATCAAACCGGGGGAAGTGCTGATCCGGGTGGCGCACGTCGCCGTTTGCGCGACGGATATCGATGTTCTCGAAGGGCGGTTGGGCTATTTCGAGAACGGCATGTCGAGCTATCCGATCATTCCCGGCCATGAATTCAGCGGATGGGTGGCCGCCTGCGGTCAGAACGTCAATGGCATACCGGAGGGAAGTCCCGTCGTCGTCGAACCCATTCAGAGTTGCGGCGCTTGCGGATATTGCACCGCGGGAAATCATATCGCCTGCGCGGACCGCCGGGAAATCGGCGTCATGTCGGCCGACGGCGCCTACGCCAACTACATCGCGACGCCCGCCCAATTTGTCCATAAGCTGCCACCCGAGTTCGATATGCGCCTCGCCGCGCTCGCCGAACCGACGGCGGTCGTGCTCAAGGGGTTGCGTCGGCTGGAGGCGTCCCTCGCCAACCGGAGGGTGCCCCGCCGGTGCGCTGTGATCGGTGCCGGCCCGCTCGGCCATCTTTGCGCAAAGGTTCTGGCTTCCCGCGGCCACCAAGTCACTGCCTTCGACCGCAACCCGAAACGCCGTGCGCTGTTCGACGGAACCGGCATCTCCGCCGCCGAGGATCTCGGTCTGCTCGATGGCTTCAACATTGTCATCGAAGTCACCGGAGACCCCGAAGTACTGGAAACGGCCCTGCATGGGAGCCCCGCGAACGCGGCCCTGCTGTTGCTCGGCCTGCCTTACGGTGCGCGGCCGTTTTCGTTCGAAACGATCGCCGCCTACGACAAGACTATCATCGGTTCGGTGGGCAGCGCGGCCGAGGACTTCGATGAGGCGGTTCGGCTCTTGCCGAGTCTCGACCTCGCGCCGTACTTCCAGTGCAGCTTGCCTCTGGAGAAGTTCGCCCGAGGATGGCAGATCAGCCGTGGCGGCGACGTCCTCAAGGTCCTGTTCGACATTTCCTGAGCAGCGATTCAGGATCCCTCGGAGACTCGGTCACCATTTTGCTTCGCGTTTACAACGTCAGCGAATTAACGCTTCTGCCGCTACTGATCTCGGTTCTCCTGGGCCGACCGGCCGCAGTGTTGGCCATCGATCCACTGATGCCGTGCACGGCCCGGTTGCTGCAGCTTGTGGTTCTGCCGCTGATCACCAGCGGCAAGCTCTCGTGGGCCATCGACCACTGCTCCGACCTTGACCAAGTGCGCGACTATCCCACGCGCAACCTGCTTTACAACGTCTTCGGCGAAACCGAGGAGTGGCAGAACGCGTATTTCCGGTTTTCCGACACCGAGGCACGTCTCGGAAACTATGCGATGGCTTACAAGCATGTCACCTGCAACTACGCCGCAACGCGCCATGTGCCGTTGCTGGTGCTTCAAGAGCTGCTGGCCCGGCAGGCCGAACAACCGGTCAGGATCATCGGCCTGCCCGTAGATACCGTATCGATGCTCAGGCATTTCCTGGCGCGTGATCCGGGATCGGCCGTTTCACCGATGGCACTCCCCAATGCACTGCTCAACGCACCGGTGTGGTTAGGTGCGCTGTTGATTTCCCTGGGCTGGGTGCTGTCGCGATTTCGCCCCGGAGGCGTGCCGAAAGAGGCCTGCTTCCTCGCCGCCGACTATATCGACGACGAATCGGATATCCGCTTATATGAAGAGGTGAGGGACGGCGGTCCCCTGTTGCTTGTGGTTCGGCAAACCTGGCGGGACGTGGGCACCATTCCGGCGCTCGCCGGTGCCCGCTCCTGCCGCGCCGGCGACGGTGCCTTTTCTTTCCGGGGAGTTTTGGATGCGCTCGCCTTCATTGTTCGGGATAACGTCCGCCTCCTGCGCTTTGGCCTGAACGCGCCGTCGGCCTTGTTCTACCGTGTCACCTTTCTTCCCTACCGCCGGGCGATGCTGCGGGCATTCTTCAACCGGTTCCGGCCCAGCTACTATTGGTCGCGCGATCCGTACAATGTCGAGCATATATTGCGGCGGCAAGAGTTGCAGTTAATCGGAGGGAAATCGTTGGGTATCAACGTCGGGTACCCGAGCTACTGTATCCTGTTTTCTCAGTTCCGCTACTTGAGTTTCGATTATTACTTTGTGTATGGGAAAGATCTTTACGAACGTTACTATTTCGACACTTGGGATCCCGAAATGGAGGTTATTCCCGTGGGTGCGTTCCGTGCCACGCGCGAACAGTTCGCTCGCCGGTTCGTGCGGCGCAGCGAGGACATCGCCGTCTTCTGCGCCGTGTATGTAGGAGAGCCAAAAATGGTTCAGCTGGTACGCGGCTTGGCATTGGAATTCCCGGATCGCCGAATCCGGCTCCAGGTCAAAAACAGCTTTGCTGTCAGAGACGCGGGATCGGATTTCGTCGAAGCATGCACACGCGACCTCAATAACGTGGTTTTCAGCCGAACCAGCGTTTACGATCTATTCGGAGAAGTGGCGTACGCTGTCTCCGATCCGTCGTCAGTTATTGTCGAAGCGATCCAGTTCGGCGTTGTATCATTCGCCTTCGACGTGCCCGAACTCCAAAAATCCAGCTATTATCGGCTATTTCCCGAGTTGATCGTAGCCAACGCCGAAGAGGTCGCCGAGCGTATCCGCCGAATTGAAAATAATGCGTGGAGCTATCCGGTCGAGTCGTATGCAGAAGTCGTCGACATTTCAGGTTGTTATCATGCGGATACGATCCGGAAAACGCTGGGCCTACGACCCTCGGAGGCGGCGATCGGGGACCTAGCCGATAGCAGTGGTGGGCGGCCTGCCGCCAACCGAGGTGACTTTGCGAACCGAAAATCCCGATAACACCGTTCGACGCGCAACACTCAAGGAATACCAAGCCGTGAGAGGAGATTTAAATGGGATGCGGACCTGAACTTGAGGCTAACACAGACTGCCAAAAGCCAAGGGAGGATTTTCGCGTCCTGATCGTCTATCCGAACCTGCCGCTTATGTTGATTCCGTCGATCGCCATCGGGCTGTTCACCCGCATTCTCAAGGCACAAGGGTATAAGGTCGACCTTTTTGAAACCACGCACTACCTGTCGGATGAACCGTCGAGTTCGTTGAACCGGGTGGAGATGCTGAACGTCCGCCAGTTCGACATCACCGAGGATCTCGGGATCTCCGTGAAGGACGACATGTATGGGGACTTCCGGGCTAAGGTCGAAGAGTACCGTCCGGACCTGATGATCTTCTCGGTCGTAGAGGATGCCTTCAACCAGACCCTGAACCTGTTGCGCGCAGTCTCCGATCTCGACATTCCCCATCTCGTTGGCGGGGTCTTTCCGACTTACGCCCCGGACCGGTGTTTGGAGTTCCCCGAGGTGCGCATGATCGGCCTTGGCGAGGGCGAGCGCTCGGTCGTGGAGACTGCGGAAGCAGTACGACTGGGTAAGCCGCGAACAGATATCCTCGGCACATGGTATCGCGACCGAGACGGCACCGTGCACAAGAACGCCAAAGATCCACTGGTCGACATCAACAGGTATTCCCCGGACTTCGGCTTGTTCGAGGAATCCCGTTTCTATCGGCCAATGGGTGGGCGGGTATTCAAAATGATCCCGGTTGAAACATTCCGCGGCTGCCCCTATTCGTGCACCTTCTGCAACTCGCCGGCGCAGCGGGCTTTCTCCAAGTCCGAAGGCCTGGGGAGCTTCCTGCGCCGCAAGAGTCTCTCGGTGCTGCGCAACGAGTTGCGCGAGTACGTCGACCAACACGATCCGTCTTTCTTCTACTTCGTCGATGACGTCTTCCTCGGCCGTCCGCGCGACGAGATCGCGGCTTTCTGCGACATGTACGAGGAGTTCCGGCTGCCGTTCTGGTTCAACACCCGATCGGAAACCTGCGATGCCGAAATCCTGGCGCGACTCAAGGAAGTGGGGTGCTATCGCATCTCCTTCGGCATCGAATGCGGAAACGAGCAATACCGGCAAACGGTCTTGCGTCGGAAGATCACAAATGCCGAACTAATCGGGAATTTCGAAGCCATTGCCGACAGTGGCATTGCCTTCAGCCTCAATGTCATTATCGGCATGCCCGGCGAGACGCGGGAACTGGTGTTCGACACCATCGAACTCGTTCGATCGATCACGGGCTACGACGCCCTCACCGTCAGCATATTCACACCCTATCATGGCACCGTGCTCCGCGAAGTGGCGGTCAAGAACGGCTGGATGGATCCGAACGTCATTACCCGCCACACGACGGCCCGCTCTATTCTCGACATGCCGCCACCTTATTTGAGGGCCGACGATATTGACGGCCTCGTCGCGACTTTTCCGCTGTACTGCTACTTCCCGAAGACCGATTGGCAGGCCATATCACGGGCCGAGATCGCGGACGAGGAAGGGTTGCGGGTCCGCGAAGCGTTTTCCGAGGTCTACCGTCGTGAGTTCCTCGGTGAAAACCAGGATGTCGAGCGCAAAATCTTGGTCACGGGCGGCACCGGATGCCGCACGAACCCCAAGGATGCGTTTCGCGTCAGCCCCAAACGTCTTGACGACGAGCAGCTTGAGGCACTGGTTGTGCACGCAGCGCAGTAGCATGCCGCTATCCTGGCGGCGTCTAGTGCCACCGAACCCGTCGCCTTTTCATCATCATCCTGAAACATCAACCATGGCATACTCGTTCAGACACCAAGCATATTTGGGAGAGGTTCGCTCCTTCGAGTGATTGCTCAAGGCGATCTCCCGCGATCTCTATCATGCGGCTGCGGCCGATTCGTGAGCCTCGACACCCGCACTGACAACGTGGTTGCAATCGCTTCGTATCGGACTAAATTGCGGCGATGCGCGGCCCCTGCGGAAGAGCAATCCGACTGGATCGATCCAGTTCCAGCCGAAGTCCGCGGGATGTCCCCAAAAGACCTTGGCGTTCCCTTCCCGGGCGGTCCATCACGACCGCCGATCGACATTGCACACCGGAAATCATGAGCTCACCAAAATCGTTTGTCGTCAACGGTTACCCCCAGAAGTGGCACGACGCTTCTCGAGCGGATGTTCGATTCGCAGCGGGACATCACGTGTTTTGTACATTTGTTCGACATCTTATCCTTCATTGCGCAAGCCAAAGGGATCGGCGGCAAAGAGTCGGTGATGTTCGAGGATTTTACGTCCGAGGAATTCTCGCTGTCGGAGCAGTCGATTGCCGAGTGGCGGGGATTTATGGCCATGTCATTGGCAGGCAGGATTTTTACCCCGGAAATTACTTCCGAAAAAAACATTGGCGGAAACGCATTGGACCAAATCCAAGGTATTGCGTTCGACGACTACATGAGGATCATTCGAGTGATCGCGGATGCCGATGATCCGGCGGACATTTCATCGATCCTCAGGGGAATCGCGACCCATCTGAACAAAGCCGCCGCCGGCGTTCGTTGGACCACCTATCACCGTTATGCTCCGGTATTCCTGCGCTCGGACAATGCCTATTGGATTGAAATTATTCGCGATCCCTACGACAGACGCATGTCGGACAAACTGGCGGTCGGAACATACCTTGGCGACTTTATCCGCCAAACTCAGGATAGTCTGAATTTCGTGTCTGACTTCAAGCACCCCCGATTCATGTTCGTTCGTTTCGAGGATTTGATTGACGACACCAAAACGACCTTGAAGAAATTTTCGGATTTCCTGGATATGGAAATTGAAGAAACGGAACTGAAAAATCCATTGGGCGAGCCCTTCAAACCCAACACCTCTCTGAACATATTGGACGGCAAGACCCAACATTATCACAATCAGAACTACGGCAGCGAAATAGGCGCCCTGCCCCATGACAAATGGGCCTCGAAGATGGCGGATTACGAGCGTTCGCTGATCACCAGTTCCATAAATTTGAGAGGTTTGTACGAGGCTCGCCCAGGCACGGCAGGCTCGGGCGCCCGGGCCGCCGTCGCATTGGCCGGCATGAAGTCCCGGCAAGGCCTCAAGAAGATCGTAAATGGCGCTCTCGCCCATTTGGGGTACAAAATCACCAGAACCAGCGCCGATCGCCTATAGATCGGAGTCGCCGGCCTGTTGACCGGGGTCGAAACTCCCATGCCGAACCCATCGCAGAACGTCGCGAAGGTGGAGTACGGGTCCCCATGACCGGAGGAAAACCGGAGGCCACGTCACGAGCAGGACAAACGTCTCATGGAAATTTCGTTAAAGCATAGGGCCTTGAAGGCCTTTGCCCGGGTCTTGTCCAACTTGCTCAGGCGCATCTCGACGGACCTCTATCTGCGGATTGCGATCGGATTCAGGTCGGAGTTGGACACCGTGCTGGAAGTCCCGACGCCGAATGGCCCGCTTTTGTTTCAGTGCGCAAGCCATACCGCGCATACCCGCGCCCGCCAATTGCCCCACAGGGAGCCCGATACATTGAGATGGATCGAGAGTTTCGAGCCGGGTTCCGTGTTTTGGGATATCGGCTCCAACATCGGTGTATTCAGTCTTTACGCGGCCCATGTGCCCGGGGTGAGAGTCGTGGCATTCGATCCTCTCGCCGACAATTTCTCGACGCTGAACCGAAACGTTACCCTCAACGGGCTGCATGAGAAGGTCATGGTATTTTGCGCGGCCATCAGCGCGGAAACAAAAGTCGCGTGGCTGCATGTCCCGGAGGTCGCGGACACGGCGGGCGGCGCCGGCGGCACCTTCGACGGGAGAAGAGACAACTATGGTCAAGAGGTTTCGCCCATTTACGATGTCGCCGTCACAGGGTACTCGGTGGATGATTTCCTGGAGCGCTTCGACGTGCCGTTTCCCAAATATCTCAAGGCCGACATCGATGGTCCGCCCGATCCCTTCATAAGGGGCGCGTTGAAGACACTGTCCGATCCCCGCCTCGAAGCGGTCATGCTCGAACTCCAGCCCACGAACATACCGCGCAACAAGGAATCGTGGGATTTCATTATGCGGACACTGTCCGACGCGGGCCTGAACCACGTTAAATCCGCAAGATGCACACCTAACATGGAAAACGACCCGGCCAACTATCCCACCAATAACTTCTTTGCACGCCGGCGAAGTCCTCGTCCCGCATGAGCGACTGCCCGTACTCCCGCCGGCGCAACCCGTCAAAACCTCGGTGCTGAGACTCTAATGCCGACGACCAAGAAGGACGTTCAGCGGTTCTGGGGAGCGCTCCACGACTCCCTCCACGCGGGCGGCGGCGGGGACGGGTCCGGCCGCGACGGCCTGCTCCGGAGCCTCGACGACCTGGAGGACATGTTCCGCCTCCGCCGCCACATGGCGGTCGTGGAGATGCCCCTGCGGGCGCTCGAGGGTCTGCGGGTTCTGGAGGTGGGCTCGGGCGCCGGCGGCCATTCGGCCCTGTTCGCCCGCCACGGGGCGCGGGTGACGGCGGTGGACCTGACGGCGACGCGGACGCGCGCGACCCGGGCCAAGTTCGACCTCCTGGGCGAGTCGGCCGCGGGCTGCCTTGCGGTGCAGGCGGACGCGGAGCGGCTGCCTTTCGGGGAGGACAGCTTCGACATCGTCTATTCCAACGGCGTCCTTCACCACACGCCGGACACGGAGGCCGCCGTCGCCGAAGTCCGCCGCGTTCTCAAGCCCGGGGGAAGGGCCGTAATCATGCTCTACTGCAAGTCCTCCTGGCACTACTGGATCAACCTCTGGCTCTGCGTCGGCGTGCTCATGGGCAAGGCGTTCCGGGACCGCCACTGGCTGGGCAAGGCGACGGAGTGGGGCGGCGGCCACGCCCAGACGGTCGAGAACCCCGTCACCCGCTGCTACACCGCCGCCGGCCTCCGCCGGCTGTTCGCGGGCTTCGCCGGGCTGAGCCTGCGCAAGAGCGAGTTCTACTTCTACCTGATCCCGAAGCTCGGCCGGTTGTACCGGCGCTGGCAGGTGCGCCGCTACGGCACCCACCCGGGGGGCGTGCCGGTCTATGGGGAGCCGTGGCCGATCCAGTCGCCCCTGGAGCGCTTCCTCGGCCCGGTCATGGGCTGGGCCTGGTTCATCGCCGTCACGAAGCCGGAGCCGGGGCAAGGCGCCCTGGACGAACCGCCGCCGGCCGGGACCGCATCGGACGGGTCATCCTTCATGCCTCCCCTGTCGCCGCCACGGCAAGGAAGCAGCCAAAGCCAACAGAGGGGACCCCCTTTCGACCCGCAATCGGGTCATCTCGCGCCAGGTCCGGTTCCTGTTCCATTGATATGATCGACTCGGCGAGAAAACTCTACGATCTGATCGCGCCGGCTTCGCGGTCCAGGATCCTCTTCCTGATAGTGCCGATGCTCATGGCGGCCGTTCTCGAAATGGCAAGCATCGGAATGGTGCTTCCCGTGGTTCACGTTTGGTTTGCGGGCGATACCGGTACCGAACCCCTGGCGATGGTCGCCCGGTTCGTGCCGGACGCGTTGACGAAGAGTTCCGGGGTCTGGCTGATCGCCGTCTTTTCGGCGCTCTTCATCGTGAAGAACGTGATGGTTTTCGGCCTCACCCATCTCGTCAATCTGCTGGTTTACCTGGCGGCCGCGGATTTCATTCTCCGTATGCATCGGATCTATACCCGGCGCCCGCTGCTGTTTCATACCCGGAACAACAGCGCGGTGCTCCTCCGCAATCTCGTCACCGGCGCCGGACAATCCTTTCAATGCATACGCATCTTCCTGCTGATGGTTCTCGATTTCCTGTTGATGGCCGTGGCGATAGGGCTGTTGCTGGTCTTGGAGCCCCTGGTGACGCTGCAGCTGGCCGCCCTGATGCTGGTTGCCGGCCTGGTATTTTACAAGCTGGCCGCCCCTGCATTCCGACGGTGGGGCGAGCGGACAATGGAGCTCGAGGGCCACCTCATAAAATGGATTAACCAGTCCTTCGACGGCATTCGCGACGTCAAGATTCTGAACGCCCATGAATACGTCAATCAACATGTCGGAGGCTTAGCCCGGGAGCGTGGAATTTTCTTGAGTTGGACAAGCTCGTCACTCCAGATACCCCGCCTGCTCATCGAGACGGTCGTGATAATCGGGTTCGTCCTGCTGGCAAGCTGGCTGGTGTCGGCAAGGGGCTCGACGGTCGAGGCGATCGGCTTTCTGGGATTGTTCAGCATAGCCGCCTTGCGAATCATGCCGTCGGTGAACCGAATCCTGTCGAGCGCGGCGGATATGAAGCACCGCGCGGCCTACATCGACGCGCTCCACCATGATTACACAATGGCCGGGGAAACCGGCACGAACGAAGAACGGCAAATCGGCCGGATTGGGCTCGAGTTTAACGGCGGGATCGAACTCGACGGCGTGAGCTTTCATTACGAAGGAACGGAAACGCCGGCCGTCGCGGACGTCAGTCTGACGATTCCCAAGGGGTTCAAGGTCGGCATTGTCGGTCCCTCCGGAGCAGGCAAGACAACATTGGTTGATCTGTTTCTGGGGCTGCTCGTACCGCAGTCAGGCCGGCTGCTGGTCGACGGAAAAGACATTCACGACAATCTTCGGGCATGGCAGGACCTGATCGGCTACGTACCGCAACAGCCGTTCTTGATTGATGACACCCTGCGTAGAAACATTGCGTTTGGCTTGGACGATGAGGAAATCGACGAACATCGGCTGGAGATCGTCGTCGCTTCGGCCGACCTCGGCGGGGTCGTCGAGGATTTGGAGCATGGGCTCGATTCGGTGTTGGGCGAGAAAGGAGTGCGTATATCCGGCGGCCAGCGGCAGAGAGTGGCGGTGGCGCGCGCCCTCTACCGCAATCCGGAGGTTCTGGTCTTCGACGAGCCGACATCCGCGCTCGACAATCAAAGCGAAGCCGGGTTCGTAAACAACATCGAACGGCAAAGCGAGGCTGGAAAAACGATTTTGGTGGTCGCCCACCGGCTTAGCACCGTACGCCGTTGCGACTTGATCATATTCCTGAAGAACGGACGGATCGCCGGCCAAGGCAACCTGAGCGAGCTCATGCAAAGCAACGACGAGTTCCGCGACTTGGTGGAGATGGGCAACGTGGTGCAGCCGGATGGGAAAATCGCGTGACCGTTCTTTTACACACGTCAAACAACCTTCCGGCCGATCGGGATTACGACTGTTGGCTTGCGGTGACGGGCACCGAGGTCCCCCTGGATCACCGGCGACGCATCAAGGGTTTGCCGCGGCGGCTGGAGACCTGTTTTGACGAGGTCCGCGAACATTGGCTCGCGCTCGGCGCGCAATTCGGCCGGCATCCGGTTGGCGACATGTCGCATGCGGGGACGGGCGCCGCCTACATAAACGACTTCGGGCTCATGCTGGCCTGGAGCCGCCTGGCCTCAAATCTCGCGTCGGCGCCACAGCACGATTCCGAGCGCGTACTCATTGTCTGCGATGACCCTTGGCTGTTTCGCCATCTTCGTCAAATTCCGGGAGTCATGAGCTCCCCGCCCCCTGCCGTTTTGCCGAAGCTGTTCGCCCTCCTGCTGCGCGGCCTGTGTGTTCGTTTCTTCCTCTCGATAAAATTGTCCCTCTCGGCTATTGCGCTTCGCGGGACGCGGGCGGCCGGGGCATCAGGCGGCGCGGCATTGATCGTCTACGGCCATCCGAGGAGTACCGCCGATGGCTACGACGCGTATTTTGGTACGCTGTTGTCGGAACTGCCTGAAGCCCGCAAAGCGCTGCACACGGACTGCGGGATAAAACGCGCCCGGGAGCTTTGCAGAGACCGGCGGACGTTCAGCCTCCATGGCTGGGGGTCTCCGATGGCTGCAGCGCGGCTGCTGGGCGTGTGGTGGCGCTACCCTGGAGAACTGAAAAACCTGGACGAGTGTTGGCTGCTGCGGCGGGCGATCGTCCTCGAGAATAGCGCCGGCGCGCTGGCAATGACCTATTGGCAGCGCCACTGCCAAGACAAATGGCTCTCCGCGGGGCGGCCGAATGTCGTGGTATGGCCATGGGAAAATCATCCCTGGGAACGCTCGTTGGTTCGCTCGGCCCGGCGGTCCGGAGCGAGGACGGTCGGCTATCAACATGCCGTCATCGGCCGCCACCAATTGAACTTCAGTCCCCGCAGCAACCCGGACGGCGAAGGAAGTCTGCCCGACAAGATAATCTGCAATGGTCCTGCGTACAGAGACCAGCTCCTGCGGCTTGGTCATCCGGACAGGAAGCTTGTCGTGGGCGGGGCATTCAGAAGCACATCGAACCCGGCTTCTCACCATGACCCGGCAGGACCGGTCTACATGGCGCTGTCGGCCATGCGTCCGATTTCGCGTCAGATGATCGATGCCGCGACGGGGCCCGAGTTTTGTGACATCGACTTCGTCGTGAAGGATCACCCGAACTATCCCATGCCGTTCGACCAGACAAATTCATTGAAACGCACTGAATTGACAATTCCCGAGAGTGGCGGCCTGCGCGCCGTCGTTTACAGCACCGGGATGACGGGACTCGAAGGAGTCTTCGCCGGCGTCCCAACCTACAGATTTCTGCCAAACGACCGCATCGCGCCGGACACGATGCCCGACGGCCTCGAAGTTCCCGAATGTACCGCCGATGAATTGTTGGACCTTTTGCGGCGACCTGCGGTACCACAGTCGGTGACTTGGGCCGATATAATGACTCCGGTGGACGTCAGCGTTTGGAAAGCTGCGCTGACGGCGGAGCAAGTAGAGTGAGAATTCGAGCATTGGCGGCCAAGGCGCGCCGCGAAGGCTCTCTGGCCGGCGAGGCGTCCAGGCCTGCAACAGGAGTCGAAATTGGATAAGTTTGTCTGCAAACACCCATGGACTCATTTCGAGGTCAACAACCCCAACGGCGATGTCACCATGTGCTGCAACAACGACATGGTCATGGGTAATGTGAACGAAGGTTCCATCGAGGAGATCTGGAACGGCGAGAAGTTTCAAGATGCTCGTCGCCGGATGCGCGATGATGGCGCACTCTCGATGTGTCCGCATACCTGCCCGGTACTTCAGGGCGGCAAGAAATACGAAAACATCGACTGGCTGGACAAGCTCAGCGAGGACGGCGAACCCCGTAAGAACGCCGTCCTGAACGACGAGGAATACGATCGCGGCGATACGGCCCTTGAATCCACGCCAAGGTGGCTGCGATTCACCTACTCGTATGCGTGCAACCTGGATTGCTATCACTGTTACCAGCGTGAGGACGCAAAGATAAGAGCCAAGCTGCCGGATTCGTTTATGGCCGAACTGGAAGAGTTCGCCGAACGCAGCCAGGTGGTGTTTCCGTTTGGCGGCGAACCGTTCTTCTTCAGTCCCGTCGTTGCCTTTCTCGAGAATTACAATACCAACCTCGAGACCCGCTTCATGTTCATCACGAACGCGACCCTGCTCACCGATCGGATCTACGAAATTCTCGACCGGCTGACGATTTCCGCATTTGCCATATCGTTGGACGCGGCGACCGAAGTGAGTTTCGATATCTTGCGGGTCCGTGGCCGCAACGCGACATGGCAGCAGGCCATGGATAATTTAGAGCGGTTGAGCGAGCTCAAAAAACGGAAGGGCTTCGATCTCACCCTCAGCATGACGGTGAACAGCGTCAACTGCGCCGAAATCGAACCGTTTGTCGATCTGGCCCTGGAGTACGATTGCGAGCCGTTGCTGCTGCTTGTATCCAATCCGTTCCAGACCGTCGACTTTCAAGCCTCCTATCTCAAGTTCACCGAAGAACAGATGACCGGCATGTTTGCCCAAATTGAACGGTCTCTGACCAAGGTGAGAGATGCGGGGCTCGAGGACGCGGAAATCCATCTTCGGCTGCTTCGGACCAGTCTGCGTGACCATCGAGCGACGGAGAACAATCCGGCTCTCTATCGAGCGAAAACGGTTGCTCGAGCGGCATATCACCAACTCCCGGAACAACTTCAGCTGCCTATCCGCCGGGTTGTGCAGACGGCGCGGAGCAAGCGCCTTGGCAACAATTTACGGGACAATTAAGGCGTTCCGTCCCTCGTCACGTCCCGTCGACCCGGCTTTTCCCGTCCAAGTCCATGAAGCATGCAGTCTCCAATATTGCCCTGCCGGCGTATGAACATACCGCCGAACTCGACCGGCTGGCGGCCCTCGGCTTGACCGGGCTCGAAGTCGCGCCAAGCAGGGTTTGGCACGATACCTGGTCCGGACTGACGCCGGTCCAGGTTGAAGAATATCGGGCTTCCGTCGAAGGTGCCGGCCTGAGGGTGGTCGGCCTGCATTCGCTGTTCTTCGATCATCCGGACCTGACCTTGTTCGGGAGCCGGCGGCTCCGTGCGCTGACCGCCTCCTACCTGGTGCACCTTAGCGGAATTTGCCGCGACCTGGGCGGGAGAACATTGATCTACGGATCGCGGACGGCCCGGACCCGGGGAGATCTGCCCCGCGAAGAGGCCGACAAAATCGTCTTGGACACCTTCCAGGAAGTGGACAGCCGGATTCGCGGTCACGGCACTTGTTACTGCCTGGAGCCCCTCGCTCCGGCCGATGGCGACTACGTGAATTCGGTCATGGATGCCGTCAAGCTGGCCGAGACCCTGGAACTTCCCACGTTCCGGGTTCAAATCGATATCAAGGCCTTGACGGCCAACGGAGAGGTCAATTCCGAGGTATTCGAGCGTTGCCGGCCCTGGTTGGTGCATTATCACGCCAACGAGCCGGGTCTGGAACCTCTCGGCACGTCAGGTGAAATCGACCATGCGCTCAGCGGCGATCTTTTGCGCCAAATCGATTACCAGGGCTACGTATCGATCGAACAGCGGATGTTCGAAAAAGCGGATGCACTCGAGAACGTCGCCATCAGCGCCGGCGTATTGAAAAGAGACTACGCATGAGCGATTCGAAGAAGATAGCCGGCCGGAACGCGTTTCGAAGACCCGATTGGACTCCGCGCGTTCCCGACGGCTTCAGGCTGCTTGTGATCGGCGCCTCCGGCGGTCTCGGCCGCGCGCTTGTCCCGATGGTAACTCGGAATTCCGACTGTATTGTGGGGGCGCACTACAACTCGCACGCCATAGAGTGGAACGACGGCAAAGTGCTTCCGCTCCAAAAAACGCTTAGCACCGAGGCCGACTGCGTCGAATTGGTCGAGGAGTTCAAGGGCGAGGCCGGCGGAATTGACGGGCTGGTCGTGCTGTCGGGCCGCCTGACGGCCGCCGCGCACTGGGATGAACTGAATGATGAAGAATGGCAGCGCGACGTTCATGACAATCTGAATATCCCGTTTTTTCTCTCTCGAGCCGCACTTCGCAAAATGAAGGATCAACAGACCGGCGGACGTATCATCTTGAACGGAACCGAATCCGCACTTCACGGCGGCAGCCCCCATTCCTTTCCCTATGCCGTCGCAAAACGCGGCATCGAGGCGATGGTTCAAGGCCTGGCTCGCGAGGGCGCGCCTTGGGCCGTTACGGCCAACGGCGTTCGGCTGGGCTACTTCCGCAGCGGATTCCACCAGCGCTGGCTGGGACGCACGGAGAAAGACCTCGAAGAACGGGCCGAGCTGGTTCCGGTAAAACGCGGCGGAGAGCCCGAGGAGGCGGCCGCGCTCATTAGTTACCTTCTGTCCGACTGGGCGGGATTCATTACCGGCCAAATGGTCGCCGCGACCGGCGGCGACTGGCTGTAGTCTCGAGAGGGCCCGGAATGGCAACCACTGGAATTGGAATAATCGGCTGCGGGCGAGTCGCCGAACACCATTGCGACGCGATCAAGCGCGCCGAGCACCTGAGCCTGATTGCGGTGTGCGATCTTGTCGAGGAGAGGCAGAGCGAGATGGCGGGCGCCTTTGGGTGCGCCGGCTACGCCAACTACCACGAGATGCTGCGGAACGAGCCCGATATCTCCGTTGTCGCGATCATCACGCCATCCGGCGCCCACAGCGAGCATGCCATGGACGTCATAGAGCAGCATGGCAAAAGCGTGATCGTGGAGAAGCCGACCTTTCTGATTCCGGAACAGGTTGCCGCCGCCTATCGGGCGGCACGCGAAAAATCCGCGGACGTGTTTCCCGTATTCCAAAATCGCTACAACAAGGCCGTCCGGAGAGTGAAAACCGCCATTGAGCAGGGTGAGTTGGGTGAGGTGCGGATCATTTCACTCCGCCTCCGTTGGTGCCGGCCCCAGCGTTACTACGACCTCGCGCCGTGGCGGGGAACTTTCTCCCACGACGGCGGAGCGCTGACCAATCAGGGCATTCACCATGTCGACCTGTTGCGCCATTTGGGCGGGGAACTGGACTCCGTGAACGCAACCATGCGGACCCTCGGCGCCGAAATCGAGGTGGAGGACACGGTGGTCGCGACGATGCGGTTTGCCAATGGCGCGGTCGGCAATCTCGAAGTCACCACGGCCGCCCGCCCGGACGATTTCGAAGCCTCTCTTTCCATTGTGGGATCCGAGGGATTGGCCCAGATCGGCGGCGTCGCCGTCAACGAACTTCAGATTTTTACTCCCGCGCCCGACGAATGCGAAGCGCATAGCGAAGATTTTTCGGGCCTGGAGGGCCGCGGAAAAGTATATGGCTACGGCCATCGCTCCCTTTACGGGGACATCGCGGCCCACATTCACCGAGACACGCCGTTCCCTGTTTCCGAAAAGGACTGTTGGTCGACGCTGAAACTGCTCCATTCGTTCTACCGGTCGGACGAAATCGGGGATTGGGTGGGCGTGTTCGACAACGGCGCATCAAACCGTTTGGGCCGAGGAAACGACGCTCTGGCCGCCATGTACCGCACGGAGAGACCTGTCACGGATGCCTAGGACCATCGGTATCGTACCCGCGCGCATGGCAGCCAGCCGGTTTCCGGGAAAACCGCTCCACCCGATACTGGGCCGGCCGATGCTGGAGCATTGTTTCGAGCGCGCCCGCCTGTTTGACGGCTGGGACGAGATTTGCGTGGCAACCTGTGATACGGAAATTCGCGAGTTTTGCGACCGGAAGAAATATCCCGTCGTCATGACGTCGGACACGCACGTCCGGGCGCTGGATCGTGTCGCCGAAGCCATGGGGGCCGGTGACGCACCTGCCGACGATGACGACATCATCGTCGCCGTACAGGCGGACGAACCTTTGTTGAGCCCGGAGGATATACGGGCCGTCGTACAGCCATTTCACTCGGGGCAGGGTCATGTGGAAGGAACGATTCTCGCGATTCCGATTGTCGACGAGACCGTCTTTCGCGATCCCAACACGGTGAAAATCATCCATGACCTGTCCGGCAGGGTGCTCTACACCTCGCGCAGCCCGGTACCTCATTGCACGTCGTTCGACCCGTCACTCGGTGCAAAACGGATTGGGGGAATTTTCGGTTTTCGGCGTTCATTCCTTGCCTGGTTCACCGACACCGACCCTTCGCCGCTGGAAATAAACGAGGCATGTGACAGCAATCGAATTTGCGACAACGGGCGGCACCAACACATCGCCGAGATTCCCTATCGGCCTTTTTTTTCTGTCGACAGTTCGCAAGACGTAGCCGTGGTCGAGGCGGCGATGCCCCAAGACCCTCTCTCGAGAAAGTATTGAGTCCCGTCAATTGAACTCCGGAAGCAGGAAATTACGCGTCGGCATCGCGGGCTTCGGCGTGGTCGGCAAAAGGCGGCGCAAGTTCATAGACGCTCATTCCGACCTGACGACGGTCGCCGTCTGCGACCGCACCTTCGAGCGCGAGCAGACGATGGGTGACGGCCTTGATTGCTTTTTGGACTACCGGCGGCTGCTGGAAAAGGAACTCGATGCCCTGTTCGTCTGCATGACGAACGACATGGCGGCCGAAGTGACCATTGCCGGCCTGGAACGCGGTCTGAACGTGTTCTGCGAGAAACCGCCGGGCCGCGACCTCGAAGATATCGCGCGGGTCATTGCCGTCGAGAGAAACCGCCCCGGGCAAAAATTGATGTACGGCTTCAATCATCGCCATCACGATTCGGTACGCGATGCCCTCGAACTCGTCAGGTCCAATGACCTCGGCAGGATCATCAACCTGCGGGGCGTCTACGGGAAATCCAAAATAATCAATTTTGAAACCGATTGGCGCACGCAGAGAGCAATCGCGGGCGGCGGCATTTTGCTCGACCAGGGCATTCACATGGTCGACCTGCTGCGGTTGTTCGCCGGGGAGTTCGTGGACGTCAAAAGCTTCGTTTCGAACGATCACTGGGGCCACGATGTCGAGGACAATGCCTATGCGCTGCTGCGCACGGGTGACGGCGTGGTCGCCATGCTGCACTCCTCGGCCACCCAATGGCAGCACAGATTCAGCCTGGAGATCGCCCTGGAGCACGGCGCGATCATCCTGTCCGGCCTCCTGACAAGCTCCAAGAGCTACGGCGCCGAAACCCTGACCGTCTTCAACAAGACCCCGGCCGATCGAGGGGACCCCGAAGGCATAACCACCGCCTATGATGCCGACCCGTCCTGGGCGGCGGAAATATCCGACTTTGCCGATGCCGTGCTGAACGATGCTCCGATGAAGTTCGGAACGTCGCACGACGCCTGGGAAACCATGAAACTGGTGAGCCGAATCTACTGTGCGGACGGCGAGTGGAAACGGCGCTGGAATTTGACCGACGATGCAGCCTTGCCAGGCTGATCTAGTTCGAAAGGCGGCGTTACAGTTCGGCGACGATGATCGCCCTGCTCGAAGTTAAGCCCACCGGCCCGGTCCAATTGCAATTGTTCACGGTCACCAAGCACATCGCCGCGGTGATTCAAGACAGCATCGGCCACTCAGGATGTTGAACTCCGCAGCCGAGACCCTCGTCCGGCGGGCACGCCAGATCGGGACAGACCCGGTGCTGCGGCGATGGCTGGTCAGGCGGGCCTTGCGGCTTACGCCGGGCGCCCCCGGCTACACACCTCACCAACCGCCCTATCTGACGGACCGCCTCCCGATTCGCACGGAGTCTCCCGACCCCTCACCGCCATTCCCGGAATTGCCGCCGGCCGTTCCGACGGCGGCATTGAAGCTCCGTTTGGCAAGCCGGACCATCGATCTTGAACCGGGCGACGAGAAACAGCTTTTCGAACGCCGATTTCCCGATCTGGAAGATCATTTGGCTTTGCACCGTTTCTCCTGGCTGCCCTTGGCGGAGAACCTGGACCCGGCTTGGGTGAGCGCCATATTCGGCGTATGGCGGGAGTTCATCCGGCGTTCGGGCGATCCTTGGATCCGGCATCCCTATACTGCGGCGGAGCGCGCCGTGAATCTGCTGGAGTTCGGCCGGGCCCGCGGCCTCCCGGCGCCCCTGGCGGACACCCTGGACCTGCTCGCGGATCATGCCGCGCAGATCGGCAACGCGCTCGAATATTTCGGCCGGCACAACACATCCAACCATCTGGCGAACAACGGCCGCGGACTGTATCTGCTGGGGCTCGAACTCGGTCTCGCCGAGGCTCGGGAGGCCGGCCGCATCATACTCTTGAAGGAAGCGGAGCGGGTGTTCATGCCGTCAGGGGTCCTGCGGGAAGGGTCCAGCCACTACCATCTGCTCCTGGCCCGCAACTATTTTCAAGTCGCCGCCGCCGCCGCCGCCCGAAACCGCCCGGAGGCGGCCGGCCTCTCGGCGATTGCCGAAAAATCGCTGCGAGCCGCCGCGGCACTCGTTCTTCCCGGCGGTCTGCCGTTGATCGGGGACATTTCACCCGATTGTCCGCCTTCGGACCTGATGGCGGCGCTCCCCGGCCGGCCGCCCGCGCCGCCGGACATATTGGATCGGATGGCCGCCGACGGCTGGCTCCGGTTTGCCGGCGGCTCGTGGACCGGCCTCTGGTACGTGCCGCCCGACGGATGGCCGCCCATGCCCGGACACGGTCACAACGACTGCGGATCGTTCGAACTGCATTTCGGCGATGAACCCATATTCGTCGACCCGGGCCGGGGCCGATACGGCGAAACGGGAGAAGCCGCCCATTACCGGTCGGGCGCGGCGCACAATGGCCTCGGCATCGACGGCCTCGACGCCTACCCCCCCAACAAGCCCTACTATTCGGAGGAATTTCGCCGGGACGTTTGCGGAGGGCCGCCGGTGATTTCCAAGACGGCCGACAGCGTCAGCCTGCGGTTCGAAGGATTCAAGCGGCGGCGCGGTCTGGGCGCCGTGGAGCGGCATTGGCGGTTTGCCGGACCAGATCTCGTGATCGCCGATACCGTCGAGGGTTCGGGCAGACACAAGATCACCCGCCGAATCGCCACGCCGTTGGCGGCGGAACTCGCCGGCAATGGGATCAGGCTGTCGTCTTCCGCGGGAAATTGGTCCGTCAGCACGCCGGGCGACGTTTCTCTCGATACCATCACAAGATGGCACGCCTATGGCCGGGGGACGCCGATGTCTCAAATCGTCATCGAAGAGACGGCGGCGCTTCCGTGGCGGGGCGAGATACGGGTCCAAGCCGTATGAGCCCGGCACCCTCCCCGTCCGGCAAGGCCCGCTCCGTGGACGTAAGTGTCGTGATCCCGGCGTACCGCGCCGCCGGCACCGTCGGGCGGGCGATACGCAGCGTCGCCGCCGGGACGGTTCAACCCAAGGAAATCATCGTCGTAAACGATGGCGATGATCCGGACACCGCCGCCGCCGCTGAGGAAACATCGAGAGCGCTGACAGACATCAAGATAGCGGTCGTCGGCCAACCCCGGGCCGGCGCGGGCGCCGCCCGCAACCGCGGTCTTTCCGGCGCCACGGGCGAATTCGTCGCCTTCCTGGACGCCGACGACGAATGGATGCCCGGCAAGCTGGAACGCAGCATGGGGCGGCTGGCCCAGGGCGATCTGGATTTGGTGGCCCACGATTACGTCCGGGTGGACGGGGACAACGAGCAGGTCGTCTCCTGCGCCAGGCATTTTCGGGGCGGCGAAAACCCTTATGTCTCGCTTTACAAACGCGGCTATATCGCGACAAGCACGGTCGTTGCGCGGCGGCAATCATTGACGCGGGCCGGCGGGTTCGACACGACCCTTCGAAATGCCCAGGATTTCGAACTGTGGCTCCGGCTGCTGGCGGAAAACGATGTTACCTACGCCGTCTTCGACGAACCCCTGGTCCGCTACCATGTCTCGACATCGGGCATCACCAGCCATACGGACCGGCGCCTGGCCTGCTGCCTTGTCGTCGCCCGGCGCCATTACCCCAGCGTTGCGCCCCATAGTGCCTTTCCCCTCGTGACACTGTGGTACCGGATCGCCGCGGTCCATAAGGAAGCGATGGACGCGCACCTGCGGAAGTCGAACTGGATGGGGCTTCTTCGGACCGCAGTGGGGTTTCCAATCGCCCTGGCAAGGCTGACGCTCGTCACCGAGCCGCCCGGTGCACCCGGCACAAATCGCCGATCGCTCGAATTTGCTCTCTGGTTGTGGCTCATGGTCGCCGTGGTCGCCTACGGGTATCAGTTCCGCGGCCTGATTCACCCGCTGTACAGGCTGGTCACGACAATGGGGTCGCCATGACGGCGATTTTCGTCACCCTTTCGATGATCGCCGCCTGCACCGGCCTCGGGGCGGCCACGCTCGCGCCCCTGGGTGTCGCCCGGCGTTCCGGCAGGGCGGCGTTCGTTCTCTGGTCGTTCGTATGCGGCTTCGGACTGCTTGGCTGGCTGGTTTTCTGCCTCGGCGCGGCGAAGATGCTCCAGGGATTGCCCCTGGCGGTCCTGCTTGGAATGGGCGCGCTTGGATTGGCCGCCGCGATCCGGGTTCCGGTCCGCGAGGCGGATGGCGCCCCGCGGCAAGCGCTCGACGCCATCGAATGGACGGTCGTCGCCTTGATCGCGGCTGCGATGAGTCTCGACCTATTGGAGGGCCTGTCGCCGCCGGCCGATGCGGATACCCTTGCCTACCATTTCGCCTTGCCAAAGGCGTTTCTGTCCGAAGGCGGCTTGTTCTTCGTCCCTCGCGCCGTGGACGGCTCGATTCCGCTGCTTATTCAGATGACCTATATCCCCGCCCTGGCCTTGGGGGGCGAGACCGCGCTGACCCTGTGGACGATGGTTACCGGCTGGACGGCGCCGGCGGCTCTCTATCTGATTTGCCGCCGCTTCATCGGCCGCCGCTGGTCGCTCGTCTCGGCCCTGATCCTGTTGACGACGCCGGCCGTGCTTTACGGCGCGGGCGGCGGGCAAATTGAGGTGCGGATGAGCCTGTTCGTGCTCTTTTGCGTCATGATAATCGTGGATGGTTGGGACCGGTTCGACCCCGGGCATGCGATAGCCATTGGGCTTGCGGCCGGATTTCTGATGGGCAGCAAGTATACGGGCCTGCTGCTCGCGGCCTCGGTCGCGCCGGCCGTGCTGTTGGTGGAGAGACGGTTCCGGCGGTTGTTGCTCGCCGCCGCCGTTGGCGTGCTGGCCGGCGGGCAATGGTACCTATGGAATTGGATCCACACCGGCGACCCGGTCTACCCGATGCTGTTCGGTCTCGTCGAATACCGGGACGGCGTAGCATGGGACACGACGCACGCCAATGCCGTGTCCTCGATGTTCGCGAACGATATCGCCGTTCCCGGCAATATCCTGTGGCTCTTCGGCTATCCGTTCTACGCCATGCTGTCCGGCAACAACACGTTCGAGGCGTCGCGGACCGGATTCGGTCCCTTCCTCTTGTTTATCGCGCCAATGGCGGCGATTGGCGCTTGGCGGTTTCGTCATCGCATCCCGAATAGTCCAATCATAAGCGCTGCCCTGATTGCGGTTGTTTTCTACCTGTTGTGGTTCTTTCTCGGGCCGTCGCAGCGCGTTCGGCATCTCCTGCCCGTCTATCCGCTGCTCGTCCTGTGCATGGCGGCCGCCGCGCATCGCTGGGCCGCCGCCACCCGGCAAATCCGGCCGTTGGCCCTGGCGGCGGCGGCAACGCTGGTCATTCAATTCGCGGGACAGAGCGTTTTCTCGGTGAATTATCTTCGGCACCACGTCTCGGGTGAATCCCGCCAAGCCTTCCTGGAGAGAAACGTGTCGATGTACGCGCCGGTGGATTGGATCAATACGAACCTTGGTCCAGGCGACCGGGTTCTTGTCCAGTTTCGACAGCTCATCTACCTGATCGAGAAGCCGGTGTTCTACGCGCACCCGGACGTCGAACCGCGGATCGATACGTCGCGGACCGCCGCCGACCCAGCCCGCCTGTTCCGGCAAATGCGGGAACAGCGCATAAGCCACGCGCTGGTGGGGGAACGTTCTCATGTGACGGATGCGCCGGCGGCCCGCGGCCTCGCGATGTGGCCTCGGCTCGTTTCCGCCCGCTGCGCCACACCCGTCGCAAGAATTGGAGCGGACAGCATCCGCTCGCGATCCCTGGGTATGGTCCAGGCGCGCCAAACTCTTGTCGTACTCGAACTGACCGAAGATACCTGCGAACTTGCTTAGGCCCTTGAAAGGAAATTCCGGACGCAGCCTTTTGGGCCACCGATCAATACGCCGGCCGGAGTCCGCTGAAATGTCCGAGTCCCCGGACGAAATTTATGGCGGCTCGGCTCTCGAAACCCTTGCGGCCGCTCCCCGCTACCAGAGCTGGATATTCGAACAGATCCAGCCCGGCGGGAAGCTGTTGCTTTTCATCCCGGCCATGGAGTTTCTTTTCAGCAAACTTGACCAGGAATTCGGCCGTACCTACAAGGATGGAAAGAATATTCGTGCTCACCACCTATTCGGAATCATCGGCGTTATGTTTTCGACACTGATGCGGAGTCGGCGTTCATGATTCCGTTGGTCGATCTCGCCCGGCAGCATGCGGCCCTCAAAGAGGAAATCGATGCCGCCATCGGCGAAACCGTGACCAAATCCGCGTTCATCCGCGGCGAAGCGCTGGAACGGTTCGAGTCGGCCTTTGCCGAGATGATTGGAGTTTCCCACGCGCTCGGCGTGGGTTCCGGCACCGACGCTCTCAATTTAGCGGTCCGCGCCCTTGATCTTGGTCCGGAGGACGAAGTCATTACCGTCGACAATACGTGGATATCGACGGCGTTTGCCGCCACGTTGGCCGGCGCCCGGCTAGTCCTAGTCGATATCGACCCCGCGACCTATCAGATGGACCTGAACTCGTTGGAGCGCGCGATAACGCCACGCACCAAGGCTGTCATTCCGGTCCACCTTTTTGGTCATCCCGCCCCGATGCCGGAGATTGTCCAGCTTTGCGGTTCGCGCGGAATTCACATCATCGAAGATGTGGCCCAGGCGCCGCTTGCGGAAATTGACGGGCAGCAGACGGGCACGTTCGGCGATGTCGCCTGCTATAGCTTCTATCCATCGAAGAATCTCGGCGCCATGGGCGATGGCGGCGCGATCGTAACCAATAACGACACGCTGGCGCGAAAGATTCGCCAGTTGGCGGACTACGGCCAGGATACCCGTTATCACCACGCCGACATCGGCTTCAATTCCCGCCTGGATACCGTTCAGGCCGCCATACTCAACGTCAAGCTGGAGCACCTCCGGGATTGGACCGGCAAACGGCGGCGGAACGCCGGAATTTACAATGACCTTCTTTCGGACTTGCCCGTGAACCGGCCGTCGGAGGACGCTCGGGCCAGCGCCGTCTACCATCTTTATGTCATAGAAGTCGACGACCGGGACAGGTGTCTCGAATATCTCCGGTCACAAGGCGTGATGGCCCAAGTCCACTACCCGTCACTTATTCACTCTCAGCCCTGTTACGAAGACCTCGGCTATACGGACGATGATTTTCCGGCGGCCAGCCGGGCCGTCAAGCGGATACTCTCTCTCCCCATGTACGCGGAACTGCAGCGACAGCAGATGGAATCCGTTGTCGCGACGCTGGCACGGTTCATTTCTTCAAACTGATCATGATTCCAGATCAATTTTAGGCTTTTCGGGAGACGCCAATCTATAAGGGCCGACGAATAATTCTCATCGCACCGGCATTTGATGAAGCCGGAAAGATCGAGAAGGTCGCGGAAGCGGTTCCCTACGACATCGTCGATACATTTCTCGTCGTCGATGACGGTTCCACGGACGATACCGCGGCGCTGGCGCGGGCAGCCGGAGCGCGGGTAATTTCCCACGACAAGCCGCTCGGCGTCGGAACGGCAATCAAACGCGGCTACCGCGTGGCGCTAGAAGAGAGCTTCGATATCGCGGTGGTTATCGCGGGAAACAACAAAGACGACCCGCGTGAGGTTACACGGCTGCTCGACCCGATCTGTTCCGGAGATTTCGAGTTTGTCATGGGTTCGAGGTATCTGCCCGGGGGGTCGTTCGGCGACGACATGCCGGCGTATCGTGTGTTTGCAACCAGGTATGTCCATCCGCTTATCGTCCGGCTCCTCACCGGCGCAAAGGTCACCGAGACATCCAACGGATACCGGGCAATCGCCACCAACGTCCTCCGGGATCCTCGCATACGGCTGGAACAAACATGGTTAAAGGACTATCAGCTGGAAATGTACCTCATCATGAAGGTGCTGATGCTCGACGGAATCCGGACCACGGAGGTTCCGATCTCAAAAATCTATCCACCAAAGGAAATCGGCTATACAAAAATGACTCCTGTTATTGGGTGGTGGAAAATGCTTTATCCCCTATTCCTAATCGGTCTTGGTATTCGAAGGTAAATGGCGGTGGCGGAAGCAAACTTCAGAGATATCGGCATTGTCGATGTCGAATTCGGCGATCGGGTCAACGTGGTCCGGCCGGTGAATCTCTATGGCTGCCGAATTGGAGACGACAGCCTCATCGGGCCATTCGTCGAAATCCAACGCAACGCCACGATCGGGAAACGGACGCGGGTGCAATCGCACTGTTTCATCTGCGAGTTGGTCACCATAGGCGACGACTGTTTCATCGGTCACGGCGTCATGTTCATCAACGACTGGTTCGATACAGGCAAGCCGGCGTTCAATCAGCCGGAACTGTGGGCGGAAACGATCATCGGCAATACGGTCAGCATCGGCTCGAACGCAACGATCCTGCCGGTTCATATCTGCGATCATGCCGTGGTTGGCGCCGGTTCGGTGGTAACCCGCGATATTACCGAGCCGGGAATCTATCACGGCAGCCCCGCCGCATTGGTCCGAACGCTCGACCCGGAGACCGAGACCGCCAACCTGAATTTTTCCCGCCGTCTCAGGCGGCAATAGGTCCCAACAGGCCTTTGCCGCCACGTCAACCGGTGCCCGGCCCAGGGCGCGAGGAGATTGCATATGACCCGGCCCGATCATCCCGACATCGAACCCCTGACCGAAGAGGAGGTGCGGACATGGCCCAAGGAGGTCATCGTCGCCCTCACCGAGAAGTTCGAGGACGACCGCGGGGAAATCGTGCCGCTCGTCGACCTGGCGATGAAAAGCGCGGTCTGGATCACCTCCAAGAAGGGCAGCGTTCGCGCCAATCATTATCACAAGTCCGACTGGCACTTCTGTTATGTGGTCAGCGGCTCCATCGAGTATTACCACCGCCCGCACGGCAGCGGCCAGGAGCCGGAAATGGTCCTGGTGAACAAGGGCGAGCTGTTCTTCACGCCGCCGATGGTCGATCACGCCATGGTATTTCCCGAGGACACGGTATTTCTCACCCTCGGACGCAACTCACGCAGACAAGAGGTCTATGAGGCGGACGTGGAGCGTATCGACCCGATCAATCCGTGATCCAGCCGGTTTCCGTGACTCCGAAACACCATAGACGCGGGACCTGCCGGCTTTGCGGCAGCCGGAATCTGGAACGGGTTCTCTCGCTTACCCCGACCCCGCCCGCAAACGCGTTCGTTTCCCGCGATGAACTGGGCGCCGAGCAGCCCTGCTACCCGCTCGATTTGCATTTCTGCGATGGGTGCGCGCACGTGCAGCTGCTGGATGTCGTCGACCCCGGGGAACTGTTTTCGAACTACGTCTATGTTTCGGGCACGTCGCCCGTATTCGTGGAGCATTTCGAAAAATACGCGATGGACGTCACCAAAAGATTCGGCTCCGTCGACGGCCGCCTAGTGGTGGAAATAGGTTCAAATGACGGAACCCTGCTCGGGTTTTTTCGTGGCCACGGGGCGGAGATACTGGGTATCGATCCGGCGAGGCGGATCGCCGCGCAAGCCAACGCAAACGGCGTCAAGACGCTCGCCGAATTCTTCACCCCCGGCCTGGCCCGGCAAATCCGCCGGGAATATGGCGCGGCAAAAGTCGTCGCGGCCAACAATGTCCTCGCCCATGCGGACGATCTCGCAGCCATCATCGACGGCGTCGCGGCGCTGCTGGCCGATGACGGCGTGCTGGTATTCGAAGTGTCGTACCTGGCCGATGTCTATCAAGACGTACTGTTCGACACCATCTACCACGAGCATCTGGACTATCATTCCGTTAAACCGCTCGTGCCGTTTTTCGATGCCCGCGGTCTGCGCCTGACCCGTGTCGAACGGGTGGCGGCCCATGGCGGCAGCATCCGCTGTTATGTGCGGCCCAAGGCCGCAGCGCCCGCCATCCATGCCTCGGTCCGCCGGTGCATAACGGCCGAGGAAGATCTCGGTTTGGACCGGGCCGGGACCTTCCGGCAATTTGGAGAGCGGATCACCGGGCTCGGATCGCGGCTCCGGTCGAAGCTTGAATCCATAAGTGCGGCGGGCAAGACCATCGCCGCCTACGGTGCCCCGGCCAAGGCGACGACACTGATGTATCACCTTCAACTGAACGCTGCCCAAATCGAATTCATCGTCGACGACAGCGAGTGGAAGCAAGGTTTGTATTCGCCCGGATTGCATATTCCGGTCGTGGCAAGCAGTGAGATCTACCGGCAGCGTCCGGACTATCTTCTTGTCCTGGCCTGGAACTTCGCCGATCCGATCATATCCAAGCACCAATCCTTCCGCGACGCGGGGGGGACCTTTATCGTGCCGCTGCCGGAAATGAGGCTCATTTGATCATGTCCAGTCATCTCCTAGAAACCGATATACGGGAAATCGTCGACCGGCTTGGTCCCGCCGCCGAGAGCTTCTCCGGCAAGACGATATTGTTGACCGGGGGACGGGGTTTTCTCGGCCGCTATTTCTCGGCAGCCTTCGACCGGCTGAACCGGTCGGTTCTCGAGAAACCGGCAAAGCTCATCATCCTGGACAACCTGATTACCGCGGGCGATGCCGGCCTATCCATGGCGGGCGGCGAGCACGTTCAATTGATCCGGCACGACGTCATTGAGCCTTTCGAGTTCGACGGCCCGATCGACTACGTGATTCACGCCGCCGGGATCGCCAGCCCGTTCTACTACCGCGCCTATCCCCTGGAAACGCTTGAAGTGGCGATCACCGGCACCCGCAACATGCTGCAACTCGCCGAAGACAAGGGCGCGAGATTTACCTTTTTCTCGTCGAGCGAGATTTACGGCGATCCCGATCCCAAACATGTTCCCATGGCGGAGAGCTACCGCGGCAACGTCTCCTGCCAGGGGCCTCGGGCGTGCTACGACGAGAGCAAGCGGGTTGGCGAGACCCTTTGTTACATATTTCACAATATGCATGGCACCGAAACCAACACGATCCGGCCGTTCAACATCTTTGGGCCGGGCATGCAGGAGACGGATTACCGGGTGTTGCCCAATTTCGCCAGCCGGATCAAAGGCGGACTGCCGTTGAACGTTTACGGATCAGGCAATCAGACACGGACCTTCTGCTACATCACCGACGCAATGGTCGGCTTCCTGCTGGTGGTCCTCAAGGGCGTGCCCGGCGAGGCCTACAACATCGGAAATCCGGAGCCGGAAGTCTCGGTGGTCGATTTGGTTGAGCGTCTGAGGGGCATCGTCGGCGAGAGGGTACGGTACAATCTGATCGAGTACCCCGACAGCTACCCCACCGATGAACCCATGCGCCGCAGCCCGGACATCCGGAAGGCGCGGCTCCAGCTCGGCTTCAATCCGGAAGTCGGCCTCGACGAGGGGTTGACGCGATTTTTCGTATGGACGGATGGGACCTACACCGGCGGACAATAGTGCGAGATTTGTACGAACGCCGGTTCAAGAAATTGCGGTTCAAATTCCTTGAAGCGATACAGCCGCGACGAGCCAGGTATCCTCTAGGCGGGAGGAATTACGAGATCCACGACCTCGGACAGCGAATCAATCCGGAAATCCGCCATTTCCCGCTCGGATTCGTCTTTGGCATACCCGTAGTTGACGCCGATTGACGGAACGCCGGCGTCTCGGGCCGCGAGAAAATCGCTGCGGCTATCGCCGACAAAGACACTCGAGTGAGCGGGCGTCTCCATGAGCGACAGCGTCTCCAGGAGGTGGCGGCCGTCGGGTTTGGGGTAGGTGACATTGTCGCCGCCGGTGACGCCGCAAAACAGATCGCCGAGCCCCAACTCGCCAAGAACCACGAGGACCATCTCGTAGGGCTTGTTGGAACAGATGCCGAGCCTTAGCCCGGCCGACAAAAGCGCCTTCAGCGCCTCTTCGGCGGTTGGGTAAACCACCGTCTTCTCGACGGGCCGCGCCCGATACCGTTCGATGAACATGTCGACCGCGGCCTCCACTTGTCCGGCTGCCGCTTCCTCGCCTGTCGCGGCGAATGCACCCTCGATCATGTACCGAGCGCCGTGCCCGACCAGTGCCCGCACCCCATCCAGCGTCAAAGCCGGCCGGTCAAACTCGGCCAGCATCCTATTGAGCGCCGCGGCGACATCGGGGACACTGTCGACAAGGGTGCCGTCGAGATCAAAAACGACGGACGCACGCGCTTCAAGCGCCGGAATGGCCATTGCAATCCTCAGCCTCCTGTTTATTCAGATGACAGATCGGTATCGAGCTTTCAAGCGGCGCAAGGCCGCCCAATCAGGAACCTCGCTGATCGCTGACCGGTCCGTCATTTCAACCGCAGCTTTACGATGATGGCGCTTGGTATCGGATTATTCATTGTGGCCCTCGCCGCCACCTGGCTGGCGACCGGCCTTGTGATAAGGCTGCTCAATCGACAGTCGATCCTCGATCATCCGACCAATCGATCGAGCCATACCGTACCGACGCCGCGAGGGGGCGGTTTGGCGGTGGTGCCAGTCGTCGTCGTGACTTGGTTGATCTCCGTCTGGATTCTCGGTGACAAATCGCCCGGACCATCGGTTCTGTGGGTCCTGGCCGGCGGTGTTTTACTCGGCTGGGTCTCATGGCGGGATGACGTCCATGGATTACCGGTTATCCGGCGCCTGGCGGTCCACATACTTGTTGTCGCGTTGGTGCTTTTCTCAGCCGAATTTTCCGCATCCTTTACTCTGGGACTGTTGCCGCTTTGGTTGGAATATCTGCTTGTCGCGTTCTTACTGCTATGGTTCCTCAACCTGTTCAATTTCATGGACGGTATCGACGGCATATCAGGAATAGAGACGACGTGTGTGGGCCTTGGCTGCGCGGGCGTCGCTTGGGCCAGCGGAAGTCATGAGTGGATTGGCGTCCTTGGTCTCTCGATTGCCGGCGCGGGTATCGGATTCCTGAGATGGAACTGGCAACCGGCAAAAATTTTTCTTGGCGACGTCGGCAGCGTCCCGCTCGGGTTTATGCTGGCGTGGTTGTTGTTGGCGCTCGCCGCCGAGGGCGCCTGGGCGGCGGCGCTGATTCTTCCGCTCTATTACCTCGGTGATGCGACGATAACGATCATCCGCCGGGCAACCCGCGGCGAACGAATCTGGGAAGCACATCGGGAGCACTTCTATCAGCAGGCGGCGCGGCGGGATGGAGGGCATGCCCGCGTTTCCATCGCCGTGGCGATGACCAACCTGGTATTGATCGGCCTCGCTGTCTGGTCACTGGACAATCCACTGCCGGCGGTCGCCGCCGCTGTCCTCGTCGTCGCGTTGTTTCTCATATACCTTGCCAAATCAGGCAGGCCCGCTCAGTGAACATCCTCTTTCTCACCGAGAATTTTCCCCCTGAAACCAACGCCGCCGCGACGCGGGTCTACGAGCGCGCCGTATACTGGGCTGAATGGGGTCACGACGTCACCGTCATAACCTGCGCGCCCAACTTTCCCCACGGCAAGCTGTTCGGCGGCTATGCCAACCGTTGGCGGCAGGTCGAGGAAATGGACGGCATCCGGGTCGTCCGGGTCAAGACCTACATCGCCGCGAACCGCGGCGTGGTCCGGCGGACCCTCGATTTCCTGAGTTTCCTGGTGACCGGCACCATCGGCGCGCTCCGCGAGCCGAAGCCGGATGTCGTCACGGCCACGTCGCCCCAGTTTTTCGCCGCGGTCGCCGGCTGGCTGGTCGGGCGGCTCAAACGGCGGCCCTTCGTCTTCGAGCTGGGCGACCTGTGGCCGGTGTCCATCGAGGCCGTCGGCGCAATGAAGCGGGGGCCGGCAATCCGGACATTGGAGAAACTGGAACTGTTTCTATACCGCCGATCGGCCGCCGTCATCGCGCTCACCGGCACGTTCAAGCAAAACCTCACCAGCCGGGGCATCGCGCCCGGGAAGATCGCCGTCATCGTCAACGGCGTCGACCGAAGCCGCTACCGGCCGCGGGACCGCGACCGGGAACTTGCCCGGGAATGGGGGCTGGCCGGCAAGTTCGTCGTTGGTTATGTCGGCACCCACGGCATGGCCCATGGTCTCGGCAATGTCCTGGACGCGGCGGAGCTTCTGGCGGACGCGGACGGGATCAGGCTGTTTCTCGCCGGGGCCGGGGCCGAACGCGAGGCGCTGATCGAGGATGCGGGCCGGCGCGGTCTGAGGAATGTCGTGTTCGTCCCGCCGCAGCCGAAATCCGAGATGCCGCGAATCTGGAGCCTCTGCGACGTCGCCCTGGTCCACCTGAAAAACAACCCGGTCTTCGCCGGCGTCATTCCGTCGAAGATTTTCGAGGCAATGGCCATGGGACTGCCCATCCTGCTCGCCGCCCCCGGTGGCGAAGCCACCGCCATCGTCGAGGACAACGGCGCCGGAATATCCGTGCCCGCCGAGGACCCGGCCGCCCTCGCCGCGGCGATCAGGCGCCTGGCCGCCGGGGAACAGGAGCGCATAAGCTTTGCCCGGGCCGCGCTGCAAGCCAGCGAGCGCTATAGCCGGGAACGGCAGGCCGCCGAGGTGCTGGAGGTTTACCGGACCGTCGGCACGAGCGGGCCGGACGGCCGGTGAGCCGGGTTCTCATCACCGGCGCGCGCGGTTTCGTCGGCACCGCGCTGTGCCGCGAACTGCGCAGCCGGGGACACCTTCTGTCCGGCACCACCCGCGACCCGGCGCGCAGGCAAAGCGACGACGGCACGCCGCTCTATGTCATCCCGAACATGGACGGAGCCACCGATTGGTCCCGGGCGGTCAGCGGCGCGGAGGCCGTCGTCCACCTCGCGGCCCGGACCCACATGACCCGTGAGTCGGGCGCCAGGGCGCTCGATGTCTACCGCCAAACCAATGTCGAAGGTTCCCGCGCCCTCGCCGAAGCCGCGGCCGCGGCGGGCGTCCGGCAGTTCGTCTTCCTGAGCTCCATCAAGGCGGCCGGCGAGCGAAGCGGCGGGGAAGGCCTCACCGAACAGGCCGAACCCGCCCCGGAAGACGCCTATGGCCTGTCCAAGCTGGAAGCCGAAAAAGCCGTCCGGGCGGCGGCCGATGGGCGGATGTCGTTGACCATCCTGCGCCCGCCGCTGATCTACGGGCCGGGCGTGCGGGCTAACTTTCTCAGGCTGTTGGACGCCTGCGAGGCCCGGCGGCCCCTGCCGCTGGCCGGTATCCAAAACCGGCGAAGCCTGGTTTTTGTCGGAAATCTCGCCCACGCCGTCGCCGAATGCATCGACCGGCCCGAAGCGGCGACGGGGGTTTTTCACATCGCCGACAGCGAACCCATATCGACCACCGGCCTGATCCGGGCCGTGGGAAGCGCGCTCGACAGGCGGCAGCGGCTGTTTTCGGTCCCGAAAGCCGTTCTTCGGGCAGCGGGCGCGATCACGGCCCGGCGATCGGCCGTCGACCGTCTCCTGGGGTCGCTGGTCGTCGACGGTTCGCGTTTTCGTTCGGCCCTTGGCTGGACCCCGCCCTACGATTTCGAAACGGGCCTGGCCGAGACCGCGGACTGGTACCGCCGCCGGGAAGCACCACGATAGACCCTTCATGCGAAGAACGGTTTTACTTCAGACTCAATGTGTTATGTATCCATTTGCAGTCAGGCGGACGAGCCTGCGAAGACAACCGATGATCGCCCGTTGTCGATAGGATGAAGATCAACCGCGCGCATATCGCCTTCGGCCATGACGTCATCATGGCGGCGGCATCCTTTTTTCTGTCGCTGTTTCTGCGTCTCGGCGACGACATCGTCTTCTATGACGGGATGACCCTCTATCTCAGCGCCGGGGTGTTCACCGTCGTGGCCGGTTCGGTGTTCTGGTCGATGCGGATGTATCGGGGCGTTTGGCGCTATGCATCGCTCAATGACCTGATGCTGATCACCAAATCGGCGACGCTGGCGATTTTAATCTTCCTGGTCATCATGTTCGTTGCCACGAGGCTGGAGGATCTGCCGCGATCCCTGCCGTTCATCAACTGGTTCGTCCTGATCGCGCTTTTGGGCGGACCCAGATTCATCTACCGGATCGCAAAGGACGGCCGGTTCGAGCTGCGCCTCGATCCGGCCGCCGACAGCCGGGTGCCCGTGCTGCTGGCCGGCGCCGGCGACGGCGCCGAGATGTTCATCCGCGCCATGACGCGGCCCGACGCGAACTACCGGGTGGTCGGCATCGTGGCCCGGACGCCCGGACGGGTGGGCCGGAATATCCACGACGTCGAGGTCATGGGAACCATCGACGAATTGGCCGGTGTACACGCTACGCTCAAGTCCCGCGGCCCGGCGCCGCAACGGCTGATCGTCACCGAGGAAACCTTCGACGGCGAACAGTTGAGCGGCCTCCTGGACGAGGCCGGGGAGCTGGGCATGATGCTCGCCCGCCTCCCCTCGCTGACCGATTTTCACCAGGGCATCGAAACCAGGATCGAGGTCCGGCCCGTCGACGTCGAGGATCTGCTGGGCCGGCCCCAGACCAGACTGAACCGGAAGCCCGTGGAAGAGCTCATATCCGGCAAGCGGGTGCTGATCACCGGGGCCGGGGGAAGTATCGGCGCGGAACTTGTCCGGCAGGTCTCCGAATTGGGCCCGGCCCACCTGTCGCTGCTCGACAACTCGGAATACAACCTCTTCACCATCGACGGGCAATTGGCGGAGACGCACCCCGAACTGCCGCGGGATGCATCCATCGCCGATGTCCGGGACCGGCCCGCGATCGAACGGCTTTTCACCGAACGCCGGCCGGACATCGTGTTTCATGCCGCGGCGCTCAAGCATGTTCCCATGGTCGAGACCAATCCGCTGGAGGGATTCGCGACGAACGCCGTCGGCACGGCCAATGTGCTCGATGCCGGCCGCCGGGCCGGCGCCCGCGTTTTCGTCCAGATCTCGACCGACAAGGCGGTCAATCCGACCAATGTGATGGGGGCGTCGAAGCGCATCGCGGAGACCTATTGCCAGGCCACAGATCTGGAGGCCGCCGAAGGAGATCCCGCGGTGGTCACCGTCCGGTTCGGCAACGTTCTCGGCTCCACCGGATCGGTTGTCGAGCTGTTCCGCCGGCAATTGGCTGGGGGCGGTCCGTTGACCGTCACCCACCCGGAGATGAAGCGGTATTTCATGACCGTCCAGGAGGCGGTTGAGCTGGTTCTCCAGGCCGCCGCCCTGGGGCCCGAGGACGGCGCCAAGTTTGGAAAGATATATGTTCTGGACATGGGCGAGCCGGTCCGGATCGTCGACCTCGCCAATCAAATGATCCGGCTTGCGGGATACACGCCGGGGGAACAGGTGAAGATCGAGTATTGCGGCGTCCGTCCCGGGGAAAAGCTATTCGAGGAAATCTTCCATGGCGCCGAGCCGCCCGTCCCGACATCCTGCGAGGGATTGCTGCTGGCCTCGCCCCGCGCCGTTCCGTTGGCTGAGGTCCGGGACGAACTGGGGAAATTGGAAGAGGCCTGCAGGAGCGGCGAGTTGGAGGCCGCCCGGGCGGTGGTCGGCCGGCTGGTCCCGGAATACGCGCCCGCGGCCGCGGAAAACATCGAAGCCGCCCAATAACCGGCTTCGGGGTGTTGCCACAAAATCCCCCTCACCCAGCTCCGGCTAAGGCTCGCGAGCTCGCCAAGCCTTCACATCCCTCTCCCCCTCGAAGGGGGAGAGGGTCAGGGTGAGGCGGTCGTGCAAACGGCTTTCAAAACGCCGGATGTGCTTCCCAATCGAGTCATCTCGCTCTAGCCGCCGAAAGGCGGCTTTGCTATACCCCCATCGTCCCTCACCACTCCTCCCCGGAGTATCCATTTCATGACCGAGCCCATCCGCCGCGCCCTCGTTTCCGTCTCCGACAAGACGGGGCTCACCGAATTGGCAACGGCGCTCGTCGAGGCCGGCGTCGAGATTCTGTCCACCGGCGGTTCGGCCAAGGCGCTCATCGAGGCCGGCGTGGCGGTGACCGAGGTCGCCGACCACACGGGCGCGCCGGAGATCATGGACGGCCGGGTCAAGACCCTGCATCCCAAAATCCACGGCGGCCTTTTGGGGCGTCGCGACAACGTGCGTGACCAAGCGGCAATGGATGTACACGGCATCCGGCCCATCGATCTTCTGGTGGTTAATCTCTACCCCTTCGCGGCGGCGGCGGCGTCGGGCGCCGGCTATGAGACCTGCATCGAGAACATCGACATCGGCGGGCCGGCGATGATCCGGGCGGCCGCCAAGAACCACGCCCATGTGACCGTCGTGGTCGATCCGGAGGATTACGGGCGGCTGGCGGACGAAATGGCGGCGAACGGCGGCGCGACCACGCTCGAATTCCGCAAGGCCATGGCCGCCAAGGCCTACCGCCGGACGGGCGCCTACGATGCCGCCATCGCCCAATGGTTCGCGGGCGAACTGGACGACGAGTTTCCGGAACGGATGGTGTTCGCCGGCGAACGGGCGCAAATCATGCGCTATGGCGAAAACCCGCACCAGAACGCCGCCTTCTACCGGGACGGAAGCGTCCGCCCGGGCGTCGCCACGGCAACCCAACTGCAGGGCAAGGAGCTGAGTTTCAATAACCTGAACGATACGGACGCCGCCTACGAGTTGGTCGCCGAGTTCGACGCAACCGCCTGCGCCATCGTCAAACATGCCAATCCGTGCGGGGTCGCCGTGGGCGATACGTTGTCCGGCGCCTATGCCCGGGCGCTGGCCTCCGACACGGAAAGCGCCTTCGGCGGCATCATCGCCTTCAACCGGCCGCTCGATGGCGAAACCGCCGAAGAGGTGGCCAAGCTTTTCGCCGAGGTGATTATCGCGCCGGCGATCGAGCCTGCCGCCGCGGAAGCGCTTTCGGCGAAGAAGAACCTGCGGGTTCTGGATGCCGGCGGACTGCCCGATGCCGGAAGCGGCGGCATGACCGTGCGCACCCTCGCCGGCGGCTACCTGCTGCAGGGCCGGGACAACGCGCTGACCGGGGACGGCCTCGAGACCGTTACCAGACGCCGCCCGACGGAGCGGGAAATGGCCGATCTGCTTTTCGCCTTCACCGTCGCCAAGCACGTAAAGTCCAACGCCATCGTCTACGCCAGGGACCGGGCCACCGTGGGCGTCGGCGCCGGGCAGATGAGCCGGGTCAATTCGGCGCGCATCGCCGCCTGGAAGGCCGCCGACGCGGCCAGAGCGGCCGGTGACGAGACCTCATGGGCGACGGGCTCGGTGGTCGCCTCGGATGCCTTCTTCCCGTTCGCGGACGGCTTGCTGGCGGCGGCCGAAGCGGGCGCCACGGCGGTCATCCAGCCGGGCGGCTCGATCCGGGACGACGAGGTGATCGCCGCCGCCGACGACGCCGGACTCGCCATGGTATTCACCGGCATGCGTCATTTCCGGCATTGACCGGCCCGAATGCCCAATCGACCAGGGAGCCGCCGCCGGGCGGCTCTTTTTTTTGGGCTTTTTGCGCAAAAACGGCGCTCGGGCCCGGCGCAGCGCTCTCTAACCTATTGAAACATATCAATTCTTGGAACCGGCGCCAGACGGGCCGGGGATCGAATTATTTTGCGCCTTTTGCGGGCTAGAGCGTATTTGAGATTGATTGAATCATTTTAGGGATTCCCAAGTATGGGCGAACCATGATTCAAGATGGATGCTGGGCAAGGAGGCCAGCATTCATGGCGAGACCTTATTCGATTGATTTGCGAGAGCGTGTTGTTTTGGCGGTTTTGGCGGGGGAGAGTTGCCGCGCTGTAGCGGCTCGGTTTGGGGTTGCGGTTTCGAGCGTGGTTAAGTGGTCGCAGCGCTACCGGCGGACGGGGAGTGTTGCGCCCGGCAAGATGGGCGGTCACCGCCGCCGGGTTCTTGAGCCCCATCGGGAGTTCATTGTCGGCCGGATCGACCAGGAGCCGCATCTGACGCTGCATCGGTTGAGAGACGAGTTGGCCGCTCGGGGTGTCAGGGTATCCCACAGCACGGTATGGCTGTTTCTGCGCCGTGAAGGGCTGCGCTTTAAAAAAAACCCTGTTCGCCGTTGAACGGGCGCGCGCGGACATCGCCCGCCATCGCAGGCGCTGGAAGGCGTGGCAGGCAAAGCTTGATCCCGAACGGCTGGTATTCATTGATGAAACCTGGATCCGGACCAATATGGCCCCGCTGCGCGGCTGGGGGCCGAAAGGGGAGCGGGTCCGCGGCTTTGCCCCCCATGGGCGGTGGCACACCCTGACCTTCATCGGCGCGCTGCGCTGCGACCGGTTCACCGCGCCCTGCGTCTTCGACGGCCCCATCAATGGCGTGTGCTTCCGCGCCTACGTCGAGCAGCTGCTCGTGCCGACCCTGGTGCCCGGCGACATCGTCATCATGGACAATCTCGGCAGCCACAAGTCAAAAGCCGTGCGAAACGCCATCCGTGCCGCCGGAGCCAAGCTGTGGCTCCTGCCCAAATATTCCCCCGACCTCAATCCCATCGAGCAGACCTTTGCCCAAATCAAGCACTGGATGAGAAACGCCCAGAAGCGGGAGATCGACGACTTATGGCGCCATCTCGGGAGCCTCATCGACACCATCGAGCCACAGCAATGCGCCAACTACTTCAAAAACGCAGGATACGCTTCCGTCAAAATATGAAACGCTCTAGTCGACGAGGCCGTCCAGCCTGCCCCGAATTTCCGGACCATCGGGAGCGTACCGGTAGGCGCGGAAAACGTTGTTGCCTTTGCTTTCGGGCTTCGCGGGCAAGGCCGGCACGAAAAACGGCGAAATGTATTCCCAAACGAGTTCGCCGGCCGGCGTCACCTCGAAAATTCGCCCCCACTGTCCTTCGCAGATCAGGGTATTGCCGTTTGGAAGGCGCTGGGCGCCGGAAATGAAGACGCTGGAAAACGTATAGGGCGGATCGCCCACATATTCCCACGCGGTTTCACCGGTCCGGTAATTGAACTCCCAGACCCTCGATTTGGAACCCGGGCCCGGCAGCATGGCATTGTTGGCGAACAGCATCATGTTGCCGTTCTCGAGAATCTGGGCATCGTGCTGGTTGCCGAACTCCCGCCTGGCTTCGATCCACTTAAATCCGTTGGTCGACTTGTCGATGATGCCGACCATGGAATTGTGGCGCCAACTCACCAGGATGTCGCCCTCGAGCGTCTCGGCGATGGAATTGGGATGGGCGTACTCGATCCGGCGCTGGCCTTCGGGCAGCGGATACTTCTCGAAATCCATGTGATCGTAGCCGTGCCACTCCCAGACCGTGTTGCCGGCGGGGTCCACCTCGCGAATGTAGTCGCCCCAAATTCCCTCGTCCCGCTCGGAACCGGGAATACCGCCCCGAACCCGCTTGTGGGCTTCCCCGGGCAGGATTTCCCAGGCGAGATAGGCCGTGTTGCCGTTGGAGAGCCGTTTGAAATCGTGGTGCTGAGCGGGATCACGATACTCCCACACCACGTTGCCTTCCCAGTCCAGTTCCTGGATCAGGCCGCCCTTGGCGTTGAGACCCTCGGGCCCGCCCTCGATCCAGGTCGAGACCAGCAGGTTGCCGTTGGGCATCAGATAGGCGTAGTTGCCCGGCTGGGCCGGCAGGTCCCACCGATGAACGATGGCGCCCCGCATGTTGATCAGGTAGGCGGTCTTCTGGATCAGCGGCGTAAAAAGGGTAAATCCGGGCATCGCGCGGCCGGGATCATATCGGGTCAGTCCGAGCTGGTAATATCGCATGGAAAAAGAGTGCCTCCGAACAGCGGCATTTCACAAATGAAGCGCCCGGGACCGGTTGTCCGATCCCCGGGCGGCACCCAAGGCATTGATTTTCGTGCGTACTAAATCGCCGGCAAGCGCGGACGTCAAGAAACGCCCATATGCTATTCCGGCAGATCGATCTCCAATATGGACATATGGAAGGCGTAGGAAATCTCGCCCTCCTCGTCGTCCCTGTAAATCACCCCGATGCATTCCTCACCCAGGCTCACCTCGACCGAGCCGTCGGCCTGGGCGCGGTCGCGGAGATTGATGTTGTCGTTGGCGAACAGCCCCCGCAGGTACTGCTGAACCTTTTCGAGTTCCGTATCGATCACGGCGGTCTCTCCTTGAATCTGGTGAGCGGACACTACCAACTGCCCGGCCCGTTGACCACCGTCACTCGTGGCCTTCGGCTTTTTTCGCTTCCCCGCTGGCCATCGCGATCCGCGCCTCGTACCGGGCGAGATAGGTCGCGGCGAGCACGACGATGCCGCCGCCGATCCAGGTCCAGATCTCGGGAATCTGGTCGAAAAAGGCGAAGGCGAACAGGGCGGCGAAAACAAGGCGCATGAACGCCAGCGGCGAGACGGCGGTCGCGTCGCCGACCTGGTAGGCCTTGGTGATGCAGTAGGTGGCGGCGCTGGTCAGGGCGCCGGAAACGATGAACCAGCCCCAGTGCGCCAAGGTCGGCGTTTCCCACACCATGATGGTGGGGATCAGCGCCAGGGGCACGACGATGATGACCGGATAAGCCACCACGATGGTCGGCGAATCGACGCGGGTGCCGACCTTGCCCGCCATCAGATAGAACGCCCAGCAGGTTGCGGACACAAGGGGGAGCAGGAGTTCGAACTGAAAGGCCTGGAAGCCCGGCCGGATCAGGATCAAGGTGCCGGCGAGCCCCGCCAGCCCGGCGAGCCATCGTTGAAGACCGGCCCTCTCCCGCAGGAGAATCACCGCGACCAGGGAGGTGAGGATCGGCTCGACCATGCCGATCGCCGTGGCCGTCGCGATGGGGATGGCGATCAGCGCCGTATACCAGGCGAACAACGCAACCGCCTGCAAAATCCCGCGGGACAGAATCATCATCGGACGCTTCGGTATGAGCTGCCGGCGCTCCAGCCGCCAGAGCATCGGGATCATCACCAGGAAACCGAACAGATTGCGGAAGAAGACGATCTCGAAGGCGTGAAGGTCGTCCCCGAGGTGGCGGATGATGGAGAAATTGAGGGCGAAAAGCGCGCCGGAGGCGATCATCCAGATCATCCCCCGGACATTCTCGGCGCGGAGAACCGCGTTCACCATGCTTCCTCCCCGGCCTCAAAAGCACTGGGCGCACCGGCGTTCGGCGCGCCCAGCGGCCTTCGAGATTATTCGGCGGCTTATTCGGCCGCTTCGGACGCCCCCTCCATGAGGGCCGCCGCATGGGTTTCCCGGCGGACAAGGTTCTTGGCGAACTCGGTCTCGAAATCTTCCGGCACCGAGTTCCTTATCCGCTCATCGGCCAACAGCGCATCGCGCCAGGCGCCGATTTTGGGATAGTCGTCGAGGGCACCCGTGCCGAGATACTGCTCGATGAAGGTGAACCGCATGAGAAACGGCGCATAGGCCGCATCGACCAGCGACAGGCCGGGACCGTTGAAAAACGGCCCATCGCCGTCACGCTCCTTGGTGAGCGCCTCCTCGATCCGGCTCAAGGGCTTAGGCAGCGCCTCCAAGCCTTCGGCGATATCCTCCGGCGTCTTGGCGTAGCCCACCTTGCCCAGCGCCCTGGAGAAATCAGGCACGAAGTCCGTCCAGGCCCGGTTGCGGGCGCGCTTGACGGGATCTTCGGGGTGCAGCCGCGGCGGCACCATTTCATCCAGGTACTCGGCGATGGCGTTGGATTCGAACAGAATTTCGTCATCCACCTTCAGCACCGGCACCTTGCCGTGGGGCGAAATCTCGAGAAACCAATCGGGCTTCTCGCGCAAATTGACGTAAGTGACCTCGAAATCGACGTTCTTGGCACGCATAGCAATCACGGCGCGCTGAACCCAGGGTCAGGTCTTGGAACTGATCAAATGATAATGGGGCATAATCCCTCCCGCAGAATTGCGCTCGAAAAGTCGTGGGGCCGATGGTGTCATGATCGGGCCGGCGCTTCAATCACCCAGACTCACGCTGCGAGGGCCTCCTCGAAGACGGTCTTGGCCCACCCCCGGTAGCCCCGCTCGGGCTGCGCGCCGGGCCGGTCGCCCAGCACCCATTCCCGGACAGGAAGCAGAAATCCGGTTTTCGGCCGGTCCAGAAGTTCCGCCGGCAGCGGCCGTCTCGGCGTTGTCGCGAAATCGCGTTTGGTCGCGCCCGACCCCGCGACTTTTTGAAAGAACACCGAATCGACCAACGGCGTTCTGATCTCCAGGGAATGAGCCATCCCCGCCCAATCCGCATCCCTCAGAAGCTGATTGCCCATATACCAGGCGGTCTCGAGGGCAATCACCGACCGCCTGCCGGGTTCGATGCCGTCAACCGTCGCCGAGAGTGCATCAAGGGGCGCAAGGCCCTCCAGTCCCAGTTGAACCAGCTCCCTGTCCAGGAAGGCCGGCAGCTCCCAGGGAAGGAACAATCCGCGGCGCAGCAGATACGCCCCCGCATAATCGGCGCCGTACTCGACCAGGCTGGCCCATTTCGGCGAGGTCACCCTGGTCAGGACCGGTGACAGGGCCGTCCGGAGGAGCCGCCCGACCCCGGGCGCTCCCGGGATCAATCCAATGCGGTTCACCACCTTGGGAATCTGATCGAAGGTGTAGTATCCGCCGAATATCTCGTCTCCGCCGACACCCGACAGCGCCACCTTCAACCCGGCCTCCGATGCCGCCTTGGCGACGAAATAGGTGTTGATGCCGTCGATGCTCGGCTGATCCATGTGTTTCATGATCCGCTCGAACTCGGGCCGGAAGTCGGCGGACCGGATGACGCGGGTGTGCTGTCGGGTTCCATAGGCATCGGCGACCTCCTCCGCCAACGGCACCTCATCGAATTCGCCGCCGCGATATTCGTCGAAACCGAGGGTCAGCGTGTCGAGACCGGCGCCCTGGAATTCGGCCGCATGGGCGGTCACGGTCGCCGAATCCAAACCGGCGGAGAGGAACACTCCGACCGGCACGTCGGCGACCATGTGATGCCGTACCGTGTCGGCGACGGCCGCCGCCAGTTCGCCCGCGCCGCCCCCTTCCGATGCCCGCAAATGCTCCCGGAAATCGAAGTAGCGCCGGCGTTCCATGCGGCCGCCCGCCTCGACGGTCATCCAGGTGCCGGATTCCAGCAGTTTGACGCTCTTGAACACGGTGAAGGGCTCGGGAACCGAGCCGAACATGAAAAAACCCACCTGGGCCGCCGGGTCGAGATCAGTTGCAATGGCGCCGCCCGCCCGGAGCGCCTTGACCTGTGACGCCGCGCGGATGGTTTCGCCGTCATCGGCGTAATAGAGCGGCTTGATGCCGAAGGGATCGCGGGCCAGGAACAGGCTCCGCCGGTTCCGGTCGTAAATCACGATGGCAAACATGCCGCGAAGCCGTTCGACCATGCCCGGACCGTCCCGGTCATAGAGGTGAAGAATCACCTCGGTGTCCGATCGGGTCCGGAACCGGCGTCCCTCGGACTCCAATTCCGCCCTCAGCTCCCGGTAATTGTAGATCTCGCCGTTATAGCTGACGACTAGGCCGCCCCGCGCGCCGCCGCCCGCCTCGAGAGCCATGGGCTGGGCGCCGGCCGGGGAGAGGTCGATGATCGCCAGCCGCCGATGGGCCAGCCCGACCCGCCCATCGTCCGACACCCACCGCCCCTCGCCGTCGGGACCGCGATGGACCATGTATTGGTTGATTCGGTCGAGTTCCGCCTCGTTGATCGCCGGCGCACCCGGGGCGTAGGAGAAAATAGCGGTAACGCCACACATGACAGCCCTTCTAATGCGCCGGTTCGCAGCCGTCCATGGGTATTTCCATCCGGCAGGGCTTTGCATAAGGCATTGAAAACAGAGTACAACAGCGCCATGAAGCAGGTGATTCAGAGCGCCCGGACGGGCAGGCTCGATGTCAAGGACGTACCGCGGCCGTCCGCGGCGCCGGGTGAACTGCTTGTGGCGACCCGCGCCTCGCTGATATCCGCCGGCACCGAACGCATGGTGGTCGATTTCGCCCGCAAGAGCATTGCGGGAAAAGCCCGTGCGCGCCCCGACCTGGTGAAAAAGGTTCTCGACAAGGCGCGGACCGACGGCGTCGCCGCCACTCTCAAGTCCGTCCGCGCGCGGCTCGACGAGCCGCTGCCGCTCGGCTACTCGGCTGTCGGCGTCGTCACCGAGATCGGCGGCGAGCGGGGCAGCCCGGGCTACCGTTCAGGGGACCGGGTGGCCATCGCCGGCGCCGGCATCGCCAATCACGCGGAGTACAGCGCGGTGCCGGAAAATCTGGCCGCCCTCGTGCCGGCCAACGTGACCGACGAGGAAGCCTGTTTCGGGACCGTCGGGGCGATTGCGCTCCATGCGGTCCGGAATCTGGATGCCGGAATCGGAGAGACGGTCGCCGTGATCGGCGCCGGCCTCGTCGGTCAGATGGCCGTTCAAATACTGCGCCTGTCCGGGGCGCGGCCGGTGGCGCTGGATTACGATGCCAAACGGCTCGATCTCGCTCGCCAACTCGGCGCCGAGGCCGTATACGACCTCAACGAATGGTCCGCCGGCCGGTTGGCCGTGGATATCGGGCAGCGAACCGCGGGTATCGGCTGTGACGGCATCCTGATCGCCGCCGCGACCGAGTCCGCCGAGCCGTTCGAGACCGCCGCGGAAATCGCGCGGGACCGCGCCCGGGTTTGCCTCGTCGGCCTCACGGGCACCGGGTTCCCCTACGCCGCGTTCATGAAGAAAGAGCTGAATATCGTGGTTTCCCGGTCCTATGGTCCGGGCCGCTACGACAACGACTATGAAGAGCGCAACGTAAAGTTTCCGGAGGGCTTCGTTCGCTGGACCGAAACGGCGAATCTGGCCGAGGTGCTCCGCCTGATGGCCCTGCCCGAGGGCCGGCGGCTCGACGTCCGCAAGCTGATTTCCCATTCGTTCGGGATCGACGAAGCGGTCCGCGCCTTCGAACTGGTTACCGAAAGCAGCGAGCCACATCTCGGCGTGGTGATCGCCTACCCGGCGGAGACGGCCGCCGGGACCCGGGCGGCGGCCTCGCCGCGGACGGCGTCCGTCCCCGCATCCGGCGCCTGTGCCGTCGGGCTGATAGGCGCCGGCGCATTTGCCAGGGCGGTGTTGCTGCCTGAACTGTCGAAACTGCAAAACGTGCAACTCCGGTCCGTCGCGGGCAAATCCGGGGCCTCGGCGAAACATGCGGCGGAGAAATTCGGGATCGAGGAAACCGCGGAAAGCGCCGAAGCGATTATCGGCGATCCCGCGGTCAATGCGGTGGTCATCGCCACCCGGCACGACAGCCATGCGGCCCTCGCGGCCCAGGCCCTGTTGGCCGGCAAGTCGGTCTGGGTCGAGAAACCGCTCGCCATATCCGAGGACGAATTGGCGTTGATCGAGGATGCTCTCGAACGAAGCGGCGGGCTTCTCCAGGTGGGTTTCAACCGCCGCTTCGCCCCCGCCGGCGTGGAAATCAAACGCCGGCTGGAAGCGATCCCGGGACCGCGCAACATCGTTGCGCGGGTAAATGCGGGCCGGCTGCCGGCCGATCACTGGACGCTCGACCCCGACGCCGGCGGCGGGCGGCTGATCGGCGAAGGCTGTCACTTCATCGATATGGCCCGATTTTTCGCCGGCTCGCCGATCGAAGCGGTTCATGCCTCGGGCGTCGCCATGAGCGATCCCACGGTGGACGACGTGACGGTTACACTGCAGTTTGCCGATGGAGGGCTTGCGACGATCGTCTACACATCGCTGGGGGATGCCGGCTTTCCCAAGGAGCAGATCGAGGTTTTCGCCGGCGGCGCCGTCTTCGTCATCGACAACTTCCGGTCCTGGCAGGCGACACTTGGCGGAAGCACCCGGCAGCTCGGGTCCGGCGGGCAGGACAAGGGCCACCGGGACGCCCTTAAGGCGTTCGCGGCGGCGGTCGCTGGGGGCGGCGAGCCCCCGGTACCGGCCGGCGAATTGCTGGAAGTGTCCCGCGCGGCGGTCGCCGCGGACCGCGCCCGCAGGAGCGGCGAGTGGATCAGACTGTAGCGGATGGCGTCGTGACCCCAGCAGCCGAGTTGCTCGAATCCCTGGAAACAATCGCCGGCGCCCGCGTGCTGTGCGTCGGTGACATTATGCTGGACCGCTTCGTCTATGGCGGGGTCGAGCGAATTTCACCCGAAGCGCCCATTCCAGTGCTGCGGGTGGAGCGTCAAAACGAAATGCTCGGCGGAGCCGGAAACGTCGCCCGCAATCTCGCGGGCCTGGGGGTCTCGACCGTCTTCGTCTCGGTAGTCGGCCGCGATGCCGCCGGCACGCGGGTCGCCCAGTTGTTGGGCGAGTTGACCGGCACCGAGGCCAATTTGGTCAACGGCGACAACCGGACAACCTCCATCAAGACGCGCTACATCGCCGGATCCCAGCAGATGCTCCGCGCCGATGAAGAATCGTCGGAACCGCCGGACGGCCGGCTCCAGGAAAAGGTTCTGAAAGCGGTGCGCACGGCGCTGCCCGACTGCGGCGCCGTGATACTTGCGGATTACGGCAAGGGGATGTTCGTCGATGGCCTCGCCGAGCAGGTTATTTCCCTCGCCATCGAGGCGAACGTGCCGGTGGTGGTCGATCCCCAGGGGCGCGACTACGCGCGGTACGCGGGAGCGGACCTGGTCACGCCGAACCTGAAGGAGCTCGCCGAGGCTTCCGGACGATCAACGGACGGCGATGAGGAAATCATCGCCGCGGCCAACCGTCTTATCGATGATTCCGGCGTGAAGGGCGTTCTCGCGACCCGGAGCGCGGACGGCATGAGCCTGATCATGAAAGGAGAGGCGCCGCAGCATTTCGCCGCGGAAGCGCGCGAGGTCTTCGACGTTTCCGGCGCCGGCGACACGGTGGCCGCCGCCATGGCCGCGGGTCTGGCGGCAAGGATCCCGCTTGGCCGGGCGGTGGGACTGGCCAATACGGCGGCGGGAATCGTCGTCGGCAAGGTCGGTACCGCGGCCGCTTACGCGGACGACATTGCGGCGGCGCTCCGGGCAGCCGAACTGGCGGGCAGCGGCATGAAAATCGTCCCGAGGCAGCCGGCAGTCGACCGGGTGGAGCAGTGGCGCAGCCAGGGACTCAAGGTGGGCTTCACCAACGGCTGTTTCGACTTGCTGCATCCGGGCCATCTCTCGGTCATCGCCCAGGCCAGGAACGCCTGCGACCGGCTGATCGTGGCCCTCAACAGCGATGCCTCGACGAGCCGGCTGAAGGGCCCGGAACGGCCGATCCAGGGGGAGGCCGCGCGGGCGGCGGTTCTCGCCTCTCTCGAAACCGTCGATTTGGTGGTCATTTTCGAGGAGGACACGCCGGCCGATCTCATCAAGCTGTTGAAGCCGGAGGTTTTCGTCAAGGGCGCCGATTACCGTATCGAGGATATCCCCGAAGCGAAGATCGTCCAGGCTTACGGCGGCGAGGTCGTCCTGGCCGAACTGGCGGACGGGCATTCGACCACATCGACCATCGCCCGCATCGCCGAATAGGCGGCGGCTAACCGCCCGCCGAAGAGAGCCTGTCGAACAGTCGCCTAAAGAAGCCGGGCCGGGCCGGCGCGGTCTCCGCCGGAAGCAGCGCCCGGGGCGGCATATCCTTGTGCGCCGCCATCATAATCGCCCGCCAGAGCCTAGCGGCGTCCCGGCCCCCGGTGACGCCCCGCATCGGCGTGCCGTCGTCGTTCCCCAGCCAGACGCCGGCGACATAATCGGCGGTGTAGCCGACGAACCAGGCATCGCGGAAATTCTGGGAGGTCCCGGTCTTGCCCGCGGCGGGGCGGTCCAGTCGCGCCGCCCGGCCGGTGCCCGAGGAAACCACGCCGCCCAGCATTTCGCTCAACGACCGGGCATGAACCCGCTTGATCACCCTGGGCGGGCCGTCGCCCGCCCTTTCGAAGAGGATGGCCCCGCCGGGGTCGGCGACCCGCTCGACCCCATAGGGCCATACGGCAATACCGCCGTTCGCGATGGCCGCATAGGCGCCCGTCAGCTCCAACAGGCCGACCTCGGAGGTTCCAAGTGCGATGCTGGGCGCCCGGGTGAGCCGGCTGGTGATGCCGAGGCGTTCGGCCGTGGATATGACCTCGGGTATGCCGGCCTGCGCGGCGACCTTGGCGGCGACCGTATTGACCGACCGGGCAAGAGCCTGACGGAGGGTCAGTTCGCCCGCGTAAGTGCCGTCCATATTGCGCGGTTTCCAGCCCCCGACCTCGACCGGACCATCGACGACCACCGTGGATGGCCGCAATCCGTGTTCCAGCCCCGCCAGGTAGACGATGGGCTTGAAGGCGGAGCCCGGCTGACGCCGGGCCTGGACCGCCCGGTTGAACTGGCTCCTGCCGTAACTGCGGCCGCCGACCATCGCCCGGACGGCGCCATCCAGGGACAGCACCACGACCGCGGCCTGGGAAATACCCCGGGCCCGGCCCTTGCCGCCGATCAAATCGGCGACCGCCCGCTCCGCCGACCGCTGCAATCCCGTATCCAGCGTGGTTTCGACCACGAGGCTGCCCGCATCCGGACCCACGTAACCGGACAATTGATCCACCACCCAATCCGCGTAGTACAGCGCGGCGTTCTTGCGGCTCGGCGCCCGGGCGGAACCCGAGCCAACCGATTGCGCGCGTTTATGCTGGGCGGCGGTGATCAATCCCTGTTTGCGCATGGCGGCGAGAACGACAGCCGCGCGCTTCCCAGCCGCCTTGCCGTCGCTGACCGGATTGAGCCGTGACGGCGCCTTGAGCGCGCCGACCAGCATGGCTGCCTCATGGAGGCTCAATTGCGCCGGAGATTTGTCGAAGAAACGCCGCGACGCGGCCTCCAGACCGTAGGCGCCGGCGCCGAAGTACACCCGGTTCAGGTAGATGGTCAGAATCTGTTCCTTGGTGAAACGGCGCTCCAGCCACAGCGCCAACAGGGTTTCCTGCACCTTGCGCTTGACCGTCCGCTCGGAAGTCAGGAACAGGTTTTTCGCCGCCTGCTGGGTGAGGGTGCTGCCGCCCTGACGGATGCGGCCGGCCTTGAGATTGACCGCCATGGCGCGGCCGATCCCGCGCCAGTCGACGCCGCGGTGCTCGTAAAACCGGCGATCCTCGACGGCAACCAGGGCCTGGGGAAGATAGGCCGGCATTTGGGAGAGCCGGATGGTCCCGCCCCTGAACTCGCCGATGGACGCAAAGCGGGCGCCGTCGGCCGCGACCAGCGTAATGCCGGGTTTGTGATTTTGTGAAAGCGCGCCGTCGACGGACGGCAGATCATAGGCGTAAAAGGCAACCACCCCGGCCGTGATCACGGCGCCCCAGATGGCGAACGTGGCGGTCCATTTCAGGCTCCACAGAAGCCGGCGGCCGCGTTTGCGGGGGGCGCCGCCCGCGCTTTTGGGGGACTTGGACGCCGGCTTGCGCCGCCCTTCCTGGTTTTTCCGGTTTTTCGCCATGATGCCGCACTTTCGGAGTCCCGCCTTAGAAATTCGTTAATGGGGAAATACGGCGGAAATCCGGCCCAAATGTGACCCTATTCGGGCCCGCGGCCGAGTATTTCGCGGCGGGCCGCCGGCTCGACCGCCGGGACGCGACGCAGGCCGTGACCCTGGTGAGAAATGCGGGCTAGACGTCCAGGTTGGCCACTTTCAGGGCGTTTTGCTGGATAAAGTTCCGGCGGGGCTCCACCTGGTCGCCCATCAGGGTCGAGAACACGTCCTCAGCATCGTCCGCGTGACTTGCCTTCACCTGGAGGAGCGTCCGGACGTTGGGGTCCAGGGTGGTCTCCCAGAGCTGTTCGGGATTCATCTCGCCCAATCCCTTGTAGCGCTGCATGGAAACGCGCTTGCGGCCCAGTTCAAGCACGATGTCCACCAATGACACCGGCCCGGTGATGACGAACTCCCTGTCCTTGGACACCAGCCGGCCGTGGCGGGAATACTGCTCCTGCAGGTCCGCGGCGTGGGCGTCGATGGCATGGGCCTCGGCGCTCCTGATCACGGCGCCGTCAATGGCGTGCGGCCCTTCGGGCACGCCCCGCAGCGTCCGCGTAAACTCCAAACCGCCGTCCGCCAACGGCTTGCCCAGCCAACCCCGGTCGCCCTCCTCTTCCAGCAGATCGACGCGGGTGGCGATATACGCCGCCGCTTGGCCGGCATGATCGGCATTCGACAGGATTTCCGGGTTGAGCGCCCCGGCAATCGCCGCCTGCTCGACGATCTTCAGCGGCACCCGGGTAACCAGTCCGGTGAGCTGTGTCTTGATCTGCCGGGCCGCGTCGACCATCCGGCGGAGGTCCCGGGCGGCAATCTCGCCGCCCTCGGCGGTCCGCAGCACGCAGTCCTCGAGGCCGGCATCGATCAGGTGGTCTTCGAGCGCCCCATCGTCCTTGAGATAGACCTCGGAATTTCCGTTCTTGGCGCGGTAAAGCGGCGGCTGGGCGATATAGAGATACCCCCGATCGACGATTTGGCGCATATGCCGGTAGAAGAACGTCAGAAGGAGCGTCCGAATGTGGCTCCCGTCCACATCGGCGTCGGTCATGATGATGATCTTGTGATAGCGAATTTTCTCGATATCGAAGTCATCGTGGCCGATCCCCGTGCCGAGCGCCGTGATCAGCGTGCCGATCTCGGCGGACGACAACATCTTGTCGAACCGCGCCCGCTCCACATTCAGGATTTTGCCGCGGAGCGGCAGGATGGCCTGCTTGCCCCTGTCGCGGCCCTGCTTGGCCGAGCCGCCCGCCGAGTCGCCCTCCACGATGAACAACTCGCTCAGCGCGGGATCCTTTTCCTGGCAATCCGCAAGCTTGCCGGGCAGCGACGAGACGTCCAGCGCTCCCTTGCGGCGGGTCAGCTCCCGCGCCTTGCGGGCCGCCTCCCGCGCGGCGGCGGCCTCGACGATTTTGCCGATAACCTTCCTGGCGTCGTTCGGGTGTTCCTCGAACCATTGGTTCAGCTTGTCGCCCATGATGCTCTCGACCACCGGCCGCACCTCGGACGAGACCAGCTTTTCCTTGGTTTGCGAGGAGAATTTCGGGTCGGGCACCTTGACCGACAACACGCAGGTCATGCCCTCGCGCGCGTCGTCCCCGGTGACGCCGACCTTGGCTTTCTTCGAAATGCCTTCCGCGTCGGCGTAGGTGTTGATGGTCCGGGTCAGCGCGCCGCGGAATCCGGCCAAATGGGTCCCGCCGTCCTTTTGAGGAATGTTGTTGGTGAAGCACAGCGTCGATTCGTGATAGCTGTCGTTCCATTGAAGCGCCGCCTCGACGACGATGCCGTCCTTCTCTCCGGTGACGGAGACGGTCGGATTGATCGCCTGCTTCGACCGGTCCAGATACTCGACGAAGGCCCGCAGGCCTCCCTCATAGTGCAGCTCGATGGTTTTGGGCTCCACATGCCGGGCATCGGTCAGCGTCAACGATACGCCCGAATTCAGGAAGGCCAGTTCGCGCAGGCGATGCTCCAGGGTCGAGAGATCGAACTCCGTCTGGCCGAACACATCCTTCGACGGCAAAAAGGTTACCTGGCTGCCGGTTTTTTCGCCGGCATCGCCGACCACCTCGAGCGGCTTTTCGACCTTTCCGTCCTTGAACGTGACGACGTGCTCGCTGCCGTCCCGCCAGATGCGGAGTTCGAGGTCGCTCGACAGCGCATTGACCACCGACACGCCGACACCGTGCAGCCCGCCGGAGACCTTGTAGGAATTCCGGTCGAACTTACCGCCGGCATGGAGGTGGGTCATGATGACTTCGGCCGCCGCCACGCCTTCTTCCTCGTGGATGTCCACCGGAATTCCCCGGCCATTGTCGGAGATCGTCGCCGACCCGTCGCCGTTGAGAACCACCTCGATGGAGTCGCAGAACCCGGCCAGCGCCTCGTCGATGGCATTGTCCACCACCTCGTAAATCATGTGATGCAGGCCGGATCCGTCATCGGTGTCGCCGATATACATTCCGGGCCGCTTGCGAACCGCTTCGAGGCCGCGAAGAACCTTGATGGACTGGGCGTCATAGGCCTCCGAGTCCTGGTCCAATTCGTCCGGATTCTCGTTTTGATCCTGGTTTTCTTCGCTCATGCCGTCTTGGTCCTAAGGTTCCGGGTGATTACCCGCATTCGTTGATCGAACCGGGGGAAACATCGAAAAACTGGGCGGCGCCGCGCCACGCTTCGAACATCCCGGCGTCCGTCCCGGTCATCCAGGCCTGCGCATTCAGGGCGCCCAGGCGGCCGAACAGGGCGGCCCGCCTGGTTTCGTCCAAATGGGCCGCCACCTCGTCGAGGAGCAGCAGGGGCGCAAAGCCCCGGTCTTCGGACTGCATCCTGGCGGCGCCCAGGACCAGCGTGATCAGCAGCCCCTTTTGTTCGCCCGTGGAACACTCGGCGGCGGGCCGGCCGTGGCCGGCATGGCGGACCGCGAGATCGCTCCGGTGCGGCCCCACGCCGGCGCCGGCTTGTTCACTGTCCCTCGCCCCGTTCTCCCGAAGCTGCTCGCGAAACCGGTCCTCGACATCGAGCGCCGGCGCTTCGTCCAGCCACGCTTCGAGATCGCCGGTCATGGCTATTTCGGCGTCGGGAAACGGCCCGTCATCGACCCGGCAATAGGCCGACAGCCTGGCCACCGCCTCCTTGCGGCGGGCGGCCACGGCAACGCCGTGACGCACCATCGAATCCTCCACCGAGGCCAGCCAGTCCGTGTCCCGCACCCCCTCGCGAAGAAGCTTGTTCCGGCTCCTCAGCGCGTGGTCGTAAGCATTCACCGGGCCCGCGTGATCCCCGTCCAGGCCGTAGATGATCCGGTCCACGAACCGGCGCCGCCCGCCCGAGCCCTCGTTGAACAGGCCGTCCATTTGCGGCGTCAGCCATTGCACGGCGGTCAGACGGCCGAGATCGCCCTGGGATTTGGCGGATTCACCGTCGATCTTGACCTCGCGCTTTTCCCGGCCGCCGTTGGCGTCGGGACCGCAGCCGGTCCCCACGTCGTAGATGCTGCCGTCGATCTCGAGCCTGGCCGCCACGCCCCAGACCCGGTCGCCTGTTGCCTCGTCCGGGCGCCGCCGGGTGACTTCGGCCAGTCTGGCGCGCCGCAAACCCCGGCCGGGCGCCAAAAACGAGAGCGCCTCGAGAATATTCGTTTTCCCCGCGCCGTTGGGACCGGTCAGAACGACCGGACGGGAATCGGCCTGAATGCGCGCCGACGGGTAGGATCTGAAATCGGTCAATGAAAGCCGGGTAACCGCCAGCCTCGCGACGGAAGCCTCGTCGGCCCGCGGCGTCGACATATGCGAACGGCTGCCGGTGTGCACCCGCGCCCTAGACCCGCATGGGCATCAGCACATAGAGGGCGCTGGTGTCCTCGGGATCCTGTACCAGGGTCGGCGACGCGGCGTCGGCCATCATGAAGGTCGCCGACTCTCCGTCGATCTGCTGGGCAATGTCCAACAGGTACCGGGAGTTGAAGCCGATCTCGATATCGGACGAATCGTACCCGATGGGCAGTTCTTCGGTCGCCGAGTCGTTTTCCGGACTGTTGGCCGACAAGACCAGATTTCCCTTGGAAATGGCCAGCTTCACCGCGCGGGACTTTTCGGACGAAATCGCGGACACCCGGTCCACCGCGTCGGCGAAGGTCCTGCAATCGACCACCATGGACTTGTCGTTCCCCGCCGGAATGACCCGGTCATAGTCGGGAAACGTGCCATCGATGAGTTTGGACGACAGAACCGCGCCATCGAACGTGAAGCGAATCTTGGTATCGGAGAGCGCGACCTGAACGTCGGTTTCGGTTTCGTCGATCAGCTTGCGAAGCTCGGCGACGGTCTTTCGGGGCACGATCACGCCCGGCATGCCCGAGGCGCCGTCCGGCAGCGGCAGTTCCACGCTCGCCAAGCGGTGCCCGTCGGTCGCCACGGCGCGAAGCACGGCAACGCCGTCCCGCTCGGACTCGTGGAGATAAATGCCGTTCAGATAATAACGGGTCTCTTCCGTCGAGATGGCGAACCGGGTCCGGTCGATCAGCGTCCTCAGGTCCCCGGCGGAAACGGAAAAGCCGTTCGGCATGTCACCGTCGGCCATCATCGGAAAATCCTCGGTCGGCAGGCAGGTCAAGGAAAACCGCGATCGTCCCGACGTCAGGGTCAGCTGACCGTCATCGCCCGTGCAGTCCAATTCGATTTGCGCGCCCTCCGGAAGCTTGCGCACGATATCGAACATGGTATGCGCCGGCGCCGTGGTCGATCCGGGCGCCGCCACATCGGCTTCCACCGTTTCGACGATTTCGATATCCATATCGGTGGCGTTCAGGCTCAGTTGCCCGTCCGGGGCCTCGAATTTCACGTTCGACAGGATGGGGATCGTGTTCCGGCGCTCGACAACACTCTGCACGTGGGTGAGAACCTTCAGCAGTTGTCCGCGCTCGATGGTGATTTTCATGGGTTCGTTTCGACCTGCTTTGCTTCGTCGGCGTTCCCCCGAGGACGATTCCGGTGGCGAAAATTCCGGCGCAGGAGGACGCCGGAATCGGCCAAGAATCAATGGAGTCGGGCGCTCGGGAGGCGCCGAACCGGAATCGAATTACTATAACAGAATTTCGCCAGGATCGAAGCTAATTTCGCCCCGCCCCGCCCGCGCTAAGTCTCTGATATTTATGCACGAATCAGAAATTCGGCATCGCGCGGCCTCGGCCAAACCCGTGAGCCGGCGATTAGCCCTCGAGCATCCGCCGAAGCAGCTCCACATCCTCCGCGAACGAGCCGTCTTTTTCGCGGAGTTCGTCGACCTTTCGGACCGCGTGCATGACCGTGGTGTGATCGCGCCCGCCGAACTTGCGGCCGATCTCCGGCAACGAACGGGATGTCAGCTGTTTGGCCAGATACATCGCCACTTGCCGCGGACGCGCCACGGAACGGGCGCGCCGGGCCGAGTGCATGTCCGAAACACGGATGTTGAAATGTTCCGCCACCCGCTTTTGAATTTCTTCTATGGTCACTCGCCGGTCATTGGCCCGGAGCAGGTCGTGGAGAACGTCCTGAGTGGTCTCCAGGGTCAAATCCCGGCCCACCAGTTGGGTGTGCGCGGCGACCCGGTTGAGCGCCCCTTCGAGCTCCCGGACGTTCGACGTGATCTTGTGGGCGAGAAACTCCAACACCTTGGGCGGCGCCGAGATTTTCATCTGCTCGGCCTTGGTTTCCAGGATGGCCAGCCGGAGCTCGTAGGTGGTGGCATGGATGTCGGCCACCAGACCGCAATTGAGCCGCGACTTCAGGCGCTCCTCCACGCCCTCGAGGTCGGAAGGCGACTTGTCGGCGGACAGGATGATCTGGCGGCCCTGATCGACAAGCGCGTTGAAGGTATGGAAAAACTCCTCCTGCGTCGCGTCGCGGCCGCCGATGAATTGCACGTCGTCGATCATCAGTACGTCGACGGACCGAAACTGCTCCTTGAAGTCGACGGTGTTCTGTTCGCGAAGCGCCCGAACGAACCGGTACATGAACTTTTCGGCCGACAAATACATCACCGTCCGGTTTGGATCCCGCTCGACGATATCCGAGGCGATCGCATGCATGAGATGGGTCTTGCCGAGGCCGACGCCGCCATAGAGGAACAGCGGATTGAATGGAACCGATGCCGCCTCGGCGACCCGGCGGGCCGCCGCATAAGCGAATTCATTCGGCTTGCCGACGACGAAATTCGAGAAAGTGAACCGGGGGTCGAGCGGCGCGGAGATTTCACCCGGCGCGACAATGCCCCGCGCCTGCCTGGCATCCAAGGACGTCCGGGCGGCGGCGCTGGCTGTCGGGGAAGCCGGCTCCTCGTCGGCGTCCGTGTCCGAGCCCGGCTGAATGGAGATATCGACGGACTTGACGCCCGGATTCTCGCCGGCCCACAATTCCCTCAGGCGCTCGCCGTAATTGGCGACCACCCAGTCGCGCATGAAACGGCTCGGCACGGCGATCCGCACCTCGGAACCGCTGATCTCCCGGACCCGGAGCGGCTTCAGCCAATTTTCATATGCCGTTTCACCGATCTCGGCCTTGAGACGGCTGCTTACCCGATACCACTGATTTTCCAGAAGACGTTCGTCAGAATTGGTGCCCATAATTCTCGCCAGCCCACCAAACCACATGCCCCCGGAAGGGTCGATACGGACCGCTTCGATTCGTTCGGATCACGCCTTGCGGCGATTTCCTAATTCAAACCAAAGGCAATTCGAAGAGGATATTGCCCCCAGCTAGTATTCCCCCAATGACACGGTCCTTCACCCCGGAACCTTATCGTCACTTCACTTTGGCCAACCGAAATTGGGCGAAAATTTTTATTGGTCTTTTATTTTCCCCTTGACATAAAAACCAGACGAATTCTTTTCTTTGCTCAATTCTTCAGAGAAATTTTTTCCCTATTTAAATTGAACAACCGCCTTTCCTGGATTTCGATTGAAAACCGGCGCAAGGTGTGCGCGCCGACCCAAGATGAACTGTACTCGTCTCAAATTTTCGATTCAACGGGACTGAATGGGGAACGTCGAAAATAATCTTCTTGACTCAATTCGAGTCGTTCCAATCGCCCCTTCGGAAGAGGTCCGGGCCCGAAAAAGGCCGCATTCGAGGAATGCGGCCTAACCGATTGAATCCGTTACCGGCTACGCCGGCATGGACTTGATGCGGGCCGACAGGCGCGACAATTTTCGCGACGCGGTGTTCTTGTGAATGATGCCTTTCTGAGCGCTCCGCATGAGTTGGGGCTCGACGGCCTTCAGCGCGTCCTTGGCCGCGGCGGCATCGCCGCTCTCGATCGCCGCCTCGACCTTCTTCACGTAGGTCCGCATACGGCTGAGCCGCGACCGGTTCACCTGGGAGCGACGCCGAATTTGACGAATTCGTTTCTTAGCCGATTGATGGTTGGCCATGAATATTTCTCTTTGCACACATCTGTTCGTCGAAGGGCGCGGTTATAGTGGCGCGCACCCCCGGCGTCAACACCGTAAGCCGCGGAAATACGGGCTAGGGCCGGACGGGAGAAAGGGTGAATTGGACCACGACCCGCCGGGTTCCGGCGGCCCGGACCGACAGCTGCAGGGCCTCGCCTTCGCGAACGAACCGGCCGGGTCCGGCGGGCCGCCAGCCGAGCGCCGGAAGCGACTCGGCATAGAAGGCGCTGACCCGCGACGCCGGCGCCGGCGCGGTCGCGGACACGGTTACGATCCGTCCCGCGGGGGTGTCGAAGACGGTCTCCGCCTCGGCGCTCGGCTCCAAACCCGGCATCACGGGGATGTCTTCGGTGCCGGGAAGAAAACCCTGCGCCGTCGCCGCCCCTGCCCAAAGCATCTGGAGCAGGACACAGACCGCGAATTTTCCGCTCAAGGCCATGGTTACGCTTCTACTCACCGCTGGCGCCGGGAGCAATAGAAGGTTGAGCGCCCGGATTGAACCAATCGCCGGATCCCGCCGGTGCGGGCCACGTCGCAATCGCAGTCGGGACAGGGCTGGCCTTCCCGGTCGTATACCTTGAAACCGTGCTGGAAGTATCCGAGTTGACCGTCCGGCGCCGCGTGATCGCGAAGGGAAGAGCCGCCGGCCGCGATCGCCTCCAGCAACGTCTCCCGGATCGCGGCCGCCAGACGCCCGGCCCGCTTGCCGGGAACCGTCCCCGCCCGGCGCTTGGGTGAAATGCCCGACCGGTACAGGCTTTCGCAGACGTAAATGTTGCCGAGCCCGGCGACCAGCCGCTGATCGAGCAGGGCCATTTTGATCGGCCCGCGTTTGCCGGCGAGAGCCGCATCCAATGTCACGGCATCGAACCGGTTTCCCAGCGGATCGGGTCCCAGATGTGAGAACAGTTTGTGATCATTCAGTTTTTCGGTCTCGACGAGGGCCATGAGCCCGAAGCGGCGGGGATCGCAAAACCGGACGGCGCCCGCATCCAGCTCGAAATCCACGTGGTCATGAGGCCCCGGCGGCGGCAGGCCGTTGCCGAAAACTGTCATGCGTCCCGACATGCCCAGGTGTATGACGAGCGTCCACCCGTCATCCAATGCAACGAGGATGTACTTGGCCCGCCGTCCCAAATGCAAAATCCGGCGGTTCTCAAGGCGCGCCGCCATATCCTCCGGAAAGGGAATCCTGAGATCCCGGCGCCGGACGACGGCACGCGAGATCGATGCGCCTTCCATCGCCGGCGCCAACCCCCGGCACACGGTTTCAACTTCGGGCAGTTCGGGCATGGCAACAAAGTAGCGGTTTCCGGCGGCTTCCGCTATGGTCCGCTCATGGCCAAACAACCTCCTGGGACTCGAGGAGAATCCGCCTCCGGAGAGACCGCATCGTTCGGCTTTCGGGATGTCGGCGCCGATGAAAAGCCGGAGATGGTGCGGGCCGTCTTCGACAGCGTTTCCGCCCGGTACGACCTGATGAACGATCTGATGAGCGGCGGCGTCCACCGGCTGTGGAAGGGCGCGCTGCTCGATCGGGTCAAGCCCCGGCCCGGGGCTCACCTGCTGGATGTGGGCGGGGGAACCGGCGACATCGCTTTCAGGTTTCTCGAGCGGGGCGGCGGCTCGGTGACGGTCTGCGACATCAATCGCAGCATGCTGGAGGCGGGAAGGGACCGGGGTCTCGACCATGGGGTCCTCGGCGAGGTCACCTGGATTTGCGGCGACGCCGAACAACTGCCGATTGCCGACGGATCGGTCGAAACGTTCGCCACCGCGTTCTGTTTTCGCAACGTCACCGATCTGCCGGCGGCCCTGTCGGAGGCGCGGCGCGTCCTGAGGCCCGGCGGGCGGTTTCTTTGCCTGGAGTTCAGCAGGGTGATCCTGCCCGTCCTGTCGGAGCTCTATGACGCCTATTCCTTCCGCGTGCTGCCGGCGCTCGGAGAGCTGGTCGCCAACGACCGGGAGGCGTACCGGTACCTGGCGGAGAGCATCCGCCGCTTCCCCGGCCAGGCGGAATACGAAACCCTGATCCGGGCCGCCGGCCTCGACATGGTAAGACACACGAACCTCTCGGGCGGGATTGCCGCCATTCACGAGGGTTGGCGGATCTGATCGTGGCCGGCGCAATCGCCAATCTTCGGCGGCTTTACGCAATCGCCCGCATTCTGGCCAAATATGACGTCCTGTTTCCGCTCGAACCCCTGCCGGCGGCGGCCCTGCCCCTGGCCGTCCTGAGGCGGCTTGTCAAACCCGCCGTCGGCGGCCCGCCCGGTGAACGTCTGGCCGGCGCCTTTCAAGCCCTCGGGCCGAGCTTCATCAAGCTGGGGCAAACCCTGTCCACACGGCCCGACCTGCTGGGAGAGGATGTCGCCGGGGCGCTCGCCGACCTTCAGGATCATCTGCCGCCCTTCGGCGGCGCCGACGCGCGGGCGGCGGTCGAGGAGCAGCTTGACGCGCGTATCGAGGACCTGTTCAGCGGGTTCGAGGACGAGCCCGTGGCCGCCGCCTCCATCGCGCAAGTGCATTTCGCCACCACCACCGATGGCCGCGAGATGGCGGTCAAGGTGCTCCGGCCCGGCATCGAGCATGCCTTTGCCGCGGATATCGATTTGTTCCTCTGGCTCGCGCGCATCGTCGAACGGCGCCGGCCGGAGCTTCGCCGGCTGAAGCCGGTGGATGTCATCCGGACATTCGAACAGTCGGTCCGGCTGGAAATGGACCTGCGCCTCGAGGCCGCCGCGGCCCAGGAACTGGCGGAAAACTTCGCCGACGATCCGGGATACCGCGTGCCCGAGGTCGATTGGCAACGGACCGCCCGCCGGGTATTGACGATAGAGCGGATTGCGGGCGTTCCCATCGATGAGCGGGACCGGCTGCTGGCGGCCGGGCACGATCTGGAGGACCTTCTCGCCAGGGCCGGCGCCATTTTCTTCAAGCAGGTCTTCAGGGACGGGTTTTTCCATGCCGATCAGCACCCCGGCAATCTGTTCGTCGACGAGGACGGGAATCTCGTCGCCGTCGATTTCGGCATCATGGGGCGGCTCGACGCGCCCACCCGCCGCTACCTCGGTGAAATGCTGATGAGTTTCCTGGAACGCAATTACCGGCGGGCCGCCGAGGTGCATTTCGAGGCCGGTTACGTCCCGTCCCACCACTCGGTGGAGGCATTTACCCAGGCCCTCCGGTCCATCGCGGAACCCATTCTCGACCGCCCCCAGAACGAAATCTCCATTGCCAAGCTTCTGGCGCACCTGTTCCAGGTGACCGAGACCTTCGACATGGAAACCCAGCCGCAACTCCTGCTGTTGCAGAAGACCATGCTGGTGACCGAGGGGGTCGGGCGGACCCTGTGCCCCGATCTCAACGTGTGGTTCCTGGCGCAGGCCCTGGTGGATGACTGGGTCGCCGACCATATGGGCGCCGAGGCGCGCCTCCTCGAGGCCGCGGACGAGATCGCCGGCGGCCTCCGGCGCCTGCCGCGCATGGTCGAAAACATGGAACGAAGCGCCGAGGCGCTTGCCGGCGGCGGGGTGCGTCTCCATCCGGAGTCCCTGAATGCGTTCGGCGCGGCGCCGTCCCGCAAAAGGCCGGCGGCGGTGTATCTCGTCGTCGCCGTTCTCGCGGTGATCCTGGGGGTTGCCGCGCTTTCTTGAGGGCCCGCCGAAGTTCCCCCGCCGGATAGCAGGTGGGGCGTGTCCCCCGGCGGCGGCGTGCTTGCCAAATCCCGGTCAAATGCCTAGGTTAACTACAAAATTAGATAGTAGTTTAAGCGGATTTCCACATGAACCAGGGTAAAAGGGTCCTGCTGATCGTCGCCGGTGGCATCGCGGCCTATAAGTCATTGGAACTCATACGCTTGTTGCGCGCCCGCGACATTTCGGTGCGCTGCGTCCTGACCCCTGCCGGAGCTCGGTTCGTGACGCCTCTCTCCCTCGCCAGCCTCTCGGAGGACAAGGTCTATGAGGACTTGTTCGAGCTTACGGGTGAGAGCGAAATGGGACATATCGAGTTCAGCCGGGACGCGGACCTGCTGGTCGTGGCGCCCGCCACCGCCGATATTCTCGCCAAGATGCGGGCCGGGATCGCGGACGATCTCGCGACCACGACGCTGCTGGCGACCGACAAGCCGGTCATGGTCGCGCCGGCCATGAACGTCCGCATGTGGGAACACGCCGCAACCCGGGAGAACATGGCGGTCCTCCGGGAACGCGGCATCCTCGAGATCGGTCCGGACGAAGGCGACATGGCGTGCGGCGAATACGGGTTTGGCAGAATGTCCGAGCCGACGGCCATCGCCGAGGCAATCGAATTTTTTTTTCAAACCAGTGACCGGTTGAAGGGCCGCCGTGCGATCGTCACCAGCGGCCCCACCGTCGAGGCCATCGATCCGGTTCGCTACATCGCCAACCGGTCGTCGGGCCGCCAGGGTCACGCCATCGCGCGCGCCCTCGCCGCCGAGGGCGCCGAGACCGTCCTGGTGACCGGACCGACGACGCTGCCGGACCCCAACCACATGACCGTCGTGCACGTGAACTCGGCGGACGAAATGCTGAAGGCGACCCAGGACGCGCTGCCCGCCGATATCGTCGTCTGCGCCGCGGCGGTCGCCGATTGGCGGGTCGACCGGCGGGCGGACCGGAAAATCAAGAAGAACGGCAGCACTCCCGATCTCAAACTGGTGGAAAACCCGGACATTCTGGCCACCCTGAGTTCGGCATCCCCGAACCGCGCCCGGCTGGTCGTGGGGTTCGCCGCGGAAACCGGCGACGTAGTCGACCAGGCGGCCGCCAAACGGGCCAAAAAGGGGTGTGACTGGATTGTCGCCAACGACGTTTCCGCGGAGACCGGGACCTTCGGCGGCGGCGACAACACCGTGCACGTCATCGATGACGCGGGCGTCGAGGACTGGCCGACCATGTCCAAGGAACGGGTCGGCGCCCGCCTCGCGGCGCGGATCGCCGATCATCTGGCGGGTGGCGGAGCGGCCGAATGACCCAGCCCATTCCGGTCGCCGTCAAGCAGCTTCCCCATGGCGCGGATTTGCCGCTGCCCGAAGCGGCGACCGCCTTGTCGGCCGGGGTGGACCTGCTGGCGGCGGTCGACGCGCCGGTGACGCTGGCGCCCGGCGAGCGGACCGTCATCCCGACCGGCCTGTCCATCGCGCTCCCCGCCGGATATGAAGCCCAGGTCCGCCCGCGATCCGGCCTCGCGGTCGAAAACGGCCTCTCGGTCCTCAATTCCCCCGGCACCATCGATGCCGATTACAGGGGCGAGGTCGGCGTCATATTGATCAACCTCGGCCGGGAACCCTTTGCCGTGGAGCGGGGCATGCGCATCGCCCAGATGGTGGTCGCGCCGGTAACGCAAATTGCCTGGGAGAGCGCCGGCGAACTCCCCGGGACCGCCCGCGGCGCCGGCGGCTTCGGCTCCACCGGGACATCGGGCGACTAGAGCCATGCTTAGACTTTCGAAAAAGATACTGTTCGCCATCGAGGCGGTCGCGGACATCGCCTTCCACGCCGCCGGTCAGCCGGTGCAGAGCCGGGACATCACGGAACGTCAGGGAATTCCACGCCGTTATCTCGAGCAGGCCCTGCAGCATCTGGTGCGGGCCGATATCCTGACCGGTATTCGCGGCCCCCGCGGCGGCTACAATCTTGCCCGGGAACGCCGCCGCATCACTGTCGGCGAGATCGTCCGGGTGGTGCGGAAAATGGAATCGTCGGAGGATCCATTGTCCTCGGAAACGGGCTCCGCACTCGGCGACCGGGTGATCCGGCCCATGTGGGCGGATTTGCAGGAAGACTTCATGGACCGTCTGGATGAAATCTCCATCGAGGATCTGTGCCAGCGGGCCAACCGCGCCGGCATCGAAAGCGAAGGCCGGCGCAATATCGATTTCGCGATCTGAAGCGGCGAATGACGAGCATCGAGCAGGGTGGGAACATGAACGGCGAGGCCAACGAGAGTGCCGGCGAATTCCGGGGCCGCATTTACGACAACGTCGTGGATACGGTCGGCGCGACGCCGCTCATCCGGTTGGGCCGGATTGCCGCCGATGCCGGTTGCCGGGCCGATCTGGTCGGCAAATGTGAATTCTTCAATCCGTTGTCGTCGGTAAAGGACCGGATCGGCCTTGCCATGATCGAGGCCGGCGAACGGGACGGCCAAATCGCGCAGGACACGGTGATCATCGAGCCCACCTCGGGCAATACGGGCATCGCGCTGGCCTTTGTCTGCGCCGCGAAGGGCTACCGCCTGATTCTCACCATGCCCGAAAGCATGTCCGTGGAACGGCGCAAAATGCTGGCCCTGCTGGGAGCCGAGATCGAGTTGACGCCGGCGAACCGCGGCATGCCCGGCGCCATTGCGCGGGCCGAGGAATTGCGCGCCGAACATCCCGAATCCTTCACGCCGCAGCAGTTTTCCAACCCGGTCAACCCGGAAATCCACCGCCGCACGACAGCGGAGGAGATCTGGACCGACAGCGGCGGCAATGTCGATGTCGTGGTCAGCGGGGTCGGAACCGGCGGCACGCTTACGGGCGTCGCGGAGGTCATCAAGCCCAGAAAGCCGGAACTCAGAATGGTCGCCGTCGAGCCCGAGGACAGCCCCGTGCTGTCGGGCGGCATGCCGGGGCCGCACAAAATCCAGGGCATCGGCGCCGGTTTCATTCCCGACAACCTGGCCACCGACCAGATCGACGAAATCGTTCAGATCGGCAATGAAACCGCGTTCGCCGTGGCCCGCAAACTGGCCCGCCTCGAAGGCCTCCCGGTCGGCATTTCGTCGGGTGCCGCGGTGGCGGCGGCGCTGGAAATCGGAGAGCGCGCCGAGATGCGGGGCAAAATGATCGTCGTGGTTCTGCCGTCCTTCGCCGAGCGCTATTTGTCCACGGCGCTGTTCGACGGGCTCGGTATCGAGTAGGCCCGGCCCATGGCAATGAACGACCAACAGGTTGAACGGTACGCCCGGCACATCCTGTTGCCGGAAATCGGCGGTGCCGGTCAGTCGAAGATTCTCGGCGCGCGGGTGCTGGTTGTCGGCGCCGGCGGTCTGGGAGCGCCGGTGATCCAGTATCTGGCGGCCGCCGGCGTCGGCACCATCGGGATCATCGATGACGACGCGGTGGATCTGACCAACCTTCAGCGTCAGGTGATCCACGCCACGTCCCGGATCGGCATGCCCAAGGTCGAGAGCGCGGCCCGGACGGTCGCGGCCCTCAACCCCGATATCGAGGTGATAACCCGCAATGAGCGGCTGACCCCGGAAAATGCCGAGGCTCTGATCTCCGGCTATGACGTGGTCGCCGACGGCAGCGACAATTTCGAAACCCGTTTTCTCGTCAACGACGCGTGTTTTTTGCTCGGGAAAACGCTGGTCTCGGCGGCTATCCTGCGTTTCGACGGACAGCTTTCGACCTTCAAGGCCCACCAGGAGGGCGAAGACCATCCTTGTTACCGGTGCGTGTTCCCCGAAGCGCCGCCGCCCGGCATGGTGCCCGCCTGCGCGGAGGCCGGGGTGCTCGGCGCGCTGTGCGGCGCGCTCGGGAGCCTGCAGGCGACGGAGGTCCTGAAAGAGATCACCGGTGCGGGGGAGTCGATGAGCGGGTCGCTGCTGATCGTCGATGGGCTGTCGGCAACCTTCCGCAAGGTCCGCGTGAAGCGGGACCCGGGATGCGCGCTCTGCGGCGCCGAGCCGACCTATACGGACCTGTCACATCACGGGAAGCCCGTGGCCGCGGCGTAGACGGCTCTACAGCAGGGTTTCGAGAATTCTATCCGGCGGCGCGTGACCGTCGATGAAGCTCTTGATGTTGACGATCACCTTCTCGCCCATGGCGATGCGCCCCTCGAAGGTTGCCGAACCCACGTGAGGCAGCAGCACCACGTTTTCCATCGCCGGGAGCTTGGGGTGGACCGCCGGTTCGTGCTCGAAAACATCCAGTCCGGCACCCGCGATACCCCCCTCTTCAAGCAGCTGCGCCAGCGCATCCTCGTCGATGACGCTGCCCCGCGACGTGTTGACGATGATCGCGTGGGGCTGCATGAGCCGCAGCCGGCGGGCGCTCAACAGATGAAACGTGGCCGGCGTGTGAGGACAGTTGACGGAGACGATGTCCATGTGAGCGAGCATTTGATCGAGGCTTTCCCAATAGGTCGCCTCGAGTTCGGCCTCCGCATCCTCGTGAAGCCGGTTGCGGTTGTGGTAGTGCACGCTGAGACCGAACCCGCGCGCCCGCTGCGCCACCGCCGAACCGATCCGCCCCATTCCGACAATTCCCAGACGCTTGCCGTTGATCCGGCGGCCCATGAGATAGGTCGGCGTCCACCCGGTCCATTCGCCGGCACGCAGGATGCGCTCCCCCTCGCCCAGCCGCCGCGGGGTCATGAGAATGAGCGCCATGGTCAAATCCGCGGTGTCCTCGGTCAGAACGTCCGGTGTGTTGGTAACGACGATGCCCTTCCTGTTGGCCGCCGCCAGATCGATGTGATCTACGCCGTTGCCGAAATTGGCGATGAGCTTGAGTTGATCGCCGGCCGCAGAAATTACCTCCTCGTCGATGGAATCGGTTACCGTCGGCACCAAAACGTCCACCGATTTCACGGCCCCGAGGAGTTCCGCCTTGGAGAACGGGTGGTCGTCGAGATTGAGCTTGGTTTCGAACAGCTCCATCATCCGGGTTTCCACCGCATCGGGCAGTTTCCGGGTGACGACGAGCGACGGTTTTGGCTGGTTCAAGCAGGCCTCCCCTTTGTTTTGGAACTACCAGCATCGTGCCGCCGTGTCCAGCGCGGGAACCCGCGGGCATCGCTCTATGGAATCATTTGGCCGTTAAGCTTCCGGCAATCCTATTTTGCTATGCGATTGGCCTATCGGGTTTGTTCGCATCGGGATTAAAGCCAACGATGATTATCAGGTTCCTGCTGGTCGCCGGCTTGGCGGCTTTTGTGGTTGTTCCGCAGAGTACCATTGCGCAAGGCGCCGGCACTCCCCTCAAGGCCTCGACCAATGCCTCCCCTGGCGCCGCACCCGGCGTTCCGCACCCGGCGGGCCGGGGAAGCGGCTTGCCGCTCCCGCGTTTCGTCAGCCTGCGGGCCTCCGAAGTGAATATGCGGATTGGTCCGGGCGTCCGCTATCCCGTCGACTGGGTCTACAAGCGCCGGCGGTTGCCCGTAGAGGTTATTGCCGAGTTCGGCACGTGGCGAAAGGTCAGGGATGGCCGGGGAACCCAGGGCTGGATCCACCAATCCATGCTTTCCAGCCACCGCTCGCTGCAGATCACCGGCCGGACCCGTACCGTGCGCGCCGAAGCCGAAAGTCAATCCGTCGCCGTCGCCCGCGCCGAGGCCGGGGTGATCGGCCAACTCCTGGAATGCCCGCAAAGCATCGGCTGGTGCCGGGTCAAGGTCGGCCGCTTCGAAGGCTGGCTGCGGCGCGCCGATTTTTGGGGCGCCTATCCCGGCGAACCGGTCAACTAGAGCGTTTCAAGTAATTCCTAAATGATTCCAAGGAAGTCAGGAACCGGCTGAAATAATTATTGTTTCGTTTCCTGAAGCCGGACAATCACGTCCACGCGGGATACCTCGGCGCCCGCCGGCGGCGACGGCAGTTGCGCCACCCGGATTTCCTCTTTGGCGATATCCTCGAGGCGCTTGGTGTCCTCGAAGTAGAAGTGGTGGTGATCCGAGATGTTGGTATCGAAATACGACCGTCCGGCATCGACCACGATCTCGCGCATCAGGCCGGCATCGGTGAACCGGTGCAGCGCATTGTAGACCGTCGCCAAGGACACCCGCACCCGGGCCTTCAGCGCCTCGCCATGAAGGCTCTCCGCCGTCACATGACGATCCTCGCCGTCGAACAGCAGCTTGGCGAGGGCCAAGCGCTGACGGGTCGGGCGCAGACCGGCCGACCGCAAGCGGTGGAGAGCATCGGTGAACGGACGGGAATTTTCCATCGATCAGCCTTCTGACCATATCGTCATCGGCCAATATGAACAATATGGACTATAAATCAAGGGGGTAGGGCGCTTTCTTGGATAATTCCAGTAAACGAAGAATGATCGGACGCGCCTGATCGGCCGGCCTCGATCACCCGCCCGGCGAATTGTCAGGCGGATTGCCGGGCGAATTGAACGACAGCCCGATGGCATGATAGCCGCCGTCCACATAGTGAATTTCGCCGGTCACGCCGCTCGACAGGCCGCTCAGCAGATAGAGGGCGGCGTTGCCGACCTGTTCCAGCGAAACCGAGATGCGCAGCGGCGCATTGGCCTCGCTGATGCCGTAAATTTTCCGCGCCGCGCCGATGGCGCTGCCCGCAAGGGTACGCATGGGACCGGCGGAGACGGCGTTCACGCGAATGCCGGCCGGACCCAGATCCGCCGCCAGGTATTTGACGCTGGCCTCCAGCGCCGCCTTGGCGACGCCCATGACGTTGTAGTTGGGAATGACCCGGTTGGCGCCGAGATAGGTCAGCGTGACCAGGCTGCCGCCGTCGGGCATCAGGGCGGCGGCCCGGCGCGCCAGCTCGGTGAACGAATAGCAGGAGATCCGCATGGTCCGCTCGAAGTTCTCCGCCGTGGTATCGACGTAGCGGCCGTTCAGCTCGTCCTTGTCCGAATAGGCGACGGCGTGCACCAGAAAATCGATGCCGCCCCAGGTCTCGGCCAGCGCCGAGAACAGGGCGTCCAGGCTGCCGGCATCGGTGACGTCGCAATCCATCACCAGGGGGGAGCCGACGCTCTCGGCCAGGGGCCGGACCCGCTTGCCGAACGCCTCGCCCTGATAGGTGAACGCGAGCCCGGCGCCCTCGGCATGCAGCGCCCGGGCTACGCCCCAGGCGATCGAGCGCTCATTGGCGACGCCGAGGATGAGGCCTTTCTTGCCGGCCATCAGGGAGGCGGGTTGTGTCATGGAGAGCGCTGGTCCGGAACCGCTGAAATTGCCCTCTACGCTTCCAGGCGCTTGAAGACCAGCGACGCGTTGGTGCCGCCGAAACCGAAGGAATTCGACAGCGCGCAATTGATCTGGGCGTCGTCCATGCGCTCCAAAACGATCGGCATGTCGTCCGCCGCCGGCTCCAGTTCCTCGATATTGGCCGAGGCGCATATGAAGTCGCTGTCCATCATCAACAGCGAATAGATGCTTTCGTGCACCCCGGCGGCGCCCAGGGAATGGCCGGTCAGGGATTTGGTGGAGTTGAAATAAGGAATCCGGTTGCGGTCGGCGAATACCTCCCTGATCGCCCCCAGCTCCTTGACGTCGCCCACCGGCGTCGAGGTGCCGTGGGTGTTGATGTAGTCGATGGGCTGGTCGACGGTGGACATGGCCATCCGCATGCACCGGACCGCGCCCTCGCCGGACGGCTGAACCATGTCGTGGCCGTCCGAGGTGGCGCCGTAGCCGGCAATTTCGGCGTAGATCTTGGCGCCGCGGGCCTTGGCGTGCTCGAGCTCCTCGACCACCACCACACCGCCGCCGCCGGCGATGACGAACCCGTCCCGGTTGACATCGAATGCCCGCGAGGCCTTCTCCGGCGTGTCGTTGTACTTGGACGACAGCGCCGGCATGGCGTCGAACAGCACCGACAGGGACCAGTGGAGCTCCTCGCCGCCGCCGGCGAACACGATGTCCTGCTTGTCCCACTGGATCATTTCGGCCGCGTTGCCGATGCAGTGGGCGCTGGTCGAGCAGGCCGAACTGATGGAGTAATTCACGCCTTTGATGCCGAACGGGGTGGCGAGCGTCGCCGAGTTGGTCGACGACATGGCGCGGGGCACCATATAGGGGCCGACCCGTTTCGGACTCTTCTCCCGCGCCGTATCGGCGGACTGGATGAGGTTCATGGTCGACGGGCCGCCGGACCCCATGATCAGGCCGGTCCGTTCATTGGAGACATCGCCTTGTTCGAGGCCGGCGTCGGCGACGGCCTCGGCCATCGCCACGTAGTTGAACGCCGCGCCGTCGCCCATGAAGCGTTTCAGCTTGCGGTCGATGGCCTCGCCGAGGTCGATATCGGGCGCGCCGTGAACCTGGGACCGGAAGCCGAGTTCCTTGTACTCGGGCGCGAAACTGATGCCCGATTTGCCGTCGCGCAGGGATTTCCGGACTTCTTCCTTGTTGCTCCCGATGGAGGAGACGATACCGATGCCTGTGATGACTGCTCTTCTCACGGAATTCCTCCGTTACATGTCGTCCATCGAGGTGAACGTTCCGGCGCGCAGCCCGTCCGCCTCGTAAACAATTTCGCCGTCGACGGCCATGGTGCCGGCGGCGAACCCGATGGCCACCTGACGGGCCAGCACCCGGCGGATATCGACCGTATAGGTGACCAGCCTGGCCGCCGGCGTCACCTGGCCGGTGAACTTGACCTCGCCGACGCCGAGCGCCCGGCCGCGTCCCGGCGCGCCGGTCCAGGCGACGTAAAACCCGACCATTTGCCACAGCGCGTCGAGGCCCAGGCATCCCGGCATGACCGGGTCGCCCTCGAAATGGCAGCCGAAAAACCAGAGATCCGGCTTCACATCGAGTTCGGCGACGATTTGGCCCTTGCCGTATCGGCCGCCATCCGCGGTGATGGAGGTGATCCGGTCGAACATCAGCATCGGGGGCGCCGGCAGCTGCGCGTTCCCGGGTCCGAACAGCTCACCCCGCCCGCAAGCCAGCAAGTCCTCGTAATCGAAGCTGTTGCGCTCGCCGAAGGGAAGGTCGTTGGCCGATGCGGCGGCGGATTGCGTGGTCATCTACGTCACTTTCTCAAATCGTCCGGCCCCGAAGGCGCCGCTTGCCTCAAGTAGCACAAGCCGCCGCCCCGCACCCGGAACGCCGGCATCGGAACGTTTTGTTCCTTACCCTTTATTATATGTACCTAATTCGCAAAAGACGAACGGACGCGGAAAAAATCCCGATGGACCTGTCCCGCGCCCGTTTGTCCCGATTTTCCGTCAGCCGGCGCTGGCCTGCTTCTCGTCGCCGGCGACCTCTTCGCCGGTCTCCTGATCCACCGCCTTCAGCGACAGCTTCACCTTGCCCCGGTCATCGATCCCGATGAGCTTGACCTTCACCTCGTCGCCCACATTGACGATGTCGGTGGTCTTGCCGACCCGGTGCGGCGCCAGTTCCGAAATGTGAACCAGGCCGTCCTTGGAGCCCATGAAGTTCACGAAGGCGCCGAAGTCGACGGTCTTGACCACCTTGCCGGTGTAGATCTCGCCCACCTCCGGCTCGGCGGTAATGCCCTTGATCCACTGGATCGCGGCCTCGGACGCCTTCTCGTCCACCGCCGCCACCTTGACCGTGCCATCGTCCTCGATGTCGATCTTGGCGCCGGTCTCCTCGCAGATTTCCCGGATAACCTTGCCGCCGGGGCCGATGACCTCGCGGATCTTGTCCTTGTTTATCTGGATGACCGTGATCCTCGGCGCATTCTCGCTGACCCCTTCGCGGGCCGTCGAGAGGGCCTTGGTCATTTCGCCCAGAATGTGCAGCCGCCCGTCGCGGGCCTGGGTCAGCGCGGTCTGCATGATTTCCTCGGTAATCGAGGTGATCTTGATGTCCATCTGAAGCGACGTGACGCCGGCCTCGGTGCCCGCGACCTTGAAGTCCATGTCGCCCAGATGGTCCTCGTCGCCGAGAATGTCGGAGAGCACCGCGAAGCCGTCGTCTTCCTTGATCAGCCCCATGGCGATGCCCGCCACCGGCTTGGGCAGCGGCACGCCGGCATCCATCATCGACAAGGACGAGCCGCAGACCGTCGCCATGGACGACGAGCCGTTGGACTCGGTGATCTCGGACACCACGCGAATGGTGTACGGGAAATCGTCCTTCTCCGGCAGAAGCGGCTTCAGCGCCCGCCAGGCGAGCTTGCCGTGTCCGATTTCGCGGCGTCCCGGGCCCAAGCGGAAGCTGGCCTCGCCGACCGAATAGGGCGGGAAGTTGTAGTGAAGCAGAAAATGCTCCCGGTAGTCCCCGTCGAGGCCGTCGATGATCTGCTCATCCTGGCCGGTGCCGAGCGTGGTCACCACCAGCGCCTGGGTCTCGCCGCGGGTGAACAATGCGCTGCCGTGGGCCCGCGGCAAAATGCCGACCTCGCATTCGATGGGCCGGACGGTCCTGGTGTCCCGGCCGTCGATCCGCTGCCCGGTGTTCAGGATGTCCTTGCGGACGATGTCCTTTTCCAGGCTCTTGAACGAATCGGCGACGAGGCTGCCGTCCGCTTCCTCTCCGTCGAAAGCGGCAAGCACCTTCTCCTTCACCGCCGCGATCCTGTCCTGGCGCTCGCTCTTGACCGTTTCCTTGTAGGCCTGGCGAAGATCGCTCTCGGCCAGGTCGCGGACCTTGGCCGACACCTCTTCGGCGCCTTCGGGGGCGCCGGGCAGTTCCCAGGGCTCCTTGGCGCAGGCTTCGGCCAGCTCGATGATCGCGTCGATCACGTCCTGATAGGCCTTGTGGCCGAACATGACGGCGCCGAGCATGGTTTCCTCGGAGAGCTCGGAAACCTCCGATTCCACCATCAGCACGCCCTCGCGGGTCCCGGCGACGACAAGGTTGAGCGCTGAATTCTCGAGCTCCTCCAGACGCGGGTTCAGGACATACTCGCCGTCGACATAACCGACCCGCGCGCCGCCGATGGGGCCCATGAAGGGCAGGCCCGAGATGGTCAGCGCGGCGGAGGCGCCGATCATCGAAACGATATCCGGATCGTTTTCCAGATCGTGGGCCAGCACCGTGGTGATGACCTGGGTTTCGTTGCGGAACCCGTCGGCGAACAGGGGCCGGATGGGCCGGTCGATGAGACGCGAGGTCAGCGTTTCCTTTTCGCTCGGACGCCCCTCCCGCTTGAAGAAGCCGCCCGGAATTTTCCCCGCGGCAAAGGTCTTTTCCTGGTAATTCACCGTCAGCGGAAAAAAGTCCACGTCGGGATTGACCGATTTGACGCCGACCGCGGTGCACAGCACCTTGGTCTCGCCATAAGTCGCCATCACGGCGCCGTCGGCCTGCCGGGCGATTTTCCCGGTCTCCAGGACCAGGGTCCGGCCGCCGAATTGAATCTCTTTCTTGAACTCCTTGAACATATCTTTCTCTTCCTTCCTACGTTCGTTCTCTTCCCCAACCGCCTACGTACCGAAGCCCGAAGACCCGACCGAATTGCCGGACCCCCGAGCAGCTGCAGGCCGCGGCGGCGCCATGCCTCCGCAGCCGGCGAAAACAAAAATCATTGGGAATTGGCAACCCGTGCCAATCGGTTTCTCGCACAATTGCTTGAGCAATTCTAACGCCTGAGACCAAGCCGCTGGATCAACTCGTCGTAGCGGCCGCGGTTCTTGCGGCTCAGGTAGTCCAAAAGCCGCCGGCGTTGACCGACCATCATCAAAAGCCCCCGGCGGGAGTGGAAGTCCTTCTGGTGGGTCTTGAGATGTTCGGTGAGGTTGGCGATCCGTTCGCTGAGAATGGCAACTTGCACTTCCGGTGAGCCGGTATCGCCCGATTTGGTGGCGTATTCGGAGATCAACTCCTGCTTACGCTCTGCGGTAATCGACATCATGGTCTCCAATTAAAGGTTCAACACTCGAAACGGACGAATTTCGCCGCCATCGAATGTCGCAAGCGCCACCGGTTTTCCCTCCGCCATGGCACAGACGACTGCGCCCTGGTCGATGTCACTGAGGGGGGTTCGGCGGGCCACCTGCAACGCCGAGACCGGTTGGCCTCTTCTCAGATGACGGGCTTCGTCCTCGGTGAGAACAAGTGCCGGGATGTCGTCCAGCGCGTCCTCGACCGGCCGAAGCTCGGCTTCGGCGGCGGCAATATGCCCCAAAGCCTCCAGTTTATCCAGGGAAATCGCGTCCTTTTCCGAAAACGGCCCGACCCGGGTGCGGCGCAAACCGGACAGGTGGCCGACCGTCCCCAGGGATTGTGCCAGATCGCGCGCCAGGGACCGTATATAGGTTCCCTTGCCGCAGGATACCTCGAATTCAGCATGATCCCGGTCCACGATGCGAACCAGTTCCAACCGCTCGATATGGACTTTTCTGGGGCGCAGTTCCGGGTTTTCGTCGGCGCGCGCCAGCTCGTAAGCGCGCTTGCCGCCGACCTTGACGGCCGAGAAGGCGGGCGGAACTTGCCGGATGCCGCCGATGAACGCCGGAATGGCGTCGCGGATCGCGCCTTCGTCCGGACGGACAGCGCTGGCTGCGGTCACATCGCCCTCGGCATCCTCCGTGGAGCGCGCTTCGCCCCAGGCAACGGTAAAGGTATAGGCCTTCGAGCCGTCCATGACGTAAGCGACGGTCTTGGTGGCCTCGCCGAACGCCAGCGGCAGCACACCCGTCGCCATGGGATCGAGGGTGCCGCCGTGACCCACCTTCGCCGCATCGAGAAGACGCTTGGCCGCAGCCGCTGCCTTGGCGGACGTGATGCCGGCGGGCTTGTCGAGAATCAGCCACCCATGGACCGGCCGGCCTTTCCGCCGCCTCGACCGCGCCATGGACCGCTAGTCCTCCGCCTCCGGCCCAGGGGCCGGCGCATCGATCCGGTGCAGGAGCGCGTCGATCCGGTCCGCATTGTCGAATGAACGGTCGGCTTCGAAGCGCAATCTCGGCACATGGCGCAGCCGGACCTGTTCGCCGATTCGGCGGCGCAGAAAGGGCGACGCCCGGTCGAGGGCGACCACGGTATCGTCGACGCCGCCATGATCCATGGTCGCGACGAACACGGTGGCATTCTTGAGATCGGGGCTGATCCGCACCTCGGTTACCGTCACGTCGATACCGGCCAGCATCGGGTCGTGCAGCTCGTGGCGCTCCATCACCGCGGCCAGGACATGGCGCAATTCTTCTCCGACCCGGAGCTGCCGCTGGGACGGCGCCCGGCCCGCGAGGCCGCCGTGGCCCTTGTTCCGGCCCCTGCTCATGAGTTTACCCGTCAGGAGCCCGTTAGAGGACGGGCGCTTCCTCATGGACGTCAAAGCACTCGATCACGTCGCCTTCCTTGATGTCCTGGTAGTTCTCGAACGACATCCCGCACTCATAGTTCTGCTGAACCTCGCGGACGTCGTCCTTGAAGCGCTTGAGGGTCGACAGGCTGCCCTCGTGGACAACCACGTCGTCCCGGAGCAGGCGCACCTTGGCGCCCCGGCGCACGACGCCCTCCGAGATGTAGCAGCCGGCGACGCGGCCGACCTTGGAAACGTTGAACACCTCGCGCACCTCGGCGTTGCCGAGGAACTCCTCGCGAAGGGTCGGCGCCATCATGCCGACCAACAGCTTCTTCATGTCGTCGACGACATCGTAGATCACGGAATAATAGCGGATGTCGACGCCCGCGGCCTCGGCGGCGTCGCGCGCCTGTTTGTTGGCGCGGACATTGAAGCCGAGGACGACCGTGCCGGCGGATTCCGCGAGGGTGACGTCGGATTCGTTGATCCCGCCGACGCCGCTGTGCAGCACCGAGACACCCACCTCTTCCTGGGGCAGTTTGTCGAGCATGCCGACGATGGCTTCGACCGAGCCTTGGACGTCGCCCTTGATGACGATCGGCAGCTCCCTGGCTTCACCGGCCTTGATGGCATCGAACATTTCCTCGAGCGTGCCGCGCGGCGCCACCGCCGTCCGCGCCGCCCTTTCCTTGTTTTGCCGGAACTCGGAAATCTTCCGCGCCCGGGCCTCATCCTCGACGACGACGAACTGATCACCGGCCTGGGGCGCGGCGTTCAGGCCAACCACTTCGACGGGCTGTGACGGCCCGGCTTCCTCGATGCCTTCGCCGCGGTCGTCGATCAGCGACCGGACCCGGCCCCATTCGGCGCCGGCAATGAATATATCGCCGACTTTGAGCGTGCCGCGCTGCACCAAAACGGTCGCCAAGGGTCCGCGGCCGGTTTCGACCCGGGATTCGACGATCGCCCCCTCGGCCGTCCGCTCGGGATTGGCCTTGAGGTCCAGAATCTCGGCCTGCAACAGAATTGCTTCCTCGAGCTTGTCGAGATTGGTCTTCTGGACAGCCGAAACCTCGACATCGAGAACATCGCCGCCCATCGCTTCGGAAACGATCTCGTGCTCGAGCAACTGGGTGCGAACCTTGTTGGGATCGGCATCGGGACGGTCGATCTTGTTGATGGCGACGATGATCGGCACTTCCGCCGCCTTGGCGTGGTCGATGGCTTCGACGGTTTGCGGCATGATGCCGTCATCCGCGGCGACCACCAAAACCACGATATCGGTAACCTTGGCGCCCCGGGAGCGCATGGAGGTGAAGGCCTCGTGACCCGGCGTATCGATGAAGGTGATCCTGTTGCCGCTCTCGGTGGTGATTTCGTAGGCGCCGATATGCTGGGTGATGCCGCCCGCCTCGCGGGAAACCACGTCGGTGGCCCGGATGGCGTCCAGCAGCGACGTCTTGCCGTGATCGACGTGACCCATCACCGTCACCACCGGCGAGCGGGGCAACAGCTGAGCTTCCCGGTCATCCTCGCCGCCAAGCCCGATTTCCACGTCGGAATCGGCGACCCGCTTGATCTTGTGGCCGAATTCCGCCACCACCAGCTCGGCGGTATCCGCATCGATCACCTGATTGGCATTGGCCATCACGCCCAGTTTCATCAGCGTCTTGACCACCTCGACGGACCGCTCGGCCATCCGGTTGGCGAGTTCCTGGACGGTGATGGTCTCCGGCACCGTCACGTCGCGAATGATTTTGGCGTGTTCGGTGGGGCCGGCCTCTTTTTTCTTTTGGCGCTCCCGGGCGCGGCGGACGGACGCCAGCGACCTGGTGCGCTCCGAATCGTCCAAGGCCTCGGCGATGGTGAGCTTGCCGGCGCGGCGGCGCGGTTCGCCCCGGCGAGACGGCGTCGGCGCCTTTTTCGGGGCGGCCTTGCCCCGCTTGGCGGCCGGCCGGGCCTCGCCGTCCTCCTCTGCGTCGCCGCCCTTCTCGAGCGCCCGCAATTTGGCCATTCCGGCCTCCGCCGCGGCCTTGCCGCGCTCTTGGCGCTGACGTTCCTCCTCCGCTTCGGCCAGCCGGCGGGCCTCTTCCTCGACCCGGCGTTTTTCATCCTCGGCGGCGCTCTCCTCGGCTTCCTGTTCGGGTTCCGGCTCGGGCGGTCTGTTGCGCAGCTCTTCCTCGGCCTTTTTGGCGTCCTGAAGCGCACGGGCGCGCGCCGCCTTTTCTTCATCGGTGAGAGACCTGGACGGGGTCTTGGCCGCCTCTTCGGCAACCGGCTCGCTCGGCACCGCCCCGGCATCTTCCCGCTCTTCGGTGATGACCTCTTCCGCCGCCTCGGGGGTTTCCTTCACCTCGGTCATGCCGCCCGTATCGCCGGGCCTGAACGTCCGCTTCTTGCGGACCTCGACGGTCACGACCTTGTAACGCCCATGGGAGAAGCTCTGGCGAACCTGACCGCCCTCGACGGTCTTTTTCAGTTCCAGTTTTCCCGGCCGGGAAAGGCTGAGCTTCTTCTTCGGTTTTTCTTCGGTCATCGTATCGAATCTCGTCTGTGCGGCGCCGTTCAGGCGGCCACGGTTTCAGTTCCACCTCTCGTCCCGTCTTCGGCCGACAAGCCCGCCAGCCGCCCGAGTTCGTCCGCCAGCCGCGCCGCGAGCCCGCCCTCGGCGACGGCAACATGGACCACGCGCTCCCTGCCGACGGCATGGCCCAGCTCGGCGGACGTGAACCGGGTACAAACCGGCACACCGGGCGCCAAGGCGCTCATCTTGTCCCGCTCATCGGCGGATCCGTCGGACGCCGACAAAAACAACGCCGCGCCTTTGCCCGACAACATGTCCCGGACCTGTTGGGCGCCACCGGCGAGCTGCCCGCCACGCCTCGCCAAACCGAGGAGGTCCAGACATTTTCGGCGAATCGTCGCCTCGACCTGGTCGGCCAAACCGTCCGGAACGGTCAGTTGAGTGCGCGCCGCTCTTGAGAAGGCTTTTTTGGCGCACGCCCGGTCGATCATATCCCTCTCGGCACGCAACCACAAACCGCGGCCGGGAAGCCGTTCTTCGATATCGGGAACGAGTTCGCCGCCGGGACCGGCGACGAACCTTATGAGCTGCGATCTGGGAAGCGTCTCGCCGCTGAGCAGGCATCGCCGGCCGCCGGCCGCCGGCCGCCTTGGACCGCCGAGCCGTCTCTCTATTTTTTCCGCCTGCCGCCATTCTTCCTCTAATCTGGCCTTGCCCGCCGAATGCCTGTTCCGCCCCGGTCTCATTGACCGGCGCCATCCGCGGCTTCCGCCGCCGGCTCCTGCGTTTCGGCAGCCTCGCCGCCCTCTTCATCCGCGCCCTCGCTCTCCGCCTCGGGCGCGTCTTCGTCGTCGAACCAGTGCGCCCGCGCGGCCATGATGACCTCGTTCGCCCAGGCCATGGTGACGCCGAAGTCCTCGAGAATGCCCTTTTCCTCATCGCCCTCGATTCCGACCAGCTCGTCCGCGGCCAGATCGGCGAGATCGTCCAGGGTCTTTACGCCGGCCTCGCCGAGAACCACCAGCATCTCGGGCGTCAGGCCCTCGACCGCCGCCATCTCATCCGTCACACCGGCGGCTTTCCGGCGCTCGGTCAGCTCCGCTTCCCGTTCCTCGAGATACGCGCGCGCGCGGATGCGAAGTTCTTCGGCAACCTCGTCATCGAATCCTTCGATAGTCGCCAACTCCTCGATCGGAACAAACGCAACCTCCTCGATCGTCGAGAAGCCCTCGGTCACCAGCAGCTGGGCGATCACCTCGTCGACGTCGAGCGCTTCCAGGAACAGTTGCAGACGGGCGGCGAATTCCTGGGTCCGGCGTTCGGATTCCTCGGCCTCGGTCAGGATATCGATGTCCCAACCGGTAAGCTGGGAAGCCAATCGCACGTTCTGTCCGCGCCGCCCGATGGCGAGGCTGAGCTGGTCGTCGGGAACCACCACCTCGATCCGGTTGGCCTCTTCGTCCAGAACCACCTTCGTCACCTCGGCGGGCGCGAGCGCGTTGACGATGAACGTCGCCGGATCCTGAGACCACGAGATAATGTCGATCTTCTCGCCCTGCAGTTCGGCGACCACCGCCTGCACACGGGAGCCCCGCATGCCGACGCAGGCCCCGACGGGGTCGATGCTGGAGTCGCTCGAAATCACGGCGATCTTGGCCCGGCTGCCGGGATCGCGCGCCACCGACTTGATTTCGATGATGCCGTCATAGATTTCCGGCACTTCCTGGGCGAACAACTTGACCATGAACTGGGGATGGTTCCGGGACAGGAAGATTTGCGGTCCCCGCGGTTCCTCGCGAACATCGTAGATGTACGACCGCACCCGGTCGCCGTTGGAGAAGTGCTCGCGCAGAATGGATTCATCCCGGCGGACGATGCCTTCCGCCCGGCCGCCCAGATCGACGATGATATTGCCGAATTCGACCCGCTTGACCATGCCGTTGACGATCTCGCCCACCCGGTCCTTGAACTCGGCGAACTGGCGCTTGCGCTCGGCTTCGCGAACTTTCTGGACGATGACCTGCTTGGCAGTCTGGGCCGCGATCCGTCCGAAATCGATGGGCGGCAGCGGATCGACCAGAAACTCCCCGACCTCGGCGTCGTCTTTCCGTCTTTTGGCGGCATCCACGGTCACCTGAGTGGTTTCGTTCTCGATCTCGTCCACCACCTCGACATAGCGCGCCAGCTTGATTTCGCCCGATTTACGGTCGATCTGCGCCCGGATATCGTGCTCCTGGCCATATTTGGACCGGCCCGCCTTCTGGATGGCCTGCTCCATGGCGTCCAACACCTCTTCCCGGTCGATCCCCTTTTCCCGTGCGACGGTGTCCGCCACCAGCAGGAGCTCCGGATGGGTGTACATCGTGGTGTCTGTTTCGGTTTCCAACTCAGCAGCCATCTTTTCTTACCTTGGCACGTCCCTCAGCTTACATGTTTGCCCGCGAGGCCGCTTCGATCAGCTCATCGGTGAGCAGCAGCTTCGCGGTTCGAATGTCTTCGAAATCGAGACCGACGTCGCCGGCATCGGTTCTCAGGCGAATCCGTCCGCCGTCGACGCCGGCCAATTTGCCTCTGAACCGTTTCCGGCCGTCGATTGCCGTCCGGGTTTCCAATTTCGCGTCGAATCCGGCGAATCTCTCGAAATCCCTCAGCGTGACCAGCGGCCGGTCGATGCCGGGCGAACTGACCTCCAGCGAATAGGCGCCCTCGACCGGATCTTCGACGTCCAGCAATGCCGACACCTCGCGGCTGATGGCGGCACAATCGTCGACGGTCATCGCCGCCTCGTCCTTGCGGTCGGCCATGATCTGCAAGGTGACGTTCCTGTTGCCGGCGAGCTGCACGCGCACCAAATCGTATCCCATCGCATCCAGCGTCGGGGCAACGATCTCGGCGACACGGCCTGCTTGATCCATCGTCATCGTCCAACGTCATCCAATCCACGAGTTGCGCCGAGAGGCGGCTACCGATCACGGGGGCGGAACCCACCGGCCCAAAACCAAAAAAGTGGGCCGCTGGCCCACTCTTAGAATTTACCCTGCATGGCAGAGCAACCAAGAATGTGGCGTATAAATGTCTCAAAACCCCATCAAATTCAAGCCCTTTCCGCTCTCGGCCTCCGGGCCGGCGCTAGCCCGCATTTCCCGCCAGGGTCATGGTCTGCGCGGTGCTATCGGGCCGACAGAGCAGGAGAGGCGCGCCGCGCGTCGCGCGTCCACACGCGCGCGGGCGCGTGATGCGGTGACATCGGGCAAGCGCCTCGACGCACGCTGTCGGCCCGAGAGCGCCGCCCTTCGGGTCGCGCCCGGGCGCCCGCCCGCGGCGTCGCGCGTCCACGCGCGCAGAGCGCACGATGCGGCCCTCAACCGTAGGTGCCGCTACGCTTTTCGGGCCGCCCCTGGCAGCTCGAACGCCTGGACGCGACGCAGGCCGTGACCCTAGAGCGTTTCATATTTTGACGGAAGCGTATCCTGCGTTTTTGAAGTAGTTGGCGCATTGCTGTGGCTCGATGGTGTCGATGAGGCTCCCGAGATGGCGCCATAAGTCGTCGATCTCCCGCTTCTGGGCGTTTCTCATCCAGTGCTTGATTTGGGCAAAGGTCTGCTCGATGGGATTGAGGTCGGGGGAATATTTGGGCAGGAGCCACAGCTTGGCTCCGGCGGCACGGATGGCGTTTCGCACGGCTTTTGACTTGTGGCTGCCGAGATTGTCCATGATGACGATGTCGCCGGGCACCAGGGTCGGCACGAGCAGCTGCTCGACGTAGGCGCGGAAGCACACGCCATTGATGGGGCCGTCGAAGACGCAGGGCGCGGTGAACCGGTCGCAGCGCAGCGCGCCGATGAAGGTCAGGGTGTGCCACCGCCCATGGGGGGCAAAGCCGCGGACCCGCTCCCCTTTCGGCCCCCAGCCGCGCAGCGGGGCCATATTGGTCCGGATCCAGGTTTCATCAATGAATACCAGCCGTTCGGGATCAAGCTTTGCCTGCCACGCCTTCCAGCGCCTGCGATGGCGGGCGATGTCCGCGCGCGCCCGTTCAACGGCGAACAGGGTTTTTTTTAAAGCGCAGCCCTTCACGGCGCAGAAACAGCCATACCGTGCTGTGGGATACCCTGACACCCCGAGCGGCCAACTCGTCTCTCAACCGATGCAGCGTCAGATGCGGCTCCTGGTCGATCCGGCCGACAATGAACTCCCGATGGGGCTCAAGAACCCGGCGGCGGTGACCGCCCATCTTGCCGGGCGCAACACTCCCCGTCCGCCGGTAGCGCTGCGACCACTTAACCACGCTCGAAACCGCAACCCCAAACCGAGCCGCTACAGCGCGGCAACTCTCCCCCGCCAAAACCGCCAAAACAACACGCTCTCGCAAATCAATCGAATAAGGTCTCGCCATGAATGCTGGCCTCCTTGCCCAGCATCCATCTTGAATCATGGTTCGCCCATACTTGGGAATCCCTAAAATGATTCAATCAATCTCAAATACGCTCTAGCCCCGTCAGCTTCCCAGTGCGTCCAGAATCCTTTCCCGGGCGTTGAGAATTTCCCGGCTGAGTTCGTCGGCGCGGCGCCGGAACCTGTGCGCCGGGACGGGGATCGAAATCGCCGCCGGAATGCCGTTCGGCCTGCCGATATCCACCCCCAGGGCGCAAATGCCCTCCGAGTGCTCTTCCCGGTCATAGGCCACCCCGGCCCGCCGGATCTCGGTCAATTCACGCAACAAATCGTCCCAGGTTTTTCCGGGGCCGATCTCCGCGGGATCCGTATCGCGGAAAATCTTCTCGGCCGTCTCGTTCTCCATCGCCGCCAGCATCGCCTTGCCGTTCGCCGTCGAAATCAGCGGAAACGCCGCCCCGATGGCCGACACCGCGCGCAGGCGGTGCTGGGCAATGATTTGATCGATAAAATACACCCGCGTCCCCCTCAGGATGGAGAGGTCGATGGTCTCGTCGATCCGCAGGAACAGAGTCTCCAGGAGCGGCCGCACGATTTCGACGAAGCCGGGCTGCGCCGCGGCCCCGAGCCTCACCAGCCCCGGTCCCAACTGAAATCCCGAGTGCGGCCCCGCCGGCATGACCAGGTCCTGTTGCTGCAGTTCGGCGACGATGTGCTGCACCGTGGGCCGGGCGAGGCCCACCCGCTCGGCGATCTGGCTCAGCGACAGGCCCTGGTTTTCGGCTTCCAGCGTCCGCAGGATATTGGCCGCGCGGGCGATCACCTGTATCCCCCGCCGGGCCGGTTTGGAGGAACCTTCGGTATTCGCCGACCTGGCGCCGGCAGCGGACCCGCCCGCCATGAACGCCTCCCGTCTCGTCTCCCGCCGGCGACCTTATTCGTATGGTATTATCATACCGGCATATTTATATATTATACAGCTGGCGGGCCCGGCACAAACAGAAACGGCGCCGCCTTCGGGCAGCGCCGTCTCTATCCGTTCCCGCCCGCAGCGGGAGCCGAGGGTGTCCTAGTCGCGCTCGACGCACATGGCGATGCCCATGCCCCCGCCGATGCACAGGGTCGCGAGACCCTTCTTGGCGTCCCGCCGCGCCATTTCATGGAGCAGCGTCACCATGATCCGGGTGCCGGAGGCGCCGATGGGGTGTCCGAGCGCGATGGCGCCGCCGTTGACGTTCACCTTCCCGGCATCGAGTCCCAGCTCCTTGGCGACCGCGCACGCCTGGGCGGCGAACGCCTCGTTCGCTTCGATGAGGTCGACGTCGTCGGCGCTCCAGCCGGCTTTCTCGAGAGCGGCCCGGCTGGCGGGGATCGGCCCCGCCCCCATGATCGCCGGATCGAGTCCGACCGTTGCCCAGGATGCGATCCGGGCCATCGGCGTGATCCCCCGTTTCTCCGCTTCCCCGGCGGTCATCAGCACCGTCGCCGCGGCGCCGTCATTGATGCCGGATGCGTTGCCCGCGGTCACCGTGCCTTCCTTGTTGAACGCGGGCCGCAGCTTGCCGAGCGTCTCGGTGGTGGTTCCCGCGCGAGGGTATTCGTCGGTGTCGACCACCGTTTCCCCTTTGCGGGTCTTGATGGTCACCGGAACGATCTCATCGGCGAACTTGCCGGCTTCGATTGCCGCCTCGGCGCGCTGCTGCGAGGCGGCGGCGAATTCGTCCTGCTGATCGCGGGTAATCTGCCATTGCTCGGCGACGTTCTCCGCGGTCACGCCCATATGGTAGCCGTTGAAGGCATCCCACAGCCCGTCCTTGATCATGGTGTCGACGAATTCGAGATTACCCATCTTCTGGCCGTCCCGAAGGTGGGCGGCGTGGGGTGCCTGGCTCATGCTTTCGTGACCGCCTGCGACGACGACCGAGGCATCGCCGACGGCGATCGCCTGTGCGCCCAGTGCAATCGTCCGAAGACCGGAACCGCAAACCTGATTGACGCCGTAGGCCGTCCTTTCCTGCGGCACGCCCGCCGCCATCGAGGCTTGGCGGGCCGCATTCATGCCGGCTCCCGCCGTGAGCACCTGGCCCATGACGACCTCGGAGACGTCGTCGGGCGAGACACCCGCCTTGTCGAGAGCCGCGCCAATCGCCAGCGCGCCCAATTCGTGACTGGCCATGGACGCCAAGGCGCCGTTGAACGACCCGATGGGCGTGCGGGCCCCGCTCGCAATTACGATATCTGAAACTTGTGCCACTTCTTCCTCCTCGTCAGCCGGGCGCCGCGGGCCCGGCATGGTGTCACCTGAATCTTGCCGAGGCCGGCTGGTGCGGCCTAGCCGGCCAATTTCGGCGCCATCAATGTCGCCTCGCCGTCGAGGACCACCGACTCCCCGACCTTGCAGACGGTTTTGAATTCGACGAATTTCTTCTCCGGCACCAGCTTCGACACCGTAACCCGGGTGTCGACCTGATCGCCGATCTTGACCGGGGCCTTGAAGCGCAACGACTGGTTTACATAGATCCAGCCGGGACCCGGAAATTCGGCTCCGAATGTCGCCGAGATATAGCCTGCGGTGAGGATGCCATGGCTGATCCGGTCACCGAAAATCGATGCCTTAGCATACTCCTCGTCGAGATGGATCGGATTGACGTCGCCTGAGACTTCGGCAAATCCCTCGATATCCCGCTCGGTCAATATCCGGCAATATTCGCCGGTCATGCCGACCGCAAGATCGTCAAACCCAAAGCTTTTCTTGGATACGATTTCGTCCACTTGGGGGGCTAGCTCCTAGAATTCACGGGGATGGGCGTTCAGCCTCCGCTGGAGAGGTCATCCAGCCGTTGTTGGATCTCGGCCAGTTGTGATTGGAGACGGTTGATCTCCGACTGCCGGTCCTCATCCTCCGTGGTGGACGGCTCTCTTCCATTGCTTGGAGCATGCTGGCCGTTGCCGTTCGCGGTGGACCCGCTGTTGGTATTCGAGAACATGGCCATGGATTGCTGGAGAATTTCCAGGTTCCGGCGGCCGATCTCATTGAACTGCTGCATGGCGCCGGCGCCGCCGAACATCTCCTGCATCTGCTGCATGATATGCTGCTGATTGTTGGAGAAGTTATCCATGCTCTGTTCGAGATAAGTGGATAGGTACTGACCGACCCCGTCATTGTAGAAACTCAGGAGCTGCCGGAGGTAATTGAGAGGCAGAAGGTTATGCCCCTTGCTCTCTTCTTCGGCGATGATCTGAGCCAAAATTGAGGTGGTTATGTCGGTGCCCGACTTGGCGTCCTTCACCACGAAGTTGGTGCCGTCATTAACCATCGTATGGAGATCGCCCAGAGTGACGAACTCGGCGACGGCAGTATTGTAAAGGCGCCGATTGGCGTATTTCTTGATAATGACGACGTCGTCCGGATTCTTCTGCCCTTTGGCCATGCATCCGTCCTCGTAAATGGACCACCGGCAAGCTCCTTGAGCCGGCATCTTGTCTTCAGTCTGACATATAAGACCGGCATTTTGTAGTGCAAAACTTTTTGCAATGCAAAAAAACTCGTTGACATGAGGAATCATGGGGATTATATGTCTTTTTGCAATGCAAAATTTCGTCACGCAAAACATGAATTTTGCCTGACTTTTAGATGTAAGGAGCCAATTATGACCACCAAAGCGAAAGCAAGCACCGCGAAACCCGCGGCCGAGGCCGCCGCCGAGACCATCGAGACCATCAGCTCGGTCGGCCAGGAGACCCTGAAGAACGTGATGAACATCGGCGCCGATGCCGCCGCCGAGGGCTACAAGAACGCCAGCGCCTACGGCAAGGAGCAGATGGACGTCGCCAAGATCTCCTATGACAAGCTGATGTCCTACGGCAAGGACAACATCGAGGCCGTCGAAGCGGCTTCCTCCGTCGCCGTCGCCGGCGCCGAGGCCTACTACGCCTCCATGGTCGACTACACCAAGAAGGCGGCCGCCGAGAACATGGACCTGCTGCAGAAGTCCTTTGCGGTCAAGAACCCGCAGGAGCTGATGGATCTGCAGGTCGAGGCCGTCAACACCTCGGTCAACCGCGTGATCGCCCAGACCACCAAGCTCAACAAGATCGCCGCCGACACCGCGGTCAAGAGCTTCGAGCCGATCAAGGGCCGTTTCGACGGGGCCGTCGAGAGCTTCGTAAAGCCCTTCGTCTCCGCCTAGGCAACCCGTGTACGCTTCCCGAGAAGAGCGTGATTCCGGTCCGGTATCACGCTCTTCTTTTATGCGCTCCATGCCGGAGAGCGGGCCGCGTGGCACGGTTTTTCGATTAGATTTATGAATGTTAAAGTAAACCCACCGCCTCGGAGACCCTGTGTCCGGCGTGAAACCGGCGGCACTCCGTGGGCGTTTAGCAGGGGAGAGAGGATATGAGCCGAGTAGCGATCGTAACGGGCGGCACCCGCGGCATCGGAGCCGCCATCAGCATTGCCCTCAAGGACGCCGGATACACCGTGGCGGCCAACTATGGCGGCAACGAGGAACGCGCCAGGAAATTTACCGACGAGACCGGTATTCCGGCGTACAGGTTCGATGTCTCGAATTACGACGAGTGCGTCGCGGGGGTTGCGAAAATTACCGGAGAAGCGGGACCGGTGGACGTCCTGGTGAACAACGCCGGCATTACCCGGGACGGCACCATGCACAAGATGGACGCCGGGAACTGGCAGGCGGTTATCGATACCAACCTGGGTTCCTGCTTCAACATGAGCCGCTCGGTCATCGAAGGAATGCGCGAGCGCAAGTTCGGCCGGATCGTCAATATCGGCTCGATCAACGGCCAGGCCGGTCAATACGGCCAGGTGAACTATGCCGCGGCCAAGTCCGGTATTCACGGTTTCACCAAGGCGCTGGCGCAGGAGGGCGCCGCGCAGGGCATCACCGTCAACGCCGTCGCCCCCGGCTATATCGATACGGACATGGTCGCCGCCGTGCCGGAGCAGGTTCTCGAGAAGATCATTGCCAGAATCCCGGTCGGCCGCCTGGGCAAGGCGGAGGAAATCGCCCGCACCGTCCTTTTCCTCGTTGCCGACGAGGCCGGTTTCATCACCGGTTCGACCTTGTCGGTCAACGGCGGACAGCATATGTACTGATCCCGACACGCTGGACCCGGAGAACGGCTCCCGATGAGCACCAAAAACAACAAGAACAAGAAGGGCGAGACAGACCCGCCCGGCCTGCCCGACCTGACCGAAAGCATGACGCAATTGGCGGCGGGATATGGCCGGGCGATGAATGCCTGGATGCAGGCGTGGGCTCCGGATTCGGCGGGCGGCGCCGCAAAATCGGAAAAGAGCGGCGAGGCCGGCAACGGCAAGGCCGATCAGGATACGGCGCCCGCGGCAAATCCGCTGGCCGCCGCCAAGCTGGACCCGGCCAAGGTCATGGATGCGCAGATGGAGCTTTGGCGCGGCTATCAGTCCCTGTGGCTCAACACGACCCAGCGCCTGTTCAACCAGGAGGCGGACGCCGGGCCCGTCGTCGGCCCGGAACCCGGCGACAACCGGTTCAAGGACCCGGCCTGGGAAGAGCATCCCATTTTCGACTATTTCAAGCAGTCCTACCTCTTGAACGCCAACTGGCTCAAGCGGCTGGTGGGCGAAGTGGACGGCCTGGAACCGGAAGACATGGCGAAGATGGAGTTCTACAGCCGTCAGATCATCGATGCATTGAGCCCCAGCAACTTCGCCCTCACCAACCCGGTCGTCGTCAGGGAAACCGCCGAGAGCAACGGCGAGAACCTCGTCAACGGCTTCAAGAATCTGATGGAGGACTTCAGCAACAGCGGCGGCGCCCTAAGCATCAAGCAGGCGGACATGGATGCATTCGAGGTCGGCAAGAACGTTGCGGTCTCGGAAGGCGGTGTGGTCTTCCAGAACGAGTTCTTCCAGCTTGTTCAGTACAACCCGACCACCGAAAAGGTATACGCCAAGCCGCTCCTCATCGTGCCGCCGTGGATCAACAAGTTCTACATCCTCGACCTCCGGCCCGATAATTCCTTCATTCGCTGGGCAACGGACCGGGGGTATTCGGTCTTCGTCATGTCATGGGTCAATCCCGACGAGGCCATGGCCGACAAGAGCTTCGACGATTATATCCGGGACGGGATTTTCGCCGCCCTGGACGCGGTCGAGCAGGCCACCGGCGAACGCCAGGTGACCGCGATCGGCTACTGCATCGGCGGGACCCTGCTCGCCGCCACGCTGGCCTACATGGCGGCCCATGGGGACGACCGCATTACCGCCGCCACGTTTTTCGCCGCCCAGGTCGATTTCGAAGAGGCGGGCGAACTCAAGCTGTTCACCGACAAGGCGCAGGTGGATGCCCTGGAGAAGCAGGTGGCGGACAAGGGTTACCTGGACGGCGCGTCCATGGCGTCGACCTTCAACATGCTGCGCGCCAACGACCTCATCTGGTACTTCGTGGTCAACAACTACCTGCTGGGCAAGGCGCCGCCGGCATTCGACCTGTTGTTCTGGAACGCCGATTCGACCCGCTTTCCGGCGGCCCTGCTGATGGACTACCTGCGCGACATGTATCAGGACAACAAGCTCGCGGCGAAAAACCGGTTCAAGGTCTTGGGAGAGCCCGTCGATCTCTCCGCCATCGAGATCCCGGTCTACCTGCAGGCATCCAAGGAAGACCATATCGCGCCGGCCGCGTCGGTCTTCAAGGCGACCGGCCTCTACGGCGGGCCCGTTCGTTTCGTGCTGGCCGGCTCCGGGCACATTGCCGGCGTCATCAATTCGCCGGAGAAGAAGAAGTATCAGTACTGGACCAATACGAAACGCAAATCGTACGGCACGTTCGATGAATGGTTCGGCGACGCGGCCGAAACGCCGGGCTCCTGGTGGCCCGACTGGGACAAGTGGCTTTCCGGGAAATCCGGCGACAAGGTTGCCGCCCGCAAGCCCGGCGCGGGCAAACTGAAGGTCATCGAGCCCGCGCCCGGCAGCTACGTCAAGGTCAAGTCCTAGAAGGCATGGGGGGCCATACAAGATGAAGTTCTCTATCGACATCGATTGCACGCCCGAGGAGGCACGCGCTTTTTTCGGGCTTCCGCCGGTCGAACAGATGAACGCGGCGATCATGAAGCAGGTCGAGGAGCGGATGATGGATTATCTGGGCTCCGCGGATCCCGAAGCCCTCGCCAGGAATTGGCTGCCGAGCGGGCTGGACGCATTCGAGCAGATGCAGAAAGCCTTTCTGGCGCAATTCACCGCGGCCGGCGCGGACAAGAAGGACGACTAACCCACTTTGACATTCCCGTTAACATCCGTTCATACGCCGTCAATACCGCATTCACCCGCTCCCGATAGGGGCCTGCTATAGTGCGCGGCATAGGAGATCGTTGATCGTCTCCTTCGGGCCGGATTTCCCGGCCTGACCATCGAAACGAATTCATTTGATGCATTTCAGCTAACACGAATTCCCCCCCAATGAACTTTCCACCGGAGTTTCGGATACCGAAATTCCGGTTCTTTTTTTGGAATTGGGGAGAACGGGCGAGACCGGCGACGCCCAACGGCCAATGGTCTCCGTCCCGGCCTGCGCGAAGACGCCTTTGCTTTGCTTTCGCTTAACTCGATTGCCGGGCACCGCTAACCGGTCAACGCCCGCAGGGCGCCAATGCGGTCGACGATCTCCTGGCGGACCGAGTCCTGCAGCGCGCCGTCATTGCCGGCTCCCTCACACACCTTCTCCAACTCGGCCGCCGCTTCACCCAATTCCGCAAACCCGAACGTCGCGGCATTCCCCGCGAGCTTATGGGCGGCCCGCGAGATGTGTTCCACCGTCTCACCGTCGCTTCCGGAAGCCGAGGCAAGGGCGCCGCGATGGCCTTCCATTTCCTTCAGGCGCCCGTCCAGCCGCCCTGCATAGGCCGTGCGGAGCGCCTCGAATTTCTCGGCGAATTTCGCTTCCGGATCGCTCATGGCCTGCCGCCAGATTTCGCGAAGCTGGCCGGAAATGGCCATGGGATCGAACGGTTTGGCGATAACGCCGGCGGCGCCGATGTCGAGGAACCGCTGCAACTCCGACGGCATCGCCTTGGCCGTCACGAACACCACCGGGACATCCCTCAGCCCCTCGGTCTCCTTCATCGCCTCGAATGTCGCCGGACCATCCAGTCCGGGCATCATCACGTCCAGGAGGATCAGCTGAGGCCCGAATCGCGGGCCCCTTTCCAGCGCTTCCCGCCCGGACGCGCATCCTTCGACCGTAAAGCCGCCGACCGTCTCGAGCGCCAGCCGGGCGACCTGCCGGATATAGTTTTCATCGTCCACGTGCAGGATACGGTTTAGTTCCCTGTCGGCCACGTTCCCTACCCTCTGCCTGCTTCAACGGTTTGGCGCCCGGCTACCGCACCGGGGGATTTGCCGTCCGTGATGAGAAACATTCGGTTCCCAAATGTCGATCGGTGATAACGGCGCCATAATGCCGATGTTAAAGTGTGTTAAATATGTTAATTGATGTGAAGAGCAAGCGGCGTATTGCATGGAAATAAATCATAATTGATTGAAAACAAGAGATTTTCTTGGAGATGAAACCTCACCTGCTTATTGTCGAGGATGACGAATTCGTCCAATCCCTGTTGGCCGCCTACATGGAGAAAGAGGGGTTTCGGGTCAGCGTCGCGGCCACCGGGACGGAAACGTTGGGCCTGCTAAATGGCAAGCCCGTCGACCTCGTCCTTCTCGACCTGACTCTCCCCGACGAGGACGGTTTGACCCTCGCCCGGCAGGTTCGGGCGCGGTCCAGGACGCCGATCATCGTCCTGACGGCGCGCCAAGGCCGGGACGACCGGATTACCGCTCTGGAGGTCGGGGCCGACGATTACCTCAACAAGCCCGTCGATCCGAAAGAGCTGGTCCTGCGGATTCGGAACCTGCTGGGGCGCTCCGATGGAGAGGGGACGGCGGCCGATACCCGGCCTCGGCAATCGGTGGAGTTCGCGGATTACATTTTGGACATCGCCGGACACACGTTGAGCCGCAAGGGCGGCGAGGTCATTCCGCTGACCAATGCCGAGTTCAACCTGCTGTCGGCATTGGTCAATGCACCCAGCCGGGTGCTTTCGCGGGCCTTTCTTCTGGACGCCATCAGCCAGCACGAGGAGGGTCCCTCGGAGCGGGTCATCGACGTCTTGATCAGCCGCCTGCGCAAGAAAATCGAAGCCGATGCCCGCCGCCCGGCGATCATCCTGACCGTCGTGGGCAGCGGATACAGGTTTGGCGTGGAGCCCCGCTAACCTGCATTTCTCACCAGGGTCAGGCCGCCGCCGGGTTCGGGAAATTCATCCCTTGGTCATAGGACGGCCGGGATTGGATGCGCCGCCACCAGTCCCCGGCCGCCGGCCGCGATTGCCAGTCGACCAGCGCGGTCAGTTCATTGGCCCCGAACCGTTCGATGAACGGCGTGATGCAGATGTCGGCGAGGGAAAACTCTTCTCCGGCCAGCCACGGCGTCTGACCGAGCTGCGTCTCCATCATGTCCATCACTCCGGCGATCGCGGCCTCGGCGTGCGCCTCGTCGTCCACAGACACGCCGGCCCTCAGCCGCCGCAACATTTCCCGGCGCCTTTCCGGGTTCGGCATCCGGTTGATCACCGCCTCCTTTTCCGCATCCGATTTCTCGGCGAGGCGCGGCAGGAACCGCCGGTTGAACGAGATCATATTGACGTTCCTGTGGACCACATGCTCGGTGCGGTCCAGCCAGATGCGCATTTGCGCCCGCCCGTAGGCATCCTCGGGGCGCAATGGGACGCCCGAGAAGACGTCGTCCAGGTACTCGATGATCACGTTGGATTCGATGATGATCCGGCCATCATGATCGAGGGTCGGAACGACCCCGTTGGGGTTGAGCTTCACGTACCACGGCTCGGTATTTTCCTGCTTCGGACCGAGGTCGATGTGACGGCTTTCCCAATCCAGGCCTTTTTCGGCCAGCGCTATGCGAACCTTTTTGGAGCAGGTCGAGCTCCAAAAGTGATAGAGCTTCAGCATCGATCCCCCCTTCTTTGGATTGCCGATCCTGGTTCAAACCATAGACTGGCGCGAGGGCGGGCGAAAACCAATTATCGGAGACATACGGTGAGCGAGAGGCCGGACACCCACCAGAAACGTCAGTCGCTGAGAGAAATCCTGGATCGCGACCGCGTGACGGTCATGCCGGGCGGCTTCAGTCCCCTTTACGCCAGAATGGCCGAGGAAATCGGTTACGAGGCCTTCTTCCTCGCCGGATCGCAGATGGCGGCCTTCCTGTTGGGTGTGCCGGACAATGGAATTCTGGGGCTTCGGGATATGGTGGACCACGGACGGCATTGCGCCTCGAGAACATCCATTCCGCTCCAGCTCGATGCGGATACGGGATTCGGCAATGCGGTCAACGTCCACTTTGCCGTACGGGAGATCGCCGCGGCCGGACTGGCGGCCATGAATATCGAGGACCAGGAAGCCCCCAAGAAATCGGCGACCCTCGCGGGGCGGAGGGTGATTTCCATGGAGGAACACGTCGGCAAGATGAAGGCCGCGGCGGCCGCCCGTGACGAGGTCGCGCCGGATTTCCTGATCTGCGCCCGGAACGACAGCCTGGGCGCCGAAGGCGGAGATTTCGAGCAGGCGCTGGAGCGCTGCATCGCCTACGTGGAAGAAGGCCGCGCCGACTACGTCTGGCTGAATTCCGTGGAGACGCGCAAGGATCTGGAGCGTGCCTGCCGTGAGATACCGGCCCCGGTTCAGGTGATCTGGGGCGGCCGCGAGGAGCCCGCGCCAAGCCTCGAAGAGTACAACCAGCTGGGCGTCCGGATCGCCCTCTACCCGGTCTATTTCGCGACCGTCGGCTTGCAGGCCGCCTGGGAAGTGATGAACGAAATGTTCGAACGGGGCCCGGCCGCGCTGGACGACTTCCACGAGCGCGCACGGCAATCCAAATGGGGCCGGGCCGATCAAAAATCGCTCACCGGCGGCGATCGCGTCCGGGAAATCGAGGATGAATTCCTGACCGAGGAAGCCAAACGGGACTACGACAATACTTGGGGCCACTAGAGCGTATTTGAGATTGATTGAATCATTTTAGGGATTCCCAAGTATGGGCGAACCATGATTCAAGATGGATGCTGGGCAAGGAGGCCAGCATTCATGGCGAGACCTTATTCGATTGATTTGCGAGAGCGTGTTGTTTTGGCGGTTTTGGCGGGGGAGAGTTGCCGCGCTGTAGCGGCTCGGTTTGGGGTTGCGGTTTCGAGCGTGGTTAAGTGGTCGCAGCGCTACCGGCGGACGGGGAGTGTTGCGCCCGGCAAGATGGGCGGTCACCGCCGCCGGGTTCTTGAGCCCCATCGGGAGTTCATTGTCGGCCGGATCGACCAGGAGCCGCATCTGACGCTGCATCGGTTGAGAGACGAGTTGGCCGCTCGGGGTGTCAGGGTATCCCACAGCACGGTATGGCTGTTTCTGCGCCGTGAAGGGCTGCGCTTTAAAAAAAACCCTGTTCGCCGTTGAACGGGCGCGCGCGGACATCGCCCGCCATCGCAGGCGCTGGAAGGCGTGGCAGGCAAAGCTTGATCCCGAACGGCTGGTATTCATTGATGAAACCTGGATCCGGACCAATATGGCCCCGCTGCGCGGCTGGGGGCCGAAAGGGGAGCGGGTCCGCGGCTTTGCCCCCCATGGGCGGTGGCACACCCTGACCTTCATCGGCGCGCTGCGCTGCGACCGGTTCACCGCGCCCTGCGTCTTCGACGGCCCCATCAATGGCGTGTGCTTCCGCGCCTACGTCGAGCAGCTGCTCGTGCCGACCCTGGTGCCCGGCGACATCGTCATCATGGACAATCTCGGCAGCCACAAGTCAAAAGCCGTGCGAAACGCCATCCGTGCCGCCGGAGCCAAGCTGTGGCTCCTGCCCAAATATTCCCCCGACCTCAATCCCATCGAGCAGACCTTTGCCCAAATCAAGCACTGGATGAGAAACGCCCAGAAGCGGGAGATCGACGACTTATGGCGCCATCTCGGGAGCCTCATCGACACCATCGAGCCACAGCAATGCGCCAACTACTTCAAAAACGCAGGATACGCTTCCGTCAAAATATGAAACGCTCTAGAGCATTTTCTGATCTGACGGAATCGTTAGGGATTCCCAAAGTCTCTGATTTCTGATTCAAGATGTGGGCTGGTGAAGGAGGCCAGCCTGCATGACGAGACCACTTTCGAATGATCTACGACATCGGTTGGTTGCGGCGGTGGACGGCGGGATGTCGCGTCGGTCTGCGGCGAAGGTTTTTGGGGTTGCGGCCTCGACGGCGATCAAATGGGTTGATCAGTGGCGGCAGCGGGGTGATGTGCGGCCCCGGCCGCAAGGCGGGGACCGCCGCTCTCACCGCCTTGAAGCGTATGCCGAGGAGGTTCTGGCGCTTGTCACGGAGACACCGGACATCACCCTGGCCGAGATCGCAGCCTGTCTGGAGGAGGTGCACGGGCTTCGGGTTGCCCCGAGCACGGTCTGGCGGCTGCTCGACCGCCACGGCATGACCTTCAAAAAAAACCGCGCACGCCAGCGAGCAGCAACGTCCTGATGTCTTGGCGCGCCGGCAGGCCTGGGCCGAGGCGCAGCCCGGCCTGATGCCGGAGCGGCTGGTCTTCATCGACGAGACCGGCACATCGACCAAGATGGCCCGGCGCTATGGCCGCGCGCCGCGCGGGCAGCGCTGCCAAGCCGCCATCCCTCACGGCCACTGGAAGACCACCACTTTGGTCGCTGCTCTCACGCTCGACGGCATCCTCGCCCCCATGACCATCGATGGGGCGATGACCGGGGCAGCCTTCCTTGCCTATGTCGAGCAAATCCTGGTCCCAACCCTCAAACCCGGAGACATCGTCATTATGGACAATCTGCCAGCCCATAAGCCCGCCAGCGTGCGTAAGGCCATCGAAGACGCCGGCGCCGAGCTCCGCTTCCTGCCGCCCTACTCACCCGACTTCAACCCAATCGAGATGGCCTTCGCAAAGCTCAAGGCCCTCCTCAAAAAGACCGCAGCCAGAACCGTCGACGACCTCTACGACGCCATCGCAACCGCCATCGACACAGTCACCCAATCCGAGTGCCAAAACTACTTCACTGCCGCAGGCTATGACCGGGTGTGATCAGAAAATGCTCTAGTTGACCGCCAAATTGGCTAAACCGACCCTAAAGCCCTAATTCGCCGAGCAACTTATTCGCTGCATGCAATTTGTCAGGTGTCGCTTTCGCGGGCTTCAGTTCCACGACCTTTTCAGCCACTTCGTCAGGCTCAAATCCAATATCTTTGAGATAGGCGATCGTCGCAGCAAGTTCTAACTCGATGGAAGAAAACTTCCTCATTACCCCCAAATACTGTTCGGCATTTTCCTTAGGAATTTTGCCTAAATCCTCGGGAGCAGTCTCATCGGTTTGAAAGACAAAATAGGGAACACCGTGAAATCCATCTTCTTCCTGTTCATCTAAACGATCAGCGATTACAGAAAACTCTCTCGCCTCTGAAACCTCTTGAGAATAGGGTCCGTAATTGTAGTAGGTAAATTCAAACTCGCCGCCCATACCCAACAACTCCAAGAGGTATATTGTCTTCTGCAGACGAGTTCGACCAACGAGTTTGCCACCGTTCATAGCAACTGTTGCTACGACATAATCTTCGGCACTCATTATGTGACCTCCGTCCAAAGTGTTTCGACATTAGCACGGCTTTGTTCATCAGGGACGTATACTCTGTATATCTGCTCTACTGCCAAGGCTTGGACTACCCGAGACGTTTGAGCGATATCTTCGATGTTCTCATTTTGTTCACTATCATTGACTAGAACTTTTTTCAAGGCGTTTTCCGACTCCCAGTCGTACCATTTGTAGCCATCAATTTTTGGATCATCTTCGAGCAGTGTTAATCCCCACTCCAAATTTAATGCTTCCGCCCGTTCGCGGAGTGCTTTCTTGAACTTCATAAACTTCATGCTGTCCGGTGGTGACGTAAAAATTTATGTGTCAGTTGGGAATGGGGTACTCCCTGTGGTTTACGACAACCGCAAGAAGGAGCACCCCGATGCCACAGCAAGCTGTAACGATTGAGAACCTACCACAAGCCTTTGAGGTGGTGAAGGAGATGCAAGCAGGCGGATTGGACTGGGGCGAGGGTTATCGCCCGCTTGGCCGCCAGGCGCTGGCCGAGATCATCGAGGGCCGGATGGCCGAGGCGGTGGATCGCTGGCTCGACGGCCTCGATGGCAGCGCTATGCGCGACCGGCGCAACGGCACCTACCGGCGCCGCCTGCTCAGCGAGCTCGGCGACATCGAGCTCAACGTGCCGCGCACCCGGCACTTCTGCCCGACCGAGGTTCTGAAGAGCTACGCAAGGCGCGCTCCAGAGATCGACCGCGCCATCCTGGCCGGCTTCGTGCTGGGGCTCTCGACCCGCAAGGTCGGCGAGGTCCTGCTTGCCCTGCTCGGGCGTCCGGTCTCGGCCGCGACGGTGAGCCGGGTCGCCAAGACCCTCGATCTGTCGGTCGCCGCATTCCACCGCCGGCCGCTGAAGAACGCCTACAAGGCGCTGATGCTCGACGGCGTGGTGCTGGCCTGCAAGACCGGCGCCGGCGCGCTCAGGAGGCCGGTCCTGGTGGCGCTGGGCATACGGCACGACGGCAAGAAGGAGATTATCGACTTCCAACTCGCCGCCAGCGAGAGCGCCGCGGAGTGGGAGCGCTTCCTCACCGCGTTGCACCGCCGCGGCCTCACCGGCGAGGGCCTGGAGATGATCTGCGTCGATGGCGGCCAGGGCCTGCTCGCCGCCTTGCCGGTCGTCTATCACGGCATCCCGGTCCAGAGATGCTGGGCGCACAAGATGCGCAACATCCTCGACAAGGTCCGCAAGACCGACCAGGAGGCCGTCAAGGCCGACGTCCACGACGTCATGAACGCAGACACTCGGCCAAAGGCGCTCAGCGCCGCCCGCCGCTTCGCCGACGCCTGGGAGCAGACCTACCCCAAGGCCGTCGCCTGCCTGCGCAACGACCTCGACGACTTGCTCACCTGCTTCCGCTACAAGACCCTTGCCGAACGAAAGCAGGTCAGGACCACCAACGCCATCGAACGACGGTTCCGGGAGGTCCGGAGACGAACCCGGCCCATGGGAACCTTCCAGGACAAGACCTCAATGGACCGCATCCTCTACGCGGTCTTCATTCACGAAAACAAGTCTCAGGGAATCAGTACCCCTCTCTCCCTGACACACAACTCTTGACGTTACCCGGGCGACATAACGAATTTTGCGCCTGGATTGGCATTGATCGGCAATTTCCGCCTCCCGCTGACCCGAATCTAGCTGCATGACGGTTTGCACACAAATCGTGCCTGAACGACCGGGCTCATGGCAACCTCGAGGAACCAGTCAATGGGGGAAGGGCGCCGAGTTGCGGCAAAACAGGGGCGCGGCGCCGCAGGACCGGCCGTGCATGGACACCCCGATTCGTTTTTGAGACAATCATGCCGGGGAGAGGCCCGTGTAAGGGCGGTTCCGCCTTCGGATCGGCGGAAAATCCGATTCGCTTAGCAGACTAACGATGTGCCCCGGAACACGAGAAAGTAGTGGGTGCCTTGAGCCATACGGATCGGATTATGAGCAACCACGTCGACCGTTTTCTCTTGAGTTGGGCCGCGGACGAACCGCATCGGACCGCCGTCCTCGCGCCGGGACGCCGCTACAGCTATGGAGACCTGACGGAGGCCGTGGAGGCCTATGCTCTTGCGCTGGAGGAGTTGGGGCTCGGCCGGGGCGACAGGCTCGTGGTGGTTATCGAACCGTGCTTCGAAGCGGTGGCCCTGCTGTGCGCCTGCTCGCGGCTGGGGGTGATCTGGACGCCGATCAGCCCGGAAAATCCCGCCGCCCGTATCGCGGCCGTGGTTTCGGCCGTGTCGGCGCGGGCCCTCGTCGGGACCGCGGCGACGGAAGAACTGGTCCGGTCTTCGGCGCCGGACGCCGATTTCCCGACCGGGATATGTTCGGAACAACAGCTCGCCTGGCGCCTGGCGCCGGACTGGCGGCCGCCGGCGCCGCGGCCAAGAAAGCCGGTGCTGGAAATCGATCCGGCCTATATCGTCTTCACCTCGGGCAGCACGGGCGAACCGAAAGGCATCGTCATGCCGCACCGGTCCGTCTGCAGCTTCTTCGACGTGCTGGTGGAGTTTTGCGATCTGCCGCGGGACGCGGTGGTCGGGACCATGGCGCCCGTCCAATTCGATTTCTGGCTGCTCGATATCGCCCTCGCGTTGGGCAGCGGCGCCGCGCTCGCCTACGTCCCCAGGCCGTCCTTCTATCAGCCCAAGCGAATGGCCGGACATATGAAGGCCCTGGGCGTGACCCAGATGCACGGCGTCCCGTCCATCTGGCCGACCTTGATGCGCCACGCCGAAGCCGAGTTGAAGCAGGTCGACACCCTGCAATCGATCCTGTTCGGCGGGGAGGCGTTTCCGGTCCCCGCGCTGCGCCGGCTTCAGGACATGCTGCCGCATTTGCGCATGATCAACGCCTACGGCCCTTCCGAGTGCCTCGCCTGTTCGTTCAAGGAGATTCCGAATCCGATTCCCGCCGACACCGAACGCATCCCCTTCGGTCCCGGCTTCCGCGGCGTCGAATTGATTTCGGTCGACGAGGACGGCGCGGTGATCCTCACGCCGCACACGCCGGGAGAGTTGTATATCCGCGGCGGCAACCTGTTTTCCGGCTACTGGGACAACGAGACGGCGACGCAGAACGCGATGGCGCCCCGCCCCGACGCGCCCGAAACCGGCGAACAGGTCTACCAATCGGGGGACATCGTGTATTTCGACGAGGCGGGCGACTACTATTTCGTCGAACGGTGCGACAGCCAGGTCAAGATCATGGGACACCGGATCGAACTTGCGGAGATTGCCGCCGCGCTCCGGAGTTTCCCCGGCGCCGGCGATGCCGTCGTTTTCCTGACCGGCGGGGAAGCGGACGGTTCGGCTTCGCCTTCCCTGGTTGCCTGCGTCACATCGGTTTCCGGGGCGGATATCGCGCCCCACGAAATCCGGTCCTGGTGTCTGCGGAAGCTGCCGAGACATATGACGCCGGTGCATATCGAGACCAGAGACGAGTTTCCGCTGACGGCGAACGGAAAGATCGACGTGGCGCGGATCAAATGGGAGTGGATGGACAAACACGGCGGCGCGCCGCATGGTTGAAGAAGTTACGACGAAAGTGAGGATGCCTTGACGGAAGAAGAATTCGCAAACGCGGTGACCGCCTACCTGACGGAGAAGCAGCCGGACATCGATCCGGCGCTGCTGACGCCGGACGCCAACCTGTGGGATCTGGGCTACGTCGATTCGGTCGGCGCGGCGGATCTGATCCTGTTTATCGAGGAACTGATCGGGCGGGAGATCGACCTGACGGCCAGCGACGCCAAACCGGCCGTCTCGGTCCGCGAGATGTACGAGACTTACGCCGCGGCGGTTTAACCCGGGCCGGGGCCGGCAAAGCGTTTACAGAAAGCGTCGCCAATGGAGGTGCAGCCGTGAAGTCAGCCGAACCGCCGAAGCTCTGCCCGATATCCCGGTTCGATTCGGTCAAGGCGGCGATGATGTCCCCCGATCTGACCGTGAACCATCCGTTTCGCGCGACCAGGATGGTGCTGGGGCCGACGATTCTCGACCTCGAAGGTCCGCGCCATCTGTCGGCCCGGAACATTCTGCTGCGCTTCTTCGCCCGCGCCAGCGCCGAAGACGCGCAGGAAGACCTGATCGCGCCGGTGGTGCGCCGCAACTGGGAGGCGATGGCCGCGGCCGGCGGCGGGGATGCCGTCGCCGATTTCGCCATGCGGGTGCCGCCGGAGGTGGTGTTCCGGGCGCTCGGATTGCCGGAGGCGGACGCGGCCGAGATTTACCGGCGGGACATCGGCCCGATCGCGGGGTTCATCGCCGACAACCGGACCGGGCACGCCGAGGCGCGGGCGGCGAGCGAACGCCTGTCGGTCTATATCGACGGACGGACGGCGCCCGAAGATTCCGCCCGGGACGGGATCGGCGAAATCATCGGCTCCTACCTGGACGCCGGCCTCGAACTGTCCGAGGCGATGGCGGACATCACGCTGCTGCTCGCCGCCGGCACGGAAACCACCGTCTGCGCCATCGCCAATCTGTTCTTCCTGATCGGGGAATATCCCGAGACGTGGAACGGCGTGCTGTCGGGCGACATCCCGGTGAAGGCGTTCGTCGAGGAGGTCGTGCGCTTCGAGGCCCCGCTGCAGCGCACGTTCCGCTTCGCGCGGCGGACCACCGAGATCGAGCCGGGGACCGTCATCCCGCGGTTTTCCGCCGTCGAACTCGCCTTGGGCGGCGCCAACCGGAACCAGCCGGCGCTCGACGAGCCGGAAAACTGGGCGCCGGCCGACGGGCGCGGCGTCGGCGCGACCTTCGGTTTCGGCCGTCATGTCTGCCTGGGCAAGACGCTTGCGCTGGCCGAGTTGCGCGAAGTCGCGGCGCTGCTCCGCGAGACCGGTTTCCAGGCGTCGTCGATCCGGGAGCGTTCGCCGCTGGGAACGTCGACGTTCCGCCGGCCGGCGGCGATCCGGCTGGCGCTCGGGCCGGATTCAGGCTGATTCCGGCATTGCCGAAAACGGTCGAAGATGCGTGGACCGGCGCGGCCCGTTGGCAGGTGCCGGAGCCGCTCGCCGCCGCCGAGGCCCGGCTGGCCGACGGCGCCTCGATCGTCCTCAGGCGGCACGGCAACCCGGACGGCCCCCGGCTTGTGGTCAGCCACGGCAACGGGCTGGCGTCCGATGCCTACTATCCGTTCTGGTCGCTGCTCGCCGGCCGTTTCGACCTGATCCTCTATGATTTCCGGAACCACGGCTGGAACTCGGTCGGCGACCGCGGGGCGCACAATATTCCGACCTTCGTCGCCGACAACGAGGCCGTCGTCCGGGCGATCGACGCGCATTTCGGCGACAAGCCGAAGACCGGCGTGTTCCATTCCATGTCGGCGCTGACGGCGTTCCTCCAGGTGCAGAAGACCGGCGGGTTTACGGCCATCGTCCTGTTCGACCTGCCGATCTGTCCTCCCGGCGGGACGGTCGCCGATCTGGTCGCCATCGGGCGGCGCATCGGCGTGGCGGCCCGGATGCGCCCCGACCGGTTCGACAGCCCGGAGGATTTCGCCGACGGTTTGCGCCGCTCGCCCTATTACGAACGGGTGCTGCCCGGCGTTCCGGAACTCCTCGCGCGGACGCTGCTGCGCCCGGCCGGCGGGGGCGGCGGGTTCCAACTCCGGTGTCCGCCGGCCTACGAGGCCCAGATACACGAATATGTTTTCGGTTGGGCGGATTACCTGGATCTGGCCAACCTGCCCTGCCTCGTCAAAACCATCGGCTCCGATCCCACGCTGCCCAATTCCTACATGCCGAGCATGGACCTGAGCACCCTCACCTCCCTCGACCACGACTTCCTGCCGGAGACGACCCACTTCCTCCAGATGGAAAATCCGGAGGAATGCGCCGCCCTCGTCGTCGCCTTCCTGGAAAAACACGGCCTCGCCTGACCGGGACGGCGGCGCGTTGAGGGTCGGGGGGACAGAAGAATTCCCCCTCACCCAGCTACGGCTAAGTCGGGCTATCGCCCGCCAAGCCTTCGCAACCCTCTCCCCCCAAGGGGGCGAGGGTAAGAGAGTAATCCCCTCTCCCCCTTCTTCAGGGGGAGAGGGTCAGGGTGAGGGGGTCATAAAAGATGAGTGTGAGGGGGTTGCTCAGCAAACGGCTTCCAAACGTCGGATGCGCTTCCCAATGGAATCGGTCAGCCGAGCAACTCTTTCGCGAACGCCTCGGCGCGCCGCAGGTCCTCGGGGCTGTTGACGTTGAAGAACGGATCGACCGCAACCGTCTCGAATTCGGCCCACTCGATGCGGCGGGTTTCCGTCCACTGATCGATCTTGAGTATCCGGTCTTCGATCACCGCCTCCCGCAATTCCCCGGCGAGACCGACCTTCCACAACGAGCAGGGCGGGTAGGTTCTGCCGCCGGAAACGGCGCAAACCACCTCGGCATCCGGTCCGGCGGCCATTTCCATGAAACGGTCGACCATGTCGCCGGGCGGGAACGGCGTGTCGCCCGGGATGGTGACCACCCATTGGGCGTCCGGTGCGTTCTCCGCCACCCATGTCAGGCCGGACAATATCCCGAGCAGCGGCCCGAGGGACTCGTCCACCATGTCCGGAACGACGGGAAGACCGAACCGCGCGAACCGCGCGGGATCGCCATTGGCGTTCAGGATAACGGTTCGGACCTGGGGACTTATCCGGGCCAAAATCCAGTCGAGGAGCGTTCGCCCGCCGAATTCCAGGAGGCACTTGTCGCCGCCGCCCATGCGCCGGGCCTCGCCGCCGGCAAGTATCACCGCAACGACGCTGTTCACTCCGCATTCACTCCGCCTGGGCGCCCTTCCGCCCATGTTCGGCGGGCTCGTCGGCCGGGGCCCCGCTCCCGGTATCGAATATGATGCGGTGCTCGCCGGAAAGGGCGACGAACCGGCTCCCCCGCGCCCGGCCGATCAGGGTCAGACCGGCCTCGCGGGCCAGTTCCACGCCCCAGGCGGTGAAGCCCGACCGCGAAATCAATATGGGAACGTTCATCTGCACCGTCTTGATGACCATTTCGCTGGTCAGCCGGCCGGTCGTATAGAAGAGCTTGTCCTCGCCCGTCAGGCCGTTGAGGTACATGTAGCCGGCGATCTTGTCGACCGCGTTGTGCCGGCCGACATCCTCCATGTAGATGAGCGGCCGCTCCGATTTGCAAAGCACGCACCCGTGTATGGCGCCGGCCTCGAGATAGAGGCTGGGCGCCGTATTTATCCGCTTGAGCAGTTCGGTGAGCTGCGAGGTGCGAATCCGGACGTCGTCCGAGAGGCGGATCTCGTCGAATTTGTCCATCAGGTCGCCGAACACGGTGCCCTGCGCGCAGCCCGACGTGAGCGTCTTCCGGGCGAGCTTGTCCTCGAAGTCGGTTTCCTCGCGGGTCCGGACGACGACCGTATCGATGTCTTCGTCGTAGTCGACGCCGGTGACCTCGTCGTCTCCGGACAGCATGTTCTGGTTTACCAGGTAGCCGACGGCCAGGTACTCGGGATAATCGCCGATGGTCATCATCGTGACGATTTCCCGGCTGTTCAAGAACAGGGTCAGAGGCCGTTCGACCGTTACGGACGTGTCGATGGGCTTGCCGCCCTCGTCGATCCCCGAGACCCGGGCCGTCAGCCGGGGATCGCCGGGGTCGGGTGAGATGATCAACTGGTCTTTCTTGGACAAATCGCCGAATTTCCTCGTCTCGCCCTTGACCGATCCGTACCGTGATCAATCCGCGGGGCCGAGGCAAGGACAATAAGGCCTTGGGCGGGCCGCCCCGAGCCGGACATCGTGGTGCTGAATAGTGATTTGTAGGATAAGCGGCGGCACCCGGTTGATGGTGCCGCCGAATCGTGGCACCACTCTTTAACGATCTCCGGCTCTCGCAAGTAGTAATTGCTGCATGAACGACATCACCCAGGGCAGTTTATTTTCCGCCGATTTTCTTACGGAATCGATTCGGAATCTCGACGACTGGTCTGGTGTCGGCGAAGCCGACCTGAATGCCGCCGAGACTGGCCTTCGCGACATCTTCTCCCAGTTTCCTCATACGCAGTCGCCGAACGAAAGCCAAACCGAAGATGACCTGATATGGCCGGTGCTAGGGGTTCTGGGTTGGGAGGCAAGCCTACGACAACAAAACCTGAGTGCTCGCGGGCGCGAGGACGTTCCCGACGGTTTGCTGTTTGCGGACCAGGCGGCGAAGACTCGTGCAAACGAGTTCGCCGAAGAATGGAGGCGGTATGAATTTGGGCTTGCGGTTGTCGAGTCGAAACGCTGGTCGAGGCCCCTCGATAGACGCTCTGGCCGTCGCGGCGAGGAGACGGCGCCTTCTACCCAGATGCTTCGATACCTGCGCCGGGTAGATGATCTCACAACAGGCGGGCTCCGATGGGGCATCCTGACGAATGGGGTCGTTTGGCGACTCTATTTTCAGGGTGCGCGTTCCGTCTCCGAGCAATTTTGCGAGATTAACCTGGCAACCATCCTTGACGTTGATGGTTTCAACGACGGTCTCTTCGCGTTGGACGACGATCAGCGCGGACATTGGCTCCGTGTTTTCTTGCTGATTTTTCGCCAAGCAGCCTTTGTGCCTCATCCGGAGGACAACAGCACCTTCCACGAGCGCGCTCTTAACGAAGGGCGTTATTACGAGGAACGGGTTGCTGCAAGCCTATCCAATGTTGTGTTTAATCGCGTCTTTCCGGCACTCGTGACAGCCATTGCGGCCGCTGACCCTGACACCGAACTGCATGTGGTTCGAGAAGCCGCGTTGGTTTTCTTGTACCGGCTCCTATTCATCCTCTACGCCGAAGATCGTGACCTGCTTCCGATCCGGGACGAAAGATATGACGACTATGGGCTACGGGATCGTGTGCGCGGAGACATTGGACGTCGGTTGGACCTCAATGACACTTTCTCCGATACAGCCGCTCGATACTGGTCAGCCATCGACGACCTCTGCCGGGCAATCGACCAGGGGGACGGCTCAATCGGATTGCCGCCATATAACGGAGGGCTTTTCGATAGAGAGAGGACGCCGTTGCTGACCAATATTCGATTGAATGATCGGGTCATGGCCGACGTTATCGATGCGCTGTCGTTCGAGCAAACCCCGGATGGGCGGCGCTTTATCAACTATCGAAATTTGAGCGTCCAACAACTTGGCTCCATCTACGAGAGATTGTTGGAGCATGAAATTCATAGGGAAGACGACGAGGTCGTTATCCGTCCCAATATTTTTGCCCGTAAGGATTCCGGCAGCTACTACACCCCCGATGATTTGGTTGGACTCATTGTCCGTGAGACCTTGGACCCCCTCGTGTCGCGGCGGTTGGGCGCATTCGTGGCTCTATGCGCGGAGTATGAACAGTTGGATCGGCCGGAGGACTGGAAGCTGACGCGCCTCAAAGCGCTCGATCCGGCCGAAAAGCTACTGGAATTAAAAATTTGCGACCCGGCAATGGGATCGGGGCACTTCCTTGTCAACTTGGTCGACTATCTCGCCGATCAGGTGATCGCGGCGATGGCCGAGGCCGAAGCCCTATTCGAAGACTACATGTCGCCGCTTGCCGACCGCGTTGACGCCATTCGCACGACGATCGTTGCAAATGGCGAAGCCAACAGATGGACCATCGACACGGCGCAACTGGATGACCGGCATATCATTCGCCGCATGATCTTGAAGCGATGTGTTTATGGGGTCGACAAAAATCCGATGGCTGTTGAGTTGGCAAAAGTTGCCCTGTGGCTGCACACCTTCACTGTCGGCGCTCCCCTAAGTTTCCTGGATCACCATTTGAAATGCGGCGACAGCCTGTTTGGGTCTTGGGTGCGCGGCGGTATTGATAGCGCGACGGAGCACGGGACTCCGTTGCTCCTCCACGACACCATCAGACGTGCGACCTCGGCGGCGGTCTCGATGCAGGCCTTGGAAAGCCTGACGGACGCCGAGATTGCCGAAGCACACCGGTCGGCAGAGATTTACGCCGAGGTGCAGGAAATGACCACGCCTCTGGATCGGTTTCTTGCCTTTGTCCATGCCCTCGATTGGTTGGAAATAAGAGAGCCCGAAGATACGGCCGCCGTGCACGCATTTTTCGACGGGCAGTTCGGCGACCCCATAGAGGTCGCCAGCGGCCGCTTGGAAATAGAAAATGGTCGTCCCGAGGCCATGCGCTTCATGTCGCTGTTGGTACGGGTGCGGGAACTCGTCACCGAGGAGCGGTTTTTTCAGTGGCAAGTCGCCTTTCCCCGCGTCTGGACCGACTGGCACTCCAATGAGTTGGTCGGAGGGTTCGATGCCGTTATCGGGAACCCACCGTGGGATCGCATCAAATTGCAGCAGGTCGAATGGTTCGCGGCGCGGCGCCCCGAAATCGCCATGGCGCAACGGGCCGCGGACAGGCGGCAAATGATCCGGGACTTGGAAGACGCCGACGATCCGCTGGCGCTGGACTACGCTTTTGCTCGGGAACGGACGGAGACTGCCGCCAAAATCGCGCGCGGTTCCGGCGATTATCCGTTGCTGTCCCGCGGAGATATCAATATCTACTCCTTGTTCGTCGAACGGGCCTTTAAATTGGTGAATTCGGACGGCGTCGTCGGTTTATTGACGCCTTCGGGCATTGCGGCCGACAAAACGGCATCGGTGTTCTTCAAGGGCGTAGCAACCGAGGGCCGGCTCAAAGCACTTTACGATTTCGAGAATCGGAAGGTGTTCTTTCCCGACATTCATGCCTCCTTCAAATTCTGTGTTTTTGTCGCCACTCAAGCTCCAAGAGTGGAGTCGGCGCAATGCGCCTTCTATTTGCATTCAGTTTCCGAACTTTTGGATACTGATCGTCGTTTTGAATTGACAGCTGGTGAGTTTCGAAAACTCAACCCCAATACCGGCACGGCCCCGGTATTTCGTTCCCGCCGGGATGCGGAGATCACGACCAGTATTTATGACCGGCTGCCGGTCCTGGTCGACCGGTCAGGTGACGACGAGGTCCGCACTTGGCCGGTTAGATATGTGACCATGTTCCATATGACCAACAAATCGGAGCATTTCCGCACACGCCAGGAGCTGGAGGAACAGGAGGGTGCCTATCCCATTGGAGGTAACCGATTTGGGAGTCCGTCGGGGGAATGGGTACCGCTTTACGAAGGCAAGATGGTTCAGGCATACGATCATCGTGCCGCGTCGGTTGTTGTAAATCCTGAAAATCAACACCGTCCAGGCCAACCGCTGCCTGCGACCGACGAACAACATCGCGACAGTACCTGGGTACCTACACCGCAATTTTGGATTCTGGAGGAACATGAAGATTCATCGAATAGTGGGTGGTGCCTTGCGTTCAAGGATGTAACCGCACCGACTAATGTTCGCTCCATGATTGCTGCTATGGTACCCACTACTAATTGCGGCAACACGCTGCCAATAATTCTTGATGAAGCGACAATCGCCAATCGAACAGACGCGTCGCTGATGTTGGGCAATCTGAACGCTACAGCATTCGACTATTGCGCCAGACAGAAAATCCAAGGGCAACACCTCAACTGGTACATTGTTGAACAGCTACCGGTCGTACCAATCAGCCAGCTAGAGAATGAAGTCTTTGGTCCACAATCAGCCGCAGAAATTATCCGTGGGGCCGTCCTTGAATTAACATACAACGCTCACGATTTGGCGCCTTTCGCCGTTGATATGGGGTATGTGGACGACGATGGCGACGCCCGCCCGCCCTTCAAATGGGACGAGGAGCGACGCCTACATCTCCGCGCAAAGCTAGATGCGCTGTTTTTTATTCTGTACGGAGTCACCGACCGAGACGATATTCGCTACATCTACTCGACGTTTCCCATTGTAGAACGCGAGGAAATGGCAGAGTACGGATCGTACCGGTCCCGAGAACTCTGTCTCGCCTACATGAACGCCCTGGAAGCGGGTGATCCCGATGCGGAAATCGCGCTTTAGGCTTATTTCCCCCGGCCGTCGGCGTTTCCTCGGTCCCGCCGCGTAAGGGCCGCCCTCCCCGCGAGGTTCACGCCCGATTTCCCCACAAATTCGTTGGGGATGACAATCGGCCGGCGCGGGCATATGTTAGGCGCACCCCGGAAATTGCCGGATGGGCGCCGGGGGTTTGTCGTCAGTTCGGGTTGCCGCGAAGATGTCGAGCCTAATTGATCCTTTTGGCAGGACGGTTTCGTACCTCAGGGTATCGGTCACGGACCGGTGCAACTACCGGTGCGTCTATTGCATGTCGGAAAACATGACGTTTCTGCCGAAGTCGGACCTGCTGACCCTCGAGGAACTCGAGCGTCTCTGCGCGGCATTCATCCGGCGCGGCGTCGACAAGCTTCGGATTACCGGCGGGGAGCCGCTGGTCCGCCGGAACGTCATGTCGCTATTCCGGAATCTCGGCCGGCACCTGGGTACCGGCGGTCTCAGGGAACTCACGCTGACGACCAACGGGAGCCGGCTCGCCGAATTCGCCGACGAGCTTTACGGCTGCGGCGTCCGGCGCATCAACGTCTCCCTCGACTCCCTCGATCCGGGCAAATTCAACGACGTGACCCGCTGGGGACGGCTGGATGACGTCATGCGCGGGCTGGAGGCCGCCAAGTCGGCGGGCCTCGAGATCAAGATCAACGCCGTCGCGCTGAAGGGCTACAACGACGACGAGTTGGACGATCTCGTGGAATGGACCGGCCGCGAGGACTTCGATCTCACCTTCATCGAAACCATGCCCCTCGGCGAAATCGACGAGGACCGCACGGACCGGTACCTGCCCCTGAGCGCCGTCCGCGAGCACCTCGAGCGGCGATGGACCCTCGAAGAGACCGATTATCAAACCGGCGGGCCGGCCAGATATGTGACGGTCAAGGAAACCGGCAAACGGCTCGGCTTCATCACCCCGCTGACCCATAACTTCTGTGAAAGCTGCAACCGGGTGCGGCTGACCTGCACGGGAACGCTCTACATGTGCCTGGGCCAGGAGGATGCCGCCGATCTCAGGACGCCCCTCAGAATGAGCGAGGGGGACGGCCTCCTGATGGACGCCATCGACGAGGCCATCGGGCGCAAGCCGAAGGGCCATGACTTCGTCATCGACCGGGCCGGCGCCGATCCGGCGGTCGGCCGGCACATGAGCGTAACGGGCGGGTAGCGGCGGCCCGCCCACCGGATCACCCGCCATGGACTTCAATTCACTGTCGATAGTCGCGGACGACCACGCCGAGGCGGCCGCCGCCCTGGAACGCCTTTCCGGGCAATATCCCACCGCCGACGCCGAGGAGGCCGACCTGATCGTCGCCATCGGCGGCGACGGCTTCATGCTCTCGACCCTTCACCGCTTCATGGAAAGGCAAATTCCCATATTCGGGATGAACCTGGGCTCCGTCGGGTTCCTGATGAACGAGTACCGGGAGGAGGGCCTGCTGGAGCGGCTGCGGAAGGCGGAGGCGATCGAGCTTCAGCCCCTTCACATGTCGGCGACCGCCGCGGACGGGGCGACGCACGAAGCGCTGGCCGTCAACGAAGTGTCGCTGCACAGGGAAACCCGGCTCGCCGCCAAGGTCCGGATAAAGCTGGACGGCGTGGTGCGGCTGGAGGAGCTGATTTGCGACGGCGTCCTGGTCTGCACGCCGGCCGGCAGCACCGCCTACAATCTCTCCGCCCACGGCCCGATCATCCCCCTCGGCGCGGGGCTGCTCGGCCTGACGCCCATCAGCGCGTTCCGGCCCCGGCATTGGCGCGGAGCGCTGCTGCCGCAGAACGCGGTGGTTACCTTCGAGATTCTCGACCACGAACTCCGGCCGGCCAGCGCCGTCGCGGATTTCACCGAAATTCGCGATGTGGTTTCCGTCGAGGTCAGGGCGACAAGCAGCCCGGCCCCGACCCTGGTGTTCGATCCGGAGCACAATCTGGAGGAACGAATCCTGACCGAGCAGTTCGTTTCCGTGTAACGGCCCTATTCGGTATCGATTCCGACCGCCTGTTCCAATCCGGTGAAACCGTCTTCCCGAAGCAGCCGCGCGAGCTCCCGCGAGATTTCGGACACGATGCCCGGCCCGTGGAAAATCAGCGCCGAGTAGATTTGCACCAGCGACGCCCCCGCCCTGATTTTTCGATAAGCGTGCTCAGCCGAAGCGATTCCGCCGACGCCGACGATGGGTATGGCGCCGCCGGTCCGGCGGTAGATGTCCGCCACGACCTCGGTTGAACGCTCGAAGAGAGGCGCGCCGGAAAGGCCCCCCGCCTCCGAGCGGTGCCGGCTGGCCAGACCGGCCGGCCGCTCGATGGTCGTATTGGTGGCGACAATGCCTTCCACCGACCGGTCCACCGCGAATTCGCAGATGGCGTGCAGCTCGTCTCGGTCGAGATCCGGCGCCAGCTTGAGGACCACAGGCACGCCGTCGGCGCCCGCCTCGCGGCGGGCCTCCCGGACGCCGTCGAAAATCCGGGTCAGGTTGTCCAGGGTCTGCAGCGATCTGAGGCCGGGCGTATTCGGCGAGGAGACGTTGACGACCATATAGTCCGCGTGAGGCGCCACCGCCCGCGCGCCGTCCGCGTAATCCCTGATGCGGTCCGGCGACTCCTTGTTCGCGCCGACATTGGCGCCGACGATGACGACGCCGTTCCGGGGCCGGGCCGAAAGCCTGGAAACGAATGGGTCGAGACCGTCATTGTTGAAGCCCAGGCGATTGATGATGGCCCGGTCTTCATCCAGCCGGAACAATCTGGGCTTCGGATTGCCGGGCTGCGGCCTGGGCGTGACCGTACCGACCTCGATAAATCCGAAACCGAGTGACATGAGGCCCCGGAGGGCGGCGCAATTCTTGTCGAACCCGGCGGCCAAGCCGATGGGATTCCTGAACCCCCTTCCCCATATCCGGGACGAGAGGATTTCGTCGTCGGCGGACGGCCGGCTTCCCGCCACGCCCCATTTCAGCGCCGTAATTGCGAGATTGTGAGCGGTCTCCGCATCCAGTTTGTGGAGCGCCCAAACGCCGGCGCGGTCAAATATGGGCAACATGGATCATCCCGTTGAACTCCGCGCCTTCTTATAGACGCGGATTTCCATCGGCGCCATGGCGCGGCTTCCCCGGGCGCCGGAACCGCACCCCCTCACCCTAACCCTCTCCCCCTACGAGGGGGAGAGGGGACAAGTGCTCCCTCGCCCCCGTCAGGGGGAGAGGGATGCGGAGGCTTGGCGAGCCTGCGAGCCTTAGCCGTAGCTGGGTGAGGGGGATTTTGTGACGGCACCACAACAAGGAATCAGCTCAAACCAACCAAGGGAATCGCCTTTCGATTCCCAATCGAGTCATCGCGCCCTAGACGACCAGCCAGAACGGGAAGGTGTCGGGCAGAATCTCCGGAAGCCAGATCTTCAGATAGGAATGATGGAAGCTCAGGTGCATGATCCGCTCGTAAAAGCCAACCAGGAACAACCAGCCGCCGGCCGCATACAACAGGGCGACGCGCCGGGAATACCCTCCCCAACGAATGAGGTAGGCGGCTATGAATATTGGAATGGCCAGTTTCTGGCCGACCACGAGCATGATCAGCAGCATCAGCACCAGGTAGCCGAAGAATGCCGCCGATTTCGCCAGGACCGCCTGCTCGGAGCCCACGGCGATCGCCCCGCCGAGGCCGCCGTTCATCGATGTCGCCGCCCGATATTCCCGGGTATCGAAATAGAAGGTGAAGGCCGCGAATATGGCCCCCGGTATGGCAATGGCAATGGGAAACGCCTGAACCGAATCCGGCCATTGCAGGGAGTGAAATCCCGCACCCACGAAGATGATCAGCAATGCCAGCGAGAAGGGCCAGGAAATGACCGGATTCTTGGCGCGGCCCTCGCCGGCATCGGGCTCGCTTCCCTCGTCGTCGGAACGTTTTGCCTTGATGACGCCCCGCGCGGCAAAGACGATGGTGAGGACGATCAGCGCAAAAATGATGAGAACGATGGGCCGCCCCATCCAACCGATGCCGTCGTGGGCGCGCATGCTGATCTGGAAAGCATTTTCCATTATGGAGCCGAGGATGAGGGCGAGGATGAGCGGGGGCCGCGGCCACCCGCCCTTCTTCATGGTGTAGCCCACGATCCCCATGATGATGCAGGTCACCCAGTCGCCGAGCGAGGAGCCCCCGAGCCACGCGCCCATGAAGACGAACAGGATCACGCCCGGGACGATCAGATGACCCGGGAGGAATGCGACCCGGGCGATCTGGCGGCTCCAGACCATCAACAGCGCGGTCGCCATGATATTGGCCACGACGATCATCCACACCATGCCGAAGGTCAGGTGCAATTCGGAGGTCAGCATGTCCGGACCGGGCTTCAGGCCCTGGATGAGCAGCGCTCCCAACAGGATGGCCGCGCCCAGGCTCCCGGGAATGCCGAACGCCACGGTCGGAACCAACGAGCCCCCCTTGGTCGCGTTGTTGGCCGCTTCCGGCGCGATCACGCCGCGAATGTCACCCTGGCCGAACTGTGATTTGTCCTTTGCGCTCTGAACGGCGTGACCGTACGCGACCCAGTCGACAATCGCCGCGCCCAGGCCCGGCAGCATGCCGATATAGGTCCCGATCGCCGCGCACCGCGTCGCGAGCCACCAATGACGAAATGCGTCCTTGATGCCCTCGATCATCCCGCCGCCGCCGGCCTGTTCCTTGGGAACGCGGGAGATGGAGATATTGCGGGTCGCAAGCTCCATGAGTTCGGGAATCGCGAAGAGCCCCAGAACCACGGGAATGAGAGGCAAGTTGTCGATGAGGTAGTCGGTGCCGAAATAGAAACGCGGAATGGCGACCGTCTCGGCATACCCGATCGTCGACATCAGCAGCCCGAGCGCCGCGACCGCCAGGCCCTTCATGATCGATCCGCCGCTGAGGGAACCGACCATCGCGAGGCCCAGGACACCCAGCATGAAGAGCTCCGGGGACCCGAACGCGAGGATGATGGGCAGGATGAGCGGCAGCGACGCGGCGAGGATCAAGGCGCCGAACACCCCGCCGAACGCGGAAACGGTAAAGGCGGCGCCGAATGCCCGCGACGCATGCCCTTTTTGGGCCAGCGGGTAGCCGTCCAATATGGTTGCCTGGGAGGCGGCGGTGCCGGGAATTCCCAGCATCACCGATGCGATGGTGTCACTGGTCGTGGTGACGGCGAACATCCCCAACAGGAGGGCGAAAGCCGGCACCGGATCCATGCCGAAGGTGAACGGCAACAGGAGAACCAGCCCGATGATGCCGCCGAGACCGGGAATGGCGCCAAGCCAAATCCCGATGAAGACGCCGAGAAACAGGAAGCCGATGGACGGCCACTCGAATACCTGGCTCAACCCCAGTATGAATGCCTCAAGCATGTTGCGCTCCGCTCCCCGTAAACCCAGGCCGCAACATGCCGGAGCCGGTCAAACCGGAACACCGCGGAGACGAATGGATCCGGGTTCCAGTCAGTACCAATCGGCCTGCGACGATCCGCATCCCGAATTTGTGCGATGGGAATCCCACCGTTCTCACAATACTGGGGAAATCGGATCATGATCGCAATGCTCGATTTGCAAATACGGTCAGGACTTTTGGCCGAAGTTGATGTTTCTAACGGTTCTTGAAGCCGGGCGGCATCAATGCCCGGTCGCCGAACCACCAGACGGTCGCCGTCGAAGCGGAAAAGAACACGTCAAGAAACTGGTCAGCGGATCGCGGGCCAACACCTATACCCTGGTCTCCTACAACGCCTCGCCCATCGAGAACAGGACCCTGCTGTGGGCCGCGCCGGTGGTCTGGGTCAAGCGCGCCTAGGCTCCGAAAGCCCCCATCATTCCGGGACGGACGCCATGCCGGGTGATTGGCCGGGTGACTGGCGGCGGCTCGGCGAATTGCACCGGCGGTATGACGGGCCGGTCCCGGCCGCCGAACGGCGCCTGGCGCTCCACGGCCGCCGGGACGGGGAAATTTCACGGCGGCAGTTCGCGGGCTCGCGCATCGGGTTCTGCGTCGAGGTTCTGCGGCCCGCCCTCCTGGCCGGGGCCGCGGACCGGCGCCGGCTCGCGGAGCGCCGGCTCCTCGGCCATTTCGCCGACCTTTCGGCCTACGTCAGGCTGAGTAGCCTTTGAGCCGCGCGCGGGGCCATATCGAATCCCCCTCACCCAGCTTCGGCTAAGGCTCGCAAGCTCGCCAAGCCTCCGCATCCCTCTCTGTATGGACGCCTCCCGGGACGCAAGGACCGATTTCGGTGTGACGGGCAGGCAGATTGCAGCTTTGTATCCGGCCTGTTGATGCGGGACCTGGTGCCCGCTGGCCCTGATGGAATCTGCCGATCCGCGCCTCATTTCCCCCACGGGCTTCTCGCCCCTCGAGGGATTCAGGCTTGGCGGATCGCGGTCCGACCTGTTTGCCATCACTCCGTTTCGTGCCTTGCGCAACCTCTCAGCGGCCACCTCCTCTATCGGTTCGCCGTTCCATCGTCCGCCGCGGCTATGCCGGCCGGCCGACGTAGTTCGCCTGGTACGTCCGGTCGTGGGCCAGCAGGGCCCAGATCGTGCGTGCCGTCTTGTTGGCCAGCGCGACGGTGGCGACGTTCATCGGCCGCCGCTCGGCGAGGCGCACCGCCCATTCGGGCGGCGCCTTGCTGTTGGTGAGCACGGCGCGCGCGCCGTGGATCAGCAGGGTTCGCAAATACCGGTCGCCGCGCTTGGAGATGCCGAGCATGCGAACCCGGCCGCCGGTACCGTCGTGGCGCGGCACCAGGCCGAGCCAGGCGGCGAACTCCCGGCCCGACCGGAACGCCGCCGGATCGCCCATCGCGGCGACGACGGCGGTCGCGGTCAGCACGCCCACGCCGGGAATCTCGGCGATCCGTCTGCTGTCGGCATTGCCGCGGTGCCACACCCCGATGCGCCGCTCGATCTCGCCGATCTCTTCATCGAGCCGGCCGATCCGCGCCCACTGCTCGCGAAGCGTGTCGATCACCATCGCCGGCAGCCGCTCCGAGACCCGCGCGAGGGCGCCGGGCATCGCCTGTCTCATCCCGGCCCGGCCCCGCGGCATCACCTCGCCATATTCCATCAGCAGGCCGCGCAGCCCGTTGGTCTGAGCCGTGCGGAACTTCACCAACTGCTGGCGCATCCGGTGAAGCGCCAGGACCGCCTGCTGTTCCTCGCTCTTCACCGCAACGGTCTTGATGCCCGGCATCCGCGCCGCCGTCCAGATCGCCCGCGCGTCGTGCGCGTCGTTCTTGTTGCCGATGACAAAGGGACGCACCGCCTTGGCCGGCAACAGCCGCGGCTCGTGGCCGAGCTCCCCAAGCCGGCGCGCCCAGTGCTGCGAGCCGCCGCAGGCCTCCATCGCGACCAAGCAGGGCGCGCGGTTGGCGAAGTGTTCGAGGAACTTCGCCCGGCTCAGCTTCAGATCCATGACCTCGCCCGTCTCCATATCAATCCAGTACAACTGGAACACACGTTTCGCCGTATCCACGCCCACGACAGTTCTGTTAGTCTTCATCTCGGACCCTCCGGTTTGCCTGTGAAGAGCTTGCTCTTCCCCATTGGTACTTTGATGCCGTCGGCCCGTGAGGGTCCACCCCTTCCGTCGGACTTCCAGCAGCAGCAGGTGGGAGGCGTCCATCCCATTTCCCCAAAGGGGGCGAGGGTTAGGGAGTAGTTCCCTCTCCCCCTACTTCAGGGGGAGAGGGTCAGGGTGAGGGGGTAGGGACAGGGTGAAGGGGTCAGTCCGCCGTACCGGTCAGCCCTTGAGCCGCGCGCGGGCCTGCTTCACCAGATGCTCGTTGAAACGGCGCCGGGCCTCGGCCGCCTCCTCCGGCGTCCATTCCCGGAAACCCTTGCCGGCGTCCATGCCCAGCTCCCCGGCGGCCACCTTGCCGGTCAGCAGTTTCTGAGGTCCGGCCGAGCGGTCCAGATCGGCCAGCAGCGTCCGGTGAATGTCGAGGGTCAGGTCGAGCCCGACGAGATCGGAGTTTTCCAGCGGGCCCATGACGGCGAGCCGCATGCCGAATCCTTCCTTGACCACCAGGTCGGCGGTCTCCGCGTCGCAGATGCCGTTTTCCACCAGGGCGATGGCTTCCCGCTTGAGGGCGTGCTGGAGGCGGTTGCCGATGAAGCCGGGCACGTCCTTCCTGACGTGGACGGCGGTCTTGCCCACCGAACGCAGCAGTTCCATCACCGGTTCGACGATCGCCGGGTCGGTCCGGTCTCCCTGGATGACCTCCACCAGCGGCACCAGATGGGGCGGGTTCCAGAAGTGGGCGCCGATCACCCGGCCCGCGTCGTCCAGCTCCCGGGCGATTTCGCCGATGGGGAGGCCGGACGTGTTGCTGGCGAGGATCGTCCGGCCGCCGGTCATGGAGATCAGGTCGGCAAATATCCGCCGCTTCAGTTCCAGCTTTTCCGGCGCCGCCTCGATCACCAGATCGGCATCGCGAACCGCGCCCGCGAGGTCGCCCGTCGGCTCCAGGCCGTCCAGCGGGGCGGCATCCAGTTCCAGCAGATCGAAGATCGACCGGATGCGCTCGGGCGCGCTCGCCAGCGCATCCGGGTCCGGGTCCTGCAGCGCCACCCGATGCCCGGCGGCCAGGAATACCTGGGCGATGCCGTGGCCCATGAGGCCCGCGCCGAGGACAGCGATCCGTTTCATCGGCGGCGGCTAACCGGCGGTGAAGCCGCCGTCCACATACATCACCTGGCCGGTGCAGAAGTCGGATGCCGGCGACAGGAGATACAGCGCCATTCCCATCAGGTCCTCGACCTCCGCCAGACGGCCCAGGGGGATTCGCGAGAGCGACCGGGCGCGGGTCGCCTGCCCCAGCTCGTCGTCCTCGTCATACATCCACGCCGTCAGTTTCGAGCGGAACACGGTGGGCGCGATGGCGTTCACGGTGATGCCGTACTTCGCCCATTCGGTCGCCAGTACCCGGGTCAATGAATCCGTGGCGCCCTTGGAGGTGCAGTATCCGGTATAGCCGGAAATATTGCCGTGGCGCCCGCGGACGGACGACATCATGACCATCTTGCCCCTGACCTGGTTTTCGATCCAGTAGGTGCCGAGGGCCTTGGCCATGAACCAGTTGCCCCGGACATTGGCGTCCATGACCGCCTGCCAAGTCTCATAGTCGAGTTCGTGAATGAACCCGGCCTTGTTGTAGCCGGACCCGATCGCCAGCATGTCGGCGCCGCCGAACTCGCCGAGGGCGGCCTCGAGCATGGCCTCGGCATCCTCCAGCGTATCGGGCCGCCGGTAGACGGGAATCGCGTTGCCGCCGGCCTCCTTCACGTCGGCGACCGCCTCGTCCAAGTCTTCCCTGGTCCCGGACGCCATGACCACGTTCGCGCCGAGCGCGCCCAGCGCGATGGAAACGCCGCGCCCGAACGCGCCCGAGGCGCCGGTCACGACGGCGGTCTTGCCCGTCACGTCGAACATGCTGAGCGGATTCCTGAGGGTGTCGCTGATCTCCCCCATGCGGGCCTCCCGATTTTCGTTGCCAGGGTCTTTTCGTCAGTCGCCGGTCTCGAACCGGAAATTCTCTTCGGGATCGATCACCGCCAATATGCGCACCCCGCATCCGTCTCCGCCCTCCCAGCGCCATGGGAAGCACATGAAGGTGCAGCGCTTGCCGGTGACCTTGTCCAGATCCCCGCCCACGTTCTCGATGCCCGGGATACCGCCGCCGATCATCAGCGTCTTGTGTCCGGCCTCCCAATCCGGGAAGTCCTCCTTCGGGTCCCGGCCGAACTCGGCCTTGTATTCCTCGATCAGGTGGGGGTGGGTCGGCCCGAGGCCATGATCGACCAGCTTGGTCGCCATGGGATGGTCGTTGGACTGCACGTCGTAGCCCACCAGTTTGACCTTCCTGTCCACCAGCCACTGGGCGCCGTCCTTGTAGATGCCCGGCGAGTAGGCGAAGTAGTCGTCGGTGTCGTCCATGCGGTGATGCATGCCGGTGTTGATCATCACCATGTCGCCTTCGCGGATTTTCGGCCGGGCGTTTTCCAGGTCCTCGGGCATAATCACTTCCCACCGCTTTTTCGGAATCGAAACCGCAACGCCGGTGCCGAAGAACCGCCAGATGGGATAATCCATGATATGCGGCGTGTTTTCCGTCACATGGATGGGCGCGTCCATATGGGTGCCCCGGTGCATGATGCCTTCGAACTCGGCCTGGTAGACGCCGTCCTTGGCATGGAATTTCCTGACGTGGACGTTGACCCCCGGGGTCGACGGCCATTCCGGCATGTGATGGCCCCAATTCTGGCTCAAATTGTAGATGGTCAGGCTTTCATTGCCGCCCGCCAGTTCCAAATCTTCGGATGTGCGGATATCGTCCATGTCAGTCCACCTCCTTGCCGCTGTCGATCCGGCAGTTTCCGCCGGGATCGATCATGGCCACGAATCTCACCGGGCACGCATCGCCCTCATTCCATTTCCACGGCGCGCCGTGGAACGTCGCCCGCTTGCCGAGCAGATCATCCACGTCCCCACCGACCTGTTCGATGGTCGGGATGCCGGCGGCCAGCAGGGTCTTGTGGGCCGCGTTCCACTCGGGAAAATCGTCCTTGGCCCGGCGCCCCGTCGCCGCCTCGTATTTGGGAACCAGCCGGTTCATCAGCGGCCCGCCCCGGTGCGGGCCCAGGGACGTCGCCAGGGGGTGATCGACCTGCGGCGTGTCGACGGCCACCAGCTTGACCTCGCGGGCGACCAGCCACTCGGCGGCCTCCTTGGACAGCCCCGGCGAATCGCCGAAATATTCGAGGCTGTCGGAATATTTGTGGTGCCAGCCGGTGACGATCACGACGAAATCGCCGCGCCGGACGCCGGGCGCCGCCGCCTCCAGGTCTTCCGCCGTCACCAGTTCCCACATCCCCTTGGGAACGGCGAGGACGACGCCGTTGCCGAACAGATGCTCCAGCCCGATCTCGCCGACGGCGGCGCCGCGCTGAACCAGATGAAGCGGCGCATTCATATGAGTGCCGGAATGCATCACCATCCTGATGCGATGGGTCATGACGCCATGCTGGGCGTGCTTGACGGAACGAAACATCACCACGTCGTCGTCGCCCGGCATGGAGGGGGCGCCCACGCCCCACACGTGGCTGAGTTCGAACAATCGGAGGCCCGAATAGGGATCGACAACGGCATTCATGAGGACTTTTCCCCGCTAGATCGTTTGGCTTCAATCGGGTCCGTTCGGCGGCCCGCGAAAACGGATCACGTTCATTTTTAAGTTGGCATTTTTGATTTTGGGCCGGTCTTTGTCAAATGCCCAATGGGCATGGGGCGTGATGCTGAATCAAGGAAGATCGTCATTACCCGGCTTTATGCGGGGTATCCACCTCACCCTGACCCTCTCCCCCTGAAGAAGGGGGAGAGGGGACACCACCGTAGCCGGGGGAGGGGGATGCCGGTTCCGCCTATCGAATCGCCTCGGATTTCCGGACCCCGTTGATCATCGAGGTCCGCATGAGCATTTCCCGGGATTTCCCGGCGTCCGCGGCGACCGCCCGCAGCTCGTCCCGGCGCCGCTTCCGGACCGCCGGGTCCTTCTCCTCGAGGTTCTTCTTGTTCCGGATGGTCTGCGCCTGGACGTATTCGACGGCGATGGGCCGGCGCTGGCGGTCATACTGGTCGAGGAGATCGCCGCTCTCCCCGCCGCGGATGATGCGGACCAGCTTGTTGGCGAGGTTGATGCCGTCATGCAGCCCGCCGTTCATCCCCATGCCGCCCAGCGGGTTGTTGACGTGCGCCGCATCGCCGGCAAGCAGAATGCGTCCCTTCCGGTAGGTTTCCGCGACCCGCTGATTTACGCCGTAGAGGGTCCTGTGGTCGATCGAGTAGGCGGAGTCCCAGGGCGCCAGCCGATGCAGCCGGTCCTGGAGGTAGGTCTCCTCGAACGCCTCCTCCCGGGTCATGTCCATGGAGATGGGAAACAGAAAGCGCCAGAATTCCGGCGCATGGATCAGCGCGCACCACTCCGTCGGGTGGGAGATGTAGGCCACATGGCCCATGTCGGGAACGATCTCGTTCACGGGCTCGGGAACGCTGATGGTGACGAACTGTTCGGGGTAGGTGAATCCGGCGAATTCGATTCCCTGGGACTTTCGAACGGCGCTCCGCGAGCCGTCGCATCCGATCAGGTAGGCCCCGGAAATCTCCTCTTCTCCGCCGGGCGTCGAATACCTGACCGTCACGCCCTCGCCGGTCTGCGACGCGCCGGTCACCCGGGCATCGAAGCGAAACGCCGTATCGGCGAAGGGCTCCAGCATCCCGTGGATGACGCGGGTGAGCTTGAACTGTTCGCACTGGAGCCGGTAGGGGTGATTGGTTTCGCCGGCGATAAGCGCGTGGTCGAACTCGGCCACCAGCCCGTCATCCAGATCCCGGTATTGGATCGTCGGCGTGACCAGACCCAGTTCGATGAGTTTGGGCGTCACCCCCAATTCGTCGAGCATATCGAGGCTCGGCGGGTGGAACGTCGAGGCGCGAAGGTCCTGGATCAGCCCGGCCTCCGCCTCGAGCAGCGTAACCGGGATGCCGGCGTTGGACAGGACCAACGCGGCGACGCAGCCGACGGGCCCGGCGCCCGCGATGATGACGTTTTTCCTGCTTGCCATCGGAATCGGGTCCAAATGCGGCCAAATACAAGATGACGAATTCGAAAGGTTGTATGCAATTATCAGGCATCGATTGCCGGCCGGTCAATCGAGCCGACGCGCCGCAAGCCTCGGACCGGGCGTGAACGGTTTTCGCCCCGGCTGGGGCGCCCCCCTCACCCAGCTCCGGCTAAGCTCGGCGTTCGCCTCGCCAAGTCGGTCAATCCCCGGAGGGGAATGACCTTATCTCCGCATCCCTCTCCCCCCGATGGGGGGCGAGGGAGTATCGATGGTGTCCCCTCTCCCCCTTCTTTCCAGCCTTCGTAGCCGAAGGCTACTTCGGCGGAGTAGGCCAGGGGGAGAGGGTCAGGGTGAGGGGGTCATAAAATTATGACGGCTTGGGCGTTGCGCTTCCCGATGGAACCGTCACGCCCTAAAACCGCTCCAGCAGCCAGCCCCGGCCGAAGAACTTGTCGTCGATCCCGTTGGTCCTGAAAGTGTGCCAGATGGTCGCCACGTTGATCGGAATGACCGGTTTGCCGAGCTGTTTCTCGAGCGCCGGGAATATGTCGAGGGCCGTCAGGTTGGTCCCCGCCTGGACGATGGCGTCGACGTCGGCCCCGTCGAGCCGGTTCATCACCGCATCGATAACCTCGCCGGGCGGCGTGTGGGCGATGGACGTGGCGGTGTCGCATTTCAGTCCGACCACGTTCGACACCTCGTAGCCGGTTTCCTCGAGAAAGCGGCGAACCTGCTCGTCGCCGACCGGCTGGTACGGCGTGAGAGCGGCGACCTTCCTGGCGCCGAAGGCCTTGAGCGACGCATCGAGCGCATTGGCGCCCGTCGTTATGCCGATCTCGCCGCCGCAAACCTCGCGAAGCCCCGCCGTGAACTCGGCATTGCCCTCCAGGCCGCCCCAAAACGTCTCGGCGGACATGCCCATCATGATGTGCGACGGCTCGCAGGTCATGGCGTCGCGCATGGCGTGCGGGATGGTGTGCCGAATGGCGTCGATGAAGGCCATGAACATATCGTCGCTGGAAAGATCGGGCTGTTCGACGAAAAAGCGGCAGAAATGCCACGTCACGCCGGGAGGCGCCAATTGCTGGCAGTCGTATTCCACGCCGATATTGGTCGAGGGAATGATGACCGCTATGCGTCCGCGGCTGCCGATCCAGGGTTCCTGCGGCTTCATGACGATACCTCCGCTCCGCGCCGTTGCCCGGAAAATCGTATACAGTCTTGCCCGGCTGTAAACCGGTTGGTTCCGGCCTAGAGACCCGCGGCATACTCCGGTCGTCATGCCCCGGCCCACTGGACCGGCCTTCAGTCGGCCGAAGCCGACTTTCGGACGGCGTAGGCCGGCTTTGCCGGCCAGCCGGCAAAGTGGCGGGGCATCCAGGATATAAGGATTTCACCACAGAGACACAGAGTTCACCGAGGAGGAATCATTAACTCCTGCTATCCTACTGTCTCACTGTCTCCGTGGTTCGAGATTCGAAAATCCGGATACCCCGGACTTGCGCCGGGGTATGACGAGTGAATATACGACACAAACCAGGCCGTCATGCCCGAACCGGCTCGAAAAGATGACGATTGTGAACCGCCGTTGGGATAAGCATGGTATGACCGGAAATCCGAATGTCCGGACGCGGATTCCCAGGCGGCGGCCGGCCGCCTTCGAGGAATTCATCCGCCGCGATCCTTGGCGCAACCGGACCGCGGACCGAATTGGAGACGATCGATGCCAATCCCGACCGACGAACGCGACCCCAGGCTCGACGGCCCCCTCGCCGGGGTGCGGGTCATAGAGATGGGCCAATTGCTGGCCGGGCCGTTCACCGGCTCCCGGCTGGCCGATTTCGGCGCCGAGGTCATCAAGGTGGAAACCCCGGGCGGCGGCGACCCCATGCGCGAATGGGGACACCATCGCCACAACGGCAGATGTCTCTGGTGGCCGGTTCTGGCCCGCAACAAGAAGTGCGTGACCGCGAACCTCAAGGACGGGCGCGGACAGGCGCTCGTCAAGCGCCTGGTCGAGTCGGCGGACGTTCTGGTGGAAAACTTCAAGCCCGGCACCCTCGAGAAGTGGGGCCTCGGCCCCGACGACCTTCACGCCATAAACCCGGGGCTGGTCATCGGCCGGGTGTCCGGTTTCGGCCAGACCGGGCCCTACGCCGACCGCCCCGGATTCGCCAGCGTCGGCGAGGCCATGGGCGGGCTTCGCTACATCAACGGATTTCCCGATCAGCCGCCGCCGCGCTCCGGCATTTCCCTCGGCGACACCCTGACCGGCATGTTCTGCGCGCAGGGGATACTGATGGCGCTCTATTGGCGGGACGCACTGGGCGGCGGCAAGGGCCAGGTCGTCGACGCGGCCATTACCGAGTCCTGCTTCACCCTCATGGAAAGCGCCCTGCCGGAATTCGACAAGCTCGGCATCATCCGCTCGCCGAGCGGCACCGGGCTCGCCAACGTCGCGCCCTCGAACATCTACCCGACCAAGGAAGGGAAATACGTCGTCATCGCCGCCAACATCGACGCCATGTTCCGCCGGCTGTGCGCGGCGATGGGCCGCCCCGAGCTGGCCGAGGATCCGAAATACGTGGATCACAAGGCCCGCGGCGAAAACGCGGCCGAGCTGGACGCGCTGATCGCGGAATGGACCCGGACCAAGACGGCCGGGGAGCTCGACCGGCATCTGGACGAGCATGGCGTCGTCGTCGGCCCCATCTACACCATCGGCGACATCGCCGGGGACCCGCACTTCCGGGCCCGCGGCATGGTCCGGCAATTCGAGGACGAGGAACTGGACAGCCTGGCGATCCCCGGCACGGCGCCCAAATTCTCCGAGAGCGACGGCGCGGTGGCCTGGCTTGGCCCGCCCGACGTCGGCAGCCATAATGAAGAGATCTACGGCGGCCTGCTCGGGATGAGCGCCCGGGAGCTGGAGGATTTGAGAAATGACGGCATCATCTGACGCCGGCCGGACCATCGAGATTTGCGATGTCGGCCCGCGGGACGGCCTGCAAAGCGAAGAGCGCCTGTGGAGCGTCGGCGAGCGCGTCGAACTGATCAACCGGCTGATCGGCGCCGGGCTCAAGCGGATCGAGGCGGTCAGCTTCGTCAACCCCAAACGGGTTCCGCAGATGGCCGACGCGGAGGCGGTCATCGAGGGGATCGACCGCCCGAAGGATGTCCGGATCGCCGGGCTCGCCCTCAATGCCCGGGGCGCCGAGCGGGCCATCGCCGCCGAGGTGGACGAGGTCCGCTTCGTCGTCGTCGCCAGCGAAACCTTCAACCGGAAGAACCAGGGGGCGTCCGTCTCCGAGACCCTCGACGGATTCGATGCGGTCGCCGAGCCGGTCCGGGCCGCCGGCATCCGCCTGTCCGGCGTCATCGGGGCGTCCTTCGGCTGCCCCTTCGAAGGCGCCGTCCCGCCGGGCAGGGTCGCCGACATCGCCCGCCGCCTCGCCGAAAGGGGCGCGGAGGAAATCGGCCTCGCGGACACCATCGGCTCCGCCGTTCCGACCCAGTTGATGGAACTCCATCCGATGATCGCGGACGCCGTCGGCGAGGGAACCAGGATCGGATTTCATCTCCACAACACCCGAAACACCGGGTTCGCCAACGCGGCCATGGCGGCGAGCCTGGGCGCGGATTTCCTCGACGCTTCCATAGGCGGGCTCGGCGGCTGCCCGTTCGCGCCGGCGGCGACGGGCAATATCGCCACCGAGGATCTGTGCTTCATGCTGCGCAACATGGGCTACGAGACCGGCGTCGATCTCGCGGCCCTCATCGGCGTGGCCAGATGGACGGAAGGCTTCTTCGACGAACCGCTGCCGGGTCAGGTCATGAAGGCCGGCCTGTTCCCCGAGGTCGCGACACAGGCGGCCGGGTAGGCGGCAATGGATGTGCCGAGCGCCGGCGCCCGCCACCCCACGGCCTATGGCTGGCGGGCGAAGATCGGCGTGATCGTCCCGCCCACCAACACGGTGAACGAAGCGGAGTGGAACCTGATGGCGCCGGAAGGCATCTCGGTCCACGCGACCCGCATGCCGCTTCACGAGGGCGCGTCGGGCGGGGAAGGCAAGCGGCGTCTCTACGAGGATATCGAGCGGGCGGCCGGATTTCTGGCCGAGGCCGGCCTCGACGCCATCGCCTACGGCTGCACCGCCGGCTCCATGGTTCAGCCGGTATCGGAGCTGTGCGACTTCATGGGCGGGATCGCGGGCGTTTCCTGCGTGACCACCGCCGCGTCACTAGTGGCCGCGGCCGGCGTCCTCGGCGCGGAGAGGATCGCCATCGCCACCCCCTACCACGATGCATTGAACGAGCATGAAGCCCGGTTCTTCACGGAAGCCGGTTTCCATGTGACCGGCATCGCCGGCCTCGGCATCGGCGCGGACGGGCCTAAGGATTATGTCCGGATCGCCCGCACGGGCCGGGACGAAATCGCCCAGCACGCCGTCAATTCGGATACCGAGGACGCCGACCTCATGGTCGTATCGTGTACGGACTTTCCGGTGCTGGGACTTATCCCGGAACTCGAGGACAGGCTCGGAAAGCCGGTCGTCACCAGCAACCAGGCCACGTTCTGGGCGACCCTGAGGGCCGCCGGGATCGGCGACCGCTTCGAGGCGTTCGGCGCCCTGCTGAAAAATCATTAGGGCGAATTCGTTTCACTCGGGTTCATATCCGCGCGCCTCTCCCTGACCCTCGCCCCCTTTCAGGGGGAGAGGGATCGGTCTTTCCTTTTGCACCCTCTCCCCCAAGACTGGGGGAGAGGGATCGGTCTTTCCTTTTGCACCCTCTCCCCCAAGATTGGGGGAGAGGGATGCGGAGGCTTGGCGAGCCTGCGAGCCTTAGCCGTAGCTGGGTGAGGGGGTTGGGACGACGGGGAATTTCATACCGTCCCCTCACCTCTTATGACCCCCTCACCCTGACCCTCTCCCCCTGGCCTACTCCGCCGAAGTAGCCTTCGGCTACGAAGGCTGGAAAGAAGGGGGAGAGGGGACGCACCGGAAACCCCCGATGTCTCACTCTCAAGAGAACGCGCCCTAACCGGCCGTGACGCCGGCCAGGTAGCCGATCACCTCGCCGCTCGGAACAAGGTCGGCGTACTTCTGGCCCATATCGAACAGATTGGCCTCGTGGGGCTCGAGCGCCCGGTCGCCGACGCAATCGGTGACGACGATTGTGCGGAAGTTGTAGCTCATGGAATCGACCACCGAGGCCCGCACGCAGCCCGACGTGGTGCATCCCGCCACGAGCACGGTATCCACCCGCCGGCCCGCCAGCCACGGGGCAAGATCGGTGCCGAAGAAGGCCGACGGCTGGGTCTTGCGGAGAACGCACTCGCCGGCAACGGGCGCCAGCGCCTCCACCACCTGACTGGCCTCCGAATGCTCGGTCAGGTTCTTCAGTCCGGGCGCCTTGTCGCAGAACACGCCGGCATCCGAACCGTCATCGGCATAGACGACGCGGGTGAATGCGACGGGGATTTTCGCCTCGCGCGCCGAGGCCAGCAGGGCCTGGGTGGCGGCGATCGCCTCGCCGATATTCCCGCCGCCGAACCGGTCCGGATCGGCGAAGCCGTTGACGAAATCGACGATCAGGAGAGCAGGCCTGTCGCCGAACCCGCTCGAATTCCCGAAATTCTGTTTTTGGTAGACGTCCAGCTTGTTCATCCCGCTTCGAGCGCCCTCCGCGCTATTCCCAATACCCGGCGGCAGTGTAGTACGGCAGATCACCCTCGGCCACCCGGGTAGCCGCATCGGCCTCTTTCACGACCGGGGCTCGACTGTTCGGGGGGTTCCGGTGTTTACTACGGGAACAAACCGCCCGGCCCAAACGCCGGGCGGATAAACACCGGAGACCCGCCCGCGATGCAATACCAATCCATCACCGTGCACGAAATGTCGCCCTCTTGCGGGGCGATCATCGAGGGGGTCGATCTCGCGGGCCCCGTCTCGAACCGGCAGTTCGATGAAATCCACTCGGCCGTGCTCGACCGGACCGTGGTCATTTTCCGGGACCAGGTGCTCAGCGAGGCGCAGCACGTCGCATTCGCCCGGCGGTTCGGGGATCTCCAGCCGGCATCGGTCTCCGGTTTCGACAAGCACCCGGGCGAGCCCGAAATCGACATTCTGGAGTACGACGCGGAAAATCCGCCCCATGTCACCCGCGACCTGTGGCATACGGATTTCGTCGGCCGGGAAAAGCCCTCCATGGGCACGGCGCTTTACGCCCGCGACATCCCGCCCGAGGGCGGAGACACCATCTGGGTCAACTCGGTGGCGGCCTACGAGGCGCTGTCGGATCGAATGAAGGCCCATATCGAGGGTCTCCACGCCTATCACGATTCCTACCAGCCCTATGACGAGCACGTGCGCCCCGAACTGTGGGAAAACGACTACGGAATCTACGATCCCGGCGAGCGGGCCAGATACCGCCCGGCCCTGCATCCGGTGGTCCGGACCCACCCGGAGACGGGAAAGCGCGGCTTGTTCGTCAACGAATCCATGACCAGCCTGATCAAGGACCTGGACCGGCGGGAGAGCGACTACCTGCTCAGGTACCTGTTCGACCACCTCAGGACGCCGGAGTTCCAGTACCGCCACAAATGGAAGACCAACGACCTCGCCGTGTGGGACAACCGCCTGAGCCTCCACTATGCGCTGTTCGATTATTCGGAGCACCGGTTGATGCACCGGGTCGTCATCGAGGGCGACAAGCCCGTTTGACGGCGCCCGCCCGAAGGGCTATTTGGGGAACGGCGCCGGGGAGCGGCTCAACCGCCATCGAAAGACGATCCGATTTCGGGCGTAACCCCGGGAATCCGGGATGCCCCAACGATGCCGCAACTGCCATGCGTATGAGGAACATCCACCTGAGCCTGATGGTTGCGCTTACCATCCTGTTTGCCGGCCGCGTCGTTGCGCAGTTGATTCAGGCGATACAGCCCGTCGGCTGGCTGCCGTCATTCGAAGCCTGGCATGGAGGCGCGCTGCCGTATTGGGCGCTGCTTTCCGTGCAGGCGGCAATTCTGGCGGCGATGGGAATCCTGCTTTGGAAACTAAACGGCTCCCGCATAAAACCCCGGCGCTGGAAGTACCTTGCGTGTTACGCGATTGGATCGGTCTACTTTGCCGTTATGGGCTTCAGGCTCGTTTCCGGTCTGACGATATTGTCTGGTATTCCATGGTTCGCCAAATCGCTCCCGGCACTTTTCCATCTGGTTCTCGCAGCCTTCGTATTGTTGCTCGGACGCGCCATTCACGCGGAGTGCGAACGGCTATTTGCCGAAGCAGGCGGCGGCGATATCGGCAGTGAACGCCGGCATGTCTGACCTTTCGTCCCATACGCCCCTTGGCAAAGCGGTCGTTTTCGCTTCATACCCCGTTGTCATGCTGGCTTGCATAGGAATATTCGAGGTGCTGGCGTTGTCGGGATTGTCGCTGACCCTGGCCTCCTATCTCGCCGTGGTCGCGGGCGCTCTCCTGATAACCTGCCACGAAATATTTCTTCCCTACCGAAATGAATGGAAACCCCGGTTCGCCGACATCGGGAACGACGCCCTGTTTATGGCCGTTGTCCAGATAGCGGTGCCTTTGCTCCTGTCAATCAGTCTCGTGCTGTGGATCGCCGGGTTGCTCCGTTCATCGGGCGCCACGATCGAACTGGTCTGGCCCCACGAACTTCCGGTGGCGGCCCAGGCCGCCTTGATGCTCCTGGCCGCCGATTTCTTTCGATACTGGATGCATCGCGCGTTCCACAAATTCACGTTCATGTGGAGATTTCATGCGGTCCATCATTCGCCGCATATACTTTATTGGCTCAATGTCGGCCGGTTTCATCCAATTGAAAAAGCCGTGCACTATTCCGTCGATGCCCTGCCGTTTGCGCTGCTCGGAGTTTCCAACGACGTTCTATCCATCTACTTCGTCGTTTTTGCGATCAACGGCTTTTTTCAGCACTCCAACTGCCTGGTCCGCCTGGGCCCGCTGAACTACGTCGTCAGCGGACCGGAACTCCATCGTTGGCACCATTCGGAATTCGTGGAGGAAAGCGATCGAAACTTCGGAAACAACCTGATCATCTGGGACCTCTTGTTCGGCACCCGCTTCCTTCCCGAGGATCGGGAAGTGGGAGCATTGGGGCTGCTAAACAGGCGCTATCCGACGGGCTTCCTGGTGCAGATGAAAACACCGTTCGTTCGCGGCCTGGAAGGCAATTGAAGCCGGTGAAGGACGAAGTTCTGAAAACAATTCGGCACGCCGCGCTGAAGACGGCCCTTCGGTTTACTCAACGGGGCTCTTACCGGCGGCTCGTGGAGGCTTCAAAAGACCCAAGGCGCGCGCAGCAACGGGTCCTGCGCAACATAATCGAGAGAAACCGGGATTCCGAATTCGGCAGGCGCCATAATTTTGCCGGCGTTTCGAATGCGGATGACTTCCGCAAGGCAATGCCAATCCATTCCTACGAGGATCTGCGGCCATACATCGAGCGGCAGGAAGAAACCGGGGACAAATGTCTGACGGTCGAAAGACCGGTATTCTATCACCGGACCAGCGGCACCGTCGGCTTACCCAAGGATATCCCGGTAACGGCTTCGGGGCTGCATAGAATTCGGCGGCATCAGCGGTTGCTGGCCCTTGGGGTAGCCCGATGCACGGACGCGCTTTCGGGAAAAATATTCGGCATCACGGGTCAGGCGAGAGAAGGGCAAATGAACGGCGGGACACCGTTCGGTTCCGCGTCGGGGCTGCTGTACAAAAGCCAATCGAAGTTCGTCAGGTCCGGCTATGTCCTGCCTCCGGAAGTCTCTGACATCGAAGACTATGAGTGCCGATACCTGGTCATGGCCATACTTGGGCTTCGGGAACCCGACGTAACTTGTCTGGGAACCGCGAACCCGTCGACCTTGATCAAACTGTTGAGTGTAATCGACCGGAATGCCGAGCACATTTTACGGTCGATAGGGTCCGGCCAATACCCGAAGGACATCGTTGCCGCCGCCGGTTCGTTGCCGAATTTCGAGCCTGACCCCGGACGCGCAAATGACCTCGAGAGGGCGTTCGGCCTGAGCGCCCGCCCCCAATTCCGTGACATCTGGCCGGGGCTCGAGGGTCTGATGGTCTGGACAGGCGGCAGCTGCGCGGTGCAACTGCGTAATCTCAGGCCGTCGCTTCCAAAGGACACGCCGGTAATCGAGATCGGATATACGGCAAGCGAGGTCAGCGGTACGATCAACATCGATCCGTCGTCGAATACCTGCCTCCCCACGCTGACGGACAGTTTCTTCGAGTTCGTGGAACGGGACAGTTGGGAGGCGGGCGGCGGTGAATTTCTCTCGCTGGAGAACCTTAAGGTCAAGGGCGAGTACTATGTTTTCGTAACGACGGCGGACGGCCTCTATCGATACGATATGAACGACGTCGTACGGGTAACCGGAAAGTTCGAGGATACACCGGTCCTCGAATTCGTTCAGAAGGGTAAGGGCGTCACGAGCATCACCGGCGAAAAGCTCTATGAGGAACAGGTTTTGACGGCGGTGCAGTCGGTCATGTTCGATGACGGCCTGTCGCCTTCCTTTTTTGTCGCCCTCGCCGATCAGAACACCGCCGGCTACACCCTTTACGTGGAGACCGGCGTAAACGACGGGATTTCAACGGACCATTTTGCCGACCGGATAGACCGAGCCCTCAAACTTTCGAACATAGAGTATGCGAGCAAGCGCGACAGCGGGCGGCTATCCCGGCTTGACGTCAAATTATTGCGCCCCGGGACCGGTGAAAATTACAGGTCGACCCGCGTTGCCGATGGTCAGCGGGACGCGCAGTTCAAATACCTTCATCTTCAATATGCCCACGAGTGCCCTTTCGATCTTGAAAGGTTCGTTGAAGCGGAAAGCCGAGATGCAAATCGATAGGGTCGAGGTCTATAGCTACCCCGTACCGTTCAAGACGGTATTCCGGCACGCCTCGGCGACACGGGCCAGGGCGGAGAACATTGTTGTCGCGGTTCGTTCCCTGTGTGGACGGACGGGATACGGCGAGGGCTGTCCCCGGTCATATGTCAGCGGAGAAACGGCCGAGGGCGGAAGATCATTCGTTGCCGAAAGTTCAGACAGCCTCAAGTCGCTGGTCACGGACATCGACTCGCTCAGGAATTGGGTGAATGCCCGTTCCGACCTGATCGACAAAAATCCGGCTGCCTGCTGCGCGCTGGAACTGGCGGTGCTGGACCTTATCGGCAAAGTCGAAGGGTCTTCCGTGGAGGCGGTGCTCGGCTTGCCGCGACTGTCCGGCGCTTTTGGATATTCCGCCGTGCTCGGCGATGCGCCCTTCCCTGCATACTGGTGGCAATTCCGGAGATATTGGGCGAACGGAATGCGGGATTTCAAAGTCAAGGTGTCGGGAGATGTTCGGCGGGACGCAAGGAAGATGGCTTTTTTCCAACGCAAGTCGGACCCCACGCTCAGGGTCAGGTTGGACGCCAACAACCTGTGGTCGGATGCGGATCATTGCATTCGGCACATCAACTCCCTCGGATACGATTTCTTCGCCGTGGAAGAACCTCTGAAACCCGGCAACCTGGCAGGCTTTCGGAGAGTCGGGTTGGAATGCGATACAAAGATCGTGCTGGACGAAAGTCTGCTGCGCGCCGCTCAAATTCATGAGCTTCCGGATACCGGTCGTTGGATTATCAATCTGCGCGTGTCAAAGATGGGCGGCATTTTGAGGTCGCTGAATCTGGCGGACGCCGCCGCCGAAAAAGGCATTCCCATAATCGTCGGGTCCCAGGTCGGCGAAACCAGCATCCTGACTCGGGCCGCACTCGCGGTGATGAATGCGCGGAGAGATATCCTGGTCGGCGCGGAAGGGGCCTTCGGCACATATCTCCTGAAAAGAGATTTGACCGAACCGAGTTTGCGCTTCGGGGAGGGGGGATACCTGGCCCCGGATCAATTTCTGGGGGAACACCGGGCGGGACTTGGGCTCAGCGTTCGCGCCGGCGAACTGGAGATGCATTAACGAATTCCGGGTTAGGGCGAACGCCGCTTCCTGCCGAGCACTTCAACCTGCTCGGGTGCGATCGCCGGTTCCCTGTTCCCCATTCATCCTTTTTGCCGCCGGTCGGCCGGAGCCATGGCCTCGGTGGGCGACCAGGTTTCCACTTCCTGCCGCCGCAATGGCCGGCGAACCGTCCGGGGGTCGACGCCGGCGCGAAGACTGCTGAGAATACCGGCGGCCTCCCAATAATTTTCCGCGTGGAAGAGTTGATTTTTGCGCCACGGCAAGGCGCCGAGGTCGTTGGACAGGGTGCCCGCGCCCTCCCGGACCGCGACAACCGCGATACCCTGCTCGATGGCGGCCAGCACGGGAAGGCCGAGGCAGCCGTCCGGGATCACGAGACAGGAGATGTCTTCGGCGCTGACGATGCCGGGCGACCGAAGCATCGACCGGTCGCTGACCACTTCGGGGCTTCGCGCGAGGCCCTTCAAAACACAGTAGAGGAACGACGATGAGATCGCCTCCGCCGCCATCCGGGGATCAACCCTTCCCGGGTCCTCGAACAGGATTTCACGGGACTCCATCATCGGCGCATGGGCCGACGGCACATCCAGGATCTGCGACACCGCGTGGGTCAGCATGGCCTCGACGCCGCCCCAGGGATTAACCATGGCGCCGTCGCTCGCGAAATATTGCTCGTGATAGCCATCGGGAACGGCAATGAGGGACGAGATTGCGACCGCGTCGTAATCCTCCCTCTTGTCTTTCAACAGTGCGATCAGGTCGGAAATTTGGCCCGATCTCCCGACTGCCCGGCCCGATTGAGCGTATTCGGCAACCAGCTCGAGCGGCGGGTCGAGCCTATAGATGCCGGCGCTCTCCATCCCATAGGCCGCGCGGGCGGCTTCGGTCGTATTGACCGTCAGGTTTTCGATCATTTCGTCCGGCCTCGCGTCCAGCACCACCAGCACCCGGTTCGACCGCACCGGATTGAGGCCGGCGGTCCCCATGAGAAGCCGGCTGATCACGCTGCCCTCGACATAGAGCGCGTTGCCCGGAAGCTCGTTGATGTCGCTGGCATTCACCACATTGGGGTGGGTAACCAGGGTATCGCAGCATGCCGCCAACATGCGCGCGGCCGGCGCCGCATCGCCGGCGTGACCGCCGAGCTCCGCGCCGGCGCCCGTCGGCACCACGAAGACGGCATTGAACGTGTCTCGCCTCCGAATCGGACGCTTGCGGAATTCCAGAATGGGAGAGGCGGCAAATGAGGGATTTCCGCCGCCCGCCAGGCATCCAATCTCGCAGTGATAGGCAAGGTCATCTATCGCGGTGATGACCAAGCGAATCGGCACCTCGTCATCGGAAAGCCGGAACGCCAGGCTCCGCTCGATATGTGTCAGCAGTTGCCGATGGCCTGGCGCCAGCGGGATCGAAACGGACTTCTCAACCAAGCGCACGGGCCCCTCCTCCGGGTTGGGACGTTCCGTGGCCCAACGGGGCCTCCGGGAGCAACGACCGTCGTTGAGGCGCGGTTTGCAGAAATATCCGCGGCAAGGGAACGCCGTTGAAACAATGCGCCTTTGTGAGCGTGTAGGCGCCCATATTCAGGAAAGTCACGCGCGAACCCACTTCAAGGGGCGTATCGAAGCTGAACTCGCCGAACTGATCGCCGGCCAGACAGGTACATCCAGCCAATATATATGAGTGCCCGCCGCCCTCCACATGCCCGAGGACATCCGGTTCGAACTGGAATTCGAAGACCTCCGGCATGTGGTTTACCGTGGTGTCCAGTACCGCGATCGGCATATCGTCTCCGGGCAAAATGTCCCATACGGTCGCTTCGATCCGGCCCGCCCGTCTAACCGCAGCGGCGCCGGGTTCGATCTGAACTTCAAGCCCGAATTCACGGCGGAACAGGCCGGCCGCGGCGTAGAAATCCTCCAGATCGGCGGACTCATTGAACAGGTATCCACCGCCCATATTGATCCACTCCATTTTTTCGAGCAGCCGCGGAGCGACGTCCCTGATGTGCCGGGCCGTGGCCAATAGGCCGGCAAAGTCATCGGCATCACAGTTGGTATGGAAGTGGAGGCCGGAAAGATCCTCCAGCGCGTCCGGCCGGGCATCCAAAAAATCGACCAGCCTGCCGAGCGGGACCCCCAATTTGGAGTTCGGCCGGCAAGGATCGTAGCGGTCGTCCCGCACCAGGGAAATCTCCGGATTGATACGCAGCCCCGCCTGTGTTTCGGCCGGCAAATGCGGGCGAATTTGATCGAGCTGGGTCAACGAGTTTGCCGTGACGAAATCCAGGCAATGTCCAATCCGACGAAGAGTGTCCGGCTTGATCAGCGGCGAAACCAGATGAATGCGCCCATTTTCGGGCAAGTATGGCCGGGAAAGCTCCGTTTCATGGGCTGAGCTGCAGGCAAATCCATCAACATACTCGCCGGTGATTTGAACGACTTTTCCGGTGGAACATGCCTTTGGGGAGTACAGGAGGATACACCCGGCTCGATCGGCAATGGACCGGAGTTGAGCCAAATCCCGCCGAAGCGTGGTTTCATCGAATACAAAGGCAGGCGTGGCGTCAGACTTTTGCAATTGGACGATCCCCCCTCCAACCAGACATTATCATTCCGCGTTACCCTCCTACTGGATCAGACCGCAGGGTCCGATGCCAGTCAATCCAGGATGACGTGCGGCGCGAAGCGCGCCGTCTCACCGGTCACCAACCGCGTGTCCTCCCGAATGCCGAGCCCGGCGGCCTCGCCGGCGACAATCCAGCAACCCATAACCGGAAACATTCCGTCGAACTCGGGAAGCGGGCGGAACTCCTGGATCACGAAACCTTCGGCCCCGTAGTTTCCCGCGCTGGAGTGTACGATCTCCCCGTCCGAGACCACTTCCACATTCGCACCCCGCCGGGAGAGCAGCGGTTTCCGGACATAGTCGCGCATCGCCGACCCGCCGCCCGGCTCATCCTCGAAATAAGCCGGCAGTAAATTGGGATGACCTTCATGCATTTCCCATAACAGCGGCAGCAGGCCCTTGTTGGCGAGGACCGACTTCCACGGCGGTTCCAAGAAGTGGACTCTGCTGCGGACGAGGTACTCCCCGAACGGCTCTTCCATGATCCATTCCCAGGGGTAGAGCTTGAACATGGTTTCGATGACGTGATCGTCCAGATCCGTAAACCGGCCAACCGCATCGACGCCGACGTCACGCATGGCGACAAAGGTTGTCGAGAGCCCGGCCTCCCGCGCGCATTCCTCCAGATACGCCGCCGTTTCCCGGTCGTCCTGCTGGTCGATCAGGCAAGCGAAGTGAAGTTCGCCTTCGATCCCCATGGACCCGAATGCGCTCACCAGGTCGTCGTGGAGCTCCGCGAACTGATCGGCGCCGGCGGGAATCAGGCCGCCCGCTATGCCGGCCTGCAGCCACTCCCACTGGAATACCGCCGAATCGTAAAGCGTGGTCGGGGTATCCGCGTTGAACTCGAATAGTTTTGGCGGGCCGTTTCCGTCGTACCGGAAATCCATCCGTCCGTAGAGGTCCTTCTCCTGGTGCCGCCAGCTATCGGCGACATAATCCCAATAGGCTTCCGGCATACGCAACCGCCGGAAAACCGTTTCATCCGCCAATGCCCGGTCGAGGAGCGTGAAGCAAAGCTCGCGGACGGCGTTGGCGCCGGCCTCCAGATCCGCCTCGACTTCCTCGAGCGTGAACCGATAGAAAGCGTCCGCCGCCCAGCCTTCGACGCTCCCGTCGTCCGCGAGGGCGTACCCGTGCCCGGAGGCCAGCGCGTCCAATCCAGGGATTGGTTCGACCCGGATCCGCTGCATGGTTGGCGACCGGCCGGAGGATTACCGGCGCTCTGCGGGACGTCCGCTTTAACCGGCCCGCTTCGCTTTCAGCCGGGCGAGCACGTCATTGCTGCTTGCTCCGCCATCGATGATGCCGGCGGACTTCAGCTTGTCCTCCAGGCTGGCCTCTTCCGTGGATGCCGCAAGCTCGCTCGCCGCCTCGAATTTTGCCGCGCGCTCGGCCTGTTTGGTCTTTAGCCGCTCGAGACTGTCGACGGCGCTTCGCATGCTGGAACCGGCGCCCGAGTGCCGTTCGGCAACCGCTGCCTGGGCGCGCTGCACCTTCTCCGTCGCCTTGACCGTATCCACCTGCTGTTTGAGACGCTTCAAATTGGCCTCGGTCTTCGAGACGGCCCGGCGCAATTGCGCTTCGCTGTCCGCGAACGACGTCGCCAGCGCTTCTTCGCCCATCAGCTCGGTTTCATACCCGGCAATTTTGTCGGCGATTTCCGCGGCCAGTGTTTCGTCGCCTTTTTCGAGCGCCTCCATGGCATAGCCTTCGTACTCCGCCATGGACGATTTGATCCCCTCGACCTTCTTATCCGCCAGCTTGCGTTTGGCGATGATTTCGGTCAGCGCTTCCTTGGACTTCGTCATTTCGTTGTCGGCGTCCCGGATTTCCTGATCGAGGATTCGCAGAGCCTGATGATCGACGATTGCTTCGCCAGCCTCGCTCACGCCGCCGCGTACGGCCGTTGCGACCTTTGCCCAGATGCTCATTCCTGTTCTCCTTAGTGCCGGTAATTCAAGATTACGGTTGTGGTTGTGCTACGCGACATTTTGCAGGTCGGAGCGGTAAGCGTCCGCCGCCTGCATGGCATTGTCGGCCAGCGTTTCGATTTCAAAGATGACGGAGTCGAGTGTCGAGCCGGCGCTGAGCGAGCCGAACATTTCATAGTACTCCTTGCCGTCGGCGCCGGTTTGTATGCCGAAAGTCGACAAGGGAAACAGCTTGTGGGTCTTGAGGATCATGGCATTGAAGGCCGCGGGATCAGACACTTCGTCCACGGGCCACAACAGCGTGTCGACGATGATCTGGCTCCCGCTCACACTCATGAGCAGCGGGAGATCGCCGAACTCGGACATGGTCAACAAAATTCCCGGGTCGGCCCCATCGACAAGCTCGACTTTGAAGTCTCCCTCGGTAGCGGGTGTCGAACCTGTTAGAGCCTCATACAGGCTCTCGGTTGTCCAAATATCGTCACCGCTCATTTTTTTCTCCATCGGTTTGCTAGGAATGACCGGAACCACTCCGGCTCGCAACGCAGTCTCACAGTCCTTTAACACCCGGCCCATTTCCGGCGGAATCCAAACCTCGCGTTTCACGTATCCCTGCTCTTTCAAGCGAGACCGGTATCTGGACTGGTAGTAGGATGATCTCTTGGCCGCCATCGGACACCACAAATTTCTTTACATGTAAGATATTACATGTAACATAGGATGCAACAATAAAATTCAGTCGGGGAGAATATTTTTGTTCGGAAGCCGCCGCCGGGAACTATAAAAACAGGGTATAGGAATCCCTCCGGCTCGCCAACCCAACGAGACTCAAAGGCCCTTTCCATTAAATGCAGTTCTTTCTTTCACGAGTCGCAAAGTTAATTCTCGTCCGGGTAACCGGACTCAGTTGGGAGACGGTGTTTGTATTAACGGGACTTCACTTTTCGACCTCATGGGGGCTGTTGGCGCTCGGGGGCGGCGAGGAAATCTCGAGCGGGCAGCTGTTTTGGTACTTCTACATCACCACCGCCACGACCGTCGGCTACGGGGACTACTCGCCGGCCACGGAAATCGGACGTTTGATCACCGTGTTGTGGATCATGCCCGGCGGGATTGCCCTGTTCACCACGATCATCGCCAAGGTCGTTCAGCAAATCGCGGACAAATGGAGAATTAAATTGCGTGGTCTATCGAGTTACGAAACTCTGGAAAATCACATCGTAATTCTCGGGTGGAACGGCAATAAGACGGAGAGAATGGTCGATCACATACGGGGAGACAGGAGCGAGAGCGGCCGGGAGATCGTTCTGTGCTCGGCCCAGGCAATCGAGAATCCCATGCCGGACCAGGCGAAATTCGTCAGAGCCGCCGCGCTGAACAGCCCGGATTTGTTGCGGCGAGCCGCGGTCGCCAACGCCGGATACATCATTGCACTCGGGCATGACGACAACGAAACATTGGCTGCCGCCCTGGGCGCGGCCGCGGTCAACGACACCGCCCATCTGGTTGCCTACTTCGAGCAACAGAGTTTCGCCGAACTGCTCAAGGCCCACTGTCCGCATGCGTAATGCAATGTATCGCTCTCTATCGAACTTATGGTCCGTTCGGCTCAGGATCCCGGGTCCAGCCGGGTTCAAAAGCAGCTCCTATCAACCTTGGAGGGGCCCACGCAGTTCAGCTTGAACGTTCCCGACGGCGTCGGTTCCGTTAGCTACGGCGAATTGTTCGCCGTGTTGAAAGCCGAGCATCACGCGACTCTGTTCGGGGTCGCTCGATCGACGCTGGGAGACGACCTGATCTTGAACGCCCCCAATGACCACCGTATTCAGCCGGGCGCCATACTCTATCTCATGGCGGCGCAACGAATTCAGGCATCGGAGATCAATTGGCAGGCGCTGGCGACGGCATAGACGCCCGCTTCCAACGCGGTAAGGAGAGAGGCTCAAAAATGATCGGTGGAGCGATGAAGTCCCTGTTTAAGAGCGGGGCCAGGGATTTGAAGGTCAAGTTCGGTAAGGGCGGGGACGAACCCCTCGATACGCCGCTCAACCTCCGCATCGGTGCGGCGGTGGATATCGATACGCTTCCGCTCCGGATGCATGCGGAGGAGATCCATGTCGAACTGCCCGAGGAAACTCTGTTGATCGACGCTCAGGGGTTCGTCGACCTTGGGGACGACAGTTACGTCCACCGCTACTACGTCGGCGACGATCAGCTGATCCAGGTCCTGACGGTCAATGGGACCGAGGACCATCATGTCGAGGAAATCACCCTCTATGTGCCCTACAAGAGCTACTATCCGAGCAGTCCCGGCGAATGGGCGCAGTGGACGGAACGCGGCGGCAAGTTGGGCGCACTTTCCTTCCGGCTCGACGACGGAACCGAGTATGAACGGCTTTGGTTCGATACGACGGAGGGCCACGCCGACCCTGTCGGCTTCACCGAGTACATTTACGAAGACCCGGACAGCGACGAGTGCCGGGAAAACTATCAGCAATGCATGCTGTTCGGACGAAACCTCGAGAAAGACAAAAAGAACGAGTACCTTCTCGTCATAGTGGACTCGTATGGACGCGAGAAAACAGTGGAACTCATGATCGGCGTCGATCTCGAGCTGACTCAATTGAAGATAATCTAGCAGACGGACTTTTACTCAGGAGAATTGGGGGATGACGGAAATATTCAATGAACTGGTCGTAGACCTGCCGGCCTTTTTGGGATTCTTCGTGGTCGCGGCCATTCTGGCTCTCGCCTATGTCGTGATCTACACCTTCGTCACCCGGCACAACGAGTTCGAGTTGATCAAACAGAACTCGGTGGCGGCGTCGATCGCCTTTTCCGGCAGCCTCATCGGATTCTGCCTGCCGGTTGCCAGCGCCATGCTGAGTTCGGTGACCATTTTGGAGATGGTTGTCTGGGGCATTGTCGCGCTGATTGTACAGATCATCGTTTACCTGCTCGTGCGCATGCCCATGCCCCGCGTTTCGGAACGAATCGAAGCCAACGAAATTGCCGCGGGCATCTGGCTGGGTTCCGCGTCCTTGGCCGGAGGCATCCTCAACGCCGCGAGCATGACCACGTAGAGGGGGCGGGACATGACCAGGAAGACCACATTCCGCGCTTTTCTGCTGGGCGCCACGGCCCTGACCCTTGCGGCTTGCGGCGAAGCCAAGGAAGACGCCCTCGTCTTCGAGTCGGTGGAAGCGTGTATCGCGTCGGGAGAACAGGATGAAGCGGTGTGCCGCGCGGAGTTCCAGAAGGCGCAGCAGCGGCATGAACAGGTTGCTCCCCGATATGCTTCGGCCGGCTCATGTTATTCGGATTTTGGTGTCAACCAGTGCCGAGTTCACCATACCTCCTCCGGCTCATTCTGGCTGCCCTTCATGGTCGGCTACATGTTGGCGCCGCGAGGCGTGACGACCGTCTATTCGCAGCCGCTTTACTATCCCTCGCACGGCCGCGGCTACTACACCGGCGGAGGCCAGTCGGTCGGAACTACCGCAAGAAACGGCCGAGCCCAGGTCGCCAAGACCACGACCAGCCGGCCGGCAACCCGGACGCGGACGGTCTCGAGGGGCGGCTTCGGCGCCCGCAGCGCCGGCAGGAGTGCCGCCAGCTAAAGGACCAGCCGGGCCGGCGGGTTCGGTTCAACTCGTGCGGACGTCCCGGCGGGCGCTCAACCACGCGATCGCCACGCCCGCGGCCAAGCCGAACAAGTGCCCCTCGAATGAAATATGGCTTCGGGTCGGCAGCACACACCAGATCAGCCCTCCATAGAGGGCGACGGTGATCACGGCGATGCCAACGGCCATGATCGACCTCTCGAAATAGGCTGCCGCCAGCAGGGCGCCGAAATATCCGAATACCAGCCCGCTGGCTCCGACGTGATAGGCGCCGCGAGCGAATACCCAGACCAAAATGCCGGAAATAACGATCACCCCGATGGTTACGGACCAGAATCTCGCCCTGCCCCCCGCAAGCACGAGGCCGCCCAAAATCGCCAATGGGATGGTGTTGGAAACGGCGTGCCAGACACTGCCGTGGATGAATGGCGCCAGCGGAACGCCGATCAGGCCCGAGGCCGATCTCGGCAAGATGCCCCAAGACGTGAGGCCGTGGCCGAGAAAGAGATTTACGATTTCGATCACCCAAATGGCGATCAGAATCGAAATTATCGGCAGAAGCCGGTCCTTGATGGAGTTCATCCAACCTCAACGAAGTATGAAACGACCCGAAGCATCCAATACCTCTCGACGCCCGCCAATGCGGTTTTCGCGATACCCGATCAGTGGTTCCAAACGTAATCGAAAATTCGCTGCTTACCCAGCGCTATCGAGGCCGCCACCGTCACAGAAGCCGCCGGCATCTTTCAAATAGACCGCACCGTCATAGTCCGAAGCGCGCGACCCCTCCGGTTTGCACGCGCTTGCGGCGTTGTTTCCTTTCCGCCGGCGGCGGAGCGCGAGACGCTTGATTGACAGCGGTCAACATTGCCGATCCATCTGCTTGCCAAGGCCAGGGCAATCGCATTTGATTTGGTTCGTGAACGGAATGGCTTCGTAAACGGAATGGAAATGAGTATCGCTGCTGCTGGAGCTTCTTTGACGTTTGATGGAGGTTTCGGTGGAGAGATTTCGGGAGAGTTTTTCGGGTCTTGATGATCCGCGCACGGGCAACGCGTTGCGTCATGATCTTCTTGAGATGCTGTTCATGGCGCTGTGCGCGGCGCTGTGTGGAAGCACGTCGTGCGTTGACATGGCGGACTTCGCCGAGGCCAAGGAAGAGGTGCTGCGCGAGTTCCTGACCCTGCCCGCTGGCCCGCCCAGCCACGACACCTTCTCGCGGCTGTTCCGGTTGTTGGACCCGCGGGCCTTTCATGCCGCCTTCCAGCGCTTCATGTCCGATTTCGCGACCGCCCGGGCGGAGGTTGTTGCGATTGATGGCAAGAGCCTGAGGCGCTCCTTCGATCGGGCCTCCGGAACCTCGCCGCTCCACCTGGTCAGCGCCTGGGCCGCCGATCAGCGGCTGGTTCTAGGCCAGATGAACGTGGGCGCGAGCAACGAGATCACCGCCGTGCCGGCCTTGCTCAAGCTGCTCAGCCTCGAAGGCGCGGTGATGACCATGGACGCCATGCACTGCCAGAGCGGCACGGCCCGCGACATCCACGAGGCCGGCGCCGATTACCTGATGGCGCTGAAGGCCAACCAGCCCGACCTTCTCGCCGACGTCAAACTGCTGCTGGACGATCCCCAGGCGCCCGCCGACGGCGTGGACCAGACGGTGGACGCCGGCCACGGCCGCATCGAAACCCGCCGCGCCGAGGTGCTGCACGATATGGACTGGCTCGCCGAAGCCCACCGGTGGCCGGCCCTGGCCGCTGTCGGCAAGGTCACCTCCAGCCGCGAGACCGACGGCCGGGCCACGACAGCGGTGCGCTACTTCATCGCCTCCTGGCCGCTCACCGCCGACGAACTGAACCGCCTCGTCCGCGGACACTGGGGGATCGAGAACCAACTCCATTGGGTGCTCGATGTGGTCATGGACGAAGATCAGGCCCGAGCCCGCAAGGACAACGCCCCGGAAAACCTCGCTCTCCTCAGACGCCTCGCCCTCAACGTCATCAAACGCAACAAGGACAAGGGATCAAACCGTCTCAAGTTCAATCGCGCCGGGTGGAGCGACAACTTCCTCCGAAAACTCATCGCCGAAATAGGCTAATGCGATTGCCCTGTCACGATCACGATATCCTATTGGGACAATGGATATTGTCCACTCTTATATAAGAATACGCGTTGGCTGCCGCTATGCCGCGTCGGCGAGGCGTTGTTTCAGTTCCTCCAGGTTCGGCACGGCATTGTAGTCTTCGCTAAGGGCGCCGGAGCCGGCTGGGCTTTTGCAGGTAAAGAAGCGGCACCGCGACCCCAGCAGCCGAATTCCGTGCACGACATTGCGCGGAATATAGACAAGGTCGCCCGGACCGATGATGTCCATCTCGTCTCCCAAGAGCACCGCGAGGCGTCCCTCGAGTAGATAAATCCACTGTTCATCATTTGGATGAACGTGAGGAGGTGGCGCTTCGCCGTCCTCGTAGGTAACGATTCCGGCTTTGATCAATTCGCCACCGAATTGTTTCATCATGACGTTCGGATTGACCACATCAGGCGTCAATTCCATCTCATCGGCCTTGTAAACGGGCATTGAACCCCTCCTGCATAGTTATCTCGCCCAATCATTGGCTTGGACCGTGCCCGGCGGATCGAGCGGTTAACCCGGCAGCCTACGTGTTTTGGTTGTAACATAACGCTAAGTAAAATTGGCATCGCCAACAAGATGAACCGCCTGCCGGCGCATTCGGTGGCTGGAGAGGTTGATCGGCTGGCCGAACGGCATTAGTCCCCGGCCCCTACGACATGCCGGTAAAAGCTTCTCAAGACCTGCTCTGGCTCCAAATCCTTGAAAATTAGCACGATCCGCGTTTCCCGCTGGCCGTCGGGCCAGGCATCCAATAGCTCGGGCCGGCTGACCACTGATCCGACGGATTGGACGAGCAGCGGCGAATCAGACCCCGAAACGTGGATGTAGCCTTTAATGCGGATAAGGGAATACGGTCGAAGGGTGGCAAGCGCCCTAAGCCACTCTCTAATCCGGTACTCGATGATCGGCTGCTTGTGGATCAAGCTACAAGTCGAAATCTTGCCGTGGCGGTGATTCTTGCCGTGGATGTGTTTATCGCCGGCACCATGGGCGTCTCCAACACTCTCCGAAGTCCTTTTCACCGTGAACAGGTGTATCGGGTCAATGACCCCGTGGGCAACGGCGTGGACCCGTGCGGTCGGATTGATCGCCGCCAATTTTTCTTGGAGTTTGCCGCTGGCCTGCTCGTCCGACAGATCCGACTTGCTGAGAACCAGGATATCGGCAAGCGCGGCTTGGGCGACGACCTCGTCATATTCGTCGAGTTGCCGGAGACCGTGCACGCCGTCTATGACGGTGATGACCCGGTCCAGATTACAGCGATCGGCCGCCACCGGGTCTTCGTCGAGCGTCCGGACAATTGGAATCGGGTCGGCAATACCTGTCGTTTCGATCAGTATCCGATCGAACGGCGGAAGTTGGCCGGCGTCCACTTTACGAAACAGATCCAGAATCGTATCCACAAGATCCCCGCGGATCGAACAGCAGATACAGCCGTTCTGCAAAAGCAACGTATTCTCGATGGCGGATTCGATGAGGAGATGATCGAGGCCGACCTCTCCGAACTCGTTGATTATGAGGGCGGCGGCCTCCATGCCCGGCTGCTTGACCAGATGATTCAACAAGGTCGTCTTGCCGCTGCCCAGAAATCCCGTGATCAGACTGACCGGCAATCGGTTTGGGTGGGTCCCGTTGTCGACGGACTGAGAGTTGGTGAACTTGCTCATTTCTGGAGATTAGCGCACCCGGCGCTTATGAAAACGAAATTTACTAATGCTCATTGAAGCCTGGAAACTCAAATGCTTCACTGGCATCGAATAACTGCCGCCTCAAACATTCCTCGGGGGTTCCATGTCCGAAACGCTCATCCACAATATGAGATTGATTGCCCACGACACGTTGAATGGATTTGGCGGTGTAGGCGAGGGCATGGCGCTGCAGGTGACCAATAAGGGAGAGCGGGTTCTGTGGATCGCTCACGAAGGGCCGCCGAAGAATTTTACCGGGGTGAACGTCAGCAACCCGCGGGAACCCGAGGTCATTTGCCAGACCGAACTGCCGCACTCGAACATGCGGTCCAACTCCCTCGAAGTAACGGGCGATATACTGGCCGTCGCCTATCAGGTGTACGAACTCGGCCTGGAACCCGCGGGCTTCGAACTCTTCGATGTCGGCGACCCGCGTAATCCTAAATCGATCAGCCACTACTCCACTGCGGGGCCTCATTCCCGCGGGGCCCATTGCCTCTGGTTCGTCGACGGCGAATACGTGCATATGGCAAGCGGCGCACCCGATTTTACGCCGCGCCATCCGCGCGACGATCAGATTTACCAGATCATTGATGTCCGCAACCCCAGCAAGCCCGAGGAAGCCGGCCGCTGGTGGTATGCCGGGACCCGCGAGGGCGACAACGCGCCGCCTCCGGAACGGATAATCCCCGAGCCCATGGACTCGCTGCGAGGCGGCGACGCTTTCCGTCTGCACAATGCCAACGTCTATCCGGATCACCCGGATCGGGCCTACCTGGGCTACATCGACGGCGGAGCATTCATCCTCGATATCTCGGACAAATCCGCGCCGGAGGTTGTTTCCCGTTGGAGTCCGCATAACCCCTATCCGGGGTTCACGCATACGGTGATGCCCCTGTTCGATCGCGGCCTCATCGTGGTGACCGATGAGTGCATCAAGGATGATGGCGCTGATTGGCCAAAACTGACATGGGTCTTGGACGCCCGAAACGAGGAAAACCTGGTTCCGATCAGCACTTTCCCGTTGCCGCCGGTCCAGGAATACGGACAGAAGGGGGGCCGCTTCGGCTCGCACAACGTCCACGAAAACCGGCCCGGTCCGTCATTCCACAGCGAGGAAATCATCGTTGGCGCGTTCTTCAACGCCGGCATCAGGGTCTATGATCTCAAGAATCCGTATCAGCCCGAATGCATTGCCTATTTCGTGCCTCCCGGACCGGAAAATTCCCGGGTTCCGACGATCCAGATGAACGATGTCTATGTGGACGAAAACGGAATCGTCTATTGCGGCGACCGGTGGGCCGGCGGCCTGTATATCCTGGAGATGGACATATAGACCGCCGGATAATATATGGACCGGTCGGAGATCCGGCGCGAGCGCTGGCGGGTCTGGGGCAGACACTTCTGTCATCGCCCCTCGGCGCCCACTTCGCGGTTATCGCCGATGGTACGCCGGGATTTCGGCTGTCCAGCCCAGGATGGGGCGCTCTGACCACTCGCGACTTGGCGCTCGCAACGTCTGGAGACCGACTGTACGAACTCGTCCATGAAAAACTGATGGCGAAGTTGCCTACATTTTCGGTCCGGCTGCGCCTGTTCGTCGAAAAGTATTTGGATGACGCAAAACGGCGAGCGAACGAGAGATTCGGCGGGAACGAACCAGATGTCTTCGGGGCCGAGGACTGGATCTATTCCGCGTTTCTTCCTCTTCCCAATGTTCGCGTAAAACTACCCGGCGACAATTCCCATTCGCCCCAATTTGCGGAGATCAGTGTTCTTTTCTGGACCGGCGAGGCCGCGATTGGCGTGCAGCTGGAACCGCAGTCCTCTGTAATCGGCTCGAACAAGAAGTACCTTGAAGAATTGTCGGCCGCTTGGCCGGAGCTGAGCCTAATTTGGCTTCCGAGAGATTGCCTGTCGCCGGATAGTGAAAGCTTCCCAACCGAATTCTTCCCATCTTTCCTCCTCGAATATTGGGAGGGCATTAGAATTCCTCAGGGTCCAAGCTTGTCTGGGGTTTTTGAGTCACCTCTTACGGAGCAAATCGGTCGTTAGGTGACTGCTCTGGATGACGGTCGTAATCGGCTAACGCCACGTCGATCCCGACATAAACAACCGTCTCCGTCATCCTCTCCATCCTTTCCTCTCTATCCCTTCCTTGCGGTGCGGGCTAACATGCCCACGCAACCGTGCGGGCTTCGAAAGAAGGCGGAGGGGACCTCGCTCTCCCACGGCGTCCGAGGGCAAAACAACGGCGCCCAGGGCGGGACGGCCTCACCTCCGCGCCGGTGGCGGGGCGCACCTGTCCGGCCACCGGCGCCGCATCGTAACACCGATCAATACACACAAGGGTCAGGGTGAGGGGGTTGCGCAAACGGCTTCCAGAACGCCGGATACGCTTCCCGATAGAACCATCACGCTCTAGCGACGCCGCCGCCCCGGACTGGTGCGAACCGGCCAAGGCGGGGCCCGGGCCGGGGTAACGGCTTCTAATGCTCGACCAGGTGCGCCTTCAGGTCGTCGACCACCGACGGATCGGCGAGCGTCGAGGTGTCGCCCAGGTTCGAGGCGTCGCCCTCGGCGATCTTTCGCAAAATCCGCCGCATGATCTTGCCCGACCGGGTCTTGGGCAGGCCCGGCGCCCACTGGATCACATCCGGCGTGGCGATGGGGCCGATCTCCTTCCGCACCCACTGGACCAGTTCCTTGTGGAGATCGTCGGAATCCTCCACCCCCTCCATCAGGGTGACATAGGCATAGATGCCCTGGCCCTTGATGTCGTGGGGGTAGCCGACCACCGCCGCTTCGGAGACCTGGGGATGCGCCACCAGGGCGCTTTCCACTTCCGCGGTGCCCATCCGGTGGCCGGAGACGTTGATCACGTCGTCGACCCGGCCGGTGATCCAGTAATAGCCGTCCTCGTCCCGGCGGCAGCCGTCGCCGGTGAAGTAGCTGCCCTTGTAGGTGGAGAAGTAGGTCTGCACGAAGCGTTCGTGATCGCCGTAGACCGTCCGCATCTGGCCGGGCCACGAATCGGTCATGATCAGATTGCCTTCGCAGGTGCCCTCCAGGATATTGCCGTCGGCATCGACGATGGCCGGCTGGACGCCGAAGAACGGCCGCGTGGCGGAGCCCGGCTTGAGCTCGGTCGCGCCGGGCAGCGGCGTGATCAGGATGCCGCCGGTCTCGGTCTGCCACCAGGTATCGACGATGGGGCAGCGGGCGTCGCCGCCGACATTGTAGTACCAGCTCCAGGCCTCCGGATTGATGGGCTCGCCGACCGAGCCGAGGATGCGGAGCGAGGCGCGGCTGGTCTTCTTCACCGGCTCGTCGCCCTGCTGCATCAGCGCCCGGATGGCCGTCGGCGCGGTATAGAGGATGTTGACCTCGTGCTTGTCGATCACCTGCCAGATGCGCGACGCGTCCGGCCAGTTGGGCAGGCCCTCGTACATGACGGTGAGCGCGCCGTTGGCGAGCGGGCCGTAAACGATGTAGCTGTGCCCGGTGACCCAGCCGACGTCGGCGGCGCACCAATAGACGTCGCCGTCGTGATAGTCGAAGACGTACTGATGGGTCATGGACGTATAAACCATGTAGCCGCCGGTGGTGTGCAGCACGCCCTTGGGCTTCCCGGTGGAGCCGGAGGTGTAGAGGATGAACAGGGGGTCCTCCGCGTTCATCTCTTCCGGTTCGCAGTCCGGCGAGGCGGCGGCGGTGGCCTCGTCGTACCAGACGTCGCGGCCGTCCTTCCAGCCGACGTCGCCGCCGGTGCGCTTGACGCAGATGACGGTGCTGACGCTCGGGCAGTCCTCGAGGGCGGCGTCGGTGTTGGCCTTCAGCGGCACGGTCCGGCCGCCCCGGACGCCCTCGTCGGCGGTGATGACGCAGACCGAATTGCCGTCCTGGACGCGGCCCGCGAGGGCGTCCGGCGAGAATCCGCCGAACACCACCGAGTGCATGGCGCCGATCCTCGCGCACGCCAGCATGGCGTAGGCGGCCTCGGGAATCATCGGCATGTATATGGTGACCACGTCGCCCTTCTTGACGCCCCGGTCCTTCATGGCGTTGGCGAGCCGGCAGACGGCTTCGTGCAATTCCGCGTAGGTGACGGCGACCGCGTCGGCGCCGGGGTCGTCCGGCTCCCAGAGGATCGCCGTCTGGCCGCCCCGTTTCTCCAGATGCCGGTCGATGCAGTTGGCGGACGCGTTGAGGGTGCCGTCCTCGAACCAGCGGATGCGGACGTCGCCCGTATAATCCACGTCCTTTACCTTGGTGAACGGCTTGATCCAGTCGATCCGCTGGGCCTGTTCGGACCAGAACCCTTCCGGGTCGCCGACCGAGCGCCGGTACATTTCCAGATATTGATCGTTATCGATCCAGGCGTCCTTGGCCACGGACTCCGGAACGGGATAAACGGCATCTTCTGACATGTCGCGGACCTCCCTTGCGCGCCGGCCCTTGGACCCCCGGTCCCCGGGCCGTCGGCTTCAAATTATCGACAATCGGCCGGGGATGACAACATTCACGTTGGCGGCGCCGCGGCCGGGGTGCGCCAAAGCGCCTTTCCCTCTCCCTTTTTGTGACCCCCCCCCACCCTCGACGCCCGGCTAGTGCCGGCCGTTTCGACCTCCTCCTCGTTGGGGGGAGGTAGACCAACCCACCTATTCCCTCCCCCCTTGAGGGGGAGGGTTAGGGAGGGGGGAATTTCAGCATAACAAAATTGCTATCGAATTCCGTTCGACAATGCGTTTCATAAGACGTCCGGGTTTCCTTACCGTTATCAGCACTAGGCGTCACGGTCGGGCGTGTATCGATCGGCGCCATGAGCTGGCGCGTTCGGCCAGTTGCACGGCCTGTCGGGAGATGGCGCACGATGACGGATCAAGGAAAACGGCATTTTCTTGACATGGCGGAATTTCCTCGCCGTTATAATTAAGCGCCGAGCGCCGAGCGCCGAGCGCCGAGCGCCGAGCGCCGAGCGCCGAGCGCCGAGCGCCGAGCGCCGAGCGCCGAGCGCCCTCCTGTATCCGCGGACCGGTTCGCCATCCCGTATAGGGTGCGGCTGATCCCATGGGCCGCGCAGGCTTTGCTTGGCGGGAGCGCCGTTCCCGACGCCTGAATCCCGGCCTCCGCCGTCCGGCGGGGCCCGCTTCCTCCTCTTTCGGTTTCATTGCCGGTCTTGCGCGCGCTTGGCGCGCGGCGGCCTGCGCGCTCGTCGCCATCCTGGTCCTCGGCGCCTGTAGCGGCGGCGGGGGCGGCGGCGGCGGGGCGCCGCCGGGCCGCTCCGGTTCGGATGCCGGGAAGCTCCGGCTGCTTGCCGCGACGGTGCAGGGGGCGACGCTGACGATGACCTTCAACAGACGCCTGGACCCGAATTCGGTGCCGGGGACGGCCAGGTTCATTGTCCGGTTCACGAACAGTAACAAAGATTCACTGCGCCCCACCGGCACCAGGGTGGACGGCAAGACGATCGTGCTGACCCTGAGCTCGGCGGTGGATGAAAACGACGGAATGGAACTGGATTACAACTCGACCGGCTGCTCGGAAAATGACGGTGTTGGCCCCTGTATCCAGGACCTCGAGGGCAACGTCGCGCCCCTTATCGAAGTCTGGCTGGTGACCTACGCCCCGCCCCCGCCGGACGGTGGGCCGTATCCATCGCCGGGCAGGGGTGTGCAGAAGGGCGCCAGCCCGTCCGGGAACGCGGCGCAGGTGAATGGGTTGATGAAGCGCACGCTGGCGGAAGTGGGCCGTCGTACGCTGACGGACGCACTCGACAACATCGGCGAACGGTTGGCGCCCTCGGTTCCGTCGAGTTCGCTGACGCTGGCGGGCGAGACGGTGGCGCTCGCCGCGCCCCCCGCGGCGGGCCTCGCGGACGGGGAGCGGACGTGTCCGGCGGGCGTGTCCGGCGGTCAGGCCGGCTTTGCCGCGGACCGCGGGGGCTGCGCGTCCGACGCATGGAGCCGGAGCGTGCGGGCCGGGGAACTATTTCACGCGAGCGCCTTTTCGCTGACCCTGGGCGCGCCGGAGGGGCCCGGGGCGCCTTCGCCGCCGCTGTGGTCGGTATGGGGCCGGGGCGATTTCGGGAGCTTCGCGGGCCGTCCGGAGCCGGGGACGCGCTACGAGGCCGAGTTGCGGACGGGCTGGCTCGGCATCGACGCCCGGGCCGGGCCGTGGGTGGCGGGCCTTGCGGTGAGCCGCGGGACGGGCAAGGCGGAGTACGGCTTCGAGGACGGGGGCGTATCGGGGCGGGGCCGTTCGGAGACGTCGCTGACCGCGCTCTACCCGTACGGGCGCTGGACCCTGTCGGACGGCCTGGAGATGTCCGGCGTGCTGGGCGCGGGACGGGGCGGGGCGCGGCATCGCCTGAACGGGGACGAGCCTGAAACGAGCGGCCTATCGATGCGGATGGGATCGGTGGGGCTGCGCCATGAGCTTCCCCGGCCTGCGGAGATTCGCCTGGCGGCGCGGGCGGATGCGAGCCTTGTGCGAATGGAGACCGGGGGCGGCCCGGGCCACGCGGACGGGCTGACGGCCGACAGCTGGCGGGCGCGTCTGGGTCTGGAGGCCTCGCGGCGCCTTGCGCTGGACGGGGAGACGGCGTTCACGCCCTTCGTCGAGGCGGCGGGCCGCCGCGACGGCGGCGACGGTCTCGTGGGAACCGGGATCGAGGTTGCGGGCGGGTTGCGCTACACGGCGCCGCGTCTGCACCTGGAGGCGCGCGGGCGCCGGCTGGCGGCGCACTCGGAAGAGGGCACCCGCGAGAGCGGCGTGAGCGTGACGGCGCGGGCCGGTGCGGGGGCGCACGGGCGGGGTCTGTCGCTCGCGCTGAGCCCGCGCTGGGGCGCGCTGGCGGAAGGAGCCGGCAAGCTGTGGCACGAGGAAATGCCGAAGGGCGGCTCCGTCGAGTCGGCGGGCGGCTTCGAGGGCGAACTCGGCTACGGCTTCGGGCACTTCGGCGGCAGGTTCACCGGCACGCCGAACGTGGGCTTCGGGGCCTCGGACGGCGGCGGGCGGGAGGTCCGCATCGGCTGGCGGCTCACCCCGGCGGCCGGGGGCGGCTCCGGTTTCGAGGTCAATCTCGACGCGACCCGCCGGGAGAGCGCCAACGGCAACGACCCCCCGGCGCACGGCGCCATGCTCACCGGCTCGGTCCGGTGGTAGGGGGAATTTCTGCATTACCCCCACTTTTTTCTTATGACCCCCTCACCCTGACCCTCTCCCCCTGAAGAAGGGGGAGAGGGGACTCAATACAAACCCTCGCCCCCCGGCCTACTCCGCCGAAGTAGCCTTCGGCTACGAAGGCTGGAAAGGGGGAGAGGGTTGCGGAGGCTCGGCGAGCTTGCGAGCCATAGCCGAAGCTGGGTGAGGGGGAGCCTTGGTTCCTGGATGCCCCGCGCTATCGGCGGGGCATGACGGCTTGGTTTATGTCGTATATTCCCTTTCGATCCACAATCGGGTCGTCTCGCCGCTAAGCAAGAAACACCCCGCCGTCCCTGACCTCGACCGGGACCGCGGTCAGCCACTGGCGGACACAGGGACCGGCGACGCACACGCCGTCCTTGATCCGGAACAGGGCGCCATGATTGGCGCAGTGGATGAATTTCCTGTCGAGGGACAGGAACCAGCCCGGCTTGAAGTCCAGCGGCAGGCCGATATGGGGGCACGAATTGATATAGGCCCACACCTGCCCGTCGCGGCGGACCAGGATCAGCGGCCGTTCGGCGCCGTCGATCTCGGCGGTCATGCCGGCGCTTTCGGTGTCCTCGATGTCGTCGAGGGCGCAAAGCCGGGTCATGCCCCGGTTTCCGCGGGTTCGAGGCCGGCGGGTATCTGGCGCCATTCATCCCAGACCCGCGCCGGAAATTTCTCGCCCTTGAGTTTTTCGCCGTCCTTCAGCTTGTCTTCCACATGGGGAAAGCCGCGCTCCAGTTCACCCCAGATCGCGCGCCCGAGGTCGCGCAGTTCGGTGACGTTGAGGCAGCGCAGGCTGTAGGACAGCGCAATCACGGCCACCGCGTCGGTGGGCTGCTTGAGCCTGTTGAAGTCCTTGGCGAGCTTGTTGAGCGCCATCTGATGCTGCCCCAGTTCATAGGCGCTGGGCAGTTGTCTGGAGGAGAACAGCTTCTTCGGCAGGAAGCCCTCATTCTCCATGTTGACCCGGACAACCGTGGCGACGGCGACGATGATGCCGAGGTCCTCGTCGCCCATGGAGACAAGTCCGTCGACGAACCGCTGGACCTCCTTGCGGCTCGACGACAGCGCATGGTTCTTCATGCTGTCCTTGAGGGCGTTGCGGATGCCTCCGAACATGAAACCGGCGCGGCCCCTCAGGCCTCGACGCCCGCCATGCCGCAGATGATCTTCCAGTGCGCATCGGAGACGGGGATGACCGAGAGCCGGGATTGGCGCACCAGAAGCAGGTCCCGGAGCCGCTCGTCGGCCTTGATCTCGGCCAGGGTGACCGGGGTCTCCACGGGCATGAGGGCCTTGAAATCGACCATGCCGAACCTGCCCGATTCATCCGTATGATCGGGGTAATGCTCTTTCGCCACCTCGAGAACGCCGACGATCCGCTTCTCGTCCACGGAGTGATAGAAGAAGGCCCTGTCGCCGATCTTCATCGCCTTCATGTTGTTGTTGGCCTGATGGTTGCGGACGCCGTCCCATTCGGCGACGCCCGCCTTGACGTGGTCGTCCCACGACCAGGCGCCGGGTTCGGATTTGACGAGCCAATAAGCCATGGCGAATCTCCTGTACGTGTCTAGCTGCCGGGGGCGGGTTTCAGGTCCCAGGGCGGGACCTCCATGAACGGCCGCACGATCTCGGTTTCGAACAGCCCGGCCTTCTCGTAGGGGCCTCCGGCGGTCAGTCCCCGGGGACGACGTTGCGGATCGGCGTGACGGTGGTCGAGGAAAACAGCCCGGCCTTGGCGTAGGGATCGCCGGCCGCCCAGGCCTCCGCCGCCGCGCGGTCCTCGGCCTGGATGACCAGCACGCTGCCGGTCACGGCCTCGTCCGCCTCGTCGGTGGTCGGGCCGGCGAAGGCCACCTTGACCCCCGAGCCCTTGAGGTAGGCGAGGTGTTCGTCCCGGGTGG